>NZ_JBNDLZ010000001.1:0-610386 GCF_050436325.1 Paraburkholderia lebeckiae
CAGATACCCACGCAAGATTGTGCCGGCAAGCACAATCTTTCCGAAAAATGAACTGGATGTGCGTTTAACGGTGCAGGCTGGTCGCGGGACGCTCCTCGCGTGACCTGACGTGATTCGGTAGTCCCGGTTCAACGTACCAGGGGAGTCGGGTTTGCGGCTTTAGCAAGCGGCGCCGACTGGTCAGGCGGCATAAACCACTGTGCCATCTCATACAGATCCTGCGGCGTCAATATCCCCGCTGCCCGCTTGAGTTGCAGATCCGCCTGCAAGTACTGAAAACGCGCGCGCGCCAGATCGCGTTTGGACTGATAGAGCTGTTCTGTTGCTGTCAGTACGTCGAGGTTCGTGCGCATGCCGGCCTGCACGCTTTTGCGGGTCGCCGTAATCTGCAGGGTGGCCGAGTCCACCGCGCCCCTGAGCGCGTCGATTCGTGTCAGACTGCTCACGCACAGGTTGTACTGTTTGCGTAAATCAAGCAACACGTTGTTGGTCTTGTCCTGCAATTCGAACTGCGCGCGCTCGTAGTTAGCCTGTGCCTGTTGGGACGACGCCTGCACGAGTCCGCCCGAATACAGCGGTATCGTTATTTCAACGCCGACCGATTTGGTCAGATAGCGCTGGCCGATCGAATAGACTGTGCTGGACTGGCTCTTGCCTATACTGGCCACAAGGTCCACGCGCGGATAAAAGCCCGCCCGCACGACCTTCACCTGCTGCTGCGCTGCCTCAACAGAGTGTCGTTCAGCGATCAATTGGGCATTGTTCTCCAGGGCAATATCGCGCCATTCGTCGAAGCTGGGCGGCGAGGGCAGTGTCGGTTGATAGCTGTCCTTCAGCCGGTCAAGACCGGCGACGTCCAGGGACGCGGGCAAACCCGTAATCGCCTCAAGCATGTGCGCCGCGTTATCGACGTTGTCGCGCGCGTCGGCCACGTCTGCCTGCGCCAGTTCCGCCTTCGATTTCGTCTCGAGGATGTCGGTGCGCGTTCCTTCACCGTTCCTGAACATAGCTTCGTTGCCCGCGAACTGCTCATCGAACGCCTTCTTCTGGGCGATAGCGAGTGCCAATTGCTCCTGGGCAAAGACGGTGTCTGTATAGGCGGCCAATACCCGTACGAGCAATTCCTGCTTACGGTCATCGAACGTCGCGTCGCCGGCCAGTGCCGTCGCCTTCCCATAGCGGTAACGCGCAATGCCTTCGAAATTAATCAGGGATTGCCGGAGCGAAACGCCCTCGGAATACGCGTGGTAGGTCTGTTGATCAGTCCCTTGTCCGAGAGTCGTCGTGCCGGTCGCATCGCGGTAGTTGGAATAGTTTGCCGACAGGTTCGGCAGCAGGTAGGAGCGGCCGATCGCAACGTTCGCGTCATCGGCTTCCTTCTGCTTCGCCGCCCCTGCGAAGACCGGATCGTGACCTAGCGCTGCCTCATAAACGTCGGCCAGACCAAGCGCGTGCGCCGCACGCGGCGCAATGAGCGCGGCGCCGATCGACATCGCAAGCGCGATGGCGCGCAGCCGTGGGCCGATGGGAACGGTCCGGCCAGGGCGGGCGCGAGACGACTTGCCCGTCAGTAGGGTTGTAAGCACGTCTCGCACTTCAGTCCTCCGTCAATGCGGTATGCGAGCGGTCGATGATCGGCTTGAGCAGATAGCTCAGCATCGAGCGCTGGCCTGCGTTGACGAATATTTCGACTGGCATGCCCGGCTTGACGTTCAGATTCCGTAACAGCTTCATGCCCTGCTGCGAAACCTTGGCGCGCACCCGGTAGTACGGGGCGCCGGTGTGATCGTCCACCAGACTGTCTGCGGACACGAAGGTCAACGTCCCAGGTATTCTCGGCGTACTGTTTTGGTTGAATGCGGTAAACATCAGGTCGACCGGCATGCCTTCGTGAACCTTGTCAACCAGATTGATCTGCAACCGGCCTTCTGCTTCAAGCGGCTCGCCGCTTGGCACCACGTCCATCAGCTTTGCACCTGCTGCAACCGTGCCGCCGTTGGTGAATACGTTCACGCCAACGACTGTTCCGTCGACGGGAGAGCGGACCTCGCTGTTAGCAAGTTCAAATTCGCTTTCGTTCAGACGGCTGCGCAGGGCCTCGGTATCGCGCTGTACCTCACTTAGCTGCGTGCGTACGTCTTTCAAATAGTCTTCCTGCTGCTGCGCGATATGCAGACGTGCTTCGGCCATCTGGCTCGCCATTTGCCCGGTGGCGCCGGTCTGCCTCGACATCTCGCTATTGAGCGCGGCTTCCTGGCGCTCGAGATCCTGTAGTTTGGTGCGTGGCACGTAACCTTCGCCCGCAAGTTGCCGCACGCCGGCCAGCTGATCCTGTAGCGTCTTGCGCTCTGCCAGTTGCTGTACGCGCGAATCGGCTTGCCCTGCCAGCTGGGCACGATATCCGGCGATGTTCTCGTCCAACGCGCCGACTGACGCCTTCAGTGCCAGTCGTCGTGAAGTCAGCAGTTGCTCTTGCAGCCTGACGTCGTCCTCAGCCTCCTGGTCGTGGGCCGCGACCCGATCCATCAGCTCGGGCGGAAAGGTGATCTCCTTCGCATTCGTTGTTTCGGCAACGAGGCGCGCTTTCGTTGCGAGTTCCGTCAGGTATTGCGCCCGGATGGTTGCGGCCTGTGACCGCGTCTGGACGTCGTTCATTCTGACGAGCACCTGTCCAGCCTTCACCCGATCGCCATCCTGCACAAGTATGTCGCGAATGATGCCGCCGGTCGGGTGCTGGATTGTCTTGCGGTTTCCTGCCACGACAACCGTTCCCTGAACCGCCGTACCTTTGCTAAGCGGGGCAAGCGCGGCCCACAGAAGCGAGCCCACTACGCCTACCAGAACGACGGTCCAACCGAGTTTGACGTATCGCGATTCGTCGATATCGACGACAGGCGGCAACGCGGAGCCGAACACCTCGACGGCGGGCACCGCTACTTTCTTGTTTGTGAAATTGAACATGAACACTCTGCGGTCAGCCTGCTGCCTCTGCCGTTTCAGCGGCGGATGGCTGATGGTTTTCGGGTTGTGTCGTTTTTGCCGCGGCCGGCTCTGCGGCGGCTGAATGTGCGGGGGCGTTCTGCAATGCTGCGAGCACGTGCGGCGTCGGGCCGTACATCCTGAGCTGGCCTTCTACGAGGAGCAGCAGCTTGGTGGTGGCCGCAATGATGCTGGTCCGATGAGTAATCAGCACAACGGTCTTGCCGGCGCCGTGCAAACGCTCGATTGCCTGCTTCAGTGCTGCCTCGCCTGTCTCATCCAGGTTCGAGTTAGGTTCGTCGAGTACGATAAAATTCGGGTCACCGTATAACGCGCGAGCAAGACCGATACGCTGTTTCTGACCTCCTGAAAGCCCCGCCCCACGGTCACCGACGAGTGTGTCGTAGCCCTGCGGCAAACGCAGGATCATCTCGTGGACGCCCGCGAGTTTCGCGGCATCGATGACTTTTTCCGATTCGATCTGGCCAAAGCGCGCAATGTTTTCCGCGATTGAGCCGCCGAACAGTTCAATGTCCTGCGGGAGATAGCCGATGTGCGGTCCCAGCTGGTCCTTGTCCCACTGATAGATGTCGGCTCCGTCAAGCCGCACTGTCCCCACGGCTGCGGGCCATACTCCGACCATGAGCCGCGCGAGCGTCGACTTTCCGGATGCGCTTGGCCCGATAACGCCAACGATGTCACCCGCGTCAATCGTGAAGGAAAGGCCATGCACCACAGGAAGACGCGAGCCCGGCGGCGCCGCGCTCACTGCCTCAAGCGTCAGGCGCCCTGTCGGGGCCGGCAGGCTCATGCCTATACGGCGCACCGGATTGTTTTCCAGCAGCTCGACGAGCCGGTCATACGCACTTCTCGCGCCGCTCCATTGACGCCAGACGGAAATGACCATTTCCAGCGGGCTCAGCACCCGGCCCATCAGGATCGAGCCGGCGATCATCATGCCCGGCGAGACCTTGCCGTCAATTGCGAGCAGTGCGCCGACCCCCAGTACCAGCGACTGCAGGGACAGCCGGAAAAATTTCGTGACATTGCCCACCACCGCTGCTTTCTCGCTCGCTTCAGCCTGCCGGGCGAGAAATCCGGCGTTGAGTACCGACCAGCGCGCCATCAGGTTGGGCAACATGCCCATCGCTTCGATGACTTCGGCGTTGCGCAGGTTCGAGGTGGCGAGCGTGGTTGAGCGGATCGACAACGCAGTCGCTTCGGCCAGCGGGCGGCGCGAAACCCGTTCGTTGGCGATCGCCAGCGCAATGAGAATCACAGAGCCGGCTAACGCAAAGACGCCGAGCCACACGTTGAAAATGAAAATGACGGCCAGGTAAATCGGAAACCACGGGGCGTCGAAGAACGCGAACAATGCATTGCCCGTCACGAATTGCCGGATAGTGGTCAGGTCGTTCAGCGACTGGCCAGCATTGACGCCTTGCTGCTTGAGATTCGTTTCAAACGCTGCCGTATACACCCGGGTATTCAGATGCATGTCAAGCTTGCGGCCAATCCGGATAACGATGAAACTGCGCACGTATTCCAGAACGCTTGAGAAAACGTACATGCCAAGCATCATCAGCGTCAGCATCGCAAGCGTGACGCCGTTGCGGCTGGGCAGGACGCGGTCGTAGACCTGCAGCATGTAGATCGACGGCACGAGCATCAGCAGGTTGATGAGCATGCTAAAGATACCTAGCGTGCGGAACACGCGACGGTAACCCAACAACGCCTGAACGATCTCGTTCGAAGGTACCCGGACTTTGTTTGTCATTTTCCTGTTGTCGCGTTGGCTGCCCGCGACACCTCTCGGCTGGTCTGCACTTTGATTTGTTTTCTGATCGACACCGCAGCGTCGACCGTTGCGAAGGCGCCCATTCTGATCCATCGACAAACCGAAAAATGTGATGGCTGTCACATCAATTCGGGAAAACAAGCCGGATACTTGCGCTGCTTTCAGAATCCCCAATTGCAGGCAGTAGATGCTCGAAAAACATAATTCTGACGCTCAACTCGATATCGCAATGGGTGGGCGTGCCTTACTCACACCACTCACCGGTATTGGGCAATACGCGTCGCATCTCGCCCGCGAATTCGTTCAGCTGGGACATAGCGTGCGGTTCTTTTATGGGACGCACTGGTCTTCATCCAGTGAGGGCGGCGGTGCCTCACCGTCGGCGGGGGCAATGGGAATGAGGTCGTGGCGCACAGTGGCTGCGGCGGGTGTCAAGCGTTTTGCGCGCAAATACCTGCCCGGCACCTACCGCTTCATGCCGCACGTCGAACAACATCGCTTTGATTCAGGCATTCGACGGCAGCGAGCCCCGCAGATCTATCACGATCCGAACTTCATACCGTTCCGGTTTCGCGGCCCCACTGTTATCACCGCACACGATGTATCCTGGGTGCGCTATCCCGAGTATCATCCGGCACCTCGCCTTGCGCTTCTGCGCGCAAACTTTCCGCGGGCTCTCGAGCGCGCGGACAGGGTTATCGTCGTATCGGATTTTGTGCGGGATGAATTGCAGGCCTGCTTTCCGGTCGCGAGCGATAAAATCAAGGTTGTGCAAAATGGCGTGTCGACGCGCTTTCAGCCGCATTCTTCCGATACGACCCGTGACGTGCTGAACCGCCATGGCCTTGTGCATGGCCAGTACTTTGCGGCAGTGGGCACGCTGGAACCGCGCAAGAATCTGCATACTGCGCTGGCTGCGCATGCACGCCTGCCTGCCGCGGTACGTCGCAGGTTCCCGCTTACCCTGATTGGTGTCGACGGGTGGCTGACCGACTCCCTGGACGTCGCAATCGAGCCCGGATTGCGCGAAGGTACCGTGCGCAAACTGGGCTATGTAAGCGACGATGAAATCCCGCTTCTGACTGCGGGTGCGCTTGCGATCGTGTATCCATCGGTCTACGAGGGGTTTGGATTGCCGGTCGTTGAGGCAATGGCTTCCGGCGTCCCGGTGCTGTGCTCGACTGCCCAGGCTCTGCGGGAAGTGGCGGGCGATGCATGTATCATGCGCGACCCGGCCGATGTCGACGGCTTCACCGAAGCCATGCAGGCATTACTCGACGACGGTGCGTTGCGCGACCGGCTGATTGCGGCCGGAAGCACCCGCGCTCGCTGCTTTAGTTGGCAACGTACCGCCGACGAAACGCTTGCCGTCTATCGGCAGATCGTCGCCTGACAGCGTCGGATCTGGCAGGCGTAGCGGTTCATTTCAAATTCGTTCATGCATACATTAAGAACTAGTCTCGCGCATGTACTGCTCCTCTCGCGCCAGGATCTCGTTGACCGGCACCGCGAAAACGCGCTCGGCGCCGCATGGCTGCTGATCCAGCCTTTGACTTTTGTGGTGCTGTTCAGCACTGTGTTTTCCCGTTTCATGCGGACACGAATTGGTGCGGATGCGGATCCCTATCTATATACGGTCTATCTGATAGGCGGCCTCCTCACATGGAACCTGTTCGCTAACCTGCTGAACCGGCTTACGCCTGTCTATGGTTCAAAGGCGCATCTGATCCGCAAGATCAGCGTCGACCTTTGGGTGATGCCGCTTCATATTGTGATCGCGGAGTGGGTGGTGTATGGCATCACCATGGCTTTTTTCGCTGTTTTCCTGGTGATTATCGGTCACCCGATCGGTGTGCAATGGCTGGTACTCCCCGTTATCGCACTGTTCCTTAGCGCATTCGCGTACGGTGTTGGCATCATCCTGGGTATCTTGGACGTATTCATTCCGGACATCAAGAATGTCCTTAATGTCCTCCTGCAGTTCGGCTTCTGGTTGACACCGGTCGTCTACCTCGCATCGATCCTACCTCCCTGGGCCGCGAACGCGCTGCACTTCAGCCCCATCTTCTGGGCCATCGATGCCGTGCACGGCATCATCGTATGGCACCAGTATCCGCCGGCGAAGGAACTGATCGGGCTCACTCTGGCAGCGTGCGTCAGCCTGCTTGCAAGCCGCCTGCTGCTGAGTCGTCTGCAATCCGATTTGAGGGATACGTTGTGACAGGTCGTGTGCAGAACGGTTCACCGGTGCTGGAAGTCGAGCGTCTGTCGAAGCGTTTCAGGATATACAACCGGGCCTCCGATCGTCTTATGGAAGGCCTCTTCGGGAAGAAGCGGCATCGCGTGCATGTCGCACTCGAAGACGTTTCGTTTGCGCTCGGACAGGGGGAGGCGATCGGCGTCCTTGGACAGAACGGCGCGGGCAAATCCACATTGCTTAAGCTCGTGAGCGGCGTGCTGATGCCCGATGCCGGAACGATCGAGCGCTGTGGGCGCATTGCCGGCCTGCTTGAGCTGGGTACCGGTTTCGACGGCAGGTTGTCGGGCCGGGAGAATATCGCCGTCAACGCACGGCTGATCGGAATGACCAGCGCTGAAATCGAGGAACGATTCGACGCCATCGTCGCTTTCTCGGAACTGGCCCAGTTCATAGACGCGCCGCTGCGCACCTATTCTTCCGGGATGGTCATGCGGCTAGGCTTTGCGGTGGCCATTCACGCGGACCCCGTTTGCTTCATCGTTGACGAGGCGCTCGCGGTTGGGGATGCTCGCTTCCAGCAGAAGTGTCTGAAACGAATCCGCGAGTTCCGCGACAATGGCGGGTCGATCCTGTACGTGTCTCACGACATCAATTCGGTGAAGCTGCTCTGCGATCGGGCGATCCTGCTGTCGGACGGCAAGATCGTATTCGACGGCTTGCCAGATGAGGCAGCGCAGATCTATTACCGGCTGATTGCCGGTATCGACGACGAAGCGCCGCAGGCGGACCAGTCGGCGCCTGATTCGTACGGTGCGTTGCGCACGCGGATCCGGAGCGTGGTGCTGGCAAACCAGTTCGGACCCGCCACGCGTTTTGCGTCTGGCGAAGACATCACGATCGACCTCGAATGCGAGTCAAACCAGAATGCCGACCTTTCGGTGGGAATCCTGATTCGCGACCGGTTCGGACAGGACGTGTTCGGCACCAATACCGCCCTGTTGCGCAGGGAAGCGCGCTTTTTGGCAGGCAACAGCGCGTGTTGCCGCTTCTCGCTGCCGTTGAATTTCTCTCCCGGCAAATATACGGTAACCGTCGCATTGCATTCGGATGATACCCATGTGCATGACTGCCAGCACTGGTGGGATGCCGCCGCGACCTTCGAGATCGCCGGCTTCAGTGACGTGCCATTTTCCGGACTGTGCTACGTGCCGGTCCGGTTTGAACAATACCCTGTACGGGATTTCGTAGAACCCACGTTACAAGAACCATGACAAACGCGGTACTTCAAGACCTCATTGCGCGCGTCAAGGCCGAGGCTGCCGCGCATGCCTCTCCCGGCGACACGGACGCAATGCTCACCCTGGATCGTCCGGTCTCCGGATCGGTATCAGCGCCGGATGCAGCAGACCTTGCCGATGGTGGCGCCATCGAACGCCTGTTCGTCATCGACAACCACGAGTTTGTCGACGCCGCGTATCGGCTCCTGTTGCGGCGCGAGCCTGACGGGGCGGGCCGCGCCAATTACACGAGCCAGCTGGCGCGCGGTACGGGCCGGCTCGTCGTGCTGGCGAAGCTGCGCAGGTCGGAAGAGGGACGCCGCGCTGCCGTGCCCATGGCAGGGCTGAAGCTCGCCGTCGCGCTGGCGGCGGCAGATCGCCTGCTGCGCCGCGCGGGACTGGGAGCTGTCGCCTCGCGTGCCGGGCGATATGTCGACCGACTTTACGCGCGGTGTGCGGTCAAGCGTTCGCTGGTCGCATGGCGAGGCCGCTTTGAAAACACCGTCGACGTCGTGCTGCGACACGGCCAGCAGGTCGAGAAACTGTCACGGCGCGTGCTCGATATGCAGGATGAGCTTGTACCCAAGCCGGTGGTGTCGCCAGAAATAATCGACACATACTATCTCGCGTTCGAAGATGCAAATCGCGGGACTCGCGAGAGTGTGCTCGGGAAACTGGGCATCTATAACGACTGGCTTGCGACATGTGTTCCACAAACAGGTGGACTGACGCATCAGATCGTGGATATCGGCTGTGGCCGGGGTGAATGGCTATCGTATGCACGGCAGAACGGCCGCGACGCGATTGGCATTGATGTCAACCGCGTGATGGTCGAGGCCTGCCTCGCACAGGGATTGAACGTACGGTGCACGGACGCACTCAATTACCTGCGCAGTCTCCCCACCGGCTCGGTCGCCGCGGTCACCGGCTTTCATATCATCGAGCATCTGCCGTTTGACTATCTGTTCGCGCTCGTGCAGGAGAGTTATCGCGTGCTGGTGGAGGGCGGCTCAGTACTATTCGAGACGCCAAATCCGGAAAACGTGCTGGTGGGCAGTCACACGTTCTATCACGACTTTACGCACCGCAATCCGGTCACGCCGAGCGCGATCTCGTTCCTGCTGAAGTATCACCGCTTTGAAGCGATTGACATCATTCGCAGCAGCCCTTACCCGGAAGAAGCGAAGGTGCCAGGCAACGATCCGCTCACGGAGCGCGTCAATGGGCATCTGTGCGGTCCACAGGACTTCGCAGTCCTGGGGCGCAAGGGGGCGGCAGCAGGGGTTCAGGCGTGAAAATTCTGGTGACGGCCAACCTCGTGCCGTTCATGCACGGAGGTGCTTCATATCACATCGCCGGCGTGGTCCGTGCGTTGCAGCAGGCAGGGCATGATGTCGAGTTATTACGCCTGCCGTTCCGGTTCTCGCCAGAACAGGACATCGTGCGAGCGATGGAACACGCAGCGTCGCTGGATTTTGTGCGCCCCAACGGCGTCACGATTGATCAGGTGATCAGCTTGCAGTTCCCGGGCTACGGGGTCGCCCATCCCGATCACCGGGTATGGGTGATGCATCAGCACCGCGTCGTCTACGAGCTGTACGACGCCTCGCAGGCGAGCGTTGAGTTGACCCGGCTGCGCGAACAGGTGATCGCGTTCGACAACGCCGCACTCTCACGTGCGAACCGGGTGTTCGCCAATTCGCGGCGTGTCGCCGCGCGGCTGCATGATTTCAACCGGATTGTCGCGACGCCGCTCTATCACCCGCCGGCGCAGACCGAGTCGTTCCGGTGCGAAGCCGCTTTGCCGTACGTGTTCTTTCCGAGCCGTCTGGAAACCCTGAAGCGCCAGTCGCTATTGATCGAGGCGGCACAGCGCATGCGCTCGTCGCTCAAGATCCTGCTTGCCGGCGAAGGTGGCCAGCGCGATGCGCTTGCCGCGCTTATCGAACGCCATGGTGTCAGCAATCGCGTATCGCTGATCGGGCATGTTACTGAGGCCGAAAAGCGTGCCTTTTACGCGCGTGCGCTCGCCGTCGCGTTTCCGGCTTTCGACGAAGACTACGGATACATCACACTCGAAGCGATGTTGTCGTCAAAGCCCGTTATTACCTGCACCGACTCCGGCGGCCCGCTGGAGTTCGTTCGCCATGGCGAGACAGGCTGGGTAGAAACGCCCGACGCTGACGCACTTGCGAAACGCCTCGACTGGCTTGCGGAACATCCGCGCGAGGCCGCCGATGCGGGGTTCCGTGGCCGCGAAGCCTACCGCGCGGCGGACATCTCGTGGCGTCACGTTGTCGACGCGCTTACCCAACCTCTTTGACCCGGTTTCCCATGAGAATTGCCATTGTTGCACCGAGCCCGGTGCCCTTTGTGATCGGCGGCGCAGAGAACCTGTGGTGGGGTCTGCTCGATGCGCTGAACGCGCGTCCGGGGATTCAGGCGGACCTGCTGAAGGTGCCGAGTCACGAGCGAAGCATGGGTGAGCTGCTGGCCAGCTATCGCCATTTTTCCCAGCTCGACCTTAACCACTTCGACCTGGTCATCAGCACCAAGTACCCGGCGTGGGCGATCCGGCACCGCAATCATGTGGTGTATCTTCAGCATACGCTGCGCGGCCTGTACGATTGTTATCCGCCTGGCATGCCGACGCACTTCGATCAGGACGCCCTGCTCTCACTTGGCGTGCCGGTGCGCATCATTGACGCGCTGGCGAACTGTCGTCCAGCAAATATCGAGTTCGACGATCTGCTCGATGCGCTCGACGCGGCCTGGCAGCGCTCGCCGCAGGCGCCTTGCTGGACCTTTCCCGGGCCTGTGACGCGCGCGGCCATCCGTCTGCTCGACGCAGTCGCGATGCGGCCTGACAAAATTGTGCACTATGCTGCGATTTCGCAGGTCGTCGCGGCGCGCGATGGCTATTTCCCGCCCGGCGTGAAGGTTGCGGTCCATCACCATCCGACCAGTCTGAAAGGTCTCGCACCGGGGCCACAGCAGACCCTGTTCAGCGCAAGCCGTCTCGATCCGGCCAAGCGTATCGACCTCATCATCGAGGCCTACAGGCAGAGCAACGTAGACGTGCCGCTGCACATTGCCGGCAGCGGACCTGATGAAGCACGGCTGCGCGAGGCGGCGGCTGGCCACAGCGGTATCCGCTTTCTCGGGCGGATTCCCGATGCCGTGCTGGCGCAGGAGTACGCGCGGGCAGTCTGCGTGCCGTTCGTACCACGTGACGAAGACTACGGTCTGATCACGCTCGAAGCGATGCTTTCGGCAAAGCCGGTCATCACCACAACTGATTCAGGCGGTCCGCTCGAACTGATCGAGCATCAGCGCTCCGGTCTCGTTGTCGAGCCCGACGCCGCAGCGCTGGCTGGCGCGATGCGCCGCGTCTGCGGCGATCTGTCGGCGGCACTGGACATGGGTCTGGCTGCCCGCGCGCGCATGGCGCACCTGAACTGGAACACCCTGTGCGATGCGTTGCTCACGGGCTGCCAGCAACCCGCCGCAGGCAGCCCGACAGCTGGCTCCGCGAAGCCGGCTGCGCCCAGTGTTGTCGCCCGGCGTGCAAAGCCTGTTCTCGGGGTCATCAACACCTATCCGATCGCACCGGTGATCAGTGGCGGAAAATTACGGTTGCACGGGCTCTATTCGCGTGTTGCCGAACAGTTCCAGGTGCAATTCGTCAATCTGGCGCCATCGAATCTGCGCGGCGTGCGCAGTCTTGCTGCCGATTTCAGCGAGGAACTGGTGCCGAAATCGCAGGCGTTCGCCGAGGCCGAGCAACAGCTGGAGAACACGCTCGGCACTTCCGTTGAAGATCTCGCAGCGGCGCTGCATCCGACCACGGCGCCTCAATGGCTCGACGCCATTGACGCGCTGGCACGCCGCGCCGACCTGATGGTGTGTTCCCACCCATACGCCATGCCGGCGTTGCGTAAGGTCTCATCCCGCGCTTTCGTCTATGAGGCGCACAACGTCGAGGCCGATCTCAAGGCGGATATTTACGGCTCGCATCGCTGGGCGATCGATCAGGTGTCGGCGCTGGAACGGCGCGCCGTGCTCGACGCGGCACTCGTCACAGCATGCTCGGTGCGGGACCGCGAGCGCATGGGCGAACTCTATGTGGCAGCAGAAGACGGCGCGAAGCTGATCGTCGTGCCGAACGGCATCGATGTCGCTGCGACGCCTTTGCGTGCTGCCCCGCAGACACAGAGTCGCCGCTCGGCGCTTCGCGTGGCGCATCCACTGGCGCTTTTCATGGGTAGCGCTCACGGCCCGAATATCGATGCCGCACGCCTCGTCATCGAGGCGGCCGCGCGGGTGCCCTCGGTCCATTTCCTGTTGCTGGGTTCGGTCTGCCACGCGGTCCAGGCATGGGAGCGGCCGGCGAACGTTGGCCTCGTGGGTATCGTGAGCGAAGCGGAAAAGGCCACCTGGCTTGCCATCTGCGACCTGGGCCTGAACCCGGTGATTTCAGGATCCGGGACAAACCTGAAGCTGCTCGAATATGCAGCAGTCGGCCTGCCTGTGGTGAGCACCGAATTTGGCGCACGCGGCCTGGGCTACCGCGCCGGTCAGGAATACGTGTCGGCCGACGCAGACGCTTTCGGCGATGGCATCGAAGCGATGTTGCAGCTTACGCAGGCAGAACGCGATTGCATGGTGCACAACGCACGCCGTCGCGTCGAAGCGGAGGGAGACTGGGCGGCAATTGCCGCAGCCTACTCGGAGGCGCTTGCGCAGATTCTTGCATGAGCGCGGGTGGTGGCATACCAGTACCGGGCGTCACTGCCTTACAGCAGATAATGGCTCAACGGCAGCAAGCCGTCATACTGGCCCACCACGGTGACTTCCACCGTAGCTGTATGGCCAGTGGATTGAGCCGGGGCCGCGTGGGTGAACTCGTGCAGCAGGCTGTCGACCGAGTCATACGACTGATGCTGCAATCCTTGCCATTCCAGGCACACAGATCTGTCTTCGGCTGTGGCCGCAGGCATCTGAGGAAATCTGACGGAGCTTTTCATGGCGCGAATGTGACGATGAGGGTGCCGCTATTCTAGCGATTGCTGCAGCGATTGTCGCGTCAGTACTTCCAGGACAGACCGAGTGAGCCGTTGTACACGGTGTAGGCGAACAGCGAGATCGAATCGGAAACCCGCTGTGCCGACAACTGCGTGTAGATGGACCAGCCGCGAAACACCGGGTAAGTGTAGCGCAGCGCCGCCGAGCGTATGGTCTGGTGCTGGGTGAGACTGCCGAAGAACAATGGGTCATATGCGGTCGCATCATTCAATGTGCGCTGCTGCAATATGGCTTCCAGCTGACCATGACGGTCCATGTCGTAGTCAAGTGACAGCCACGCCGAATAGCCGCGCTGCATTCCACCCGGGCGGCCGCCGTTTGGCTTGTCCCACGCTGGACCGACGAATAGTTGCATCGATGTGCGTTCGCCGACTTGCGCCTGGAACGCGGCACGCACTTCGAAGTACACAGCGTCGTAAAGTGAATTCCCGGGATAGGCGGAATCCACGACAGTCAGGTCGAGTCCGCTGCGCGCGAGCACCGGCCGCCATGCTGCTGGCGGTAGCCAGAAGCTCACGTGCCATCCTGTGTCACGCTGATAGACGCGGTTGCCGAGCCACAGCAGATTCATCGTGAGCTGGTTATACAGCTCGCCGTGCGTGAAACTTCTCCTGTCAGCGACCCCGATTGTCACAGTGCGCTGGTCGAAGCTGTGCAGGCTGCGGTACTGGCGGTCCGAGAGTCCCGCGAGCAGTTCCAGGCCCGGCATTGCTGAAATGGGCAACTCGCCCTGAACGGCGGATTCGATATACTGGTCGCTATGCGCGAGGCTTTGTGGCGCCAGCGTCAGCGAGTTGAATGGCGCGTCTGGTGCGAAGGTCACGATCGGATTAGATGGCCCGAAGTTCGCATTCGACGTCACGCCTGTTCCGACGCTTGCTGTCAGCTGAGGCCGCGATCCATCCGACGTGCAGGTACTTGCCCTGTAGTAGACGATAAGCTTTTCGATGGCGGGCGGCACCTCGTATTGTGTTTCAATACGGGTGAGCGTCCTGAGCGAGAGATCCCGTTCCCCTAGCTGGCAATACAGCATCGCCGCATCGAGCAAAGCCCCCGCCTGGCGAGGATCGCGCTGCACGAGTTCGTTCAGCAGCGCGAGTGCCCGCTCCCGATGGCCGTCGCTGATCGCGATCTGCGCCTGTGCCTGCAGATCGTCGTCAATGGTCTGCTCGAAGGTGTTGTCTGGCGTTTGAGCCACCGCATGGGGCACCAGGACACCCAGCGCCGCGATCCGGGCCGCAGAGAGCGCCAGCCTGACGATTACGCGCTGTATGCGGTCCAATTGCAGCGCTGGGGTGCGCTGCCTAATGAATTGCATCGGGCTCGCCTTGGTCCATCGTATAGAGCAGCTCAGCAGCAACGCGTCCGCGCAGCGCTGCCTGAGCGCATGCCTTCAGGCGATGACGTCCTGTCTGTCGTGCGGTTTCCTGTCCGATTAGCAAATCGGTTTCGAGCGTCCTGGCATACTCCTGGAGTCGCGACGCCACGTTGACCGTATCGCCAATCGCCGTATATGACTTTCGTAATGTCGAGCCTATTTCACCGACCACCGCGGTGCCGCTATTGACCCCGATCCGCACGCGCATCGTCCTGCCGTCGAAGACCGGCAGTGCACTGCGGTTGAGTGCCTTCAGCTCGCGCAGCATCGCCAGCGCGCAATCAAGTGCACGGTCTGCATGGTCGGGCTGGGCAAGAGGTGCCCCCCAGAATGCCATCAGGGCGTCGCCCATGTACTTGTCCAGCGTTCCCTGCGTTTCATGTACGCAGTCAGTCAGGCGCGTCAGAATGACATCGGTCATCCCGACGAGCTGCTCGGGAGGCATCTGCTCGGCAAGTCGCGTGTAACCTTCAATATCGACAAACAGCACCGAGATCTGCCGGCGCTCCGGTTTAAAGGTGGCGAGCCCGCGCTGCCGGATGATTTCGCGCAACACCGTCGGGGGCAGGTACCGACTGAAGCGGCGCTCAAATGAGTGTATTGCCGCCTGGGAAGAGATCCACTCGATGGGCGCCTGAACGAGCAGGAAGACCGCGGCGGGAACCAGTGGCAACGCAGCCAGACTCGCAGGCACGGCGCGCGTCGAGGGCAGCAGCATAAGCCACAACGACGTGGCCGCAATCAGTGTCGCAAGCGCGATGCTCGCGCGTTGTACCCGGAACAGCACCGCAAACGCGACAATCGAGCAGGCAGTCCACGCTATTGGAAGCCATGCTGCTGGCGAGGTAGCGCCTTCCTTTGACCCAAGATCGAGCAGTTCGCCAAGCAATTCAGCATGCACGATGACAGCAGGCAGCCACGGGTCGATCGGCGACGCGACGTGATCTGTCAATCCGAGCGCCGACGAGCCGACCAGCACATAACGGTTCGCCAGTAGCGCGGAAGGCGCAGTCTGGGCGAGCACATCGTAAGCGGGCACCACGTCGAATGCCTCGATCGAATGTTTGAACGGGATACGCATCAATCCCCGCGAGTTGACGGGCAACCTGTCGATCGGCACCGAGGGTGACTGGTAACCAGCGTGGCAATGTATCAATTGCCACGCAAGCATCGGGTAGAGCGCGTGCGCATACTGGATCAGTGGTGCAATCGAACGCACGACGCCGTCCATGCTGGCATGCGGCGTGACATGGCCGACACAGACGTCGGTCGCGTCAAAGAAGTTGCCAACAAAACCCGAAGCCATTGGTGCATGCGCCGCGTGGGTGCCCGCGGCGAGCGCGCCACCAATATGTCCTGCGTGAGGCGCATCAGCGTCGCCAGACAGTGCAAATGCCTGCGAAAAAACGAGCGGAAACTGATGCGCGACGGCGAGCAGCGCGCGATCGCCATCGGGCGATCCCGCTTCGGGGAACATGACGTCGAGGCCGACGGCCTTCGCGTGATACTGCGCGAACAGATTCTGTGCAAGCCGCGCCATGACAGCGCGCGGCCACGGCCATGGCCCGATCGCCTCGAGTGAGCGCTCGTCGATGTCGACCAGTGCGATGCGCGCGTCGGGTATGCCAGTCACCAATCGCGCTTGCCGCCAGTCGTCAATCGCGTAGCCGAGCCGGCGGTAAGGCTCGGGAGACCACACACCGGCCGCCAGCAGGCAGGCTGCCAGTGAAATCAGTCCGAATATCGTGAGGCGAATGCGGTCGAGCGTCGTCAGGCCTGCTACCGGGACCACTGGGTCGCTCCAATGGCCGTGTTTTTCCCATCAAGACCCTGTGTGAACAGGAAGCCGGCCTGCGTTGCATTCTTGCCGGCGAGCGCCCCCTGAACTGCGGCGGGTGACCCATAGTCGCTAAGTAGCTTGCCGTCCCGGGTAACTCCCCCTTGCGCCGAGATTGGATAGTTCGTGCCGTTCGCGCTGAGGTTGAGGTTCGTCTGGAAGGTGCCGGTGCCGAAATTGATCGATAGCAACGGATTGCTGATCTGCGCCTCTGTCGCTGCCCCCGTTGCCGTATTTATCACATAGGCGCTAGACGACTGCAGATCGAATCTGAACGTGCCGTTTGCAGGCATCACCATGTCCGTCTGCGGAGTGCGTGTCATTGCGAAAGGCGCGATCAGACCAACCTGGTCGCTGCCTTGTTGCAACAGCGCAGCCACTGTCGGCAGTGTTGTCGTATCCGCCTGTGCCGAGGCAAGCGGCGCGAAGCGTCCCCAGAAGATCTGCTGTGCTTCTGGCTGTTGGGCGGGCACAGGCGCGGGTGTCGGTGCGACGGGCGCAGGCTTCGCCTGGGGGGCAGCAGGTGTCAGCGGAAAAATCAACTCTGAAGGCGCAACACCCGGATTGGCCGACGGCTGCGTGGTTGCCGCGCGTGCGCTGTTTTCCTCGCTCTTTAACGCTGCGGCGGCCTGCTCCGGCATCAGCGGCGATAGTGTCGAGTCGACCACAACGGGGCGAGCGTTGCCGCGGTACACCTGCAGCAGTGCGTTGGGCTGCCCGGCGAACAGTTGTGCCGCAGCCGAGCCCTCGCACGGGCCTGTGCCAGTTGCGGCGCAGCCTGCGCCGAGTGGAGTCATCACGATGCCGCCGCTACGCACGTCGGCGCGTGTCACGTCGGCGTCAGTAAATACTGTGAAATCGGTGCCTCGCACACCGAGCGCAGCAACCGGCGTATTCATCCGATAGTGGTCGCGAGCGGCCTGAGCGCCCGTGCCGGATACCTCCCTCACCACGCCCTTATGCAGCGATAGCTTGATCACTGTTTTGCGAGGATCCGCGGGGTCGTATTCGTACCGCTCGAACGTCAGCGACGAATCCGGCCGCACGCTGACAAAACCATGATCGACCGTTGTGATGTACACATACCCATCTGTGCCAGTCTCGATCGTATCGCCCTGTGCAATGGCTGTGCCTCTGGCAAGAGGAGTGCAGTGCGTCTCGGCGCGTTGCGCACATGCCTGTCCAATCACAACAACTGCATTGCCGAGCGCCGCAGGCTGAGCGTGTGCAGTCTGCACGAAAAAAGTTGTGCTAACAACGAATTGCAGTGCGACCGCCCCGGGCGTTCGAATCATGCGTTTTCTCATTTAGTTCATTTTCCCGATATCCGCAATGCCCTGCGATCGACTGATCCGACGATGATTAGCTATATTTAGTCTGCAGGATGTGACGGCCATCACAGATATCTGCGCTCACTGCGCATATTGTCGGTCCGTGCCAAAGCCGGGAAAAAGAAGCGAGAAATGTCGACAGCAGACGGAGGAATCAACAGCGGCCCGTTAAAGGCCATCGATCTCCTGAAACAACAAAAGCTGCTACGCAACGTTGCGGACGATGTCATTGAAGAGACGGGCCGCCATATCCGGTACCGTCGCTTCAGTAAACGGGAATTCGTCGTCCATAAGGGCGATACCGGCTTGTCCCTGCTGATGCTGATGTCCGGGCGCCTGCAGGTGATCGCGCTATCAGAAGACGGCCGCGAGGTGGGACTCGATTTTGTTGAGCCAGGCGACTACTTTGGCGAACTGTCGATTATCGACGGTGGCCCCCGCTCGGCTTCTATTATCGCGACGAGCGAATCGGTCGTCGGTTTTCTGCCAAAGCTTCAGGCACAGGCACTGTTTTACCGCAACCCCGCAGTCGTCGAGGCGCTTTTACAACGGTTGTGCCGAACCATCCGCCAAGCATCGAACTACCGGTCGATGCTGGGTCTGACCCGCGCGTATGCCAGAGTGTATTCGGTGCTGGAAGGGTCGATGAGGAAGAGCACTGGAGACCTGCTGACGATCGAGAACCTGCCAAACCAGCAAGCCATTGCGATCATGGCGAACGTGAGCCGCGAAACGGTATCGCGGGCAATCCGCTCGCTTATCGACGGACAGGTGATCGAACGTGACTATCGACGCCTGATCGTTCGCAATGCCGCCATGCTCGCCAAGCTTGCACGGGGAGAGGCGGAGCTGCAACTGCGCAAGAGAGCGATGGGCGAAGACACCGGCTCCCAGCAGCCGCTCGTTCCATGAAATACGACTGCTGTTCCATATCAATCCGGCTTGAAGAAAACATGGGCATCCGATAGACGCCTTGCTTGAGTGACAGAATTATGCGCGTATTGCATTTTTACCGAACCTATCTGCCGGACACAATTGGCGGGGCAGAGCAGTCGATTTATCATCTGTGCCGCGCAGGTGCAGAGCTGGGGATCGAGAACAGACTATTGACTCTGACGTCCGGACGCGACGGAGATCGGCTCATCAGCATGCCTGGTCACGAGGTCGAACGCGTCAGGAGCCGGTTCAAGATCGCGTCAGTCGAACTGTCATGGCGGGCGCTGCGGCGCTTCCGTGAGCTTAGCGAAGAGGCAGATGTCCTGCATCTGCATTTTCCCTGGCCGATGGCAGACCTTGCGTATCTCGCTGCGCACACGCGCAAGCCGACGGTCGTGACCTACCATGCGGACATTCAGCGGCAACGCCGGCTGCTTGCAATGTATCGGCCGCTCATGCATCGCTTTCTCGGTAGCGTCGATCGCATCGTCGCGACGTCGCCACAATACGCTGCGACGAGTGATGTGCTGAAACTTCACCATGAAAAAGTCGAAGTGGTGCCGCTTGGTCTCACGCCTGGCTACTATCCCCTGCCCAATGACGCACTGATGCGTAGCTGGAAGGAGCGCATTGGTGGCCCGTTCTTCATTTTTGTCGGCGTGTTCCGTTATTACAAGGGACTGCCGATCCTGATCGAAGCGATCAGGCGAACCGGTTACCCACTTGTGCTTATAGGCGACGGGCCACTGACGGCGGAAATCCGTGCGCTGGTAGCAGAGTGCGGCGCGACCAGTGTCCATTTCGCCGGTCCCGTCTCCGACGTCGACAAGATGGCGCTGATCCGGCTAAGCCGTGCAATTGTCCTGCCGTCGCCAAATCGTGCGGAAGCGTTTGGCATATCGCTGCTCGAAGCCGCCATGTTGGGCAAGCCAATGATCACCTGCGAAATTGGCACGGGAACCAGCTTTGTGAACGAGCACGGAAAAACCGGACTGGTAGTCGCTCCAGATGATCCGGCTGAACTGGCGGAAGCGATGCACGAACTGTGGGACAACCCGCTGCTGTGTGAACGCATGGGCCACCGCGCAGCTCTGCGCTTTGAAGACCACTTTACCGCCAGTCGAACCGCTGCTTCGTACAGACAGATCTATCAGACAGTGATTGACGAACGCAAGTCCAGCAAACGCACGGTCGGGCCAACGGCGGCGCCGCATAATGAGCGCATTGCGATGGCATCTGCACCTGCGCGCCCGGATACGATATTGGAGAAGCAATAATGGATATGACGCTCCCCGATTTCAGTGAGACGGAACAGCGCGCCGTTGGCGACGATACCGCCGAAGCGCCCACCGAGGCACCGCTGATCTTGCCAGTGGTTCTCGCAGGCGGCTCTGGCACGCGGCTATGGCCTCTGTCCCGTGAGGGGTACCCGAAGCAGATGATCGGGTTGCTAGGCGATCGTTCGTTACTGGAAAACTCCGTCACGCGGCTAGATTGCGTGGCCACAGCTTTCGCCAATCGCGGGCTGTTGGTCTGCGCAGAGGAACACCGCTTCCTTGCTGCCGATCGGCTGAAGACGAGTTCGCGGGATTGGCAGATGATCGCCGAACCGGTGAGCCGCAATACCGCGCCGGCACTTACGCTAGCGGCACTGAAAGCGCAGTCAGACGGCAGCGATCCGGTGCTCGTCGTGACACCTGCTGATCATGCAATTGCAGACTTGCCGGAGTTCGAACGGGCGATAGGTGCCGCAGCGCGCCTTGCGCAAGCAGGACGGATCGTGACATTGGGCGTCGTGCCAGACCGTGCCGAATGCGGATACGGCTACATTGAGCTCGGTGAGCCAATCGCCTCGGAATCTGCGAGCGGAGCGCGCGCCCTGCAGCGCTTCGTCGAAAAGCCCGATCAGGACGTGGCAGTTGCATTCGTCGAAGGTAAGCGGCACTGGTGGAACAGCGGCATTTTCGTGATGCGGGCATCGGTATGGTTGCGCGCAGTCGATGCGTTGCGGGCCGATATTGCACGAGCGTGCAAGGCCGCATTCGAGCGCGCGAGTGTCGATCAGAATGTATTGCGTGTCGATATGGATGCATTCGTCACGTGTCCGTCGGACTCCATCGACTACGCCGTCATGGAGCAACTTGACCAGATCGGCCTGTCCGCTGCGGTGATACCGCTGAACGCGGGCTGGTCTGATGTTGGCTCGTGGGGCGCGGTGTGGAGCGCATTGCCCAAGGATGAGTCTGGCAACGTCACGCGCGGTGACGTGCTGCTCGAGAACACCTCTGGAACTTATGTTCATTCGGAGGGCCGTCTCGTCGCATGCGTTGGCGCGACCGATTTGATTGTCGTCGAAACAGCCGACGCAGTACTAGTCGCTGACAGGCACCATGCTCAAGACGTCAAGGTGGTCGTAGCCCGGCTTAAAGATCGAGGCTGCAGCGAGGCGAAGTATCACCGCAAGGTTCAGCGGCCATGGGGCTATTACGAATCGATTGAACAGGGCCCGCGCTTCCAGGTCAAGCGGATTGTCGTCATGCCCGGTGCGGCGCTGTCGCTGCAGCTTCACCATCACCGTTCTGAGCACTGGATCGTAGTCAACGGAACTGCGCGCGTCACCCGTGGTGAAGAGACGTTTCTGCTTGCGGAAAACGAGTCGACCTATGTGCCGCTTGGCGTTAAACATCGGCTGGAAAACGTCGGACGTGTGCCGCTTGAGATGATAGAGGTTCAGTGTGGCAGCTACCTCCGCGAAGACGACATCGTCCGTTTCGACGATTACTACGGTCGCGACTGCAGCGCCGAAACGGCTGGCTAAGGTAACTACTGCACAAAGGTACGATTACCCCACCCAGACCGCGCTGAAACATAAAAGGTGGCGACGTTGCACATCGGCAATTGTCAGCCTTCCTATTTAGAGGCCAGTTCAAAAAGAGCCCGGAAGGGCTGTTTACTTCTCCACGAAACGGTTAACCTTGGATGCCTGAACAACGGATCAAGGAATGCCGGCACCTATCATCGATGACGAACTGTGGGCACTGATCGAACCGCTGCTTCCACCGCCCAAACCGCGACGCAAGCGGTATCCTGGACGGCTGCCTGTAGATTGTCAATTACGATGGCCGCCCGGGGCCCATCGTAATTGACAATCTACAAACGCACGCGCAAGAGTCTCCAGCTCTTCCGCGATGCTATCGCGATCCAGTTCCGTGACCCTGCGGTCGCGTAGTTTCGCGGCCTGCGCTTCGGCCCACAGCGCGAAGTCGGAGTTGTGGCCGACAAACGGCACGGTTTGCCCGGCGCGCACCTCGGCAAGGCCTTGCAGCGCCTCAGCCACAAACGTCCGAGGTAAGTCGGAATTATCGCGAGCTGCACGGTCAACTGCAGCTTCGTCAGTTTCTAGCGGTGCATCGAAGGTGGCCGACATGCTGACCCGGCCAGTTAAAACGCCGAAGCGACGACGCGGTGCGCCTTCGACGCCCGGTTGAGTGCCGCCGAGATTGGCAAGCCGCTTTGCGGCCTGGCGGGCCGCGTCTGGATGCAGTGGCGCTCTCACTGCTCGCAGCTGCGCAATTGAATGCTTCAGATGAGCAAAGTTAGCCGGAGAGCGCAGCAGGTTCGCTATATCCAGCGAGCTTTCGTAATGCTCAATGAGGATGCTCAAAATCTCCAGCCTGTCGCCTTCCGGCGTGCCGGGTTCCGGGTCGAGATGGACTAGCGCCGACACTTCTGCCAGTGCTGCGCAATAGTCATCTTCGGTGTGTAGCGGTGGAATGTCCATTTCGAGCCCGAGGCGTTGATTAAAGTCCAGTGTAGGGGGCTGCCCCGCTGCGAGAACAGGTGTTATGTCAAAAAGTGGCGAGCGTTACCCGGCGCGAGCTCTATCCGGATCGCGCGCCGGCACCATGTTTTCGGTAACGACGGAACTGGCGCTTGACGTGATCCAGCGGGCACCATGCGGCACAGTCGCTAACCGTTGTTTTGATTAACCTGCCGCGCCACACGCCCTGCAGCCCCAACGTCCCGTGGAGAGTCGCCGGTAGCCGGCCTGAGCCCTTCTATTTGTATAAAGTTTTTTCGGACACATCCGTTAACCATTTACTACATTTAGTCAACCAGTCACTCTATGAGAGAAAGGTATGCGCGAAGATGATTCATCCCGACCGCCGCGCCGCAGCCTGATATCGCCCACGCGCCGCAAGGTAGTCGGATCGGTGGGCGCGGGTCTGGCGAGTGGATTGCTGTTCGGACGCGCCGAAGCGGCCCCGGCTGCCGGTCCGCTCGCGGTTCCAGCGTGGACCACGCAGCCCGGCGAACCGACGGACTGGCATCCGTACGGTGTGCCATCTGAATTCGAAAAGGATGTGGTGCGCCGCTTTTCGCAGCCGCCCAGGATGCCGGGCTCGGCGTGGACATTGACCCCGCTTGCGGATCTGTTCGGCACCATCACGCCGAGCGGTCTGATCTACGAGCGGCATCATGCAGGGATCCCGCAGATCGCTCCTGAGCAGCATCGCCTCGTCATCCATGGACGGGTGCGCCGGTCACTTGAACTCACGATGGACGACCTGGTGCGCTATCCCTCCGTCACGCGGACGCACTTTCTCGAATGCTCGGGCAATACCGCCAGTGAATGGAAAGGGGCGAGCGGGCTGCCGGTCCAGATGACGCATGGCCTGCTTTCATGCGCCGAGTGGACGGGCGTGACGCTTGCCACGCTGCTCGACGAAGTCGGTGTGCAGGAGGGCAAATGGCTGCTCGCCGAAGGGGCCGACGCCGCCGCGATGACGCGCAGCCTGCCGGTGGACCGCATTCTCGAGAATGCCATCGTAGTCTATGCACAAAACGGTGAGCGGTTGCGTCCGGAAAACGGGTATCCATTAAGACTGCTGGTGCCAGGCTTCGACCGATAGCGAAAACGCCGCGCTCGATCGGCTCATCCAGATACGAACGCCCTATGCCGATGCACTGAAGCCGGCCTACGCGCAGGTGGCCGCGCACGATACGAGCGGGGCGAGCAAGACCCTGCAGGGCACGGGGCCATTTCGAGACGCGACCCTTCAGGCACTGGACGACTTCAGCAATGCACAGCAGAGCTGGATGGCGGAAGAGGTTCAGCAGAGCACGGCGTCATATAACACGGCGCGCGCGGTTCTTTGGGGACTGGCCGTGCTGTCGCTCGTCGTCGCCGCGGTGCTGAGCACGATCGTGACACGCGCCATTATCGGCACGCTTGGAGGCGAGCCTGGCGATGCGGCCGCGCTGGCAAGCGCGGTGGCGGCCGGCAATCTGCACATCGCCGTGCATATCAAGGCAGGCGACCGGTCCAGTTTGATGTATTCGCTAAAAGTGATGCAGGATCAGCTTGCCACCATGGTGCGCGGGATCAAGACGTCAGGCGAAACGATCGCGGTGGCGGCGGGCGAGATCGCCCAGGGAAATACGGATCTATCGCAGCGCACCGAGGAACAGGCCGCGTCGCTGGAGGAGACCGCGTCCAGCATGGAGCAGCTGACCGCGACGGTGCGTCAAAACGCCGACAACGCAAGACAGGCCGACACGCTCGCGAGCGAAGCATCGGGAATTGCGCAACGCGGGGGCGAAGTGGTCGGACGTGTGGTGGAGACGATGCGCGGTATTTCCGGCAGCTCGTCGAAGGTCGCGGAGATCATCAGCGTAATCGAAGGAATCGCCTTCCAGACCAACATTCTCGCGTTGAACGCAGCGGTCGAGGCAGCGCGGGCTGGTGAACAGGGCCGGGGCTTTGCGGTGGTGGCAAGCGAGGTGCGTACGCTCGCCCAGCGCAGTGCGGCAGCGGCCAAGGAAATCAGGTCGCTGATCGAAGAGTCGGTGAATCAAGTGGAGGGGGGGACGCGACTCGTCGACGAGGCCGGGTCGACCATCCACGATATCGTCCGGGCTGTGAAGCGGGTGACCGACATCATCAGCGAGATTGCAGCAGCGTCCGCCGAGCAGAGTACCGGGATCGAGCAGGTCAATCAGGCGATAGGCCAGATGGATCAGACAACACAACGCAACGCGGCCCTCGTCGAGGAGGCCTCCGCCGCCGCGCATTCGATGTTGGAACAGGCGCAAGCGTTACGCAACGCTGTGTCGGTCTTCCAGACCGACGGCAGCGGCGCAAATGTTTCCCTATTCAAGGTCGACGACCGCGGGGCATCCGCATCACCGGTGCTTGCCCCGCGGAGCGAACCGCGTCGGCCGGCACCGAAAGTTCGCACCTCCCCTCCTGCCGCGTTGACAAAGCCAGAGACGGCGCCCCTGGTTACCCCCGACAGGAACACGCTGGTTGCGACCGACACCGGTGCTGCGGACTGGCAGGCATTCTGAGCGGGCCTGAAAATTGGACGATGCCAACGACGCGCTTGAACAGATCGCCAAGCTCGTGACCGCTAACACGAAGACCATGAGCGCGCTTGGCGCGCGGGTGATGGTTCTGGGCAAGTTTCTTGCTGCAGCCTTGCCGCACCTGACGACGTTGCAGCGCGCCGGAATCGCCAGGTCATTCCGACAGGGCATTGAGGAAGCCATGTCACTGATGGACGATGTGCCACTGTCCGCCGATTATCACTCCGCGCTGCTCGAACTCACCAATGGCATCCTCGCCACACTCGGTCACGGGTCGTCTAGGCATCGCATGGATTAGCCGCGACTGCTTCCGCCAGCAGTTCCCGAAGCTGGTCACTGGTGGCGCGACACGCGCCACCAGTAGTCCATGACAGTAGTGCCCCGGTTAGTCACGGCTACCTCCATCTGCAGGTCAGTCCATACTTACGGGCAGGCCCGTGTGTCGCGCATGAGACTTCGTGGATCGATCCGAAGCAGACAGCGGGTCAAGCGACCCGTGTCGACGTCAGCCGCGCTTATGCGGAGTGCTTTAGGCGGATAACCTGTTGAGCCTGTTCGACCAGGACGCGCCGGAAATTAGGTTTCTACAGCTCAGCTCAGCTCAGTTCGTGAGCCAAAACCGGTGAGGCCTTATTTCGACCGGATGCCTTGGCGTTGTACAGTGCCCCATCAGCGGCCTTGATCACAGCGGCGACATCTCCGTCCTGCTCTGGCGTCCAGCTTGCCGTGCCAATACTTGCCGTGATCCGTCCGTACTCGCTACCCGCGTGCTCGATGCCCAGTTCGCTGATGGCCGAGCGGATTCTCTCGGCGATTCGTGATGCACCCGCCGGCGAGGTATCTGGAAGGACCACGACGAACTCCTCGCCGCCGTAACGTGCCGCGCTGTCGATCGGCGTCCGGATGTTTTCGCCTATGCACCATGCCACGGCTCTAAGCGCATCGTCTCCCGCCTGATGTCCATAGGTGTCGTTGTAGGCTTTGAACCGGTCGATGTCGAGGAACAGCAGCGAAAACACATTCCCGGAGCGCCTGGCCCGACGCCACGCCCCGTCAAGGAGTTCGCTGAGCGTGCGGCGATTGAACAGTCCGGTCAGGCCGTCGGTCCTTGCGAGCAATTCCAGTTCCGATTCCGCGCGCATCCGATGACGCAACTGCGTGCGCAGCAGGAAAGTCAACGCGACAAACCCCCCGCTTATGGCGCCCATCAGCGAGCCGATCGTCAATGCACGCGGCCACCACGTCGCGTAGACGTCCTGTTCGGCCTCGGCGACCATGATGTTCAGCGGCAGATCCGGAAGCTTCTGGAACGTGTAGAGCCTGCGCACTCCATCGATTGAGACGCTTTCTGAGTAGCTTTCCTCTTTCTCCGATTCGAAGCGCCGGAACATGCTCGTCCGGCTGATATCCCCGCCAGGCACGCCCGGCCCATACGGCTGGCGCATGATCACGACGCCATCCCTGTCAAGTAACGCGACCGACCCATGGGGCCCGAGCGACAGGCCGGCGAGCAGATCGTGGAAATACTGCAGATTGACAGAAAATTCTGCGATTCCGGCGAACGTCCCGTTTGGATTCGAAAGGCGCCGGCTCAACGCTATGCTGGGCGAGCCGCCACGCAAACGGGACACGAACGGCTTGCTGACATACAGGCCGGCGTTCGGGTTATCGCGCTGGACCGTGAAGTATTTGCGATCCGCATAATTGCCCTTGCGCGGAATGTCGCCGCGGGCGTCAATGACGATGTTGCCCGATGCGTCCAGCACCAGCAGGGCGCCGAGATATCTGGCGGTAGCCGCGCGATCGAACAGCACCGCGCGGCGCAGATGCGCCGGCAGTGCCAGGACTTCCGGTTGGCTCACGCCGTCGACGACTGCCTGTAAAGACAGCGCGTACATCTCAAAATTGCGCTCAATGTCGCGCTCCGCGATCAGCGCCACGTTCCGGGATGCTTCGCTGGCGCGCGCGAGTGCGTCGAGGCGCTCCTGGTACAGCGTTGTCGCGCACAGACAGGCCATGAAGACGACAGTGACGATGCCGCCATACAGGATGGCATGGGGCGCGGGCAGGCGGCGTCGTTTCAGGTAGTCGCCCAAACGGGAAGATTTGCGATTTCTTTTATTCACAGGGTGCACCGTGGCTCAACAATGACAATGGGCCGGGACGAACGTTACGCCGACGCAGTCGACCCCGTCCGCGCTGGCAGCAAGCCGGTGCCGGCGGAATCGGAATCGGACAGGTCTGGTGACGGTTCACCCGTTATTGACGACCGGCGCTCCTGCTGCGTCGGGTTGTTCCACTCGCACCGGTCTCTGATAGAGATAACCTTGCCCGAACGGCACCCCCGCTGCTTGCAGCGCCCGATGCTGCGCTTCAGTTTCGACACCTTCGGCAATGACCTGCAACCCGAAGTGCTTCGCAACCGACACAATCCCCTTGATAAGCTCAGCGCCCCCTGTATCGACCTGACTCACAAACTGACGGTCGATCTTCACATAGTCGAAAGGAAATCGACTGAGAAGATCAAGGTTGCTATGGTGCGTGCCGAAGTCATCGATGGCGAATTTGATACCTTCTGCCTTCAGGATCCTGAAGACGGCCGCGGTATGGGCGCTTTCGCTCAGAACAAGCCGTTCGGTCAATTCCAGCACCAGACTGACGCCTTCCGGCAGCCGACGGCTCAACGCCAGGACCTCAACCGCGAAGCCTTTTCTCTCCAGATCCCGTGGGGCAATATTGACCGCTACGCGTGGCGGGAAGGTCGGCGCATAACGGTTCGCGTCCGCGACGGCCGTGCGCAACACAAATCCTGTCACCTCCGCAAGAAGCGAACTCGACTCAACCGCGCCCATGAAAAGCGACGGACTGATAGCACCCTTCGTAGGATGATCCCATCGTAACAACGTCTCCGCTCCGACCGGCTTGCGACTGGCGACGTCTACGATCGGCTGATAGACGACGTGAAACTCGTTGTGCCGTAACCCGCGATGAACCGCGCGCAGGAGCCGGCGATGTGGCGTCAACGCGAGGCGGTATGTGACAGCGATCAGGCTGTCCAGCAGGACGCCGACAGCACCAAAGGCTAGCCGGTACTTCCAGCGCAGCCGGGAAGCGAATTCCGCAGACGAGGTCAACGTGATCGAGAACGGCCAACGGCCGGACGCGACACGCGTTGAGTAAGACGGCGGGGATTTCGGGAGAGAGACGAACTTGTCGTTGTCGCTCAGGAACCCGACGCCAGCTACTGACAGAGCAACGTGCTGTGCGCCGAGTCTCAAGCCGTAGGAGAGAGCGTCCGCAATATTCTCACCGGAGATCAGGTAGAGCATGCCGGCACCGTTACCCGTCGCATCGAACAGCGCGAGGACCGGATGGTCTGGGTGAAATAAGGTCTGCGGCAAAAGGTTGATACGGGTATCCGGTGTGCTCGAAGGCACATAGACGGATAGCGGAAGATCGAGCGGCCCTTGGCCGGAAGAACAATAAACACGGTCGTCAGCCACGATATCCGCGTTGCGAACGAGACGCATGTATGTATGTAACTTTGCCAGCGACGAGAGGATATCCCCGCATGGTCGCCCCACGAGAGCCGCCAGTTCGGCTCGCTTGGTGGAGCTGACGCGGTTCAATATACGGTCGACGGATGCGACCAGCTCGTTGCCGGTTAGCCATTCCTGTTCAGCCACCGCGCGAGCCGCATCGCGCTCTCCGAGCAGAACAGCGGTCAGCAGGACAAGAGCGGCGCAAATGATTGCGGCCAATAGTGACAGGCGTGGCGAGATCCCGCGCCATATTGGCAGTGAGCCGATGGATTCGGGTGGCAACGTCGTGCTGGTAGCTTTCGATGCGCTGGACATGTCAACTTGGCTAAAGGGAACTACCTATAGCGGGAACGGACGCCATGGTCGACGGTGCGTCAGCGCCAGCCAGTCGGATCGACGCCGGGACAATCCGTGACCGAGTGTGGCGTCGGGGCCTTGAGCGAGAAGAACCTTTGCCCCCTTCTGGAACACCGACTTATAGAC
This sequence comes from Paraburkholderia lebeckiae, assembly GCF_050436325.1. NCBI lineage: Bacteria > Pseudomonadati > Pseudomonadota > Betaproteobacteria > Burkholderiales > Burkholderiaceae > Paraburkholderia > Paraburkholderia lebeckiae. The sequence continues at coordinate 29,216 of NZ_JBNDLZ010000001.1, forward strand.
AGTCTCGACGTCGTCGAGCGCTGCGAAGAAATAAGCCTCGGGCGGCATGCGGTAGTCGACCGACGCGGCTGGTCTCGCCCGCTTGCCGATTACGCTGACCGCCACTAGATCGCTTCAACCAAAAACTCGCAACCGGTTGAAGGAAGCCATATTCACCACTGATTGACACCGACCATCCCGTGAAATCATAGCGGCTAGAACGTCTGCCAGTCCGGCTCGGTGGCCGGACTCGAGGCGCCAGTCGTGGAGATGGTCGCGGAGAGTCGCGGTGCGGCGGAGGCGGGCAGGGCTTTGAGGGATTTCGGCAAGGCTGGCCTCGTCAGTGTCGGGCGCGCTATCGCGGGCAATGACGGGTTTGTAGCCTGCCGGCCGTCGAGTTTGAATATCGCTACCGAGTCACGTAGTGCCTGGGCCTGTTCAGCCATCGATTGCGCTGCGGCCGCGGCTTCTTCGACCAGCGCGGCGTTCTGCTGGGTAACCTGGTCCATCTGGCTGACAGCCTGATTGACCTGTTCGATGCCGGTGCTTTGCTCATGGGATGCTGCGGAGATGTCACTCATGATGTCGGTCACGCGCTTCACCGACTGCACGATCTCCCGGATCGTGTCGCCAGCTTGCTCGACGAGTTGCGAGCCGACATTCACGCGACCCACCGACTCGCCAATCAGCTCCTTGATTTCCCGAGCGGCGGTCGCACTGCGTTGCGCGAGCGTGCGGACTTCGCTCGCCACCACCGCGAAGCCGCGGCCCTGCTCACCGGCCCGGGCCGCTTCGACCGCCGCATTGAGCGCGAGAATGTTGGTCTGAAACGCGATGCTTTCGATCACGCCGATGATCTCGGCAACTTTGGTGGAGCTATCGGAGATGTCCCGCATCGTCTCGACCACACGGCCAACCTCGTCTCCGCCACGCTGCGCGACCTCCGATGCTTTGCTCGCCAGCGTGCTGGCCTGCTGGGCGTTGTCCGCGTTCTGACGGACCGTCGCGGTCAGCTCTTCCATGCTCGAGGCCGTCTCTTCAAGCGACGCGGCCTGCTCCTCCGTGCGCTGCGACAGATCGCTATTTCCCGCCGCCACCTGTTCGGTGGCGGACGAGATCGCAAGGCTTGCCTGCTTGACTCCGCCGACGATGCCAGCCAGGTTGCCAATCGCCCGGTTCACCGACTCGGCCAGGTTGCCGAGCTCGTCGTGGGTCTCGACGTGTACCTGGACGCGCAGGTCGCCCTGCGCCAAGGCATTGGCACCGTCGATCACTCGCTGCAAAGGACGGACGATCGAACGCGTCACCACCGCGCAAAGTATCAGCGCCATCACCAGCGCCAGCACCGCCGCTCCCCACAGGACTGCGCGCGCCGTGTCATAGACGTCGTTGCTGTCCTTCACATCGGCGTCCATCATGTTCTGAACCAGACTCTTGAACTCGTCTTGCTGCTGGATAAGGGCGGTTCGTAGCAGGCCCGCCTTCAAGAGCGATGCGCGTGCCGCATCGTTCTCATGCGCCGCCAATTGCGCGTACGCGGGCTTCAGGGCCTCATCGTAAAGCGCACGCGCTTGCAGCACGCGGTCGAAGAGAGCGCGGCCCCTCGCCGTGGTGATCAGACGAGGGATGGCCTGATAGGCCGACTCGTTGTTCCTGAAGGCCTGGGCGTGTTCGATTCTATCCTGTTGTAATTCGGGCGTTGGTTCCTCGAGCGCGGCATACTCCAACACTGCTTCCCGGAGCGTCGCCACCTGGATTCTATTTATGAGCCTCAGTTCCTCGGCGCGAACACCGACTATAGTTTGCGTGGTCACATTCATACGCGCCATCTGCAGATGGGCGGTCAAGCAGATCGCCAACAGGAAAGCCAAGGCAACACCGAATGTACCCAGCAGTCGTGCGCCAATTTTCAATTTCATTATTCACACCTGTTTTGAACTTGCGAGAGAGTCGGCTTACCTATGGCGAGCCTCTACCTAAGATTGGGGCGCGCCCCGAGATGAGTGCTGTCCGGGGCGAGTCTTTGAGGCATAACGCGGCGCGCGACACCGTTTTTATTGACGGTGTCAGGCAAAAGGTTCGTCACATAACAGCTTGCTTGCATATCGCTTTTGTGAGTCTTTAGTCTCATGTATTGTGTGTTGTTGACCCTGAGGATGACCCACCCAGACCGGTTGTCGATAGACCGACGACTTCTCTTTCGGTAAACTTGCTCATATTGGATGGTTTGTTGGTTGCTGGTTTCCGACTTCGACAATCAGACTCTCAGCTGAAGCCTCCACCACCTTCAATCTCCCGCCTCAATCCCCCGGTACACCAGTTCCGACTTTATCTTTTCTGCGTTCCGTTTGGCACCTGGTACCTTTCACGCAAATCAGGACAGACTGGCGGTCTCGCACAGCGCCATCCTGATGAATCCCCCTGCCGGGTTGGTCACTACGTTGAAGTCTTCGGTGCCGCAACGAAAATCAGGAGTACGCCGATGACTGATATCGCGGCCATTGCCACGAAGCCGCCAACGAATGTCCCGGTGACCGTCTTGGCATAACCAAGGATGATGGGGCTGAAGAAGCCTCCGAACATACCAATGGTACTGATGCAGCCGATACCGGCAGCTTTAGCTGACGTCGACAGATACTGGGTCGGCATGGCCCAGAAAATCGCAAACGCCGTGAAGATACCAATGGAGGCGAGCGACAGAAGGATGATTGTTCCGTAGATGTTGGCGTAGAACAGACCAATCAGCGCAAAGCCGATTGCAGTCAGAGCAAAAGGAAGCGCGAAGTGCCAGCGCCGTTCGCGCATCTTGTCGGAGTGGCCCGCGATAGTAAGCATACCAATTGCCCCGACGACGTACGGGATGGCTGACAGTATGCCGATATTGAACACGTCGCGGATTCCCGCATCCTTAATCAAGGTCGGAGCCCAGACAGCCAGCGTATTGTTGGCGGCGACAACGGCAAAGTAAGCCAGCCCGAACGCATAAATGCGGGGAAGCCTGATGACGTCATGCAGTCCGACAGCATTGTGGTTTGCGCTCGCGTAGTCCTCGCTCAGGTCGTGCGCGAGAATGTCCTTTTGCTCCTTGCTGAGCCACTTTGCGTCGTTGGGATAATCCTGGAGGTAGTAATAGGCGAACACACCGAGAAGGACAGTGGGCACCCCTTCAACCACGAAGAGCCATTGCCAGCTGCTCATCAGGCCCCATGCTTGCGAAAACTTCAGTATCAGGCCGGAGATTGGGCCGCCGATAACACCGGAAGCGGTCGCGGCGAGGTAGAACAGCGATGTGATTCGGGCACGACGGTTCGCGGGAAACCAATAGGTCAGGTACAGGATGACCCCGGGCATGAATCCCGCTTCAGCCGCACCAAGAAGAAAGCGGACCAGATAAAACTGGGTCGGCGTATGGACGAAAGCAGTCAAGCCAGACAGTAACCCCCAGAGAACCATGATTCGAATGAAAGTCGCGCGCGCGCCTACCTTTTGCAGATAGAGGCTGCTCGGAACCTCGAAGATGACGTATCCGATGAAGAACAGCCCTGCACCGAGTGCGAACGAGAAGTCACTTAGCGCCAGGTCTTTCATGAACTGGAGTTTTGCGAAACTGATGTTGAACCGGTTGAGCTGGTTGATGCCATACGCCACAAAAAGAAACGGCGCGAGCCTCAGAATCAGTTTCCGGTACAGCCTGTTTCTTGTTACATCAACGGCTTCTGCGACCGCAGGTAGGTAAGCGCTAGTTGCCATGCCTCTCTCGTTATTGGATTGATTCGTTCAGGTTCAGTAGTGCCGGCGCAACTGCCTTGCCGGGGTGGCTACGCTGGCGCATCAACGTCCTGTTGCGCCGCTTTGCGGACAGCGTCCACGGACGCTGCCGCCTCGCGAATGCGCTCCCGCAATTCGGTCAGGTTCGGTTCGATACCGATTCCCGCAGCGTTTCCGAGACTCACCCGACCGTTGACGAGCGTGTCGAGCGGACCGTGCAGTAAGGTGCGAAGCGGATTCGGATTCGAATCGATTTCGAGCATCCCGTCCCCGCCAGTTGCGGCGAGCAGATGTGCGGAAGCAAGAAGGCCGACGCCACCGCCCAGGTAGTGCGGACAGTACGTAAGCGCGGCAAGCTGCGTTGACCGGACGACCCTCAGACAGCCAGAAATGCCGCCCCACTTGGCGGCGTCCGGCTGGATGACAGCGAACGCCCGCGACGCAATTGCAGCGTCGAATTCATCATGGCCGGCGATGTTTTCACCTCCAGCGAGCGGCACTGGAGAGCTATCTGCCAGCATTTGCCATTCGCGCAACGGACGGTCGCAGCGCAGAGGTTCTTCCAGCCAGCCAAGATTGAAGGGCGCCAGCAGAGGTACGATTTCGAGTGCTTGGGGCAGGGCCCACGCCTGATTCGCATCGACCATGAGCCGACGATTCGGGCCGATTATTTCCCGAAGCATTTTCAGGTTGTTCACGTCCCGGTCGACGCCAAACCCGACTTTCAGTTTGAACGCCTCGTATCCTCGCTCGAGCTTTTCAGCAACAAGCTCTGCCGACCCGACCGGATTAAGGCCGCTGGCGTAAACAGGGATGTTATCGGACGAACCACCGAGCAGCTTCCAGAGCGGAAGGCCGGCCCTACGGGCGCGGAGGTCCCAGAGGGCGAGGTCAACCCCCGCAATTGCCTGCGCAAAAGGGCCGGGCTCGCCGGATTGCAACGCGAGCACCGCCGTGCGTTCGGTCAGGTCACGGAAAACGTCGGCGGGATGTGCGACGAGGCGGCCGGTGAGCATCGGCGCCAATACGGTCGACACGATGGCCGCGCGATGCTCGGCGCCGCACGCCGGAAAATTCGACCAGATTTCGCCCCAGCCAGTGCAGCCATCCGAATCCGTCACTGAAACAAGGACAGCCGGGCGGTCGTGCATCGTGCCGAACGACGTGTGCACCGGGGTGGCAATTGGACAGCGCAGAACGTGAACTTCGACCCGCGCGACCGTCAACGGCCCAACCTGAACTTCGATTTCATCAATTCGCTTCATGTGGCGCAGGCCTCTTTATTGGGGGCAAATGTGGTTCAAAATTGCTTGTTATTAAAGTATCGTTTACCATACTATATGTATATTGTGCCGTTCAACCTCTGTGTCGTGGTCCCAGGGTTTACGTCCAGATTGGATGGAGCGGTCTGGCGGGAGCCTGCGTCGCACTCAGGGTCACCCGCGAGGGAGAAGTGCAAGTTTTGGCGCCGTTTGTGGCATCGGACTTTATTTATGTTGAACCCACATGACCGGAAACCTGCCGTCGACTTCTGTGCCGCTTATCTGCAAATCGCCGAAGCGCTACTACCTGACGCCCTCGGCCTCCCTAACGGCCTCACTCCACTCGAAGGTCCTGTCTCTACGATGTATCAAAGAATGAGGAACGCCCGGAAATGAACGCATTGCGAAAGAAAGTCGTGGTCAGCGAGTTTATGGATTCACTCGCTGTTGATTCATTGCGAGAGCATTTCAATGTGCTGGACGACCGCGCTCTCGTCGACGACCCCGAACGTCTTTTCAAGGCCGTGCATGACGCCGATGCAATCATCATCAGGAACCGGACGCAGATAAATCCCGCACTGCTCGAGCGCGCCCCGCGCCTATCTGTCGTGGGCCGGCTTGGTGTGGGGTTGGACAATATCGACCTGAAAGCCTGCGAGCAACGGCAGATCAGGGTCATTCCAGCGACAGGTGCCAACGCCCAAGCGGTCGCTGAATACGTGATTTCGACCGCGATGATGCTTCTGCGCGGCGCCTATATGTCATCCGCCGACGTGGCTTCCGGAGCATGGCCGCGACCGCAGCTCTCAAACGGCCGCGAGTTCGCCGGTAGCACGTTGGCAATAGTCGGTTTCGGTGACATCGGCCAGCTCGTTGCACGTCTGGCGACTGGGGTCGGTGTTCGGGTTATCGCATTTGACCCGCGTTTGACCGAGGACGCTCAGGCATGGCAACTGACGGGCGCGCAACGTGTCACCTTTGAGGAGGCCGTCGCCGGGGCTGATGTATTGACGCTGCACGTTCCGCTTCGCGAAGAGACTCGAAACATGCTGGGCAAGGTTCAGATGGAGAGCATGAAGCGCCATGCCGTTGTCATTAACACGGCACGCGGAGGAATTCTGGACGAGTCAGCGCTCGCAGTTGCGCTGCGTGAAGGGCGCTTGGGCGGAGCCGCACTGGATGTGTTCGAGGAGGAGCCCATGCACGACGGTTCCATCTTTGCGGGTTTGCCTAACGTGATACTGACGCCACACATTGCAGGGTTGACGCTTCAGTCCAACGAGCGGGTTAGTACGTTGATTGCCGCGCAGGTGATAAAAGCGCTGCGCCAGAACAACGACTGACTTCTTGCGCACGGAAGCGCGGTTGACCGCAATCAGCCTGGCATGAGTTCGGCGGGCGATTCGCGCTTCCGGGACCCCTGTTCCGGAAAAAGTTGACCTTCTGGAGCCGCAGTCAGTGTTCGGAGCCTCCCGTTATTTGTTTGAAAGACTGCAATCTGGTCTCCTGTAAAGGTGATGCGTGGGTGGGCGGTAGCATGGACCAGGAGTCAATTCGTCCCGGGATGCTGGAGAAGCTTTATAGTAGAAGTCTAAAGTCCATAAGTATCGATAATGTCACGCGCCTCGTTGTCAAGCCCGGTTCCGCTGTATCTGCAGATTGCTGACTCGCTTCGCGACCGGATTGTTCGCGGGGTCTGGCAGCAGGGCGAGGTAATTCCGACTCTCGAGCAGATTGCAGCTGAGTTTGATGTCGCGCGAGTGACAGCCCGTCAAGGCGTGCAATTACTGATGAGCGAGGGGGCACTCACTGCCCAACGTGGAAGGGGAACCTTTGTCTCCGCGACACCACGGAAAATGAAGCCGGTGCAGGTTGTCACGACCCTGGAGGCGCTGGTCGAGATGTATCAGGCGACCAGCCAGCAGCCTTTCACGGTGGAAGAAAGCAGAAGGAAACCACCCGTCACCGCGGCTGATGGGAAACTCGCGGATGAGTACATCTACATGAAACGGGTGCATTCCTCAGATGGTCTGCCCTACTGCGTCATCTCGCTCTATCTGGACGACAAGATCTTTTCGATGTGGCCTGACAGGTTCCGCAACGAACTCGTCATCCCGATTCTGGTGTCCCTCTCTCCGCAGCGCATTGCGAAGGCCAGGCAGACGCTGACCATCGGCAGCGCCGACGCAGAGACTGCGCGGTTGCTTCGCGTACCGACTGATGCGCCCGTAGCCCGGGTCCAGCGTGTTTTCAACGACCCTGATAATGTCGTTATCTACTATGCAGATGTCGTCTATAGGGGTGACGCAGTCAAGGTCGAAATGGATTTGGGAAGCGTGCCTTCCTAAGCTCGACGTATCGATACGAGGGCGAAGGAACCCTCCGGCTACTACACAACAGAATGAACAAGAACCCCTTCGCACCTCGGGCCTTCATCTGGAAAACACTGCGACAGCTGGACGGTCACGCAATGCTGCTATGGGCGGTCGTCGTAGGCGTTGCGGGCGCCTATGCCACTGCTGCCTTCCGCGAAGGTATCGACCTGCTGCAGAAGTGCTTTGGCGGTGAGCCCGGCAATTTTGTCGAGATGGCCCGGCACATGCCCTGGCCCGCCCGGGTTGCGTTGCCAACGGTCGGCGGACTGATTGCTGGCACCTGCCTCGTACTGGCGCGCCGCAGTTCTTCAAAGTCTGGTGCCGACTATATGGAGGCCGTCACGCTTGGTGACGGCGTTGTACCCGTCTGGCAAAGCATGTGGCGCAGCATCTCCTCCCTTTTCACCATCGCGAGTGGCGGCTCGATTGGCCGTGAAGGCTCGATGGTTCAACTGGCCGCTCTATGCTCGTCCATCATCGGACGCTGGGTGCACTTCGACCCGGCACGTTTGCGCACACTCGTCGCATGCGGTGCGGCTGCGGGTATCACCTCGGCCTATAACGCGCCTATCGCCGGCGCCTTTTTCATGACGGAACTGGTGCTCGGTTCCATGGCGATGGAACGGTTTGGCCCCATTCTGGTCTCGTCAGTTGTGGCCAATATCACGATGCGCGAATTCGCCGGTTACCGGCCGCCGTACGAGATGCCAGTTTTTCCAACCATTGCTGGCATCGAAGTGCTGCCCTTCATTGTGCTGGGGCTTCTGTGCGGGGTACTGGCGCCGCGATTTCTTCAGTTGCTTTCCGCGTCGAAGAAGGGCTTCGGCAACGTACCGTTGCCTCTGCCGCTGAAGCTCGGGCTCGGCGGTCTTGTCGTCGGCATTGTCTCCATCCGGGCGCCCGAGGTCTGGGGTAATGGCTACGAGGTGGTGAACTCCCTGTTGCACCAACCCTGGACGTGGACAGCGCTTCTTATCATACTCGTCCTCAAGGTGATTGCGACGCTGGCCACGGCCGGCACCGGAGCAGTGGGTGGCGTTTTCACGCCAACCCTGTTCGTTGGAGCCGTGGTGGGATGCCTCTTCGGGGTAGGCGTTCATGGAATCTGGCCGCACACGACTTCGGAGCCTTTCGCCTACGCAATCGTTGGGATGGGCGCATTTCTCGCTGCAGCCACCAACGCTCCGTTGATGGCCATCCTCATGATTCTCGAGATGACGCTATCCTACCAGGTCGTGCTGCCGCTCATGCTTTCATGCGTCATCGCTTACTTCACCGCGTGTAACGCGGAGCACACTTCGATGTACGAGGTCACCGTACGACGCAACCGTGCTCAGAAGGACCGGCTGCGCCTGGCGGCTACCCGGATGCGGGAACTCCTGAAGCCTGTCGAGACAGTCGTCACGCTTGACGCGAGTGTTGAGGAGCTGACCCGCATGTTCCTCGACCATTCGGTGAAGTACCTGTATGTGTTGAACCAACAGCAGCGCTTTTGCGGCGTGGTGGCCCTTGAGGACCTCGTATCCGACCTCGCTTCGCCCCGGAGCCCGCGGCGGATGATCGCGGCCGACTATCTGCTTCCCGATTTCCATGTGCTGACTCCGGACATGACGCTCGGCCAGGGCCTGCAGCTTTTCCTCAATTTCCGTGGTGAACGGCTGCCGGTCATTGACCCGGAATCCAAATCCGCTCCTATTCTCGGAGTTGTTCACAAGACGTCGTTGCTCGACGCCTATGCGCGGGTGAATACCGCAACACTCTGAATCGCGCCCACCGGCGGAAACGCCTGACCATTTCGTCGCGCGGGCGAAGACCAGCGCTGTTACTGGGTGACGCGACCTTCACCGCACTGCCGGCGCACGCCGAGCTGTTCTGCATTTCGAATTTCAGCTTCCTGCACGGCGCGTCGCACCGTGTTGCGCGATAAGCCCGTTTGCCTCGCTATCTCCCGCACCGCCGTCCCGCGTCTGGCCAATACCTTGATTTCCACTGTTTGCTCCTGAGTCAGCATCGGCGGGGCGGATTCAACCGGTCGATGCAACACAGTGAGCGCTGCACGAGCAGCGGGAGTGTTGCAAATGAAACAGCGACACCGGATTTACTACAGCGAGAAGCAGAAAGCGCTGATGTGGGAGCGCTGGCGGAAATGTGAGTCTCTCCAGCATATCGCCCAGCTTTTGGATTGCGCCCACTCGTCCGTGCAGCGGATTATCGGCGAAACCGGTGGAATCCGGCCGGCACAGTGACATCGTTCGCGGCTGGCGCTAACATTAGGGTTCTGTCGTAGGAAGGCAAGCGGGACAAGCTGTTGATGTTCGTTAATTCTGCTAGCCACATCCACACCTTGCGCTAGCGGAACAAAGGTCGACAAGCCATGCTCAGCAGGCCTTATGCGCGGCCGCCATAGCGATGGCTGCCGTTGCACGCCGACGGGGCAACAACCAGCTACCGACGAACGCGTCGATGGGGGACGGGAGTCGGAAAGCTGTGCCGGCTGGGATGGCTTATGCGCAGGCGGCAGGGATGCCCTCCGTCACCGGCCTGTATGCGTCGCTGGCAGCACTTGTCGTCTATGCGCTCTTTGGACCGAGCCGTATCCTTGTGTTAGGTCCGGATTCCGCGTTGGTAGCGCTCATCCTCGCGGCTGCGACGCCGCTAGCGCATCGTGCCGGCGCGGAAGCCGTCACGTTCGCAGCCGCGCTTGCCCTGCCTTCAGGCGGTCTTTGCGCAGCAGTCGGCTTGCTCAAACTGGGCTTCGTCGCCGATCTTCTTTCGACGCCGATACGCCACGGTTACCTCAACAGACTTGCTCGTTGCTTATGCCTGGCGGCATGGTGCTCGGGTGCTTCTCGTTCGCCGTCACGCATTCGCTCGCGGCGGCGTCGTCGGTGCAGTATGGTACGCGCGTCGAGATCGCAACCAAGCCGTGCATGCCGATCCAAGCGTAAGACGCGCTACTGCAGCGCGCCGATCAGCCGCGCGAGAAACGCATCGCACGCGTCGAGCTGCGCGAGCGCGACGTATTCGTCCGGCTTGTGCGCGACCTCGATGTCGCCGGGCCCGCAGACGAGCGTCGGCACCGCCAGACGCGTCGAAAAAAGCCCGCCTCGGTGCCGAACGCAACCTTGCGTTTGCGCGTGTCCGGCGGCAGCAGCGCTTCGAGAAAGCGCACCGCGTCGCTCGCGACATGCGTGTCGAGCCCCGGATACGCGTTCACATCTTCGATGTCGGGAAGCGGCGTGTGGCCGTCGTGAGCGGCGCGCGCGCGTATGTCGTCGAGAATCGCGTCGGCGCGATCGTTCGCGAGTGTGCGGATTTCAAAGTCGAGCATGCACTCGTTTGGCACGATGTTCAGCGCCTTGCCGCCGTGAATGGTGCCGACGTGAATCGTCGAGTATGGGACGTCGTAGCCGTCGTCGTATGCGCCGTGTTGCGCGAGCTGCTGCTGCGCCGCGCGCATCGCAGCGATCCAGTCGGTCGCGACGTGGATCGCGTTCCGGTACCTGGGCGCGAGCGCCGAATGGCCTTCCTCGCCGCAGCAGACCGCTCGATACGCGGCCTTGCCCTTGTGGCCGGTCGCGATCTGCATCATCGTCGGTTCGCCGACCACGCACAGTTCGGGCCGGACCGGCGCGGTCTCCAGCACGTCGATCAATCGCCTCACGCCGACGCAGCCGATTTCCTCGTCGTACGACAGGGCCAGTTGCAGCGGCTTTTCGAGCGTGCGTGTCGACGCATCGAGCATCGCGACGACTGCACACGCGACAAAGCCCTTCATGTCCGCGCTGCCGCGGCCGTACAGACGATCGTCGCGAAGCGTCGCCTGGAACGGCGGCGTCGTCCACGGCTGGCCTTCGACGGGCACGACGTCGGTATGTCCTGACAGCATCACGCCGGGCACGTCCGCTGGCCCCGTGCTCGCGAACAGATTCGCGCAGGCGCCCGCATCGTCCTTGACCATTGTACACGCGATGCCCGCCGCGCCGAGCACCCGAGCCACGTGCTCTATCAGCGCAAGATTCGGCGTGTGCGAAATCGTCGGAAAGGCGATCAACGCCTTCAGCAGTTCGGCACTGCGGCTCAGCGTCATTCCGGCTTCACCGCGACCACGTCGATTTCGACGAGCCATTCCGGGCGCGCTAGCGCCTGCACGACGATGCCAGTCGACACCGGGAACACGCCTTTGAGCCAGCGGCCCATTACGTTGTAGACGGCCTCGCGATAACGCGGATCGATGATGTACACCGTCACCTTGCAGATGTCTTCGAGCTTGCTGCCGCACTCGTCGAGCAGCATCTTGACGTTCGCCATCGCCTTCTCGGTTTGCGCGGTGACGTCGCCGATGCCGACCGACTCGCGCGTGTCGAGATCCTGGCCGATCTGGCCGCGCAAATAGATCGTTTTGCCGGCGATCACGGCCTGGCACAAATCGTTGTCGAGCTTCTGTTCTGGATAGGTTTCGCGCGTGTTGAATTTACGGATGCGGGTATGGGTGGTCATGTCGTTATGAACGTGCTGTCAGTGGTGAAGAATCTTTGAAAGGAAGCGCTTGGCGGCGGCGCTGGCGGCGTCCTGGAAGAACACGTCGGTCGGACTGTCTTCGATGATCGCGCCGTCCTCCATGAACACGACGCGGTGCGCAACGCGGCGCGCGAAGCCCATCTCGTGCGTGACGACCATCATCGTCATGCCTTCGCGCGCGAGCTCGACCATCACGTCGAGCACTTCGTTGACCATCTCCGGATCGAGCGCCGACGTCGGCTCGTCGAACAGCATCGCCGTCGGATCCATCGATAACGCGCGCGCGATTGCGACGCGCTGCTGCTGGCCGCCCGACAGTTGCCCCGGATACTTGTGCGCATGCGCCGACAAACCGACGCGATCGAGCAGCTCGCGCGCTTTCGTGCGCGCCTTGACTTCGGCACGACCCAGCACGATGCGTTGCGCGAGCGTCAGGTTGCGCGTCAGATCGAGGTGAGGGAACAGCTCGAAATGCTGGAACACCATGCCGACGCGGCTGCGTAGCCTCGGCAGATCCGTCGACTTCGCGGTGAGCGATGTGCCGTCGACGAGAATGTCGCCTTGCTGGAACGGCTCGAGAGCATTGACCGTCTTGATCAGTGTTGATTTGCCCGAGCCGGACGGCCCGCATACCACGACGATCTGGCCCTTGTTCACGTGCGTCGAGCATTGCTTGAGCACGTGGTGCGTGCCGTACCACTTGTCGATGCCGCGAATGTCGATGATCGGCGTCGTCATTTGTCGACTCATTTATCGAAATACCCCGCGCGGATCGACGCGCCGATCAGATTGAGGATCAAACGGCCTGCCGTCACGCACGAGATCAGATTCGCGTCGTCTTTCTCCGGCTGGATCTCGACGATGTCCATGCCGACCACGCGTCCCTTCTTCACCAGACCATGGATCAGCTTGCGCGCCTGCACGAAGGTGACGCCGCCCGGCGCCGGACCTGCTACTGCCGGCATCACCGACGGATCGAGTCCGTCGGCGTCGATCGTCAGGTAGTAGTTGCCGCCGTCCGGAATGCGCGCGAGTACCGCATCCATGCCGATGTCGTGCAGCTCGTAGGCGGTGACGAGTTCCGCGCCGTACGCGCGCGCGGCGACTAGCTCCGCGGTACGGCCGCTGCCCTGCGCACGCAGGCCGATCTGGAAGATGCGATCGACGTGCGTCATCTCCGAGGCGCGGCGGATCGGACTCGACAGGCCTTCGCGCACGCCGTTCACTTCGTCGCGCCAGTCGAGGTGGGCATCGATGTGCACGAGCGTGATCGGGCCCTTCGCATCGAGGCCGCGCAGCACCGGCGTGGTGATGCCGTGATCGCCGCCGAGCACGATCGGCATCGCGCCGCCAGCGACGATGCGACGCACGGCCGCTTCGGCGCGCGCGTAGTGCTCGCCGGGCCTCGTCAAGTCGGGGATCACATCGCCGCAATCGACGAAACGGATATCGGTGCGGCCTTGCAGCAGCGGACCATCGATATCGAAGTCGTAGTGATCGGGCTTGCGCACGACGCGATCGGTCGCCTGACGGATCGCCGACGGTGCGTTGGTTTGATCGTTGCTGTAATCGGACGGCGCATACGGCGCGCCGTATGGCATGCCGAGCACGGCGATATCGGCCTGGAGGTTATCGATATCGAGATCGAGTTCCGAGTACAGCAGCGTCGGGTGGCCGGTGCGTGGCGCAACGGTGTAGTTACTCATGCGAGTGTCTCCAGATGAAAGGCGGGATGCGCGTCAACCGTGGCGCGTGCGGCGTCCGATTACGGTCTCCAGTCGGCGGCCGACGCCAGCGAGAAGAACGCTGCAGATCCAGTAGATCAACGCCGTCGTGCCGAGCACTTCGGAATAGGCGAACGTGTTTGCGGTGAGCAGATTGCTCTGGTATGTCATCTCCGGCAGGCTCATCACGGAGAAGATCGCCGAATCCTTGAACATCATGATCACGAGGCCCGTGGTCGGCGGTGTGATGAACCCGAACATCTGTGGCGCGATCACATGACGCTGCGCCTGCCAGAACGTCATGCCGAGCGAGAAGGCCGCATGCGTCTGGCCGCGCGGCACGCTGCGCAGCGCGCCGCGCAGGATTTCGCAGAAGTAGCCGCCGGTGTAGAACGCCGTGCAGCCGATCGCGACCGTCATCGCCGATGCGGCCACGCCAAGTTTCGGCACGCCGAAAAACGACAGGTAGACGAGGATCAGATACGGAATGTTGCGCACCAACTCGACGTACGACAGCGCGACGGGCCGCAGCCACGTGCGCGACTGCGCCGCATACGCCGCGACGACGCCCGCCGCGATGCCGAGCGGTATGCCGATCGCGCTGACGAGCACGGTCACGCGCAAACCTTCTAGCAGCGGAGGAATCGCTTCGCGGACGATCGAAAAATCAATGGCCATGGGGCAACATCCTCGAAACGCGGCGCTCGCACACGCGCGAAGCGGCCGAGATCAGAAACAGGATCACGAAGTAGACGGCGGCGGTGATCGTGAACACCTGCAGCGGCAGATCGGTTTGTAGCGTCGCGTTGCGCGCGACCGTAGCGAGTTCGGGCACCGCGATGATCGACATCAGCGACGACGCTTTCAGCAGGATCGTAAATTCGCTGGTGAGCGGCGGAATTGACCGGTAGATCATTTGCGGCAGCAGCACGTGACGCCAGACCTGCGCGGTGCGCATGCCGATCGCGTAGCCGGCGGCCCGCTGTCCCGACGAGATCGTGACTAGCGAGCCGCGCAGAATCTCGACGATGTACGCACTGGTGTTGCACGCGAGCGCGGCGATGCCGGCGGCAATCGGCGAGATCGAAACATTGAGCAGCGCCGGCACCACGTAATACGCGATCAACATGTGTATCAGCGCCGGCGTGCCGCGGATCATGCTGACCCACAGCACGACCAGCGAGCGCAGCGGCGCGATCGGCGAGATGCGCGCGAGCAGGAGCACGATGCCGAGCGCAAGGCCGATCACGAACGCGCAGGCCGATGCGGCGAGCGTGAGGGCCGTGCCGGCGACGACGCCATCGAGGAACGGCATCATCGCGCCGCCTTTAGCGATCCAGTCGAACATGGTGGCGTCAGATCGCGCCGGCCGGCAGATAGTTGCTGCGAGGCGTGTCCATCGGCGCGCCGAACCACTTCGTCTGCAACGCGGCGAGCTTGCCGTTCGCGCGGAATTCGTCGAGCGAATCGTTGATGAACTTGCGGATCTCGGGGTCGCCCGGATTGGCGACCCACGCCAGCAGCTTCGGCTGGCCGATCGTGCCGGCGATACGGAACACGTTGGGCTGGCGCTTCATTTCCACCGCGGCGATGTTCGACGGCATCAGCGCGACATCGATGGTCTTGTTCGCGAGCGCGTTCGACACGTCCGGATATGCCTGGAACAGCTTGGTGCCCGCGTAACCCTTGCCGGTCTTTGCTTTCAGATCCTTTTCGAATTCGTCCGCAACCGGCTGCGAAGACGAACCCATCTGCGTGCCGATCGTCTTGCCGCCGATGTCGAACTCGCCTTTGATCGACGCGTCGTCGGCGCGCACCATCAGGACCGAACGCACGACACCGACCGGCTCGCTGAACGCGAAACGCTTGGCGCGCTCCGGCGTGATGCCGACACTGGTCGCAACGAAGTCGAATTTGTGCGCCATCAGGCCTGGCAGCAGGCCTTGAAACGGCAGGTTCATCTGTTCGAGCTTGACGCCGAGCTTCGCCGCCATCAGCTCCAGCACATCATGGCCGTAGCCGACAATCTGCCCGTTTTCGACAAATTCGAACGGCTCGTACGCGGCTTCGGTGCCAACCGTCAGCTTGCCGCGCTTCTTGATGTCGGCGAGCGTGCCGCCTTCGGCGAGTGCGATCTGCGGGAGCGCCAGAGCGGCGCCCGACGCGAGGGCCGCTTTCACAAAGGATCGTCTGGACCAGTTTCTCATTGCTTTCTCCGCGTAATAAACGTGTGGGTGCCGGCCAGGCACCGCGTGGTCGCCGCGACTTCGCACTTTGGACCTGGCGACCGAATGTACGACGTCATAAAGATCGTGAAAAATGATTTTTTTATCGGTATGGTTTCAAAAAACGAAACCTCTCCGATTTTTCTTAAGGTCCTTCAACTTGACCGATCGACAGACTCAACGAGCCGCAGCCGCGACCCGTCCCGACTTCAGCGAACGCGATTTGCGCTCGCTGCGGATCTTCTGCGCGGTCGCGCAGGCGAACGGTTTCGCCGCCGCCGAGAAACAGCTGAACATGTCGAAGGCATCGATCAGCCGCCATATCCGCGACGTCGAGGAAACGCTCGGCGTGCGGCTGTGCGAGCGGGGGCCATCCGGCTTCGTGCTCACGCATGCGGGCAAGGTCGCGCTCGATCTCGCGCGTGAGGCGCTGATGTCGCTAGAGCGCATTCGGCCGCAGATCGACGCGGTGCGCGGCGTATTGTCCGGTACGCTATCGATCGGCATGGTCGAGCACATCGTCAGCGACGAGGGTTGTCATCTGCCCGAGGCGCTCGCCGCGCTGAAGGAGCACGCGCCGGACGTGGACGTCGAATTGCGCGTGATGACCTTCAACGAACTCGATCTGGCGATACGCGAGCGGCGCGTGCAGGTGGCGATTCGCGGGATGTACCGGCGCGAAGCGGGCTTTCACTATCTGCCGCTGTTTGTCGAGCGTCAGCAGCTGTATGTGGCGCGGCACCGTTTGCGGGATGCGGCGACGCTGCCGCTCGTTTACCGGTCGCAACCATTCGTGCACGAGGCGCTCAACACGCTCGGCATGCAGCGCGGGCCGACGGCGTCGGGTCTTGAAGCGGTCGCGATGCTGACGCTGTCCGGGCACTATGTCGGTTTGTTGCCGCAATTCTATGCAGCCGCATTCGCAAAGCGGCACGCGCTCGTCAAGGTGCCCGAAGGTCCGCTCTTCGAGAACAGGATCAGCGCGATCACCGAGATATCGCGGCCGCGAACGCGTGCGCTCGACCTATTTCTCGATCTGCTGCAGCAATTTCATGGCAGTGAGTGACGCGAGCGTTCATACGCCGACGCGGTCGCGCACTCTTCGCGCTCCATATCGATCGCGTCCGCAAGCGCACCGTCAACCGGGCAGCTTCGCTGTATGAGGTTGCCAGTCGGCCTGCAGCAGCTGGGCCCGCGCGTAGACCTTCTCCATCTCCGCGCGCAGCGGCGCGACGGATTCATCCGCGAGGTCGAACTCCGCGCCCAGCGCATGGTAAGCGGCGTTGATCTCCCGCAGCAGCGCGCCTTCATCGACACACGTGAGTCGTCCGTTGCGCATGACTGCCTCGCCCGCAACAAACACGCTGTCGATAGCGGCGCCGCGCTCGGCATACACCAGTTGTCGCACCGGATCGGTTAACGGCGTGAAGCTGATCGCGTCAGTCCGGTAAGCGACCAGGTCGGCGCTATAACCCGGCTTGATTGCACCGAGCTTGCTGCCTAGTCCGAGCGCCGTCGCGCCGCCAATTGTCCCCGCATGCAGCGCTTCAGCCGCGGACAACCAGCGCGAATAATCGTCGCCGCGTATCTTCGACACCGCTGCTGCGCTGCCAAGCACGTTGAGCATATTGGCGGTGACCGTCGACGCGCAGCCGTCGGAGCCGAGACTCACGTTGACACCCGCATCGAGCAGCGCTCGCACTGGTTGAATGCCCGAACCGAGCATTAGATTGCTCCATGGATTGTGCTGAACGCTCGCACCCGATTGAGCCAGACTCGCGATCTCAGCATCCGACAACCAGACCGCGTGGATCAGCGACGTGCCTGGCCGCAGAAATTTCAGTTCGGCAAGGCGCATCACCATGGACTTGCCGTAGAAGGCTTGCGCCGTTACCACCTGCAGGCGCGTTTCCTGAACGTGGATGATGACCGGCAGATCATGCGTGTCGGCGAATTCGCGGCAACGCGCGAGAAATTCTGGCGTGCAGCGCTGCGGTGCGGAAGGGGCGATCAGCATGCCCACCCGATCATGCTGGGGATGGCGATGCGCCAACTCGCTTTCCAGCAGCGCGAAGAACGCATCGGGAGAGGGCCGCGGCTGCGCACGTAGTTGCGCAAGCAGCGCGGGCGGGAAAATGCTGTCGACCTCCGGGAAGTTATCGACGATCGCGCGATCCATCATCGAGAACCCCACGAGCGCGCGAATCCCCGCGTCCTCGTATGCCTGGAAGACGGCGTCGACGGCGGCGGGGTCAATGGCCTGACCGAGGCTCACGTCGTCGACGAGCGTGGTTGTGCCGCTGCGCAGCGATTCGAGAGCGCCAATCAACGTTCGCAAATAGATTTGGCGCGGCGTCAGCTTCACGGGGCGCGGCGCGCGCACGTAGTGCATCCACAACTCGAGCGGCAGGTTTTCGAGCCGTCCCTTGTGAAAATGCTCGTGCGAATGTTGATGGCCGTTGATGAGCCCCGGCACCAGCAGGCAGTCGTCGAGCGGTATGCATTCGCCGTCGGTCGCGCTGCCGCCCGGCACGATAGCGGCGATGCGCTCGCCTTCGATCACGACGTCGACGCGTCGCGGCTCATAACGCTGTTCGGTGCCGTGTAGTGCCCTGACGTTGGAGAGTATCTTGCGCACGGTTTCTGACTGATCGAAGGAAGGGGTTGACTGCGGCGGCTAGCGAAACTGCCGCGACAAGCCGGCGAGCCGCTCCATCAGCAGCATGGAAATCAGGGTGGCGATAATCAGCACACCCGAGGCCGCGGCCGCCCGCACGTCGAGGCTGTCCTCGATGATATGCCACAGGTGGATGGGCAACACTTCAGATCGCGCGTCCGACAGGAACAGCGACAGCGCGACGTTATCGAACGAATTCATGAACGCAATGAACGCCCCCGACGCAATGCCTGGCACCAACGCCGGCAGTACGACGCGGCGGAACGTGAACCAGCTGCCCGCGCCGAGGCATGTCGAGCTGTCGAGCAGCGCGGGATCGAGCTGCGCATAACTGGCCGACGTCGTGTAAAGCACATACGGTGCGCACAGCACGATATGTCCGGCGAGCAGACTGTAGAACGAGAGCCCCGCGCTTTCGAGGTTGAACAGGATCAGGATACCCAACCCCAGCGCCAGCGACGGAATGGTCAGCGGCGCCATGAAAAACGAATCGAGCAGTCGCGCAGAGAACGTGCGGCGGCGCGCGAGTGTCACCGCGGCGGCGACCGCCAGCACGGTCGCGCAGGCGGTCGCGGCGGCAGCGAGCTTCAGGCTCAACAGCAGGTCGTCGATGATCTCCGGCGAATCGAAGATCAGCGCCTGATACCAGCGCAATGACAGTCCCGGCGGCGGAAACTTCAGCGAGTAGCCCGACGTGAGCGACGTCACCAGTACGATCAGCGTGGGCCCGATCAGCATCAACAGCCCGATGCCGCCCATCAGGCCCATCACTGCATTGAAAGACAGGCGACCCGGCTGGGTGCGGCGCGCCGGCATGACGCCCGGCGCGGCAAGCGTGGAATTAGCCATGGACAAACCCTCTGGTCTTGCGGCCGAAATAGTTGAGCAAGGTCACCACGAGCAGCACGCTCACCAGCAGAATCACGGCAAGCGTCGCCGCAAACGGATAGTTCTGCGTCTGGATGGCCTGTTCGTAGATGTAGAACGGCATGTACATCAGCTGGCCGCCCCCCACCAGGGTTTGAACCACGAACGCACTGACCGCGCCGGTAAACACCAGCAAGGTTCCGCTGAGCAGACCCGGCATCGCAAGTGGCACGGTGATCTTCCACCAGGTGCGCCAGCTGCTGGCGCCCAGCGCATGCGACGCCTCGGGCAAGCGCGTGTCGAGCGAAGTGAGCGTGGTGACGAGCGGCAACACCATCAACGGCAATTCGATCTGCGCAAGCGAGAGGATCACCGCCAGCGGCGTGTACAGGAGCTTGACCGGCTGGCCCGTATGCCCGAGCGCCATCAGCAGCGCGTTGACCAGCCCTTCATTGCCGAGAATGACGACCCACGCAAACGTGCGCACCACCGAACTGGTCAGAAGCGGCAGCAGGATCAGCACGATCAGCACACGCCGCCAGTGCGGCGGGCTCACCACGTACAGATGCGCGACCGGATAGCCGAGCACGATCGTCACCAGCGTGGTCGCGACCCCAAGCCAGAGTGTTTGCCAGAGGATGCCGCAGTTATAGCTGTCGCCAAAGAAGACCATGTATTGGCGAAAGCCGAAATGCGTCATGGCAGTGTCGTTGTGCAGGCTGATCAGCGCGACGAGCAACAGCGGCACGCCCACAAACGCGATGAAGAACAGGCCCAGTGGCAGCACGAGCAGCCAGTCGCGCGGCATCCGGTGATTCTCGTTCATGATGCGTCAGGCCTTGACCAGACGGTTGAACCGGTCGATATATTCAGCGCGGCGCGGATTGATGCGTGCCCAGTCGACCTGCACGAACGACGTCATGTCATTGGCGTTATGAGCGACAGCGGCGAGCGCCGCACCAAACGGCACCTTCGTGTTGGTCGGCGCGACGTAGTAGGGCGCGCTCGTCATCTGCTGCTGCACTTCGACGCTCAACGCGGTGTTGATATACGCCGCGGCGAGATCTGCCGCCTGGGTGTTCTTCACGATATTCATCGTGCTGCGCACCATGCCCCAGTTGCTTTCGGGGCGCGCGAGCGCCACCGGCACGCCCTTGGCCTTCAGCGATTCCACATTGTTGATGTAGTGGCAGGCAATATCCACCTGACCTTGCTGGAACAGCGTGCCGAGTGCGCCCGGATTGGCGGCAACCGCGCCGACGTTCGGCATCAGCCGCTTGATGTAATCGAAGGCCGGGTCCATATGATCCTCGTCGCCGCCCAGCATCTTGGCGAGCGCCACCATCCATACCGTGCCCAAGGTGGAGTCGAGACTCACGAGGCCGACGCGGCCCTTGAATTCCGGCTTGAGCAGATCATTCCAGGATTTCGGCGCGGTCTTCACGCGCTCCGTGTTGTACGCGATGCCATAGACCTGCGCGGACACATAGACGCCCAGACCCTTCGGGTCGACGAACCGCGCGGGCAGATTCGCCAGGTTCGGCACCCGGGCTGCCGGAATGGGTTCGAACACGCCCTGCGCGATGCCCTGCAGGTAGGGACCCTCGTCCATCATGACCACGTCGAACGGCGGGTTGTTGCGCGCGGCCACCAGCTTGGTCAGCGTATCGACCGCTTGCGATGCGGTGAGCACGGCGCTCACGCCCGCAGCCTTGCGAAACGCGGGCAACAGGATCTTGCGTTGCGACTCTTCCCACGCACCGGGAAACGTGGTGGCGGCGAGGGATTGGGACGCGGCCATGGCAAGCGGGCTGCCTAGCGACAGGCCGACAGCCCCCGCTGCTCCCATCAGTTGCAGAAGCTTGCGACGTTGGTGATCGATCAGCGACATAGAACCTCTGGATGGATAGTTAAACAGGATGAACCGGCGATAACGAAGCGGGAGGCAGGTTGGACCAGGACGATCGTGACCATGCGCTAGACACCTGCGGTATTGGATTGCGCTGCCTTGAACGTGCGCACTCGCGCACCCGGCTTGAAATCGAGCGCGACGCGCATGCCAGGGCGCAAGTCGGCACCCTCTGCGCGTGGCACGGAAATCTTCACGGTCTGTCCGGCATCGGTCTGCAGATCGACCACCAGCGTGGGACCGATCGGCATCGCCAATTGCACTGTAGCCAGCAACTGACGCGCGCTGTCGCCGGGCTGCGGCAACTGCCACGCCCATTGCTCGGGGCGAACCGCCAGCAGCGCCGCGCCGGCGTCGCGCCACGGGCCGGGCTGGGCAACGGTCAGCACCGTGCCATCGTCGAAGGTCGCCAGGCACTGGTTGCCGTGCACGCGCAAGGTGACCGGCAGCAGATTCGCCGTGCCGACGAAGGTGGCGACGAAGGGGGTTGCGGGCTGATCGTAGATCGCGACCGCCGGGTCGTATTGTTCGAGCCGCCCGCGATTGAGCACCGCGACCCGGTCGGCCATGCTCATGGCCTCCTCCTGATCGTGCGTCACCATCACGGTCGTGATGTTCAGTTCGCGCTGCAGACGGCGGATTTCGATCTGCATATCGAGCCGCAGGTTTTTGTCCAGCGCCGCAAACGGCTCGTCGAGCAGCAGGATGCGCGGCTCGACGGCAAGCGTGCGGGCCAGTGCGACGCGTTGCTGTTGACCGCCCGACAACTCGCGCGGATAGCGTTTCGCAAATGCCTCCATGCGCACCATCTCCAGCATCTGCATGGCCTTCTGAGCAGCATCCCGACGCGCGACGCCGTTGGCTTCGAGACCGTAGGCGACGTTGGCGGCGACCGTCATGTGCGGAAACAGCGCGTAGTTCTGGAAGACGATGCCCACGCCGCGCTGGCGTGGCGCGAGGCCGTCCACGCGTTGCCCGCCGATATGCACTTCGCCCTCGGACTGAACCTGCAGACCGGCAAGGATGCGCAACAGGGTGCTCTTGCCGCAGCCCGATGGGCCGGGCTCTGGTGCAAATAGCGCGGGGGCGAATCGGTTAAGGTGTCAGGCTGAACGAATTGAGAACCGACGATGAGCAAGCTGAAGAGCCTTGACGAACTGTTCGCAGGCCGTCACTTTGACCGCGATGTGATCATTCTGTGTGTTCGCTGGTACCTGCGCTACAAGCTTAGCCTGCGCGATCTGGTCGAGATGATGGCGGAACGGGGTCTGTCGCTGGCGCACACGACGATCCTGCGCTGGGTGCGGCGCTTTGCGCCGGAGTTCGTGAAACGGTGGAACCGCTTTGGCAGGCCCACCGGGCGGTCGTGGCGTGTCGACGAGACTTACCTCAAGCTGCGCGGCAAGTGGGTCTATCTTTATCGAGCGGTGGATCGGGTGGGCCAGACAGTAGACTTCATGCTCAGCGCCAGGCGCGACGTGAAGGCGGCAAAAGCCTTTTTCAGGAAGGCAATCGAACATCAAGGCCAGCCACCGAAGACCATCACGCTTGATGGTTATGCAGCCTCGCACCGCGCCGTGCGCGAGATGAAGGCCGATGGCTTGCTGCCTGAGGACACAAACGTCCGATCCTCGAAATATCTCAATAATCTGGTCGAGCAGGACCACCGCAACATCAAGTCCCGGACGAAAGTCATGCTCGGCTTCAAACGTTTCAGGACCGCAGCGATTACTCTCTCAGGTATTGAGTTGGTCCATCGTATTCGCAAGGGCCAATTCAGCCTCGCGAAGCTCGGCCTCAAAGATACCGCTGCGCCCGCAGTTTGGGAGGTTGTCCTGTCTGCTTGATGAGGTATCCTTTCTATAACAAAAATCTCGTCCAGACCGCCTATTTGCACCAGAGCCATAATTTTGTCCATGGCCCGTCTCCTGAAGTTCTGCACCTGGCCCACCCAGGCGTATGTGGCTCGGCACACTTCGGTGCGCAACCCACGATACCCGAGACGGGCCCCTGCGGTGTTCACTCAGCAGCGACCATTATGTCTAGATTGCCCGGCAGGCTTCCGCGCATCTCCGGGACGCATCGCTGCATGTTCCGCAGTGCTCGGGTGCGTGCCGCGCACATTCATCGGCGCACTCGTCACAGATCCGTGCGCAGAGTTCGCAAAACTCGGGTGCGAAATGGCTTTGTCGAGCCAAGGCCGCAGATGTGAGGCGGCATAGCGAAGCGCAATCGGCGTTGAGGCGAATACATTTGGCCATGTTAACCCGGCCCGGTTCATCGAGGCAGGCGGATGCGCAGCGATCGCAGGCAGCGGCACAAGCATCGCAGGCTTCAATAGACGGCTGATAGATTTCGGGGTTCATCGACGAAGCTCCAGCTTGAATAGAGTTGTTCGGCGTCCGCCGCGTGCTCTCCTCGAAGGCAAGGCGCAACGTGTTGCGATAACTTCAGGGCGGACCAGCGCGGCTCTCATAGCAGCGTAGTCGCTCGTGTCGGTGCAGTAAAGCGAAGCTACGAGCCGGATTCCTCGCGAATAGCTTCGTTAAACGTTTCGAGTTTGATTCACTGTACCGGTTCGCCGCGGTTCCGGAAGAGATTCTTCGAGACAAGGTGAAAACTGAGGCACTAATCTCCCAGGTCGACGCTTTCCGCGATGGCCGCTCGGTGATCGACATTCGTCTCAACCGAAGCGTCCCAGTGCGGCCAACTTTCCTTGGACCAGCGGCGATAGCAGATGAGTGCAACGACCGCAACGGTTGCCGCCTGCTCCAGTGGAGCGGTGGCCGTTCTATCCTTGAAAGCTGCCGCTCAGTCTGCGCCTGCTCGAGGGGCGGCTCAGGGTCGAGCTTGTGTGAAAACACGCTGATCGCCTAGACTGGATTAACTCGGCTTTGTCACCCATTGAAAGGCCGTTGGAAAGCGGTACAGCACTACCCGCAAGGCGCGGCCTTGCGTTGTTGCAAAGCGGTCGCTGGCCCCGTGCGAAGCGAAACGTCGCGGCGCACCCGGTATTTCGTTCATCTGGTTGCGGAACTGATCCGCACCAGTCACCCATCGGGTTCAAGGCGAGTGCCGGTGTTCTGGCCTTCGCCCCTGGCTCACGTGGAGCCCCAGAAAACCGTCGGTACCAGGCCAATGTCCAAGGGGTGAGACAACAATGTGGTTACCCGTGTGGGTACCAGGCTTGCTCGGGCTCATGGTCTGGGCGTCTCAGTCGTTACGCTGCATCGGGAATGGCCGGGGGTGTGTCCCAATCAACTTGCTGGTTTGATGCCAACAATGCCGCCGGGCTCGTCACCCCCCGCCAAGGTCAGCCGAAACATCGGTTGAGGTCAAAGGGTTTGCCCTCCCTCATCATGTAATAAGCGGCACGCGCGAGCTTGTGTGCGAGTGCCTTCATAGCCACCCATCGGGTTCAAGGCGAGTGCCGGTGTTCTGGCCTTCGCCCCTGGCTCACGTGGAGCCCCAGAAAACCGTCGGTACCAGGCCAATGTCCAAGGGGTGAGACAACAATGTGGTTACCCGTGTGGGTACCAGGCTTGCTCGGGCTCATGGTCTGGGCGTCTCAGTCGTTACGCTGCATCGGGAATGGCCGGGGGTGTGTCCCAATCAACTTGCTGGTTTGATGCCAACAATGCCGCCGGGCTCGTCACCCCCCGCCAAGGTCAGCCGAAACATCGGTTGAGGTCAAAGGGTTTGCCCTCCCTCATCATGTAATAAGCGGCACGCGCGAGCTTGTGTGCGAGTGCCTTCATAGCCACGACGGGCAGGCGCTTTGACTTTTTGCGGTCATAGAAACGTCTGGCCTGTGGACAGCAGCGCAACGCTCCAGCGGCGGCCTCGACGAATGCCCAGGCAAGGTAACGGTTGCCATTGCGTGCATTGCCTTCGCCCTTTTTCTTGCCGTTGGAGATGCGCTTGCTGTCCACGCAGCGGCAATAGGAGCTGAAATGGCCAACGCTGGCGAAGCGTGCGATGGTGCCGGTTTCGAGCATGATGGTGGCCGCAAGGATGTTGCCGATTCCGGGCGCACTCTTGAGGATGTCGAACTGTGGGCGCAGCTTGACTTCCTTGTGGAGAATGGTCTCAAGCGCCTGAATCTCTGTGCACAGCGTATGGAGCACGGCAAGGTTAGCCATCAGCGCGCGCTCGACGTGCGGCGGCAACGCGAGTGCTCGCACCGCTGCGTCGTCGAGACGTTGCACGTGTTCTCCATTGATGCGTAGATTGAGCTGCCTGGCGAGCAGGCTTTCGATACTCAGGATGTTCAGGGTACGTTGCTGGACAAGCTGCATGCGCTTGCGCGCCAGGTCGCGTAACGCGCGTTCGTGAGACGGATAAATGTAGCCTTCGGGCAGCAATCCAAGCCGAAAAATGTGGGCAAGGAATACGGCGTCGTGTTCGTCACCTGAGTACTTCAGGCCCTCGTACTGCTTGATCGCTGCAGTATTGGCCAGATGTACGGCAAAACCGTCGGCCATCAGTCCGTCGACAAGCCAGTACCAGTTGAACGTTGATTCCACGATCACTCCCTGCAGTTCATCCCGATAGGGCTCCAGCGCGGCCACTATGAGTTGTAGATCATTGGCAAGCCGCTTGCAGTACAGCACCCGGTCCCGGTCGTCAATCACGGCGACTACGGCGTTGTTCGAGTGCAGATCGATGCCGCTATACTTCATTTCAGCCTCCTGAAAGGGTCGGTTGAGGGCTGCATCTCAACTCTAGACCCTGGCCGCCCCCTTTTCTTGGGCGGCCAGGAGGCCTTTCAATGATTATCAACTTGACGAGCACAGGCTATGTTTTTGGCTAAACGTAGGTATCCTGATCAGATAGCATGCTCGATTTCAGCATCCACGGCCCAACCATGCCAGACGGCGAGGCGTTTCTTGAGTATGGCGCGATGACATGCTGCGTTCATCTGATGTCTGGGCAAGGCGAAGTGCTGCCGGATCGGGCCAAAGCATGAGAGAAACGCCTGGGTGCGACGTGCATCGCGAAAGCCGCACATGTGCCGTTCGCGCCTGCGGGTCGGCTGATGGCTGTTCTCGGCGCGATTGTTCACGCGTGCAGCTGCTTTGACGAATACGTGCTTCACCTGAGCGAGTTCGGGAATATCAGCCTTTGCTGCCGGGTAACTGCGCAACTGGTCCGTAACAATCCTGCGCGGCACCGGGTTCGAACGCAGCACCCGCAGGAAAAAGCGCTTTGCCGCAGCCTTGTCGCGCCGCTTTTGCACCAGCACATCCAGTTCGGCGCCATGTTCGTCGACCGCGCGCCACAACAGATACGGCTCCCCCCGCAGCGTCACGAACATTTCGTCGAGGTGCCACGTACTGCCCGGCTCGCGCCGCACCGCCCTGGCGCGCCGAGAAAATCCAGCGCCGAATTTGTCGCACCAGCAACGGATCGTTTCGTATGTGACTACGACACCACGCTCGAGCAACAACTCCCCGATGTCGCGCAGGCTCAGGCTGAACCGGAAATACCAGCGAACAGCACAGCTGATGACGACAGCGGGAAACCGATGACCGTGATAAAGCGACTTCGTCTTTTTCATTGCTTCATTTTACCGCGGCAGGTCCTCTAACCTGACAGCGCCGTGCTTTCCATTCATTCAGGGCATCCATGAATCTGGACTTTGGCCGAACCGGCGCCCAATAGACGATCATCCAGTTCCTGCAAGGCTCGCAGACAAATTCGATCACTAGAAAAAAGGCGCAACCAGTTGATTGGAATAAGCGCTCTCGCCGGTCGTTTGCGCACACGCCGTCTCACCGGAGATTTCTGGCTTACACTGATCGGGTGAAGGGTCCGTCATCTACACGGCGGCGGATCTGACGTGTGGATACGAGGGGACGTATGATGCGGATCGCACGTTCGAGAAAAGGGCGTCGAGACTTTCTTCGCAAGTCGGGCGTGGTGGCGTCTTCAGTTCTGCTGGCGGTTTGGCGTGAGCCCGAGCACGCACTGGCCGACGAGCTTTCGCCGACGCCCGCATGCAAAGACCATCCGGAACAGACACCGCCGCAAACGGAAGGGCCGTTCTTTTTGCCGCGCTCGCCGCAGCGCGCCTCGCTGCTCGAGCCGGGGATGCATGGCACGAAGATTGTTCTGACTGGCCGCGTGCTGTCCACGCAATGCACGCCGGTAGTGAGCGCGCTGCTTGATTTCTGGCACGCGGACGACAGCGGCGAATACGATGTCGACGGCTTCCGGCTGCGCGGCCATCAGTTCACTGACAGCCAAGGACGCTACCGCCTCGAGACCATTGTCCCCGGCCTGTATCCGGGGCGCACGCGACACTTCCATGTGAAGGTGCAGGCGCCGAACCGGCAGGTCCTGACGACACAACTCTATTTCCCCGGCGAGCAGCGCAATTCGCGCGATTTCCTGTTCGATCGAAGGCTGCTGATGACGATCGACGACCGCAGTGATCGCAAGGCAGCCCAGTTCGATTTCGTGCTGACGCTTGGGTAGCTCCAGTTGACGGCTCTGATGTGATGGACGACTCCCCCAGCGATGCCGGCAGGCCTATGCCAAAGTAGAGACGTCGTTACTCGCCTTTAGGGGAAAGGAGCGTCCCTCACATCAGAGCCTTCCGGTCCAGCCCCAGGGGTTCACTCCAAACTACGGCCTGAAGCGTGTCAATTCTCGGTGAACGTCAGCGGCTGGTGCAACTCGCCATGACGCCGACCCAGCCCTGTCGTCTAGTGTCGCATTTGGACCGTCATTCACACGCGCTCAACCCCGAGAGTCAGGATTTAGGTGCCAGCGTGGAGCGGCAGCGGGATAGTACGTACCTGCTGCGTCGGGGCGCTTAGGGGTCTTGGAAACAATTCCAATCGAACGGCACCTCGTCGATGCCTGTCAGGTGGTGATAGCGCCGGGTTGCATCACGGTGCACAACACTCAAGGAGCGCCTTGCCGTCGGTCACCGGTGCGGCGCACGTGCGATTTCGGCACACGTAGGCGGCAGGCCGGCCCTTGACCGGGTGGCGCCCCCGGCCGATTGGTACGTCTTCGGCAAAGGCCAGCACGCGCGCGGGGAGGTATGCGCGGTGAACGCTTGTTACGAGCGCGGCGGCGCCCGATTTGTCGCCCGCAAAGACGATCTCGAGCGGGCCGCGTTGCGCGAAGTCCCGGGCGGCAAGGAGGTGCGCGAAGCCGGCTGGCGCCCTGGCGGCTGCGACCTCGTATCTCCGGAATTCGTGTTCGGCGCGGTCACGGTAGAGATCGTGGCCGGTGAGTTCATGCAGGCGCAAGAAGGCAAACACGCTCGTAGAGATGCCCGACGGCCAGGCGTTGTCGTAAGGCGCGCGCGGCCTGCGCACCAATGGCTCGCCGTCGCACGGGGTGAAATACAGCCCGTCCTCCCAGAACTTATCGAGAATGAGTGCCGCGAGTTCGATCGCACGATCGAGATAGCGCTTGTCGAAGCAGGACTCGTAGAGGTCGAGCAGCGCGTTGCAGAGGAAGGCGTAGTCCTCGAGAAACCCCGGCACCTTTGCTGTCCCGTCGTTCCAGGCCCGATAGACGCCACCGTCGGGCAGGGTCAAATTGCCCTGGATGAAATTCGCGGCGCGCTTTGCCGCGTTGAGATACTCGGGGATGCGCGTCGCCTGGAAAGCGGCACAGAGCCCCTCGATCATCAGGCCGTTCCAGCCGGTGAGAATGTTGTCGTCCCGAGCCGGGCGCACGCGCCGGCCGCGCGCCGCCAGCAACCGCTCGCGCCAGCCTGCCAGATGCGCTGCTTGCAGCCCATCCAGCTCGACCGCGAAGTGGAGCACCGTAGCACCGTGTTCGAAGTTGCCGTGTTCCGTCACACCGTAGGCCCGGCATGCCAGTGCACCGTCGGACTCGCCGAGGACTGCCTTAACCTCGGCGGGTGTCCAGACATAGAATTTGCCTTCCATTCCTTCGCTGTCGGCATCTTCGCCGGCATGAAAGCCGCCGTCGGGGTGCGTCATATCGCGCAGAACGTAGGCGATGGTTTCCTCGAAGATGCGGCGCCACGCCTGCTTGCCGGTCAGGCGGTAGGCGTCCGCGTACAGCTTAACGAGCTGGCCGTTGTCATAGAGCATTTTCTCGAAGTGCGGCACGGCCCAACGTGCGTCGACACTATAGCGGGCAAACCCGCCGCCGAGTTGGTCATAGATACCGCCCGCTGCCATCTGGTCAAGCGTGCGTCCCAGTGCGTCAAGAAGCGTGGCCTCGCCAGTTCGATGATAGACGCGCAGCATGAGATCGTAGCAGCCTGGGTTGGGGAACTTGGGCGCGCCGCCCAGCCCGCCATGGACCGGGTCAGTGTCCCGTGCCAAGGCGCGGCCTGTCTCTGCCGGCAGATCCGCGACTTCGGTGGCTTCACCGCCCAGGTTCGCTTGATCGAGCTGTCGGAAACCTTGCCGAAACTGCGCAATGGTGTCGCGCAGCTCTTCTCGCCGATGCCGCCAGGCTTCGCTCAGACTCGTCAGCACGCGCACGAGCCCGGGGCGGCCATAACGGTCGTCTGGCGGGAAGTAGGTGCCGCCGAAGAACGGCTCTCCTTGCGGCGTGAGGAACACGGTGAGCGGCCAACCGCCTCCCTGTCCCATCATCTGGCTGACTTGTTGGTAGATGTCATCGATGTCGGGACGCTCCTGCCGATCGACCTTGATGCTGATGTAGCGCTCGTTCATCAGGCTGGCAATACGCGGATTCTCGAAGGATTCGTGCGCCATGACGTGGCACCAGTGGCACGCGGAATAGCCCACGGAGAGCAGCACCGGCTTGTTTTCCTCGCGGGCGCGGCGAAATGCATCTTCGCTCCACGGATACCAGTCCACTGGGTTCTCCGCGTGTTGGCGGAGGTAAGGGGAGGTTTCGGTGGCGAGTCGGTTCGTCATGGCAGTCTCCAGCCGGACTTACGCGCCGGTCGTGATGACAAATGTCGCGCAGACTCGTGCGCCCTGCAAGCGCGGCTGGCGGACTTGATACGAGCGTCATCAGACTGAATTGGACGGCTTTTGCGCTTCTTCTCAGATGTCCGAAGGGTCCCTGGGAGGAGGGTGTCTGCTATTTCTGACGCAGGTTATCGTAGAGGATGCCCTTGAGATGGGGGAGCAGACCGACGTTTGAAGCGGGCGACGCGTCATGTGGCGACCCGGTGCCGGCCGCCGCGTGCTAATGGCCGTTTCCGGAAGCTGGTCAATCGGCGCGTTTGAACACCATGAGACGGACGCGTCCGCCAGCAGGCGGCCATGAACGGCCGGTCGACATACATCCCTGGATTGTTGACAATCGCTATCTCGAGCGGGAGCAGCCACCGGGTAGACTAAGGCCTCCAAAACAATGGTGTGACAGACGCTGAAGGACTTAAGCCGCACGAACGCGGCGACCCGGAAGATCCTCTGACCATGGAAGGAAAGGAGAACTCATGCCAAGCCTCGAGCGAGCGCGACCGGCCATGCTAATCGACTCTGTCTGGCGTATGGTGCTTCGCCTCGGCTTTCGGCTCGCCCGCACCTGGTGGTACCTTCGACGGCCTCACCATGAGGGCGCGCTTGTAGCAATCTACGTCGGGCGGGCGCTGTCGCTGGTGAAGTCATCGTACCGGGCCGAGTGGAATTTTCCGGGCGGTAGTGTCCGGCCCGGGGAGACGGCTGAGGCAGCAGCGCAGCGCGAAATGGAGGAGGAGATCGGTCTCCCGTCGTACCCGTTACTCAGTGCGGGCAGTGCCTGCGGCATCTGGGACGGGCGAAGAGATCGGGTGCATTTCTTTGAACTGCACCTCGATTCACTACCCGAGCTGCGGCTTGATAATCGTGAGATTATCGCCGCGCAGCTGGCATCGCGGGACGAATTGCGCGGCATGGCGCTGACGGAAGCGGTCGCTGCTTATCTTGGCGGAAATCTCCGCTGGTAGTAGCCAGCCTCGGCGGCCGGCTTGACCGCGGGTTTCTCACCGGCAGGGTGAACATGCCCTGCCAGCGGAGGTCCAAGTTATTGTTGTCTTCGACAGGTTTCCGCCAATGTTTCCCGCTTCGTTTGTCCACGCTCACGCTGCCCACGCCGATTGGCGGGTGGCCTTGGCCGAGTGCCAGCGGCAGGTTCAAACCCAGATTGCGGCCCGTGCGGCACAGCAAGACGAATCCGCACCGTTCACGCTCGGTTGGTGTTACCTGAGCGACTATTACGCACCCGCGTCCGAGGCGATCCTCGATGAACTGCAACGGGGTCAGCCCGGCGTCGCCTGGGTCGGTACGGTAGGCGTCGGCGTGGCCGCCAGCGGCATCGAATATATCGACGAACCGGCCCTGGTGCTGATGGTCGCGCCGCTGCCACGGGAATCGTTCCGGCTGTTTTCCGGTCTGCAACCACTGCCTCCGGCATCCTCCGGGTTTGTGGCACATACCGCGCTGGTGCATGCCGAGGGCAGCACGCCGGACGTGCAGGAATTGCTGCACGAACTGAGCGCCCGCACGACCACGGGTTATCTCTTCGGCGGGCTATCCTCGGCGCGAAACCGTCCGTTACACATGGCGGATCGCGTGTTCACCGGGGGTTTGTCCGGCGTGCTCTTCGGCCCTGAGGTCGGTCTGATCTCGCGCGTAACGCAGGGCTGTCAGCCCATCGGGCCGGTGCGCAACATCACTCAGGCCGAACGCAATCTGGTGGTCACGCTGGACGGCATGCCCGCACTCGATTGCGTGCTGCAAGATCTTGGACTCGACCGGGATCTGCCATTCGATGCGTTGTCGCAGGCGCTGTCCACCACCCTGGCGGGTTTGAGCATCGGCGCCGAAGACGTACCTAAAGGGCCTGGAAAGTTCGGCGCGGATACGCTCGTGCGACACCTGGTGGGCGTGGATCTCCAGCACCGGGTCGTGGCGATTGCCGATCTGGTCGAGCCCGGCATGCATCTGGCCTTTTGCACGCGTAACCCCGAAGCCGCCAAGGTCGATCTGGTGCGCATTGCAACGGAAATCCGCGCGGAACTGGAAGGCGGCACGGCGGGGCACATGTCGGGCGCCCTGTATGTCAGTTGCTCGGGACGGGGCGGCCCGCACTTCGGAGCGCGGCATGCGGAGTTGCAGACGGTGCGAAAGGCGCTAGGTGAGGTGCCGCTGGTGGGATTCTTCGCCGGCGGCGAGATCGCAAGGGATCACCTTTACGGCTACACCGGGGTATTGACGGTCTTTACGAGCCGGGACTGAGACCCGAGCTGTATTGATTTTTGCTCCGTAGCAGGAAGGAGACCCGTACCAGTTTTGTCCACCTGAGGGATGGGCCCATATGAGAGGACCGGTTGTTTGAGTGACGCGTCACTGGCCCCATATCGGAGCAGCTACTTAAACGACGCGGCGCGACTCCTCGAAGTCTACTGAACACTTGCCTGAACATGCATATAGACTCGGGATTCTTCCGATAACCGCTGACGCACATCTGCAAATCGAGGCGGAGGTCCGCGCCTCGATCGTCCCGGCGGTTCGGCCCGGTACGCCAACAACCATTCGTGCGTCGCGCTGACAGATCCATGCACGCCCTCTTCGAACCATGGCTTGTCAATGACGCGTTTGGCGACCCAGGTGTATACGTGGACTTTCGCGACGAGCGGCGGGCCCTCCTTTTCGATCTCGGCGATATCGCCAGGCTGCTGCCCCGCCAACTGATGCGCATATCACATGTGTTTGTCACCCATACGCACATGGACCATTTTTCGGGCTTCGATCATCTCTTGCGTGTGACGCTCGGGCGCAAGGCTGGCATCGTGATGTTTGGCGGACCCAACTTTCTTGCACAAATCGAACACAAGCTGAGCGCCTATACCTGGAACGTTGTGCATCGTTACGAGGTCGAGCTGGTGATCGACGCGCGCGAAATTGGAGTGGACGGAGGCGGGCAGCGCGCACTCTTTTCAAGTCGGCGACGGTTCGCCCCCGAAACCGTTCCATCCTTTGACCGATCAGGTGACGTGGTGTACGACGAAGCAACCTTTCGCGTACGTGGCCGCTTTGTCGATCATGGCATCCCGTGCGTTGCGTACGTGCTCGAGGAGAAGGTCCGCGTCAACGTCGCGAAGGACCGGCTCGCGACGCTGGGGGTGTCGACGGGTGGGTGGCTGCGCGAACTGAAGCACGCGGTGCTGACCGGCGCCCCTGACGAGGCAATAATTGACATGCGGTGGCGCGACCGGCGTGGCGAGCACGCCATGACCCGGCAGGTCGGCGAACTGCGTCACCTGATTCTCGACATCGTTCCTGGGCAGCGCATTGGCTACGTAACGGACTTGCGCTACACGGAACCGAACATAGAGACGCTGTCGCAGTTGATGCACGACGTGGACCTGCTTTTTATCGAGAGCGTATTTCTTGACGAGGACAAGGCGCATGGCCTGCACAAGAATCACCTGACGGCCCGCCAGGCCGGTCTGATCGCGCGCCGGATCGGAGCCCGGGCGGTTGTGCCGTTCCACTTCTCGCCACGATACGAAGGACGCTCGGCAGCACTGATTGCAGAAGTGCAGGCGGCATGGTCCGCTACGTCGGCGCTGGTTGGCGAAAGGCCTGGTTAGACCCGGGATGCTTCACTACCGATCGCTCGCTCATCGTCCAGGGACCACTTTGGCCACCCGGCCACAATTGGTAAAGGGGAGGTTGCCCGCGACGTTGCGATCGCACAAGGTTGCAAGGTCGAATGGAGCGCGTATCGGATGCCGCATACGGTGTGCGAGGAGGAGATCGAGGCGCTGCGCATGTGGCTCGGCGCGGGCCTCGCGCCGGGTTAAACGCTGTGGCGCAAAACTTGCGATGCCCGGCATGCCCCGCATTGCCATGAAAGACGATGGCTGTACCGCGCGCGGCTTCGGCCGGCTCGGCCACGAGACCCCGGGAGTTTTGTGGTGTCGCTTTGCCCTGGTTGGCCACCGGCAGAACGCATTCTGCGCAACGCTGCCTCCAACCTATAATCATTGTGTTGGACGAGCGCTCTGTTGACGCAATGAGTGGCTGCCAGGACAAAATTCGCGGAGATGGGTATGCACTTCGAAGCGTTTTCCTTTGGTTCCATCCGTATCGATGGCGTTACCTACCAGCATGACGTGGTGATCGACCATGGGCAGGTTCGCAAACGCAAGAAGAAGCCATCCAAGGCGTTCCGCGAGGCCTTTGGGCATACACCGCTATCAATGGCAGAGGCGATCCCATGGAAATGCCGGAGGTTGGTGATTGGCACCGGTACTGGAGCATTACCGGTGATGGACGAGGTCAAGCACGAGGCCGAGCGTCAACAGGTCGAACTGGTGATCCTGCCGACGGCGGAAGCCATTGCCAGACTGAAGGAGCAACCCGACGAGACCAACGCGATTCTGCATGTCACGTGCTAGGCGCAAGGGGCGCGGTGCGAGTCTGCATTGAACATGAGCAGCATTTGGTATGTCAGGTGAGCCCGTCCATCATGGGTCACGCGGTCAGTCTGCCGTTTCGAAATCCGATCCATGGACGTCGGGCCAGTCCTCAACAGCTCGAGCCGCCGAACGCTGCTCGCATTTCATGACGTAGCGACGCAGCCGGGCACGCTGCCAAGGCACGCGTCGAGGGGAAAGCGGGAGCGCTTCAGAGCGCCCCCTGGTAGTTCGCATCGTCTGGCCGACAAGCCGATTGAAACGCCACAGTTCGCCAGAACGCCTTGTCGCGAAGCGCGTGGCGGGCAGCCCCGTTACAGTGTCGCTATAACTACTGGTTGCAGGTTTTTCGCAGGGGTTAAAACGGGCGGGGAGGCCGGCTGGGTAAGGGATTGGAGCGGTTGTCGTCGAAGCGGCTAGAATCCATCAGCTTTGCTGATGGAAAATGGCCCAACGCCAAGCCCGACAACGGATTCCGGTGGAATTGAGCGAAGCGCAATTCAACGAATTTGTCTTGCCTCATTTGCCACGGGGTCGTCGAGGCCCGCTGCCGCGACTGCCGTTGTACAGGATCTTCAACTACATCCTGAAGGCGCTGTACCTTGGCTGCCAGTGGCACATGCTGCCGATCGACAGGAATCAGCAGGGTCGACGCGAAATCCATCCGACGAGCATTTACCGGATCTTTCGTCGCTGGCAGGCGAGCGGATGTTTCGACGCGATATTTCTGGCCTCAGTACGCCGACTCCAGCAGGACCAGTTGCTCGATCTGTCGATCATTTACGGCGACGGCACAACGACTGCGGCAAAGAAGGCGGCGACAATCTCGGTTTCAGTGGTCACAAAAAACTCAAGGGCTGCAAGGTCGTGGCTTTCTGTGACCGGAACTGCAACGTCATCGCACCGTTCGTGGTCGCACCCGGCAATCACAACGAATCGCCGATGTTACGCGAGGCATTGCCCACATTGATGAAGACCGCCCGCGAAGCAGGCCTGGCACTACACGGCACCATCGTCAGCCTTGATGGCGCCTACGATTGCCGGGTGAATCGCAAGGCCATCTTCAATCGTGGCATGGTGCCCAACATCAACCCGAACCCGCGACGCAGGAAAAAGCCCAAACCCGGCCGCAAGGCGCTGTTCGAGCCGGCCATTTTTAAAGAGCGCTTCAACACCATTGAGCGGCTGTTCGGCTGGGAAGACAAGTTTCGCCGTCTGCTATTGCGCTTCGAACGCCTCAGCCCTCTTCACTACGCGTTCAAGGCACTCGCGTACACGATGATCAACCTGCGGCACAATGCCGCATCTAATCGAACGGCGTCGCTGAGGTTTTCCGTTCCGGCGCAGCGCGTCGTGATCCAGCTCACGCGTACCTTGCCCCATTCACCCTTTATCACCTCAATCCGGTCTTCAATTCAGTCTGGTCTCAACCGTTTGCAATCCTGACGACATGGCGAAAGCCCATCATGGCCGATCACATCAAAACCTGCAACCAGTAGGGCATAATCCCTGCGAAAATTCCATTCGCCCGTTTGTCGTCGCACGCAAAAGCTTCCTGTTTGCCGATACAGTTGCTGGTGCACATGCGAGTGCGAATCTTTATTCGCTGGTCGAGTCAGCAAAAGCCAACGGCATCGACCCGTACTGCTACCTCACCTGGCTGTTCCAACGTCTGCCACTGGCGAAGACCATCGACGACTACGACGCGCTGTTGCCGTGGAAGATGCCCGCCAATCTCCACTGACCCTTCTCCCTGCCACACAATTTACGCCTCAGAGCACCCCTGAGTGGCGTCGTTCGTGGACCGCATACGGACAACCCGCGAGGCAACGCCGAATGGAGGACACGTTCCGCTGTAAAACTCAACCGCAAATCTATCCGTCGAAGCGGGTCAATCTCAAGACATCGTGACTCGCGGTCCCATCCGGCTCATCGCGCCCCGCTTGGGTTTGCAGGTTCCCATGGGGCGGCTACCGAAGTGCTGTACGGATTGAATGCGTCGCAACACTCCAGTTATCAACGTTGTCAGCTCCACGAGAGCAGCGGACTTTTTCTGATCACGTCGTCATGGCGCTCGATCTCCGCATACCGGGATCACAGAATGAACCCGGTATTGACAAATTTGGAGTCGCGGTCAGTAACAATTGCTTCCAACAGCGCCTTGCTGTTGTCCGTCTGTTTGGCAGCAACCATAGAACGGATCGAGAAGGCCCGTAGTGCGTCTGTCACAGACAATGTGCCTTCTGCCGAATCTTTCCGTCCGGCAAACGGAAACACATCTGGACCACGTTGACACTGGCAATTGAGGTTCACTCGGCACACCTGATTGACGAGTGGATCGACCAGCGCGCCGATCTGGGTCGGATCCGAACCGAAAATACTGACCTGCTGGCCGTGATCGGAAGCCGTCACGTACTCAAGTGCGGTTTCGACGTCATCGAACGGCGCCACCGGAATGATCGGACCGAACTGCTCCTCCCGGTACAGCATCATGCCCTCGCTGACCGGATAGACCACTGCCGGATAGAACAGCGTCTTGCAGAACAATCCACCTGCGTTGTTGACCACGCCTGCGCCTTTGGCTTTGGCATCGTCGATGGCCTCGGTCATGTAGGCGGTGCGGTGCATGCCTGGCAATGGTGTGATACTGACGCCGTGTTCCCATGGCATGCCCACCTTCAGCTTCGCCAGTTCCTCAGTGAAGCGCTTCAGGAACAGCTCGACGATCGACCGGTGCACCAGCAACATCTTCAATGCCGTGCAGCGCTGGCCATTAAACGACAACGCCCCGAGCAGGCACTCCTTCACGGTCAATTCAAGATCCGCGTCGGGCAAAATGATGGCGGCATTCTTCGCATCGAGACCGAGGATGGCACGCAGCCGATGCGACTTCGGATGCTGTTTCTTCAGATGGTCCGCCACCTTGCTCGAACCGATCAGCGCCAGTACGTTGATCTTGCCGGACGCGAGCATGTGCGGCACGACAACCGCACCAGGTGCGTAAATCGTGTTGATCACGCCTTTAGGAAACGCGTCGCGGAACGCCTCGAGCAACGGATAGAACAGCAACGTGCCGTATTGCGGCGGCTTGAATACCACCGTGTTGCCCATCAGCAGTGCAGGAATCAGCGTCGCGAAAGTCTCGTTCAGAGGATAGTTGTACGGGCCCATGCACAGCACGACACCTAGCGGTGTGCGCCGGATCAGACCAATGGTGCCCTCCGCGATCACAAAGCGCGAGTTGCTGTTGTCCAGGTCCTTGAGTGCATCGATTGTGGCGAGCATGTAGGTGACTGTGCGGTCGAACTCCTTCTGAGAGTCAGTGAGACTCTTTCCGATCTCCCACATGATCAGATTCACGATCTGAGCGCGCTGCGCAACCATGCGCTTGATGAAGTCCTGCATGCAGCCAATACGCTGGGCCACGGTCATTGTCGGCCATTCGCCGCGGCCCGCGTCGTAGGCACGCACGGCGGCGTCGAGTGCCGCGTCGCTCTCCAACTCGCCCATCACAGGGTAGCTACCGATTGCGAGTTGCTGTACCTCGCCGTCGGGTTGCCTCACGCAAACCGGCGACAGCACGGTTTTGCACGTGCCGACCCACGGTCTGAGCTCGCCGTCCACGAGCGACACACGCTGATGGATCGGTGAGGACAAACGGGCTTCTACCGGCACCTCGTCGGTGGACGGAAACAATTTCTGCAGACTTTCAAAGTCGATCGTTGACATGGATTTTTCTCCGTGTGCCTGGCATCGCATCCTGTCTCACACGCATGTGATCCGGATCGTAAAGAAGGAGAGCGGGTGTCCAGGGAATATTGAAATGGCACTTTCAGGGCAAATTCCGGGCGGCGTTCTCCCAAAAATCGTCAGCTGGCTTCTCCAATGGCACAACATTTCCCAATATCGCGTCGACCTGATTATTGAGTCAAGACCTCAAACCGGTAGGCGATTTCGACAGGCTCGCCTGGTTCGATCACGACGGCGGTCGGCACGCCACGCTCATTGATGGGGTTCACGGACAACGCGGCGCGGCAGCCGAGTTCAAAAGCACTGGCAACTGGCTCGACGCCAAGACACAGGTTCCTGCTATTCCAGGGACTATGGCTGCGGCCGCGATTGCTGATCCACAACAGCAGGGATGGAAGTACAGCGGCGTCCCAACTGAGCCGATACGCGACCTGCGATTCGTCATCGGTCAGAACGACAGATCCGTCAGTACCACAAAGCTGGACGA
Organism: Paraburkholderia lebeckiae; assembly: GCF_050436325.1. Lineage (NCBI taxonomy): Bacteria > Pseudomonadati > Pseudomonadota > Betaproteobacteria > Burkholderiales > Burkholderiaceae > Paraburkholderia > Paraburkholderia lebeckiae. Next base: position 68,141 of record NZ_JBNDLZ010000001.1, read on the forward strand.
TTTCTTCGGTATCGTGGGCGAATGGAAAACGATCAAACGCCCCCGTGCCGCCCGTGCGCAGTGGCACCTTGTCAAGCTCATTGAAAATCGCGCCAGGATCCGCGCGCGACACGCCGGGTTCGGGGCCGCCCGGGTGAACGACACCAAACTGGAACGTGCCCGGATGGATCTGAAATGCACCAGCGACCGACGGCAGCGCCAGATTGGGATGCAGACCGATCGGACGGCGCGTTCTTTTGCGCGCCTGAACCTTCAACACGAAATCGATCGCGGGCCCATCGGGGTCGGCGCGGATCACCCGTACTACGCGGGCGATCGACGAAGCAGGCGGATACTCGAGCGCGACCTGGATTTCCAGTTCCGTCTGTCGCACGAGGGTCCAGTCGCCCGTACACGCGTAACCGTGAAGCAGATCGTCGCTCGCATCGAGCGGGTAATCGTGTTCGCGGACCGGCGTCGCAAGGCTCTGCTGCCAGCTCTCCACGACGGTCTCGGCAGCCCAGGGAGTGCCGAAAGGCACACACGGAAATTCGCTTCTCATATGCCCGAGCAATCCTGGCGGATGGGCTGAGGCGTCGCCGATCCATGGCGCCTCGTAAAACGGCTGCAGTTGCCGCTTGTCTCGCACAAGCGTCACGTCGCTGAGCATCCCGCCTTTTGAATGAACATCAAGATGGCCATGGGGCCACTCAAGGTGCCAGACTGTATCCATGATTGTGGTTCGCTTAACAGATCAGCTGGACATAAGAGTCGTCACTGAAGATTTTGAGTGCGTTGATCGTTGCAGTAGGCGCATCGGGGCGTCACGAGTGCGACACCGCCGTGCCTGCGCACCTTAAACTCAAGGGCGGGCTGACCACGGGTTTGCTTGGCGGCTCAGTTTTCTTCCTCCTGCCAACAGGTGCTGTGCCGCGCAAGCAGCGCGCTTGCCGCGGCCGGGCCCCAGGTGCCGGCTGCGTAAGGTTTCGGCGGGTTGTCCTGGCTTGCCCAGTCAGCGAGGATCGGCGCAACCCATCGCCATGCGGCCTCCTGCTCGTCACGCCTTACGAAGAGTGCGAGCCGTCCCGCGATCACATCGAGCAGCAGGCGCTCATACGCCTCCATCCGCTCCTGCTGGAAGAACTGGTCAAATGCGAGGTCGAGATGCACGCCTTGCAGCGTCATGCCAGTCCCTGGCTGCTTGGCGAGCGCGCTGAGCCGGATCGATTCGTTCGGCTGCAGCCGGATCGTCAGCCGGTTCGAGCCCGGGCGTAATGCCATCGGGCCCAAAGCCGAGTGAGGTACGGGCCGGAAGTTGATGACGATCTCGGCCACGCGGCCCGCAAGCCGCTTGCCGGTGCGCAGGAAGAACGGCACGCCCGACCAGCGCCAGTTTTCGACCTCGACCTTCAACGCGACGAACGTTTCAGTCATGCTGTGCTGGCCGACACCCGGTTCCGTCTGGTAAGCCGGCACCGGTACGCCTTTGATAGCGCCGGCGTGATACTGGCCACGCACGACACTCTGCCTGATCTGCTCGCGAGTCACCGGTTTGAGCGCACACAAGACACGCAGTTTCTCGTCTCGCACCGCGTCTGCGTCCATTGAGTGCGGCGGTTCCATCGCGATGATGGAGAGTAACTGAAGCAGGTGGTTCTGCACCATATCGCGTAGCGCGCCAGTCTGGTCGTAGAAATTGCCGCGGCCTTCAACGCCCAGTTCTTCCGCGACAGTGATCTGAATGCTCTCGACCCATTCGCGACGCCACAATGGTTCGAATAACGAGTTGCCGAAACGTAGCGCGAGCAGGTTCTGGACTGCCTCCTTGCCGAGGTAGTGGTCGATCCGGTAGATCTGGTCTTCAGCGAAAATCTGGCCCACCGCATCGTTGATCGCATTGGACGATTCGAGATCGTAGCCGAGCGGTTTCTCCAGCACGACCCGCGAGCCCTCAGTCAGTCCGGCCGACGCGAGACCGCGGCAGATCGGCACAAACAGTGCAGGCCCGGTCGCCAGATAGAAGATCCTGCGGCCGCGCACCGCGCCAAGCGTATCGCGTAGCAGGGAAAACGCATCGGGCTGGCTCACATCGAGCGCGACGTACGTAATGCGTTTGAGAAAGCCTTCCCACACTGCATTATCGATCGCTGTTCCAGGCAGGTGGGGTTTCACGTGCTCCTCGACCCATTTCAGATAGCCGCTCCTATCGTTAGCCGTCTGTGAGAGTGAGACGATCCTGCCGTCTGGCGCGAGCATGCCGTCGCGGTGCGCGGCGTAGAGTGCAGGCAAGATCTTGCGCATCGCCAGATCGCCTGTGCCTCCGAACAGGACGAAGGCGAAGCCGGCATGCGCTGAAGGGCTGCCGGACGGAGTTTTCATGAGAGTCATTGGGGGAAATCCATAAACGGATCGGACGAGCCAGGGACAGTCGTCACCTCGTCCAGAGTGGGCGCATAGGCACCTTGATGCGCGCACGTCACGGCAGCACAGGCGGCAGAAAATTTCAGATGGGATGCCAGCGGCGCGTCGGGCCGGATGATCAGGCTCGCAATCCATCCGCCAACGCAGGCGTCGCCACAGCCGACCGTGTCGACGACCTGCGCCGCGAACGCCGGCTGAACAAGCTCCTCCTCCGAGGTGAGCAACCTCATGCCTGCGGCGCCGCGCGTCACGAGAATGTCGGCAGTGGGCGCCCACGAGCGAAGCTGGGCGAGTGCCGACGCTTCATCGAGTTCGGGGAACAGGCCTCGCAGATCCTCGTCCGATACCTTGATATAGCTGGCCAGTTGCGCCATGCAGCGCAGCGTCGACCGGTACGCGGGCCCTGCCATCAGATCCCGGTAGTTCGGGTCGAACGAAATCCGCTTGCCGGCCGCGTGCGCGGCTTGTGCGAGATCCAGCAGCTGCGATGCGAGCGGCTGACGTACCAGGCTGAGCGAGCCGAAGTGTACGATTTTGGCTGACTCCATCCAGCCGGACGGCAATGCATTGACGTCGAAAGCCAGGTCGGCGCTGTTGTCGCCGATAAAAAAGTATTTCGGCGGGTGTTTCGACACGACCATGGCAAGAAGCGGCGAGCGCTCCACCTGCCGGGTGAAACGCATGTCGAGACCGGCCTGTGCACTCTGCTTCATCAACTGGTCGCCGAACGGGTCATGGCTGACCGTGCCGGCGAAGCCGGTAGGCACACCCAACCTCGCGCCCACGCGGGCGACGTTCCAGCACGAGCCGCCCGGCGCGCTACGCCAGTGCTGCTCGTCTTCGCGGATAAAGTCGGTCAGCGCCTCGCCGAATACGACCAGTTCAGGAAGCTTCATGGCCATTCCGATTGACTCCGGTTGCCGATTCTGCCTTCGTCACCCGCCGCTGCCTGAAGCGCCTGATCAGACCGTAGGTGGAGCTGTCGTGGGTGCTTGCCGCGCCTGAGCTCCTGACTTCGCTCTCAATCACCACCGCCAGCTTCTTGCCGAGTTCCACTCCCCACTGGTCGAACGAATTGATGTTCCAGATGATCCCCTGCACAAACACCTTGTGCTCGTACAGTGCGAGCAGGGCGCCAAATGTCGCCGGCTCAAGCCTGTCCATGCAGATCGTATTGGTCGGGCGATTGCCGTCGAAGCTGCGGTGCGGTTGTCCCGCGACCTGCAAGCCGTTCATCAGCGCTTCGGTTTGCGCAAAGCAATTGGCCAGCAGGACATCGTGGTGGACATCGAGCGCATGCTGCGGCTGCATGCAGGCGATGAAGTCCGCCGGAATCGGCGCGGTTCCCTGATGCAACAACTGGAAAAAAGCATGTTGACCGTTGGTTCCGGGCTCGCCCCAGATGACCGGCCCTGTCGCATAGTCGACCCGCTCGCCCGACAGCGTGACGGACTTCCCGTTGCTCTCCATGTCGAGTTGCTGCAAATAGGCCGGCAGGCGGTGGAGATACCGGTCGTACGGGGCAATCAGCTGGCTGTTCGCACCGAAGAAATTCGTGTACCAGATGCCGATCAAGGCTAGCACGACGGGCAGGTTCTGCTTGAGCGGTGCCTCGGCAAAGTGCCGGTCCATCGCATGTGCGCCGCCCAGCAGCGCCTCGAACGCGTCCATGCCGATCTGCAGCGCGACAGGCAGCCCGATCGCGGACCACAACGAATACCGGCCACCAACCCAGTCCCAGAATTCGAACATGTTGTCGGGATCGATGCCGAACGCCGCAACCGCATCAGCATGGGTCGACACCGCGACGAAGTGTTGCGCGACGGCTGACTCGGGCGCACCGCTGCTCAGCAGCCAGTTGCGCGCGGTGCGCGCGTTGAGCAGGGTTTCGCGCGTCGTAAAAGTCTTCGATGAAATCACGAAGAGGGTCGTCTCGAGATCGACGCTTTGCAGCACTTCGGCAATGTCCGCGCCATCGACGTTAGAGACGAAGTGCATCGTCAGCCCCTTGTCGCCGTGGGGCTTCAAGGCCTCACACACCATGCGCGGACCAAGGTCGGAGCCGCCGATGCCGATATTGACCACATCAGTGATCGCGCGCCCCGTATGGCCGCGCCACGCGCCCTCACGGACCGCGTCGGTAAAGCGCCGCATTTTGGCGAGAACTGCAAACACATCCGGAACCACGTCCTTGCCGTCCACCAGAATCGGCGTCCTGCGACGCTCGCGCAGCGCGACATGGAGTACCGGCCGGTTCTCGGTGGTGTTGACGCGCTCACCCGCGAACATGGCGTGCCGCCGCTCCTCCACGCCGGCCTGGCGCGCCAGCGCGCCAAGCAGGTCCAGCGTGCCGGTCGTGATCAGATTCTTGGAGTAGTCGACGAAGATGCCTGCGGCTTCCAGCGAGAATCGCTCGAACCGTTCGCAATCCTGCATAAAAAGATCGGCTATCGAGACGTGCGCCATGTCCTCGCGATGTTCTGCGAGCGCCCGCCAGGCGGGCGACTGAGTGAGATTCGACATGAGTGTTTGAGTGTTTGAGATTAGTGGGGTGCAGACCAGCCCTTGTAGCTCTTCACGTTGTCGCGTGTCACGAGCGTCGAGGGAAGCAGGATCATCGAGTTGGCCGGCTTCTTGCCGTTCATGAGGCCGTATCCGACCGTGACGGCCGTTTGCGCCATGGACCACGGATCCTGGCTTGCGGAAGCCTGAACCAGCGTATCGGTTTTCAGAGCCGTTTCGATGTCCGGTGCGCCGTCAACGGACGTAATGAAGAGGTTCTTGCGGTTGAGCTGTTTGGCCGCCAGATCGCTGCCCACGGCCTGCGGGTCGTTGATCGCGAACAGGGCATCGACTTTCGGGAACCGCGTCAGATAACCCTGCATGGCATTCATGCCGCCTTCGCGGGAGCCCTTCGCGTCCTGATCGTCAGACAGCACCTTGATATCCGGATGTTTCGCGAATACCGACTTGCAGCCCTTCACCCGGTCGACCACTGCCGAGACGGGCGGCCCATTTTCGATGATGACGTTGCCCTTGCCATTGAGTTTTTTGGCAATGTAGTCGCACGAGATTTCGCCAGCCTGCACGTTGTTCGTCTGCACCGTGGCGTCGGCGCCCGCGGCGGCCACATCCACCGCCACGACCACGATGCCGGCGGCCTGGGCTTTCTTCACGGCAGGCAGGATCGCGTTCGGGTCGGCTGCGTTGATGAGAATCATGTCGACGTGAGCCGCGATGAAGTTGTCGATCTGCGTGAACTGTTTGTTCATGTCGTAATCCGCCGACACTGCAGTGACGTTCACGCCGGGATTGATCTGCTTGGCCTTGGCCTCGGCGCCTTTGACGATCGTGACGAAGTAGGGATTGCCGAGCGAACCGACGGTGATGCCGATCGCCTTGAGCGGTTTGTCGGCGGCATTAGCCGCGGGCAGCGTGAGGCTAAGACCCATTGCGAGGGCGATGCTGGCGATAGCAATTTTCTGCTTGAACATTTTCGTGTCTCCAGGATGATCCGTTGGATGAGTGGGGCGCAAGGGGACCGGCTTACGCCTATAGGTTGGTGAGGCAAGCGGGAACGGCGTACGGATGCGGTATTTCAGGTACGCGCTGATCCGCGTTGACGGAAACGGTCGAGCGCCACGGCGCCGATGATGACGAGGCCCTTGATGATGTATTGCCAGACGTCGGAGACGCCGAGCAATACGAGCCCGTTGGTCAGGACAGCGATGATCAGCGCGCCAACCAGCGTGCCAACGATCGAGCCCACGCCGCCGACGAAGCTGGTGCCGCCGAGAATCACGGCGGCAATCGCGTCCAGTTCGTACGACTGACCCATCTGAAGGCCGTTCGCCGCATACAGGCGGGCCGCGGACATCACGGCGCCGAGGCCGGCCAGCAGACCCGACATGGCATAGACGAACATCTCGATGCCCCACACCTTGATGCCCGAGAGGCGCGCCGCTTCAGGGTTGCCACCGACCGAATAGATGCGCAGTCCGAGGACGGTGCGACGCAGGATGAACCACGACAGCGCGACCACCACGATCGCGATTATCACCAGCCAGGGCACGCCGAGGACCGTGCCATTGCCGATGAAGGCGAACGACAGTTGCGGATTGAACACGGTCGTGTCATGGCCGAGCAGCCGGGCGATACCGCGCACCGCGGTCAGCGCACCGAGCGTGACGATAAAGGGCGGCAGCCTGAGCAGGGCGATCAGGGCACCGTTGATGAGGCCGAAGCCGATCCCGACGGCGAGCGCGGTCGGGATGCCGAGCCAACCCCAGCCCGGAATGTTCGACGCCAGCAGGGCCGTCACCGCGGCGGCCGACAGCACGGAGCCGACTGACAGATCGATCCCGCCGGTCAGAATGACGAAGGTCATCCCGGCGGCCAGCACGATGTTGATCGACGCCTGCTGCGTGACGATCGACAGGTTCTGCAGACTGAAAAAGCTGTCGGTCCCGACGCCAAAGCCGATACACAGCAGCACGAGCACGGGCAGCATGCCTGCCGTTCGCATCAGGGACTGCATGCGCTCGCGATGTTCGATACGCGATTGCCGCTGGGCCTGCGTGGATGCCTTCGGCGCCGGCACCGTGTCGGCGTCGTGGTGCTTGGTGGTATTGCTCATGTCGTCCTCCTGGATACTCGGGATCCTGTCTCTTATAGAAATCAGGCTGCTTCGCCCAGCGCGGGGCGAGAGCCCGTGGCCAGTTCGATGATGGTTTCCTGAACAATCGGCGTGCCGGTATGGCCGCCGAGTTCACCCGCAAATTCGCCTTCGCGCATCACCAGTACGCGATCGGCCACGCCGATGATTTCCGGCAACTCGCTCGATATGACGATGATGCCCACGCCTGAACGCGCGAGGTCGTTGATAATCCGGTAGATCTCGGACTTCGCGCCGATGTCTACGCCGCGCGTCGGCTCGTCGAGAATGAGCACGCGCGGTTTGGTCTCGAGCAGACGCGACAGCAACACTTTCTGCTGGTTGCCGCCAGACAGCGCGCCCGCGTTGACCTTCGAGTTCGGCACGCGGATGGAGAGCGCCGCGATCGCATCGCGGGCGCGCGAAGCGCCGCGTGCCAGATCGAGTACCCCCAACCGCGCGTCGCGGTTGCAGACGGCGACGTTGATGTTGTCGCGCACGCTCATGTCGAGAAAGAGACCCTGGCCCTTGCGGTCTTCGGTGAGGTAGACGAGGCCCGCGTCGATTGCATCGCGCGGCGTGCGCAACGCGAGAACCTTGCCACCCACCGACACTTCGCCGCGCACCCGCGGTTCCGCGCCAAAAATGAGCCGGGCCAGTTCGGTGCGGCCCGCGCCGACGAGGCCCGCGATGCCGAGCACTTCGCCCGCGTGAAGATCCAGACTGCAGCCACGCACGCGCCTTGTGTCGGCGACGTCGCGCACCGAGAGCACGACCTTGCCCGGATCGTAGGGCGCGTGCTGCTTCTTGTAGAAGCCGGAGATGTCGCGGCCCACCATCATTTTCACCAGACTCTCCGCCGAGAGTTGGTCGCGCTCCAGCGTGCCGACATAGGTGCCGTCCCGCAACACGGAAACGCGATCGGAGAGTTCATAGATCTCCGCCATGCGATGGCTGATGTAGATGATCGCGAGGCCTTCGGCGCGCAACTGGCGGATTAGATCGAAGAGGCGGTCCGTTTCGCGCGACGACAGCGGTGTGGTCGGCTCGTCCATCACGAGGATACGGGCGCGGGCGTGCACAGCCCGCGCAATCTCGACGAGTTGCCGCTCGGCGATCGACAGGTCGCCCACCAGAGTGTGCGGTTTGAAGGCCGCCCCAAGGCGCTTGAGCACGGCTTCGCAGGCCCGCTCCATGCCCGGCCGGTCGATCACGCCCCACCGGCCGCCCTTGCGCAATTCGCGCCCGGCGTGGATGTTTTCGGCAACCGACAGATTGGGGGCAAGGCTCAATTCCTGGTAGATGACCGCCACACCCAACGCCTTCGCCGCGAGTGGGCCGTCAATGACCGCGACTTTGCCGTCGATGAGGATCTGTCCGCCTGCGTCGGCCTGATAAGCGCCCGAGAGGATTTTCATCAGGGTGGACTTGCCCGCGCCGTTTTCGCCCATCAGCGAATGCACTTCGCCTGGGTGCACGGTCAGACGCACGTTGTCGAGTGCGCGAACGCCTGGAAAGGTTTTGCTAATGCCGCGCATCTCCAGCAGCGCAGATCGGGATTCAGAACTGGACATGGCTCACCTCCTGGGGTGTAGTCCCCGCGCCTTTGAGAATTCCCGTGCGCGGCGAAAAGTTGAAGAACATCGGCAGCGTCGCCGCGCCGAGCGCGCCGGCGTCCGGCCCGAACGTGCCCTGAACGAGCTCCGGGATGCCGCGCGCCTCCGGCGCAGCCGCGACCATGGCGGTGCGCAGGCGCTTCATTAGCGTACTGAGCAGGCCGCAGTCGACGTCGGCGTCCAGAATGACCACCGGAACGTCGAGCACGCAAAGCATTGAGCGCAGGGCGGGGGCAAGCGCATCGATGCAATCGTCGATCCATTCATCGACCGCTGGCAGATCGCGCGCCACGCAGGCTTCGAGATCCGCGCGCTTTTCAATCGACTCGCCGCTGTAGCGCAGATGCCGTGCGAGCGCGTTGAGGGACGCGCGCGAGAGCAGGATGTCCCATTGCCCGTTGGGCTGAAGAGCTGACGGCAGGCGGCTGGGTGGAACCGGCATGACGCCGATGTCGCCTGCATTGCCGCTCACACCGCGCAGACAGTCGCCGTCGATGGCGATGCCGCCGCCGATGGCTGGTCCTAGAAACAGGTAGACGAAGTCGTCAGATTGACGCCCGCGACCGTAGAACAGCTCAGCGATGGCAGCAGCATTGCCATCGTTCTCGCTGAATACGGGTAGCGAAACGGCTTGCCCGAGTTCGCTCGCAAAGTCCACTCCGTCCCAGGCGCGGAAAGTGTTGGCCGGCAAGCCAAGCTCGCGCAGCCAGCTTCCCAGGTTATATGGCTGTGCAACACCGACGCCGGCCAGCCGCTCACGCTCTTGCGGGGCGAGAATCTGAAGGATGTTGTGAATATCGTCCTGCACGATGTCGAGCACCTTGGCAGGGTGGGGCAGCACCAGGTCGTGCGCGCGCCGGGCCAGCAACTCTCCAGCGAAGTTCACCAGCACCGTTTCCATGCTGGTGCGGTCCAGCCGCACGCCGATGCCGAAAGCGCCGCGCGGGTGCAGGCGAATCAGGGAAGCAGGTTGGCCGCGCTGGCCTTCCAGGCGGCGGCCGGTGAATTCGATGAGTCCTGCCTCGCCGAGCGACGCGATGATGCTGCCCACTGCAGTGTTCGTCAGGTTTGCCTGGCGGGCCAGGTCGGCTTTTGAGGCGGGCTGGCCGCGACGCAGCGCCTGCAACAGCAGGCGTTCGTTGTAACGGCGCACGTTGGCGGAATTGCTGCCTTGGCCGATATGAGGACTTCTCACGCTTCCGCTCCGGGGTGGGCGCTGCTGGGGCGACTAATTAAATCATGTTGATTTATTTAATACCATGCGTTGCCCCCTGTCAGTTAGGGGAAGTCCTGGGCAGCCTCGCCGTGGAGCATCCGCCACGACCGCGCTGCCCGATTGAGCAGCTCAGGTCGCTTGAAGCGATTGAATTTTCGGTGCACTTCAGGCGGACACTCGTTAATGGGCCGTGTCACGTGAACGAATTTGGATATGGGCTCTCACGGAAGGGCTCCGCGACTGCCGGGAAGGCACACCTCAGCGCAACCGATTACGTCTTCAATACAATCCTGTGGCCAAGGCTGGCTCCCTTGACGCGTACTTATCCGGATATCGACATCGACCTTTCTATTACGGACTGACGCAGACTGTGGGGCAGCAGTTTGACGCCGGGGTACGTGGGTAGTTGTCCTTTTCGTGCAAAATCTGGCGCTTTGATCCTGAAAGCCCATACTTATCAATGACTTGAACAATCATGGTTTGCTTGGCGGTCGCCGACACGCAGCGCATTGCTGCAAGCGGCTCTGCGCGATGCTGCCGCCAGACTTTGCACGAAAAGGACGACTACCCCGGCTTGAAGATTGCGAAGTTCTCTACAGCGAAGACATGCAACACGGCCAGGTCATCTTCGACCGGCTGACGGTGGTTAATCCGTTCCGGTCACCCAGTTGACCGCCGTCTAGTTCGTTATCACGCGTCGCACGGTTTGTACCGTCCACGGGTACGTCACTCGGCGCCCGGAAGACATTCCCGGTCCTGCCCGGGTGAGCTGGGACTCGGGCATGCCTGATGCTGTACCGAAAAACATCTCTCACCAGTTTCGCGGGCAGTTGGCATCAACCGGCACAGGAAATCCGGTCCGATGTTTAGAAAGCATTCGGCGGCGCCAGATCTCGGGCGAAACGCAGGAATCTTTGCGGATCGGCATGCGGCAAAACCGCGAATCATGAGATCGTCGATCTGCTCAATGACCTGCCCGAAAAATGACTGCGGTCTCGTGCCACCGTGCAGGCGAATCGTAGTGACGAGTGCGTCACGTCATTTCCTGCATCCGTTATTGATAGTAAGGAGTGTTGTCATGAATCCGACCCTTCAGTCCGCCAATGAAGGCGGAGCACAGATCACGCGAACGAGTGCCGATCCGGCCGACGGGCCGGGCCGCGATGTCATGGCTGCCGCAACGCTCGACGGCAATACCGTGCTGAGCGCGGACGGCGACGACGTTGGCAAGATCAAGGAGATCATGCTCGACGTGCGCACCGGCCATATAGCGTACGCGGTGCTGGCAAGCGGTGGCTTTCTCGGCATCGGCGGCAAGCTACTCGCGATCCCGTGGGCCATGCTGACGCTCGACACGTCGCGCGAACGTTTTGTGCTGTCGGCATCGTCCGAGCAGATCAGGAATGCACCGGGCTTCGACAAGGATAACTGGCCGGCGATGGCGGATCCGAACTGGGCCACCACCGTGCATGCATACTATGGCAGAAAGCCATACTGGGGAAGCCGCACGGAACTACCCGTCGACGAGCGCGGCGATATGCGGATTGGTGAAAGCGTTGGGGATTCGCCTGCGTCGCCTGAACGAGGGGACGTCAAACTTTAACACTGGCGACGCCTATCTCGCGGAAGTAGTCGCTCCGTTTCGGAAGTAAGGTCAACCGCCGCGCAGAATGGCGAGTTGTGACGCTGCGGGCATAAAAAGTCTGGACTGGGAGTTGCCGGTCGGCTTCAAAAGCCTCGGTGAGGCTCACACCGGGGCTTTTTATCTTGAAGCTCTCGATGGAAGTTTGTGCTCTGCAGTGTATTTGCGACGTACCTTGTTGTAGCCTTTGGTCCGGGCCTTGTAGGCTCCAAGGCTGAGAACACCGGAAGCAAAGCTTGCTTCTCTTGTCATGCTGAGAGCTTCATTTCACTTCAAGCAGTGCCCACCAATCCTGCGCCGCATGCAGGATACGCACGATTGAAACACGTTCCGATCGCCGGTTCGGGCTGAGCGCCGCAGGAAGCCAGGGCACGCCACGGTGGTGCTGATGGTATCGCAATTTGAATGATATGAACGCCCCCACCCAGTCGGTCCGTGTGAGCGATCCACCGCTATGCGGAATTTCGACCGGATTGAGAAGTGGTTGATCATACTCATCTGCTCAACCGAACAGAGGGGATCTGTCATGGCACATATGATCGTGGGTGTGGACATCGCAATGAATGTAATGCAGGTTCACTGGGTGGATCCCGAAAGCGGCGAAATCGTGAACCGGTCCATCAAGCGAGCGGCGTTTCTCGAATACTTTGCCAATCGCAAACCGTGCCTTGTCGGCATGGAGTCGTGCAGCGGATCACAGCATTGGGCCCGACGGTTGATCGAAATGGGGCATCGGGTAAAGCTTATGCCGGCGAAGTTCGTCAAGGCGTTCAACATCCGCAACAAGAACGATGCGGCCGACGCGCGGGCAATCTGGATGGCCACCCAGATGGATTGCAGGGAAGTTGCCGTAAAAAGCGAAGCGCAGCAGGCCATCCTTGCACTGCATCGTATGCGTCAACAACTGGTGAAGTTTCGCACGATGCAAACCAATAGTCTTCGCGGATTGATCAGCGAGTACGGCGAGGTGATGGGAGTAGGGAGGGCGGCGTTGGACAAGGCAATGGTGGGAGTTCTGGAAAGATTGTCAGGACGCTTGCCTGCGATACTGATCGATACGCTGCGAGAGCAATGGAAAGGTCTGGATGACGTGGACCGTCAGATCGGCCAGATCGAGCGCCGGATGCGGGAGTGGATGAAAGGTGATCAGGCGGTCAAGGCAATCGCAGCAATCCCAGGCGTGGGGCTGCTTACCGCAACAGCTGCCGTGGCAACGATGGGGCATGCCAAAGCCTTCAAATCTGGCCGCGAGTTTGCGGCCTGGCTCGGACTTGTGCCGGGACAGACCGGATCGGGCGGCACGATCAAGCTACAGGGAATCAGCAAGCGAGGTGACACGTATCTCAGAACTCTACTGGTTCACGGCGCGCGGAGCATCATCTATCGCGCGAAAGAGCCAGATCTCTGGGTCGAACAGATGAAACAGCGGCGCCCGTTGAATGTCGTCATCGTCGCAATGGCCAACAAGCTTGCGCGAATAATCTGGGCGGTGCTGGCGCATCAACAGCCCTATCGGAAGGATTACGTCAGTACGAGGCCAGCCTGATCTCACCGGTCTGCTGGAAGGTTTCCTGTTTCAAGGGATGGAACGTCAAAAGTTGCGGCGGCATTCGAGTGTAATGACAAATCGGGCGGGACCCGGGATTCACCAAACCTGCTTTTATGTCTGAGCTTCACAAGCTCGCGATTTGAATGAGGCGTGAGTCAGCGGATTTCATAGGGGCCGGCAGCGAAGCGGAAGCTGCAAAGAGGCCGGATGTAGAGCTGCAGCCCGTTCTGGTGCGGCGATAGTAGTTGTCCGGCAAGTACAGAACAGGCTCAGCGGCCGCACTTGGGGATTTCCGGAGCATGCGATGAAGACGTAGCTCAAACGAGGTGGCAGGCCACCCGGCTCCGCGTCCCGAGCAGCTTGAGTTCCGGCTCACGCGTCTCACATATCGGCTTCGATAAAGGGCAGCGCGTGTGGAATCGGCAGCCCGATGGCGGCGAACTCGGACTAGGCGGGTCACCATCGAGCAGAGAGACGTGCCGCACCCGCTCAATCTCAGGGTCAGTCGAGGGAGCGGCATCGAGCAGGGCACGCGTGTAGGGATGCCGCGGCCTTGCAAATATCTCTGAGGTGGGTCCGGTTTCGACGATTTTGCCAAGGTACATCACGCTCACTCGCGTACATACCAGGCGAACAATCGCAAGATCATGTGCGATCAGCACGATCGTAAGGTCAAGTTTCTTCTGCAGATCCGCGAAGAGATTCAGAATCTGCGCCCGAATTGAAACGTCCAGCGCGCTCAGCGGCTCGTCACAGATAAGAACCCTCGGATCGAGCGCCAGCGCCCGTGCGATGGCAACGCGCTGGCGCTGACCGCCCGAGAGTGCCCGAGGCAATCGATCAAGGCAAGTCTCGGGCAAACTCACAAGCTGGAGGAGTTCCACTACTCGCGCACGGCGCCCGGAGGCAGTGCCCAATCCGTGTACTTTCAGGGGCTCCTCCAGGGACTCGAAGATCGTCTGGCGACTACTGAGCGATGCCAACGGATCCTGAAAAATGAACTGCACGTGGCGACTAAAGGCAAGACGATCCCTGCGCCATTCTTCTAGCTCACGGCCATCTATCAGCACGCGACCGCCGGTCGGTCGCTGCAGCCCGGCGATCGTGCGGGAAAGGCTGGTTTTACCGCAGCCCGATTCGCCGACAATACCGTGAAGCTCGCCCTGCTGGACCTCGAGATCCACCCCGTCAACTGCGCGTACGGGCCCACCACGCCGGCTCGCAAAGTGCACTTCAAGCTGCTTTACTGCAATTGTGTTCGATAGACTCACTTCAAATCCCCTGGCCGTTCGCGTGCATCACAAGGCACGCAACCTTGTGTGTTACAGGCTGAGACGAAACAGGCACCAGGGCCGGACGAGTCAGGTTGCATGAAGGCTTTGCGGCGAAGCAACGGGAAGCAAACCGGCATCCTCTTTCCAGATGAGAAAGGTCGGGAGGCGCACCAGGAATTTCGGTCAGCCGTTCGCCGACGGGCGTGTCAAGGTCAGGGACCGAAGAGAGCAGGCCTTGCGTGTAGGGGTGGATCGGATGCTTAAGGACATCCACGACTGCCCCTTGTTCAACGATCCGCCCTGCGTACATAACGGCAACCCGATCCGCCATTCCTGCCACCACGCCGATATCATGTGTGATGAGGATGATCGCCAGGCCGTCTTCGGCCTGGATTCGTTTGAGCAGGGCGAGGATCTGGGCCTGCACCGTTGCATCCAGCGCGGTCGTGGGTTCGTCGGCGAGAAGTATCTTCGGGCGGGACGACAGTGCCAACGCGATCATCGCGCGCTGGCGCATGCCGCCAGAGAACTCATGCGGATAGCGCCAATACCGGTCCGCTGGGTCTGCTATGCCGACACGGCCCAGATTCGCTATAGCATCCGCCTTCGCATCGTCAGCGGAGAGGCCCGCGAAGCGACGAGCCTGCTCCGCAAGTTGTGGCCCGATGCGTCGCATGGGGTTAAGTGCGCTCAAGGGATCCTGGAACACCACCCCAAACTCGTTACCCCGTATCTTCACGAGCGTTTTCCCACTCGCATGGAGAAGATCTCCCCGGGCCGTCTTTGCCTTGCCACGCATCTGAACCGCAATACCTTCGGGGAGCAAGCCCAGCGGACCAAGCGTCATCACGGTCTTGCCGCTTCCGCTCTCGCCGACGATCGCCAGAGTTTCGCCAGGCCTTATCGATAAGGAGCATTCGTCGACGGCGCGGATCGTCCGCTGTTCCGTGTAAAGATCGATGACCAGCCCTTCTATCTCGTAAAGCGGTCGGGCGGCCACCTGTTCAGTGATCTTTGACATTATTGGCTGCTCCCTTCAATGGCCTGTTCCTCACGCTCTCTTGCACGTACGCGTTTGAGCAGAGCCCGGCCTTTGATCGCGCGTGGCAGCTTCTGCAAGGCGATCGCCTCGCCCAACACGTTGAAGCTCACGACAACTAGCGTTAATGCCAGACCTGGCAGAATCACCATGCTCGGAAAGTCTTCCAGGTAGTTCATGCCGTCGACCAGCATCTGCCCCCATTCTGCGGTCGGTGGTGTAACGCCAAGCCCCAGAAAGCTCAGTGTCGCAATGGACAGGACAAGTGCACCGGCGTCGGCGCTCGCATACACGAGCACTACGCCGAGTACTGACGGGAGGATGTGGCGCGTAAAGACCCACCAATGGCTAGCGCCGATCACCCGGCAGGCCTCGACGTGTGGCTGATGGACCTCGCCTGCCACCACTGCGCGGCTCATCCGGGCGTAATTCGCCCACCATGCCAGCGTAAGGGCTGCGATCATCGACCAGTAACCAGGCCCGACGATGCCGATCAGCGCCAGCGCAATAATCAGACTCGGCAGACTCAGCATGATGTCAATGATGCTAATCAACACCAGATCGGCCTTCCCACCGAGATAGCCGGCCACCGACCCGACCACGACTCCGATCGCAAGTGCCGAAACCAGCACGATAGACATTGCCATGAGGGAAACGCGGGCCGCCCAGACAAGACGGCTGAAAAGATCGCGCCCCAGATAGTCGGTGCCGAACCAGTGCGACAGACTCGGTCCCTGCATTGCATCAGCAATGACCTGCGTCCCTGGAGGGTACGGTGCGAGCGCAGGTGCGAGTATCGCAACCAGCAAGAAGAGCAACACCGGAACCAGTGCGTATGGACTGATGCCTCCAAACCGCTTCCTAAGTCGATTAGCCATTTCAGGTGCTCGCTACTTGCGACCGGCGGATGCGCGGGTCAATCAACATACATACCATGTCGACCACAAAGTTCACCGACACAAAGAACACAACGAAAGTCATCAGAATGGCCTGCATCACAGGGAAGTCCCTGAACCGGATCGCGTCAATGAAGAATGCCCCGACGCCCTGCCACGCAAAGACCGTTTCAACCACCACAGCACCAATGATCATCAACGCGAACTGCGCACCAAACGTCGTCAGAAACGGAACGGCGAGATTTGGCAAAGCCTCGCGCAGCAGGACTCCTCTGCGACTGTAACCTTTCGCGAATCCGGTCGTAGTGAATGGGCGAGACATCAGCTCGTGGAGGCTGACGCGCACCACTCGACTGAGGACACAGGTTGGAAAGAGGCCCACGGTCAGCCACGGCATCACCCAGGACAGCAGTCCGGACGTACCGAAGCTCGGCAGCCAATGCAATTTCACGGAGAACAGAAGGACGAGCAACGCTCCAACGAAGAAGTTTGGCGCGGATGCTCCCACAAGCGCGAGCGCTCTCAACGTCCGATCGAGGATGCCACCGTTGCTCATGGCTCCGGCTACGCCCAGTATCAACGGCAGGAAGAATGCAATTACTCCCCCTCCCGCCAGGAGCCGAACTGTCGTCGGCAGCCGTTGCGCGAACTCCTCGGTGACAGGACGCCCAGTGCGCAGGGATTCGCCCCACTGGCCCCGCACGGCGTTTTCCACCCAGTGACCGTAGCGAAGGTAGAGCGGATCGTTCAGGCCGAGATCACGTTCGATCTTCTCCACCAGTTCATGTGTCGCTTTCGGACCGGCCGCGCGCTCTGCAAGGAAGTTGGCGGCATTGCCGGGTGCCAATGCGATCAGTGCGAAGGTTAGCGCACTTGCCACTGCGATGAGGCCAGTTGCGAGTGCCAGCCGCCGACAGAAGAGTTTAAACATTACGTCCGATTCCTATAAACCCAGAATGTGGCTGCCTCACTGATTCAGAGAGAGCCCCGACACAGGCATGTCGTACTCGGTAGGAGGCAAAACAAAACCCTTCACGCGTTTGTTGTATGCCCACAAACGCTGCGGATAGACGAGTGGGCAGATGGCGGCGTTCTGGCTCATCCAGTCATAGATCTTCTGGACTTTGGCCTTCCTGTCCTCTCCCGTTGCTAACAAGGCTGACTGGATGACTCCATCCAGTTCCTTCGAAACAAATATCTTTCCGTCCGGACCGCTGTCGGCAGTCGAAACCAGCATCGCAGACAGTGTGCCGTGAGGATCATAAGGCGCTGCATAGGTGGTAAAGAAAGCCAGGTCGTAGTCGAACTTCTGCCGGCGATCGTGATAGGTCGCATCATCAAGAGAAGAGACGCTCACCGTGA
This sequence comes from Paraburkholderia lebeckiae, assembly GCF_050436325.1. Taxonomy (NCBI): domain Bacteria; kingdom Pseudomonadati; phylum Pseudomonadota; class Betaproteobacteria; order Burkholderiales; family Burkholderiaceae; genus Paraburkholderia; species Paraburkholderia lebeckiae. The sequence continues at coordinate 85,789 of NZ_JBNDLZ010000001.1, forward strand.
TGCCCAAATCGGAGAGCTGGCCGAGAATCAGCTCGGAAAGGCGACGGGCACCCGGAAGAACCTGATCCGACGCGAGCAGGTCCAGTGTCAGTTCCTTGCCGTCCTTCCGTCTCGTGCTCCCGGATCTGACCCATCCCGCTTCGTCCAGCAGCTTGCTAGCAGTTGCGACGTCGCGTACGGGTACCGGTTGACGTTTGCCTGCATCGGGAATGGTTGGTGGGAAAAGGTTGCTCGCGGGGTCTGCATACCCTTGATAAAGAATCTTCGCGATCGACGCGCGGTCAAGCCCCAGGTTGATTGCCCGACGAACCCTAACATCTGCAAGTGGCCCGCGGGTATTGTTGAAGCCCAATAACACCGTCGAAACACCCGGTGCGGCAAATACCCCAACCCCCGGGTCAGTAACCAGAGCCTTGGCGCGATTCGGCAGAAGGGGTGCGACCCACTCACCGCCGATAATGTCGAGGTCGCCGGCACGCAGGGCATTTACTCGTGAAAGCTCATCAGGAACGACTGATAGCTCTATCCTGCTGAACGACGGTTTGACGCCCCAGTAGTCATCGTTTCGGACAAGCACGGTCCTGCTTTTGCCATTTTCGACGACCTTCCAGGCACCGGTGCCGATCGGCGCGGTTTGCTTTCCTTTGGCATCTACCGATTTTGGTGATAGGAACCGGACTGGACGCACGATTGAGAGTTCAGCCAGAGCAACGGGGACAGGAGCCTTGAGGAGTATCTTCAGCGTATAGGGTCCTGTCACCTCCATTTTCTGAAAGTTGTCGGATACCCCGATCCACGAGAAGTCACTCTTGCCGATCCAGCGCGCGAAATTCCATTCAGCCGCCTTCGCATCAAAGGGCGTGCCGTCGCTAAAGCCCACGTTCTTGCGCAGTTGAAAAGTGATGCTCTTTCCGTCCGCCGCCAACTCCCACTTCTCGGCCAGGCCCGGCTCGAGCTTACCTCCCGCACCATAGCGTACGAGTCCATCAAAAACCAGTCCGTATGCACTCAACGCCGATTCGTTCTGCAGCAGGTCAAGATTGCCGGCCTCCTGTGCCAGTGCAATATGCAAGGTTTGCGTATCCTTCGCGAACGTCGGAATCGCAGCCTGCAGGGACATCAGCAGCGACACGCAGACGAGTCCTGTCTTGCGGAGAGTGGTAGACATCACGATCTCTTTGTTCAAATGTAGAAACTCGGGGAGGCGAATGTAGATCTTTGCGGTGCGTTGACCCAAAGTTTCACGATTGATCGCCATTTCATTAGATAAGGGATACTAATCTTTACGATTGCTTCCGCAATACATCAATCTACCTCCCACGCTTCAGAAAAATCCTGCGCAAATCGTCCAATGCGTCGGTACGAACAGGCTGGCGTCAGAATTTGTGTTTCAGGCCTGCGACAACCAGAATCTGCTTGTTGGTCGAGGAAGCCTGGTCCAGTTCCGCGATCTCCGCATTCGTTGCGTCGCCTGCCGCACGCTGGTAGATACCGACCAGATATACCGCAGTACGCTTTGAGAGGAAATAGTTCGCGCCCAGCGCAGCTTCATGGAATTTCGGAGTCTGAGTCCCGGACGCCAGATTGCTCTTGCCTGTCGTATACGTGTATGCCAATCCCAACAGCAACGCAGGGGTCAGCTGGTATTGCCCGTTGATCTCGTAGTTGTCAAGGTGAAGACTGGTCTGGTCGAAGTAAGCGAGCTTGACGTTGGTATACACCGCGCCCAGAGTCGCCTTTCCTATCGTATAACCCCCGCCTGCGGCGATCACAGTCTGTGACGAGACGGCGGCTCCAGATTGCGGGCTGGTGTAGAGCGTCCCGCCATAGTCACCGCTCACCGCGCCGCTTGTGTTACTCGAAGCGCCCGGGTTATTCAGCTTCAGGTAGCCGGCGGCAAGATTGAGCGGTCCATTCGTGTATGTCGCGGCGGCACTGTATGCACGGTTGTTGGAAAATCCTGATCCCGTGTTGTTGCCTGCCTGGTTACTGAAGCCATACAATGCCTCGAATTGCAGCCCGGCATACATCGGACTGACGTACTTAGCCGCGTTGTTTATGCGGAACGAGCCGTCAAGATTGTCCGCATCGCCGATATGCGCGAAGTAATCCGTAGCCCATTGATTCTGCGCAGACAACCCGCTGACCATATCGACAAGCGGATCGTACTGGCGGCCGAGCGTCAGTGTGCCGAACTTTGAATCCGACAGGCCCACGTAAGCCTGTCGGCCAAACTCCCGGCCACCTTGGCCCATGCGCCCGGTATAGCCATTAAAGCCGCCTTCGAGCGTAAACACTGCTTTCAGGCCGGCGCCCAGATCTTCGGAGCCCTTCAAACCCCAGCGATTGCCGAACAGGTTCGCAGTCGAGGCCTGCCATGCATGGGCACCACCAATGTTGCTGACGTACGCGATGCCGTTGTCGATAATGCCGTACAGCGTCACGCTGCTCTGCGCGTGTGCTGAGGCGGTGATACCGCCGATCGCAATGGCTGCGAGGATGTGCCGGGTCTGCATGGAAGGCCTCTTCGTAAATAACACAGGTTGGTTTGTTGTCAGGCGGGACGCGCCACACCGTACTGCGACGACAGGTATCGACGGATATCGTCGGGCGAATCGATAAAGCGGGTCTGGTTGTGGACACGAATCTCCACACCGTCGTCGAGGGGTACCCGCCCCGTGCTGAGCACCAGCACGGGGGCAGACTGATTCGCCTCGCCGATCAACTCGATAATCGCCATGCGAGGCCGGGGAGCATCGATGTATTCAATGTCGATTTCACTGCGTAGCTGCGGGAAGAAACCAAGCAGGCCTTCAACTGCAACGGAATCGCCACAGTAAAATGGACCGTCCGAGCCTTGGAAAAAACCGGGGCGAAGCATAAATAGCTTGTCTTTCACTTTCTCTCTCACTGCGGGGGGAAATTGATGGCCGATGCGCGTCCCTTGGCTTGTGCATCGGCGACAGGAAAACGCGTGACTACCTCTTTTGACTCGACAGTTTGCGCACCAGTCGCTTCCAGCCGATCGTTACGCTCGTGGCGCTAAACGCGAAACCGAGCGCCAGCAGAATGAGCATCAGTGGCTTCCAGATCACGTTGTTTGACAGGAACGGAAAGTCGAGTGTGTGAAGACCAAAGTAGAGCCAGCGATAGGCGCGGCGGCTGGTATCCATCACCTCGATAACCTGGCCGGTAACCGGATTGACATATACCGCCGAGTTCCGGTCGTCGTGGACCACGACGCGCACGCCGTCGCCACCAATGCCATCGCTGCTACGCAGACGGGCGTAGATGTCATCCGCAGGAATCGATGTCGGAGCATCTACCTTGATGCCAGGCCATGCGGCGCGCACGGCGGCGAAAATATCCGTGTCAGCGAAAGAGTCCGATGGAATCGCCGCGCTTCCAACCTTCAGGACCTTCGGCCCGGTGCCTGCGCCACGGGCGACCACGTAAGGCTTGCCGTTAAGGGCCGCGATCTCGATCTCTGAGGCAGGCAGCATGCGACGAAGAAGATCCGGCGATACTTTCTTTGCAGCATCCAATGTTGAAATGCCGGTGTAGGCCGCAGCTTCTGCGTCGCTCATGTCGCCGGTCGAAAAAAGGCGTCCATGGTCCATCGACAGCCAGCCGCTAAAAATCCACGTGAAGACGAAACCTGCAACGACAAGACCGCCAACGTGATGCCAATTCATCCAGCCGCGATATGGCGTCATGCCACCACGCCCTGACTTAACCTGGTTGCGCCAGCGCACGATGCCCAGCCAGATGCCGGCAATCGTTACCGCCACGCCCACTAGCGAGAGCCACCACACGGTGCGATCCCATGTGACCCAGTTCTTACGCAGTACCGTCGGATAGATCCAGTGCAGGACGGCTCCGACGTAGTTCCACGAACGCTCGAAATGCGTGGACCGCTGGATCACTTCTCCGGAGCGCTGGGAAACGTAGAGTTGCGTGCCGGCCTCGTCCGCCAGGCTGACGCGATAAAGCGGACGATATCGGTCAAAGCGATGATGCACCACCCACTGATCGTAATCGAACGGCTCCGAAACGCTCAGCACCGGCGTCTGCGCAAAGTGCCCGGCAATCGCTTTCGCTTCTACGGGCGATATTCCGTCGATTCGCTTGCCCGTTGACGCCGAGACCACCGCCTGCGGGCCTTTAGGCGGATTGATCACGTACATCGCCTGGCCGGCAACTTCCAGCAATCGCACTCGCGCCGGATTTTCTATACCAGCAGCAGAAACAGCCGCAGCGGGAGCAACGGAAATCTGGTCGGCCCGAAGCGCCTCGATATGCGATATGCGTGCACCGTCGCCCAGAAACGGATACGGAACAAACATCATCACCGCGCCAGTCGCAAACCACATTGCAAAGAACAGACACAGAAGAATGCCGACCCAGCGGTGCCCAATGACGAGCGCCCTGAGGAAGTTCAGGCGCGACTTTGGGCGCGCCGCAGGACTAGCTGTTGTACTCATAAAAGCTCCTCTTGATCGCGCCGCGGCGCGGGCCGTATCAGCTCCTTCGGTTGTCGGACCGCGAGCCACAGATCACAGGGTAAGTAGCGGATATTGAACGCACTAGTGGCACAAATGACGTTTTGCGTAAAGATCGTGCCAAACTTAGGGGCGTGGCGATATTGTGTTGTTGTGTCAGCACTTCTGCTAAACGTTTTACTTCTATCCTTCAGAGTAAAACCGGTATGGGCTGTGCGTGGCGATGGTGCCGCTTTGCACGAGGTGCGTGACAGCCGCGATATCCGGTCCGAAGTAGTGCTCGAGCTCGTAGTGCGCGACGTCCTTGCGCACCGCGTCCATCACCTTCTGCAGGCTTGGGCTGGTCTTGTGCGGCGCGCGCAGATCGACGCCTTGCGCGGCGGCGAGCAACTCGATCGACAGAATGTTCGCGGTGTTTTCGGCAATGTCACCGAGCTTGCGCGCGGCGAACGTCGCCATCGACACGTGGTCTTCCTGGTTCGCGGAAGTGGGCAGCGAATCGACCGAGGCCGGATGCGCGAGCGTCTTGTTTTCCGAGGCGAGCCTGCAGCGGTCACGTGAGCGATCATGAAGCCAGAATTCACACCGCCGTCGCGTACGAGGAACGGCGGCAGGCCCGACAGCGTGGCGTCGATCAGCAACGCGATGCGGCGTTCGGCCAGCGCGCCGATTTCGGCGGCGGCAAGCGCGAGGTTGTCGGCGGCGAACGCGACCGGCTCGGCGTGGAAGTTGCCGCCCGACAGCACTTCGCCGGTGTCCGGGAAAATCAGCGGATTGTCGGAAACCGCGTTGGCTTCCAGCAGCAGCACGTCGGCCGCGTGGCGCATCTGATCCAGACACGCGCCCATCACTTGCGGCTGGCAGCGCAGGCTGTACGGGGTCCTGCACCTTGTCGCAGTCGGCGTGCGAGACGTTGATGCCCGAGCCTTGCAGCAGCAAGCGGTAGGCCGCCGCTGCCTCGATCTGGCCTTGGTGGCCGCGCAATTCGTGAATACGCGCGTCGAACGGCTTCACCGAACCCATTGCCGCGTCCACCGACAGGGCGCCCCGCACCAGCGCGGTGCGGTACAGATCTTCGATCGCGAACATGTTGTACAACGCGAGCGCGGTCGAAGCCTGCGTGCCGTTCAGCAGCGCGAGACCTTCCTTGGCTTGCAGCGTGAGCGGCTTGAGGCCGACGAGCGCGAGGCCTTCGGTGGCCGGCACGCGCTCGCCCTTCGCGAACACTTCGCCGACGCCGAGCAGCACTGCGGACATATGCGCGAGCGACGCGAGGTCGCCCGATGCGCCGACCGAACCCTTGACCGGGATCACCGGTAGCACGTCGGCGTTATACAGCGTGATCAGCGCTTCCATCACTTCGCGGCGGACGCCCGAGTGACCGCGGCCAAGGCTCGATAGCTTCAACGCGATCAGCAGACGCACGACCGGACGCGACATCGGCTCACCCACGCCGACCGCGTGCGAGAGCACAAGGTTCCGCTGCAGCAGTTCGAGCTGATCATGCGGGATATGGGTGCTGGCGAGCCGGCCGAAACCCGTGTTGATGCCGTAGGCCGGCTCACCCTTCGCGGCGATGTCGGCAACCGCCTGCGCGCAGGCGTCAATGGCGGCATGGCTGGCGGGATCGAGTCGCAGCGAACCGGACTCCCGTGTGACACGGCGCAGTTGCGGCAACGTCAGATGGCCGGGCAATAGACAAATCATCGTGAAGCTCCTGGCAGACGGCGACTGGAGGTCTCGTATTGATGGAGGAAAGCCTGAAGAATTTCGGCTTAAAGATCGAGCACCAACACTTGCGATTTCGAGCGTGAGCAGCAGGGCAGAAAACGGTCGTTCGCCTTACGTTCTCTACCTGTCAGGTATGTATCCCGGTGATCAGGCTCCCCCTCGAGGACTGTGGTCAGGCAGGTGCCGCACGTGCCTTCTTCGCATGACACAGGAATCCGTACGCCTGCGTCGACCAGCGCGTCAATGACCCGTTGGTTCGGACAAACCTGAATCGTCCTGCCGCTGCGTGCAAGCTTGATCGCGAAGCCCCCTTTGACACCGACCAACGCTGGCTGCGCGGCAAAGTATTCCCGATGCACCGTCGTGTCATCCCAACCGGACGCGTTTGCGGCGTTCAGACAGGTTTCAATAAGTCCGCCAGGACCGCACACATACAGATGCCTGGTGGGATGAGGCGCGCCGAGCGCCTCCGCCAGGTTCAGCGTCGCTGACCCGGCGTCGCTATCGAAATAGAGGTGCGAGTGGTCAATGAGGTCCATCTGGACAAAGCGCTCGCGAAAGGCAGCGCGTGCGCGATCACGTGCGCAGTAGTGCACTTCAAACGATGCCCCGATCCTTGCCAGGAACTGGGCCATGCACAGAATCGGCGTCACGCCGATGCCGCCGGCTATCAGGATCGAATGCTTTGCCCTTCCGTCCAGAGGAAAATGGTTTTTTGGCTCGCTGATTTCAATCTCGTCGCCTTCGACAAGCGCATGCATCGCGCGAGATCCACCGCGCGATGCCGCCTCGCGAAGCACGCCGAGAACGTAACGCCGGGTGTCGCGCGGGTCGTTACATAGCGAATATTGGCGAATCAGATCGCCCAGGAACACGTCGATATGGGCACCGGGGGAAAACGCTGGCAATGCTTCCCCACCGGCGAGCCCAAGATGAAACTCGCAGATGCCTTCTGCGGCATCGACCTTCCGAACAAGCTTCACTTTCATCAGATCTACTCCCGTACGGACAGATTTCGCAGCGCACTCAACGGATATTTTGAAGTTCTTGCGAGACGTAGAGTAGATAGGGCAAAATTCAGGCGACAGTGGCATCAATGACTATTTGCGTCCATATCGTGCCAAATATGAAATCACAAGCTTCTGCAAATGCGGGACTGGTTGCCGTTGTCGTGTATGACGGTCTGAGCCTGTTTGAATACGGCTGTGCCGTTGAAGTTTTCGGACTGCCAAGACCAGAAATGGGTGACGCCTGGTATCGCTTCGCGACCTGTGCAGCCGAATCCGGAATGTTGCGCGGTTCGGGCGGCATTCAGGTGCAGGCTGACGGCGGTCTTGAACTTCTGGCCAAGGCGAAGACCATCATCGTCCCAGGATGGCGCGGGATCGAAGAACCCGTCCCGCCGGGACTTTGTCGCGCGTTGAAAAAGGCAAACAAACGCGGGGCACGAGTCATGTCAATCTGTACAGGAGCGTTTGTATTAGCCGCAGCAGGGCTGCTCGACGGAAAGAGTGCGACTACGCACTGGCGTCACGCAGCAGCACTCGCGACACGATATCCGGAAGTCCAGGTGGAAGCGGATGTGCTCTACGTCGATGCCGGCGATGTCCTCACTTCCGCGGGAAGTGCGGCGGGAATCGATCTGTGCCTCCACCTGATTAGGCGTGATCTTGGCCCACGCGCGGCAAATCAGGTCGCACGCCGACTTGTCATGCCGCCACACCGCGAAGGCGGGCAGGCACAATATATCGACGAACCAGTCGCAAGGCGTAGCGGCTCCGCGCTGGCACCTCTGGTGGACGCGGTGCGCGCAACATTGGACGAAGACTGGTCGATTGTGAGAATGGCCGCGCAAACTGCAATGAGCGCCCGTACCTTTCAGCGGCACTTTGTAAGTACGATGGGCATGCCGCCGGGGGAGTGGCTGCTCACGGAGCGTATGGGCCGAGCCAGGGAGTTGCTCGAAGAGACGGGTTTATCCGTGGACAAAATCGCAGTGCAGGTCGGATTTGGTGCTGCGGCAACGTTGCGCAATCATTTCCGGACCCGACTTGGAACCAGCCCCGGATATTATCGGCGACGGTTCAACGCGTCCGAGACACACTAATTTGGTCAGGTAACTTTGCGTCGCTACACTAACTTCGCGGAAACGACGTGGTGGAACCGCCTCGTCCAGATACGCGACCGACACAAGTACCTCGTATTTCGATGCGGAACCAGCCGGCCGACCTTCGGCGGGCGTAGACCAATCAATGGTCGTCCGGGTCGTCAGCACAGCATCTCCTGAATCCCCGACGTTGTCGGCTCAACAAGCTGGGTCAATCGGCTTTCCTTGGAGGGAAGGTGCCGCTCACAGCAGATGATTGAAGAGGTCGATTGCTTCGCTGGCTCAGCGCAGTATCGCGACTTCCTTCCCGGTTTCGACATCCTCGTACGGCCGTTGTACCTCGTGAGCGGTCGATCGAGCCAACAAGGTGTGAGGCCGATTCCGAATTGCAGCGGACGTTCGCACTCGCACAGACATGATCCTGCGGGCGATCGCGAACACTGTGTCGGTCTTACGATTCCATCGGTATCATCTGAGATAAGCGAAGGCAACGATTACGGGGACCATAATCGGACACCAGTCATCGCCACCGCTCGCCCTTCGCCGAGAACGTGGTGAAAAAACTTTCAACACTTAGGAGAGTCCATGCGTCATTTTCGATTTATTGCGCTTGCGACCATCGGGATGATTTTTAGTCATGCTGTCCTTGCTATGAACTTCGGAACTTTCAAGAAGGCCGATAAAGGCGAGCAAGAGCGTCAGGCGCTAAATGCAACCTACAGCCTGGGAAGTCGACCGGGTTTTAGCGCAAATCGGACTAGCACTTGCATGAGCTTGTTAGACAAGGGCGCTGGCAGTTACGCCAGGACTATTGCCGACCGGGCACTAGCGGAAGCTCATGCTGACGGCGAAGATGTCGCGCCCGTTCTCGTAGCTACCTTCACAAAAGTGTGCAAATTTCTTAACGTCAATGTGCAGGAGACGGCTGATGACGTTGCCCAAGCGCACCGGTTCGACAATCTCACGTTCGGGCAGTTTCGCGCGCTTAGCCAAAATGAGCGATACGCGGCTTTCGTTGCGGCCAATGTATCGTTGCTCCACAACACCAAGAGTTTTAATGAAAATGCGTACCTAAGCTGTCAGCAAGCAGCAGGCGGCGGAAGTAAGTTCGCCGACTTTGTAATGCGCAACATATTTGGCAGCAGTTCCGACGACAGTCGTTTTTTTGATGACTTCGCCTCACAAGCTATCAATCTTTGCCAACAAAACGGATTTCGGGTTGTTGAGTTTTGAAGAATGACAGACACGACCTTAGTTGGATGGATTGACGAGATAGTCGACACCTTGGCCGGTATCCGTCTGCACCGCCTGATGTACCCGAGAAATTAACCATTTGCTCCGATCGGCGAATGTCCGGCCCACGACGCTTTGCCGTCGCCCGCTATTCATAGGCGGTGGACCGTTTCGGGTGTGCGCCGTGAAAAGGTGGCGCTTTCCAGCGGGTGCAAGCCCCGCCCGGCAAATGCTCCAGCCGGAAGCAACCGGAGCAGCTATGGAGGCAACGAAATGGCTGAAGCCTTCGGTGATGCGTGTCACAAATTGGTGACAGCGCGAGTGTGCAGGCCGTAACGCGAGTGAACGCCGAGCAAACCTCGAAAAGGTCGATGCGCAGGCCGACCCGACAACCCTATCGGGGAAGGCTGATACGGCTGGGCGAATGAGCAGGCTGGACGCCCAGTCGCTGCGCCGGGGTAGTGGCGACAGCATGTACACAAGGAAAGCGTACGCAACACGGGAAGTCCCTCGGCGTGGTCAGGGATGACCAACCGGACGCCCGTGAGGGACAGGCCGGGCGCCTTGGGATGACGGAGAGGCCCGTAGTACCGCTGAAGCCGGGTAATGCCGGTGGAGGGAAGGGGCCTCAGTTCAAGACGAACGCAATACGTAGTGAGGACGTGGAGATTGGGCAACCTATCAACTCCGATTCGTGTTCAGAAGCTGCAGATGGCGTTACACGCGAAAGCGAAGGCAGAAGCCGGGTATCGCTTCTACGCGCTGTACGACAAGATCTATCGCGAGGATGTGCTGGCGCATGCGTACGCCCAGTGTCGCTCGAACAGGGGCGCGCCGGGTGTCGACCGGCAGGACTTCGCGGATGTTGAGGCGTATGGGGTGCAGAAGTGGCTCGGCGAACTGGCGCTTGCGCTCAGGCAGGAGAATTACCGGCCGGACCCTATCAGAAGAGTGTTTATCCCGAAGGCCAATGGCAAGTTGAGGCCACTGTGATGGTCTAATTTCCTCGGACAGGTCGATAGGAGGACAATCCTGAATCGACGAGGAAAAACAATAGATGACAAGAAGGCGCCGACAATTTGACGCCAGCTTCAAGCTGGAAGTGGTACGGATGATACGAGACCAGGGTTTATCGGTCGGTGAAGTCAGCCGGTCGATGGACCTTGTTGAGACAGCCGTACGGCGGTGGGTGGCGCAGTACGATGCGGAACGTGCCGGCGGCCCCGGTGAGGGCAAACCGCTGACGGCGGAACAGCAGCGCATCCGGCAACTTGAAGCTGAGAACCGGCAATTGCGAGAGGACAACGCGCTGCTAAAAAACATCCAAAGGGCCATGCCCTCCCCAAGGAGCAGAAACTCCGGGCAAGTCCTACACTGGCCACGCTGAAGGGAGCGGCCGTCCGCTTACTGGTGACTCATCCCGTTAAAAAACATGGTCCAGGGACCGATGCGGACCCGGCATTGGTGACACCGTGAGGTGATCCCGTTCAGGAAAGTGATAGATACCGCAGTCCCGCCCTTTGGCACTTCCATGACCAGGAGGGCCAGACATGGCACAGCCCAAACCGAGGCGAACCGTCGCTCGCCGCACCGATATGTCCGTTGTCAATCGGCACGCCGCAGGCATCGATGTCGGCGCACAGTTTCACGTGGTCGCGGTTGGACCCGAATGCGCCGAGGACCCAGTGCGTTCGTTCCGCAGCTTCACCGCCGATCTTCACGAACTTGCCAGGTGGCTCAGGCAGGTCAAGGTCACGACTGTCGTGATGGAATCGACCGGGATTTACTGGCTTCCCGTGTTCGAAATCCTCGAGTCTTATGGTTTCGAGGTGTTGCTGGTCAACGCCCGGGAGGCAAAGAGCGTACCGGGCCGCAAGAGCGATGTGAACGATGCCCAGTGGCTGCAGAAGCTGCACCGGTACCGTACGCCTGCATTCGACTTTGGGCTATCTGTCGCCCGCTGCCTACGAGGCGAAACCGACAGTGAAAGAACCTATCGGCCTGTCCGAAATAACTTGACCACTACACACTGGGCATCTCGACCTTGCGAGATCGGGTGTGCATGACAGCAGCAATGCTGGTGCTCGAACCGATCTTCGAAGCGGACCTTCCATCAGAGCAGTACGCTTACCGCCCGGGGCGCAACGCCCAGCAAGCGGTGACCGAGGTGGAGGAACGGCTGCATAGAGGGCAAACGGACGTTGTTGACGCCGACCTCGCGGACTACTTCGGAAGTATTCCTCACGCCGACTTGATGTTGTCGCTCGCGCGACGCATCGTTGATCGGCGGGTGCTGCATCTGATCAGGATGTGGCTGGAATGCCCCGTTGAAGAAACCGATAACCGAGGCCGGAAGACACGTACGACGGAGGCCAGGGACAGCAGACGTGGCATTCCGCAAGGATCACCCATCTCACCTTTACTGGCAAATATGTATATGCGCCGGTTTGTGCTGGCATGGAAGAAGCTTGGACTTCAGCGCAGTCTTGGCAGTCGCATCGTGACCTATGCGGACGATCTTGTGATCCTGTGCAAGCGGGGTAACCATCGAGGATGTAGACGGCTTCGTGCACGCCGCACGGGATGAAGTGGCTGAACAGCGCGATGTACTTGTCCGACACGTGGTAGTAGCCGATGCCGCCATAGCCACCGTACCGGATGTGATATTCGGACAGCAGATTCTGCTCGTAGAGGTTCCACTTCGTGCCATCGGCCGACACGCGCTTGCCGGAACCCCAGAATTTCGGCAACGCGAACTGGTTGTACGCGTTGCGGTCTGGCTCGGCCCGAGATTGCACCCATAGCAGAACAGCGTCGTGATGAAGCGTTTGCGCGGATCGTCGATCTTCGCCTCGAAGCCCGACAACGGGCCGAACAGCTTATGCAGATCGAGCCACTGTTCGGTTTCGGTCAGGATGTCCAGAATGCTAACCGGCCGCATTGACGCGGTGATGGCCTGATCGATGAGCGTCTTGTTCGGTGGGTCGGGCTTTTTCTCGAGCTTGTGGAGAATGAGAATGTCGCATTGCCGCTGGGCAACAGAGTATGGTCAGCGCCCGCTTGCCACATGAACGGGCGCACATAACCATTCCAGGGTGAGATCACAGGACTCAATGCTGCCGCAACACCGACCGTGACAATCCACCAGGCCGCCGTGCGCCAGCATCGCCGCACGACGAGCCATATCAGGACGCCAGCGGTCACGAACAGACCCACGCCGTAGGTACTGAACCCGGCAATTCCTGCCATCACGTAATCGGTTGGCGCTGTCCGCAAGGTCTGCAGGAAGCTGTAAAGTGCCGTGTCAGCCCGAACCAGCGGATCATGAGCGACCACGTCCTGCAGGATGCCGAGAAACAGCCACACACTGCCAATGAAGAGCAGCGCGAAAACCAGGAGTGTCTGCGAATCTGGCCTGGCCGGGTCGACGAAGCGCGATAACCGGTCCGCCAGGCGTGGATGCCGCTGACTCAGGCGCCGAACAGCCAGCTGGCTGGCAGTCTTCAGAGGGGAGCGCCGCGCTCAATGGCGAAACGCGTCAGCCTGACGACAAACCAGAGCAGCCCCGCCAGCAGGAGCAGCATCGCCGCGAGGCGGCCGCTGACTGCCTCGGCCAGTTGTGCCGATGCGCCGAACAGGATTCCCGGGCCGATATGCGCGGGTGACCACAGCACCGCTGAGCCGGCGTTGATCGGATAAAACGTGCGCCGCGGCATGCGCGCCGCGCCGACCACAAGTGGCACGACCGCGCGCACGGGCGCGAAGAATCTGGCCAACACGATACTTTTCCTGCCGTGCTGGTGCACGAAGCGCTCGCCACGTTCGTACGCCGCTTCGTGCCCCTGGCCACCCACCATGCGCGTACCTCGTCGTGATAGCGGCGGCCGAGCTCGTAGCTGATCCCGTCGCCGGCCACCGCGCCGAGTGCGGCGACAGCGAGCGTGACCCATCCGTTCAGCGCGCCGGCCCCGATCAATGCGCCGGCGACAAACATCACGATGCCTGCCGGGACGAGCGTACCCACGACCGCCAACGACTCCGCGCAGGCGACGCCGAAGACAATCGCGAGCACAAGATGCGGATGGGTACTGATGCTGGTGAGCCATGCGTGCATGTGCGTCCCGGTTCTTATCCGTTCGATGACGCGGCCAGCGGCTCGGCCAGCGTGTCGCGCTCGAAGCGGCCATAACGCAGGGCGAGCGTGGGCAGCACGATGAGGTTCAGCACGGTGGAGGTAATCAACCCGCCCAGAATCACGATCGCCATCGGCCCCTCGATCTCGTTGCCGGCCGCGCCGCTCGTCAGCGCTAGCGGCAGCAGCGCCAGTCCGGTCACGAGCGCGGTCATCAGGATCGGCACCAGCCGCTCGGACGCGCCAAGCACTGCGGTGTCGGCACCCCAGGGCATTTCGTCGACATGCACCAGGTGTTCGTAATGGCTGATCAGCATGATGGAGTTGCGCAGCGAAATGCCGAACAGCGTCACGAAACCCACCATGCCACCTAGCGACAGGTCACCGCCGGTCAGCACCACGCTCAGCACTCCGCCCACCAGTGCGAACGGCAGATTGACCATCACCAGCACCACCCCACGACGACTTTTCATCGCCAGGAACAGCAGCAGTGCGATGCCCACTGCAGACATTGCGCCATACACAAGCAGGTCGTGCTGCGACTGCGCTCGCGCCTCACTTTCGCCGGAGAACACCGCGTAGGTGCCCGGCGGCATCGCGATCTCGCGATTCACGCGCGCCTGCGCCTCACTGACGAAATCGCTTACTGCGCGGCTGCCGAGATTCACGGACACGCTCTGCATGCGTCGCCCGCCGTCATGGGTGATCTGATACCGGCCGGAGACCTGGCCGATGGTTGCCAGCTCGCGCAAGGGGACGGCCAGCCCGTCCGGATTGCGCAGCATCAGCGAACCGATATCGCCGAGGGCCTTGCGCGCCCCGGGTGTGAGAATCACGGTAACGTCATAGGTGCGGTTGCCTTCATGGGTTTGCGTGACAGTGGCGCCCTGGTAGGCGCTTTGAATCGCATCGAGTACTTCGACCGGCCTGAAGCCCCAGCGGCTCAACTGGTCGGGCTTGAGTTTGACGTCCAGCTCGGGGATGCCCGGAGGCGATTCCACCCGCACGCTCGCTGCGCCGCGGATCGTCCCGAGTAACCTGGCAATGTCCTGCGCCTTGCGGTCGATGACATCGAGGTTGTCGCCGAACACATTGACGACGACGGGCGCGGTCGCCCCCGAAATTGTCTCGTCGATGCGCTCGACGAGGAACGTGTTGACCGACGTGGTCAGCCCGGGGAATCGCGAGAGCGTGTCCTGGATGCGACGAAGGGCCGCGCTCTGCCCTGATGCGCCCATCGGCGCGAGTTCGACCTCGAACTCGCTCAGTTGCACACCGACGGGATCGACCACCTCGTTGGCGCGGCCAGCGCGTTGCGCGACGTAGCGCACGCCCGGCACGTGCATCAATGCCTGCGAGACCTGCGTGCCGATGCGCATCGACTCGGCAAGCGATGTCCCTGGCGCCAGCCCCATATGCACGATGTAGTGGCCCTCGCGCAGTTCCGGGATGAAGTTACCGCTCATGAACGGCAGCGATGCCAGTGCCGCGACGCACATCAGCGCGACAACCACCATGACGGTCTTCACGCGCTGCTCGACCGCCATCAGCAGTGCGGTATAGCGCCCCTTGAGGCTCACAATCAGGCGTGGCTCGTGCGCCGGCAGCGGGCCGCGTGTGAGGAGGGCGAGCGCCATCGCGGGCGTGAGCGTCAGTGCCACGCCGAGCGAGGCCAGCACCGCAAGGATGTACGCAATGCCGAGTGGCGCGAACAACCGGCCTGCGACGCCTGAAAGCGTAAGCACCGGCAGGAAGACCAGCATCACGATGAAGGTGGCGAACACCACCGCGCTACGTACTTCGAGCGAGGCACGCAGCACGACGCGAAACGCTGGCAACGGGGTTGGCCGGGCGCGATTCTCACGCAGCCGCCTGTAAATGTTCTCGACGTCGATGATCGCGTCGTCGACCACTTCGCCGAGTGCGATCGCGAGGCCGCCAAGCGTCATCGTGTTCAGACTCACGCCGAACGCGCTCAGCACGATGATTGCGACAAGCAGCGAAAGCGGGATTGCAACAGCTGAAATGACGGCAGTGCGAACGTTGAGCAGGAAGAGGAACAGCACCGCGATCACCAGCAACGCGCCGACCAGCAACGCGGTGCGCAGGTGGCCAACCGCCACGTCGATGAAGTTGGCTGGCCGGAACACATTCTTGCGCAACTCGATGCCTTGCTTCGCGAGGACCGGCTGGAGTGCAGCCAGCGTTTTCTCGATATCGTTCGTGACGGCAAGCGTGTTGGTGCCGTACTGGCTTTCCATGACCAGCATCACACCGGGCTGGCCCATGATCGAGGCCGCGCCGACAGCGGGGGCGCTACCCCAGGTGACGGTGGCGACGTCACCGAGGCGGACCGCCGCGCCGTTGCTCCAGCGCAGCACGACGCCGGCGAGCTTGCCAGGCGTCGTGATCTGGCCGTCTACGTTGACCGCAATGCGCTGATTCGCGTTCTCGATGAACCCCGCGCCTCGCACGCCGGTCGACAGGCGTGCGGCGGCAATCACGTCCTGGATCGACAGGCCGTAACGCATCAGCCGGGCCGGATCGACCTGAATCTGCAACTGGCGCGTTTCGCCGCCGAACACGATCGCATCGGCCACGCCCGGCACGCTCAGCAGCTGCGGCTTGACCGTCCACTGCGCGATGTCGTACAGGTCCATCAGCGAGCGGGTCTTTGACGTCAGGCCGATAGTGCGCACCACACTCGTCGTCGTCGTGAGCGGCAGCAGCCGTGGCGGAAGCACGCCTGCCGGCAGCGTCGCGGCCAGCGCGTTCACGCGCTCGGACACCAGTTGCCGGGCCTGCATCACATTGGCGTGCGCGTCGAACACAAGCGTGACTGCGGACAGGCCCTGCAGCGACTTCGAGCGCATCGACTGCAGCCCGACCATCCCGCCAAGCGCGTTTTCGACCGGCTGCGTGATGAGCGTCTCGACCTGTTCGCTCGTCAGCCCCGGCGCTTCGGTTTGCACGATGCTCATGGGCGGTGCGAACTCGGGAAACACGTCGAGCTTCGCGCGCGTCAGCGTATAGACACCGTAGCCGGCCAGGAGCAGGGCCAGCGCGTAAATGACGCCGCGAAAGCGCAGCGAAAAACGGATGATCGCGTTGAGCATGAGCAGTGGTTAGGTTCGTGTTATGCAGAGCAGCCCTGGTCAGTCATCACATTCGGGCGGATCCTTGCAAGCCGTCGCAATGCCCTGCGGCTTCAGCTCCTCTGAGAGCAGCAACTGCGCGCCTTGCGTCACGACGGCGTCGCCGGCGTGAAAGCCGCTGGTCGCGACGAATCCCTGGTCGTTCTCGTTGGCAGCCGGCACATAGCGCCGCGTGAAGCGATCAGGTGCGGTGCGCACGTAGGCCCACGGCTGTCCGCCATACCACACGACGGCACGCTCCGGAATCACGAGCGCAGACGTGCTCTGGTTCGATGAAGGCACGTGCGCCGTCGTCCGGGTTCCAACCGGCAGCGCGCGTCCGGCCGCGTAGAACCACGGGCTGCCCTGGACTGCCGGGTCTCCCTGTGGCGACGCCGAGAGCTTTTGCGCCGACACTCTCTGGTCGTCCGGCGCATCGACCGTGATGCGCGCGGGCGCGTCTTCCCTGTCGTCGGCGGGTAGCGTAACGCGCAGCACGACGGCGCGGCCGCCCAGCAGGCGCTGGAACAGCCCGGACTGCGGCGCCATCGCGGCACGCGTCAAGGCGTCGCCGAATTGCTGCCGCAGTGTCGCGGTCAGCGCGCTCTGTGCCGCGTCGGCTGACTGCAGCTTCGCCTGGGCGGCCTGCATGACCGCCTGTGCGTCCTGCAGGCTCTTTTGCGAGATGTTGCGATCATCGGCGAACAGCACGCGACTGCGTTCATACTGCGCATGCGACGCGGCAGCCTGCTCCCGCGCGCTGTCTCGATCCGCGAGCGCAGCAGCCAGCCGGTTGCGCAGATCGAACAGCGGCTGCAGATCGACCACGGTCGCGTACGCGCTGCTCTCGGGCTGCACAGGTACAGCCGCAAGTGGCACAACCTCGATGTGGCTGGCGCGCTGCACGTCGGCGCCGACTACCACTACCGTTTCGCCGTTCACGGTTTGCACGGTGGGCTGAGATGCTGCCTGCACCGGCGTGCTCCGCGCGGGCGGGCTCGCGTAGAGGGACTGATAGATGTACCAGCACGCACCGGCAAGCAATGCCAGCGTGAAGGCGCAAAACAGGAATAGACGGTGTTTCATCGCTGTATCTCCTGTTCGGTCACGGTTGCATTTGCGATGTCAGGTGTGAGCGGGCGTTGCATTGCGTCTTCGAGTGCGCCGGCCGCCTGCTGTGCCGCCAACACGGCATCCAGATGGGCAATCGCGCTCGCCTGGTAGTCCGCTCTCGCCTGCGTCACTGAGAGACGGTCCGTATTGCCAGTATCGAAGCTGGCCGTCTGGCTGTTCAGCTGCTTGCGTGCAGCGGCCCGATGAGCCGCCGACAACTGGACTGCGTCGAGGCGCGCCTGATAGCGTGCAAGCGCATGGTCGAGGTCGCCGAGGATGGTGTCCTGCAACGCCGCCGTGCGCGCGGCGGCCTCCTTGCGCTTCGCCTCGGCTTGGGCGATGCCCCCCTGGTTCTGATCGAAGACCGGCAGAGTAATACCGGCGAGCCCGAACGCAATCTTGTTTGTACCAGTGTCATACGTATAGCCCGGGCCCAGGTGGATGTCCGGATATTGCTTTGCGACTTCGAGCTGTAAGGCAGATTCGTCGCCCGCATATTCGGCGAGCGACGCAAGCAGATCGGTACGATGGAGAATCGCCTCGCGCCGCGCGTCCGCGATGGGCGGTGCCGGCGGTTCATCGCCGGGCGCGTCGAGTTCGAGCTGGGCTGCGTCGAGTGTCGCGACTGGCACGCCGATCGCTGCAGCGAGCTGCGCGCGCGCATCCTGCTCCCCACTGCGCGCCCCGGCGAGGTCTGCCTGCGCCTGGGTTGACGCCAGCACCGCAGCATCGACGTCCGGTCCCGCGTTCTCGCCGACCGCGCGTCGCCTGGTCACCATCTCGACGATCTGCTGCTGCGCATCGGACTTGCTCGACAGGAATGCTACGCGCTGCTGCGCGGCGTACAGAGATAGCAGCGCATTGCGCACCTGGGCGCGCACCTTCCATGCTTCGCTGGCAAGATTCAGACGCGCGACTTCCGACAGGTGCGACGCCTGGTCGATGCGGTAGCCGCGCTTGTGGGCGGTCTCGATCGGAATGTCCAGTGACGGACCGGTCACGTAGGGCCCACCCGGTCCAGGATTAGGCGTCGCGTACTGGAACGGCAGTTGCAGCACCGGGTTCGGAATCGCTCCGGCGACGTCGATGCCTGCTCTCGCGGTGCCCCACTGGGCACGCGCGATATCGAGCGCCGGACTGTAGTACCAGGCCGCCGCCGTCAGCATCTCGCGGTTCCAATGCACGGGCGGCCACGGCTCAACGTCGTGCCCGAGCGCGCGCACCAGATAGGTATGCAGATCGGTGCTTGCAAGCGAACGCTCCTCGAACTGCTGGACAAGCTGGGCCGGCGCGACCGGCTGGGCGTGATAGGTCGCGCAGCCGGACAGCACCGCGCAAATAGCTAGCAACGCTCGGCGCATAGGGGCATCCATAGGGGTTCATTGCCGACCGGTACGGCGGCTTCAGGCTCGGATATTACGCAACCGGTTGTGAAGTTTTCGTCAAGAAGCGCGAACCGATCGGCGCTGCGAGCGGGTCATGCTGCGTTGACGACCTCGAGGCCAGTGCAGCATGCGTCGGTGAGCCTAGTGATGCGCGAAGAGTGTCTGGCCCGATGGCTGCGAAAGCGGGGCGCCTGCCTGAAAGTTCCCGGTTACTGGTGCTCCATAGCCGGAAGCGTCACAAGCCGTCCCGGACATCCTCGCCGGGGCGGGATAGTAATTTTTGGATTGACGAATCGGCGCCTGTTGCCCGGCACAGCCCAACTGGGACTGAACCCCGGCACGCGTGAGTTCATGAGTTTGCTGGGCAAACGAAAGCGAGGGGACAATCGTGATTGACGCGACGACCAGCGCGGCGATAAGCGATTTCATGGCGAGCTCCTTCACGGAGAGGTGAATGTGCTTTCCAGAGGTTCATGGAAAGGCCCATGACCCCATGCTACGCAGCGGGCCGTGAAGTTTTCGTCAAGGCGACGTCAATTTTTTGTGAAGTCAGGCGAAATGCGATTCGAGGGCGGCAACCGGAGCGAGACGCAGGTGCCTTTGCCCGGCTCGCTGTCGATCTGGATCGACCACCTGTAGCGGTCACAGATCTTCCTGACGATCGACAGGCCGATGCCGAAGCCCTGCGCGGCAGCGTCTGCCATGCCCGACCGATAATACCGGTCGAACACCCGCGGCAGCGCATCTGAAGGAATGCCACGGCCGGTGTCCCTGATCTGAAGCAAGCCGTCCATATAGGCGAAACTGACGTTGCCGCTGTCCGTGTAGCTGATCGCGTTGTCGACCAGGTTCGACATCACGAGCGCCAGTGCGGACCGATCGGCTTCAACGTACAGACCACGATTGACATCGATCCGTGCCTCGATATCCTTGGCTTTCAGTGTTGCTGAAACCGCATCGAGCGCGTCCTCTATCGCGCTGACGAGCCGCACCGGTCCCACCGCGGCGGGCGAGTCTTCGCGCGCAAGCAGTAGCAACGCGTTGACCAGATCTTTCATGTTGTCGGCCGCGCGCTCGATCTGTCGCAGGCGCGTCCGTGACTTTGCGCCGATCGAGTCGTCGTGCTCGAGGAGTTCGCAACTGGTCTTGATCGCGGTGAGTGGCGTGCGCAGTTCATGACTGACGTTACCGGTGAACTCCTTCTCCCGCTCGACCATGTCAGCCATGCGCCGGTGATAATCGTTGAAGGCGTCGACCAGTTCAACGACCTCGGCCTCATCATATTTTCCCGGGTTGATCGACGCCGATCCACCGAGCCGCAGTGTCTTGACCTGCTGCGCAAGGCCAGCCACCTGCCGGACCAGCATGCCGGACAACCAGAAGGCACACCAGATCGTTAGCAGTGCGAACACGCCAGTGCCTGCCATCAGCGCATTGATTACCTGCTTGAAACGCTGTTCGTAGGCGCTGAAATTGTAGACGCGATATAGCCGGGTCCCGCCAAATGACACGATCGCGACGTGGATTTCCCGTTCATCGAGAATGATCTCGTGCGTGCCGAACGGAAGGTTCCTGACTGATGCCGGTAACGCGTAATGTGGGCTGTCAGCTGCCGACAGGTACCCGTTCAAGTGCACGTCGAAAGGCGGTAGCAACGCAGGATCGCTACGGTAGGACTGCATCACATTGACCAGGTCGTCGTGAATGAGCGCGGTAATCAGTCGTTCTTCCTGCGCTTCCGCAAGCGTCTTGACGCCAAGTGCCTGGGCGACGAGCAGTATGATCGTCAGCGCCGAGAAGAACAGCGCAACCTTGATGCGAAGGCTACGACGCGTTTGCATCGCCCACCGCGAGCCGGTAGCCGAGACCATGGACCGTTTCGATCAGATCGTCCTCGCCGCGCGCGGTGAGCGCGCGCCGCAGCGTGTAGACATGCGCCCGCAGCGTATCGCTGTCGGGCAACTGTTCGCCCCAGATTTGCGTTTCGAGCTCAACGCGACCGAACACGCGGTTGGGTGACTGCATCAGGATGCGCAGGAGATGCAGGCACTTCGGGGGCAGCTTGAGCGGCCGACCGGCCCGTTCGACAGTGAGCGTGGCCAGTTCGAAACGCAGGTCCGCGCACCGTAGCTCGGACTGCGTCACCTGGCCGTTGTAGCGCTTGATCAGCGCAGCGAGGCGCGCGCCCACTTCCTTGAGCGAAAACGGCTTGACAAGGTAGTCGTCCGCACCCTGCCCGAACCCCTGCAGCTTGCCGTCCAGCGTATCTCTTGCGGTCACCATCAGAACCGGCGTGTCCTGATGCGCTTCTTCGCGCAGCTTGCGGCAAATCGTCAGGCCGTCCATGCCCGGCAACGAGAGGTCGAGCAGAATCGCATCCCAATGCTGTGTAGTGGCCAGTTCGAGGCCCATGACCCCATCGGTCGCGATGTCCGTCTCGTAGCCGGCGCTCTCCAGATAGTCATAGAGGTTGGTCCCGATATCTGCGTCGTCTTCGATAATCAATATCTTCATCGCGTGGCCTTCCGGGCGAACGGGTGTAGAACTCGCGGCCATCTTTACCCACGATCGCCACGTCGATGAGCTGGCAGGCGCTAAAAGCCGTGAATTCGGCGACGAAATGGCGGGATTTCCACGGACTGCGCGGGGGCATTCTTTTGTTCCCGAGTTGATTGTAGCGCGAGGCTTGAGCGCCTCCACTGCAATACATGCCATGTGTTGCACCGTCAGGTCGCCTGGCGGGAACGTCTCGTCGCGCGTGCCGGTACAGGCTCGGCGCGCGCGGCGAGCTGCCCTTGCAGTAGCGCGACCTGCTGTGCAAGCGCGACGCGCTCACGTCGCAGTTCGCGCGCCTCGTCCATAACGCTCGCGAGTTGCTTCTCGTGCCGTTCGGCCAGGCGCCGCTGCTCGCCCGCATCAGCCGTGAGCCGCTGTACCTCGCCGACGAGTTGCTCGTTGCGCTGCTGGATCTTGGCCACGGCCGCTTCCGCGCGGCGCTGCGCATTGCGCGCCTCCTCGGTCTGCAGCATCACGCGCTTTTGGACGCCCTCGAGCCGCACGGCCGCCTGATCGACCTGCGCGCGCAGGGCGGCTTCGCGCTCAGCGTGCTCAGCGCGAAGCGCCTCGAGCTCGCGCAGATTGGTGACCCGCGCCGTACGCTGGGCTTCCTCCGCGTCGGCGCGCGCGGCGTCTCGCTCGGCTGCGACAATCTGGACCTCGCGGACGGCCGCCTCGCCCCCGGCCTGGGCGCGCGCGAGTTCGGTGGTCGCCGTGGCGAGCCGCGCTTCGCGATCGTCGAGTTGCGAGCGCAGCGATCGCGCTTGAGCTTCGAGCGCCGCATGAGCCGTCTCCAACGATTCGGCGCGCGCCGTGGCGTCGGCCACTTCGCGCTCAAGCTCTTCGCCGCGCTGTGCGAAAACCGCTTCGCCGTGTTCGATGGCGAGCGCCCACACGGACAGCATCGCACTGGCGACCGGCGGTGGCAGTGCCGCGGCGAGCGCGTCGTTGCGCGCCTGCTCGTCCTTCCACAGCTTCAGTTCGTCGTTGATCGTGGTGCGGCTGCCCTGGCGAATCTCCGCGTAGATCAGGTCGACGGTGAGCTCATGGGGGAGCCTGCCAGCGCCGACGAGGCGCGCGGCGGCTTCACGGGTGCGCAGACGGGTGTCACTGATGCGGCTCATGGGCGGTTTTGCACCGTGAAAGTGGTCGAGGGCGTGGGCTTTCGATGAAAATTATATATGTATATCCATGTATCACGTTATATATGTAACGATAAGCTCTTGAAATTTGTGATAATCCGCATAATCGCAAGTATGTTTGCTGTACGCTGCCAAAACCTGATTCCGGAACGCGTCACACCATGAACCTCGCCGTCCCCGCCTCCGAACCCGCCCTGGCGATCACACTGCCGGCCACGCTCGATGGCAGTTGCGGCACGAACCGGGCACATGGCGCGCACAAACAGATCGCCGCCGGCACCGATGTCGAGGCCGTGCGGCTGTGGCTCGCCGAATACGCCGCGTCGCCGCATACGCTGCGCAGCTACCGCAAGGAAGCCGTGCGTCTGCTGCTGTGGGCCACCCAGGCGCTGGGCAAACCGCTGTCGAGCCTCACGCGCGAGGATTTTCTGCTGTACGAGCGCTTCCTGGCCTCGCCGACGGGCGACTGGGCCGATCCTGAACTGCCACGGCGCGGACGCACGCGCCGGCTGTTCGACGGGCCGTTGTCCGAACGTAGCCAGCATCAGGCGCTCGGAATCCTGTCGGGCATGCTGACGTATCTGGTGAGCGCCGGCTATCTGGCCGGCAATCCGCTCGCGTTACGGCGGGGCCGCACGACTGCCGGCAGGCGTTCGCGGCGCATCGAGCGCTATCTCGATCACGCGCTGTGGAATCACGTGCTCGCGAGCGTCGAGCAGTGGCCACGCCTGACCGAAAGGGATGAGCAGCACTACGAACGCAGCCGCTGGCTGATCCGCCTGCTGTACCACGCAGCCCTGCGCGTCTCCGAAGCCGCTCACGCGAAAGCGGCCGACTTCTACCTGCGTCGAGGCAAATGGTGGCTGCACGTTCTCGGCAAGGGCGGCGCCGAGGGCGAGGTGCCCGTCAGCGATGCATTGATGACTGACTTCGCGCGTTATCGCGTGTTTCACGGTCTGCCGCCCGCACCGTCAGCCCGCGAAACCGGCCCGGCCGTGATGAGCATCACTGGCGACGACACGCGGCACCTGACGCCGGCGGCGGTCTACCTGATCGTCAGGGAAGTGTTCCGGCGGGCAGCGAACGCCCTGGAGTTCACCAGTCCGGCTGGCGCGGCCACGCTGCATCGTGCGTCGACCCACTGGCTGCGACATAGCGCGGCCTCGCATCAGGCCGACGCGGGCACGGACCTGCGTTTCATCCAGAAAAACCTGCGGCACGCGTCGATCGAGACCACCGGGATCTACTTGCATGCCGAGGACGACCGGCGGCATGCGCAGACGGTCGGCGGGGCGGACCGGTCGGCGCCGGCCGACACCATCGAAACCCCATCAACGTCACTGGGACCGGCATGAAGCATTCGGATTTCCATATTGGCCTCGAATTCCTCGGCTCCGCCGGCTTCCGCTGGCGCTGCACCGATGTCGGCACGCGCACGATCCTGGCTATCCAGTTGGACCATGAAGACCCGAACTGGTATCAGGGTCCGCCCTACATCGCAAAGGAAGTCGTGTTCGATGAGCACGATCTGACGCACTGCCATCTGACCGAGGACGACGCGATCCGCGCTGCGCTCCACGAGGCCGACACGTCGGGACATCCGGGTTATCCCAACGCAGTCGTGAACCACATGATGCGTGCGCGGTTCGAAGAGCCTGGTGCACCCTATCCGCACAAGGGCGTGCTGCGTTTCGACCGGTTGCGGGCGGACGGCGAAATTCTGCATCCGTATGCGGCCACGAAGGATGGCGATGCCTGGACCGTGAGGCTGTATCTGCCGTTCCTGCACGTGTACGAGAAGATGGCTGAGCATGCGTTCATCGCGTTGCCGGTCGTGACGGCCGCCGACGTTCGGGCGCGGGCCGATCAAGCGCCCGCGCGTGAAGAAAAGCGCTAGCCGCGGTGCGCGCATACCCCGGAAGGGCGCTGGGAGCCAGTTCTGGCGCAGGTTATGGGGAGATTTTCAATTTTCGGGGGATGGTGGTAGGCAAAAATGGGCTATTTCACGGCTATCTGCACCGAAGGACACTTGACTGAACCGAAAGAGCAGAACACACAACAGTCGCCGGCCTTCGGTCGAAAGACCGTATGGCAATGCCTGCACTCGTGATAGAAGCGGCAGGCGTCCAGCGGCATCGTCTCCTCACTGGCGAACCCACAGTGCGGACAGGTCAGCACAGATTCCAAAATAACGTCGCTCATCGTCGCCTCACTTGCGCACGGTCGATGGATAGCCCGCGTCTGCAGTTGCACGGGTCAGGTTCTCCGCTCGCGTCTTGTCGGGGTCATAGGTGACGGTCGCCGTTTTCCTCGCGAAATCGACTTTGACGTCGTCCACGCCCGGCACCCGATCGAGCGACTTGCGGACCGTGATCGGACACAGTTCGCAAGTCATGTTCTGCACGTCGAGCGTCACGTGTTGAGGCGCGGCGGCGAACGCCGCCAGCGGCAACGCGACGATCGTAGCGGTCAGTAGCTTGCCCATGGGTGGCTCCTTTCAGTCAATCAGCGGAATGAGGGACGGCACGGCCAGCAGGCCAAGCAGCGGGATGGCGACAAGCCAGAACGTCGGTCGCTGCCGCCTGATCGTGCGCGGATTCGCGCAGACGGTTCCCGGCTCACACGCTTGCGGCATCCGGTAAAGCCTGCGGAACGCCAGACCGAGAAAGACCACCGTAAGCCCAACAAAGATGGGGCGGTATGGCGCCATCGCGGTCAGATCAGCGACCCATGACCCACCTATGCCCAGCGCAATCAGGATCAGGGGCACCACACAACACGCTGACGCTCCCACGGCGGCCAGCGCGCTCGCCATCAGGCGAGCACCGCCTCGATTTCGTTTCATCGTTCCCTCCTTGTTACGCGGAGCACCGGCCGGCTTTCATGATTTGACCTCTGCATGACCGTCCGCCCGCGCCAGGGCGGCCAGGATCGGGCACGCGTCGACGGCCAGGCTGCCATCGGTACATTCGGCAATCATCTCGTCCAGCGCAGCCGACATGGCCTGCATCGCGCGGATCTTTTCGGCCAGCTGATGCTTTTTTTCGAGGGCGCGATGTCGTACGTCCGCGCAGCACGCGTCGCCCGTCTGACGAAGGCTGAGCAGATCACGGATCTCAGCCAATGTGAAACCACAGCGCTGCGCGTGCCGGACGAAGCGTATCCGGTGTGCCGCGTCGGCATCGTAAAGCCGGTACCCCGCGGCGGTTGTCGCGGCAGGCGCAACCAGGCCCTCGCGTTCGTAGTAGCGCAGGGTGTCGCGGCTCACGCCCGCATATGCCGCCAGCTTGCCGATGCTCAACATCCCGTCACGGCTGGCCGAGTCCAGCTGCCTTCAGCGTTTGCTCATCGACGCCGCGCCCGGCACAGCAATCCGCGACCTGCCCGTCGATCACTACGGTGGGTACCGACCGGATTCCCAACCCGCGGGCGCGATCCGCGACCTGCACGTCGTTCATGTCGAGCACGTGCACCTCGCACGCGGAACCTGCAAGCCGCCTCACCACGGCCACGGCCTCTACGCAACACGTACAGCCGGCGCTGAAAACTTCCACCTGGCGTTTCGCAGTCATGTCACACCTCCCGGACGGGTACGACGGCGGAAACCTCTTTGCGCGATGAATAGCCCCGTCACCATCTTCAGGATAGACCCTGGAGCGTACTCCACGGTCAAGGCCGTGCCGGTCAGTTTCCTTCGGGTGGCGATCGGACCCAGCGCCGATAGATCAGGTAATCGAGCGACACGTTGCCGGCGCCGCGGCAGAGCAACACCAGCAGCATCGCCGCCCATTGGATGTGGGTTGGCCAGGCCTGCGGATAGACGAATATCTCGATGACCGAGGTCATGCCCAGCAGCACCAGTGCAGCAGGCCGCACACCCAGGCCGAGAACGAGAAGCACCGGGGCGCTGAGTTCGATCGAGACCGCCAAGTAAGCCGCTATGTCCGGCGGTAGCAAGGGGAACTGATACTCATCACGAAACAGTTCGAGTGCCGCGTCCCAATTTGCGAGTTTGGTCATCGCCGAATTCCAGAAGACCGTCGCCACCGCAAGCCGCAGGGGAATCGCGAGCAGCCAGTAGGGAATCCGGTCGAGACGCTGCGTGGCACGCAACATCCCGTTCACGCGAACGGGCGGACTTCCATCCGTTTGCAGCAGTCGGGGCATGATGGTGAATCTCCATTGAACGCATGACTGCCAGCGGAAAGCACGGCGCTCGTGAAGCATCCGCGTGCGAGAAGACCGGCGACGAGCGCGTAGCCGTCAGCCTCGGGGGCGCGGGCCAGTGCCGAGCAAATCGGCACGCTATCGAACAGGGCACCGGCAATTTGCCATTCCCCCGCACCGAGGCGACGCACGTCCGTGCCCGCGTCCGTGCGTTGCACCAGCAGGTGTGCGGGCCCATCGTCCAGCCGGATGACGCGAAGCGCACGGTCATCCTGTTCCAGCACCGCGCGCCAGATGAGTTCGGACGGGTATTGACAGCGAAGCAGTCGTGCCGCGGGATGCGGATGAAGTCGCAAGGCGCCGAGGGCCGCTTCGTCGAGATCGTTGAGACGCGCAAGATCGAGCACGGGCGCGTCCGGCGCATGCAGCACGCGATTGACTTGCCACTCGAGATCGGCGACATCCGCCAGATACAGCACTGCGCTGGCACGTGGCATCTGTACAACCAGAGACGGCCTCATTCGAGTCTGGAAGACCGCACGCCGGATGAGGCATACTTCGCAACACTGCCTGCGATCAAATTGGCAGCATGACTGCCCCGGACGTTCCACTTAAAAATATCGAGAACCTGTCCGAACAAGCGAGGCCACCTCTTAGTGGGACGTTGAAAGATGGAAGCTGTTATTGGATGCTCGCCATGCGGGTTCCCGTGATGTCGGCTTGACGGCGGAGTGGCATCCAGCAAACCATCGTTTCCCGGACTAGGCGTGGGCGACGCAGCCAGAAGGCCGAGTGCCGCCGTGATCGGCCGCAGGCGGCCAGGAACAATGGGATGGACTCCTCCTCACCCGACTAGCTCACGGCGCATGATTAACGACGTGTTCGACCGGTCAACGAGGAGGAACCCGAGATGGACATTATTCGCGTTGGGATTGATCTCGCAAAAAACGTTTTCCAGGTGCACGGCGTCGATCGAAGCGAGAAGCCGGTGTGGCGCCGCAAGCTTACCCGTAGGGAATGGCTGGACGTCTTGCAGCGAACCGTTCCTTTGCGCGCCGTGATAGGGATGGAAGCCTGCAGCGGTGCACACCATTGGGCGCGGCGTCTTCAGGTGATCGGATACACGGTCAAGCTGATCGCCCCGCAGTTTGTGAAGCCGTACGTCAAGAGTAACAAAAACGACGCAAACGACGCCGAAGCTATCTGTGAAGCGATGAGTCGGCCAGGCATGCGTTTCGTCGCCGTCAAGACCATCGGGCAGCAGGACGTGCAGGCAGTTCACCGCGTTCGCGCCGGATTGATGGAGCAACGTAACGCAAAGGCAAATCAGATCCGCGGCCTGACCTCCGAGTACGGCATCGTGGCGCCCAGAGAGATTCTCCAGTTGCGACGCGCTGTTCCTGTTTGGCTGGAAGACGTGAACAGCGGTCTGAGCGACCGTTTCCGGCGCCTGCTCACGGGGCTGTGGGAAGATCTGCGTTCCCTGGACGATAGGATCCGCGAACTCGACCGCGAAATTGCCGCAATTGCTGCATCCGATCCAGTAGCTAGACGTCTGCAACAACTACGTGGTGTCGGGCCGATGGTAGCAACCGCGCTAATCGCAACCGTGGGCGATGCCAGACAGTTCGCCAATGGCCGACAGATGGCCGCGTCGCTCGGACTAACGCCCAGGCAAAACAGTTCCGGAGGAAAGGAACGGCTGCTAGGAATTAGTAAGAGAGGCGACGCCTACGTGCGCTGCCTGTTAATTCACGGTGCGCGCGCGATGATCCAGATGGCCAGACGACGGACTGATGCACTAAGTCTGTGGGTTATGCGCATAGCGGGAGACCGGCACCCGAATATTGCAGCCGTGGCGCTGGCAAACAAGACGGCTCGAATTGCCTGGGCGATGATCACAAGGGAAACCGACTATCAGCCGGAGCTTGCTGCGCACTGAAACCGAGAGCAACCAGCTGTACCTTCATCCACGATTGCAAAACAAGCCGCACGATGGCCAACAGGTCGAACCGGCGCTGATCAAACCCGCGAAGGACCGAGGCCTCGAGCCCGTAGGAGCGATTGGGAGTCAGCGCGCGAATAGCCCATCAGGGTCCGTTGCCTCGCAGAGGCACATTTGTACGAGACCGGATATACGTCAGCGATCGACCATGAGGCTTGCTAGGCGACATGTTTGCAAACGAGGAGGAGTCCATATACGGTCCCTCGCTATTCTTTCTCGAACGCCCGCTCGCGCGGGATGAGCAGTCCTTTGAACGCGATAACGCTCGCACACGCGCCTTTCGAGGCTAGATCGGTCCAGGCCCTCAATACGGCCATAGCTGTAATGGCTGAGCCCAACGTCCTGCGGTTTCAACGCCGCTTCTGTCGCGCCAGCGTGTCGAACACCGAGCATGTTGGTGATGAGTTCCTCTGCGTGATCCGTGCCTGGGTATCCTGGGCCGGTCAGAAAGTACAGCGCGATACCGTATTGAACACATGTTTGGCACGGCCCGACTTTCATCCGATATTCGTCGGCCACACGACAACACTTCGCCAATCCGCATCCCGCCGATAACGCTGAAACCCGCGCCAGTCAAGTCTGGCGCCATGTGGCATGGACGCTGCATTACACAGCGTCCAGCCGTAGTACGAACCGCGCATCAATCCCACCCGGATGTCCCGCACTGAATGCACGCCTGGGCCCCATGTATCGCGCCCCGTTCGGGCCGATACGTAATCGACCAGCCCGACCGGAGGACGCTGTGTTCATCCTGTTTGTCTATCTGTACCCGTTGTTGGGGAAGGCGCTTGACCGTGCCGAACACAATCGTCGCGACGCGTATCTCGCGTCCGCCGTCGACATCGGTGAACTCGAACGCCGCATGCACACGATGGAGATTTGACCGCTGAGGTATGCGATCTCGAAGCGGACCGCCGATGGCATGAGTTGTGGAGACTATCGGGGCGCGGCGACTTCGTTCGCTAACTAACGGGGCGGCCGGGGCGCATGGGAAGCGCCGCGCCCCCCCGCTCACTAGCAGAGGTAGCACAATGAAACGCTCAAATATTGACGCACGGTTGCTCGTTGCGACGCTGACGACCGTAACGCTTGTGACCTTGAACGGGGTCACGCTGGCTGCCACCATGGGCGACAGTCCGGATGCCATTCGGGCGGAAACTGCGGCGACGCGTAATGCTCCAGCAAAGCATCAACAGGAAACGGCTATCACGCATTCACCGCTCACGTTGCTGGTTCAGTCCCCTAGTGGCAGCACGGTCCGACTCACCTACATCCAGGACGACGGTTGGATGTTTGACGACCGCGATGCCAGTCTCGAGCAGACCGAAGGGCGCGTTACGCCAGCGGTGGCGTCACAACAGAAGGAAGGCGCTATCGCAAACCGCCCACTAACGGTATTCATCGACGGTCCGAGCGGCTATACATACGTCTGGATACGCGACCAAGGCTGGAAGTTCGTCGGCCGTATCACTGATCAAATAAAATAGCGCCGCGCGAGGCGGAGCCCCTCAGCCGCGCGGAGTCGACGCAACGCTGGATCGTAGCACCGGTAAAGGACAATGCAATGGACAGCCACAATAGCGCGCGACTGTTGTCAAGGCGCTGCGCGGTTGTAGTCGTAGTCATGATTGCGGTTGCAAAGCCGGCCCAGGCCGATGTGAACGCCGAGCATGCTGGCCGTCCATTGACCGATGACGCCATCGTTAGCGCCTGGCGTCTCCTGCGCGCCGTCGACTGCGCCCGCTGCCATGGCAAGGATTATGAGGGGTTGGCCGCACCCTCGATCGTTGATTACGCGCGCACGCAGAGCCGTGAAATGTTTGTCCGGATGGTCCTTGACGGTGACCTGTCTCGTGGAATGCCCGCGTATCGCGACAACTCCTTGATTGCCGACCACATTGACGATATTTACCGATACTTTCTCGGCCGTGCCGACGGCACCATCCGCACCGATCCGCGGCCTCCGCGGCCTTAAGCGGCAGTGATGCGCCAGGGATGCCCAGCCCGGAACCCTGCATTCCGGATCACAACACGAAACGGCCGTTGTACTCCGAAGATCGGTCATTCAACTTCCTGTCCCGACAGCCCGCAATGGGTCGGCTATCGCCGATCGTCGTCAGGCGCGAGCCGGCCGAGGCCGTGTGAAAACGCATGCGGAATGCGGTGCTCGAAAAAATTGACCCTCCAGATCGCTCTGTGTTGGCCTAGTGGCAACTCGGGAAGGGTAAAGCGACACCCAAAAACCGAGTACTTTTGCGTTTTCACACGGCCTCGGCCATGAACGGCCAACCCGCCATCGATTTGCTCAGACACTCAGACGCCCGCTTCGGGTCCGATTTCGGTCGCTTGTCAGGCGCGAACCGGCGCACGTTCAGTGCCCGTCCGTCAAGGCGCGCTCGAGCGCATCGGCCGACATGGCGCCGAGGAGCCGTTGGCCGTTGGCCGTTGGCCAGAATGATCGTCGGGGTGCCCGTTCATGCCGTGTCCGAGAGCGAGATTCTTCTCGAGCACGCCTCGTGTCACATGCAGCGGGTACCGGGGACGGCGCGCGGCGACCGTGGAGTCGGCTGATACCTTCATGGATTTTGAGAGACCGTGATCGGGACGATTTTTTCCAGTTGGTCCAGCAACAGCTCCTTTTGCTGCTCCGGCAGCTTGACCAGACTGGGATACATGTTAATCAATGCCAGCCGTTGCGAAGACGACTTGGAGGGCAGCAGCATGAGCAACCCCGCCTTCTCATGGTCGGACAGCGATGACAGATGCGGTAGCGCGCTGAGTTGCACAAAACTGGCGGACTCTACCGAAGGTACGGCAGCTTCATCCGTCACGGCCGACGGTGCCGATTTTTCCCCTCCTGGCGACGTGCTTTGCGCGACCAGTGGGCTCGGTCCCGACGAAGCTTGCTGCGGGGCTGTCATGGATGCCGGGGGGGAATCCCCTCCGCCGCAGCCGGTAAGCAGCAGACTGAACAGCAGCATCCACCGGGCATGCAAAAAATGGCGCGGTGCATGTGGGACATGCCACACGCGGCAATTAAGGTGAACGTCTTGATGCATGGCCAAGCATCCGATGATTCAGGAAAAGTGGGCGTGGTACTGAAATGACGGTACCAGCCGCCACCGATTGCAGACGTGCCAGCGGATGCTGGCACGCCCATCCCTATGGCTTAGGACGCTCTCGCTAGTGTCGGGTTTTCCCGTATCAGTCGAATGTGCCGAAGCCTGTGCTAAGTCAATCAAGGACCCGTGACACTGATATAAGGCCCGGTGAAGCCCGCGAAGGCGAGCGTATACACGAAATTCGTAAGGGTTGGGCCTGCCTCCAGCTGCTTGGTCCAATTCCCGTTGGGGCAGGTGGCCTGGGCTAGTAACTGCTGGGCGGACGGCGCCGCCGCACTGAGCGGCGGCACTACCAGTTGCCCGTTTTTGGAAGCTGTCAGTTGTCCCGACGAACTAGCAGTAGTGGCCTGCGTCTTCACATCGACGATCTGGCCGCCATGGTTTCGGCATTGCACGGTGCCTGAGTAAGTCGCTGACAGCATCGCTGTCGCATTGGTGTGGCCGACCCCCCCGATGGTGGTCCCGCTACAGCTGACATCTTGGGCTTGATCTCCGGTGCCTACGGTGCATACCGGCTCGGCAGAGCCGCTCGCAAAATGTGCTCCGCTGGGCCCATTGGCGGCATTCGTTTCGGCCCAAGCTGCGGGAGCGGTCAGCACGGCAGCCAATGTAACTAAAGCTAGATACTTCATATTTGTCTCCAAGAAATACTTCGCTCCTTCTGTCGCTAAAGCTGTGGCTGCGACAACGAAAAGAGCCTCTGCTATTACGCCTGGTTCAATTTGAGCCTTGCTCAATGAAAAAGAAATACGAAAGCCTCGGCTTGCCCAAATCGCTTAAGCAATCTCGAGTTCAGTACTTGCACATTTCATAACAGAGTTTTCCCATAGGCACTCCTGGACAATTAACTGTCTTGACACGCTTGTTGCCATGAAGTAGTTGCAACTAGAATCTGTGTCGTAATCCTCAGGATAATGGGCCATCCTTTTTTAATAAAAAAATATCGAAGATTATTTATCACGATATGTCGAGCAGTGGCGCAACGAGTTGGCCGAAGTGTTGCCGGATTACTTAAATTCAAACAAATTCACCCTCGCGCGCTGCCGGCTTGAATTGAGCCGGGCACGAGTATTGAGGTATTGCCCGATGTGATGTCGACAAAGGACGTGACGAAGTGCTCTTAAGCAGTAACCTCTTGGACAGGACTGTTAGGCTTCTTTAAGCTGCCTGGAATGCAATATAGGTCAGGTGAGTTACCAAAAATTCTTTTTTTTATTTTTCCGATACGGGCGGTGTTATGGCGGAGCATTGCGATCCTTATTGTCTAGAATAATTACTTTGCCCGCCTTTGGTCGGGCCGCCCCGATCCCTCTCCCGATGCGCTTTGCGCACCCAGGACGGACTTCTCCCATGACGGGTCAACAACGATTTTTTGGCCAGTACCAAATTTGCCAGAGCAAACAGGCTTAACAACTGCGCAGTGTTCTTCGCCGGACCTTTGCAGCGTACCTTGGCCAAACAGATCCTTGATCACGTGGAAAGGATGCTCGACCCGCGGCCGGATCTGAGCCTGGTTCTCCGCATTAGTTGCAGATCCTTTGCGCTGATACCGGCCGACCGAGGCTGGCTGCCCGATAGAGGCATGGCCAAGTGCGGTTCTCAGTTTTTTAATAATAGATAGGACTTACGCAAATTTCATCTGAACACTCGGATTTTTGAGCTGCTGACGGAGGAAGTCATCGAGCATCTGGTGTTTGACCTGATAGAGGGTGCGGCAGGTCTGCCTGGCGATCTCAGCGAGACGAATCCACACGAGTACGGCGCATGCGATGTGATTGCGCTGGATGCGCGCTTTGCGGCATTGGCAGCGCTCGATCCCGGTCAGTTGTTTGGCCTCACGATGAAACTGCTCGATCTTCCAGCGCAGGCCGCACGCGTCTTGTGTGGCCTGCGAAGAATCCTGAGTGAGGTCGTTGGTGACGACCCAGTCCGTGCGGTGTGTCGACACCTCGACCCGGAACAGCTTCACCTTGTGATGCTTGGGAAAGCCTTTGATCTTGATGGTTTTGCCATGCGCGAGAGCGCTCGCATCCCACTCCAGCGAATCGACGCGCCGGTACGGCAATTGCGCGCCGGAGTCGTCCACCTGCCGGTTGGCGCGCAGCGGGCAGTAGTAGATCTTCTCCAGCGACTCGATGAACAGCATCAGATCGCGGGTGGCATACCAGGTATCCATCAGGACCCGACGGAATGGCAGACGCTTATGATGAACCAGGTTGGTCAGCATGTCGCGCACGTGATCCAGTTTCGTCTTGCCATCGCTGTCCGGATCGTAGATGCGGTAGTCGATGATCCAGTGCTCCTGAGTCAGCGGGTTCACGTACACGCAGTTCACCATGCCGATCCCTTTGATCAGGCCGTGGGCGTTGCCGCTGTACTGGCGTCGGACCAGTTCGATCCTGTGCGAGAAATCCTTGTCGATGATCGTGTCGTCGAACGCGATGCAACCTTCCTCGTGAGCCGTGATCTGCTCACGCACGTTGTCCCATACGAGACGCGGCGTCATCTTCTCGTTACGCAAAAACCGGTTGATGGCATCGTGGCTCATATCTTCAACGTGGTCGGCGAAGTTCGTCAGCGTGTGGTTGATCGGACTCACCAGCAAGAACTGGCAGTAATCCAGGCGGGTCGGCCGTTTCGTCATGCCCTCGACATTACGAACCTTGGCTTCGCTTTGGGTTTACGTCGCTTCGTAACAATTCGTTTCTGCGCTCAGGCGTGGCTGTTTGCGTAAGTCCTAATAGAAAAACGACAAAGCGTCGTACGGTTTCAGCGTGCGGCTCGGGACTCGTCGAAGCGGCGAATAAGTCTGCGTTTGAGTTGTACGTAATACACGCTATGCCGACAATGCAGCCGCAGAGGTGACGCCTAATTCAAGGTCCGGAGAGGGTCCGATACTAGCCATTGTCGCCAAGACGCGTCGGAAGACGGCTTCGGGTCGCGTGCCGCCAATCGCTGTCGGGCGGCTGGCGGCCAGTTTCAGACAGCGGCAAGCTGCACGGAAAGAGGCGCTCAACGCCTCAGAGCGGACGCGGCGTGGTCATGACGCCC
This sequence comes from Paraburkholderia lebeckiae, assembly GCF_050436325.1. NCBI lineage: Bacteria > Pseudomonadati > Pseudomonadota > Betaproteobacteria > Burkholderiales > Burkholderiaceae > Paraburkholderia > Paraburkholderia lebeckiae. The sequence continues at coordinate 121,169 of NZ_JBNDLZ010000001.1, forward strand.
CATCGGCACGACTCACCACGGTGTGACTCCTGAAGAACGGCCGCGGCGTGAGATCGTTGGCGGTATGGTGGAACTGTCCGCAGGTCTGGAGGATACCGGGGGAAACTGGTTGCTGAACTGAAACAGGCTATGGCCTGACGCTAGACGGCGGCCGCAGTCTCGACGGCGAGACCGGCCGCCTTCCATTCGGGGAATCCATCCTCGAGACGCATCGCCTTGAAGCCTTTTGCCCGCAATGCGGCGACAGCCTCGAAGGCCAGCACGCAGTAGGGCCCTCGGCAGTACGCGACGATCTCAGTGTCGGTCGGCAGCTCGCCCAGGCGACGTTCCAGCTCGGCCAGTGGGATGTTGCAGGCCCCGGGCAGATGACCCTCGGCAAACTCATCCTGCGGCCGCACATCCAGCACCGTGACCAGGCCATCGGCAAGACGCCGGGCCAACTCCTCTCGTGACACGGCTTCCATCGAATCTCGCGAATGGAAGTAGTCGTTCAGCGTCTGGTTGACTTCCGCGAGGTTTCGCTCGCCGATCCGGCCAAGGGACTTCATCAGACCGACAATCTCATTGTCGCCAGCAAGGCGATACACGATGTGCTTGCCTCGTCGCTCGGTGTCCACCAGGCGCGCTCGCCGAAGGATTTGCAGATGGCGCGAGGTGTTCGCGAAGCTCATGCCCGACAGCGCGGTCAGATCCTCAACGGACCGTTCGCGCTGCGCGAGGTGCTCCAGTAACTCAAGCCGGCCTGGATGGCCGAATGCCTGCGCTATCTCTGCGAGGCGCTCAAAGATCGCTTGCTTCGGTCCCACGCTTGACACTCCACCCTCATTGGTAAATCATTCTCGATAATGATTGAATGTTATCACCCCCATCAGTGAGGAGCAATCTAATGATCGTACGGCAATTCCTCCATTCCGATCCCGTTGGGATTTCGTACCTCCTGGGCTGCGGCGGCAAGGCGACGGGCGTTGTAATCGATCCGGTGGCCGCGCCCGGCATCTATCTGCAAGCGGCCGAGGTCACGGGGATGAAAATCAGCTACGTGATCGACACGCATGTGCATGCCGATCACGTCTCTACCGGGCGGGCCCTCGCCGATGCGGCAGGCGCTGAATATGTGCTTTCGGCGAAGGCCGACATTGCAGTGCCCTTCAAAGGCGTTGATGACGGCGACGAGATCCCGCTCGGCAATGTCGTCCTCAAGGTGCTCCACACACCCGGTCATACACCCGAGCATATCTGTCTGCTTGTGACAGACCGCACGCGCGCTGATGAGCCGTGGCTGGTCGTAACCGGTCACACACTCATGATCGGCGACCTCGGCCGAACTGAACTGGCCGTGAGCGCGGCAGAGGGCGCGAAAGACCTTTTCCGCAGCGTGCAAAAGCTCAGGGCGCTTCCTGACTACCTGGAAGTCTTGCCCGGTGCCTACGCGGGTTCGGCCTGCGGCCGCAGTCTTAGCGCAAACCCGACCTCGACACTAGGCTTCGAGAAGCGGCACAACCGGGCGTTCGGCATCGAGAGCGAGGAAGAATTCATCCGCTTCATGCTAGACGATGTACCGCCGCCACCGCCTGAAGCAGCCCGCCTGCGTGCGGTCAATTCCGGCCGCAGCGCCGCTGGAGCATAGCGTAATGAGAGAGCCAGCCGTTTCGTCTGCTCGGCCCTCAGTTCGGCTAGGACTCAAGGAAAACTGGCGGCAGTTCTCATTGCTCGTGCTGGTCAATGCATTCGTGGGGGGCATGGTTGGCATCGAGCGGACGGTCGTACCTCTGATCGGCGCGAAAGAATTCCACCTCGAGTCTGCGACGCTCATTACCTCCTTCATCGTCAGCTTCGGGGTGGTCAAAGCCCTCGCCAACCTAGTTTCGGGACAGTTAGCCGACACGTGGGGCCGCAAGCGTGTGCTGGTCGTCGGCTGGCTGCTTGCGCTTCCCGTACCCTTCATGATCATTGCCGCGCCACACTGGGAGTGGGTGGTCGCGGCCAACGTCCTGCTTGGCGCCAGTCAGGGCTTTGCATGGTCCATGACCGTGCTCATGAAAGTAGATCTGGTTGGCCCGAAAGGGCGCGGACTTGCGGTCGGCCTTAACGAGTTTGCAGGCTATTTCGCAGTTGGTCTGACCGCGTTTCTCACTGGCTATCTGGCGAGCCGGTACGGCCTTCGACCTATCCCGATCTACCTGGGGATCTTCTATGCGGCAGCCGGCCTGATGCTGTCGGTCCTTGTGGTGCACGATACGCGCGAACATGTTCGGCTTGAGGTCGCGGGCAAGCCCAGGGAAGCGTCGTCACTCTCGTTCCGCGATGTTTTCCTGCTGACCACCATCAGGGACCGCAATCTGTTCGCGGCGTCGCAGGCCGGATTGATCAACAACCTCAACGACGGCATGAGCTGGGGCATTTTCCCATTGTTTTTCACGGGACTCGGACTCGGCGTCGAACGGATAGGTATCCTCAAGGCTGTTTATCCGATTGTGTGGGGCGTCTGTCAGGTTGTCACCGGCCCGTTGAGCGACAGGTGGGGCCGCAAGGGCCTTATCGTCATCGGCATGTGGGTTCAGGCTGCCGGACTCTTACTGACTGCGCTCACCGGGCAGTTCTGGTGGTGGCTGGTTGCGAACGTGTTGCTCGGCCTCGGCACCGCAATGGTCTACCCGAGCCTGATTGCAGCAGTATCGGACGCCTCGGAGCCGAGCTGGCGGGCTCGATCACTTAGCGCATACCGGTTCTGGCGAGACCTCGGTTACGCGATTGGCGCGCTTTCGGCGGGCGTCATCGCTGATCGCTTTGGTTTTGCCGATGCCATTCTGGCAATCGCCGTCGTCACGTTCATGTCGGGCGTTGTCGTCGCGATCGCCATGCGAGAACCATCATTGAAGAATTCTGCGGCGACTCGCACGCTCTGATACCGCGTGGGGGCAGACAAAAGTGAGAGGCCGACGGGAGCGATTGATGGCCGCTCCCGGTTGCGTTTGAGTCATTCGTATTAGAGCTGATCGGGTGGCTGCTCAGGGTGAGTGCAGTCGATCGAGCTGCGCGTCAGCGCGGGCGTCGAATGTTGAGGTACCACCTGATCGTGCTACAGCGGCCGCGTTGCGCGACAAGATGCTCGCGGCCGGGCTGCCGATCTGAGTTCCGTCAGTTGCAGATAATGTGAGCACGCGACGATGGAATGCAAGCACGCGTGGCTGAATGCAAGCACAGTTGCAGATAATCCGAGCACGTGTGTTCCGTCAGTTGCAGTTAATCCGAGCAGGAAACCCCTTGGATTGCAAGCACGGCCGGTTTCAAATGCAAGTCGCTACAGATAGCGTCTGCATCGCCAAAACAGCGCGATGGGAAAGGGCAAAATTCCCACGTCAAATCAATGCCATAAACGAACTTTGGCGAAAAATTCACGAATCCCGGCCGACCCTCATTTAGCCCAGGCTCTGGGCCACTGCGCAGCCCGTCAAGGACGCGACGTGCTGTTCATCTCCCAGACCGATCTGCTCAAGAAGCTGCACGCAGCCCGTGCCACCGGTCTGTATGAACGCAAGTTCCAGCAGTTCGTGCGTGTGCCGCTGCTGATCGTCGATGACTTCGCCATCAAACCGCTGCGCTCACCACACGACGAAGACATCCACGATCTGGTCGCCGCCAGGTACGAACGTGCGGCGTCAATCCTGACGTCAAATCTCGACTTCAGCGAATGGGGCGACGCCTTCCCCGACAACCGTGTCCTTGGCGCCGCCACGCTCGACCGTCTACGCCACGGCGCCTATCGCGTCGTCATCGAGGGCGAGAGCTTCCGCAAGCCTAAACCCATGCCGGAAAACAGCGAAAACCTCGTTGCAAAATCCGGCAAAAAACCGCATTCTTGAGTCCCTTCGAAATCGCGTTTCGGGGCCATTCTGAGTGGCCTCATTATGCCGATCATCCCCGGCTCGATTAGGCCGATCCGTGACAACGTGGACGCATCACATGCGACAGGCCCCTGACGACGCTTGCTGGACAGCGTCAAGCAGTACGGCCGGCCGGCCAACATGTTGTCGCGGTCCAGCGTGCGACGCGATATCAACAAGATCCTCCACGACACGCGCCAAAATCGACCGCGGAAGAGATTCTTCGCCGCGAGCTAAGCCAACTCGCTTGACCCTCGCGCGGTGCGATGGCGGAGCACCGCAGCGCTCACGATGAGCCGACGTGCGCGGCGATGCGAATCCCGCGCGTTCGCGATCGCGAGGCTCCGTTCCCAGAGCCGTCTCCGGCATTCCGTGGAATATTTCGAAGTTCCCCCGCGTTCTTGTAGCGGAGTCGAAGTGCAATGGTGTTCACGGGTTTTCGATCTGCGATGCAGTCGAGCCTGTTGGCGCCATTGCGTGAATGTCGAGCTGTCTCCGCCACGAAGCAGCGGTATGGACAGGCCATGGGTGCGGTGCCGGTTCCTACCCATGCATTTCGGCGAGCTGCTTGCTTAAGTCTAACTAACTATCGAGAGAACACCTGACGCAGAGGCGCTCGGGGCCGATGTCCCCGACACTGTGCCCGGCACGTCCTGCGGCAACGTGGACCGTTCAAGGAGAAACATCATGACCGACAGATACCATGCTGCGTTCGTGCTGAGCGCGGTTGTGCTCGGCGTTGCTCCGCTAGGCAGTCACGCGGACGAAACGATACAGGTGAAGCTGACTGACACTACGATTCAACTTGATCCCGGAAGCGCAAAAGGAGGGCGCATCACGTTCGACGTGAGCAACGTGGCGAACGGCAACACCGAACATGAACTCGTGGTGCTGAAGACCGACGCGGACGACTCGCATCTACCTATCCACAAAGGTCAGGTCACGGAAAGCAAGTTCAAGAAGATGGGCGAGGTGGAGGACGTGAAGCAGGGTGCGAGCAAGCGCCTGTCGGTGAAGCTCGCACCTGGACATTACGTGCTGATCTGCAATCGCCCTGGACACTATGAGATGGGGATGCATGCATCGCTGGTCGTAGCGCGTTGATGAGGGCAACAGGCGTGTCCGCTGGCGGTTGCATCGCAGCTGCACGATCGCGTGGATCGAGCCCGAGGTCTCGTCACCGCATTGAGCCGGGCCGCGCAGCCATCGCTGGGCGGCCTGGCGGCGCCCACTTGTCCACCGTTTGTGCAACGCGCCTGTCCCACTTTGCCTCAGCACCGGGTCGCGCTGGAGCGGGGGAGGCAGAACCTCTGGCGGCGCGACCGTTCATCGCCCGATCGCCGGATCGGCGCGTTGTGCCAACACGTCAGCCAGTTTTTCCGGTAGTCGGTCCCCGGCAAGAATCTTCCATTCCCACACCACCAAGGAAACAATTGCGCTCATGGTGCCTCTAACCGTTCCTGTCCGCGTGCCTTACGGGGAGGTCTATGCTAATCTTGTCCGCGTGAGGGCACCTGCAGCCCCATCGCGGTGCACCCTCGCCACTTCCTGACGGTGACGAGGTCACCGTCAGGAAGCCACGCACGACTGCCGGCTATTGCCCGTTCTGAGTGGACGCTCGCGCCTTGGAGGCGCTCACTGGAGTTATGGTACCGAACAGTCCATTGGTCTCTTTGTTAGGACCTGCCGAGAAGTACAGCGTGTCTGAACTCGAATTGCGGCCGCCACCGAGAGTCAGAGTCCACAGGCCGTCGATGGCCAGTGGATTGCCGTACGCATCCTCCAACTGATCGACGAACGTGCCATCATTGTTAAAGACATTGATTCGGCCATCGCCGAAGTTGCCAATCAGGATCTTGCCGCTGAAGCGGCCGAATGCAAACGATGCGCGCGTGATTGCCCAAGGCGAGTTGAGCGGCCCTCGGCTGGCGAAGCGGCGCAACAGGTGGCCATCTGTATCGAATACATCGACGAATCCATGACCGCGGCCCGCATCATCGTCGTGCTTCTGATCGTCCTGCTTGGCATACGTGACGAAAAGATCGCCATCGATGTTCGCGATACCAAACGGCGCGTAGCCGGCTGGGAGGTTCGGGTCCGTGAAGCCGCCGTCCGTCGTCGCGGGCGTGAACAGGCCATTCGCGCCGCTCGGTCCGAATACATCGATCTGGGCGGAGCGGAAGTTCGTCGCAAAGAGGAATCCGCCTTTCGCGTTCACACCGAAGACGAGCCCCTTGTAGACGGCCCCGCTCGCGGCGGATGGAGAGGACGAGTTATCGACCGCGATCACGGCATTGTTCGCCGGATTCAACCCACCGGCCCAAGCGGAAATCGTGCCGTCCTCAGTGGCGAAAATGAATGCGGCCGCGATATTGGTACCGGGCACGAGAAATGCCGATGAGGGATTCCACACGATTCCGGTCGGCGCCGCAGGCGCGGTTTTGTGTGCATGGTTGGGCAGGACGGGACTACAGGCGCTTTTCGGTATGACATTGCCTGGCAGCGGGATCGAGACTTGCAGCGGCAACTTTGCCCCCTCGCCGTCATACAGCGTGGAGCAGCCTGTGGCATTGTCGTTGATCCAGAATGGACTTGCAGCCGGACTAAAGGCAATACCCCAGGCATTCCGTAGTACCCCGTCGACCTTGGGGGCAGCGCCTGCCACGTTCGACACGAGTGGTGTGACGACGTAAGCATCATCGCCAGCGGCATGCCCGCTTGTGAAAGCGGCGGCGAGGACGATCACGGCCGCCGCTTTGAGACCCCACGAGACCTGAGACATGACCACGCTCCTTAGTCTGACCGGTGAGAAACTGCTCAGCGAGTTAGCGCCAGAGGAGCGCGTAAACGACCGCTGTACTTCAAATTATTCCCGCTGTACTTCAAAAATCCCACTTGCCAACCGGTTGAATGGCGCGATCGGTCAACCGCAGCCCTTCGACTCGATTCATAGATCAGAACGTGCTTTAAGCAAGCTGCTTTGAGTGAGCGGGTCCTCTGATATCTCCACAATTGAGCCAAGTCGCTCCCTCATAGGGACACCTGGCGTTGTAGCCATATCTCCTGCCATTGTAGGAAACGAGGCAAGGCAGTCGGTTCGGTGACGCAAGGCGTCGCGCAGTCGGAAAAATGGTAGCAAACGATAACCTTCCCTCCGGCCAAAATCCGTTCCCGGCGCGCCAGTTACGCGACCGACAAGGCCGGCTTACGACCGGCGATAGGCGCCACGTTGCCGCGCCAGGGTGATCCCCTCACGCTGGCGTTCGTGAATCAGCGCGCGCTCGAATTCCGCAAAGGCCTCCATTACCGGCAACATCAGATTCGCCATCAGCGAATCCTCGCCCGTGAACGTCAAACATTCCTTGGCGAACTCGATCCGCACGCTGCGTTGGGTCAGCGTCTGCACGATATGGCGCAGATCATCCAGATTTCGGGCGAGCCGATCCATGCTGTGCACCACTTACCGTGTCGCCGCTGCGCACAAACGCCATCAAGGCGTCGAGCTGCGGCCGCTTCGTGTCCTTCCCCGACGTCTTGTCGGTAAAGGTGCGATCAAGCTCAATTCCGTCGAGCTCGCGCCCGGCGTTCTGCTCGAACGAGGTGACCCGGACGTAGCCGACGCGCTGACCGTTCATGGCGAATTTCCGGCGAAGGTGTCAGCCTGAAATCTATGACGTCGGTGAATCCGCGTCAATTGTCCACAAGGCTTCTATCCTGACAACTTTGACAGTCATTGTCTGACGTCCGGTTAGGCTACAGATCAAGTGGACATGAGGCGGATGTCCTATCCATAAGCCGAGCGGCAACCTGTTAGGCGTGGCTGATCTGTCGAAGAAATTGCGAGGGCGTGTCCATCAGGTTTCTTTCGTCGATGACGGCTGCTCTGCGCTGACATCCGCCGTGCGTTTCACGCTGGTTACGGAAGCTTTTTGATCAGCAAATTTCGAAACTGCGTCCGTGATAAGAAATCATGGGCCTGCAGGGCAATATAGCCCGTCTGCTCGCGTGCACTCTGGTAATCGTTCACCATCTGTCCGTTGAGCGTGACGCGGATACGCGCCCCGTTGGCCTCGATGACGAAATTGTTCCAGGCGCCGATCTGCACGACGGTTGACGCGGAAGGTGCCTGCAGGTCATAGATCGCACCGGTGATCTTCAGCGGATGCCCCTCCGTGTTATTGATTGAGTCGTAGCCTCGCTGATCTATCTGAATTTCATGCCCCAGAGCGTCCGCTTGCTGAAGTGCGTTGGGCAAATTCGGTCCGGGAATCCGAATGTAGATCCCGGAGTTTTCCTCGCGGCGGCTGATCCGCCAGTCGACAGACAGGACGAAATTCGAGAACTGCTCCTTGATGTACCAGTACAGGCCGTACCATCCGGACGTTTCCATCACGGAACCATAATGAATCATCGCGGCCGGGCTACCGGGTTGCTTGACCATGAGCCAGTCGGCCGGCGCCATCGACAGCGCAGCAAAGCCTGGAACCGGGCCCGGATTTGTTGCGGCCACGATGGTGGCGGCAGAGCGCCGGACTAGCGAGAGCGCGGTGAGAGACGGGTTCGCGGAGCCCAATGTCGGAAAGGCCGCCGGCCCCGCGATGTAGGCGTTGTTCAACCCTTGGAATTTGCCATTCGTATCGGTAATCGCGCTGCCGGTCTGCCCCATAAAAAGAGGCCCCGCCTCGTGGTGCGTTGTCCCCAACCGGTCCCGCCAGAATCCCTGTCCGTTGCCGTCCGGCTGTGGCCGTGAGGACTGCCACTGATTGGAGGACGCGTTCCAATACTCGATGCTCGCCGGCGATTTCGCAAGGGCGAGCGCCAGGTCAAACGCGGCGTTGTCCATTGCCGCCCACAACGACCTGTCATTCTGGGTCGCAGCAAGATGCACATAGGCGCGACGCATGCCCCACTGGTCTGTTTCTCCGCTGAGGTCGATCCAGCTCCGCGCCGGGTCGATGTTGTGGGTTAATTGTTGATCTTCCATTTCGCCGATACCGCGGAACGTGATGCTAATCCAGGTCGGATCCTGATTCGCAAGGAGGCTACCAATCACGTCGATGTCGGGCACCATGCTCCACATGTTTTTTTCGGGGTTCGGTCCGGCCAGTGACGCGGCGGTCACCTGGAAGTGATACCGCCTACCGAGCGCGCTTCCGCGCACGATCAACGCCACCGTTTCGAGGTCGCTTGGTGGAACGCCGAGCCCGAGCGCACTCCGCTTGATGCGGACGGTAATGTTGCTGCGCAGGTGCGCCATCAAATTGCCAAGGCGCGGTGAACCGAATTGCTGTGAACCGACGCCCAGCGATTCGAGCGCGAGGCGGGTGGCTTCAATGGTGCCGTTGGCGATCACCACCGCACACGTCGGCATGAGGGGGAGGGTCGTCCGCATGCCGTCGACGCTCAGGTCGATCGATGCCACGGTGGAATCAGCCACGTTCAGACGGTGCACTTGCACGCGGGGCACGAGAAAGATGCGGCGGGTTTGGTCGCCGGATGCAGTGTCCGAGGCGACATCGCTGCGCAACGCGTCCATCAGGAATGGAGCACTGCTGAATTTATCGAAAGCGAACAGACCCGAACGCGGGGCGGCGCCTTGCACAGCGAGTGGGGCTTCCTTGACCTCATCGATTCCATCAAGCGGAATCGCGCCGCCGATGCCATTCAACAGTGCGTCATAAAGCGCTGACTGCGTGATGAAGTCGGTCGTGCTGGCCGCCCCGATCTCCTGCGCCGTGTAGGCGTACCCGCCCGGGCTTTTGAGGTAATTCGCAACGTCGGCAGGCCAGTTGGCCAGATCGGCGTCGGTAAGTGCCGGAGACCAGCCCCCCCAGAACAGTGATCGCCCGCCGAAACAGTAAGCAAGCCCCGGAAACGGCTCATTGCTGATCCACGGCATGCCCCAGATCACGTTCTGCGTGCCGCTCGCGTCATCACGGGTCCGGAGGTAACTGGGCCCGCCCACCTTGCCTCCCAACTGCTGGGGCAAGTTCTGGATGTGAGCCGGTAGTAATACATCGCCTGCATCGAGCACCAATATCCGAAATGCGCTGGCCGTGCCGAAGCGAAAGAGCTTTTCCGCGCAGTAGCCGCCGAACATCCCCGCGCCGATGACGACCGCGTCGAACGGATAACCACCGGGGCCATTGGCTGCGGCGACCTCCTGCCAGTTGTTGCAGAGATATCGCCCTAGTACGTCGTAGCTAAAGGCAGTTTGCTGAACATCATCCCGGGCGGCATTGGGACCGTCGACGAGTTCCTTGAGAGGCATGGCGCGTCCTCCTGCAGGCATTGCGGTCCGACGCAATTGCCACCGCTGTCAATGGCGTGAGCCACACGACCTGCAGCGCACGAAGACGGCTCGGATATCCGCCCTCGTCAACAATCTGCCTCTAACGATAGTCGGTGCACAGGCGAAAATCCAAAAAATTTATTGTGAAGTATGCTACATGCATGTAGTGTAAATGACATGAATACCATAACCGCGTGGTCCGTGTTCGTCCTGACACTTTCCACAGAAAACGCCACGGCCCGCATGCGATTCTGGCGCGCGCTGAAGGCAAAGGGCTGCGCGGTGCTGCGCGACGGCATCTACCTGCTTCCTTACACCGAAGAACGCGAGGACATGTTGCGCGAACTGGCCGGCGCCATCGCCGACAGCGGCGGCACAGCGCACCTGTTGCGGGCACCCAGTCTTGATGCGTCTCAGGAAGCAGAATTCCGCGCGTTGTTCGATCGTGGCGACGACTACGCGAACTTCGTTCGCGCGCTCGCCGACGCGCGCAAGACGATCTCGGGTCAATCCGCCGCCGACCTGACCCGGCTGCTGCGTCGGTTGCGCAAGGACTACGAGACGATGGTCGCAATCGACTATTTTCCCGACGATGCGGCAACGCGCGCTAAGGCGGCCTGGCAGGACTTCGTCGCGCTCGTCGATACGGTGCTCTCGCCGGGCGAGCCGCACCCCGCGCAACGGACCATCCGTCTGCTGCCGCTTGACGGGTACCAGGGCCGGACATGGGCCACACGCAAGCGCCTGTGGGTCGATCGCGTGGCAAGCGCATGGCTGATCCGGCGCTTCATCGATCGGGACGCACGCTTCATCTGGCTCACGTCCCCCGATGCGTGTCCCACTGATGCACTGGGCTTTGACTTTGACGGTGCGGCCTTCACGCACGTCGGCGATCGCGTGACATTCGAGGTATTGGTTGCGAGCTTCGGCCTTGACAAGGACCCGGCGCTGCTGCGGCTCGGTGAAATGGTTCACGCACTCGATGTCGGCGGAGCGCCGGTGCCCGAGGCGGTTGGCTTTGAAGCGGTGATGGCCGGTGCGCGCGAACGTGCGCCGGATGACGATCAACTGCTCGATGAAATGAGCCGCGTACTCGATTCGATCTACACGCACTTTGCGGCGACCACAAAAAACGGCAGCGCGGGCAGCCGCTCATGAACACCACTGCAGCGACGGCGCCTGGCTATACCCTGGGTCAGATGATCCTGTACATGCTGCGACTGGGCACGTTCGGGTTTGGCGGACCCGTAGCGCTCGTTGACTACATGCACCGTGATCTGGTCAAGCGGCGGAGCTGGATCAGCGAGACCGACTACCGCGAGGGGCTGGCGTTGGCTCAAATGATGCCGGGGCCACTCGCCGCACAACTCGGGATTTATCTCGGCTACGTGCACTACCGCGTCGTCGGCGCGACGCTGGCCGGCATCGCCTTCGTCCTGCCTTCGTTCCTGATGGTCGTTGCGCTGGGTTGGGCCTACGCCCATTTCGGCGGGCTCTCCTGGATGCAGGCGACTTTCTATGGCGTCGGCGCCGCAGTGGTCGGCATCATCGCGATGAGCGCATACAAGCTGACCATGAAGTCCATCGGGACCAAGCGACTCCTGTGGGCGATCTACCTGACGCTCGCGGCGGTGACCGTTATCACCGAATCTGAAATCGCGTGGCTCTTTATCGTGGGCGGCCTGCTCAACTGGTTCTGGCGTGCTCCTCCGAAATGGCTCAGCAAAAGTGGGCTGAACGCGCTTGCAGCGACACAGGCGCCCACTGTGAGCGGCGTCCTCAGCGGTCTGGATCTGCCACTGCTCGGCCAGATCGGCCTTTTCTTCGCCAAGGCCGGCGCGTTCGTGTTCGGCTCAGGACTTGCAATTGTGCCGTTCCTCTACGGTGGCGTCGTGACTGAACACCACTGGCTCAACGACAAGCAGTTCGTTGATGCAGTGGCCGTCGCGATGATCACGCCGGGCCCGGTCGTGATCACGGTCGGTTTCATCGGTTACCTGGTCGCGTGCTTTGCCGGCGCCTGCGTCGCCGCGCTGGGGACCTTCCTGCCCTGCTATCTGTTCACGGTGCTGCCCGCGCCGTACTTCAAGAAATACGGCAAGCTGCCCGCCGTCAAGGCGTTCGTCGACGGCATCACGGCCGCAGCGATTGGCGCGATCACCGGCTCGGTGATCGTCATCGCGCGAAGGTCCATCGTCGACTGGCTCACTATCGCGCTCGCGCTTGCCACGGTTCTGCTGCTGTGGCGTTTCAGGAAGCTGCAGGAGCCTGTGATTGTCGTGGCAGCCGCGCTCGTCGGCTTGATTGCCTATCCACTTCTGCATCACTGATTTCCGCCGCACACGGAGACACTCATGACCTGTTCAATGAAACCACTAGCCTGCGATCCCGCCAGGCTCTCCGGCCTGTCGGAAAAACTGATCGTCAGCCACTACGAGAACAACTATGACGGTGCAGTAAAACGCCTGAACGCCATCACTGACCAACTGGCCGCGATCGATGTGGTGAGCGTGCCCGTCTTCGTACTGAATGGGCTTAAGCGCGAAGAGTTGATCGCGGCGAATTCAATGATCCTGCATGAGGCGTACTTCGAGTCTCTCGGCACCAGCGACCCGGTGGAGGGCGCACTTGGAGCCGCGCTGATGCGCGACTTCGGCAGCGTCGAGCGCTGGCGTGCTGAATTCGGCGCAATGGGCAAGGCGCTGGGCGGCGGCTCGGGCTGGGTCTTGCTGACATACTCGGCACGCCTGGGCCGGCTGGTCAACCAGTGGGCGTCCGATCACGCGCATACGCTGGCGGGCGGCATGCCGATCCTCGCACTGGACATGTACGAGCATTCGTACCACATGGACTTTGGCGCCAAGGCTGCCGCCTGCGTTGACGCGTTCATGCAGAACATTGATTGGACGCGGGCGGTGACACGGTTCGAGGCGCTGGGCATCTGAGCAATACGGGCCGCACTATCTCACGCGACAAGGAGCACATCATGTTGACTTGTACCAGGCAGTCAGCCATAGCGAGCATTGTTGTTTCCGTTTGCCTGACGCTGCTCGGTTGCAAGGAGAAGCCCGTCGGGGAGCGTCAGCAGGAAACGGTCAGCCTGCCGCAACTACCGCCCCCGGTCAAAGCCACGATCGATCAGCAGGCACAGGGCCGCACTATCGGCGAAATCGAAAAGCAGACCGCCAGGGGCACGACGCGCTATGCCGTCGCGCTGGGCTCCCGTGACCAGAAGCAGGAACTGCTCATCGACGAAAGCGGCAAAGTAGTCGCCACCAACGCTGGGGAAGAAGACGACGACTGAATGGTGCCAATAGCCATACTGCGTGCCGTCAGCGGCAACGCGGGAGCACATCATGAAATGGGTCACACGCGAACGCCCCAAAGTCGATCGGATCGCATGTCCGTGGCTGATCGTCAACTTCATTGACAAGGACGCCGAGTTTCTTTATGTGCCGCGAGATGATGTGTTGCGGGTGGCGAACGAGACCGGTGCGATTCCATACGATGTGCCAAACGTTGAACTTGGACACCACGGCGAGCTGTGCAGCTTCGACGCGTTCCTGCAGAAGTACCAGCTGAGCGAACCCGCCTTGCTCAAGCTCGCCCGCATCGTGCGCGGGGCGGACACCAGCCGGCTCGACCTCGCGCCCGAAGCGAGCGGGCTTTACGCGATTTCTGTCGGGCTTTCGCGTCGTTTCACCGACGATCACGATCAGCTGCGGCACGGCATGATCGTCTATGACGCACTGTACGCATGGTGTCAGGGCGATGCGCGCACCTGAGGACGCGGCGTTGACCGCAGGTGGCAGTCGGGTCCCGCGGTGGCTGCTGCCGGCGGGGGTGCAGCCGAGCGCGCTGTTCCTGCTTGTCGGCCGCGGCTTGCGCGGTTTCTGCGACGGCTTTATCGCCGTGCTGCTGCCGGCATACCTTCTCGCGCTCGGTTTCGGGGAGCTGGACGTCGGACTGGTCAGCAGCACGACGCTGATCGGATCGGCCCTGGCGACGATCGCGGTCGGCATGCTCGGCAATCGCTATGCGCCGCGTCGCATGCTGACTTTTGCGGCTGGCCTGATGGCTGTCACCGGCATAGGCTTTGCCGGCCTGTCTGCCCTGTGGCCGCTGCTGATCGTGGCGTTTGTCGGGACGCTCAACCCGAGTTCGGGCGATGTCAGCCTGTTCCTGCCGATCGAGCAGGCGCGACTGGCCGAATCGGCGATGGGCGACGCACGCACCGCGGTATTCGCGCGCTACAGCCTGATTGGAGCGCTTTCCGCCGCCGTCGGCGCACTGGTCGCGGCACTGCCCGACTGGCTGGCGTCGCACACCGCAATGTCATTGCTTGCCGGCATGCGCGCCATGTTCGTTCTCTATGCGCTGACGGGCGTCGCGCTGTGGTTGCTGTATCTGCATTTGCCCAGGCCGTCGGCAACGACACGCGCTCCGAGTGCGCCGCTCGGTCCGTCGCGCGGAATCGTCACCCGCCTGGCGCTGCTTTTCAGCGTCGACGCATTTGCGGGCGGCCTGGTGGTGAATGCGTTGCTGTCGCTGTGGCTGATGCAACGCTTCGGTCTCTCGCTCGGTGCGGCGGGTCGGTTCTTCTTCTGGGCAGGGCTCCTGTCGGCGGGCTCGCAACTCGTTGCGGTACCGCTGTCGCGCAAGATCGGCTTGCTGAACACGATGGTGTTTACCCACATCCCGGCGAGCCTCTGCCTGATCGCCGCCGCGTTCACACCGTCCTTGCCGCTGACGTTGGCGCTGCTGCTCATTCGCAGCGCGCTGTCGCAAATGGATGTGCCGACCCGTACGGCTTACGTAATGGCCGTCGTCACCCCACCGGAGCGGCCGGCGGCGGCAAGTTTCACCACGGTACCGCGCAGTCTCGCCGCAGCGCTGGGACCGACGCTGGCGGGAGCACTGATCGCATTGGGCTGGGCCGGTGCGCCGTTGCTTGCGTGTGGTGTGCTCAAGATTACCTACGACCTCTCGCTGCTTGGCGCATTTCGTCACGTCAAGCCCGACGGCTAAGCCGAATGAAACAGTTCCGTGCCCACAATGCGGGCGGCCGGCACGCTCTCTGGATCTGATAACGGCGTCGCTTGCATTGCCCGCTGTTAATTCAAAGGAGGACATCCTGATGTCATCGCTGAAATGTGTCTCGCGTGCATTGCTGATCACCGTTGGCGCCTGCGCCGCTGCGACCTCGGTACTGGCCGCGCAACCAGCCGCTCTGGACACCGGTCGCATCGAACAGATCACCGGCCTGAAGGGCACGTATTCGAAACAGGAAGACGTGTTCAAGGTAACGAAACCGCGCAACGACGTGAAAGTCCAGGTCGACGACTGGACGATGCCGCCATTCATGGGGTTGACCTCCTATGCCGCATTCAAGCCGGCACATGGCTCGCAGGTCATGATGATGGGCGACACCGTGTTGTTTGAAGACGAGGTGAATCCCGTCATGAGTGCCGCGCTCGATGCCGGACTGGAGGTTACGGCGCTTCACAACCACTTCTTTTTCGATCATCCGAAGGTCTACTTCATGCATATCGGTGGCACTGGGGACGTGGCACAGCTCTCCGAGGGTGTCAGGAAGGTCTACGACAAGATCGGAGAGATCCGTTCCGCGCACGCGGATCCGGAGAACATCTTTCCCGGACACATCGCCAGCCCGAGCAGCATCAGCCCCGCGCCGCTGGAGGCGGTGTTCGGATCGAAAGGCCAGACGAACAACGGCATGTTCAAGGTGGTCATCGGGAAAACAGCCAGCATGCACGGCGCTACGGTCGGCAACGAGATGGGCGTCAACACCTGGGCTGCATTCGCTGGCACGGACGACGAAGCCGTCGTGGATGGCGATTTCGCGATGCGTGAAAGCGAACTGCAGGCCGTGCTGAAAAGCATGCGCGCATCCGGAATCAACCGGCTCTGGACGCGCAGAGCGCAAGCACGCGATAACGGTGCACGGCACTCTAGATGCGTGATGCCACCGCTGCCGCTTGCGTGCAGCGGTGGTAATCGCGCGTGGGGGGTTTCATGAGAACCTTGCAACACTGGCGCTTCCGTCCAGTTGTCCTTTCGTACCCCGTCCTTCTCGTTCTATCCGCAGTTGCAGGCGTTCTGCTGTACATGGTTCCCCCCGCTGCCGGGGAAGAAGGAGCCCATGGCCTGCCACTGACGCATGTCGCCGACATCCCGTTGCCGGGTCGCGCCACCCGGCTCGACTATGAAAGCTACGATCCCGCTCGCCATCTGCTGTTCATCGCCCACCTCGGCGACGGCGAAGTGATCGCCTTCGATGTGGGTGCGTCGCGCGTGATCGCACGCATTGCTGGTGTCTCATCCGTTCACGGCGTGCTCGCCATTCCCGAACTGTCCCGCGTGTTTGCTTCAGCATCAGGAACGGACGAAATCGTCGCCATCGACGAAGCGACGCTCAAAATAGTCGCGCGCATGCCAGGTGGACACTACCCGGACGGGATGGCATACGCGCCGGAGGTGCACAAGCTCTACGTATCAGACGAGACCGGTAACACGGAGACGGTCATTGACGTCCGAAGCAACCAGCGTGTCGCGACCATTCCGCTCGGCGGTGAGGTTGGCAATACGCAATACGATCCGCGATCGCAGCACATTTTCGTCAACGTTCAGACACGCAACGAACTCATTGAAATTGACCCGGCCGTCGACAGGATCGTTGCGCGTGTCGGGCTGCCGGGAGCCGAACACAATCATGGGCTGCTGATTGATTCGCAGGATCGGCTCGCCTTTATCGCTTGCCAGGGAAACGACAAGCTGCTCGTTTTCGATATGGAAGCACGGCGAATTATCCAGTCGTTCGGAATCGGCCGCGACCCGGACGTGCTCGCGTTCGATCCGGCACCGGGCACGCTCTATGTGGCGGGCGAAGCTGGCATTGTCTCGATGTTCAGCGTCAGAGGCGCGAATATCAAAAAGATCGGTGAGGGCCGTCTCGGGCCGAATGCGCATGTCGTTGCCATCGACCAGGCTACACACCATTCGTTTTTCGCGCTGAAAGACGTCGGCGGAAGTCCGGTGCTTCGTATCATGTCATCGCAATGACGCTACCACCCTTCGTAGGCGCGAGTTCCGCGGCGCCAGCGTTGCCAGTCGTCCTCCTGTATCGCAAGGGACCCAAGGTGGCCCCACGTGGTCACGAGGCCGACACGCTTCGGGAACTCGCGCGACAGATCGCGGAGCTGAAAGGCACGCAGCTTGCGGGCGAATTCGACGAAGCATGCGCCTATCCGGCACATCGCTATCTCATTCCCGACGACACGCTGACCCTTGCGGACGCGCGCAAACTCGGCGTGCGATCCGTACGCGATCTGTATGGTGGCGTCGTGCCGTTTCCCTTTGTTGCGACGAAGCTGATTGCGCATGGCCTGCCCGATGATGCAAAGGTTTCGCCGCCCGGCTGGTCACATGCGTTCAGCTCGCATACGGCGTCACTGGTATTGCCGGGGTATTCGGCGTTTTCACGCGACGATGCACGCAACGCCGCGCGCATCCTGTTGGAAGGCGGCCGCGTGCGCGTCAAGCGGCCCTATGGAATCGGCGGCGCTGGGCAGACGCTGGTTGCGAACCGCGACCAACTGGAGGCGGAGCTCGATGCGCTTGGCGATGAGGCATTGCGAGCAGAAGGCATCGTCATCGAGCGGCATCTGGATGCGATTGAAACATTCAGCGTCGGCCAGATCGAGATCGACGACATGAAAGCGAGCTACTATGGCGTGCAGCACCTGACCGTCAACAATCACGGCCACCATGTTTATGGCGGCACGGATCTGATTGTGGTGCGAGGCGGCTTCGATGCGCTTGTGCGGCTCGAGCTTCCGGAAAACATACGGGAAACCGTCGCGAAGGCGCGCGCGTTCGATGCCGCTGTGCACAACGACTACGCCGGGTTCTTTGCATCGAGGCGAAACTACGACGTGGCGCGCGGTCTCGATGAAGCGGGCGTCCTTCATTGCGGCGTGCTTGAGCAGTCCTGGCGCGTCGGTGGCGCAACGGGTGCCGAGATCGGCGCACTGCGCACGTTCAGAGCCGAACCGCACGCGCATCTGGTGTACGCATCGACACGCGAGATCTATGGAAAAAACGTACGGCTACCCTCTGGGGCGTGTGTGGTGTACCGTGGTGTCGATGCGCACGCTGGTCAAATCACAAAGTACTACACGCCTGGCAGGGAACCCCGCAAAGGAGCGTCGATTGATGACAGCTGACCGTTACGAACTGCAGATCAAGGTCGAACACGGCCATCTCGACAGCACCATGCTTGTGCCGAAAGCGACCGTGCCCGGGATACTTTTCGTGCACGGATGGGGCGGCAACCAGGGACAGTATCTCGAACGCGCGAGGCAGGCGGCGGCCATGGGCTGCGTATGCCTGACATTCGACCTCACAGGGCATGCCCGGACGCAAAGCGAACAGCAGACGGTGACGCGCGAGACGAATCTCAACGACCTGACTGCCGCGTACGATACGCTGGCTGAACATCCGCTGATCGACCGCAATTCGATCGCGGTGATCGGCAGCAGTTATGGCGGCTATCTCGCGGCCATCCTGACGGAGTTGCGCCCCGTGCGGTGGCTCGGTCTGCGCGTGCCCGCGTTGTATCTCGACGACGGCTGGACCATGCCGAAACGCGCGTTGCATGTCGAGCACGATCTTGTCGAGTATCGCAAGCGCATCGTGCCGGCGACGGAAAACCGGGCGTTGCGTGCCGCCGCGAGCTTCAATGGCGACGTGCTGCTGGTCGAATCGGAACACGATGAGATTATTCCGCACACGGTCATCGCCAGCTATCTGCAGGCCTTCCTGCGCGCGCATTCGCTGACGTATCGCATCATCGAGGGCGCGGATCACGGCCTCTCTGACGACGGCAGCCAGCGCGCGTACACGGCGCTGGTTGTGAACTGGCTGGCGGAGATGGTCGCAGGCTTGCGCGCCGGCAGCAGCGGCGCGGCGCCGGGTCATACGGAAACCTAGGCGCAAATTTGTCGCCGAGGGGCGACGTGTCGTGGTTCCAGCCTCCGCAGTGTTGGGTGTGCATCTTGGGCGCTATTTACCGGCTCCGGCCGATGCAATACAGCTAATCGCAAGCGTGCTGGCGTTCGCCTCGGGACTGACGGCGGCGGTATGGAATTCCTGCATGCCGCACCTCCATTCAGCCAGATAGTCCTTCTTGCATTCAGACAATGGATTGTCCGTGCGCCGGTCTTTTATGACATATCGGCATGACATGCGACCACCGCATTCGGCCGCAAGGTGGCGGGTATCGTTACCGTGGCGCACCCCGCAGCTACCGCCGTAAGTGCCTGAAACAATCGCAATGGTCTGCGCGACTGCGGTAGATGCTAGCGAAACAAGTACAACGGCGAGCGTCGCGGAGGCCAATTTGCGAAATTGGACTGTCGTCTGCCGCTTCGGACAGGCCGGGCAAGTTGCGGAGCCGCGCGGAAAAATGAAAGGGGCTTCATGATGGCGCATGACAAGACCTCCAGCGCGAAAAAACCTGAAAGCGACCCGCTTCAGGTGTTGACATCCAGGATTGTAGGACCGCAAGGCGGTAATGCAAGAACGCTTGCTCCGGCGGCTGCTGAACCAAAGCTCTTGCGCGGAACGGGATTCCCAGTCGTGACATCTATCTACATACGCAACGTCGCGTTGGGCTGGCTCGGGTCGTTCCGGGCTGGTTGGAGACATCCACGGAGATACCATCATGAGATTAATAAACCCAAGCTGGTTAGGCGTCCTGGCCCTGATCAGTGTCGCTGGCTGGGCGCAAAACGCCGGGCCAACCGATCCGCAGATCGCGGCGATCGTGGTGACGGCCAATCAGGTCGACATCGATGCTGGCAAGCTCGCCGAATCGCGGTCGAAGTCGACGGACGTGAAAGCATTTGCCCAGCAAATGATCACCGACCACAGCGCGGTCAACAAATCGGCCGCGGATCTCGTGCATAAGCTGAACGTGACGCCCCAGGAGAACACCACGAGTCAGAGCCTGAAGAGTGGCGGGGATGCGAATCTCGCGGCCCTCAGGAAACTGGATGCTCACGCATTCGATCGCGCCTACATCGACCACGAGGTGGCGTATCACGAAAGCGTTCTTGATGCGCTCGACAAAAGTCTGATACCGAATGCAAAAAACGAAGAACTGAAAGCGCTCCTTGTAAAGGTTCGGCCGGCCTTTGTCGCGCACCTCGAGCACGCCAGGCACTTGCAGGCGTCGCTGGGAAAAAGCGGTGGCTAGGCGAGGGCGCGCAGCCGGAGTCGAACTGATAATGGACCACATTCGGTCGGCTGGCATCGCGCTGGCGTGCAAGGTCGTCACCTGTGCCATGCTGGCATCCGCTGGCAACGTGCTCGCAGCGCCAGAAACCTACGTCGTCGCTGTGGAAGACATGCGCTTCAGTCCGGCAACACTGAAAGTGAAACGCGGGGATCGCATCGTGTGGATCAACAAAGACCTGTTTCCCCATACGGTGACCGCTGATAACCGTGCATTCGACTCGGGGAGCCTTCCCGCGAACGCGTCGTGGTCTTATGTCACCGGCAGGGCCGGCACTTATCCATACGGATGCAGCTTCCACCCGACGATGCACGGCTCCCTTACTGTGCGATGAGAGGCAGCACGCAATGACGAACACAAGTTACTTATCTTCCGCGCCCAACGGTGATGACCTGTCCCTCGCTGGACGCATTGCCGCAGGCGACCACCCGGCGTTCGAATTGCTCATGCGGCGACACAACCGGCGCCTGTATCGTCTGGCACGCGTGACGCTGCGCGATGACGCGGAGGCCGAGGACGCGTTGCAGGAGGCGTATCTGTCGGCTTACCGATCCATCAGCCGGTTTCGTGGGCAGGCCTCCTTGTCCACCTGGTTGTCGCGGCTGGTACTGAACGAATGTCTCGGCCGGTTACGTCGTGCTAACCGCAGGCAGAACATCATCCCCATGGTGACTTCGAACACAGCTGACATTGAAATGGACACCACGCCACTACCTGACTCTGCCTCTCCGGACAAAGCGCTGGCACGCGCCGAGATGCGCGCGCTCATCGAGCGAAAGCTCGATGCGTTGCCGGAATCTCTGCGCACGGTATTCGTGCTCCGGTCGGTGGAAGAAATGAGCATCGACGAAACTGCGCAATGTCTGGGGATTCCCGAGGCCACGGTCCGCAGCCGGCATTTTCGGGCGAAGAGCCTCCTGCGTGAATCGCTGGCCCACGACATCGATCTTGCCGAGTGCGAACTTTTCGAGTTCGCCGGTACACGCTGCGACCGGATTGTTCAAAACGTCATGGCCCGGATCGCTGGGAACGAAGACCCTGGGCGCTGACGGTGTCCGAGTCCGCGTTCGTGACGAAGCGAATCGCTCCGACGGACGACATCACTGACATTGTGAAGGAGATTTCAATCATGGAACCTGGCCTGATTTTGAAGACCGCGACGGTATTGCTCGCGCTTGGCGCACTCGGTGGTCTGTTGATGGCCGGTATGCGCTTTGCCGGACGGCCCCATCCTCCGGCGTGGCTTGCGATGCTGCACGGTGTGCTTGCCGCCTCCGCGATCACACTGCTGGCCTATGCCGCCGCAACGATCGGACTACAAGTGCTGGCGCTTGTCGCACTTGCCTTGTTCCTGATCGCGGCTGCTGGCGGAGCGGTTCTGAATCTTGGCTATCACTGGAAGATGATCGCCCTACCAAAGTGGTTGATCCTCGTCCACGCTGGCATCGCGGTGTTCGGATTTGTGCTGTTGCTGGTCGCGACATGGACGTCGGCGCGCGGATGAACTCCCGGTGTCGGTAAAAAAGAAAGGTGTCCGTTGACTAGGGTGGTTGCTGGCTTCCTGTTACTGCGCCGCATTTCTGGTCTTGTACAGATAGCGTCGCAACCGGGGGCAAACCGGCGAGTAGGCTGGCCGTGACGGGTGCATTAGCCCGTGGCGATCGGAACGCTGTTGCGCCCAAGGCCGCATGTCGGCGCAGAGATAGGTCAAACGTCTGAGTATCAAGACGGCGTGCATTTCCGTGCATAAGTGACCTGCCTTGTTGCAGATCGCGACGTAGTGACCCGGTGAGAAGCTGAGTATCAGATGGTTGCTCGTGCCGGACTCCATGTCTCCCGCCTCGCCCATTTTCTTGAACAGGCTTTTGGGGATCTGCTGGTTCTTTGCCGGTAACGGGTCGTCGGCCAGATCGGTCTTCGGCACGACCAGTTCGTGCTTCGTCTTATCGCCAGCAGCATCAGTCACTGCGAACGTGACTGTTCCCGCCTTGACGCTGCTCCTGTCGAGCCGGCTCGATTGATCCACTGAGGATGGATTATCCCGGTGCCGCAGAACGTTTACCAGTTGGAAACGGGTGTCAGAAAGCGCCAGCGAGCTAACGGTATCTCTGTTCCTGTTAGCCTTGGACCGGAAGCCGGCACAGGATGTTCGCCTTGACGGCATATGATATATGCGAGGCGCGAAGTCGGGTAATGCGCCCCAGTCGCGCGCACAGGAGCTCAAGATGAAAGCAACCAGGCTGGAAGTGGCCTTCCTCATGATTCTGTCGGTCACCTTAACGGGATGCCCGTCAAACGCGGGCACACATGACAGCGGTACGGCGGCGAGCAGTGGCGGCGGATATTAACCACTACAAGGTCGCCACGAGCTCGATGCCGTCAGGATTCGGACGCTTACGCATGCCAGACGGGTGGCAGGTCACGATCAGACGGATCCGAGCCGGTGAGTTGGGCCAGTCGATCATCACGGACCACGCTTTGCGCCGGCCCCAGACCTGCGGCTGGCGAAGTCATGGAGGAGATGTGCGATGAAAGACGATATCGGCACGAAGGCCTGGCTCGCGTTCGTGGCGTTCCTGCTTGTGGTGACTGTCGCTGGGGCGGGCTGGTATCTTTTTTCCGCAAGCCAATACGCGACCTACCAGATCGATACAGAGGAGTCCGTCTCTGGTCTCATTGCCGATGCCCCAGTCGAATTCCACGGCGTCGACGTGGGAAAGGTGAAAAGCATCAGGCTGGTCAATCCGCACTCGGTGGACATCGTGCTGACTATCGCCAAGACGGCGCCGGTTACTTCGGCGAGCGTAGCCACGATCACATCCCGAGGCCTTGCGACACGAGGATTTACAGGCTACGTTTATATTTCCATCGAGGACGTCGGCAACGATTTTCGGCCGTTGTCCCCACGGCCAGGCGAGCCCTATCCGATCATACCGACGGCGCCATCGAAAGCCGTGACGCTCGATACGACTATAAATCAGGTAAACGAAAACGTTCGCGTCATCACCGAACTGCTGGAATCGATACTCGACAAGACAACCGTAGCATCGCTCAAGCAATCAGTCGACAGCTTGCAGAAAGTCACCACGGTGCTGGCGGAAAACACCGGGAAACTGAACGCTATAGTTGCTAACACCGAACGCGCCAGTCATCGTTTCGAGCCGCTGCTGGAGTCGAGCCATGATACCGTGACAGCGCTCCAGACGCAGATCTTGCCGGAAGCGCACAAGGCGCTGTCCAACCTTGACAATCTGTCCAGGTCCGTCGCCGACGTAGCGGCCAGGATCGATCGCGACCCCTCAATCGTGATTCGCGGCACCGCACCGCCGGCACCCGGGCCGGGCGAACGGAAATGAAAATCGACAAGGGCAGGGCGACTTTCATCGCACTATGCGTCGTCGCGTTTTCGGCCTGCACTCTCTTCTCGCCGGTCAAGATGGATATGAAAAAATATGTATTGGAGAATATCCCGCTTGATCTGCCCAGCGAACAGACCCATCCTGCGACCCTGCTGGTACTGATCCCCGAGGCCGAGCCGATCTACGCCACAACGCAGATGGCTTATACGACCCAGGCGCACCAGATCGCGTACTTCAGCCAGAACGAATGGGCGGAAACACCACCGCGGATGATTCAGCCTTTAATCGTCGAGACACTTCGCCAGACCCGCTATTTCAGCGATGTTCTGTCCGCCCCTCACTTCGGCCACCACACTTTCGTGCTTCACACCGAAATCTTGACGCTTAAGCAGGATTTCACTTCGGACCCCGCGATACTGCAGTTCGCGATGCGCGTCTCTCTTAGCCTCGAGGCAACGAATCAGGTGATTGCGACGAGAGAATTGTCGGTGCGGGTACCCATGCGAGACGGGAACGCCGCCGCGGGAGTCGCAGCGGCCAATGAGGCTATGGCAAAACTATTGCGGGAACTCGCCAGTCTCGTGGTCGAGAAAGCACATTAAGGCAACATTCTGCGTAAAGTATCGTCCTTGCGTAAGAAATGATGCATCAGCGCCGCGCCCACATGAACGAATATCAAAAGGATCAGTACGTAAGCGAGCCATTTGTGGATGTCGATGAGTCGTTGAAATAGATAGTCGTCGCGAGGAAGGAAACCGGGTAGCATGAACAGGCCGAAGAACGAGACCGGGATGCCAGCGGCAGAGGACATCAGCCAACCAGTCACCGGCAACGCGAACATCATTGCGTAAAAGCAAAGATGGACGAATCGGGCGGCGATTTTTTGCCATTGAGGCAGATCTGCAACCAGTTGCGGCAGTATCTGGGTTAGCCGCCAGGCCAACCGCGCTGGGAGTAACACGAGTACCGCAAAGCCGATCTCCTTGTGGTAGAGAATCAGCACGATCTTTCTCGTGTCGAACCCGGCATCGGGAAGCCTGACCATGTAAAGGCCCAATGCCAGAAGTCCAATGATAAGTACCGCCATTGACCAGTGGAACAGGATCGCGACCGCTCCGAAGCGCTCCTCGGTGTTCTCAATCGGCATCATCGCTCGCGTTCCGTTCATTAAAGGTCGCATCGATGCAGGGCCGCGGAACCACTGGCCTCCGGTCAACGCCACCAGGAGTCGTTGGCTCACGACAAAACGTTGCTCATGCCTTTGCCGGCTGCAGACTTCCCGCCCGGACGGTGCATTTCGGACTCGAATGGGGTTCCGGGCGCTGATCATCCGGCCCGCCTGCGTACCATAGGAAAACGTTCAGCGCGGTGGGCTTATTCCCGTGTGCCAGCGTCCCTCCGGCGGCCGACGACCCGGCTGCTGCCGGCGACCTTCCGTTGACGCTGGTCGTCGATCTTCCGCTGGTGGCCGTGCAACCCGTCTTGATTACAAAAGCTTTGACCCCGGGCGGCAACTGCCATTTATCGCTCACCCCGGTGACGGCGCGGTGATTGCGTTCGACACGCTTCGCCCAACGGTGGTTCTCTGAGAACTGTGTTGCGCGACTGTTTGAACAGAAATCTGCAATATCTAGATGACCGGGAAGGTGACTGCCGATTAAATACTCGACGGGACCCGATTCTAAACTTACGTCACCCAACGCGATCCACGCTGTCACCAGCGCGAGCTCGGCGAGCACTGCCAACAATCGTAGTCTTGATGCCATCCGACTATCGACGAAGACATTGGATACTTGACTGGTATATGAGAGGCCCGCGCCCGAATATTATCGGTACCCAGCAAGACAGAAGCTATTCCACAAAGGCGGGAACCAGTGCGAAGCGATCGAAGTATCGACGGACTGCGAAACGCTACGCATTCGCCAATGCGGGCCGTCTATGCGAGGTCATGTTGCTGATGATCCTGCGACAGATGATCGATGGCGGTGCGACGGCGCCGGGACTGCTCGCCGGACTCTCCCACCCGGCGCTTCATCGCGCGTTGGTTGCGATGCACGACGCACCAGACCGGTCGTGGCGCGTGGAAGACCTTGCGTCTGTCGCGGGCATGTTACGCAGCCAGTTTATGGCCTCGTTTCGACAGACCGTAGGAACGACGCCGAGCGCGTACCTCACGGCGTGGCGTCTTATGCTCGCGCGTCGCGCACTGGCCAACGTGGCAAGGTCAAGGCAGTTGCGCAGCGCGTTGGTTTGGGCAGTGCGTCCGCGTTTTCTCGCGCGTATTTGCGCGCCTTTGGATGCCCTCCGATTGCGATGCGCCAGTGCTAGCTGCGCGCAGCACACGATTCATGCGCACAGACGTCGCCGCCTCTTCCGAGGCGAGATGATGCTGATGCGACCGCGACGGGCGCAAACCGAGCCAGCTCGAGCTGTTGGTCGGCGCTGCCACGCGGACGCTATTCTTTACATGCATCGCATGCCGGCATCTTGGGGCTTGCCCTAATACACCCTGCTGCGTCGTTGGCGTAAGCCACTATTGACGAGTCTGTTAAGCGCGCAGGTGAGCCATGAAGAAGCTCTGGGTTTGGCTAATGTCGATCGCAATGCTGAGTAGCGTGGTGGCATGTGGAGGCGGCCACGACGATCACAGCGCCCGAAGGCCGTTTGGGGTTGCCGGCATCATGGAGGGAATCTGGAACGGCAATCTGCACTCGAACTTGACGGGCCGCGATACGGGCATGTTCGTGATCGTGACAGCTGGTGGCGCGTTTAGCCTTATCACCGACGACTGTGGGCAGATCTCTGCAAACATCGCCGCGGACGGATCATTTTTCTCTGGTGCCGGCACGACCTATTTGCAGACAAATTGCGATGGGGCAGATGTCACGGCGGCGCCGTTTACCGTCAGTGCGGGTCCTGTGCAGCCTTTCCAGATCGCTGGAGAGTTCGACGATCGTACCGGCACCGCATTCGCCAATTACACCACTGCCAATGACAGCGGCACGATCTCGTTCCTGGGCTTCTATCAGGACTACTTTGATGAGTCGGGCACGCTACCGCGCACCACAGGGGCTTACTCCATCTCACGGACACTCACCGCTCTGAGTATCGATGCCAACGGAAGTCTCTCTTACCGGGATGCGGCCGGGCAGATTTTCCCCGGCACGTTGTCCATTATCGATCCGACGGTCGATGTCTATCGCATGACCCTGCACGTGGGCAGCCAGACACTGACCGGTATGGCTACCCTCGTCGATGACGGACATGGCAGGAACAACGACTTCCTGTTTGCGGTCGCCAATGGTGCACTGGCGTACAACGCAGAGCTAAGACGCAACTGAGTAAAACCAACACCATTTCGCGGGCAAAGACTGGCGCGGCTACAGGCTCCGCGCTTCGGAAACTGGGGGCATTTTCAGCCTGGCTAGTTCGCAACCGTGGCCGGCAAAGCCTGCACACGGCATTTCGCGTCGAGACTTGACAGTCGCCGGGAAAGGTAGGCCATTACGAGCACGACACGATGGCGGTGGTCTGGCGAAGCTGGACGAACGCAGATCGCCCGGATCGAGCGGCGACTGCGTCAGTGGATGCAGGAGGACAAAGCGGACCGGGCGACATTCGGACCGCCAGCAAAGCGCCTTCAGGGGTACGCCGCTCGTCTGTCGGCCCACCGCCCCTATTGAGTCGCAGCTTTCCAGCACCTTGGGTGAATGGCTGAAATTGGACGCTTCCTGCGGCTCTGTCGACTGGCCGACACCAGCCAGCCGGACTGAGACGGTCATGACGGGTGGCATGTCGGTGTTTGCGCCGCGCCAGAGCAGGCATCAGGCATCCATTCGCGCACTGTTGATAGCGGCGCAGCGCGACCGGCCGTTTTGGCCAATGACTTTCCGACCGACTCGAAGGGATGAAAGACCGCTGTACCCTGAAAGCTGCGGATTAGACGGCCCATACGCCAGCGTCCGGAGTGGGGGTCGAGGGAGCTGTTCCCTAGCG
Organism: Paraburkholderia lebeckiae; assembly: GCF_050436325.1. Classification (NCBI taxonomy): domain Bacteria; kingdom Pseudomonadati; phylum Pseudomonadota; class Betaproteobacteria; order Burkholderiales; family Burkholderiaceae; genus Paraburkholderia; species Paraburkholderia lebeckiae. Next base: position 149,018 of record NZ_JBNDLZ010000001.1, read on the forward strand.
CCCCACGTTTATTCGCTGCGGGGCGTCACACTCAGCGTTCGTCGGAAATACGTCGGGCCGGCGTTGTCACGTTAAAGTGTTCGCGTCGCAGTAGTGCGATGAGCGGAACTTTTCTCAAAAACCGGACGGATTTTGGCTAAGCTCGGTGAAACGACGCCATGCGGCAAAGCGATCGCCGAGTTGTTTGCGGTGGAGCGAGGCACGTAGTAGATGTCGCTTCAGTGCGAAGTGCTGCCGGATCGGTCCAAAATTCGACAGGAATGCTTGCGTGCGCTCAGGATCGCGGAAACCACGCATGCGGCGCTCGCGTTCTCGCGTGGGTTGATGACTATTTTCGGCCCGGTTGTTCACTCGGGCGCTGGCTTTGACGAAAACGTGCTTCACGTTTGCCAGTTCAGGGATCTCGGCCTTCGCCGCCGGATAGCTGCGCAACTGGTCAGTGACAATCTTGCGCGGCACCTCAGGACAAGCCGCCAGTACACGTTTGAAGAATCGTTTTGCCGCAGCCTTGTCGCGCCGCTTCTGCAGCAGGATATCAAGTTCGGCGCCATGCTGATCGACTGCCCGCCAAAGTAGACAAGGCTCACCGCGTAGCGTCACAAACACCTCATCCAGATGCCACGTGGTGCCGGACTTGCGACGAGCAGCCTTGACGCGATGCGAGAAGCCAGCGCCGAATTTGTCGCACCAGCGCCGCACTGTTTCATAGCTGACGATTACACCGCGCTCGAACAGCAACTCTTCAATGTCGCGCAGGCTCAATTGAAACCGAAAATACCAGCGAACGGCGCAACTGATAACGGCGCCCGGGAATCGATGGCGATGGTACAGCGGCAGGGTTGTCTTCATCGCATCACTCTACCAGCCCGACCAGTTACCGTGACAACGCCGCACTGCCTACCGCGGCGCCGTCAACTGTGCGTCCATATGCCGCGAAATCGCACCCGGCGTCGTCAGCCAGACCTCTCCTCCTGCCCGCGCTGCTGCGATGTGCTGCAGTGCGCGCCGCAATTGGCGCAACCGGTACGGTTGCCCCACGAGATAAGGATGAAGCGCGATGCCCATCACCAGGGGCTGCGGATGACGGGCGGACTTCACCTGTTCGAGCATTTCGTCGAATTGATCGATGATCATGTCGGCGAATGCGCGGCCATCGAGTCGACGTGTCACCATCATGGGTATGTCGTTGAGTTCCTGCGGATACGGGATCGACCAGATCGAGCCATTGCGCGTTTTCATACGCACCGGACGGTCGTCGTGACACCAATTGAGCGTATAGCTGTAGCCAGTTTCGGCGATTAAATCCGGCGTGAGATGCGATTCCGAAATCCATGGCGAGAGCCAGCCGGAGGGCGGCACGCCGGTACGATCGGCGATGCGTTCGCGGCAATGGAGCAACAACGCGCGTTCTGCGCGCTCGTCGAGATCGCTTTGCCGTTGCGAGTTCGTATGACCGTGCCCGATGATCTCGTCGCCTCGCGCAACGCATGCATCGATGACTTCCGGGCAGTGGTCGAACAGCGACGTATTGATCAGCATGCCTGCGGGCATTTCCAACTGATCGAAGAGTTCGAGACATCGCCACACGCCTACACGATTGCCGTATTCGCGCCAACTGTAGTTGAGTACGTCGGGTTCGGGCGAAAGGGGCCCGAGTGCAGCGCCGAGTCCTTCGCCGAATGCAAAGTGCTCGATGTTGAAGCCGAGATAGACGGCGAGCCCGGTGTCACCCGGCCAGCGAAAGTTGTCAGTGTCGGTGATGGGACGATAGGGGAAGCGTCCATGCGAGACAAGCGGACCAAAAGCAGCTTCGCCTGAAGCTGGAAGTTTCTTTATATCGTTCATTTGCGAAGACTTCGAGGATGGGAAATTACGGCATCCGAAAAATGCGGGAGAGCATACAACGTGCAAAAATCGCGTCGACAATACGCCATTTTCTTGCATTCAACAAGTCAGGATCTTGTGCACAAATAGGGGGCCAAGATTCCCGGAACTTGGGCAAGCGTGCGCTAATCGGGAGCGCGATAAGCTTTCAACGTTTCCGAAATTGTGGAATAAGAGCTTTCAATTGGTCACGTATACGGTAAGACACCATCTTGCATCCATGAAATTGCTCGTCTGGCATACCTTTTGCATATAGACACCGTATCCTTAATGCCTAACATACGTATTTCATCTGGCTTTCATGACCTCAGTCAGTCGTGCTGATATCGCTTATCTGTCGTTGCGGCAGGCCATCGTCGAGCAGGCGCTCGTGCCCGGCATGAAGCTGCGCGAAGACGTTCTAGCCACGCACTTCGCTGCCAGTCGCACGCTAATCCGCGCGGCGCTTGCGCGGCTTGCCAACGAAGGCCTTATCGACACGGGCAATAAGCGGACAGCGACCGTTGCACGTCCAAGCCGGGAAGAGGCGAAAGCGGTGTTCGACGTGCGCCGCTGTCTTGAAGCCGAGGTCGCGCGCCTCGTCATCAAGAACTGGCAACCGGGCTACACGGCCCTTCTCGAAGAGCATGTGCGCAAGGAAGAAGAGGCTGACAGGGCCGGCAATCCAAAGTTATCGCTGCGAGTCGCGAGCGACTTCCATTTGCTGCTTGCGCAGCTAACCGGCAACGCGCTGCTGGAGCGATACGTGTCTGAAGTTGTTTCGAGGTGCTCGCTGATTCTGGCCGTGCACGGCCAGGAAAAATCGCAGGAGTGCGGTATTCGCGAGCACCACGATCTTATCGTCGCGCTGTGCGAGCGCGACGATGTCCGCGCACAGCATCTGATGGAACACCATCTGCAGTCGCTCGAGGAACGAGCGCTTGCGCCGAAACCCGACGCTTCGCATGCCGACATCACGGAAATACTCGGCCGTTATTCGGCGGGCTTTTCGGCGACCGAAAAATAGCCGCCTTCTCTCGAAGGCGGGGGCGCCGCGACCCGGCACACGCACGACAAGCGATGGCATGCATGTCGGTGCTGCTGGCGACGGGAAATGAAAGAACACGAGACTTGTGCTGGGCGAGATTTCCCGGACCCCCGGGTTTGACCGCGCGGTGATAACTGAATTGAAACTAGATTGATGAATGACGACTGGAGCAACAACAAGATGGAAAAGCAAATGGATCGACGCAGGTTCTTGACCCTGTCTGGCGGTGGAGCGATGGGTCTCGCGGCTGGACTGTTGCCGCGGCTTGCGAGTGCAAAAGAAAAGCTGACGATCGGCGTCGTCTATGTCGGTGCGCGCGACGACTTCGGCTGGAATCAGTCGCATGCCGTGGCCGTGCAGGCGTTGCGCGGGCTGCCGAACGTCAAGGTGATCGAAGAAGAAAACGTGCCTGAGACGATCGCGGTCAGAAAGACCATGGAGTCGATGATTCAACTCGACGGCGCCTCACTGATTCTCGGGACTTCGTTTGGCTACTACGACCCCTACATGGTCGATCTGGCGCGTGCCTATCCAAATGTCCAATTCCGCCACGCCAGCAAGCTTTGGGAACCAGGCAAAGCGCCGAATAACCTGGGCGGATTCTTTGCGTATCGGGACCAGGGGCACTATGTCAACGGTGTCGCCGCGGGCCTTTCGACGAAGACCAACAAGATCGGCTACGTAGCGGCGAAGCCGATCGGGCTGGTGCTGCGTACGATCAACTCGTTTACGCTCGGCGTGCGCAAAGTGAATCCGAACGCAACGGTCCAACTCATCTTTACCGGTGACTGGAGTTTGCCGGTGCGCGAGGCTGAAGCGACCAACGCGTTGATCTCGAGCGGATGCGACGTGATCGCCTGCCATGTGGATAGCCCGAAGGTGGTCGTGCAGACAGCCGAACAGCATGGCGCGAAGAGCTGCGGCCACAACACATCGCAAGCAGCGCTGGCGCCCAAGGGTTTCATCACGGGTGCCGAAGCGAAATGGGAAACCGCTTATAAGGCCTATGCGGACGATATCGCCGCAGGACGCAAATTGCCGAATCTCATCTTCGGCGGCTACGACAAAGACCTGCTGGCGAGCACGCCGTTCGGCGCGGGCGCCACGGAAGGCGCACGTAAGGCCGCGCTGCAGGCGATTGCCGATCTGAAGACCGGCAAGCCGATCTACGTTGGTCCCATCCGCAGCAATACCGGCAAGATCGTGATCGAGAAAACCTACGGCAACTACGATCCATTCCTCGAGCAGACCACCTATCTGGTCGAGGGTGTGCAAGGTTCGATTGCCTGAGTGCCGCATCATGGCTGGCCGGTCTTGATGTATCAAGGCCGGCCAAGTTTTTCTTTTCTCAAGAGATTTTATGGCGAGCGATTCGACGCAAACCATCCGGCAGCCGGTCATGGCTGACGGCCCTTCGGAACGTGACGCACGGTTCGTGCACATCAAGCAGTGGGCCGAGTTGCTGACGATCTCCGCACTCGCCGTGTTTGGCGCCGCAGTGGTTTTTTCCCTGTTGCTGCTTTTGCTTGGTGCTTCGCCCGGCGAGTTTCTCGCACTGCTTTGGCGCGGCGGTTTCGGTACCTGGTTTTCACTCCAGAACACGCTGGTGCGTGCAGCCCCGCTGATCTTCACGGCACTTGCCGTCGCGATACCGGCCCAGCTCGGACTCGTGGTGATTGGTGGCGAAGGGGCATTAGTGCTCGGCGGGTTCGCTGCCGCCTGTGCGGCACTCCCGTTTCACGGCGGTGGTTCAGTGCCGGTCGTGATGGCCGCGATGATCGCGGCCGCGCTCGCGGCAGGCGGTCTGTGGATCGGCGTCGTCGGCGCTTTGCGGCACTTTCGCGGCGTCAACGAGACCATTTCCAGCTTGCTGATGTCGTACCTCGCGATAGCGGTCATGAACTACTTCGTCGATGGTCCGCTGCGCGATCCGGCGAGCCCGATCAAATCGTCGACCTTGCCGATCGGCGACGCGAACATGATCGGCAACATTCCAGGCACGTCCGTGCACTGGGGGCTGGTCGTTGCCGTCGTGCTCGCGTCGGTCTGCTGGGTATTGATGCGACGGACGACCTTCGGCTTCGCCGCACGGCTGACCGGCGGCAACGTCCGCGCGGCACGCGCGCAAGGGTTGCCCGTGGGCTGGCTGATCATTACCGCCTGTGCGCTCGCTGGTGCTTGCGCAGGGCTTGCCGGCTATTTCGAAGTCGCCGCGGTGCAGGGGCGCGCCAACGCGTCGCTCGCCGCCGGCTATGGTTTTTCCGGCATCCTGGTGTCGTTTCTTGCCCGCCACAATGCGCTCGCCATCGTGCCGGTGGCGATTCTCGTCGGCGGCATATCGGCTGCGGGCGGCTTGATTCAGCGCCGGCTCGACTTGCCCGACGCGACCGTGCTGGTCTTGCAGGGCATGGTCTTTCTTTTCCTGCTGGTCAGCGAGACGTTGTATGGGCGCTTTGCCGTGTTTCGTCCGCAGCGCAGCCCGTCGGATATCTAAAAAGCACGCTCTATGGCAACTATCGATATTGGCCTCTGGTCCATTCCGCTCGCCATGTTCGCCGGCGCGATCCGGGTCTCGACGCCGTTTCTTTTTGTCAGCGTCGGCGAATGCCTGACCGAAAAGTCCGGACGGATCAATCTCGGACTCGAGGGGACGCTCGTGTTCGGGGCAATGGCCGCCTATGCGGTGAGCTTTCATACGCACTCGCCGTGGCTCGGAACACTGTTCGCCGGTTTTGCCAGCGCCGTGTTCGGGGCGCTGCATGGCGCCATCTGCCGATTGCCGAAGGTTAACGACGTGGCGATCGGTATCGCACTCATGCTTTTCGGCACCGGTCTCGCGTTCTTTTTCGGCAAGCCGTACATCGAGCCACAGGCGCCACATCTGCCGTCGATAGCGCTCGGCAACTGGTCTTCGTTGCCGCAGGTGAGGGAGGCGTTGCAAATTAATCCGCTGTTCTTCATCGGCATTGCCATCGCGGTGCTGCTAGCCTGGGCCTTGCGACGCACCCGCTGGGGCTTGATCGTGCGCATGTGTGGCGACTCGGCCGCGGCTACGCGCTCGGCCGGTTATTCGGTGGATGGCGTGCGGTTCGTGGTGACGGCCATCGGCGGGTTCCTCGCCGGTGTGGGCGGCGCGTTCCTGTCCCTGTCGTATCCAGGCAGCTGGAGCGAAGGCCTTTCGTCCGGGCAGGGCATGATGGCGGTGGCGCTTGTTATTTTTGCACGCTGGAGTCCGCTGGGTTGCCTCGGTGCGTCGTTGCTTTTCGGCGCGGCGGCGGCGATAGGGCCCGCACTGCAGACGGTTGGTATTTCCGCGGGCTACGACCTCTTCAATGCGGCACCCTATTTGTTGACGCTCGTGTTCTTGATCGCATCGTCTTCGTCGCGCCGCAACCTGAAAGGGGCACCGAGCGAGTTGTCGATCTCGCGCCGTTGATAGACGGAACATCGCAGCCTCGTCGCGGACGCTACTGCGGCGACATGTGTTCGAATAGTTTAGTGATTTGTTTGCTTTAGAGCGGTAATCCATGACTTTACAATCGGCTGTACCCGGCGCGCCGCACACCCGCGACAACAAGCGGGAGAGGGGCCTCGCGCTCGAAACCGTCGGCATGGCGAAGCATTTCGGTTCGCATGTCGCACTCGACGACGTTTCGATAAAGGTCAGTGCCGGATCGATTCACGCGTTGCTCGGCGAAAACGGTGCCGGCAAATCGACGCTCGTCAAGTGCGTGATGGGCGAGTACACGCCGACTCGCGGGCAGATTCTTCTCGACAATCGGGAGGTCGCGATCGACGGACTACGTGATGCGCACCGGTATGGCATGGGCATGGTTTATCAGCATTTCACGCTCGTTCCTTCGCTCACCGCCGCCGAGAATCTCGTGATGGCGCGGGCGGACGTTCCCGCGCTGATCGACTGGCAAGCCGAGAAAGCGCGACTACGCACCTTCCTCGATCGCATGCCATTCAGATTGCCGCTGGATCGGCCGGTCTCTACCTTTGCAGCCGGAGAGCGCCAGAAGCTCGAAATACTCAAGCAACTCTATCTCGCCCGCCGCCTGCTTATTCTGGACGAGCCCACCTCGGCGCTTACGCCGGGGGAAGCCGATCAGGTGCTCTCGCTGCTGCGCGAGCTGACTCGCACCGACGGTTTGACGGTCATCATGATCAGCCACAAGTTTCGCGAAGTGATGGCGTATGCCGACGACGTCAGCGTGCTGAGGCGCGGCAAGCTCGCCGGCGCCGGCCGGGTCAGCGAGCTGTCCGTCGATGCGATGAGCCGCATGATGATTGGCAACGCTGTGTCGCGAGACGTTGCGCCTCGCCATCAGTGGCAGGGCGGCGAGCAACCCGTTGCGTTGGAAGTCGTCGGCGTAGGCGCTGATGACGATGACGGAGTACCCGCGGTGCGTGACGTCAGCCTCTGCGTCCGCGCTGGCGAAGTGCTCGGCGTGGCCGGGGTATCGGGCAACGGTCAGGTCGAACTGGTCGAAGTGCTGTCGGGCCAACGGCAGCCGACCCGCGGGCAGCTTCGCGTGCACGGAAGCCCGTATTCGCCACGGCGCGCCGAGATGGAGCGCAGCAAGGTGTTCTGCCTGCCCGAAGAACCGCTGCGCAATGCCACGGTGCCGCATATGTCGGTGGCCGAGAACATTGCATTTCGTGTGTTCGACCAGCCGGGCGTACGTTGTTTCGGCGGCTGGCTCTCGCCGGCGCGCATTCGCCGGCATGCGCGCAAGCTGATCGACACCTACCGGGTGAAGACCGCGTCGCCCGATGAACCCATCCAGAATCTGTCGGGCGGTAACGTGCAGCGCGCGATTCTTTCTCGCGAGCTGTCCGCCGACGTCAAGCTGTTGATCGTCGCCAATCCCTGCTTCGGCCTCGACTTTGCATCGGCAGCCGATATCCGTGCACGGATCATCGATCAGCGTAATCGCGGCGCCGCCGTGTTGCTGATTTCAGAAGACCTCGACGAAATCATCGAACTCGCCGATCGCATCGCGGTGATGAGCGAAGGACGCATCGCTTACGAGGCTGCGGCGCATGTTGCCGACCCGCAAGCGATCGGGCGGGCGATGGCGGGCGAGGCGCAGACCGCGCCCGCTTGATCGATGAGAGGCGCAGCGCAACTCGCGGGCGGCTTGCGCTGTTCAGCCGGTTGGAGCGGCCCACATCCGGTTGGGCCGCTCCTTAAAACGGTGGATCAGCAGCAGCCCCTCCATGCGCTCTTGAGATAGAACGGCCCCAGATCTTCGCTCAACGCGCGTAGCGTGCCCTGCCATGCACTTACCGCAGGCTGCGCGGCGATACGCTCACGCATCTGCGCGATCAGTTCCGCGCGCAGCGCGGGTTCGTCGACGCCGCACACGCGGCCTTCAGCCACCACGGTCCTGCCGCCGATAACAACCTCGTCGATGTACGCGCCGCTGCCTCTCGCGAGCAGCAGATCGAGCGGATCGACCGGAAACAGCGCGTCGTTGTCGAGCACGTCCCAGTTCAGCAGGACCAGGTCCGCGGGTTCGCCGATGGCGAGGCGGCCGCCCGAAGCGGCATGATGAGCCGCTCCGATAACGCTTTGGCGGCCGTTGCACGCCGCGAAGCTCCACAGTTGTGCGCGGGTCATGGCCACCTCGAAACCCCAACCGCGGTGTAACTGGTACGCGAGGCGCATTTCCCGCAGTGCGTCGTTGTCTTCGTCGATGCCGGTGGCGTCCAGCCCTAGCGCAATGCGGCAACCCTGCCGCAGCATTTCCGGCACCGGTGCGATGCCGGACTTCAGGTACAGATTGGAACTGGTGTTCACGGCAATCGTCACGCCGCGCTCGGCTAGCAGCGCCAACTCGTCGGGCCGGGCCCACACGCAATGTGCCAGTGTCAACCTTGGACTGAGCATGCCGAGATCGTCGAGAAAACTGACGATTCCTTGCGGATAGGCGTGATCAGCCCATTCGCGCTGATAGCGCGTTTCGAGCAAATGCATGTGAATCGGCCGGTCGTGATCGGCCGATTGCTGCGCGATCGCTTCGAGCAGTTGCGTCGAACACCATTGCACGCCGGTGGGCCCGTATTGCACCGTCATATGTTCGGCGTACCCTTCCTCTTCGACCATGCGGGCGACTTCATCGACAAGTGCCAGTTGCTGTGCTGCGGGCACTGGTTTGGTGGCGAGGCGTGCCGCGACCTCGTTGCGGATTTCCGGGCGCAGCGCAGCCAACGCCGTCGCATCGTCGCAGTAAGCGATACCCTGGCGGTCGCGTAGCGCGATAGCGAAGCCGATTCGATTGCCGACGTCGTGGGCAGCACGGGCGATAGCCCGGGCTTCGTCGACGAAGGGCATGCCGCCTTGCACGCGCGTGTAATGGACCATCAGGTTGGCGACACCATGGCGCACCGACTGCGCAAATGCCGTCGCTGCGCTCAAATAGGGATCCGCGCCCGGGACGAGGCCCATGAAAGGCAGCCAGCTCTCCAGCGGCTTTTCGAATGCGTCGACGGACGCGCTACGCAGGGGTCGGCCGTGATCGTGCGCGTTGGTCAACGCGGGCAGCGCCAAGCGGCGTGGGCCGGCCTGCGAAGCGGATGCGGGGACGATGGCTGCAATGCGGCCGCCCTCGACGATCAGGCGCAGGTTGGCCTGCGGTTCCAGAGATCCAGGCGCGGCCAGGAGCCATGCGCTGTCGTGGGTGGTACTCATGGTACTGATCTCAGTGAATGCATTGTGGATGGGGCGGCGATTCGATGCCGGGATGCTACAGAGCCAAACCGGTCATCCCAGCATCGCGTGCACGGCGCGCGCAATGGCGGCCACGCCGCTATCGTCGCCGCGCGCGCCGATGATCGAAAGGCCGAGCGGTGCGCCGTTGAATGCCGTCCACGGCATGCTGACTTGAGGCAAGCCCGCAAGGCCGGCGAGACAAAGCATCTGCACCGAACGTGCGCGCGTCGCGTCTACCACGTCGGCCGGCGCATCCACGCGCGGCGCGACGCAAGGCACCGTTGGCAGCAGAAAATAGGTGCCCGGCTGGGCGAACGCTTGCGCGAGCTGGCGGGTAGCCGCGACTCGCGTGCGCTGCGTAGTCGACACGGCATCCCTCGTGATCTGCATCGCGGATTTCATACGCGCTGCGATGTCCGTGCCGAAGCTGTCGATATGCGCCGCAGCCCAAGCCCCGTGCTGTTGCGCGATTTCCGCGCCTTGGAGAACACGAAATGCGCTAGCCCATTGTTCAAGGGGCCAGCCGGCAGCGATTGACTCGATCGTAAGGCGTTCACCCAGAGTTTCAATGGCTGCGCTGAATGCGCTCGCCGCCTGTGGATCAAGCAGCGGCAAGACGTCGTCAGGCACGAGCAACCGTGTCGGTGCGAGGGGTTGCTGCGGCGCTTCATGCGTCAGTACGCTCAAGACCTCGGCCAGCAGCGCGCCATCGCGCGCGAACCACCCCACTGTGTCGAAGCTTTGGGCGAGCGTCAGGCAACCAATCACGGCGATGCGACCGTGCGTGGGACGCATGCCCCAGATGCCACAGTAACTTGCCGGCAGCCGAATCGAGCCGCCGCAATCGGTGCCGAGTCCGATGTCGGCATAACCGGCAGCCACCGCAACTGCCGAACCCGAAGACGATCCGCCCGGCACACGGTCTGCATCGGCAGCGTTGCGTGGCGTGCCGTAGTGCACGTTGATTCCGGCAAGACTGTAGGTCAACTCGTCGGTGACTGTCTTGCCGATCCATTTCGCTCCGTGTTCGAGGATGAGCCGCACGGCGACGGCCGTCGTTGTCGCCCTTGGCTGTTCTTCGGCCCATGCGGGGTTGCCCGCACCTGTACGAAGTTGTGCCACATCGAACACGTCTTTGACTGCGAGGCGAAAGCCGGACAGCGTCGCATGCCGGGACTCGACAGGTCGCGGCAACGCGCCAAACCCGTCCCGCACAAATGCGCCGTTCATGCCTGGTTGCAACAGGTCGTCCCGTTTCATTCGTCCATCCAACTCACGTGTGCCGCTACCACTTTCCAACCATCTGTTACCTTTACCCAACTTTGCGACTGTCTACCAATGCGCGATACGCCCGAGCGTGTGAAGGTGATGTTCGCGACGGCGAAATCGTGGCCAAAGGTAGTAATCGATCGACCGACGATCGTGCGAATCAGCCCTTTGGTAGGGCGCGTTGCACGAAATTCGCGAATCGCATCGTAGCCTTGCAGATTTTCTGTTGCGCCGTAGCGCAGCGTGTGGGGGCTATCCCAGAAAAGCGCGTCGAGGGTTGCGACGTCGTTCGTGGTTAGCGCCACCTCGTATGCGTCGAACGCCTTTTCGACAGCAGCATACGTGGCAGGATCGTTGATGAGCATGATGATTTGGTTGAGCTTGGACGGGAAGGTGGAATACCTTCAAAAGTACAGGGCTGGAAGTCTACATCTTCCAAATAAGGCTTGCACCACGGCAGGCGAGGTCGATAAACGGGATCTGGTGCAAATAAGGCGATCAATTCGGTTATCGTAACGGGCTGACCGATGAGAGGGCCACCAATGAGCAAGCGCCAGAACCTGAAGGAGTTGTTTGCGGGCCGTCACTTTGACGGTTGTCGAGATGATGGCCGAGCGCGGCGTGGCTCTGGCCCACACGACGATCCTCCGTTGGGTGAAGCGCTATACGCCGGAGTTCGTCAAACGTTGGAATCGATTCGACACGCTCGCCGGACGGTCGTGGCGTGTCGACGAGACCTATCTGAAAATTCGTGGCAAGTGGGTCTACCTATATCGGGCGGTTGATCGAGGCGGGCACACGGTTGACTTCATGCTCCGGGCAAAGCGCGATGTCGCCGCGGCGAAAGCGTTCTTCAGCAAGGCAATCAAACATCAAGGCCAGCCGCCGCAAACCATCACGCTCGATGGATACGCGGCGTCGCATCGCGCGGTGCGCGAGCTGAAGGTCGACGGCTTGCTGCCTGAGGACACGCAAGTCCGATCCTCAAAATACCTCAACAATGTGATTGAGCAGGACCATCGCAACATCAAGTCCAGGACGAACGCTATGCACGGCTTCAAACGGTTCAGACACGCGGCCGTCACAATCGCTGGCATCGAGTTGGCGCATCGGATTCGCAAAGGACAATTCGATCTCGCAAGTCTGCGCCTCAAAGATCTCACCATGTCCGCCATCTGGAAGCCGGTTCTCTCAGCTTGATCGGGCAACGGCAACGCAGCGGCTTTTCTTTTGATCGCTCGCCTCCGATATTCGTCACCTCGTGTTCGACAATAAGATGATGCTTCGTATCAACTGCTGTCTGGACGTTGTAGCCGACCGTTCCGGTTCTCTTGCCACCACTGGTCATAGAGCGGGAATCCGGGTCAGTGAGCGACAACTGTCCGTCCGGTTCATTCTTCAACTGATGTTTGATCTGCTCGAGCTCACGCATCCGCTGGCGCAGGAGCGCGATCTTCTCGTACAGGCGCACGGTCTTCACATCGAAACCTGTCGGACTGATCCGGTCCGCGGCTTCAATCATGTCGAGATATCGCTGGACGCTTTCCTCAATCTGCTGCTGACGCTTGTCGATCTTGCCAGCAGTGTAGATTCTGTCACGGATGTTCACAGCCTTGAATTTGCTGCCGTCGATGGCCACCATGTCGCCCGATAGCAGCTTCAGTCCGCGACACAGTTCGACGAGGCGATGGCATACGTTGCGGATGGCCGGGCCGTTGTCGCGACAAAAGTCGGCGATCGTCTTGAAGTCTGCTGCCAGACGTCCAGTCAGCCACATCAGCTCGACATTGCGCTGGCATTCGCGCTCAAGCCGCCGGCTGGAGGGTACGCGGTTCAGATACCCGTAAACATAGATCTTGAGCATCACGCCAAGGTGGTAGGACGGGCGGCCGGTGATTGCGGGCGTCACCCGAAATGTCCGTTGCCGCCCGGATCACCCGGAGCGCGTCCCGCAGGAATCGTTGAACGCTCTCCGAAGCGGGCTGGCGACTGAGCGTATTGCGATGCACATGCGCCTGCTGGGCGAGCGTTTGCAGATCAATATGCAGGGCCTCGCCAAAACGACGCGCGGACACGATTGGCGCAGGACTATCCGGATCGCGAAGCGATGCCATGAACTGGTCGAAGCTGCCGCCCGCGTTCGGACGGGCGAGAACGGAATCCGGATTCATTTGAAATACCCCGCGCACAATATGTGCACAATAATAGCTCAGAGCCTGAGTGCACCAATTAGCGACGGTTCTGATTCCGGAGGGTTAATTTGAATGATATGAACGCCCCCACCCAGTCGGTCCGTGTGAGCGATCCACCGCTATGCGGAATTTCGACCGGATTGAGAAGTGGTTGATCATACTCATCTGCTCAACCGAACAGAGGGGATCTGTCATGGCACATATGATCGTGGGTGTGGACATCGCAATGAATGTAATGCAGGTTCACTGGGTGGATCCCGAAAGCGGCGAAATCGTGAACCGGTCCATCAAGCGAGCGGCGTTTCTCGAATACTTTGCCAATCGCAAACCGTGCCTTGTCGGCATGGAGTCGTGCAGCGGATCACAGCATTGGGCCCGACGGTTGATCGAAATGGGGCATCGGGTAAAGCTTATGCCGGCGAAGTTCGTCAAGGCGTTCAACATCCGCAACAAGAACGATGCGGCCGACGCGCGGGCAATCTGGATGGCCACCCAGATGGATTGCAGGGAAGTTGCCGTAAAAAGCGAAGCGCAGCAGGCCATCCTTGCACTGCATCGTATGCGTCAACAACTGGTGAAGTTTCGCACGATGCAAACCAATAGTCTTCGCGGATTGATCAGCGAGTACGGCGAGGTGATGGGAGTAGGGAGGGCGGCGTTGGACAAGGCAATGGTGGGAGTTCTGGAAAGATTGTCAGGACGCTTGCCTGCGATACTGATCGATACGCTGCGAGAGCAATGGAAAGGTCTGGATGACGTGGACCGTCAGATCGGCCAGATCGAGCGCCGGATGCGGGAGTGGATGAAAGGTGATCAGGCGGTCAAGGCAATCGCAGCAATCCCAGGCGTGGGGCTGCTTACCGCAACAGCTGCCGTGGCAACGATGGGGCATGCCAAAGCCTTCAAATCTGGCCGCGAGTTTGCGGCCTGGCTCGGACTTGTGCCGGGACAGACCGGATCGGGCGGCACGATCAAGCTACAGGGAATCAGCAAGCGAGGTGACACGTATCTCAGAACTCTACTGGTTCACGGCGCGCGGAGCATCATCTATCGCGCGAAAGAGCCAGATCTCTGGGTCGAACAGATGAAACAGCGGCGCCCGTTGAATGTCGTCATCGTCGCAATGGCCAACAAGCTTGCGCGAATAATCTGGGCGGTGCTGGCGCATCAACAGCCCTATCGGAAGGATTACGTCAGTACGAGGCCAGCCTGATCTCACCGGTCTGCTGGAAGGTTTCCTGTTTCAAGGGATGGAACGTCAAAAGTTGCGGCGGCATTCGAGTGTAATGACAAATCGGGCGGGACCCGGGATTCACCAAACCTGCTTTTATGTCTGAGCTTCACAAGCGCGCGATTTGAATGAGGCGTGAGTCAGCGGATTTCATAGGGGCCGGCAGCGAAGCGGAAGCTGCAAAGAGGCCGGATGTAGAGCTGCAGCCCATCCTATTCGTCAAGACCTCGAACATCTGGCGCAAACGGGGGCGTTCATGTAGACATAAAAGGAATGATCGCGATTTGCTTCGTATTCCTATGTATGTGGCATAGGTGCGGTGCCGGCTAACGAGCTTCTGGCATATCAGCCCTGTAACGCCTCCGCACGGAAGCCACTGTGCAGTGCGACCTCATCGAACGCGTCGATCATGGATGGCGTCACCGTCCGGGTCCCGCGGCGCAAGACGCCCGGCGCCAGTTAGGAGCAGTTCGCAGTGTCTGTCAAAATAGCGGCATCCGACCGCCAGTTGCTGCGCACCCAAATGCGTCTTCGCGGGGCCGCATGTTGCCGTCAACGGGCGATCAACCGTGTCAAGAACGGCACCGGCAACCAACATCCTGGCGATCGCAGGAAGAACCAATACAGCAGGCACGACATGGCACATGAGCGATGCGAACAATGCGGCAACCCGACGCCGCCCTGGGACGCCATCCACTGCGGCTCCGGCGAAGGCAATTATGAGTTGCTCTGCACTTCGTGCTTCAACGCCAGGATAGCCGAGTCCACCGGATTCACCGATTTCGAGAATGTCCGGCTTGACCCCATCCGGATGATTGACTGCGAGGGGGAGGCCCACCAGTTCCATTTCCAGCTCCGGCTCCTGGGCGACCGGATTGCACTGGATGCCTTTGAGCTTCGCGGAGAACTTCGCACCGGTTATCGGTTCCAGCTGATCGGCGAAGCTGACGACGATGTGTTCGTGCTGCTCGGACGCCTGGTCGAAAGGATGCGACGCGCGCTATCGGTCAGGCACATCGATTTCCGGGAGCGCCGGATCATTGACAGCACGGTGCGCGGACGGATCGAATGGGATGAGTCGCAGGCGGGGTACCTGCCACTCGCGGTGGTCGACGGCAAGGAGGTCTCGTGGGACGATCTTGGGCAAATGCTCATGAGCATGGAAGGATGGCAATTCCGGCTCGATATCGCTGACCCGAGCGAAGAGCTTTAGGTCGCGTCGCCGACGCGGCGATACGGACGGCATATCCGGCCCTGAGCCGGCATGTCACGTGGCACGTTCAACCTATGTGAGCAGAGCCATGATCGCAGTCAGACTCGACGATCTTTCTTTGGCTTTCGATTTCGTCAGCTACGCGGCGCCAATGGAGCATAACGCGTATGTCTCGCTCGATACGGGCAAGATCTGGTGGACTTCCGATTCCAGTGACGCGTTCGACGAGGAGGTCCCTGACGACCTTGAAACTTCAGATCGCTACCTTGCCATACCGCATAAGAACGAGCTTGATCTGGGAAGACGTCTCGCCATGCGCTTTGTCACACAGGAGTTACCCGCGCATTACGAGCAGGTCGAAGCATTTTTCCGACGGCAAGGGGCCTATGCGCGTTTCAAGGATTTGCTGGAGCATGAAGGCGTTCTGGAGCGCTGGTATTCGTTTGAAGCTGATGCTGTCGAAAGCGCGCTGACGCAATGGTGTGCCGAAAACGGGCTTGAGCTTGTTCAGACGTGACGGGTGCTGTCAGCTTTCACCGTGCCAGCCCGCCATCCCCTTTTTATCAAAGCGAAGGTTCTGGTGACGCGACCCCCGCTGGTTTGCCCGACCGGCTACAGGCCATGCGAAAATCGCCGACCCCATATCGCCAGGAGCGGGCGCACATGACGTCTGGAATCGCGTGAAAAGGAGCTTTATTCCAACGAAAGAGCAGCAAGCCGTCGTCGAGGCGGCGCTTCGAGTCGGGGATCTGAAGATCAAGGCATTTGCCGGCGCGGGCAAAACCTCCACGCTCCAGCTCGTGGCGGGGCACTTCGGCCATCGGCGCGGCATGTACCTCGCGTTCAACCGGGAAATCGCGGCGAATGCAGCCCGGCGTTTCCCGTCTCACGTTGGCTCGAGGACGATGCATTCGCTGGCGTGGGCCTCCGTCAGCCTGTCGCTCCGAAATCGTATGAGCCTTCAGGGCGAGCCACCGCACGAACTGGCCGCGCGTTATGGGCTGGGCCCGCTGGAAGTGCGGACAGTAACGGGCACGGCCGTCGAAATCGCTCCATTCGAGATCGGGCGGATGATTGCCGATGGGCGGGACAGGTTCTGCCGGTCCGCGGACATCCAGCCGGCAGCGCAGCATATTGTTGTCGACGAAAAGATCGACGAAATGTTGGCCGCGCAACTGCGCACCTACCTGCTGCCCTATGTCCGGCGTCTGTGGGAAGAGAGCAGGGCTGCCCACGCGGGGAGCGCCATTTCGCCTGACGTGCTCCTGAAGCTATGGGCGCTTTCGGAGCCACGCATCGAGACCGATTTCATCCTCTTCGACGAAGCGCAGGACAGTGACGGTGTGATGCTGTCGGTCCTTGGCCGGCAGCGCCACGCGCAGATTATCTACGTGGGCGATCCTTACCAGCAGATTTACGAGTGGCGGGGCGCAATCAATGCGATGGCGCAGATCGACGCACCCGAATGCGCGCTCACGGAGTCGTTCCGCTTTGGCGCAAAGTTCGCGGCGCTCGCCAGTCGCCTGCTCGCACTTCTCGGTGAGCTCACGCCCCTCCGGGGACAGGAAACCATCGGCTCGATCCTGGTGGACGATCCCGCGCTTGCGCCGCCGGTCGACGCAATCCTGTGCCGGAAGAATGTCACGGCGATCTGGCAGTTCGCCGCAGGACTCGAGGCGGGACATCGACCTGCGATCCGCATGAGTCCGGCCGAGATTCTCGCTTACGCTGACGGCGCGGACCGCTTGCTTGCCGGCCAGCGGGCATTCCGCCCGGCGGCGTTTTCGCTGTTCGAGACATGGAGCGATGCGCAGGCGTTTGCGCGCAGTGCCTTTGGCCAGGACCTGCTGCCGGTTGTGCGCATCGTCGACGAGCTCGGTACGGGCTATCTGCGGGCGCTGGCACAGCGCTCGGCGGCGGAAGGCGACGCCGACTATGTGATCTCGACCGTGCACCGTGCCAAGGGCCTCGAATGGAAGCGGGTCAAGGTGGCCAACGATTTCCGCCTGCGCGGTGCCGATGGCAGCCCGATGCCGGACGACGATGAGCTCCGCCTCCTCTATGTGGCCGTGACCCGGGCGCAGCATGTCCTCGATATCTCGGAGTTGCGCGACGAGCTGCGGCGGCTTTTCACTCTCCGGCGCCAGGACCGGCCGGCGTAGCAGGTTACCAAATGGGAAAATCTTGATTCCCGTTTGAGAGTAATCTAGAATGAGAATAACGATGTTCTCATCTGGGAGGCTCACATCATGGCCGTGCATCATCCGTCAGGCCGTCACCCGGCCGCAGCGCATACCGGCAAGGCATTGGCCGGCTCTGGCCGGTCCGGCGCCCACCCTGACGATATCGAAACGTTCCTCGTCGAGTTCGACCCGCTCGAGCAGCGCCGGCAGATCCGCGAAGGCATGGAAGCGGCGATCATCGAACGCGTTGCGAAAGACCTGCTGCACGTGCCCGTGCAGACGCTGCTGGCGAACCTGAATCTGCCGAGTTCGACGATCCTGCGCAAGATGGCGCGCGAGGAGCGCCTGTCGCCAGCCGAGTCGGATCGCGTCGCGCGCGTGCTCTATGTGCGCCAGCTTGCTGTCGAGGTGTTCGAGGATCCGGCGCTGGCCACCGAATGGATGCAGCGATCGAACGCGGAGCTGGGTGGGCTCAGCCCGCTCGAAGTACTCGACTCACAGCCGGGGTACGATCGCGTGCGTGAAATTCTGCTACGCGTCATCCACGGCGTGTCCGCATGAGGCTTTACCGTCTGGCGAAGGAACGGCGCGGGTATTACCGCGCCGATGATCTGAGCGGCAACGGTGCGGCGATCGCCGGAGGCCGCTGGAACCCGCGTGGCATGCGGGTACTGTACACGTGCTGCCACGCGTCGACAGCGCTGCTGGAGGCGCTGGTGCACATGGCGGGCTTGCTGCCGGCCGGGGGATATTTCCTGGTGACGCTGGAGGTGCCAGACGCCGTCGACGCCGCCGCGTTCGTCCCGGATGTGCCAGAAGGTTGGGCAGACCTGACGCGCGATCCCGCGGCGACAAGGACGCTTGGGCGGCAATGGCTCGAAGCGGGCGAGCAGCTGGCGATGCGGGTACCGTCGGTCGTCTGTCCGAGTGATTTCAATCTGCTGCTGAACCCGATGCATCCGGAGATGGCAAGCGTCAGGGTCATCAGCAGCGAGCCCTTTACGCTGGATCCGCGGCTGTTTGGTCAGGTGAGGCGATGAGCCCGATGTCGATCTCGCCAGCGCAAGGACGAGGCGTCCGGGAGCAAACGTCATAAACTGAACAGGAGCGCCCCCGGGGGTGTGCCGCTGGCTTCGTGGTGGCGAGCCGCGCAAGTTTCCTGCGGGGAAATCCGCCGGCGCGGGAAGTGGCCCTGTTGCGCCGTTTGCGTCCGGCGTATCCCGGACGGACTTGTGCGGCCCCGCTGCTCACTGTCTGAATCGTTGATACCGAGTGCCTGTAGACAGCTTGACCCAAATGGCGAATCGACCAGGACGACCCACTGATCGGAGGAACGTAGTCAGCACGCTTTCGCGCGGGGACCGGCGAACGTTGGCCGTTCACGGCTCTGGAAAACGAATCGTTCATCCGCGAAGGCGAACGCTTTTAAAGGAGCGACGGTTGCCAGAATCTCTCCGTCCTGACCGAGAATTTGACCTGCGACAAATCCGGCATTCCCGGCCAGACTCATGATGTAGTCCTGACGTCAGTAAAGGCGCCCCCGAAAACTTCTTCACGGAATTCGGGCCAACCCTTGGGGGTTTGCGACTGGTCCATCCAGATGATGTTGAGCTGTTTGCCATGCCCGCGTCCGAAAATCGCTGTTCCAGCGTCGTACAAGCATCGCGTCAAAGGACGCATTGTCCCGTCTCGATCAGGCGAATGGGGTTGGAGTCGCTTTCTGGCGTGCACTGATCGGCTTCGCGACGGTCAAGGCGTTGCGCGCTGCGAGGATGTGCCGGATGGTAGCGAGAGATTGTTCCGCCACCGGGCTTGGGCTTTCCCGCCGTGGCAGAGGAAACTCCGGAACACGGACGCGCAGCTGCCGGCAGACGGCGGAAAGATACGGCTTGCCCGAGTTCTCGCATCGTTGGATGGCGGCAGCGATGGCTGCGTCGCCAATATTCCGGCGCAGCCATTCCATCGTTTGCCGGTCCTTCTCGTTGTGTACTCTGACCCAATGCTCCATCGTCGCCTCCCGACTGCCCCTACAGGTGGAATGGATAGACGTTAGCGCGAGGTCGGGCCGAATTAGGGGCGGCAACGCACACCTACAAACGATCTGGACATGCACAGCGCGTCCGGAAACCGGGTCTATCCGAAATTACATCGCGACCCTAATGTCGAGGCCAGATTGAAATGTCCGCTTTCTGGCTAAGTTGAAATGTCCGGGTTTAAGGGGTTTGTTTCTAACGCCTTTTGTCTCACACATTGTTGAAGGACGATGCCTGAACTGGCAGGGCGCTTACGTCTGTGTCGATCACCTTTGCAGACCGACGGCCAGGTTTGCGTGGTTGTTGCATTTGCCGCTGCTGCGACTGTTCCAGAATCACACCATTGATATCGGCCTGCGTGAACTCGCGCTGTTTCTTCTTGCCGGGCGAGCTGCCTTCAGCTTTGGTCGCAACGCCGAGATGGGTTCGCGAAGGCGCTTTACCAATCCGGCGGTTGTCGCGTTGGGCCTGCATCGCCTGCGAGACCTGCAGCACGGGACCCAGCCGCTTGTGCTCAACGACCGCGCCCTGGTCAACTTCGGCCAGCCGGTCGTACTGCCGGCACGTCAGAACACGGTCGTCCGACCGCAGTTCGATCCGCCCGTCCGGATACTCCCGGACTTCGATATGCCGGCCGATCAGCTTCCGGTGCTCCGGCGTGTCATCCAGCAGATACATGACCCGGTCGTACCGCACGGTCAACGACTTGGTCACCTTGCGCGGCTCGCGCCATGTGAACACCAGATCGAGATTCTCGTCTGCCCTGAGCGGCCGGTGAGCATCAAACCCGCTCTTTGGCGGCTTTGCGAAGCGCGCGTTGTAGGCCGCCATGAAGGCAGGCGCGTATGCATTGGCCTGGGTGACCGTGCTGATGCCACGCAACCTCAGTTCCTTGACGAGCCGGTCCTGCAACGTCAGGTTGGCGCGCTCGACACGACCCTTGGCCTGGCTCGAGTTCGCACAGAACGCCTCGATATTGAGCTGGTACAGGGCGCGGCCGAACTGTGTGACTCCCTTGCCAGCCGTGCTCGCCCGATCCTTGACGTAGAAGACGCTGAACTTGTCGCTATAGAATGCGACGGGCTTGCCGTGTGCCGCCAGATACTTCGAAAGGGCCTCAAAATAGCCGAAGGTCGATTCGGTGCCGTGAAATGCAACGCCATCAGCCGGCCCGTTGCATCGTCGATGAACACCAGCAGCGTGCAGGCCGGCGCACGCTCCTCGAACCAGCGGTGATCGCTGCCGTCAATCTGGATCAGTTCACCGAGGCACGCGCGGCGGTTGCGCGGCTGGTACACCCTGGGCGGCCGATCCTTGCGGGGAATCCACAGACCGGCGGCAATCATCAGCGCGCGTACCGTCTCGACCGACAGACCGATACCGTGACATTCCCACAGTTTCTCGCACGCGAGCGTCGGCCCGAAATCGGCATAGCGCTCGCGAATGACAGCCAGCGCGCGTGGCGCCATGCCCTCGGGCAACTGATGATTGCCCGGTCGGCCGCGCCTGCCTGATACCAGACCGGCCACACCGGCAGCCTCGTAGCGCAGCACCAGACGTTCAACCTGACGGACGCTCAACGCAAGGCGGTCCGCTGCCTGGCCCGGCTTCAGACGCCGCTCGCAAACAGCCTGTACCACTTTCAACCGGTCCAGCTCGGTCATCGACATGGTGATCGTCCCGGATGCGTTCATGGCCAGCGCTCCTGAAGAGATACTGGCCGCCAGCCTGAACCCGCAAACACGACATTTCAATTTAGCGGAAACGCGACATCTGAACTTTGGACTAACACCTATGTCGAGGCCAGATAGAAATGTCGTAGCGCTGGCTATTTACAGATGTCGTAGTCTTGATGTCGGGTTTGAGTCTGTCTTTAACGGTTTGAATCCACGTAGTGTCGAAGGACAGCCTTGAACGGGCAGGGCGTGTCAGTCCGTTCAGCGAGTGCGTGCAGACCGTTGGCCAGGTGTTGAAGGCGTCTTCGACTGCTGTGCGATCTGCACGATTGCCTGGTTCAGGTCGGCTCGGGTGAATGCGCGTTGCTTCTTCGTGCCGGGTGAGGGTTTGGGTTTGCGTACCGCCGCACCACGATTCGTACGTGATGGCGAGCCCGAGATCCGGCGGTTGTCGCGCTGCGCCTGCACGGCTTGCGCGACCTGCAGCGCATGACCGAGTCGCTTGTGCTCGATCACGGCACCCTGATCAATCTCCGCGAGCTTATCGTACGGCACACAGGGCAGCACGACGCCGTCCGCGCGGATCTCAAGGCGCCCGTCCGGATACTCCCACACGTCGATGTAGCGGCCGATCAGCCTGCGGGTGGCCGGCGTATCGTCGAGCAGCCAGATCACGCGATCGTTCAGCAGCGTCAGCGCATCCGACACCTTGCGCTGGACCCGCCACGTCAGGATCGTGTCGAGATTCTCGTCGGCGCGCAGCGGCCGGTGCGCATCGTACCTGCTTCTGGGCGGCTTCGCGAAACGCGCGTTATAAGCGGCCATGAAAGCGCAGGCATACGCGTTCGCGGCTTCGATGGTGCTGATATCGCGCAAACGCAGTTCCTTCACCAGGCGGTCCTGCAGCGTCAGGTGAGCCTGTTCGACACGCCCCTTGGCGGGGCTGCTGTTGGCGCAGAACGTGTCGATGTTCAGCTCGTACATCGCGCGGCCGAACTGCGTGACGCCTTTGCCTGCCGTCTCCGCGCGCTTCTTGACATGGAACACGCTGGCGCGGTCGCTGTAGAACGCCACTGGCTTGCCATGCCTTTCGAGATACGCGCGCGTCGCTTCAAAGTAGCTGAAAGTCGACTCGGTCGCCGTGAAGTGCAGCGCCATGATCCGGCTGGTGGCATCGTCGACATACACCAGCAGCGTGCACGCCGGTGCCCGTTCCTCAAACCAGTGATGGTCACTGCCGTCGATCTGCACCAGTTCGCCGAAACAGGCGCGTCGGGTACGCGGCTGATAGACCTTCGGCGGTCGCTGTTTGCGCGGCACCCACAGGCCCGCGTCCGTCATCAGGTGCCGCACGGTTTCCTTCGACAGCACCAGCCCATGGCATTCACACAGCTTCTCGCACGCGAGCGTCGGCCCGAAATCCGCGTAGCACTCGTGGATCAGTCCGAGCGCCCGGTCAAGCACCGTCTGCGGCAACTGATGATTGCTGCGCACGCCGCGCCGCTGCGAAACGAGCCCAGCGGTGCCTTCGTCGCGGTAGCGAATCACAAGCCGCTCGACCTGGCGTCGGCTCAAACCCAGCCGTTCAGCAGCGCGCCAGGTCATCAGCCGCGCTTCGGCAACCGCCTCAATGACTTTCAGCCGGTCAAGCTCCTGCATGCTCATCGTGATCGTCCAGGTGCGCGTCATGGCGGTCTGACCTTGCCCGCAAAAAGCGGATCCCTTGCTGAGTGTGTAAAACTCACGCAAGGAGGTTGTGCCATGAACGTGTTCGAAGCTGAACACGATGCTATACCTGAGATGGAGGTAGGCCCTCCGAAGTCGGCGTGCAGGCGCTGGCTTCAAACAGCCGTAAGCTGCTGCAGTCGGAAACGGTGTGGTGGTGAACGTTACGGTTAAAAGGCGTGATCAAACACGTCATGTATGGATTAGAGAGACGAACGCAAGTGAACCACTGATGACGCATCGAAAGTGAGTTCGATGACATCAAAACCGGGGGCGCCTCCTTCCCCCGGGATCAGCATGGCGAGTACCTGCTTATTGGCCATGTGGTGTCCGGTGTATAGGTGGCGTGACTCTAATCCGGGCTCGGGTGTGGAACTTGGGAACTCTTCATGTGATGCCAAGGGAAAACCTTATAAGTGGGACCCACGAAGGGGGAAAGTACCGATGCACATGCAGGGGGCGGATCATCCCGTACGAGCGTTGAAGCGCCTGTAATGGGTGTGGAGCAAAGGGGATGACCCAGCTCACGGAAGGTTGTCTGCCAACCGGGAAACCGGGATGAGCCTTGGCCTTCCGCGTCGCTCTGCCATCGTGAGATGACAGAAGGATGGCTGGGACGAGCCGTGTAAATGGAGACGTTTACGCACGGTTCTGTGGGCGGCTGGTGGTGAAATTCCACCGGCCGACCCGGCAAGGAAAGATGGGTAATCCGAGAGCCCGGTATACGCAGGAATTCATGATAGAAGCCGTGCGCATGGTCCGCGGCGGCCAGAGTATGGCGGCAGTGGCAAAGATACTGGGCATCAGCCCGAAGACGCTGCACAACTGGGTTAAGGCCGATGCCGCTGGCAAGCTGAACGGCGCAGGCAAACAGGTTTCTCCTGAACAGATGGAGATTGCCCGGCTGCGGGCGGAGTTGGCACGCGTGAAGATGGAGCGCGACATATTGGAAAAAGCCACGGCGTACTTCGCAAAGGTGTCGGAATGAAGTACGCCTGGATTGAGCTTCACAGCCGACAATGGCCGGTGTCCCTGACCTGCCAGGTGCTGGGTGTCAGCCCCAGCGGTTACCACGCCCGCAAGGCCCGGGATGTCGATGCGGACCGTCCGCGCCGACGCATCAGCAACGACGCCCTGCTGGTCCACATAAAGGCCGTGCACGCTGAATCCAAAGGCGAGTACGGCTGGCCGCGCGTGTGGAAGAAGCTGCTGGCCCAAGGCATTCGCGTCAGCAAGGATCGTGTCCAGCGGCTCATGAAGCTGCACGGCATCAAGGCGAAGACCAAACGCCGCTTCAAGGCCACGACCGACAGCAACCACAGCCTGCCTGTCGCCCCAGACCTGCTGCAACGTGACTTCTCTCCCGCGCGTCCCGACCAGACCTGGAGTACGGACATCACCTATATCTGGACGGACGAAGGCTGGCTGTATCTGGCCGTCATCCTCGACCTGTTCAGCCGTCAGGTGGTGGGCTGGTCGATGCAGCCGCACATGCGCACGGAGCTGGTATCGGACGCGCTGCGTATGGCGTGGTTTCGCCGCCGTCCGGAAGCGGACCTGATTTTGCACAGCGACCGAGGCAGCCAGTATTGCAGCCACGACTTCCAGGACCTGCTCAAGGACTACGGCATGCGCAGTTCGATGAGCCGCAAGGGAAATTGCTGGGACAACGCGCCGACCGAGAGCCTGTGGGGATCGCTCAAGCGGGCACGCATTCTCGGCCAGCGCTTTGTAACGCGTCGCGAAGCGATGGACGAAGTAGTCGATTGGTTGAGCTTCTACAATCACGGCCGTCTTCACTCGACGTTGGGCTACGTCAGCCCGATGCAGTTCGAGCGGGACTGGTACGCCGCCCAGAACCAACGGGTGGCATAATCTCCGCTCAGTTAAGGGATCCGAAATTCGCGGGCAACGTCAGTCTCCACAGGCAGGAAAACCGCACCAGCATGCGCTACAGATCCTTGGGGTACGACATCTGTACTTTGCTCAGGTACGACACTACTACTTTGCTCCCACAACCTTGTCGAGGCCATTCTGAAATGTCCGCTTTCCGGCTAAGTTGAAATGTCCAGGTTTGGGGGGTTGTTTCTAACGCTTTTTGTCTCACACATTGTTGAAGGACGACGCCTGAACTGGCAGGGCGCTTACGTCTGTGTCGATCACCTTTGCAGACCGACGGCCAGGTTTGCGTGGTTGTTGCATTTGCCGCTGCTGCGACTGTTCCAGAATCACACCATTGATATCGGCCTGCGTGAACTCGCGTTGCTTCTTCTTGCCTGGCGAGCGGCTTTGAACCCTCGTTGCGACGCCCAGGTGGGTTCGCGAAGGCGCTTTGCCGATCCGGCTGTTATCGCGTTGAGCCTGGATCACCTGCGAGACCTGAAGCACGTGACCCAGCCGCTTATGCTCAACGACCGCGCCCTGGTCAACTTCGGTCAGCCGGTCGTACTGTCTGCATGACAGTGCGCGACCATCGGCGCGGAGTTCGATACGCCCGTCCGGATACTCCCACACGTCGATGTAGCGGCCGATCAGTTTGCGGTGCCCGGGCGTGTCGTCCAGCAGATACATGACGCGGTCATACCGCACAGTCAACGACTTGCTCACCTTGCGCGGTTCGCGCCACGTGAGCACCAGATCAAGATTCTCGTCAGCCCTGAGTGGGCGGTGAGCATCGAAGCCGCTCTTCGGTGGCTTCGCGAAGCGCACGTTGTAATTTGCCATGAAGGCAGACGCATACGCATTGGCTCCGGCAGCCGTGCTGATGCCACGCAACCGCAATTCTTTTACGAGCCGGTCCTGCAACGTCAGGTGTGCCCGCTCGACGCGCCCCTTGGCGGGGCTACTGTTCGCGCAGAACGTGTCGATGTTCAGCTCGTACATCGCCCGGCCGAAATGGGTCACGCTGCTGCCATCCCTGTTCGCGCCGGTCTTGCGAAACACGCTGTACTTGTCGCTGTAGAACGCGACGGGCTTGCCGTGGCGTTCAATGTACGCGCGCGTCGCCTCGAAGTAGCTGAAGGTCGACTCGGTGGCTGTGAAATGCAGCATCATCAGCTGGCTCGTTGCATCGTCGACGTACACCAGCAGCGAGCAGGCCGGCGCCCGTTCCTCGAACCACCGGTGATCGCTGCCGTCGATCTGGATCAGCTCGCCCAGACACGCGCGCCGCGCGCGTGGCTGGTAGACCTTCGGTGGTCGCTGCCGGCGGGGAACCCAGAGACCTGCATCCGTCATCAGGCGCCTGACCGTCTCCTTTGCAAGCCGGATGCCGTGACATTCGTACAGCTTCTCGCAGGCCAGCGTGGGCCCGAAATCGGCATAGCGCTCACGGATGATCGAGAGTGCCCGATCAGCCGTCATCGCGTCCAGCTGGTTGTTGCTGGGCTTCGAGCGCCGACGCGACACGAGACCTTCCGGTCCATGTTCGCGCAACCGTCCAACGAGACGGCGAACCTGCCGCGTCGTCAGCCTGAGCCGTTCCGCCGCGCGCCAGGGCTTGAGCCTGCCGTCGGCGACGTCCTGAATGACCTTGAACCTGTCCAGTTCGCGCATCGTCATCGTTATCCGTTCGGTCGCAGCCATGGAAGCCTCCCGCGCCGAAACGCCGGCGGCCGGTCAGCTTACGCTGCGAAAAAGCGGACATTTGAACTTGGCTAAAAGCGGACATTACAACTTAGCCTCTACAAACCTAAATGGTGATAATTTATATTATGTCAAATCGCTCGAACGCTGAGCGTGAAAACCCTTGAAGCTTCGCCCATCGGCAGCACGGACGGCGCGACTCCCACTTTGAACATCTTGCGCGGGGATAAAGTTTGGAGTAAACTAAGTTTACTAAACTAAGTTCATATGGTGCTGCCATGCATATTTACAACATTCACGATGCCAAGACCAACCTGTCGCGGCTAATCGAGGAAACCGTGAACGGCGGCGAGCCGTTCGTCATCGCTAAGGCCGGCAAGCCATTGGTCAAGGTCGTGCGCATCGATGCCGAAGCCGCAAAGCCGCCGCGGCGCATCGGATTCCTGAAGGGGCAAATCAAGGTACCCGCAGATTTCGACACTATGGCAGCGGACGAGATCTGCGACATGTTTGAGGGTAAGACAAAGTGAGGCTGTTGCTCGATACTCATCTGTTGGTCTGGGCTGCGGCTGACGACCCTGCCTTGTCGAACGAAGCGCGCGCTGCCATCGAGGACGCCGACAACACCCTCTACTTCAGCGTCGCCAGCATCTGGGAAATTGTCATCAAAAGCGCACTGGGCCGTGAGGACTTTCAGGTCGATGCACGCGTTCTTCGCAGGAACCTGCTTGATGCTGGTTATGAAGAGCTGTCGATTGAAGCACAGCATGCGTTCGAAGTTGCGGCCCTCCCGCCTCTTCACAAGGACCCGTTCGACCGGCTCCTCGTCGGTCAAGCGATGGCAGAAGGAATCGTGTTGTTGACCCACGATGACCAGATAAAGCGATACGACTTCGCGCCAGTACGGTACGTCTAGGGCGCTTTTCGTAATATCTGTACGCCCTCTTCGTCAGCTACTGAAGCAAAACATCGCCCGGTATCGCGGGAGACGCTCAAACAACGAGGGCGCGCTCGTGCCCGAGCTGATGATGCGTGCGAAACCGGAAGGGCTGAAAATGCCGGGTGCGATCGCACCCGGTACGCCGATTCCGACCTGACGAAGACTGGCTGGCGACTCGTTCTACTCGAAGGAAAAGGTGGACAACGTCGTGGTGTCGCCCAATGGGTTCTGCCATGCCGAGGCAATTGTGTACGCGCACGCTCATGATCTGAAGGACCCGCTGCTCTCACCCGTCTACGGAGATACAGCAACACGGTCCGTGAACACCAGAAGCTTCAGCAGTCCGGCGTCGATGCACAACTCGAAGTTTTTGACGGAATGTCGCACGCTGGAGGAACGTCTACGGCTCGGCGCGGCTTCGCCGATCGATAAACTTATGCAGAGCCAGTGCCCAAGCGATTAACTCCCCGTCCGTCCCCGGCTTTCCGACTAATTGCACACCGATCGGCAGGCCATCCTCGCTCAATGCAGTGGGCAAATGGATGCACGGCCAGCCCAGCAGGGACCACGCTTTATTGAAGGCCGCGGTTCCGGTCGATTCGAGCCCTCTGGGAGCTGGACCCAAAGCGCTCGACGTCAGGACGACGTCTGCATCACCGAAGTAATCCGCCCAACGCAAACGCTGCGTGTATTGCCACGCCTTCATCTCGCGATAAGTCTGCACCGGCATCGCCAGTCCTTGGTCGATAGCCTCACGCAACGGCCGGCTCAGTTGCGCTGCGTGCTCCGAGGCCACCGGTAAGAGGCTGCGCGCCAGTTCGTAACGCATGATCACCGAATGCGCTTCGAGAAATCTGGCTGGGTCGGCTAATTCAGGGACCGGTTCGATCGTCGACAGATCGCGAAGCACACTCCTCGCGTCTTCGAGGGCAGCCTGTGCGGCGTGCTCCAGCACATGGCCGGGATTGCCCGGGAGAAAACCGATCCTTACCGTCCGCATATGTTCAGTCGAGTACAACGGAGGCGGCGCATCGGGGAGCATGACTTCCGCGACTCGCGCCGCGTCGGCCACATCGGCGCAGTACCAGCCGATCACATCCAGCGACTCGCACATTATTTTCGTACCGTCGCGACCGAGCGCCCCGAAACTCGGTTTGAAGCCGACGACACCGCAAAACGCCGCCGGCCGGATCATCGATCCGCCAGTCTGCGTGCCCAATGCCATTGGCACCATGCCTGCGGCTACGGCAGCGGCCGAGCCGCTCGATGACCCTCCCGGCGTATGTTGGCGGTTTGCAGGATTGCGCGTGGGTCCCGGCGTCATATAAGCGAATTCGGCCGTCACCGTCTTGCCGACCGGCACCGCTCCGGCTCGCCGTAGCAAGGCGACGCAGGATGCATCGAATTGGGACGGCGAAGTGTTGCAGGCCTCAGAACCGCATCGGGTCGGCATGCCGGCTACGTCGATGATGTCCTTTACGCCGAATGGAACACCCGCCAGCGGACCGGATGCGGTCTGCGCGGACGCTCCAATGAGATCACTCGCAGACGCGAGGTGCGACCATGCGTACAACTCTTGTTCCCGCCGTGCAATGACCGAAAGCGCATGGCGCGTTGCATCGAGTGACTCGTCGACCCCCGTTTGAACTCGCCGGGAAATCTCGACGACGGAATAGGCCTCTGTTGTTATTTTCATTCCCGGATCTTGAATAGTTGGCCGCGCTGCACTTTCTTCAACTCCGCCTTGTCACGCTGAAAGGATGTTCTTGCAACCAGTGATTCGCGATATCAATGCGGCGACACATCCACACATCCTCCCGCCGCGCGAGACTGTCGAGCAAACGTTCGAGTCCAGCGGCACGGCCAGGATGGCCGATCAGACGCATGTGCAGCCCGATCGACATCATCTTCGGCGCTTGAGCGCCTTCGCGGCAAAGCATCTCGACCGCGTCGTTGACGAACATGTAAAAGTCGTCCCCGGTAGCCATCGCGTCGCGCGCGAATTTGACGTCGTTATTGGTCAGGCTATACGGAATCACCAGATGCGGCTGCTGTTGTACCGTCGTCCAGTACGGGAGCTCGTCGTTATACGCGTCAGAATCGTAGATGAATCCGCCGTGCTCAACCAGCAACTTGCGAGTATGAACGGTCGGCGCATAACGGCAATACCAACCCGCTGGTGGCCGTCCCGTAGAGTGAGCAATAGATTCGAAGGCGCGCCGGATTTCCTCCGCCTCCTGCTCTTCAGTGAGATCTTGCGCCCTCACCCAGCGCCGACCGTGACTGCACACGTCAATGTCGCCATCGCGGATTACCTGCGCGAATTCCGGATTGCGCTCCAGCGCCTGCGCGCAGGCGAACGCGGTGGCGGGCAAACTGCGCTCCTCCAGCAGGCGCAGCACGCGCCAGATACCGACCCGACTGCCATACTCGAACATCGACTCGGCAGCGAGATCGCGGCCTTCGAAACCGCCCGCCCCTCCTTCGGCCAGGCCACTTTCAGAGTGGCTGTCGTCATCAGGGTAGGACGCTTCCGCGCCTTCTTCATAGTTGATGACTATGTTGACTGCGAGTCGGGCGTCGTTCGGCCACCGAGGGTTGGGCGGCCGGCGTCCATAGCCGGTGAAGTTCCGTTCCAGGTGATCGTATTTGCCGTCCATTGCGTGCTCCTGCTCTATAGCGCGACCATAACCGGTTCGGCCAGTCTCGTTACGACGGTGTCATCGCTGCGACCGCTGTCTGCCATGATCACAGCTACCTCGTTGACGTCGTCGAGCGACGTAAACGCGAAGTGCCAGACCGAGCGCCGATAGCACACGCCCTGGCCGCCGTCACTGGCAAAAGCGGCGAGCGTGGCGAGGTCGGGAAGGCCGTCTTCGCCGGGTAGTGCAACCGCGATCAGGTATGGAATCTCGCGCATCGGAATGAAGGTCTGATGGGAGTGCGGATGGCACTCCATCGTATCGATTGCGATTGACCGAGTGTGGCTAGGCTGCAAGCGGTTAATCCACAAACGCGGCGTAGTACCCGCGTCGAGTCCGGCAAACGGCATCAAAAAATCGCGCCGTCGTTTTTCAGTCTTGTTCTCGAGAACTTCGCCATATATCTCGAACGCATTCGCGCTCAATGGCTTTACATCGATGTACGGTGCTGTGCCTGCCGTCGTCATATCAAACTACCTTCCCTAAAGCACGTCGCGATGTAATAAACATCGGTGTGCGACTGAAGAGTACCGTTAGCACGGTTCCCAAGACTAAAAACCCCGCAAAAATCCACGCTGGCAGAGCGAATCCGCCGCTGACCTGACGACTCCATCCCAGCAGACTGGGCGCGATCACACCAGACAGGTTGGCCAATGAATTAATGAAACCAATTGCCACAGCTGCCGCTGTACCAGTCATCAATTCGGAAGGCAGTGTCCATAACAGCGCGTTGGAAGCATAGACGCCCATCGCCGCGAAGCAGAGAGCGATCATGGCTGCCCAGTGCACGGGCAAAAGGAACGCGAGAGCAATGAAACCGAGCGCACCGAACAGCGTCGCTGTGGCCAGATGCGCGACGCGTTCGCGATGGGTATCGGAATGGCGCGCCCATGACACCATTGCAATCACGCCAGCAAGATACGGTACGGCGCTCAAAAAACCAACTGCCGTATTGCTATAACCAAAACTCTTGATGATCTGCGGCAAAAAGAACGCGATGCCAGTCGTACCAAATACGATACAAAACAGCGTGCCGGCAAGCAGCAAGACAGCGCGGTTCGCGAACGCCGCGGACAACGGATAGCGCGCCGCCGAGTCGAGTGCGCGACGCTCGCTCTCGAGCATGCGTTCCAACCTGTCCTTGTCGTCAGTGCTTAACCACGTCACGTCCGCAGGTTGATCGGCCAGCCACCATAGACAGCCGACGCCCAGTACAACCGCGGGGATGGCTTCCAGTAGAAACATCCATTGCCAGCCGCGCAGGCCAGACACGCCGTTCATGCCGTCGAGGATCAGCCCGGAAATCGGACCACCGATCAGGCCCGACAGGGGGATTGCAACGATGAAGATGCCTGTGACTCGTCCCCGGTAACTCGCGGTGAACCATCGGCTCAGGTAAACCACAATGCCCGGAAAGAAGCCTGCTTCTGCCATGCCAAGCAGGAAGCGCAGTACATAGAAGCTCCTCTCGCCCGATACGAACATCATCGCGCCGGAGATCAGCCCCCAGGTCACCAGGATGCGTGCGATCCATCTTCTTGGGCCGACTTTCGAGAGTATGAAGTTGCTTGGCACCTCGAACAGAAAATAGCTGACAAAAAACGCACTCGCCCCGATTCCGTAAGCAACGCTCGACAGCCCAACGTCAGCGTTCATCTGCAGCGACGCGAAGGCGATATTGACCCGGTCGACGAACGCGACGAAATAAAGCAGCATCAGGAAAGGCAGGATCCTCCATGCCACCTTTGTCATGACCGCTTGTTCGACACCGGAAATGTTGGCGCTTGCGACTGTATTCATCGGGGTGTCTCATTCAGAGGGGTTGTGCCGTCACGGCGCGCATCCGGTCTTCGGTATGCGATAACTGGCATTATCAAAAGCGGCCTTACAATAATCAACTATTGAAAACTATTCACACCATATAAGAGAAGGTTATTGTGAACACGAGACTGCTGGGTATCTTCAGAACCGTGATGACGTCGCAGACCACGGTCGGTGCTAGCCGCGTGCTCGGGATCTCGCAGCCGGCTGTCAGCACTGCGCTCGGTCAACTTGAATCGGAACTTGGATTCCTGCTCTTCAATCGCGTGGCGAACCGGCTGGTCCCGCGCGAGGAGGCGAAGCTGCTGTTCAGCGCGTCAGAAGCAATGTTCATGTATTCCGAGGCTCTCGACCAGACCGTCGAGGACATCAAGGAGAACCGCCTCGGACATGTGCGCGTGAGCGCCACGCCGCAGCTCGGTCACTCGATACTTCCGCAGGCAATTCAGCGCTTCATGATCGGCAAACCCGACGTAAAGGTGTTTTGCGACGTCGTCGATTCATTCAAGGTGATCGAAAGCGTTGAAGCGCTCGCGGCAGATTTCGGCCTGGCGATGGCGCTCGAACCCGAGCTTGACCAGTCGCTGAAGATGGTGAAGATCGCGTCGATCGAGATGGTTTGCGTCGTGCCCCATGGACATCCGCTTGCGCGGCGCAAACGTGTCGTGCCGGCCGATCTCGAGCCGTATCCGCTGATCGGTCTGTCGAGTCTGGCGCGCGTCAGCACGCTGATTGCCGCGGCATTCCGCGACACCGGCGTGCCGTGTGAACGGCTGTGAGAAGCCGACACCAAACGGCGGCGTCGATCAGAAATACGGAATGGTCATGCTCTGCTGAGCGGTTTGGGAATGGTTTGCGCGAAGAGCGGGGGCGCTACCGGGCGCGTCGGAAGGAGCCCGTAGGGCGAGTGCAGACGCACCCGACGCGGCTCGTTTCAGGAAGTGATGACGCTGAAGTCGGGATGCGGTAGAAGAAGGCTTACCGCCGAAGAAACAGGCCCGACACCGGCTCAAACCGCCAAGTTCACTCCGATGTCGAGCCCCACACGCGCATGGGGCACGGGTGCCGGGCCAGTATGGCACGGCCCACCAGTCCCGTCGATAGCGTTTCGGCATTGACGGGGATTGCCGATGCCGGCCACCGGCCGCCTGTTTGTGTGCGCCCGCTGCAGGGCGCAGGTCATCGTTTGCCGCCGTTGCGACCGCGGCCAGATCTACTGCGACGGTGACTGTTCTGAGGTCGCACGTCAGGCCAGCATCCGCGTGGCCGGCCGGCGCTATCAGCGCAGTCGTCACGGCCGCTTCGCGCATGCCGAACGGATGCGCCGCTATCGCAGCCGCCAGAATAAAGTGACGCATCAGGGTTCCTCTGTGCCTGCCGCCGATGCTCTACTGGCACCGACTTCGACGACGTCGGCGGCAACAGCGGCGGTATCCGCCACCGCCCCAGCTGTGCCTGAGCGGTGCCATTTCTGCCACTGCGTCTGTCCGGACTTCGTGCGCCTCGGGCCACTACGCCGTCGGGTCTTCCGTGATGTTCGTACTACTACCTACTGCACAGGAAGTGACCCATGACCATTGGAGTTGAACTCGAGGCGCAGATCCTGCGCTACTACCACGTGGAGAAGTGGCGCTGCGGCACCATCGCACGGCAGTTGCACGTGCACCGTGGCACGGTCCAGCGCGTGCTGGCGCAGGCCGGTCTGCCTCGCGTCGGCGGGATGCTCAGACCTTCGCAGATCGATGCCTACCTGCCGTTTATCCATGACACGCTCAACAGGTTTCCGTCGCTCACGGCCAGCCGGCTGTATGCGATGGTCACCGAGCGCGGCTACCGTGGCAACCCTCATCATTTCCGGCACCTGATCGCGGTACACCGTCCGCGACCTACACCCGAGGCTTATCTGCGGCTGCGCACCTTGCCCGGAGAGCAGGGCCAGGTTGACTGGGCCCATTTCGATCACCTGCAGATCGGGCGCGCGCGCCGGCCGCTGATGGCCTTCGTCATGGTGCTGTCGTGGTCGCGGCAGATCTATCTGCGCTTCTTCCTCGATGCCCGCATGGACAGCTTCCTGGCAGGCCACGCCGGCGCGTTCGCGGCGTGGTCCGGATTGCCACGGATCCTCCTCTACGACAATCTCAGGAGCGCTGTGCTCGAGCGTCAGGGTGATGCGATCCGCTTCAACCCGACGCTTCTCGCGTTCGCCGCTCATCATCGCTTCGAGCCCCGTCCAGTGGCAGTAGCCAGAGGAAACGAGAAGGGACGCGTCGAAAGAGCTATCAGGTATGTACGTGAGAATTTCTTTGCCGCGCGCAAGTTCGCCGATCTCGACGATCTGAACATCCAGGCCGCGCAATGGTGCGCGGGCATGGCGGCGGATCGTCCCTGCCGGGAAGAGCCCACGATCACGGTGCGTGAAGCCTTCGCCCGCGAGCAGCCCAGCCTGCTTACCTTGCCGGAGAACCCGTATCCCTGCGAACTGCAACTGGCCGTGAAGGTCGGCAAGCAGCCGTATGTGCGCTTCGATCTGAACGACTACACGATCCCGCATACCCACGTGCGGCGCGTGCTCACGGTCCGGGCCGATCCCCGGCAGGTGCGCATTCTCGACGGCGCCGATCTGCTTGCAACCCATGTGCGCAGTTACGATCGCGGCGCGCAGATCGAGATTGCCGCGCACATCGACGCCCTCGTTGCACGCAAACGCGAAGCCCGTCACCATCGCGGCCTCGACCATCTCGCCCGCGCGGCGCCGGCCAGTCACACGCTCATGCTGCGCGCGGCTGAACGCGGCGCCAATCTGGGCAATATCACCGCCCACCTGCTGCGGCTGCTCGACCGTTATGGTGCAGCCGAACTGCAGGCAGCGATCGAGGAAACGCTCGCCAGCGATGCCGCGCCTCACCAGAATCCGGTGCGTCTGGCGCTGGAGCGTCGGCGCGAGTCGCGGCAGATACCGCCGCCGGTGACGGTGAACCTGCCCGAGCACGTGCGTAGCAAGGACACGCTGGTGACCCCTCACCGGCTCGACATCTACGACCAGATAACGGGAGGTGCTGATGAGCTCGCCTGAGAACCTGCAGGAGCGCGCCAACGCCCTGCGCCTGTACGGGCTGCTGGCACACTGGCCGGATCTCACGGACGCCGGCTGGGTTGCGCCGCTGCTGCAGTGGGAAGAAGACGAGCGTGCCCGCCGTTCGCTCGAGCGACGCATCCGGGATGCCCATCTGGGTAGCTTCAAACCGCTGTGCGACTTCGACTGGGCCTGGCCCACGCGTTGCGACCGGGCCGCCGTTGAAGAACTGATGTCGCTCGAGTTCGTCAGGGACACCGCCAACGTCGTACTGATCGGCCCGAATGGCGTGGGCAAGTCGACCCTGGCGCTGAACCTCGCCTACCAGGCGCTCGTCAACGGGCACACGGCGCTGTTCACAACTGCTGGCCAGATGCTCGGTGAGCTCGCCGCGCTTGACAGTGACTCGGCGTTACGCCGGCGGCTGCACCGGTACGCCACGCCTGACGTGCTTGTAATTGACGAGGTCGGATACCTGTCCTACTCGAACCGCCACGCCGACCTGCTGTTCGAACTGATCAGCCGCCGGTATGGCGCAGCGAGCACCGTGGTCACGACAAACCGGCCGTTCGCAGAATGGTCGGAGGTGTTTCCGAACGCCGCCTGCGTCGTCTCGCTGGTTGACCGGCTGGTGCATCGCGCCGAAGTCGTCGCGATCGAAGGCGAGTCCTACCGGGTGAAGGAGGCACGTGAACGGGCCGAGCAGCGCGCAAAGAAACGCAGCGCGGCACGCATGGAGAAGAAGAAAACATGAAGAGCCTTCATCTGCCTTCGGGCATCACTCACGGGCTGGACTTCCTGATCCCGGACAACCGGTCCGCAGATCAGGCGCTCGCCGTCGTGGAACTCATCGACGATCTACGCGAGCGGATCGCCGCGCACTACCAGATTCCGCTAAATGACCTGCTGCACGAACAGCGCGCGCCTCCCGACAATCCTCACCGTCGCGACATCGACGATCCATTCTGATGGCCATCACCCAACAACAGTGGCCCATAACCGCCCCTGTTGTTGACGCTTCTACTCAACTTTGCGCCGCCATCTAATGGCGCTTTTACACCGCCGCTAACATGCCGTACCGCGTGGCTGTCGAGACACGCTATTCGGAGACCGCGTGCAGGTTGGTAGGCGCTGGTGCCGGTGTCGCGGTGGTCGACGCACTGTCGGCCGCCGCACATACCGGTCAGCAGCA
This sequence comes from Paraburkholderia lebeckiae, assembly GCF_050436325.1. Classification (NCBI taxonomy): domain Bacteria; kingdom Pseudomonadati; phylum Pseudomonadota; class Betaproteobacteria; order Burkholderiales; family Burkholderiaceae; genus Paraburkholderia; species Paraburkholderia lebeckiae. Next base: position 185,485 of record NZ_JBNDLZ010000001.1, read on the forward strand.
GATTGTCGCGCTGCCGTTTCGGCCGAAGAACACGATCGACGCCTGGGCGATTTCCTCGAAAGACCGCCCTCTGACGCGACTCGCGGAAGCGTTGCTGGTTGAAACGCATGATGCGATGAAGGCTCTTCGGCCATAGAGCCCGTTAGACTTGAGATCCCACCCCGACAGTGTTTTTTTTCCTTTCCGCGCAATGAGTCATCTAAAAGACATCGACTGGCAGTTCAATGGCCGGGCACTTCGACCGCAAGGCCATCGTCCTGCGTGTGCGTTGGTCACTGTGGTACAAGCTCAGCCGTCGGGACCTCGCGGAAATAATGGCGAAGCGCGGAGCACCTTATGCATGGTGAATTATTCGACGAGCTATTGGAAAAGGCGTTTAGAGTCCTACCGGCGTTGTCACGTTCGCGGACTGGTCAGCTAAGATGACGTGATGAAGAAGACGAAATCGCGCTGTCGTGAGACGCCATCTCCCCACCACCCAGAAGGTTTCGCAGGCTCAGCGAGTATGCCACGCACCATCGCACGCACAATAGCATCACGTCCAGTGGATAGTGCAGTCGCTTCAGCACCTTGCCGATGCCAGGGAGCAACGTCTTGCGCGGCGTCTTCGTCGTCTTGGCCATCGTGGTCGTCAGCAATTTCCGTCCGCCAAATTTACCTCAACGCCTTGTTGCGACAGAACCTTCGTCTATCCCTTGGCAATGGTTTCCAAGGCAGCGCGGTCCTGGACTGATATCTGGCGTCCCCGCCTCGCGATCACGCCGCGGCGCTCCAGTGACGCAAGCACGCGTGACACGGTTTCGCGGCTGACTTTCGCCATTGCGCCGAGCGTTGCGTGACTGGGAAGCTCGATCACCGCTGGCGCATCCTTGCCCGTCTCGCTGAGGGCTGAGTTGATCAACGCGGAGACTCTTGCTGCGGCTCGCGGCATCCCCTGCTCGGCATGTCGAGTCGCGAACCCCTGTACCAGGCTCGCAAACGAGCGGTTCAGTGCACGCGATACCTCTGGCTCCAGGAACAACCGGCGAGCGTCGGCGCGCGCCAGCAGAACGAGGGTGCTTTTCTGTGTTGCAATGACATTTTCGGCAATGGGCGAGTCGTCGACGATCGAAACAGCGCCGGTCGATTCGCCGGCGTTAAGAGTCCGTATTGGAATCTCATGCCCTTCGCTGGAAAGACTACAGGTCCGCAGCTGACCGGATAACAGCATTATCAGGGGCGAAGCGGCATCGCCCTGGAAACATACATAGTCGCCTGCCTTGACGTCGGCGACGCGTCCCATTGCCCTCGCCAGCTGAATTACTTTCTCGTCAGAAAAACCAAGAAGCGCCTGCTTTCTCAGGCGCTCCATAACAAACTCCGAGCGCTATTCATTTGTAATTTTTAGTTCATCGTTAGAACAGGGCGGATTTTACGCGGGCGCTTGGAGAACTGTTAAATGGTTTTTTTCGCAACTTTCATAAATGAAAATGAAAGATATAGCTGCGACGCTGATGCGGCGGACGTTCGGTTATTCGTGGGGAAAATTTCGGTGGTCTTTGCGCAACGACGAGCGACCAAATGCCGCACGTACGCGAACGTCACGAGGAAGGTCGCTGCACGCGCAACTATGCTCAGGGGCACAGGGGTGATGTGCTATGACGCTGCCGAAGGCGGCGGTTCCAAAACTCAATACAGGTTTTGCACCCGATACCCGTACAGGAAGTTTGACCATGAATGTCAAAACACTTGTTTCCGCCGTCGCGCTTGCTTCGACCCTGGACGCACCGGCCGTATCGTTCGCCCAGCAATCGAACGTACTTGTCACCCGCGCTCAGGTGCGCGCCGAACTCGTCGAGCTCGAGAAGGCTGGCTATCACGTGGGCGAAGGCGACCAAACTACCTATCCGGCTGAAATCCAGGCCGCCGAAGCCAGGGCGGCTGCGCAAAAGTGGCGCGTTAAGTGGTTACGGTGGTGTCATAAGTGGTTCGTTGAAAGCAGGCCGCGGAGCCGCGTCCGCGACCGATCGGAACGCGATGTACAGCCGCCACTGATCAATGGATTCGTGCGCCTCGGAAGGATACTGGCAACGGCGAAGGTCCGCCGAGCCGCCCTGGCATGCCCAGCCTGGAGGCTGATTCCCTGGCCTTGACCGCGCAGTACGAACTGGAGCGTCCCGGCCAGCTACGACTCCTTGACCGACGCACACCGTCAATTGAGCGATTCGATGAAAAGAATCTACGCATACCAAAAGGGGGGTGCGACAGAAATCTTGGACTACTTGGAGGTAGTCCATGTACTCGTACGAGGACCGCATTCGAGCGATTGAGCTTTACATCAAACTCGGAAAGCGCGTCGCCGCGACCATTCGTCAGTTGGGTTACCCGACAAAGAATGCTCTCAAAAGCTGGCATCGACACTACGAACGATGTCATGATCTGCCGGCGCGCTATGTGCGTTCAAGGCCGAAGTACTCGGCCGAACAGAAGAAGGCGGCCGTCGAGCACTATCTGAACCATGGTCACTGTCTTGCTGGAACTTTGAGGGCATTGGGATATCCGGGGCGCGAGACACTCGCAGCCTGGGTCGACGAGCTGCACCCCGAAACCAGGAAATGCGTTGTCGGCAAAGGGGCGTACCGCAGCCCCGAGAGTTGAAGGAGGCAGCAGTCATCGAGCTGTGTACTCGAGAGGAAAGTGCGCGCGTGGTTGCACAAAGGATGGGCGTGAGCAGGCCGACGTTATACAACTGGAAAAATAAGCTACTCGGTCGTGAGGTTCCGGCTTCCATGAAACGCCACAACGATTCGCCGCACGCCCCTGGGCGGGGAGAACTGGAGCGGCAGGTCGAATCGCTTCGACGCGATATCCGGCAATTGCAGCTTGAACACGACATCCTGAAGAAGGCCAATGAACTGCTAAAAAAAGACCTGGGCGTCGACCTGCAGCTCCTGCCCAACCGGGAGAAGACGTTGCTGGTTGATGCCCTGAAACAAACCTATTGAGCTAAATCACCGCTGCTACGGCTATCGAAGGGTACGGGCGGCCCTCGGCAGGCAGCAAGTCTTCCTCTCCGAGAAAGTCGTGCGGCGTTTGATGAGGCAGGAGCGCCTGGCCGTTGCCACTACGAGGCGACGTCGCTACGGCTCCTATTTGGAAAAGATCAGCCCCGCGCCTGAAAACATCATCTACCGCGATTTCCAGGCGGCAGCCCCGAATGAGAAGTGGCTCACTGACATCGCCGAGTTCCAGATTCCGGCTGGTAAGGTGTATCTGTCGCCCGTAATCGACTGTTTCGATGGGCTGGTTATCAGCTGGACGATAGGCACGCGTCCGGATGCTGAGCTTGTGAACATCATGCTGGATGCAGCCATCGAGACGGTGGCCAATAGCAACGAGCGGCCTGTCGTCCACTCTGATCGCGGTGCTCACTATCGCTGGCCGGGGTGGCTCTCACGTATGCGCGACGCGAAGCTGATTCGCTCGATGTCGCGCAAAGGGTGCTCGCCCGACAATGCGGCCTGCGAAGGCTTCTTCGGCCGGCTGAAAACGGAGCTGTTCTATCCCCGGGACTGGCAGGCTACAACCATTGAGCAATTCATCGCGGTAGTCGATTCCTACATCCGCTGGTATAACGAAAAGCGGATCAAAATCTCACTGGGCTCCCTCAGTCCCCGCGAATACCGGGAGAGCCTCGGACTTGCAGCATAAACGAGTCCAAGATTTCTGCCGCACCCCCTTCTGGGGAAATTACGGGCGGCATTGACAACATACTGTGTCGCGAATCATCGGTCTGGTCCTTCTCGGTCTCCGTGCGCAAGCGTGTAGCCGGGTCAAGGGCAAGCGAAGCCTGGCGCAGCGCCACCCTTGACGCTGCTGCAGCACTCGGGATCTGTCATGGCATTTGACCGAGTGGCGCACGACTACGGATCACCTGGACGTGTCTTCAACTGGACGAAAATGCGGTCGCGGACCGTTTGATGGCCCTCGAGCAACTTTTTCGAGACCTTATTCAGTGGACGGAACAAGCGGCAATTCGGCAGGTTACGCGTCGAGACGCTGCGTTGGACGATTTGAATTCGTATAAATGCAAGCTATTGAAGGCTCCATATGCCAAGAACTGAGGCGGCGAGCGAAACCATTGCAAAGCAGCTGTCGGACATGGTATCTATCTCGCGTCAATTCTTGCGGTCTGTTCGAATCGACGCAGACGTCGGGCGCGAAGATGCCCCCTCGGGCTACATCTGCCAGGGGACTGCTCGTGTCCGAGCTGGCGTTGTTGCCTTCCATCGTTTAGACCTCGCGCGACACCACGGTGCCGCCCTGCTCCGCCACCGAAGCAGCCTGCGCAGCGAGCTGGTTGGCCTGACTGGCATTGTCGGCATTCTGGGTGACGGTCGAGGTCAGTTGCTCCATGCAGGACGCCCTTTCCTCGAGTGAGGCGGCCCGCTCTTCGGTGCGCTGCGACAGGTCCTGGTTGCCCGCTGCAATCTGGTGCGTGGCGGTGGCAATCGACGCAGCTGATCGTCACCAGTCGCCTGCTATTCGTGCAATGCGCTATTACACCATTTCAAGGTCGCGGTGCGGCGGTGGTGGCAACTTGACGGCGATCTCATCGCCCGGGCGTACCGGCCCAACTTTCGCCACAACACCCATCACGCCCGCCTTTCGCAAGAGCCTTCCTTCCGGCGAGAGACCAAGAACGGCTGACATCAGCCCAGCCTGGAAATTATCTATTTGCGCGCACGGGTTTCTAAGGCCAGTGAGTGTGGCGACCGCATGCTCGCCAATATGCAATTCTGTGCCCGCGGGCAACGATAGAAGATCAAGGCCGCGCGTCGTGACGTTTTCGCCGAGATCGCCAGGGAGAACGCTAAACCCCTTCTCTATCAGCTCATCGAATAGTTCACCATGAATGAGGTGCACCTGGCGCAGGTTGGGTTGCGAGGGATCTCGAGCGACACGAGAGCGGTGTTTGACCGTTGCACCACAGTGAGCATCGCCTTCGACACCCAAACCTTCCAGCAGCATGATTTGTCCAACGGATCGCTTGGAGAATGTGTGTGAGGGATTCAGGTGGACCGCAATGACTTTTCCGTCCACTACAAGTGACCTCCAATGATTGGCATGGCTCAGTTGAACGCGCGCAGCGATGCTTCGATCTGCGCTTGCGGTGGCAATCTGCCAATCAGCACCAATTGCGAGCGCCGCTCGCCGTCGGGCCATCCCGACAGATGCACCGGTGCGTGAATCAAATGCTGGACGCCATGAATGACCAGCGGCAAGTCGGAGCCACGAACGTTCAGAATCCCTTTGACACGCAAGATGTCGGCGCCACGGCTGTGCATCAGCATCGACAGCCATATACCGAAAGCGACCCAGTCGATCGGCTCGTCAAATGTCAATGAATGCGTCGAAATCTCACCGCGGTGCGGACCTTCCGGCTCTCGCCCAAACGCTCGGTATTTCGGCGATCCGGTGTTCGATGCGGCCGCAGCGATGCCCGCCGGCTGGAACCAGCGCCGCACCTCGTTAATGCGCGCGGCGGGCTGATCGAGATCCTCACTCAGCAGCACCTGCGCATCGCCGGCATCGTCGCGCGACACGGCCAGCCACGCAGACCCATTGATCTGGCGCAACGCGCTCTGCACGGTCTCGAGCTGTGCGGCATCGACCAGATCCGCCTTCGTGATCACCAGCCGGTCAGCGATGGCCGCCTGCTTGCGCGACTCGGCCTGCTGTGCGAATTGATCGAGCGCATGGACCGCGTCCACTGTCGTCACTACATTGCCGAGCCTGAAGTGGTGCCGTAGCACCGGGTCGCCGGCGACGGTATTGAGCACCGGCATCGGGTCGGCGAGGCCGGTCGATTCGATGATGACCCGATCGAAGTGCGGTACTTGATGGCGTTCGCGCCGGTCATATAGATCGAGCAGAGCCTGCCGCAAATCCTCACGCACGCTGCAGCATATGCAGCCGTTCTGCAGCACGACAGTCTCGTGATCGAGCTGTTCCAGCAGCCGATGATCGAGGCCGATTTCGCCGAGTTCGTTGATCAGCACCGCGCAATGAGCGAATGCCGGTTCCCCGAGCAGGCGCTTCAACAGCGTCGTCTTGCCGCTGCCGAGAAAGCCCGTCAGCAGATTGATGGGGATGCGTTGCGCGGGGTTAAGCGGTTCGTTCACGATGCCTGCCGCAAACGATCGAGCAGATCCACGGCCAGCGGATCGACACGGCGACCGCTCAGGCGCTCGACCGCCGGCCACAACTGCGTGAGGTTTTCGACGATTTCCATCTTGCCGGTGAATGTGCTGATCAAATAGGCGTGACTTTGCCAATCGCTGACCGTACAGGCAAACGCTCGCAGCACCCGGTTCAGACAAGCGACCCGCAACTGCCGCTCGCGGCGTCGCACCTGTGCACGCTCATCTTCCGATGCCGGGTTGCCGGCATCGGTCCAATGTGCTTCGCCGCCGAGCATTCCACATAACCCACACATCACACACCTCGCCCCGTATCCGCTCAGCTGCGCGGGAAACGCCGCGCGTAGTCGTTGGCCATCTCTTCCATGCGGACGAACTTGACACCAGCATGCCCGGAAATGTATTCGAACAGGCGCTCGAGCATCAGCAATACTTGCGGCCGGCCAGACACGTCCGGATGGATCGTGATGGGGAACACGGCGTAGTCATATTCCCGATAAACCCAGTCGAACTGGTCGCGCCACATCTGCTCGATATCCCGCGGATTGACGAAGCCGTGGCTGTTCGGCGCTTTCTTGATAAACATCATCGGCGGCAGATCGTCCAGGTACCAGTTGGCCGGAATCTCGATCAGATTGGTGTCCCGACCGCGTACCAGCGGCTTCATCCAGTCGCGCGCATCTTTGCTGTAGTCGATCCTGGTCCAGGAGTCGCCAACACGCACGCGATAGGGCTGGAAATCGTGATGCATCAGGCTGTGGTCGTACACGATGCCACGCTCGATCAGCAGTTCGTTGGTCACATTGCTGAACTCCCACCACGGAGCGACATAACCGGTCGGCTTGCGGCCGGAAAGCCGCGTGATGAGCTCGATGCTTTTGTCGAGGACGTCCGCTTCCTGCTGGCGCGTCATCGCGATCGGGTTCTCGTGCGAATAGCCATGCACGCCGATTTCATGACCCGCGTTCGCCACCGCCTGCATCTGTTCGTGGAAGGTTTCGATCGAGTGACCCGGTATGAACCAGGTGGTCTTGATCTGCATACGCTCGAACATCTTCAAGAGCCGCGGCGAGCCTACCTCACCGGCGAACAGACCACGCGAGATGTCATCGGGAGAGTCCTCACCGCCGTACGAGCCGAGCCAGCCGGCTACCGCGTCCACATCCACACCGAAACCGCACAAAATCTCTTTAGCCATGTACATGCCTCACAAAACTAAATGAACTGATGGTCGAATCGCGCTGCAACGGTCGTTGCGCCACCGAGGCACAAGTCCCATTGCGAGCGCCTTCACGGAAAGTCGCCTGCGATAATCGGGGCGAGCGCGACACCGGCGCGCAGCAGTCGCGCTTCGTGCGCGGCCGGCGCGCTAAGCAACAAACTGGTCGGCATCTGCGCGGCGCCCACTCCGTTCGGCAACGCAAGCCCGCAGGTATTGAGCATATTGCCGAGCAACGTATTGCAGATCGTCTTCAGGTTCACTCGGGCGAACACGTCGGGATCGGCCGCAAGCGGCGCAATCGGCGGCGCGACGTGCGGCACCGTCGGCATTACGAGCAGCGCGTCGCCGAGCGTAGCCCATAGCGAACGCTGCAAGGCGACGCGGCCCCGCTGCAATGCATCGAAGTCCTCTGCCGACATCGTCTTGCCGCCCATCATCCGCTTATAGACGGTCACATCGATTTGCGCATGGCGCGGGCTCTCGAGCAGTTCGCGATGCGATTGATAACCCTCGGCTGCGGCAATATTGCCGTGACGCGCGATCAGCTCGCGCACCTGCGTAAGCTCCGGGACAGGCTGCCAGCGCACCCGCACACCGGAAGCCGCCGCTCGCGCGAGCGAAGCGATGAAGTTGCGCCGCACTTCCGGCTCAACCTCGTCAAGTATCGCATTTTCCGGGGCGACCAAAGTCAGCGATGCCAGCGGCGTCGCGTCAGGTGCGAGCGATGGCGCCTTAAGGCCGCGCAATGCAAGATCGAGCAAATAGCAATCGGCGACGTCGTGCGCGAACACGCCGATCGTGTCGAGCGTGCGCGACAGCGGGAATACATCCTCAGTGTCGATCCATCGCTCGGAGCTCTTGAAGCCAACCACACCATTGAATGCCGCAGGCGTGCGCACGGAGCCGCCCGTATCGGTTCCGATCGCGACCGGCACGAGTCCCGCGGCGACAGCCACAGCGGAGCCCGAGGATGAACCTCCGGGCACGCGCGGCACGTCACTTGCGCGCGGATTCAACGGTGTGCCGAAATGCGGATTCAGCCCGAGCGCGGAGTAGGCGAATTCAGACAGATTCGTTTTGCCAAGGGTCACCATGCCCGCGGCGGCGAGGTTGCGTACAATCGGCGCATCATGCGGCGCTGGCTGTGCATCCCGATAGATTGACGACCCGGCGGTGGTGGCGAGACCTTCAATATCGATCAGGTCTTTCCATGCGACGGGCACGCCATCGAGCGGGCCAAGAGGCTGACCGGCCCGATAGCGAGCCGCGCTTTGCGCCGCCTCGCGGCGCGCCCGTTCGAAGGACGTGGACGTAAAGACCCCCGCGTTTGCCCCCGCCTCGATACGCTCAACAAAGTAATCGGTTAGTTCGCGCGCATCGACTTTGCGATCATGCAGCAGACGGCCGAGCTCCGCCGCCGTTAGCGCTGCAAACGAGAAAGACAATGTAGTCATCGTTATCTCAATGCCGCAGCGACGGCTTTGCCGACGTCGGTAGTATTGGCTCTGCCGCCGAGATCCGGCGTGCGCGGTCCCTCGACCAGAACCGTTTCGATTGCATGGATGATCGCGTCGTGCGCCTCGCGATAGACAGCGCTTCCGTTGCCGAGGAAATCGAGCATCATCGCACCCGACCAGATCATCGCGATTGGATTGGCGATATTTTTGCCGTAGAGGTCGGGCGCCGAGCCGTGAACCGGCTCGAACAGCGACGGGAAACGGCGATCCGGGTTCAGGTTAGCCGACGGCGCGATGCCGATGGTGCCGGCGCAGGCGGGGCCCAGGTCTGACAGGATATCGCCGAACAGATTCGAGGCGACGACAACATCGAAGCGCTCCGGGCTTAGCACGAACCGCGCGGCCAGGATATCGATGTGATATTTGTCCGTGAGCACGTCCGGATAATGCTTCGCCATCTCCTCGACGCGTTCGTCCCAATACGGCATCGTGATCGCGATGCCATTCGACTTCGTTGCCGAGGTCAGGTGCTTTTTAGGCCGGCTCTGTGCGAGATCAAAAGCGAAATTGACGATCCGATCGAGGCCCTGACGCGTGAAGACCGTTTCCTGAATCACGAACTCGCGGTCAGTCCCTTCGAACATGCGACCGCCAATCGACGAGTATTCTCCTTCAGTATTTTCACGCACCACATAGAAGTCGATGTCACCCGGCTTGCGCCCGGCTAGAGGACACGGCACGCCGGGCATCAGGCGCACCGGACGCAAGTTTACGTATTGCGAAAAATCGCGCCGGAAGCGCAGTAGCGAGCCCCACAGCGAGATATGGTCGGGCACGGTCGCGGGCCAGCCGACCGCGCCGAAAAAGATCGCCTCGAACTGCATCAACTGGTCGAACCAGTCGGGCGGCATCATTTCGCCGTGCTGCGTGTAGTAATCGCAGCTGGCCCAATCCATTGTCTTGAATTCGAGGTTGATGTCGAACCGGCGTGCCGCCGCTTCGACAACGCGCATGCCCTCCGGCATCACTTCCTTGCCGATGCCGTCACCGGCTATAACTGCGATCTTGTGTGTTTTCATTGACTCTTCTCATCTTGCAATAGGCTTACCGGAACCAACCAAGCCTGACAGAGGCGAATCATAGCGCGCACGCTTCGCGATATAGTGGTCGCTTACGTGATCCAATCGACTACAAAAAGTGAACAATCTCCCATCGATGGAAGACCTGCGCCTGTTCTGCATGGTCGTGCATAAACAGAGCTTCGCCGCCTCCGCACTCGAAATGGGTGTGTCCAAAGCCTTGATCAGCAAACGCATCGCTGTGCTCGAGAGCATGCTCCAAGCGCGATTACTGCATCGCACCACACGGAAGGTATCGGCAACCGAGAGCGGTCATATCGTCTATCAGTGGGCACAGCGCATCCTGGAGGATGCCGAACAGATGGCCGAAGCGATTTCGTCCTCGAAGATTGTGCCTCGCGGATTGCTGCGCGTCTGTACCAGTTCAGGTTTCGGCCGTAATCATCTGTCGCGGGCGGTGTCGGCGATGGCGCAGCGTTACCCGGAACTCGAATTTCAGTTGGAGCTGCTCGACCGGCCGGTCGATCTGGTGCGCGAGGGGTTCGATCTGGACATTCGAATCGGCGCGGTGCATGAAGAGAGTCTTATTACAAAGCTGATCGCACGCAACGCACGCGTGCTATGCGCGTCGTCGGCCTATCTGGAGCAGTGGGGAACTCCGGCGCGTCTCGCCGACCTTATACAGCATAAATGCATTGTGATCCGCGAGCGCGATCAGGAATTCGGCCGCTGGAAACTGGAGGGCTCCGACGGGGCAGAAACGGTGCGCATCAGCGGACCGCTTTCCGCAAATAACGGTGAGATCGCGCATCGCTGGGCAATCGACGGACACGGGATCATCCTGCGCTCGATGTGGGACGTCGGGCCAAGCCTGAAACGCGGTGAACTCAAACGCGTGCTGCCCGATTATGGGCAGGAAGCCAATGTATGGGCGGTTTATCCATCCAGGCTATCGACATCGGCGAAGGTCCGCGTATGCGTGCAATTCCTCGAGGAATGGCTGGCCACAAACGTTTGAAGCCCCGTCCCAGCCGGTCGCCGGCACGCGCCATTACATATCAGTTCAAAAATCGGAGCGCAAACCCTTATCGTTCACATTTTGTGTCTTATGTTTTCACGAACCGACCGATTAGCTATCGACTTGTGGACACTACAATGCGTCCAGCTTGGCAATTAACCTGTTGAAGGAACGCTGATGGGAAACCAAACGAAACCGTTGAAGAGTCTTAAAGACGTGAAAAAAGTCGGCTTTATCACGCCGTCGTCGAATACGGCACTGGAGCCGATGACGATGGCAATGACCGATCAGATCAGCTCGCGGATCTCGACCCATTTCAGTCGGGTTCCGGTGAAGACACTGACGCTCGACAGCAAGGACGTCAACCAGTTTCAGACGCAGAAAATGGTGGACGCGGCGGCGCTCCTGAGCGATGGTGGTATGGACGCCATTTTGTGGAACGGCACCTCTGGCAGTTGGACTGGCAAGGGGTTCGAAGCCGACATCAGCTTGTGCGAGGAAATTAGTCGAGTCACGGGAGTGCCGGCGTCCACCTCTTCACTGGCTCAACTCGACGTGCTGAAGCACTACGGCATCAAGCGCTTCGCGCTGGCGGTGCCATACGTCGAGGAACCGACTCGCAAGATCATCGAGACTTACGGTAACCAGGGATTCACCGTGGTCAACACTGCCAGGCTCGATCAAACCGAAAACGTCGTGATCGGCAATACGCCGTTTGAGCGGATCAAGCAGTTGCTGCGCGATGCGGATTCGCCCGATGCCGAGTGCCTCGTCGTCGCCTGTACCAATTTGCCGGCGACCACCGTGGTCGACGAGATGGAGGCGGAACTCGGCAAGCCGGTTTTCGACAGCATCGCGGTGACGTTGTGGAAAGCGCTGAAGATGACGTCAATCGACGTGCCGCTCCATGGCTTTGGCAAGTTGCTCAGGGCCAATCCCGTGCTTGGGGAACTCGAGCGTGTCATGGCCACCCTTCGTGAAGTGACGGGCGGCAGCCGCACCACATTGCGCATCGACATTCCCGAGCACAACTGCAATGTCGACAGGGTCTGCGCTGAATCGGTCGCGCCGGGCATCGCCGAGCTGAAACTGAATACCTCGTTGAATCAGCGCAGCCTCGCGACCGTGCAGTGGCTCATCGCGACCCGGAAGCCCTTGGTCCAGGACGACTGTGCGAACGCGGAGGTCAAGCCGCCGAAGGCGCTGATGGAAGTCTATGGTGTCAAGGCACAGATGCTGGTCGGCCTCGAGGCGGCCGATGGCGAGGTGATCGGATGGATCTCGGTCCATTACGTGCCGGGGACGCGCAAGTGGACTGACGCCGAAGTCGCCGCGCTGCAAAGCGCAGCCGGTCAGGTCCGTACCATCTTGCAGCGAAGCAACTGGACGTCTTTTAAATAAGTAGTCGCTATCGCGCTCGGCCGTTCACGCAGAAATCGTACGCGGCCGGTCGATCATTCCATACGACTACAAACCATATTCAGCTAAGGAGGGATGGGGGACCATGAGCATACCTGTCGAGAATGTCGCCGTTCAAGTCAAGACGACGGTAAGGTGGAAAATCTTTTTCGTATTGCTGGGGTTGGTAGCGATCAACTATATCGATCGTGCGTCGCTGTCGGTCGCGATGCCGTTGATCTCGAAGGAGTTCAACATAAAGCCGGCGTTGCAGGGCTTGATTTTCAGCTCGTTCTTCTGGACCTATGCATTGATGCAGGTGCCGGGCGGCATGCTGGCCGACCGTTTCAAGCCACGCATCGTGATCACGGCCGCTGCAGTCTTCTGGGGTGGGTTTCAGGCAATTGCGGGCGTGGCCACCAACGCCACCACGTTGCTGCTGACACGGTTCGGACTGGGTGCGGCTGAGGCTCCGATCTATCCGTCCGGCGGCAAGCTGAACGGGATCTGGCTGACGCAGAACGAACGCGGCCGCGGCGCAACACTGCTCGATGGCGGCGCCCCGCTGGGCGCGGCCATCGGCGCGATATTGATCACCTCGTTGATCACCATGCTGGGATCGTGGCGCCTGGCGTTCATCGTGGCCGGCGTCGGCACGGTGCTCGCCGGGATCTATGCGTGGTACTTCATTCGCAACAGCCCGCGCGAGCATCGCGGCGTCAATGAAGCGGAGGCCACCTATATTGAGGAGGCTCGGGCGATCGAAGACGAGGGCGAGCCGACTCAGTTAAGCGGCAAGAGGCTCGACCTGCTCAAGTACCGTACCGTATGGCTCATGGTCCTCGGCTATATGTTTTCGAACGTCGTGTTCTACGGCTTGTTGACCTGGATGCCTAATTACCTGAGCAAGGTACATGGCTTCAATATCCAGCAGATGGGAGGCGCGAGCTTCATCATTTTCCTGTCGGGATTCGTCGGCGAACTGGTCGGCGGCTTTTTGTGCGATAAATGGAAAAGCGCAGGCGGCTCGCCGAACAAGGTAATGCGCACCATGCTCGCTTTCGCCTCGATCGTAGTTACCGTCGCGGTGTTCTCGGTTGCTTACGCGAGCGGGCCCGCGCTGACGGTCGTATTGTTGTCGGTCACATTGTTTTTTCAGCGCTGGACCGGGCTCTACTGGAGCATCCCGTCGCTCGTGGGGACGCGCGACAGGGTGGGCCTGCTCGGGGGCCTGATGAACCTCGGCGGCAATATCGGCGGGGTACTCGTACCGCTCGCCGTCGGCTTGATCGTGCAGTTGACCGGCTCGTACTTCCTTGCACTGATGGTCTTTACCGGTGCCGGTATCGGTCTGCTGCTCTGCTCGACTTGCATCAACTACCAGAAGAAGATTCCAGTCTGAGGCGCTTGCACTGCAGAAGAACGGCGCAACGTTGCCGGACCTCTAATGCAGGTCCGGCCCGGCTGATGCAACGCAAAGCAATCGTCGTCGGATAGGGTATTGGTGGGAATGCTACTTCCGGACTGACAATCAAAGAGCAGTAGAAATCGCTATAATTTAGAATACCTAATGAACGTCAAAAGCTACACCTCGTCGTTACCTACTCGGAAAATTCTTCCTTTTGTAATCTTCGCGTCGCTGATCGCGGCCACGCCTCTCGCGCCCGTGCGCAAAGCAGCGTGACCTTATATGGGCTGATCTCGGTCGGATTGAGCTATTCCTCCAATGCAGGCGGCAAACCTCTCTACCAGATGGCGAACGGCCCCCAGCAACCGTCTCGCTGGGGTTTGAAGGGACAGGAGGATCTGGGCGGCGGGCGATCGGCTATCTTCGATCTGGAAAACGGATTTTCGATCACGAACGGTTCCGCAGCTCAGGGGGGGCGATTGTTCGGTCGCCAGGCGTGGGTCGGAATCGCGGACAAGAATCTGGGTACGATCACAATGGGCCGCCAGTATGATGAGATGACCAAGCAGTTGAACTGGACGGAATCCGCGGTTCAGTTCGCGACCTACGGTGCGCACATCGGTGACAACGACAACATATTCGATGCGGTGCGGTTACAGAATTCCGTTCGCTATGAATCTCCTGTTATGGCTGGTCTTTCGTTCGCCGGGCAATACGCTTTCTCGAATCAGGCCGGGGCCTTTTCGAATAACAGCGCTTTCAGTGCCGGCAGCACCTATGTGCGCGGGCCATTCAAAGTAGCTGTCGTGATGTCCCAATACAATCACCCCGCTGCGACGGACAATTCTTCGGGGGCGATCAGCGACAACTATGGATTCACCTCCCCGTTTGCGACGAGCCTGAGTGGTTCGGGCGTCGAGAAGCAGCGAATTCTTGGCGTCGGGGCGGGATACGATTTCGGAATTGTACAAGCTACCCTCGCCTACACCAATGTGCTGTTCGACTATCTGGATACGTCCGGCCTTCGGTTGCAGAACGCCGAGTTGTCGCTGACTCACAACATCACTCCGAGTCTCCTCGTCGGCGCTGCGTACATCTATACGACGGGTAAATATTCAAACTCGGAAGAGCCGCACTATAACCAGGTCAATCTGGGGATCGATTATTCGTTGAGCCGCCGTACGGATGTGTATCTCGTTGGCCTTTACCAGCGCGCCGGCGGTGCAGCGCAATACGCGCAGATTTTCTCCTCGACTGCCTCAACCTCCGATTCGGAAACGCAGGTCATCGCCGGGGTCAGGACGCGGTTCTGACGTAGCGATTTACATTGGCTCCGGGTCCTGGTGTCCGCCTCGGCGAGAGAGTATGCCTACGACCGGGCGTCGAAAATGGGCAAGCTTGCTAGGGCCCTCGACCAAGCACCAGGCAAAGGATGGCTCGTTGTCGACATGAAGGCAGATCGGGCAACTGTGTTTCCAGCTGTCATCCCATGGCATACGCTGACAGTACGTTTCTCAGCGCACCTCTAGGGGGGCGTCTGGGGTGGCCACTTTTTGATCGAGCTACAGACGCTCGAAGATGCGGGGCGACACGCTGGTCAGGGTCGACTACGGACGCGCGAGACTGGACCAGCTTCGGCCATTTTCAGCCATTGACGGGCATTCCCAAAGGGCATGCAAATGTCGCTCCCCAGACGGCGGACTATCAACCACCGATGACACTCGTCCCTTCGTGGGACATTGTCGATGGTAGCGGTACGCCGGCCTTCGGAATATAAGGTTTGTTGCCGCAAGAGCTAGGGCTTTCAATCATGTATGCCGTGATTAAACGGCAGACCACTAAAGCTGCGCGCTTGCGCAAACCAATCAGGAGATGTAGGTGCTCAAGTTGTCTTTTTCGCAAAAACTCTGGCTGCCGCTGGTTTTGTGTCTTCTGTGCTTCGCCGGACTCTCGGTGATCGACGCCTATCGCACTCGAGACGTTCGTCTAGAAGAAAGAAAAGCGGATCTAGTGCATGCCACGGAACTCGCCCTTGCAGTCGTCAAGACGTTCGCCGATCAGGCTGCTGCCGGATCGATCACGGTCGACGAGGCGAAGAACAAGGCCATGGATGCCGTGCGCAACATGCGCTACGCGGGCTCGGACGGCTACTTCACGATCATCGACTCGGAGCACGTTCTGATGCATCCGATCTATCCGGAGATCCAGGGCCGGGACGTGAGAGGGTTCAAGGACCCGAATGGCGTACTCACCTTTCAGGTCGCCATCGATATAGTGAACCGAGAGGGCAAAGGCTTCACTCGTATTGGGTTTTCGAAGCCCGGTGTCAGCGGCGTCTTCCCGAAGATCACGTATGAGGACACCTATCGTCCATGGGGCTGGATTATTCTGACGGGTGTCTATCTCGACGATATTAACGCTGCTTTCCATACAACCTTGTACGACAGCGTCGGTTTGCTTGTCGCGGTCGGCGCTTTGCTAAGCCTTGTAGTGATCCTGCTCAATCGCGGCATTCTGCGCTCGCTCGGCGGCGAGCCCGGTTACGCGGCCGAGATCGCGACGCGCGTTGCGAATAACGACCTCAGTGTCGTCGTCAAGACCGCGCCGAGCGACCGCAGCAGCCTGCTCTACTCGA
The DNA here is from genome assembly GCF_050436325.1 of Paraburkholderia lebeckiae. Classification (NCBI taxonomy): domain Bacteria; kingdom Pseudomonadati; phylum Pseudomonadota; class Betaproteobacteria; order Burkholderiales; family Burkholderiaceae; genus Paraburkholderia; species Paraburkholderia lebeckiae. The sequence continues at coordinate 201,884 of NZ_JBNDLZ010000001.1, forward strand.
TGCAGCGGATGCAGGATCAACTGACGGAGACAATTCGCACGATCACGACGGCGGCCGAGTCGATCGCATCGGCAACGGGCCAAATCGCCGCCGGCAACCAGGACCTCTCACAGCGAACGGAGGAGCAGGCGGCGGCGCTGCAGGAAACAGCTGCGACCATGGAAGAACTTACCTCGACAGTCAATCAGAACGCCGACAACACGCGTCAGGCGAGTCAGGTCGCCGCGCAGGCGGTACAGGTCGCGCAGCGCGGCAGCGGCGTCATCTCGCAGGTCATCGATACGATGAACGGCATCCAGGCGAGTTCGGACAAAATTGCCGATATCGTCGGCATGATCGAAAGCGTCGCGTTCCAGACCAACATCCTCGCGCTCAACGCAGCCGTCGAAGCCGCCCGCGCGGGCGAGCAGGGCCGGGGGTTCGCCGTCGTTGCGAGTGAAGTACGCTCGCTCGCGCAACGCTCGTCGTCGGCCTCGAAAGAGATCAAGGGGCTCATTCAGGACTCCGTGGAACGCGTTCGAACCGGCGCCGAGTTCGTCAACGCGGCCGGCGTGACGATGGATGAGATCACACAATCAGTGCAGCGTGTCACCGACATCATGGGCGAAATCGCCGCGGCGTCGATCGAGCAGAGCAATGGTATCGGCCAGGTCAGCAAGGCTGTCACGCAGATGGACTCGGTGACACAGCAGAACGCGGCGCTCGTCGAGCAGGCCGCTGCGGCCGCGAGTTCGCTCGAAAAGCAAGCCGGCGATTTGCGCTCGTCGGTGGCGGTCTTCCGGCTACCAACGACTCATGCGCATCTTAGCGAGACGGTTGTCACGCATTCACTCTAACTCACGGCAAAAAACGGATTCCGATGACTTACCCAACCGATATCAGAGATGTCGAGACAATTGATCGCGGCACGCGAGTGCGGGCGCTGTTGGCCAGCGGGATCGGTAGCACCATCGAATGGTATGACTTCATCCTTTACGGAACCATGGCGGCGATCGTTTTCGGCCCCTTGTTCTTCCCCGCCAGCGATCCTTCAATCGCATTGATGCTGTCGTTCGCGTCATTTGCGCTGGCGTTCGCGATGCGCCCCATCGGCGGGATCATCTTCAGTCATATCGGTGACAGGATCGGCCGCAAGAAAACGCTAGTCATGACGCTCTCGTTGATGGGCGGCAGCACCCTGGCTATGGGGCTTTTGCCCGACTACAACGCCATCGGAGTCTGGGCTCCTATCCTTTTGACAGTACTGCGCGTCATTCAGGGAGTCGCGCTCGGGGGTGAATGGGGCGGAGGCGTACTGCTGGCGGTGGAGTACGCGCCTAAGAAATACCGGGGCCTTTTCGGCGCGGTCCCGCAAGTTGGAACCATGCTGGGCCTTGCCTTGGGTTCGCTGGCAGCATTGGAGGCGAGCGCGATCTTCTCGAAAGAGGATTTTCTCAGGGTCGGCTGGCGGATTCCGTTCATTCTGTCCTTCGTCCTGGTCATGATCGCTTTTTGGATTCGCCGCTCGGTCGATGAAACTCCGTCGTTCAAGAAGGTCCTTGCGAACGAGAGCGCGAACAAGGTGCCATTGCTGGAAACCATCAAATTCCACTGGCGGGCAGTGCTGATGACCATCGGGGCGAAGTTCATCGAAACCTCGGTTTTCTATATCTTCGCAGTGTTCTCGATTTCCTATACCATCGGCCTCGGCTTCGAGCGGACCGATACGCTCAATGCAGTATTGGTTGCCTCGCTTTTATCTGCTCCGATGGTCCTCTTTAGCGCGTGGATCTCCGACCGAATCGGCCGGAAAAAGATTTTTATAATCGGCGCCCTCGCTAGTATGGCCTTCGTTCTACCCTTCTTCTGGCTCGTTCATCAAAGATCGGTCGCGTTGCTGTACCTGGCCGTCGTTGTGGGCTTCGCCGTCATCTATCCCATGGTCGGCGCTGTAATGGGTCCTTTGTTTGCCGAGAATTTCCCGCCGGAAGTTCGATACACAGGTATTTCGCTGGGTTACCAGCTCGGAACCGCACTGGTTGGTGGTCCACTCCCACTTATCGCTACGGCGCTCCTGGTTGCCTTCCACGGCTCCTATGTCCCAATCGCCCTTTTCGTCGGTCTCTGCGGCATCGTTTCCTTGATTGCCATCTCGTTCGCCAAGGAAGGCCGCGGCCAGGATCTCGACGCCAGAAGGACCGTTCCGCGCTTGGGGGTAGGGCCTGCGCTCGACGCCGCAGAACGCCCCCCACGGCTCAAGAACCCAATATCCGATAACGGATGAGATATGCGTAAAGCTACGGGAATCTGGATGACCAACGTGGAGGTCGAGGTGATCGCGTGGAACGGGCTGTCGCATCGTTGCTGGACCCGGCGCAACACCCGGAACGGCTCTGTCGCAGTAAGGTCAACGGGTCAAGCAGCGGTGATATGCGGAGGATTGCTTATGAAACGAGCTAGTAGAACTGCTGTGCGGGAGACACCGGCAATTCAGACAATCGGCGATTGCGCCTGCCGGGTACGTTTCACGGACACAGGCAGCGGAGCGCATGAATAGGAACTTTGCCGGTTCTGTCGCAGCAACGCGATTTGGTCGAACGATAGCGATATGATGAGGATTGCTTACATCGCCAGTGTGTAGAATTGCCGGGCGGCCGATGGCTTCAGTTTGCCTGCGTCTTTCATCTGCCCCTTGGCGATCATATGCATGGCGGCTACCCGACAAAGTCATACTGCCTTCCCCTGCCCTTTGACCTTGATATACATTTCGTCTACGTGCCAGCTCTTGCCGACCGGTCGCCTGCGACGCCGGAACGCCTCTTGAAGAACGGGCAGCAGCTTGCTGCCCGACGCGGGGGGCAGTAATCGACCCGCCTTCGGCTGATGTGCGCACTGGACTGGGGCCATCCGGCCCAATGCGCGGATGATCGGCGAGCGTCGCCTTCGGCGAATTGAACGACGCTTCGATCTAACCGAATCGACGACGGCCGCGCCGGCGACGCGTTGCAGCGCTCATTTGCGGCCGGCACCTCGGCGGTCGAATCATAAGCCCCGCGCCATCATGGGATCGCTCACCGATGATCGGCCGTTTTCGAGCCTGCCGGCGAATCGGCGTTCGATGTGCGCGCCCGAAACGGTGAAGTCGTACCAGTTGCCGCTCGATGACACATTCCAGTGCTGCTCGACGGTGACCCCGCCTGGCACGCGCAGCACCCACGGTCCGTCGTGACGATACGCGTTCGCCGTGATCGTCAGGTCGATCGGATTCCGGCTGTTGTTGTGCGCTTTGACCGATACCGTGTTGTCCTGTGCCCCGTAGCCAACTTCGATCTCCGCCACCGCGACCGCCACGTTGCCGCTGAAGGTGCGCACGAACCCGTTCGGACCGTAGACCCAAAGATCGTATGCGCCTTGATCCGACATCATCGGATTCCAATAGTTGTCGGACAGTTCCTTGCCGGCTTCCACCGTGTACCGGCGCGGAATTCGGTCAAGATGTTTCTTGTCGTAGATGTGAAACACAGCACCCTGCGATCCGGTATTTTGAAACTTGAGCGTGACAGCGCCGTTCGGTTGAACCACTGCGCTGACGTTCAACTCATATGGCAACGCGTTCGAGTACCGCGTGCCGGGCTCCTGGAAGAGCGCCGCGGGCGTCGCCGGTGCGGTCGCTGTCGGCAGCGACTTCGACTGCGCTTCGATCTGGGCCCAATTGCTCATGTCAGGCATTTCCGGGAAGCGCTGGTCGTTTGGATGTTCGAAGTCGAATGCGGACGTGAGATCGCCGCTGACGGCCCGATGCCACTTGCTGATCGCGGGAATGGTTATGTTAAAGCGCTTTTCGAGGAAGAGCCCAAGCGACGAATGATCAAAGACTTGCGAGTTGACGAAGCCACCCTTGCTCCAGGGCGATACCACGTACATGGGCACGCGCGCGCCCATGCCCCACGGACGAACGTTGCCGCTGGCCGTATCCTGCGGCAGCAGATACGAAGGCTTGTTGACCGCGAAGTACATGCCGTTTACATCCATCGTCGATTTACCGGCGAGAGTGCCGTCGGGGTTATACGAGGGCACGGCTGGCGCGGGGACGTGATCGAACAAGCCGTCGTTCTCGTCGAACGTCAAGATGAATGCGGTCTTGCTCCATGTATCGGGATTCGACGTCAGCGCCTCAAGCACCTTTTCGGTGAAGTAGCCGCCGTGGGCGGCGCTCGATGGCGCGCCCGGATGCTCGGATTCCAGTTTCGACGGCAAGACCCAACTGACTGCCGGCAACGTGCCGTTGCGCACGTCGTTGGCCAGGTCATCGAGCGACCAGTTGCTCATGCCTTTTTCGTAGATCGGTGAACCAGGCTTGGCATTGCGGAAGCTGTTGAACGCAAGGCAGCCGTTCATCGCACCGGTCCAGTTGTCGTTCGGGTCCTGATAGATGCGCCAGTTGATTCCCGCGCTCTCGAGCACATCCGGGATCGTCGGCCAATCGAAGCCGGAGCCCGCGTACGTGTATCCGGGCGTCGGCCATGTGCCGGTGACCCAGCAGCGAAGATTGACCGGCTCGGAATCGGTATCGGTGCAGTTGATGCCTTGATCGCGCAGTGCGGGGTTGTTGTTCGAGCCGGAAAAAAACGCGATGCGGTTCGGATCGGTTCCCGTCGCAACCGAGCAGAAGTAGGCATCGCAGATCGTGAATGCTTCGGCAAGCGCGTACTGGAACGGCGCTTCCTCGCGTGTGTAGTAACCCATCGACGTCGGCGTCTTGTACTTCGGCCAAAAGCCATAGCTGCCCTGGTTCCACGCGGCCTGCGCGTCCGGGAAATTGTGCGGCATGTCGGGAATCAGCGCCGCGTTCATCGTGTTTTTGTTGAAGCGGAAGGGCGTTATCTCTCTTGTGCCGTCCGATTGATACCAGACGGTCTTTCCGCTTGCCAACGGTATCGGGAAGCGATCGCCATATCCACGCACGCCTCGCAGCGTACCGAAGTAGTGATCAAATGAGCGGTTTTCCTGCATCAGGATGACGATATGCTGAATATCGTTGATCGTGCGGGTCTTGCTATTCGCCGGGATTGCAAGAGCACGCTGGATGCTCCCGGGAAGCGCGGCAAGCATCGCAGCCGATGCAGCGGCGTTTGCCGAACTCTTCAAGAATTGACGGCGATCGAGTTTAACCATGACAGATGACCTTGGGTGAAAGAAACGGAATGCGGAAACGAGCGGGCCAGACGCGTGTCAAGACTGAATGAATACGCGCGCAAAGAGCAGGCGAACGTTGACGGGAGTTCCTTGCGGCCCCGCGCCGCAGGTAGCTCAGCGGCGCGGTCAGGTATTCACGCTTGTCGAACGCGTACTCCATTGCTACAGAAGCCGGTGCCATCCTGGCACCGGCTTCTGGCCAGGTGGCGACGAGTTCCAGCAAGCGGTTCATATCCTGGTTTCTTAATTGGTGAGGAAGCTTCCGGCATAAGTCCGGTGAGTTGATCCTCGCAATGTTCGGCAGGAAAGATGACGGGGGTGTGAAGTTTTCTCAAACAAATTACGTTTTCGATTGAGCATTTCTCAATATAATTTGGAGCCGTGCTCCACGGCTGGCGTGCTTAGCATCCACCGATCACATGAACCCACAAAGCAACATTGAATACATCGCCATCGAGGAAGCTGGAGTTTGTTTGGCGCAGGCAAAGCACCTGATCGTCGATCTCGATGGAACATTGATCCGGGAAGACGAGGCGGTTGAGGGTGCTGTCGAGTTGCTTGCGAGGTACCGCGATCGCTACGTCATCGTTTCCAACAACTCGACCCATACCGCTGACGGCGTGGTACGTCGCTTGGGCCGTCTAGGGCTCCACGTCGTACCCGAACGGATCGTGCTGGCTGGCGAGCAGACCGTCGATTTCATGAGGCATCAGCATCCCGAGGCGCGCCTTCTGTTCGCCGGCAGCAGGGCCCTACAGCGCTATGCAGTCGGGAGCGGGTGCCTGCTGGTGAAATCCGAAGCGGATTTTGTTGTCCTGGGTCTTGATCCGGGATTCAACTACGCACGCCTGTGCGTCATAGTCGACCAACTGCGTTGCGGTGCCCGCCTAGTGGTCACTAATTGTGACGTCAGCCACCCCGGCGCCGAAGGCAGGCTGGTGCCGGAAACCGGCGCAGTTTTGGCCGCTGTGATGGCGGCGAGCGGCGTTCAGCCTGTGCACGTTACTGGCAAGCCCGAGACCCCGCTGCTGCAGGAAGGGCTGCGAAGGCTGGGCGCGACGCCAGACAACACCGTCGTGATTGGAGACAACCCCGCAACCGACGCAAAGGGTGCGGGCAATTTGGGCATGCGCTGTTTGCTGGTGGATAACAGCGGGCAAGCCGGCGCGGCGAGTCTGTCGGCGCTTTTGCGCGCGGCAGATGCGGCGCGAGCCGGAGAGCTCACAGCGGTGCAGTCAGCTAAGCGCATATCCGCCCTGCTGAGGCCTTAAGTTTCAGTAACGCTTGAGAGACAAGACGTCGAAGGTCTGGCGCAACATCTTGATTGACTTGTCGAACTCGCTCAGGGCCAGGCAGGCGATCAGCGCATCAATGATCGCCAGCTGAGCCAGTCGGCTTGTCATGGCCTCCGTTCGAAAGTTGGTTTCGCGCGCCATCGTGAAGAGCAGCACGTCCGCATACGCCTGGATCGGAGACTTGCCGAAATTGGTGATGCATATGGTGGCGGCGCCCGCCTCTTTGGCCAGCCGGGTGGCGAGCACGGTCTCATGCGTGCTACCCGAGTGCGACACAGTCAGCACGGCTACGCCAGGCCCTGTGAGCGAGGCGCTAATGGCCTGCACATGGGAATCGACCACGACCTTGACATCGAGACCGATGCGCAGCATTCGGTAGTGCGCATCCTCGGCAATCGTGGCGGCGCTGCCGATGCCGTAAATCTCGATGCGCCGTGCCTTTCTGATGAGCTTGACCGCCTTTTCCATGGCATTGGCGTCTAGAGATGCCTGCGTGTCGTGCAGGGTCTGTACGTTACTCTGGAAAATCTTGCGTATCGTCGACTCGACCGTATCGTGCTGTTTCAGGTCTTCGTGGATAAACTGTACGGGCTGGACTATTTCTTGAGCCAGCGCGATCTTGATCTGCTGAAATCCGCTCGCGCCGAGGCTTTTGCACAGTCCAACCACGCTGCCCTCGCTTGAGCCGGTGCGGTCGGCAACTTCGCTAACAGACATATGGACCACTTCGCTGGGGTGGTTAGCGATGAAATCTGCAATGCATCGCCCCACGGGCCCTAATGACGCCCTCAATGTACCGATGCGCCTGAGCACGGCCGAGACAGACGCGTTTTCATCATTGCCCGGCTTGCCAGCGGCTTTTGGTTTATTCATAGTTCTGTCACAGTAAGATGGCCGAAGATCCCCACGCGCCATCGTCCGAATAATTGTAAAACTGCTGATCGAGTTCTGAGATGTTATCTCGATAATGTAGATGATTTTTGGTTCTGGCAATCATGTCGCCGGCCCACGCCCTGTAAGTGGTCAACCGCAAACTGACATTTACTCAACCGGCGAAAGTGAACTCGTCATAAGTCGTCGAGCCTGAACAATCCGGTGGGGCTTATATGGCGTGCCTTTGGGGCCGAGATGACGCTGTGGGAATTGCAGAGACCTGGCATATTGATGCGTGAATCCTGCAAATCCTGACGAGGTGCAGATGGGTCCGAAGACGCCTGTGACGGAACAAGATTTCTTCCGACAACCACTGCGAGAGCAGATCAACCTTAAGCATCCGCTGGTGCGCCTGACTGATCTGATCGACTGGAAGCGGCTGGACGCAGCGATGAGCGAGAGCTTCGTGTCGCACAAGGCGCGACCGGCAACGTCGCCGCGCCTGATTGCCGGGCTGCTGTATCTGCAGCACGCGTTCGACCTGTCCGACGAAGAGGTGGTCTGGCAATGGGTGGCCTGAGCTTCAGTCCGTGCCGCGCTGCGGCCTTCACCAGATGTTCGCGACACCGCTCAAGCAATCGTGAGTCGGTTGGATCTGAGCGACGTCGGCGAGTTGCACCCTCTCGCCGCCCGTCCCTGACGGATACGCTGTGCGACCGTGCTCACTGCTCGTAAATGGAATCCCCGAACAGATCCAGGGTCATGCCACGCTGCTGCGTCGGCAGCGCCCCGCTGCGGACCTGGGCAACCACTTCCGGCGGCAGCCACGCGTCTTCCATCGCGTCGATGCCCTTCTCGATCAACTGCTGGAGAAAAAACGACTGGCTGCGCCCGGTGACTTCCGCCAGCAGTCTCAAGCGCTGTTCGATCGCCGGCTCGACGCGGACCGCGATGACGTGCGAGCTGTTCCCTGACTTCCTTCTCAACCTCGGCTCCTGATTGCATCGGTGCGCCGCAGACCGGCGCTGCTTCTCTCAATAGCAGCATTTCGTGGCATAACCTGGGCGATGCGATCTACGCCAGAGAACTGCTGACGCGGCCGCGCCGATACCGATCAGTCATTCTTGCACCGCGCCGCAGTCACACAACAGCATTAATATGTACTCCATATCTATCGACGCTTAATGGCGGCGCGACCATCGTCGGGAACGTCGCGTTGTTGCGCTGGAGGTGGCGGGGATTCCCTGTCTCCGTTCCTCTTTGGTCACTGGCGACGATCCCTGTCAAACGACGCGATCCGCTGTGTTGACCTGAACGGCCTGATTGCCAGCGATGGCAACGCACGCGAAGTTTCCAGAACGCACACCGCCTCACGCTTGTCCGGTCGGCATCGGGTCTGCGCTCATGTGAGCATTCCGCGGCTTCGCCCGCTCGAGCATCACTTTTCGACGGCTTTCGCTCGCGGCAATGCGTTCATCGAGCTCCCGTTCAAGATCACCGTCTGCCATATCAGAATTCCACTGTGCTGCGCCATGCTTCCTTCGTGTCAAGCGCGCCAGTGTGAGCGCCCGTTTTGCCAGTTTGGCGCACTCGAATTCCACGTCGTGACAGATGTCCGGTGCCAGCGCGTAGTCCCGCGTCGAGCTGACATACTCGCGCGCGTAGTGGACTGTCGTCGGGAAGTCACGCAGAAAGCATGTGATTTTGTGAGGTAGCCATTTCCATTCGACCGTGGGATACGTGAAATCGGGCACATGAACCCCATGCACCGGCTGACTGCTATTCGTGCGAATCGCTTCGTCCGATGCCCAATCCGCCTTATGCATCATGGCACGGCAGGTGCGGGCGTATTTTTCCAGCGAGAGATCACACTCGAAGGAAGGACGACCCTTAGCGTGTTCTGCCAGTCGAATTGCTGTACAACGCCAAACCAAACCGGGTTCATCTCGTCACTCTCCGCCGGGTGCGCGGCCTTCCTTACCTGGTCCGCGTCTACGGCACAGTGAACATCTTGCGCGCTGTTGTTCGTAATGGAGCCTAACGCCAGACCGACATTCTTCCCGTTTGTCGCAGAAATATATGGGCACCGGCCAGCCGGTCGATTGACATACCCGGCCACTTCCCGGAACAGCTCACCGTTCGCTCGACGGTGAACGCCCCTCCCCCATTTTTTGTCCACGCCCATAACTAACGAACATCAACACCAGGCGTGACCCTTGCACGCATAAAACTCGTCTGAATCAGTTGGCTCCGACCGAACATCGCAGGCAGTCTTTGCGAACACCAACAGCAACTATCTGTTCGCTGGCGCAGACTCGGGCGGGGACCGTGCCGCCGCAACCTACAGCCTCGTTGGCAACGCAAAACTCAACGACATCGATCCTGAGGCGAATCTGCGCTAGGTGCTCGCCCGCATCGCCGACCATGCGATGAACCGCATCGATGGGCTCGCACCAAGAGTCGTCGCCGGTCAGCTCCGCACCGTATAGTCTGAAGATCACGATCTCCAGTCAGGAGGTTGCAGGTGTCAGCTGGTGCCACACCACTAATATGCAGACCCGTCAGCCGCCGGCGGCGCCACCCGAAGCCGGTCGTCGAGCAGTCGCGCAAAATCCGGGTGTTGGGAGAACGGCGTGTCGGATCGTGCCACCCCGTCCCTCAATTCCGGCAGGACGCGCGAGGAAATTGCGACCGCAGTGTGGCCCCGGTGGCGCCGCGACGGGTACATAAAACCATCCGGCCGCATCGCGCCGTCGATAGACTGCATCGCGACATCCATGTAATACCCAAACCACTGACACCAGTCGTAGTCGGGGCTGGAAAGGTTGTCGTAGATGCCGAGACGGCTGGCAACGGAGCCATTGAGATTCCAGAACCGGAGCGGCCGCGCAAAGCGCAGTTCGGCGATGATGCCGTGCTGTACCGCAAACGCATCCAGGTAGAACGTTCCTGGGCGTGTCACGTCATTCCTGCAGAAGCGCGCCTCCCAGATCGCCGTTTCCGCAACGTGCGCCGCGTATAGCCACCAGAACGGCAGTTCGATGCCGCCCGCATACAGTTCTTCCGGCGGCCCGAAGCGATACGCTTGCGCCACGCTCATCGGCAGGACGCTCCCGGGAACATACGCAGCGCGGTAGAGCTGCGCCTCACCGCCGACCGCGAAAGGCTCGTTGGTGAGACACTCCTTCAATTGCCCGGGCGACGGGAGGTACGCGCGCAGGTATGGCGGGGGTTCAACGGTTGGGTTTCTGTTATCGCTCATTGGATAGCCGTTCATGCGGCCATGGCTGTTCCCGGTCCGTTGATCAACGCAAGGACCTTGCGCTGCCGCTCGTTCGAGGGCAGTTGCAGGAACCTTTGCTGACTCGCATGCAGGGACGCGCGTGTCTCGAACGGAGCGCCGGCCAATACCTCTGCTGGCGCCAGTTCGTTCAGCGCGTCCTGCGCCGTGACCAGGAAAGCATGGACCTCAGTTCTCAACGCCCCCCGAAGGGCGAGCAGCACAGGCGGCAACAGTTCAGGAACCGGTCCGTTGAATTGCCACGCGGGAAATTCACGACCGTTCGTCTGGCCTGACGGCACGACGCAATAGAACCTGTTCGCTTCGACATAGCGGTACAGGCTCGCGAGCGACATGCGCACCTTGCGCTGCCCGATCACCTCCGAAGGCTTCAGGTTGACAACAGGCAACGGGGAGGACCGGACTTCGGACCCGCCGGCATCACCGGACGCCAGGATCGTTGCGAAGCGCTCTTCCAGGACATGTCGCAGCAACTGCCTGATCGAGCTGTCTGCCAGCTCCGGGACTCGCACTCGCAACGTCCCTTCGATATCGGACGCAAACGACTCGGCGACATCCCGGACCAGTTGGCGCGCATCGCCCGCATAATTGCCGGTCAGTGCAGCCCGGATCGTGAGGGCAGACGCGTCGTTTCGTTCCTTCGTTACCTGTGTCATGAAAGCCTCCTTCAGGCAAATTGCGGGGGCGCGCCCAACAGACTGATCCGCTTCGCAATTGCTTTCTCGCTACCGGTTTGCGGCTTGGCAAACAACATCGCGGACCTCAGCGCGGCAAGTGCCCGCCCTCGAATCTCACCGAGCCATCGACGCAGGATAGCAGCGCGCAAAATGGAGGCGTTGCGGCTCCAGGCAGTCTGCCAATCAGCGTCACCAGGCTCGAAGTACTCAAATTCGAGTACGTCATGGACATATCGGGAAAGACATGTGCGCGATAGATTCCCGACCAGGATAACAACCTTGTTGACGACCGCATGCGCGGTTGAGTCTCCCGCGCGGGCGCGCCCGCCGATCTTGCGATAGGCTCGCGCCTCTGATGGGGTTACCGCAGTGATTTCATCGTCCCAGTTCAACATCCGAGCCTCTTTACTCGATCAATAAGTCCAGCATACACCATATTTTCTCATTTTTCTCATATTTCTCATACGTCGCAACGCTGCCGGGACTCGTGGTGGGTCGGCTCCGCCGGCGCGGCCTTCTTGAAAATTCCCCGGTAGCTGTATATATATACAATATGTTCGCATATACAGTCTCCGCAGGCGTCATGGAACACCTGGTGCGTGTACAGAATGAGCGGGACCGTCATACGCTGGCGTGGCTGCGAGCGCACGTGGGTGACGCGGCGATCGCGGCGACGGTGCAGCGGTGCGCGGGCCCAACGAAGCCGTACCTGTCCACACTGTGCCGGATGCTCGGCGTGACGGCGCCGCGGTTCACCGCGCCGCGCGGGCAGGTGGCGAGTGTGACGGCCGAACAGTCGCTGGCCACCATCCGGCAGATCCTGGCGTTGCGCAGCGCCCGGCGGTCGCCGAACTCCGTGACGGTGCCGCGGGCGAAAAGTTTATCGTCGCCGGCGCCGTGACCGTAGATGTGGTCCGTGTTCAAAGCACGCGACCACAAACGGGGCAAGGCGGGGCTGGCGGCAGGGCTGGCCGCCCGTCTGTGCCCCGCCAGAACCAGGTCTGCGGCACGCGGGCCGTTTTTTTGCGACCTGGTCCTGATAGTCGTAGTCGCAGCGTTATATTTAATCGGTTAATCGGTCGGTCAGGTTGGGGGCGCCTCGTCCCAATGCAGGCCGTTGCCCATCCGGCTCCATCAGCGAGGGCAAACCAGGGCGGTCATCCGGAACAGCTGCCCGACCTCTTGCCGCAATGCCTGCCCGGGAAGAATGCCGGCGGCAAGCGAACCCAGCCGACCGGATGTGCCCGGCCTCACGCGCCGTTAACAGCATCCTTGAAAGCCTTGCCCGCCGTGAACTTGACCGTCCTGGCTGCAGCGATCTGGATCTCGGCACCGGTCGCCGGGTTGCGGCCGACCCGCGCCGCACGCGCGCCGGTTGAAAACGAACCAAAACCGATCAGCTGCACCGTCTTTCCCTTCGTCAGTTCGCCGGTGATGGCCGCGATCACCGCGTCGATCGCCTCGCCCGTGGCGGCCTTGCTGTCGCCGGTCTTCGCGGCGATTGCATCCACCAGTTCCTGCTTGTTCATGGTTTCGTCCCTGTTCTGGCTGTGAAGATGTCGTCACCCTACCCGATTGGCCCGCCTTCGCGCAATCGACACGCAGGACTCGCACCGCGTCGACGGGGAAATGATAATCCGCGGCCGGTCTGATTACGGCGTCGGCGGAGCAGGAAGAGTTGCCGACGCTATGTCGATGCGCAAACGCCCCATCCCTCTCAAGGGTGCCCGCACGCCAATCCGTGAAGATGCTTTCGCGAAAAACGCGTCGTGAGACCCGGCCATTAGGCTACCGCCGCGTTAAAACTGCCCGCGGACGGCCCAATCTGTCTTCAAACCCGTCACCGGGGCGTGCGCCGGCGAGCGTCCGGATTGTCTCCGCAGTGCGGAGACAATTACGGATACCTGTTCGGCCTCGCGGCCGTCTCCTTGCCCGGGCGAACCGTCCGCCCCCGGTCGCATCTCGCGAATGATTGCAGAACGACTGCCCGATGTGACCATTCGCGGCCGCGCTCACCGATCACCGGTGCTGCACTTTCCGTGTCGCCATGTAGGTGTCGAACAGGCCCGCATGCAGCCGGCTGGGCTCCTGGCGCAGCCCGATGAGTTCATGCTGGTCGCCTTCGTGCTCCCGGCGCAGGATCTCGCCGAGCAGGGCCGTCGCGCGCGATGCCGCAACCTCACGTTGCGTCCGGGCGTCACCCAGCCGGCCTGCGAGCGCCGGCTTCACCACCAGCAGCCAGGCCGGCAACCACGCGTAATCGTCGATCTCGCCGGTGCCGGGGAATTCGGCATCGAAGCGCCGGCGCAGCGCGTCCAGCGAAGCATCACCCAAGGCGGGCAACAACGCCACGAACCTCGCGGGCGCCAGCCACGCCAGCTGCGCGAGCAGCGGCCACGCCGCATCCAGGCCGGCCGCCCGGTAGCGTGCCTCGGTCATCCACGCGAGCGGTGCCGGGATGCGCGACCAGGACTCAATGGCTTCGACTGCTTCAATCGCAGCCGCCCCGTCGCCCGCCAGAAGCCACAGCGGCACGGCGTGACTGTCTGCGTCGGCGGTACGAAACGGTAGCGATTCGGCCCGCTGAGCAAGCGCTCGCCAGCACGGCGTGAGCCACGACTGGACATTCTGCGCGGGCAGCACCCGCCGGGCGGCAGGTACGACCTCGTCCTCGAGATGCCGGCGTGCGCTGGCCAGCGTCTCGTGATCAGAAAAGGGCGTGGGGATCCGCGTTCCAGCTCACGAACCAGCACCCTCATCGCTGGAAGCGCGCCATCGTCCGGATATTCGCCGGCGAGCTGCGCCAGTGCCGTTCGCGCGGCCGCCACATCGCGCCGCTGCAACGGCGCCAGCACGTCGTTGCGCAACATCACGTCACGGTTGTCGGCGAAGATGTCGAGCTGCTGCATGGTCCGGGTCATCCCGTTCAGAAGAGCTGATCGTGAAGAGCGGTGAGGCTAGCCCATTTCACCATGCTACGGAAGGTGCGGCCGTCTTCGTGCACCGACCCGATGATCACGCGCTGGCCGCTCGCTTCGGCGATCACGCGCACGGTCCGCTCGCCATAGCGCATCAGCGCGCCGATCGGCGGACAGACCGGGGCCTTCCGTCTCCTGCGCGGGCGGGTTCTATTTTCCATCCCTCTTTCCCCGCTTGCGGTGCACTACGGTCTGGCTGGCTGGCGCGGGCGTGACACGCGGCGCGCGTGAAGGGCGTGTCGCCACCGGCCGCGCCGCGGTGGAGGCGGACTTCGCGCGGGCTGGGCGGGCGTCGCGTGTATCCGCCTGCCGCAGTGCCGCCAGCTGTTGCTGCAGCGTGACATTCGCGGCCAGCACGGCATCGAGCCGTCCCTGCAGCACGCCGGCCTGGTGACGCACGTCCCCGAGCTGCGCCTGCAGCGCCTCGACCGCCCGGTGATGGTCCGCCCCCCGACTGTCGGCCCGCTTCACCGCGGCATCGAGGTCGTTCTGCAGCTTCGCGGCCGCACCCCGCTCGCGGTCGATCTCCAGCAGCGCGCGCTTTTCCGACGCCCGCAGGCGCGCTTCGGCGCGTTCCGCGCTCTCGCACAGCTTCTCGAGATCCCGCGAGAAAACTTCGCGCACCTTGTCCAGTTCACGGTCGCGCGCGAGCGCCTCGGCCTTGAGCCGGACGACCTCGGCCTCGCACGCCTGCCGCGCCGCGTGGCCCTCGGCCTGCGCCTTTTCCAGTTCGCGCACCGCGACCTGCGCGGCAAGGAGCGCCGCCGTGCGCTGTTCGAGCGCGGTCTCGACGCGACCCAGTTCGTCGCGGGCAGCAACGACCGAGCGTTGCGCCTCAACGCGTTGCGCCTCGACCTCGGCGCGCAGCGCGTCGAGCGCGGCTTCGGCAGAGGCGGTTGCGCGGGTCCACAGCGCCGCGACCAGTTCGCCGGCAGCCGGCCCCAGATCGGCGGGCAGGTCCGGGTGGTCGATGCGGACCCGGCTCTTTTCGCGCAGTTCGGCCCAGAATTCACCGAGCACCTGGGTCGGCGTGCTCATGCTGCCGCGCTTGACCAGCTGGTAGAGGCGGTTCGCGGTCGGCGTGATCCCGAAGCGGAAGAACAGTAGCGCGCAGACCTCGCGGTACAGCTCGCGGGTCTTCGGGAATGCGGCCTTCAGGCGGTCGATTTCAGCGGCGAGACGGGTTTCGTCAGGGAGGGCGTCGGCCATGGAAGCATGCTGAGGTGGAATCTGATAAATAATACAACGTAAACCGCCCCATATCTGACGCATCAATGGCCATATTTTGACATTACGGCTATAATGTTGAAAATTGCCACGCAGGGCCGCCTGCCATTGCGCGCCTCGACGCGCTTCCCGGAAAAGCTCACCTTCATGTCGAATCCGGCCGCCCGCAGCGGCGTTGCGCTGCAACCCGCTCCGCTCGAAACGCTCGCTATCCCTGCGGCGCTTGACGGTCGCACGGGATCGAACCGCGCGATCGGCGGCCATGCGCAGATTGCCGCGGCAAATGACCTGGAGGCAATACAGGCATGGCTCGCGCGCTTTGCCGACAAGCCGGCGACCTTCGACAGCTACCGCAAGGAAGCCGAGCGGCTGCTGCTCTGGTCGCTCGTGCAGCCAGGCAAACCGCTGTCGTCACTCACCCACGAGGACCTTGTCCGCTATCAGCGCTTTCTCGCAGACCCGCAGCCCGCCGCAACATGGGTCTCGGGCAGGGGGCGCAAGCATCCGCGCGGCGACGCGCGCTGGCGGCCTTTCTACGGCCCACTGTCCCCTGCCAGCACCCGGCAGGCGATGGTCATTCTGAACGTGCTGTTTTCATGGCTGGTGCAGGCCGGGTATCTGGCCGGCAACCCGCTCGCGCTCTCACGCCAGCGGGCGCGCCAGACTGCGCCGCGCATTACCCGCTATCTCGACCCCGGGCTGTGGCAGGAGGTGAAGGACACCATCGCGTCGATGCCACAGGACACCGCGCGCGCCCGCGCGCACCATCACCGCGTGCGCTGGCTCTTTACGCTGCTGTATCTGGGCGGCCTGCGCATCGCCGAGGTCGGTGGCAACACGATGGGCCAGTTCTTCGTGCGGCGCGATGCGGATGGCATGATGCGCTGGTGGCTGACCGTCCACGGCAAGGGCGACAGGGAGAGGCTGGTACCGGCGACGCGCGAACTGATGACCGAACTCACGCGCTACCGGCAATCGTTCGGGATGACGGCCCTGCCCTCACCCGGCGAGGCTACGCCGCTCGTGCTTCCTATTGGGCGGACTTCAGAAGCCAGGACGAAGCGCGCCCGCGAACGCGCTGACGGCCGATCACCCGCGCCGCTCACACGGGCCGCGCTGCACGCGATCGTGAAAAACGTGTTTGCAGGCGCCGCCGCCCGGCTGCGCGAACGCGGCGAAGAATTTGTCTCCCGCGCGGATCTGCTTCAGGCGGCGTCTGCGCACTGGCTGCGCCACACTGCCGGTTCACACATGGCCGACCAGAAGGTCGATCTGCGCCTCGTGCGCGACAACCTGGGACATGCGTCGCTGAGCACCACCAGCGTGTATCTTCATGCTGACGATGATCGCCGGCATGATGAGACCGATGAAAAACACCGCATCGGCTGGTGAGGCCGGTTACTTTTCGTATTGCGGATGTCAGCGCCCCGGCGCAGTACAGGACAGCCGTCCCATATTCAGATTGCATCGCCTGTGCAAAAATGCTCTTAACGCTCCTTGAAGCGTCGTCCCTGACCGCCTATGGAACTCCTCGACCTTGAACCGCAAGTGCTCGCGAATCGCCGCGGAGTGGCCTTCGGCCTCCCCCATCAGAGCACGGTTGGATGCGTAATCACCATCCGGGCGCTGGAAGCCTGCTTCTGGCTTGAACCGCAGGCCAGCGACGCACGGATCCTGAAGACATTTCGTGACGGTTACAGCCGCATCCGGGCCATCGCGGAACGGAAGCTGCTCGCCCATCCGACCACCACGCTTGAACTGACACCGACCGACTTCGTGCGTCGCTGATCACCAGACGGCTGGCGAATGCGCTCGAGACGCGGTGCTCAGGTGGCGCCCAGATTCGCGCTTCGTGCGCGGGCGGGAGAAGAAGGAGGGCGCAGCGAACTGAACGAAGACGCACTATTGAAGCTTGCCCGTCGTTGAGGTGTTGCCGCCACCCCGCGGCCCTCGGAAAAACCTTCACTGACCGCCTCAGGGCGTGAAGCGGAGGTGAGCAGTTTGACAAGGCAGACTTTTCAGGAATGGTGAAGCACAGACGCGAGCGGCATCCTATCGACGCGAGTCGGCTCGAACGACTGGTTGGACCTCTGCATTTGCGACATTGGGCTGCTTGTACAGGTTAAGGCGCTCTGGTTCGGCTTGTGCCAAGGCAAAGAGGGCTTTGCCGATTCCGGCTATGAGCTTGTGGAGGAGCGTTTCCAGCGGTCTGCATTGCGCCGCCTCAATGTAGAGGGATTCAGTGAACTGAAGCCGGGGCAAGGAAATGGGCGAATCTTCAAGTAGTTGATGCGTTGAAGCCCTGAAGTGCATAAGTTGCTCATCCGAATGCGCAATGACCTTTCGGCGAAGGCTGAGCATCGCCTCCTTCAGACTTGTCTCTTCCGGATTGAGCTGTAATCCGATTGCTTTTAGGCCAATGGTGGTCTGCCCCCTCGAGGGTTCAAATGGTCTTGCAAAGGAGATGATGAGACTAGCCTCGTAGCAGCGGAATTTGCGAAGCTCCACACGATTGTATCTGGCCTCAAAATCGCACTCTTCCATGAGGAACGTTAGGGCCGAAAGAGCCTGCTGAAAGTCCCAGGTCGAATAGATTAGGCGTTGGAGTTGACCATCGGTGAGATTGGGCAGTGGTTCAAGCATGGGTAGCTTCCAGGGGCATAACTGTGGCCACACGGGTTCTTAGGTCCGCATATCAACTCAAGTATGCCATTTTGATGACTAGGGTTGCCGGCGTGAGAAATCTCTCAACCAACGACTGCGTTGGACGTGCATTACTGACAAACGCTATTGGCCGAGAGGCGTCTCATTTCATTTGAGTCCAGCCGCGAGACGGCGCCTTGACATTGGTCGGTGATAGGTACGATAGCCAGACAGATTGTCTTTTACCGACCGCCCTACTGATGAACCGACCGCCCGCCCTTCTCTTAGCCTTCGGACTGCCCCTACTCCTTGACGGCGGGGTTTTAGCGAAGCGGGAGCTTCGCTATCATGGGAGAAGGCGCAATTTCAGTATATACATTTATGGATTCCGAACTCTGGCTGTCGGACCCTGAAACGGCTTATGCCGAATGGCAGCGCGCCGAGGCAACCGGTGCGGATAGGCGCGCGTTTGCCGAGCGCTCCATCGTTCAGCATCGCTCGATGTTTGCCCGCTTCCATCGCTATCTCGGCGGCCGTGGCATTTCCCTGGTGGACTTTGGCACTGACCACATCGACGGCTTCTTTGCTGACCTCGACCGCGACTGCGAGCCGGGTACGTCGACACGCCTTCGTTATCTGAAACTGATGGACCGGCTCTCACGCCATCTATCCCTGCTGGGTCTGCGCACCGACAACCCTGCTGCAAGCCTCCTGCCGCGAGAGCATTGGCCAGACGATGAGCCGATGCCGGTCTTTCTGTGGCCGGACGAAGATGCCCGTCTTCAGGACGTCTGCCGCGCAGCGACCTTCGAGTCGTTCAAGGAACTGCGTAACCGGGCGATCGTGGCGCTGCTGCTCGGGGCCGGTATCACGGCGGCCGAACTCAGCGCGCTGACAGTGGACGATCTCGACGCGCGAGGGGCACGGGTCAGCGTGTTCGTCAGAAAGCGCGGGCCGCGAATCGCGCGCCGCGTGCCCCTCGACGCGTTCGCGCTTGAGATTGTGAGTGAGTACGCAAAGGCGCGCGCTGCGCTATCCCCGGCGGACGGTCTGCTTTTTATGGCGACGGCAGGCGGCAAGCCAATGAAGCCCGCAACGCTCGGGCAGTGCGTGCGGAGTGCGCTACGCGCTGCCGGCGCTGCGGCTGCCGACGAAAGTCCGCGGTTGTTGCGCAACACGTATGGTCGCAGGCACCTTCTGAAAGGCAAGACCAACGAACAGGTGAGCAGCCTGATGGGCCTGTCCAGCCATAGGACGGCTACCCGGCTGCGCGAGACTATTTTTAACGCAGGTGAGATGGACGAGCAGCAAGGAGAGGATGAAGCCGGAAACGCCGCATAAGTCTCATGGGTGCCGGGTGCTCCCTTGACTTTGGCCACCGCCGCGTAGCCTGGTGTGTGAACCGTACACGGGGTACGGCCATATCTCCGGGCTACAGTCATGATCTATAAAAGCACGTTCAAGGACATCATCTACCCGGCGCAGAATCGGGAACCACGCGTCACCCGATACCGCATCGTGCTCATGAAAAATTCCAGGCTGGTTCGAGCGATCGTTCATCTCGTAGCCGACGAGCCGACGCAACCACAATCCACGGAGATCGACACCGCGCTCGACGTCGTTCTGAACCGAATCATTGAGGCAGAACTGGTCGGCGTGCGCCATGACTGCGTAAGGCTGGTCGTTCAAGCGGACGCGCAGATGACCGAGTACCCGATCACCTTCAACGCGCTCGATGTGGCGCGGCCCGGCGATTCAGAGAGGCGGCCGCCGCCCACCGCCGATCAGGCAATCCATATCCGCTCGCTCGACGTCGTCGGAGGTTCGGTTGCGTTCTACGTCGATCGCGAGAGCGGCAAGCCTGTCACCGCCCGCGTTGCGGAAATGCTGCGATGAGTGTGCCGCTTCGTCGCTACGCCGTCGGTCGGTGGGAGTCCCTGTGGGCGAGAGAGCCGTACTTATCGCACCGGATACTTATCGACCTTCCGGCCCGGAAAGTCATCGCCGGAGATGTCGGGTGACACATAAAGTGAAAACTGTGCCAGGTAAGTGAAAAACTGCTGACACGGTTAGTGAAAAAATCCGGGCGGCGGCCCCCTACCCGACGGGACGCTGACGTCCGCGACTGTCGCTGGTCGACCCCTATGCTCAGGTCGCAACTATGCGCAGATGGTCAGTCGCTGACGGCGCCGACCCAAGCATGGCACAGCTCTGGCAAGGCGGGCGAGCAAGGATCTGGACATAGTTCTCGTCTGTGGATGCAGTGATGGTCCCACTTCTGGAGATCACCATGGGCATCGTTCGCCGCCCCCACCGCACTGGCATAGACGGTTTCGCCGACCGGCCGTGGATAACTCTCGAAAGCCAGTTCATGGCGTCAACAGAACGGGTACCGCTCCATACGACTACGATGCACCTGTTGCAGGCGGGCGTTCCATTCAACGTGATCGCCTGGTGGCTCGCTCACGAGAGCCCGATGACAAGCCATCGCTACGTCGAAGCTGACCTCGCGATGAAGGAGAAAGCGCTCGGTCGGCTAGAGGCGCCCGATGCCAGGATTCGCCGGTATCAGGCGCCGGACTCGTTGCTTCGATTCCTGCAGACGCTGTAACTATGCGTAGGCTCCGCCAGCCCGTACCGCACCCCTTAAGGGGCTGGCCGCGTTCGCTATAACCATCTGCGCATAGTTGTGACCTGAGCATAGTGGTCGCTGTACTAAACCGCTGACGCGGTAGTGGGAGGGAAGCGGAGGTCAGTGCCTGGCGTTCGGTCAGGACGGTTATCGGATGCCGGGGCACGAGGAAGGGACGAGCAGGCGGCCAGGAGCAGCATGGAGGTGCCCGACCGGGCATGCCGTCCCCTGTCTCCTGGAGGTTCGTCATGACACTGCTCCGCCAACGCATGCTGCACGACATGCAGATCCGCAACCTTGCTGTCAACACGCAGAAGACCTATCTCCTGCAGGTTGCCAGTTTCGCCCGGCACTTCCGCCGCTCACCCGAGGTGCTCGGTCCAGAAGAGATCCGTGCCTGGATTATCCACCTGACCAACGAACGCAAGCTCGCGCCAGCCAGTGTCCAACTCGCCGTAGGCTCGCTGCGCTTCCTGTACCGCATCACGCTCAGGCGGGACTGGAGTGACGAGGATTTCCCGTTGCCCAAACGGCCCGTGAAGCTGCCCGTCATCCTGAGCTTCGAGGAAGTCATGCGTTTCTTCGAGTCGATTTCCAGCCTGAAGCAGCGCGCCATCCTGATGACGGCCTATGCGGCCGGCCTGCGTGTCTCCGAAGTCGTGCATCTGAAGGTCACCGATATCGACAGCCAGCGGATGACGATCCGTGTCCGCCAGGGTAAAGGCCGTAAGGATCGCTACGTAATGCTCTCGCCGCGTCTGCTCGAGGTCCTGCGACTGTACTGGCAGGACGCCCACCCGAGGGAATGGCTCTTTCCAGGCAGCATTCCGGGGCGGCCCATCAGCCGCCATGCCGTGGGCGACGCATGCCAGCTTGCACGTGAGCGCAGCGGCATCACGAAACCCGTTACACCACATTCCTTGAGGCACGCGTTCGCCACTCATCTGCTGGAAACCGGTGCCGACGTGCGCCGGATCCAGTTGCTCATGGGACATCGCAGCATGGCGACCACGGCACGGTACCTCAAGCTGGCGACGAGCACCGTGTGCGCCACCACCAGTCCCTTCGACCTGCTGCCGCATCCCGCACCCACTCCCTCCCAGCCGCCTGCGCCCGAGTACTTCTGAAGCCGGCGATGCGACCGGCGCTCGAGGTGGCGGACATCTTCCGCCGCTGCGGCCCACAGTACCGGCAGACCCATGCCGACGCCCTCAGTCGTGCCCAGCGGCGCGCGATGAGCGCCATCGAGCTGTGCCGTACCGCCGCGCTCGGCGGTCATGTCGAGCAGTGCGATGCCTGCGGCCATCAGCGCATTGCCTACGACTCGTGTCGCCATCGCTGCTGTCCGAAGTGCCAGTCGCTCGCCCGCGCGCAATGGCTCGAACGCCGGCGCGCCGAGCTGCTTCCCGCGGTCGAATACTTCCACGTCGTCTTCACACTCCCCGAGCCCGTCGCCGCGCTCGCGTACCAGAACAAGAAGACGCTCTACGATCTGCTGTTTCGCACCAGCGCCGAGACGCTGCGCACGATCGCCGCCGATCCGAAACACCTGGGCGCGGAGATCGGCTTCATCACGGTCCTGCACACGTGGGGGCAGAACCTGCTGCACCATCCGCACGTGCATTGCGTCGTACCCGGCGGGGGCATCGCCCCGGCAGGCGAGCGCTGGCTCGCCTGCCGGCCCGGCTTCTTCCTGCCCGTGCGGGTGCTCTCGCGGCTCTTCCGGCGGCTCTTTCTCGCCCAGCTGCGCCGCGCGTTCGACGCCGGCGCGCTGCGCTTCCATGGCCAGCTCGAGCCGTTGCGTGACCCGCGAGCGTTCGCCGCCTGGCTCGCGCCCGCTGCTCACGCGGAGTGGGTCGTCTACGCGAAACCACCGTTTGGCGGCGCTGCACAGGTGCTCGATTACCTGGGCCGCTACACGCATCGCGTCGCCATCTCGAACAACCGGTTGCTGCGCTTTGATGGCGATTCGGTGTTGTTCCGGTGGAAGGACTACCGTCACGAAGCCCGCCACAGGACCATGACCCTGACGGCCGACGAGTTCATCCGCCGCTTCGTGCTGCACGTGCTGCCCGACGGCTTCAAGCGTATCCGCAGCTACGGGTGGCTCGCCAATTGTCATCGGGCAGCGCGACTGGCGACCTGCCGGCGGCTGCTCGGCATCGAGCCTCCCGCCGCTGCGTTACCCGCCATCGCGGAAGACTACCGTGACCGTTACCAACGGCTCACCGGCAGGTCACTGCGCGATTGCCCCGTGTGCGGCAAGGGCCACATGGTCCGTATCGAAGGCGGTGTGCCTGGCATCCTGCCGCGGGCTCCGCCTGACCCGAGCCATGTGCACTGACCGGCATCAGCACAGCCGCGCGTACGTTGGTCTTCCCCCATGCGGCCAACGCGAACCCACTCGTGCTTTAGCGTCGTCGCACCATCACAATGCCGCGAAACTCCGCATTCCCTGCCCATTGATGTCCGCATTTCCGCTGTCTTTGCGCGACGGGCCCCGCCAACCGCCCGGCTCCGGCGTGCGCCAACCGTGCGCCGGGCATCACAAATCACCGCGACGATCATTCAACGCCCATAAACGCCAGCGCCTGCGGAGCGGTTTAGCACAAACATTTTTTTGATTACCGATCGCGGACTGGCCCCGACCAGCCTGTACACGCGTCAGTAGCCGCGATCGCCAACCAAAAAAATCTCTGCCCTATGCAGAGGTTTACATAGCGACCCTGACCAGCCCTTCAGGCCAGATTGCGGGTGTCCGTTTTAGCGTTGATATCGGCCTGTCGTTGTTCGACTGCAGGACTCAGTTCCTCCGTCTAGCCAGTTTGGTACCTTGAGGAAAGCACTCTAGCCATAGCCAACATTTGCCGCTTGCCGCCCGCGAGCGCCTGCGCGGTTGCGGAGTCCATTTGAGGTCAACCTTCGTTCCAGTGAAGGTCAGATGGGAACGCGTATTACAGCGTCGCAGAGTACCTGCAAAGCGTGAACCGAAATCGTGGTGTCGTAAGAAAGCGGCACATGAACGAGCACCTGTGCCGCTGCAGGAACGACAAGTCTGGAAGCGGGGTTTACAAGGAACCAAAAGACTGCTAAAACGCGATTACTTCTCCACGACGCCCAGTAACGTCTGTCTACCTCCGACATATTTGTACAGCGAAATTACGCCGTGCCGCAGATCACCTTTCGAATCGAACTGCGTTTCACCGAGCACACCGTGGTAGTCGGTGGCCGGCATCGCGGCGAGAATCTTCGCGGAGTCGGTCGATTGCGCGCGCTTCATCGCAGCGACGATAACGCCCACCGCGTCGTATGCGAACGGTGAGTTCAAGACCGGTGCATAGCCAAAACGCTTCTTGTAACGTTCGACAAAAGCTGGTCCTTCGGCCATTTTCAGCAGCGGCGCACCGGCAATCGAGCAGATCACGTTATCGGATGCGTCGCCGGCAAGTTTGGCCAGATCGTCGGCACATAAACCGTCACCGGCCAGTACTTTCACCGTCATGCCGAGTTGCTTCGCCTGCTTCGCGAACGGGCCGCCCGTGCCGTCAAGTCCACCGTACATGATCGCGTCGGGCTTTTCGCCTTTGATTTTGGTGAGAATCGCGCGGAAATCGACCGCCTTGTCGGTGCTCGCGTCATGTGACAACACCGTGATGCCGTCCGCCTTCGCCTGCTTCTCGAATTCGACGGCAAGTCCCTGACCGTAGGCGGTCGAGTCATCGACGATCGCAACCGTTTTCACCTTCAGCGTTTTTGCCGCGTAGTCGGCAAGCGTCGGACCTTGCTGAGCGTCCGTCGCGACGACACGATACGCAGTCTTGAATCCCTGCAGGGTGTACGCCGGATTCGTCGCGGATGGCGACACCTGCACGATACCCGCATCGTTGTAGATCTTTGAAGCGGGAATGGTCGAGCCCGACTGCATGTGCCCGACCACCGCGACAACCTTGTCGTCCGCCAGTTTCTGGGCAATCTGGGTCGCCTGACGCGGGTCGCCGGCATCGTCCTGTGCGTCGAACACCAGCGTCACCTTGCGTCCGCCGATCACGAGGCCGCTCTGGTTGATTTCCTCGATCGCGAGGCGCGCGCCGTTTTCGGTGTCCTTGCCCAGGTACGAAGCCGGTCCGGTCACGGGCGCGGCTTCGCCGATCTTCACCATCTCGTCGGCACGGGCGACGCCTATTGCAGCGGCCGCCAACGTTCCCAGAATCCCGACAGTCGCCATGCCGCGACCCAAGGCTGTGCTTTTGCTCATGCTTCACCCGAAAAAGTAGTTGTGGTTGGCCGGGACGAGCGGCCAGCGCCGTCTGTCGACCGGGACGCACAAGCCGCACGCGTCTCAATGCGGCCGGTATGCCTGCCTTCGCTGGAGCGTGCCGCACCTCGGGGCGCGGCGTCGTTCGTTAGCGGTTACAAATTTATGCAGCCAGAATGCCGCGGCATTGAATCGATCTGCCGGAAAATAGAAGAATTGCGGCAAGCGCCAGCCACACCGATTCGCAACCCGTCACCGTATAATCAGAACGAACCGCCCACGAGTTCGCGCATGCCGACTGCTGCCCCTCCTACTAGCGTTTCCCAGCCCCATGCGCAGGCGGCTCACGAACTGGTCGAGCAGTTGGACGCGTTACCGCGTACGCTCCAGAAACGCGAAAGCCGCTCCGAAGCGGAATTGAGCGTTGGCATCCTCTTATGGCCGCGCTTTCCCATGCTGTCGCTCGCCGGCCTGTGCGATGCGCTGCGCCATGCCGCGGATCGCGGCGACCAGAGCCGGCAGTTGCGCTGCCTGTGGACGATCGTCGGCGTGCAAGGCGAATCGGTCGAGGCGAGCTGCGGTATTCCGGTGCAGGTGCAGTCCGCGTTTCCAGACGTCGCGCAATTCGACTATCTGGTCGTGATAGGCGGCCTGCTGCCGCATCTCGATCACGTCGACCGTCGCTACTGGGATTATCTGAAACAGGCCCTCCACGCGGGCATTCCGCTAGTCGGCATGTGCACCGGCAGCTTCGTGCTGGCGCGTGCGGGCCTGCTCGAAGATCGCGTCGCCTGCGTGCACAGCTTCCATCTCGACGACTACCGGCGCATGTTTCCGGCCTTGCGTGTCATCACGCACGCCGACTATCTGATTGACGGTGACCGTATCACCTGTGCGGGCGGGATTTCCGTGGTCGAACTGGCCGCGCGCCTGATCAGCCTGCATTGCGGGCCGGATCGCGCGTCGAAGGTGATTCATCAGATGACAGTGAGCCGTCAGGGCGGCTCCTCGTTTGTCGAGCGGCGCGCGGCGCTCGGCTACCTTTCCGTCGACGATGCCACGGTGCGTCACGCGGTGCTGCTGATGGAAGAGAACCTCGAAGCACCGCTGAACATTGCCGTCATCGCGAAGATGATCGGCACCAGCGTGCGCAATCTCGAACGCGCGTTCATGGCGGAGATGGACACATCGCCGAACGAGTTCTATCGGCGCATGCGCATGCGCTACGCGCGCTGGATGCTCGTCAACACGGCACGCAAGATTACTGACATTGCGTACGAGTGCGGCTTCGCCGACTCGGCACATTTCATCCGCGTGTTCCGCGAGGCTTATGGCGTGACGCCGGGCAAGCTACGCGCGTCGCGGAGCGCCGCCGCGGCCTGACCCTCGCGGGCCGCGCGCGGCGCATTTCGTCTCGTCCCTCAGGCATCTGTCGCGTTTCTTCTATTTTTCGGCAGATCGGTGCAATTCCTCTGCGTCGATGCCACCGTACAGTGTAGTTTTCGGGCAAACCATGCATCGCATGGCACACGCCCCAACGCAAATCACCCCAGAGAGCGAGTACGGCAGCATGCGGATATTGATCGTCGGCGCAGGCGTCATCGGCTTGTCGAGCGCGTATTACCTGAGTCGCGCGGGCCACGACGTGACGGTCGCCGACCGGCACGCGGACGTCGCGGGCGAGACCAGTTCCGGCAACGGCGGCCAACTGTCGTACAGCTATGTCGCGCCGCTCGCCGGCCCTGGCGTCGTCTCGAAGCTGCCGCGCTGGCTGACGCAGCGCGATTCGCCGGTGCGTCTGCGGCCCAAGCTGAGCGTCGAGCAATGGCGCTGGTGCTTCGAATTTCTCTCAGCATGCACTCGCGAACGCAGCGAACTGACGACACGCAGTCTGCTGTCGCTCTCGTTCCTGAGTCGAACGCTCATGCACGAGCTGATCGGCACAGAACCCACGCTCGACTTCGACTTCGTTCGCTCGGGCAAGCTCGTGGTGCACCGTGACGCGAACGCCATGCAAAATGCCCTGAGTCTGCTCGAATTCCAGCGCGCGCTCGGTTGTGAACAGCAGGCGCTGAGCGCTGACGCCTGCGTCGAACTAGAACCGGCGCTCTCACACGTCAAGCCGCTTCTCCAGGGCGGCATTCATACACCGAGCGAGGAAACCGCCGATTGTTTGCGCTTCTGCGAAGGCCTCGCGGCCGTGTTGCGCGAACGAGGCGTTCGCTTGCTGATGAATACGCCGATAGACACTTTGAGACTCAACGCGAACGGCAACGTGGAAGCTCTCCAGAACGGCGCACCGCTCGCAACAGATCATATCGTCGTCGCGTCGGGCGCCGGGGCGGCACACCTTCTGAAGGCGCTGCATATCCGTGTGCCGGTCTATCCGCTCAAGGGTTACAGCCTCACGTTCGATCTGCAACCGGAGACGGTCGCGCCGCGCCTCAGCGTCACGGATTTCAGCCGCAAAGTCGTTTATGCGCGACTGGGTGATCGATTACGCGTTGCGGGAATTGCCGACATTGAAGGCTATTCGCTCGAAGCCGATCCCATCCGGCTGGGGACGCTGCATACCGAGACAGCCGCTCTGCTCCCTGATTTGACCGGGTCCGTCACTGCCCGCGAATGGACCGGCCTACGCCCGGCTACCCCACGCGGCACACCGATTGTCGGACCGACACGTTACCGCAACCTGTGGCTCAACGTCGGCCACGGCGCGCTCGGATTCACGCTCGCGACGGGTTCCGCCGCGCTGCTCGCTGACTGGCTGGCAAGCAGCACCGGCCACGAACTGCGCCGCACGTTCGCCCTTTCCAATTAATGCCGCGATGCGATGCGTTTCGCGAGCGCGTTCCCCCTACCTGATCAAACCCGCATGACAGCAAAGCCCAACATCCTGGTAATCGGCACCGGCGGCACCATTGCCGGCCGGGCCAAAGCCGCCGTCAACACGTCTGCCTACCTGTGCTCGGTGCTTGGCATCGACGAGGTTCTCGATACCATCCCTCATGCCTTGGCGCTGGCCAATCTGCGCTCGGAGCAGTTGCTGCAAACGGGCTCCGAGAACTTCAATAACGAGCATCTGCTCGCAATCGGCAAGCGCGTTGCCAATGTGCTTGCCCGGCAGGATGTGGACGGTGTGGTGATCACCCACGGCACCGACACGATCGAGGAAACCGCGTATTTTCTGCATCTGACGCTCAAAAGCGTAAAACCGGTCGTCGTAGTCGGATCGATGCGCCCACCGTCGGCGATGAGTTCCGATGCGGCGCTTAATCTTTACGATGCAATCGCGGTCGCGGCGCACCCGTCGTCGAGCGGCATCGGCACGCTGGTCGTCGCCAATAGCGAAATACACACTGCGCGCGATGTCGTGAAGAGCAACAGCTTCAAGCTCGAAGCGTTTCGTTCGCCCTATGGTGCGCTTGGATATGTGATCGAAGGCGTGCCGCATTACTATCGCCGCCCATCGCGCGCGCATACGCTCGACACGCCGTGGTCGCTCGACGGGCTTGCCGGCCTGCCCAAAGTCGACATCGTCTACGGATACGGCGCACTCGAGTCCGTTGCGCTCGCGTCAATCGCCGCGAATGCGCGCGGGCTGATCTTTGTAGGCACCGGCAACGGCAACGTCGCCAGCCATCTGCTCACGACACTTCGGGAAGCAGCGCGGCGCGGCGTGCACGTGGTTCGGGCATCGCGCACCGGCAATGGCATCGTGCTGCGCAACGGCGCGCAACCCGACGACGAGTATGGCTGGCTGACCGTCGACGACCAGGTTCCGCAGAAAGCCCGACTGCTTCTCACATTGGCGCTCACGCAAGGCTGCGACACGAATACGTTGCAGGCCGCGTTCGAGCGCTATTGAAACCGCCGTTCCTGACGACCAACTCTCATCTGACCCGACACAACATCATGCATTTCATTACCGACGACCATGTGCGCCGTCTGATCACCATGCGCGACGCAATTGCCGAACTGCGCCTTGCGCTGATCGAACACGGCGCGGGCCGCGCATCGGTTCAGCCGCGCGTCAGAACGAAGGGCGAGCATGTATCGATTAGTGCGATGGGTGCAATCCTGCCGAGCGCGGGTGTGTGCGGCGCGAAGATCTATTCGACGCATCGCGGCCGGTTCGATTTCGTCGTTCCGCTCTTCTCGAGCGAAGACGGACAATTGATGTCGATCCTCCACGGCGATGCACTGACCGAATTCCGCACCGCCGCAGTCACGCGTATCGCCAGCGATGCGCTCGCACGGCCCGATGCACGCGTGCTCGCGGTGTTCGGCACCGGCCGGCAGGCCAGAGCCCATATCCGGGCGCTCGCCGACAATTCCAGCATCGAGCGCGTGCTGATCGCCGGAATCGACCATGTCGCGCAGACGGTTGCGGAAATGCAGGCGTATTTCCCCGACAAACTGATCGAAGGCAGCCACGCGCATGCAGCCGCTCAGGCCGCCGATGTGATCGTCACCGCGACGCGAAGCGCGACGCCCCTCTTTGACGGCACGTGTGTGAAGGCGGGCGCATTCGTCGCGGCGATCGGTTCGAGCAAACCCGATGCGCGCGAACTCGACGACGCGCTGTTGGCGCGCGCGAGCACGCTTGTCGTCGAATCGCTGGAGCAGGCGCGTACCGAAGCGGGCGATCTGCTGATGGCCGCGTCGGGTGTTGTCGACTGGGACCGCGTCGTCGAACTCGGCGTGGTACTCACGAATCCCCAGATTGCGGATCGCGCACGAGGCGACGTGACAATTTTTAAGTCGCTCGGCTTCGGTCTTTCGGACATTGCGCTAGCCGGCCTGATCACACGCCGTATGACCCGCGAAGAGTAGTAGCACGCCTTCCAGATCATGTATTAAATCGCCGAGACTGTGAGTGAATGACTGGCCGCGATAGCCCCACTTTGAGTCATTCGGCGTCACGGTGCGATGGTCGGTTCATGGCCGCACGCAGCCTTCCGTGACAGGCGAACCGCGTGCCAATCTCTACCCTCCTGCGAATCCAACGAATTCGCGTCGCAAACCCGGCAATTCCAACTTATTTCGCTTCCGGGCCGTCAAACGCGCGACCGAATAAATTGGCAAGTCTTTGATTTTCTATGAGGCCCACTCCAACGTATTCCGTTCCCCAGCAGGAGTTGCAGGGAAACGGAAATCATTGGACTAGCGCCGGATTAGCTGGACTCGAAGACACGGAAATGATTAGATTTTCGCGCTTTTCGTCAGACAGCACTCAACGTTAGATTCAAGTCGCATATTTTGAGGGGTGCTATCCAGCCGCGATTGGCTTGAATTGCCCGGTTGAGGAAGTCGAAGGGGTTACAGGTCAACAGCCTGTAACCGCGGAGCAGCATGGTTGGATGTTGTCCAAGGCGCGAAAAGACTATCGGCCCTCACCACTCTATCTCGCACTGTTGGCTGCAAAAGCCGCATTACGGGATGAGACCGCTCGCCTCAAAGAGGGATGCAATCCGGCCAAGACTAGACGCTCCAAACCTGGCAAAGCGCAGCGGGAAGTAATGGTTCAGCGTAAGGAAGCGCGCCAGTCACAATTGCCGCTGGAGCCCGAACCGGAAGATGTCGCAGGCACGGATCCGAGTCTCGACGAACTAGACGATGCGCAGGAAATCCCGCTTTTTCCGATCGTGGAGTTATCTCGCCAGCGATTCCCGACCAAGATTCCGCTCAATTCTGATTAAGTTTGGACTAGGCCGGTCTTCCGGCCTGCAAAGGAGACTTTGCCGTGAACACCGAAAACTTCATGGAGAACGAAGGCGACTGCGTTGAAGTGGGTTCGCGACCCGTGCGCTCGCGGCCGAAACGGATCGGCCCAGGAAACAGATACAGCAGATCGCCGGACCGGGAGGGGCGCGGATACTCGAACGTCGCCTCCACGATCAGGATCTTTTGACGAATCAGCCATGACGCCACCCCGTGCACGAGCTCCAGCATCAGCTCGCGCGCAAGCCCGCTGACCGGAGGGCCGTCCGAGGTTGCGACGAATTCGATCGTCGCATGCGGCCCGTCCCGCGTCGACTCGAGCCGGCAGTCGTCGAGAATCAGGTGCAAGAACTGCCGGAAGCGATGAAGCGCGACCTCGAGCCGCGGTCCATCGAGGAGGCCCAGGCACAGGAACTTCCGGGTGCCGCTGCGCAGCGGGCGCGAGAAGATGCCGGGCATCTCGTCGTCGAGCTCCGTGTAGAGCGTCGAAAACTGCTCCTCGGTCACGCGGGCCGCGGCCTTGCGGAGCAATTCGTGCGGAATGCCCGAGGGTTCGGCGAGGCGAGCCACCGCCGCCCGGTCGGCGCCGCAAAGGAAGCCGTTGACGACGGAGATCGAAACGGTTGAGGAAGGAAACCTCATGACAGCTATGGCCGCCTATGTTATACCCTGCCCGCCCGCGAGCCGACCACCGTGCGATTCAAGGTTCGGCTACTGCACGGGCCATCAGGAAGCGGCCGGCTCGTCTTCGCCATAACGGCGCTCGACGCAATCGAACATTTCCGTAATGGAAAACTGCAGCGCCACTTTTGCCATCAGACTGTCTCGCTGACGAAGTGCCCGCATCAGCATCGTGCTGGCCGCTTCGCTAACGACGGTCGGCGAGCTGAGTTCGGCATGCACGAGCGGTCCGGCCTGAATCCACAGGTTTTCGATGCAGTTCGTCAACGTCGGACGTCGCGCCTTCTCGTAGAGGTGGAAATGAAAGCGATGGCGCACCGACATCGCGGTTGCCGCGTCGGCTTGAGACTTCGCATCATTCAACTGCCTCGATAGCGAACCGGCCAGCGTCACGTCGTCTTCGGTCAAGTGGGGCACCGCCATTTCGATCGCCTGTCCTTCGAGCTCGATGCGCAAATCCCGGATCTCGCGTAAGCGCCCGCGATCGGCCAAGGGAACCGCCACGCTGCGGTCGCTCAAACTGACCAGCGCCTGCTCGGACACCAATTGCAAAAGCGCTTCGCGCACTGGCGTAATGCTCACGCCGAGCGCCTCCGCGAGCGGCTTCAATAGCAGCTTCTCGCCTGGCGCGAAGTGCCCCCGCATCAACCCCAGCCGCAGAGAGACCGGTACGCTCGCGAACTCAAGCTCCCCTTATCGAACGCGTGCAGATTGGAAAGCTCCAACGCATGAGAGAGCTTATCCGTCGGATCGGTACTTTCTTTAGGTGGAAACGACAAGTCGGAACTCCGGTCTTTTGATCCGAACTACTCGAGAAGCGTTGATTATACTGTTCAAAGGTCCCCCGTATGCCGGCGCAAGGAGAGTAAGGCGCGGCCTTCCCCGCCGCGCCGATACGCGTTCGATGCCGGCGCTCATGCGCTCATGCTCACGGCGGCGTCGCGGTAGCGTTTCAGCCATTGCTCGCGCCTCGTTGCCACCGCCGCCATGTTGCGTGCCTTCACATGGCCGAAGCCGCGAATATCTCCGGGCAGTCCGGCGAGTTGCAGCGCCGCATCGAACCGTTCGGCATTGAGCGACACGCAGAACTCGTCGACCATCGCGCGGTATTCATCGATCAGCGCACGCTCGCCACGACGCTCCTCTGTCTTGCCGAACGGATCGAACACGCTGCCGCGCAAACCCTTCAGCTTCGCGAGAACGCGGAACACCGGCAACACCCACGGTCCGAACGGCCGCTTGACCAGTTCGCCGTGCGTATCGCGCTTCGCCAGCAGCGGCGGCGCGAGGTAGAACCGCAGCCGGTAGTCACGCCCGGGTTCGCCTTCGAACTGCTCCCGCAGCTTGTCGAGATAGGCCGGACCCGCATAGAGACGCGCTACTTCGTATTCGTCCTTGTACATCATCAGCTTCGCGAGGTTCATCGCGACCGCGCGCGTGAGCGGCAGCGTCGCGTCGAGGCGAAGATCCGTCTCAACGGTACGCACGCTCTCGACGGCTTCACGATACGTGCAAGCATAGGCGGCGTTCTGATACGCGGTCAGCATGGTTTCGCGCGAAGCGATCAAGCGGTCGAGCGATTCGGGCATCCTCACGACGACGGCGCGCGGCGACGGTTTCTCGACGTTCGTCCGAAGCATGGCTTCGACCGCCTTCGCGCCGTGCTGCGCAACATAGCGTCCCCAGTTGAATGCCTGCTGATTCTTCGCCACCGCCACGCCATTCAACTCGATTGCGCGCATCAGACTCGACAGCGCGAGCGGTAGCCAGCCCTTCTGCCAGACGAAGCCGAGCAGCAACGGATTCGCATAGATCGTGTCGCCGAGCAGGGCGAGCGCGAGTGCGTTCGCGTCGACGAACGCGCAATCGTCGCCCATGGCATCGCGCAGGTCGCTTTCGATCTGCGTACCGGGAAACCGCCAGCCGGGGTTGTGGATGAACTCGGCAGTCGGCGTGGCGCCGCTATTGATCGCCGCGCGCGTCGTGCCGCGGCCCACGCGCGACAGCACGTCGGCGGCGGCCGACACGATCGCATCGCAACCGACGACGAGGCGCGCATCACCGACCCCGATGCGCGTGGCGTGCAGCACCTCGGGCGAAGCGGCCAGCTGCACGTGGCTTAGCACCGCGCCGCCCTTCTGCGCCAGCCCCGCCATGTCCAGCACCGACACACCCTTCCCTTCAAGATGGGCGGACATGCCGATCAACCCGCCGATCGTCACGACGCCCGTCCCCCCGACGCCCGTAACGAGCACACCGTACGGCCGCGCAAGATCGGGAAGAATCGGTTGTGGCAACGCATCGAAATCCGGGCTTGCCGCGTTTTGCCCCGCGCGCGCGCCGGGCCGGCGCAACTGCGCACCCCGCGCCACCACGAAACTCGGGCAAAAGCCCTTCACGCACGAGAAATCCTTGTTGCACGAACTCTGGTTGATCTTGCGTTTGGTTCCGAGCGGCGTTTCGAGCGGCTCCACGGACAGACAGTTCGACTGTACGGAGCAGTCCCCGCAGCCTTCGCAAACCGCATCGTTGATGAACGCACGATGCGCGGGGTCCGGGTAGGTGCCGCGCTTGCGACGGCGACGCTTCTCCGTCGCGCATACCTGATCGTAAATCAGTACCGTGGTGCCCGACGTGTCGCGCAGCATGCGCTGCACGTCGTCGAGCCGGTCGCGATGGAATACGTGCACGCCTGCCGGCCGGTTCGCCGCGTTGCGATACTTGTCCGGCTCGTCGGTCACGATCACGATGCGTGCCGCGCCTTCGGCGTGTACCTGATGACAGATCTGCGGCACGGTGAGCTGCCCGTCCACCGGCTGGCCGCCGGTCATCGCCACCGCATCGTTATAGAGAATCTTGTACGTGATGTTGGCCTTTGCCGCAATGGCCGCACGAATCGCCAGCAGTCCGGAATGGAAATAGGTCCCATCACCGAGATTCGCGAACACGTGCTTGTCGCCGGCAAAATGCATCTGGCCGATCCACGTCGCCCCCTCGCCCCCCATCTGGCTGAGGGTTTCGGTGCGGCGGTCCATCCACGTCGACATCGTATGGCATCCGATGCCCGCGATGGCGCGCGACCCTTCCGGCACGTGGGTCGACGTATTGTGCGGACAACCGGAGCAGAACCACGGCTTGCGTTCGACCACGATGCGCGGTCGTGCCGCCCTGCGCTCGTTCGCTTCGATCGCGGCGACGCGCGCCAGCATGCGGGCGCGCCCGTCTGCGTCGATTTCGGCATCGGTCAGAAAGTCCGCGATCGTCTTCGCAATGACCGCCGGCGAAAGCTCGGCGTGCTCCGGCAATAAGCGCTCCTTGCGCGAATGGCCACTCGCATCGCTGCGTTCCGTATACTTACCGACGATCGTCGGGCGCACGGGCAAATCATAGAGCGCCTCCTTCAACGCCTGTTCGAGAAGTTGGCGCTTTTCCTCGATCACGAAGATCCGTTCGAGACCGGCGGCGAAAGAGAGCGCCGTTTGCGGGTCGAACGGCCACACGCATCCCACCTTCAGCACGCGCAGCCCAATCCGCGCGCAGGCCGCGTCGTCGAGCCCCAGATCCCCGAGCGCCTGGCGTACGTCGCTATAGGCCTTGCCCGATGCGACGATGCCATATCGTGCTTTCGGCGGGTCGATCACGACCTCGTTCAATCGATTAGCACGCAAGTAAGCAAGCGCTGCCTGCCACTTCTGCTCGACGAGCCGGGCCTCCTGTTCGAGCGGCGGATCCGGCCAGCGGATGCCGAGACCCGCGGCCGGCGCCACGTAATCCTCCGGCACGACGATGCGCACGCGGTCCGGATCCACATCGACCGATGCGCTCGATTCGACGACATCCGTCACGCATTTCATCGCCACCCACAGGCCGGTGTAACGACTCATGGCCCAGCCATGCAGGCCGAAATCCAGGTATTCCTGCACATTGGACGGATAGAGGACCGGGATGCCTGCCGCGATCAACGCGTGCTCGGACTGGTGCGCGATCGTCGACGACTTGGCCGCATGGTCGTCGCCCGCCAGTACCAGCACGCCGCCGCGCGGGTCCGTTCCCGCATGGTTGGCATGCTTGAACACGTCTCCCGTTCTATCGACGCCCGGCCCCTTGCCGTACCACATGCCGAACACACCGTCACGACGAGCATTGGGCCACAGGTTCACCTGCTGGGTACCCCATACCGCAGTAGCGGCCAGATCCTCGTTGACCCCCGGTTGAAACACGATGTCATGCGCTTCGAGATGACGCTTTGCATTCCACAGAGCCTGATCGACCGCGCCGAGGGGCGAGCCGCGGTAGCCGGAAATAAACCCGGCGGTATTCAAACCGGCGCGCCGGTCGCGCGCCTTTTGCAGCATCGGAAGACGAACCAGCGCCTGCGTGCCGCTCATATACGCGCGGCCTTTCTCCAACGTGTATTTATCGTCGATGGATACCGCGCGATTCGCATCGCCGGCCGCTTGTGTCCGGGTTGGGATGGAAGAATTCATTACAGACAATCTCCAATAACACGCAGTTCAGTCATTTCCACAGTCCATCGCATAACACCTCGATCGCAACGGGTCCGGGCGCCGATATGCCATTCCGGAAGCCGGACCCGTGCACCTTTCCTGTTTGACAGTCGTGACTCCAGGCACTCAAAACTTATGTCGCAAGCCGATCTGGAACGTCGCTTCGTTCTGTCCGGAGGCAGCGGTCACATTGGCAATAGACGCCACTGCTGGACGCCCGAACGAGTCGAGTCCGCTTGCATGCTGATAGCCCGCGAGCCCATACACGTCAGTACGTTTGGACAGGAAATAGTCCACGCCGATATTGATCTGGCGGTAGATCGCGCCGATGTGACCTCCAACCGAACTGCCACGTGTGTAATTTCCAGCCAGTCCTGCAAGAAAGTCCGGCGCGAAGTGGTAGACATAGTTCAACTCGACGTTGGAAAATCCAGCCGATCCCGAGTAGCCCATCGGGTTGGGGCCGGACGTTGCGACGTCTCCCAGATGGCTGAACATGGTTCTCGTGTAGATCGCAGCGACCGTCGATTTTCCGAGCGTGTACGAGACCGCGGCGGCGCCCACGTTGAGAGAGCCTGCTGACGCGAATCCCGCATAGACGGGATTCAATGAAGCAGCCGTTGCCGACCCGGCCGATCCAAGATTGTTTCCGCTGGCTCCTGCCGCGTTCGCATTGGTCCCAAAGTAAGAGAGGTTGGGATTGCGCGCATTCAGATACGCGAGCGCCGCCTGAAAACCGCTGGCCGTATAGGACGCGGCCGCCGACCAAAGCGACTGCCGTGCGACGCTCCCCGATACGCCTCCAAGGCTATACATCCCTTCAACCGTCAGATTACGCGTCGCATTGAAGACCGCCTTGATCGAGTTGTTCACCCTTCGCGTGCCCATCGTGTTGTCGAGGTCGTCTGGATGCGCTGCCACGTAGCCAGCCCAGGAGCGGCCGGCGACGAATGACCCGACGGTGTCACTTAGCGGGTCATACTGTCTGCCCATTGTCAGCGTACCCATTCGATTAGACAGCCCCACCCACGCCTGCCGCCCAAACATCGCACCGCCATTTGAAAGCATTCCGTTGTTCACCAGGAACCCGTTTTCCAACTGGAAAACCGCTTGTACCCCGCCCCCGAGATCCTCCTTTCCGAGGAAACCAAATCGGTCTCCGGACAGACCGGTGATGCTATTGAGCGTTATCTGCGTCCCACCTCGCACCGGTATGCCGTTGACCACCGCCGTCTGCGCATTCGTGACGACGTTGATGCCAGTGTCCACGACGCCGTAAAGCGTGACGGAGCTTTGCGCATACGCGCTCGGCGCGCCCACCGCAGCGGCGGCTAGCCAGATGATTGACCCTTTCCTCATTCCATTTGTCTCCATTGAATAGTTATTTACCGTTTTTTTATTGCGAACTACATCGTTGACGCGAGGTGCTCACGCCGGTCGAACAATCAAACGTCGATCCTTCGACCGGGGTCATTTCCTGATTCGGGTGGTGGTCCTCCGGTGCGCGGCTGCTGCAGACATCAGGCGGACTGGCTGCGCTCCTTGATTGCTTTCAACACCCATGAACGGTCGATCGTGCCTGCCTCGATCGCCGCGAGTTGGGCTGCCTCGGCGGACATTTTCGTCAGTGCGCGTTCGATAACGCTTTGCGCGTCGTCCCTCGGAATCGCGACGACGCCGTCGGCGTCGCCGACGACTATGTCGCCAGGGTTCACGACCATTCCGGCCACGGAGACCGTTACGTTGATCTGCCCGGGACCGTCCTTGTACGGACCACGGTGCGTATGGCCACGCGCGAAGCACGGGAAATCCAGCCTCGACAACGCGTCGACGTCGCGGACCGCGCCGTCGATCACGAATCCCGCCAGGCCGCGACGCTTCGCGTAGGACACCATGATCTCGCCGATCAGCGCCCGGCCGAGGTCGCCGCCACCGTCCACGACGATCAGGTGTCCGGGCTCCGCGATGTCGAGCGCGTGGTGCAGCAGCAGGTTATCGCCCGAACGCGCCCTCACGGTGAGCGCCGTGCCCACCACGGCTTTCGGTCCGTGATAGGGCCGCAGCCCGACAGCTCCCGGCAGCCTCGCCATCACATCGCTGAGAATCGACGTTGGAATCGCTTCAAACGCACGCACCAGCCGACCATCCACGCACGAAATCGACGGCTCAATCAGGAAACTATCGCTCATGGGAATCACCTGTCCTGTTGAACGGATGCTTCGTCACGCCTGGGTCCACTCGACGTGCGCACGGACGCATCCTTCCTTCACCCATCCGTGGCGGGAGGCCCAATCCAGCATTTCCCGAAACCGCGCGTCCCAGTCCGGTTCGACACGCCCGGATGCAGTGGCACGCACGAAGGACTCGCTGATCCACGCGTGGTCGTTTCCGTCGAACGCGAGGATGTGCGGCTGATAGCGCTCGACGAGGCGATCCTTCTGCAACGTGCTCACGAGTTTGAACGTCTTGAAATTCGCGCCGTCTTCGAGGGTGCAGTCGCCATCTCCGGAAAACAGAAGCCACATGATCAGGCCTCCTTTAGCGCGGGCGATGCCACGTCGGCCTCGCCCGCCTCCTCGGCCTCGTCGGTCACAGCGTTCAGATGGGGCATCACGCTCTTGCCGAACAACTCCATCGATACAAGCGTTTCAGCGGAACTCATGCCCGGCAGCCCCATAATGAAGCTCATCTGTACGGGTCGAAGCGCTCGACGCTGGCGCACCAGCCGTTCCGCGACCGTTTCTGGATCACCGATCGCGAGGCGCCCGAGCAGTTCGTCGACGGTCGGCTCGTTTGGCGCGGGCTCGTTCTTCATCAACGACCCGTCGAGTTGCGCTTCCTTGTTCTTCATCGCCGCGTGCACGCGTATCACGTAGATGACTGCCTCCGCCGCCTTGCGCGCCGCCTTCGGATCTTGCGTCACGTACAGATACTGGTTCAGTGCGAACGGCATGACAGGCGCTGGCCCGCCACACGCGCGGTAGACTTCCTCGATCTGTCCACGCTTCTCGATGACCCAGTCCGTGGAATTGGCCACCATGGATACGATCGACGCGTACTGGCCCGACACCATGCGCTTTTGCACCGCCGCGTCGGTGGTGCCGCTTGCGATATAGACCTGCGGCGCGCGTTGCTTCGGCCGCAACGTAAACAGCGTTTTGGGGATGCTCGCGAGCGTACCGTCGAACTCGATGGCACCGGTACTCATGTACTGGTTGAATATCTCGAGAAAGTCGGAAAAGTACGCCCTGTTCTTGGCGATTTCGAGGCCGAACTTGTGAAACTCGAACTCCTGGTATCCGCCCCCCAGACCGATGGCCAGCCGGCCGTCGCTCAACTGATCGAGCAGCGCGAGTTCCTCGACGACGCGAATCGGATGATGCAGCGGAACCACCACCACGGCCGGTCCCACCTTGATGCGCGACGTGCGAGCGGCGGCGTACGCGGCCAGCATCGTCGGATTCGGACAAATGGAGTAATTCGTGAAGTGATGCTCCGGAAACCATGCGGTCCCGAATCCGAGCTGCTCCGCGAGACCCACCTGATCGCAGGCTTCCATGAAAATGCTGTTTTGCGATTTGGCCGGGTCACGTTGTGACACCGTACTGAAGAGCGCCAGTTCCATCTCACCCATCCTGATTGAAAGTAAAGACTGTTAAGCGAAGCTCAATGGCGTGGCGGACGTCAACGCGCTGAACTCCCGATTGCAATACATGAGCGGCGATCCCGTCCCGTTCACACACGAACGCACCATGCCGACGACGACCAGATGCGTGCCGAAGCGGCTCGCCTTTTCCACCGAGCATTCGAATATCGTGATCGCGTGTCGCATCACCATGATTCCCGACGCAGAACGGCGCCATTCGGCCGGATCGAATTCATCGGTGCCGCGCCCGGGCCTTGCGAACGACCTCGCGATCGGCACGTCGTCAGCATCCAGCACGCTGACGCCGAGCAGCCCGGAGGTTTCCATCGCCGCAATCAAACGCGATCGCGTATTGACACATGCGAGGAGGAGCGCCGGAGAATCCGAGACTGCCTGCACTGAGGTCACCGTAATGCCGACGTCGTCGTCCCCATTCCTCGCGGTGAGAACGCACACGGTCGACGCCATCCGGCTCATCGCGTCCCGGAATTCCAGTTCGCCGATCATGGAATTTCTGTCAGTCATATGCAGTCCTATTCATATACGAAACGAAAACAGCCTCGTTGCGGCGGGAATCAAACTGTGAAAGGGATGATCAGGCTGCCGGATCAACCACGCGCTGCACCTGTTCGCCGAGGCGCTCCACGCCGAGGCGCATCGTCTGGCCATGACTCAGAAAAATATTCGGCCGCTTGCCCAGGCCGACGCCCGGCGGAGTGCCCGTGGTGATGATGTCGCCGGGCTCCAGTGTCAGACATTGACTGCAATAGCTGACGAGCTCGGGAACGGAGAAAATCATCTTCCGGGTGTTGCCCGTCTGCATGCGCTTTCCGTCGAGATCCAGAAAGAGGTCGAGGTTGCTCACGTCCGGGATTTCGTCCGGCGTGACGAGCCACGGCCCGACCGGCCCGAATGTATCGAAGCTTTTCCCCTTGTCCCAGGTTCCACCGCGTTCGAGTTGCCATTCGCGCTCGGAAAGATCGTTGCAAACCGTATAGCCGGCGATGTACCGGTGAGCGTCTTCGACCGACACCTGTTGCGCACGCATACCGATCACGATCGCCAGCTCAACCTCCCAGTCCGTTTTGCGTGCGCCGGGCGGAAGCATCACATGGTCGTTCGGGCCGCACAGCGAGCCGACCGACTTCAGAAACACCACGGGCGTGTCGGGAGCCTTGACGCCGGCCTCTTCGGCGTGATCGGAATAGTTCAGACCGATACCGACGAAATTGCGCGTGCCGGCCACTGGCGGCCCAAGTCGCGTCGTCGACGGGACGACCGGAAAGCGTTCGAGGTCGAGTGATCGAAGCGCGTCGATCGAGGCCGCGCCGAGTGCACTACCGGCCAGATCCTCGATGACGGAGGAAAGATCGCGGATATTGCCTTGCGCATCCAGAGCGCCGGGCTTCTCAAATCCGGGCAGACCAAAGCGGAGCAGTTTCATGAACGAGTACTCGGGTTAGTTTGGAGTGTGTGTCGAAGGTGATGCAATCGGTACCGCGGCAATGCCGTCAAGCGTCCGGCGGCCCGACCAGATTGTCGATGTTCGTCATCGCAACCCCTTCCCAGATGGGGGTACAGGAGACCGGGAAATCCTGCCGGAACCGGCCGCCCTCAGCCAGAACCGCATCGAGAAAGTGCGGCAGACGCTTGATCGATCCTTCGATCGGCAGGTCGTGCACCACGACGACGGACCAGGGTTGCGACCGGCACTGGTGGAGTGCAATCTTGTCCCACGTATCGCGGTTTTCCCAGTCGCGTGGCAACGCGTTCCACAATACGCAGGTGTACTGCTGCTCGAACAGATAGTCCCGCACCGACGGACTGAGCAGATGTCTGCCGATGGAGCCGCCGTATCCGAACGGGCGGAATAGCCGCTTATGCCCGATGAACGGGCGGATGAGCTCGTGCGTGCGGATGATCTCGTCGGCAACGACGGTGTCGTCGAGACGCTCACCCAATGGCGTCGAGTGCGTGTAGGTATGGTTGCCGATCCAATGCCCGTCGTCGTACGCGCGTTCGCACGCGTCCATCGCCCCGCTCGTCTCGAACTGCTGTCCAACCACAAAAAAACTGGCGGCAATGCCCCGCTCTT
Source organism: Paraburkholderia lebeckiae (assembly GCF_050436325.1). NCBI lineage: Bacteria > Pseudomonadati > Pseudomonadota > Betaproteobacteria > Burkholderiales > Burkholderiaceae > Paraburkholderia > Paraburkholderia lebeckiae. The sequence continues at coordinate 243,594 of NZ_JBNDLZ010000001.1, forward strand.
TCAGGACATCCAGTACGTACGGCGTGATGCGCGGATCAGGACCGTTATCAAAGGTCATGGTTACATCGAACATTTTCAGTTCCTTGATGAATGCTGACGGGAGCCGGAGCCGTCCGTCTCAAACGCAATGCAGGAGGACACATAGTCCGGCCCGTCGGTGTTCACTAGCTGAAACAGCGTTCTGTAAATCCCGGCAAAGGTGATTACCTCGACAAGCAAAGCGTCATCCAGAACATCGGTCCGTTCGACTGGCCGGTTGTCCAGCACGCCACGGGTAATGCGCGCCACCGCGTCGATCGTGTCGTCTCCGTAGCTGGCGTGAACCGCGACGGCAAGCTTCTCCAACGCGCGGGCGTTGACGCCGGCCGAAAGGGCGAGCGGCACGTGCGCATGCCATCCATACGGGCAGTTCAACGCCCTGGCAACGGTGAGCACCACGACCTCTCGCGCAGGGAGCGATAGCCGACTCGCGCTTTTGTAATAAAGCAGCATGTCGTACATGCATAGCCCGACTTCAGCTGCGCGGGCAAGCGCGTTGAACGGTCCAGGCCATGGCGCGCCCGGTTTCGCCACCGCGGCCGACAGGCGCCGCTGCACGTCACTGAGTCGAGCTGCATCAAGTTGCGGAAAGTAGGACATGGTGCCTCTGGCGCTTCGTCGTCAAGCCGCCGCGAGGCGCCTGTATCCGGCGCCGAAGATGACGAGCGGATCCCCGTCGTGCACTTCGGCAGCTGTGACGTCGCCGATCAGAAGCCGGTGGTCGCCGCTGCTGATCGCGTGCGCGACGCGGCATTCGATCACCGCGGCCGCGCCCTCGATGGCCAGACAGCCGGAGTTCAACCGACGTGTTTTCACGTTGGCGAACTTGTCGTCGATCCGGCTCGCGAACTGGTCGGAAAGCGTCTGCTGGTCTGCGGTCAAATAGTTGATGCAAAAAACCTGCGACGCCAGAATCGCTTTCAGCGAACGCGATTGTTCGCCCGCGCAGATCATGAATCGCAACGGATCGGACGAGACAGGGCTCACCGCCCGCATCGTCAAACCGGCCGGACTGCCGGACACATCGATCGTCGTGACAACCGCCACGCCGCGAGGCCATGCGTTGGAAAGCTGCCGAAACAGGTCCATGTTGGACTGCCCTTGCAGGGGCGGGTGTGCCTCAGTGGTCATGAACTTCTCCATTCAAAGGATCGAGCCGGGACGAGTGGCGCATCGCCGAAACCGCATGATCGGTGGCGTCAGGTCGAGGACGCGTTTCAGAACGTCCCGCGGGAAATCTTTTAGGCAGGACCAGCGGCACGATTGCAGCTACTGCAAAGAACGCGGAAAACCATGCGAGCCCGGCGCTGAAACTGCCGGTTGCACCGCGCATGAGACCGAATGTGTACGGGCCGAGAAAGCCGCCGATATTGCCGACACTGTTGATCAGCGCGAATCCGCCGGCGGCTGCCGCGCCGCTGAGCGCGGCAGCGGGCCCGTTCCAGAAAATCGCCATGTAGCAGAACGACGACCCCACGGCAACCACGATGGCGGCATACGCCAGCACGGGATTCGCGGCGATAGTGGATGCATACAGGGATGCGCCCGCCAATGCGGCCAGCACGACCAAGTGCCAGCGGCGATCGCCGGTACGATCGGAGAATTGCGGGACCGTCAGCAACAGCACCACGCCGAATAAAAAGGGTAAAGCGCTGATCCAGCCAATGGACGCATTGGACAGATGCGCCGCGCTAGCCTTGACGATTTGCGGAAGCCAGAAAAAGAGCGCGTAAATACCCGAGAGAAGCGCGAAGTAGGTCAACGCATACACCCAGACCTTGAAAGACTTCAGACTGCGCAGGAATTGGGTTTCCTGCGGACGCGAGGTCGTGCTTCTCTCGTGCGCAAGTTCGGCCATCAGAAACTGACGGCTGGCGTCCGGCAGCCACGATGCGTGCTCCACGCCGCGCGGCAGCATCCAGTACAGAAAGCAACCGAAAACGACGGTCGGCACGCCTTCAACAACGAACATCCATCGCCACCCTTCGATGCCCAGCATGTGCACACTCAGCAACAATCCCGATACCGGACCGACCAGCACCCCGGCCAGCGGCGACGCCGCCGACCAGACGCCGTTGGCGCTACTAAGACTACGGCGCGTGAACCACAGCGACACGTAATACAGCACGCCAGGCGTAAAGCCCGCTTCGGCGACCCCGAGGAAGAAGCGCAGCAGATAGAAGGTAGTCGCGTTGGATACGAATGCCATCGCGCACGACAGCAATCCCCACGTCACCATGATCCGGGCGATCCAGAGCGGCGCGCCCATTCGATGCAGCAGCAGATTGCTGGGAATTTCGAACAATGCATAGCCGACGAAAAAGATGCCTACGCCCAGTCCAAAGGTTTCCGGTCCGAAGCGAAGGGCGGTGTTCATCTGCAGCGCGGCGAATCCGACGTTGATACGATCGAACTGCAGGAGGAAGTGTGCAATGAATAAAACGGGAAGGATGCGCACTGCCACCAGTCGATATGTCCTTTGCTCCTCTGCGTTCATACGTTGTCTCCTCGTTGGGCGGAGGTCCGTCCGAAATCCAGCACGACCCCTTGTTTATAAGTTATAAAAGATTCCACAAGTTCGAAATTGGGGTAAACCTGCGTCGGATCGCTGCGGCTCGAATGCGTCAAACATACAAAAACCTGACTTTCCCGCTTTTTCAAGGGTTTAATGGTACTCGCGAACCGTGAAGATGTCTGTTTCAGTTGTGGTGACGCTTCCGCCAGCCGGGAAAATTCCGCCGTCCTCCTGGCTTCACTTATAAAAGAAGGCGCCGAGGCGGATTCCGCTCGTCAACCCGCGCCGTAAGACGCTTTTAGAGGAGGACTGTGACCGTGGCAAGCAGAGGATTTGCGCCGAGTCCGGACATCGCGTTGCGGCGCCGGCCGAAGCAGGAACGTGGACGCGTCGCAGGCCGCTCAGCCGCTAAGGTTGTTGTGACTCGCCGGGCGGCACTGCCGGAAACTGGGGGCGGTGGCGCTACTCCGGGCGTTCCCTTTTCACGAAAACTAGCGATTGCACTCGCGAGGGGCGGGGCGCGCACACTGTCATTGCCAATCGTCCGGTTTGCGGGCGAGCCACGCTGAATGCATCCGCTATTTGGTTCTCGGCGCCGTTGGGATCGCTGGCGCCGCATCAAGCCCGGCGATATTCGCGATGTGCTCCACGCCGAAAATGGTTCATGTTCTCGTATACGTTTTCCAACCTGTATCGACGCATCAAGTGCGTGCCTGCATTCGGCGTGCAATCCATACAGTCCAACAGTCCAACTAACTCGTGACACAAATCCGGCTAATCTAACTATTTCGTTCGGGTCTCGCGCCCAGTGTGTCCGAAAAAGTTAGCAAGTCATTGATTAATAAGAAGCCGCAGTCTAGCTAATTCGATCTCCCTGCAGGAGTGTCGGGAAGCCGAATTCGTTGGACTAAGGAGCGGTTGGCTAGACTCGAAAGCACGAAATTGACTGGACTGCCCGGAAACCGCGGATCGAAGGATCACCGGGCGGCGTAGTTCGCCGCCCCGGTACTGTGCTGATCGACGCTTCCTGCGGGAGGGCGAGAGACGCTTTACGTTAAGGGTTAATCGACGCCTGCCCTCATTCACATGGCTGCGCGCGTGCTGCGGCGCGTGCAGGCCGGTGTAGTGGTCAACTAATTTCGGAAAGGCAGATAGGTTCTTTCGCTGTCGGTTTCGCCTCGTAGGCGGCGGGCGACAGATAGCCCAGCGTGGAGTGCAAGCGCACCGGATTGTAGAAAGCGACGATGTACTGGTTGATATCGCGCCGAGCCTCATCGTGGTTGGCGTACCGACGCTGCCACACGCGCTCCATTTTCAGGTTCAGGAAGAATCTTTCCATCACCGAATTGTCCCAACAATTTCCCTTGCGGCTCATGCTGCAAACCACGTGATGCTGCTTCAGCAAGGCCTGGTACTCATCGCTTGCATACCTGGCTGCCCCTATCCGAATGCAAAACCAGTCCCGGCGCTGGCCTACGCTGCTGCAGCGCCATCGTCAATGCCGATATGACCAGTCCAGCCGGCATGGTCGGGGCCATTGACCAGCCGACGACCCTGCGCGAGTACAAGTCCAGCACGACAGCCAGATAGAGCCAGCCCTGCGCCGTGCGGATATACGTGATGGCTACGACCATGACGCTGGCCGGCGGTGGGCAACTCGCCGGGCCAGCAACGCGCAGGTCAAACCGGAGGGCTTCGGAGGAACAGGCTCCCGTTCAAAAAAACTTGACGGACCACCTCAGGGCGTCACTTGGCCGTACACCCAAGCAAAATGATTGTCTGTATCCAGTCCTGCAACGGTCACCGGATCTGCTAATCTCCCGACGAATTTTTCCGGAAATCAACCACGACGCTCGGTCAGTGCTACGAACGCGAAGGCTAGTATTTTGGCCATCGCGTTGCGTCGCCTTCTCCTCTTTGCCGCAAGTTCCGATGGGAACAAAAGCGAGCGATCTTCCGCCGCAGAGTCGCTTAAAATCATCTTTTCGGCACTCTCCGAGGCCAATCATGCGCTCATGGCGGCTTGATCGTCCCAACCTCTCCGGCCATCTGGATCTGTCACGGGCAACGAGCCTGGTCTCGGCCATCGGGTCTAACGATGCGAACGCCTTCGCCGCGGAAGTTCTGAAACTCCTAGGGGACGCCGCAGGCATATCGCAGTGCACCGTCTTTGCTTACGAGTTCAACAATCGTCCTCGGACGGTCTCGGTCGCAGACCACCGTGGCGGTCGATATCTGAGCAACGTCGCGGATACCTACGCCAGGACTTTCTATGCGTTGGACGGAAATCAGACGATTATCTCCTCTGCCCGTCCTCAGAAGCTCGACTCGGCCGTCCTGCTCCACCAGCAGGCCATCGAAGACATCTCGCATGAAGGGTATCGAGCCGCTTGCTATCACCAGCCGGACGTTTCGGGCCGACTCTCCCTTTTGCTGCAACCCTCGCAGGACATCTGGCTCTCCGTCAATCTCTACCGCGACCGCAGGCGCGGCCATTTCCACGCGAACGAGATCGCGCTGATTGAGGCCTTTGCGCCGCTCATCGCCCAGACCGCCAAGCATCATTACGTGCTATGCGGCCAGATTCAGACCGGCATTCCGCAACTGATGCTGGTGCGTATTCGAGGGATCTGCCCCGAGTTGTCGAAGCGCGAACTCGATGTCCTATGCGGCGTTCTGGAGGGCCGTACCGCGAAAGACATTGGAGAACTTATGGGCGTCAAAGCCTCCAGCGTCGTGACCTATCAAAAGCGGGCCTTTCGCCGCCTCGGCATTTCGAGCCAGCGTCAGTTGTTTGCGTTGTGCCTGGCTACCAGCCGAGAATGATCACGCACTGCGTCATCTCTCTGACCGTGCCCGCTCTTCTGCTTGCCTGGCACTGAGGGTTTTTCCTAATCCGTTTCACCCGTCAAGTCGTACCCATTTTGGGGACAGCGCGCGCGGGCGAATCTCCATACTCCACTCATCGCCATACCTCGCCGCCCTGACGAGCCTGACGCGATTGCATTGAGTGCTGCGGCGCTCGACATAGAGCTGAGTTTGGAGACGACCCGTATGGAAACGACCCCATTGGCTGACCGCAGTCCGCTTCCTGGCGGTCCGGCAAACGGTGCTGGATCTGGTGAATCGATGCGAGAGCAGCGTGTCATCGCCAAGGTCTCCCGGCACCTTCTTTGGTTTCTCTTCGTCCTGTTCTTCTTCTCGTTCATGGACCGGATCAATATCGGATTTGCCGGCCTTACCATGATGAAGGATCTCGGCCTCTCCGGCGTCCAGTTCGGTCTGGCGACCACGTTGTTTTATATTGCATATATCGCGTTCGGCATTCCCAGCAACATCGTCCTGGCGCGCATCGGCGCGCGGAAATGGATCGGGACTATCATGATCGCCTGGGGTCTGGCCTCTACAGCGACGATGTCCGCATCGAGTCCGGGAACGCTTTACCTGTTGCGAATCCTCGTCGGCGTGACCGAGGCGGGCTTTCTACCAGGCATCCTGCTTTACATGACGTATTGGTTTCCGAGCGCATATCGCGCGAGGGCCAACGCTTTGTTCATGATCGCGATGCCCGTCACGGCCGCGGTCGGCTCCGCACTCTCGGGATACATTCTGGCGCTGGATGGAACGCTTGGCCTCAAAGGATGGCAGTGGCTCTTCTGTCTGGAGGGTCTGCCTTCGGCGATCTTGGGTCTGGTCGTATTCGGCTATCTGCGCGATGTTCCCGAGAAGGCGCACTGGCTCACTGCCGATGAGAAGCGCACGCTTTCGAAGACCCTCGCGGCCGAGCACAACGCCGACCCCGTGCCGCATTCGCCCGCCACCGACGAAAGAAGCCTTCTCAGCGAGCTCTTCTCGCCAACGGTCCTCAAATTTGCGCTCGCTTATTTCTGTCTGGTCAACACGCTAGCAATGGTTGCCGTCTGGACGCCCCTGATCGTCAAAAGCTTCAGCGCTGACGCGAGCAATCGGACCGTCGGCCTGCTGGCCGCGATCCCGCAAATCTGCACGATCGTTGCAATGATCTGGTGGGGAAGACGCTCTGATCGCAAACAGGAGCGCAAATGGCACCTGATGTTGCCGATGCTGTTTTCCGCTGCTGGCTGGCTTTGCACCGCCTATTCCACCAACCCCGTGATTCAGATGTTAGGCATCTGCCTCGCGTCGGCGGGATCGTACACCGCCATGTCGATCTTCTGGACAACCCCTGATCACGCATTGAGCCTCCGGGCCCGTGCCGTTGGGATCGCAGTGATCAACGCGACCGGCAACATCGGGTCGGCGCTGAACCCCCTGGTCGTGGGATGGCTGAAGGATCTCTCCCATAGCTTCTCGGCCGGATTGCTCTATGCAGCGGCATTGCTCGTGATCGGCTCCATCGTGGTGGCAAGTGCTGCCCGTTCAGCCCAAGCGCTCCCGCGACGCGGAACTATCTAGCAACGCACGTTAGTGCGGATTGCCCTACTTGGGCGAATACGCCGATGGCGTTACGGCAGCATCGAGGCGCAGCTCATGCGCGGCCCCCCGCTTACCAGAATTCGTTAAGGAGCAAACGATGGAATTCAAAGCTTATCCCTTCACTGCAAAAAAGTACGCTGGCCAGATGCCGAATCTTGACAACGGCATCGAGACAAAGCGACATGCAGTGACGATCGTCGGCGGTGGCCCTGTCGGACTCGCCGTGGCACTTGGCCTCGCCAATCACGGCGTTCCTTCCGTATTGATCGAAGCCGATGATTCCGTATGCTATGGCAGCCGGGCCATCTGTATCTCGCGTCGAAGCCTGGAAATCATCGAGCGCCTGGGTGCAGTGGACGGGTTTCTGAAGACCGGACTGCCGTGGGCCGGTGGGCGCAGTTTTTATCGCGACACCGAAGTGCTGCACTTCAAGATGCCGCAGGACGACAACCAGAAACTGCCTCCGATGGTGAACGTCGCGCAATATCACATCGAACAGTTTCTCCTGGACGCCGCGCAACGGAAGTCTGATCTGATCGACATCCGCTGGCAGACCAAGGTGACCGCCATCGATTCGCGTACGGACGGCGCCATGCTTCGCCTCGCGACTCCCGAAGGCGACTATTCGCTCAATACGGACTGGGTGGTCGCCTGCGATGGTGGGCGCAGCACGATCCGCGAGGCATTGGGCTTGCAGCTCAATGGGACGAGCTACGAGGGCCGTTATGTCATCGTCGATATCGAGCTCGAGAGCGAGCGGCCGACCGAGCGTCTTGCCTACTTCGATCCATCGTCGAACCCGGGCTCCACCGTGCTGGTCCACAAACAGCCTGACAATGTCTGGCGCATCGATTACCAATTGCGGGACGGCGAGGACGCCGAACAGGCAGTCAAGCCTGAAAATGTCATGCCACGGGTGCAAAGCCTGTTGGACATGATGGGCGAACGTGGCGCCTGGGCACCCATCTGGATCACGATCTACAAGGCCAATGCCTTGACCCTGGAAAGCTATCGTCACGATCGCGTGCTGTTTGGCGGCGATGCAGCCCATCTGGTGCCGATTTTTGGCGTGCGCGGCGCGAATTCAGGAATCGATGACGCGGACAACCTCGCGTGGAAACTGGCGTTCGTCGTCCGTGGCCTTGCGTCCGAAGGATTGCTCGACAGCTATTCAGACGAGCGCGTCTTTGCGGCCCACGAAAACCTTAGCTACGGTACCAAGAGCACCGAATTCATGGCGCCGCCCTCATTCGCCTTCGAGTTGATGCGCAAGGCCGTATTGAGTCTGGCGATCAAGCATGAACGCGTGCGTTCTCTGATTAACCCGCGGCAGACTTCGGCCATCAGTTATACGGAGTCGCCGCTCAACACGCCTGAAGCGCAGTCGGGCGCGTTTGAGGCTGGTCCTGCGCCGGGGGCCGTGTTGACCGAATGCCCACTGACGATCGTCGAGGGCGGCAGCGCGAGGGAGGCTCATCTGACGGACTTGATCACTCCAAGGTTCACCGCTCTGCACTTCAGCGAAGACGGACGCGTACCGGTGGAATTTGCCGAACTCGAAGCAACGCTTCAAGAGGAAAAGCTGCCTTTCAAGCTGATCCCCGTGACTTCGCATCTTCACCCCGAGACGAAAAACAATCACAACTGGGACCACACAGGTCGGCTGTTCGCCATGTACAACGCCAGACCCGGCACCGTATACCTGGTTCGCCCGGACGGCCATGTACTGGGACGCTGGCATGCGGCAGCGGCTGCAGATGTTGCAGCCGCCATCCACCACGCCCTTCAAATGTGATCACCAAACCGGTAAAGGAGAACGCCATGACCGACAGCGAGCTCGACATCATTTATACCCGGCTGTGCAAGACCATGACTCAACTGGGTCAGCCGAACACTTCGCTTTTCCTCGCGCGCTTCGCCATGCTCGCGATCGACAGGATCGACGACCCCGCCGTCGCACTGAATTTAATCGACGACGCAAGCGAAGGAATGACTGAATCAGCGCCGCGGTAGGGTTCCAATCCACAAGCCCGCCTCGTAGCACTTTTTCTGGCTTCCCATATCCTTCGCAGGAACACGAAACAATGACCGTCAATTATCAAACCGGCTTCGCCAATGAGTTTGCCACCGAGGCGCTGCCGGGCGCCCTTCCCGTGGGGCGTAACTCTCCGCAACGCGTGCCTTATGGCCTATACGCAGAACAACTCTCAGGGACTGCATTCACGGCGCCGCGTCATAACAATCGGCGTTCGTGGTTGTACCGGATCCGGCCAGCGGCCATGCACTCGCCATTCCAGCATATCGAGAACTCGCGCCTGTTGAGCCGCTTCGACGAAGTACCGACGCCACCGGATCAGTTGCGCTGGGATCCCCTTCCGATGCCCGATGCACCGACCGATTTCGTGGCTGGCCTTGTAACCATGGCGGGCAACGGGGCGCCCGATGTAGGGCGAGGATGCGGTATCCACCTGTATGCCGCGAACTGTTCCATGACCGACCGGTTTTTCTACAACGCCGACGGTGAGTTGCTTGTCGTGCCGCAACAAGGACGGCTGCGCGTGGCAACCGAAATGGGACTGCTGGAAGTCGAACCGCAGGAGATCGTCGTCATCCCGCGAGGCGTGCGTTTCCGGGTTGAACTGCCCGATGGCGAGGCGCGCGGCTACGTGTGCGAGAACTATGGCGCGCTGTTCAAGCTGCCCGACCTTGGCGTCATTGGCTCCAACGGCCTGGCGAATCCGCGTGATTTTCTGACGCCGGTCGCGTCGTATGAAGACCGGGAAGGCGACTTCGAACTGATCGCGAAGTTCGAAGGCAATCTCTGGCGAGCCCGGATCGACCACTCGCCGCTCGACGTCGTCGCATGGCACGGAAACTATGCGCCGTACAAGTACGACCTGCGGCGCTTCAACACGATTGGTTCAATAAGCTTCGACCATCCCGACCCCTCGATTTTCCTGGTGCTCCAGTCCCCCACTGATACCCCCGGCGTCGATTCGATCGACTTTGTCATTTTCCCGCCGCGTTGGTTGCCGATGGAAAACACGTTCCGTCCGCCATGGTTCCACCGAAATTTCGCAAGCGAGTTCATGGGACTGATTCATGGCGCGTATGACGCGAAGGCTGAAGGTTTTGCGCCCGGCGGTGCGTCGCTTCACAACTGCATGAGTGGTCATGGCCCAGATGCCGAAACCTTCGCCAGGGCGAGCACCGCAGACACGACCCGGCCTGATCACATCACGAACACGCTGGCGTTCATGTTCGAAACGCCCGCCGTCATCCGGCCGACGCGCCATGCGCTCGAATCGTCGCAGCTCCAAGGCGAGTATTACCGGTGCTGGCAGGGCCTCAAGAAGCATTTCAACCCGGCACAAGCCTGATAGGACGTTGGAGAAATCACATGTCGTTGATCGACGAGACGCACAGCCCGGCTCTGAAAAGTTGGGTGGAACAGGCAAACCGACCGGGGAGCGATTTTCCGATCCAGAACCTTCCATTTGGTCGTTATCGACCGATGGGCACGGACGAGGACTTCAAGATTGGGGTAGCCATTGGCGACCAGATTTTAGATCTGCAGGGCACAGGCCTGATCGACGGTCCGGACATGAACGCGTTGATGGCACTTGATTCAACAACTCGACTGGAGTTGCGTCGCGCCATTTCCCGAGGCCTGGCGCACGGCAGCGAGCAGCAACAAGCATGGTCGACGCTGCTTATCAACCAGAGCGCGGCGCAGATGGCAACGCCTTGCCGAATCGGAGACTACACAGATTTTTATACGGGCATTCACCACGCCATGTCTGTCGGCAAGCTGTTCAGGCCCGACCAGCCGCTGATGCCGAATTACAAATGGGTGCCGATTGGTTATCACGGTCGGTCTTCATCCATTCGCGTGAGCGGCCAGACGTTTCGGCGTCCGCGTGGGCAAACCAAAACGCCGGAGGCCGCGCAACCCACCTTTGGTCCCAGCCGACGACTGGACTACGAACTCGAACTTGGCTACTTCGTCGGTCGCGGCAACGATTTGGGGCAACCCGTCTCCATCGAAGACGCGGAGAATCATCTTTTCGGTGTGACACTGCTCAACGACTGGTCCGCGCGCGACATCCAGGCGTGGGAGTACCAGCCGCTCGGCCCGTTCCTGTCCAAGAACTTCGCCACAACCGTCTCTCCGTGGTTAATCACGACCGAGGCACTGGCACCCTTCCGCGCGCCGTTGACGCGTCCCGACGGTGACCCGCAGCCGCTCCCTTACCTCGACGCCGCCTGTAATCGCAAGGAAGGCGCATTCGACATCACACTTGAGGTGTTGATCCTAACGGAGCGCATGGTCGGGTCAGGCCTCCCACCTCAGCGTTTGACGCTGGGCAACGCTGGCACAGCGGCCTACTGGACAGCGGCACAACTGGTGACCCACCACACGGTCAACGGCTGCAATCTCCAGCCAGGCGATCTGCTTGGTTCCGGTACATTGTCGGGCCCCGCCGCCAATGAGGCTGGCTCGCTACTCGAATTGACCGAGGGCGGCAGGCAGCCCGTCGTGCTGGCCAATGGCGAGCAGCGGACCTTCCTGGAGGACGGCGACACGCTGATTCTGCGTGGATGGTGCGAACGTCCCGGCGCGGTTCGCATCGGACTCGGCGAAGTCCGTGGCACCGTCCTGGCCTAAAAAGGAACCACCGATGACAGTTTCGAACAAGCCGGAAGCGGCGGTCTCAGATCGCGTCCTTTACACATATTTCCGCAGTTCTGCGGCGTACCGGGTGCGCATTGCGCTCAACCTGAAGGGTCTCGATTACCGTACAGTGCCCGTCCACTTGCTTCGTGACGGCGGACAGCAACATCAACCCGAATATCGCGCGGTAAATCCTTTCGGGCTCGTGCCGAGCTACCGCGAGGATGGTCGAACCTTCCGTCAATCGTTGGCCATCATCGAATACCTCGAGGAATGCCACCCCGACCCGCCGTTGTTGCCCGACGCACCATTTGCGCGTGCAGAGGTAAGGCAGTTGGCGCTATCAATCGGGAGTGAAATCCATCCGCTTAACAATCCGCGGGTTCTAAAATATCTGGAGCACGAGATACATGTCGACGAGGCGGCACGGCTAGATTGGATGCGCCACTGGATGACGACCGGACTCGAGGCGTTGGAAACGCTACTGGTGGATATGGGTTCATCCGGGCGCTTCTGCGATGGCGATCGACCCACGCTGGCAGACTGTTGCGTGGTGCCTCAGTTGTTTAATGCGCGACGGTTCGAGGTCGATCTCTCCCAATGCCCGCGTTTATTGGAAATAGACGAGGCCTGCAGCGCACTACAGGCTTTTCAGAACGCGCATCCGAGCAGACAGCCAGACGCGGCGTCGTAAAAGGACCATGACTTATTGTCGACTTCGGAGATTCAGCCATCGCAAGGGCCGTTCTCTGTCGGTTGCTCGAACGGCCGCTATCCGCCGACATACCTAAGCCGTTGGAGTGGCGGCAGATCGCCCCGTCGAACGGCGGAAGTTGGCCGAGGATCGCGGTAGGGATGCCCATTACTGAGCACCCCCCGCACAGATCCCGGCGTGCCCAATTCGGGCACCGGGCTCCTACCTCGGGTGTTTGACGGCGAAGCGCCGGTCAGGCCACGGATGAAGGATTCGCGGGGGCGGAAGCCAGGCATTGGAGATTCGTCTCATTCGCTCCCACGTCATGGCGTCCTTCTGACTGCGCCGCCGGAGCGTGCGCCGCCATAGAGCGGTGACGTGATGTCGAAATGCGCCGAGTGCCCGCGAGTTGGTAGGCACCGCGTGATACGCAAAGTATCCGCGAACTACCTGCCTGAGCCATTGCCCTTGCACTGGAATCGGTTCGTGCATGCGCGTCCGTAGCGCCTCCTTGATCTGCCTGAGTCTCGCCCGCATGCGATCCCCTCGGGTCTTCCGCTGCAACTGGAAAGCCCCGCGACGAGACCGGCCGCAGATCAAGATGAAACCCAGGAAGGTGAAGGTCTCCGGTCGGCCAAGACCCCGGCTCTGGCGGTTGACCGCTGCATAGCGGCCGAACTCCAGCAGCCTCGTCTTGTCCGGGTGAAGCACAAGCGAGAACTCCTCCAGCCTCAAACGCATCGCGTCCCAGAATCGCCGCGCGTCAGCTTCGTGCTCGAAGCCGACAACGATGTCATCTGCGTATCGCAGAATGATGACGTTGCCTTTGGCTTCCCGCCGTCGCCACCGGTTGGCCCAGAGGTCGAAGACGTAGTGCAGGTACACGTTCGCGAACAGCGGTGAAGCCACTGATCCCTGTGGTGTCCCTGTCTCACTGACGCTTATCTCTCCGTCTTCCAGAACACCCGCCTTGAGCCACTTGCGCACAAGACGGATGATGCGCTGGTCGCCGATCCGGTGCTCCATGAAACGGACTAGCCATTCCTGGCTAACCGAGTCGAAGAAGCTCCGAAGATCCGCGTCCAGAATCCAGTTCACCGGGGTGTGGGTGATGGCCGTCGCCAACGCATCCAGCGCATCATGTTGACTACGCCCGGGCCGGAACCCGTACGAGAAACCCAAAAAGTCTTCCTCATATATCGCGTTCAGCACTTCCACCACCGCACGCTGGACGATCTTGTCTTCCAGCGCGGCAATCCCCAACGGGCGCTGTTTGCCGTCCGGCTTCGGTATGTACTGTCGCCGAACAGGCAGTGCCCGGTACGCTCCGCTCTGTACCTGCGCGTACAGGCGCTGGAGATTCTCTTCCAGTCCCGCCTCGTAGTACCGCCACGTCAGGCCTCATCCACTCCGGGCGCCGCATTGCGTTTGAGCGCAAAGAATGCCCCTCGGAGCCGGTCGGCCGTAACGTGATGCAGAAGCGCGGTGAACCGTTCCTTCTTCCGCTGTCTTGCGGCTTGCCGTACACGTTCCAGCCCCTGTGGCACGCTTGCCCGGTTCTGCGCCCGGTGCGTGTGTGGCTGACCCGTGTTCCCCTCGGTCCCCGCCCTTGGCTCCGCCCACTCCGCAGCTGGTTCCCCAGCCTTGTTCGCAGGCTTCATCGCTACTACGGCGGAGTCTGACTTCTCCCGTCCGTTCATCATCAGCTACGGCTCCTCGCCTTCCCGATGCGGACCTGTCCATCCTGCGGCAGGCCAGACTGGAGATCTCCCGGTTCCCGAACAAGGAGCGTGCGCACATGCCAGGTTCTACGACCACGCCGGGTCATCCGGGCGCTCGCGATTGCGCGCTCAGACGTTTCGCCTTCCGCTACACAGACAGCGTCGGCACCCGGGATCAGTTTTCTATCGTGGCTCAATGGCTGGCCTGCACGTACCCCTGCCGACGCTTCGCCGACATCCTCGCGGACGCCTGCGCACGGCTCGGGGCCGATGTGGTTCGCTATTCCTTCATCGCAGTGGACTTGCACCACCTACTCCTTGCCGGTCTCCCGGCGCACCCGTGTGAAAACGCAAAAGTATTCGGTTTTTGGGTGTCGCTTTACCCTTCCCGAGTTGCCACTAGGCCAACACAGAGCGATCTGGAGGGTCAATTTTTTCGAGCACCGCATTCCGCATGCGTTTTCACACGGCCTCGGCCGGCTACTGCCTGATGCGGTCGGCCGGAACCAGCCGAGGCGGTCGATCGGCTTGTTCCTTCTGACGGTATCTTTCCGGCCGACCGGCACCTCTTCGATGACACGGCCGGAGTGGTTGCCCAGGGGGACAAGAGGCGTGGCCCGTAATGGATTGATTGTCGCAACAGTGACAGATTCACGGCGGTCTACGGAAGCGCGGGACGATTTGCGAGAAATCAGGATTGATTGAGCTGCTGCCGAACTATTGACGTCCAGGAGCACGGCCTTTTCACAACCTTTTTGCGGATGCACTCCCTTTCCAATACTTGTACGCATAAGTCGGTGGTGTGACCACCGAAACTGATCCGGCAGACAGCTTCGCTATAATCGGGCTATCTTCCCAGACCACCCTGCTTCGAGTAGATGTCCGTCAAACGAAACCGGTCTCGGACCGGCCAGCCACGCCGGCCGCTGACAAAGGCGCTGTTGTTACCGATGGATCGTGCGTCCGCTAGCGAACAGTCCCTGAGGCTGCATCTGGCGCTGGTCGCTTGTCGTGAGTGCCAGGCCAATAGTCACCTGATCAACGAACTGATGCGCGCCGTCTATCTTGCTTATTTTTTGCAACGCGCGGGCTACGGAAGGCATCCCGCCGCGCACTTCAAGGTCGCCGAGTGCGCTGTGGAGGTGGCGCTGGCGCACGCGTATGGGACGGGCGAATGGCGTCTGACGCCGGACGTCATCGGTGACTTTGAAGAACTGATAGCGCTGTATGACGCGCAACTTGCCCGCGCACCACTGCATGCGGTACGTCACGCCGAAGAGCAACTCAGGGATTTTCTCGCAGGAACCGAAAGTTCGCCTATCGTCGTCGAGGAGTAACGCTCGCGCCGCTGCACTGGCTTGTAGGTGTATGAGTTCAAGCTACGACATTCCTGGGTGTGAGCGGTGATCTCTAGGGAAACACTGATTTATCAGGCTCGGCCGTCATCGCTGACGTGTCCGAGTACGTTATAGAAGGAAGCTCACGGAACGGACCAATAGTGATGAAGCGGCAGATCAGCTTTGCAGAAGCGGAGAGTGCGGGCAAGAAACGGGTGACCAGGCGCCAGCGCTTCCTGACAGAGATGGAGAGGGTCGTACCGTGGCCGCGGTTGCTGTCGGCGATCGAGCCGTATTACCCGAAGGGTGAGCGTGGCCGTCCGCCGATTGGTCTGGAGCGCATGCTTCGAATCTACTTTCTGCAGCAGTGGTACGGCCTGTCGGACGAAGGTCTGGAAGACGCGCTGTACGATAGCATTGCGATGCGCGCCTTCGCCGGCATCGATCTGGCCGTCGAGAACGCGCCGGATGCGACCACGCTGTTGAAGTTCCGCCGCCTGCTGGTCGAGCACGATCTGACGCGGAAGTTGTTCGACGAGATCGGCATCTCGCTGTGTGAGCGCGGACTGATGATGAAGGAAGGCACGTTGGTCGACGCGACGATCATCGAAGCGCCGCCGTCGACCAAGAACGCGGAGAAGAGCCGAGACCCGGAGATGCATCAGACGAAGAAGGGCAACGAGTGGCACTTCGGGATGAAGGCCCACATCGGAGTCGACGCCAATTCGGGTCTGGTGCATAGCGTGGTCGGCACGTCCGCCAACGTGTCGGATGTCTCGCAAGCCCACGCGCTGCTGCACGGGCACGAAGAGGAAGCGTTCGGCGACGCGGGCTACATCGGCGTAGACAAACGCGACGAAATGAAGGGCAAGTCGGTGAAGTGGCGCGTGGCGGCCAAGCGCGGAAAGATCAAGGCGATGCAGGATGGTCCGCTGAAGGATCTGGTGATCGCGGTCGAGCGGGCCAAGGCGCAAATTCGTGCTCGGGTCGAGCATCCGTTTCATATCGTCAAGAATCTGTTCCGTCATCGCAAGGTGCGCTACAAGGGGCTGGCCAAGAACACGGCGCAACTGTTCAGCCTGTTCGCCTTGGCGAACCTGGTAATCGCCCGAAACCGGTTGCGGTCAGTTCACGGGAGTAGTCCGTCATGTGCATGAAAAATGTGAGGAGGGGGCCCCGAATCCGGGCAAACCCCGCCTCGCTTGCGACCGAATTCCTTCGACATTCTGATAATTGCAAGCTGACTCGTCGGCAACGCCGGCGACGAGCTTATTGATCAGTGTTTCCCTAGCAGCGCGAAGCCAAGCCTGGGGATAAGCAGTTTTTCGGCACGTTTCTCGAAAACTTGATCGCGTGGACGCACGATTTCTCCGCGGAGCCCGTCGCTGCAGCAGTTGGTGGAGTCGTTGCGGATGGTCGCCCCACACTGACGCAGTGAGCACGCCGTGGATCCGGCGCGTTGCACGCAACACAGCTCCTTCGATACTCCCGTGCGGCCTACCCCATCTTTCGTCCAGGAAGAAGCGTCAAATATTTGATGCTATAATTGATGCAATTCAGCATCAACTGGAAGTCAAATGCGAACCACTGTTACGATCGACGACAACCTTTACGAGCGCGCTCTTGAGCTCGCCGACCCTGACATGGATAAGGCCGACCTGTTTCGAGTGGCGATGCAGACGTTTGTTCGCGTTCAGGCTGGGAAGCGTCTGGCGTCGCTGGGCGGCACCGAACCCGGTATGCCCGACATCCCGCGGCGCCGATCGGAGCCTGCGGCTCAATGAGCGTCCTCATCGATACATCTGTGTGGGTCGATCATTTCCGTCGCGCGAATGCGAGACTTGTCCAGCTGATCACCAGCGATCAGGCGCTCACCCATCCAGTCGTGCTTGTTGAGCTCGCCTGCGGCACTCCACCTGCACCCCGCGCACGTACGCTCCACGACATCGGGCTGCTGCAACATGCGACGCACGCGACATGGACCGAGGTGATGGCGTTTATCGAGGCAAGACAATTTTATGGTCGAGGCTGCGGCAGCAGCGACCTTACGCTGCTTGCGTCAACTTTGATGACTCCCGGTGCGTCACTTTGGACCTTGGACAAACGACTCGCCCAGCTCGCCGGTGAACTCGGCATCGCGGATATGCATGACATCCACTAGGCGCGGCATCCCCCGGGCACGTCATTCGGCACTTTCCAGGATCAGCGCTATCGCTGTGCAAAAACCTGCGGTCTTACAGCTCACCCACCTGAGCAGTTCCTGACGAGGCTTCTCCGGTCCGCAGGCGGATTTTATATGTCGCATGATACTTTGTTATCCTAATGAAACTGCTAATTCCTTTTATGTCAAATAATTTTCCGGTTGTCGGCCGAGCGGCTGGCGTGGCCTTGGACTAACGACCGGATTCGCCGAACGGCTCAGCAGATTATTGATACACGTTCGGCGAGCCAGCTTTCGCGCTGTTCGCTTACGCGAACAGCGCGACACGGCATAGTTCCTAATGTGTCGACGGTTCGAATGGTCTCCTGGAACCGACCCAAAGTCTCCATCGCGTCAGATAGCCCGGTTTGCACGGTCGTTCTCGACAATAGCTGAACGACGCCACCGGCTCTACAAGTGTCGGTGCGTCGGCCCGGTACGGGGTTGAAGAGACAGCTCTGCGACGTTGGCCAGAGCATTTCTCTCTCGCACCGGAAGCCAACCGCAAACGGCCTCACAAGCGCATGAATTCAGAATGCCGTTGAAACCGCGTTCTTGCTGGGGTTGTTGAGGACCGGCAACTCACGCCGGGTACTCAGCTTCCGGCGAATTCCTGAAGGCGTGTATACGTCGAGGCGTGAACCGGCGCAGCCCGTTTTGAGTCAGGCAGGCGTACATCGGCCATGAGCGATGTACGCCTGCCTTTCCTTCCACCCGTCTGATTTAAGTGAAGGCATGGGCCAACGCGACGCTCGAACTAGCGACGAAATCTTTCGGACATCGCTGAATTCATCGACCCCACGCGATGAGCCAAGGAATAGCAGACGCGAGAGAGGCCGCCCCCGACACTGTTAGCAGTCCAAGCACGATTTTCCGGAACGCGACTTCACTCATGCCGATGTAAAGCCGTGCGCCGATTACGGATGGGACGACCATTGCCGGCGCCACTACGGCAAACATTGGAAGGTCCGTTGCCGTAATCGTTCCGCTGAAAGTGTACATGACCATGGTTACCGAAAGTATCGTGAGATTGAAGTTTTGAACGAGCCCGCGCTGACGATCTTTATCGAATCCACGAAGTACGCACCACAGGTTCGGAAATACACCTGCAAATCCCCCGAGGCCGCTCATGACGCCACCCAACAGGCCAACCACGCCGTCGGCCATGGGACCGCCACGTGAGATCCGCGGCAATCTGCTGGCGAAAAACATGATTGGGCACCATAGCACCAGTAGGGCGCCAAGGAAGGCCTTGAACCGGTTGACGTCCAGTACCGGGAGGAGCGCAGCGCCGACCGGAATCCCAATCAAGCCGCCCAGTATGAGCGGCAAAAGATCCCGCCAGCAGATCCTTCGACGCACGGTGATAACCGACATGATCTGACCGGTCAAGGCTCCAAAAATCGCTAGTGGGGCTGCAAGCTGTGGGTCGAGGCTCCATACCCATACGGACATTGCCACAAGGCCAAAAGCGAAGCCAGAGAGCCCCTGAACAAAGCCGCCCGCTGCAGCGCCTAACGCTACGATAATAACGGAGCTTACTGACATGGTAGCGGCCTTCTTCCTGGCTACGAACTGCGATTGATAGATTGCAACCAATGCACGGTATGCGGACCGACGATCAACCCCGTCGATTCAACGTATCGTGCTCTACGACCGAAGCAACCCGCGGATCGCGGCCGACAACCCCGCATCAGGCTTTTCAGGTGGCTTGGCAAAGCTGCCGATTTTCGGGCTGACCGAGCGCAAGCGGCAAAGCGTCTCTGCCTGGCAAACCGCGCTGGATACGCCATCGACGACAGGTACCGGAAGCCTGTCCGCGACCGTTCGCGCAAGACCTGCTAGCGGCGCACCGGCGAGGATCAGCACGTCGGCCCCGTCTTCCTGAACAGCTCTATCGCACAGACCGAGCAACAGGGATGCATGTTCATCCTGAACCGTTGAAGCGTCGCGTAGGGGACGATCGAGATGGCGTATTCCCCCGAGTCTGCTCAGCATGCCGTATCGATCGACCGTCTCGCGATACCAGGCGGTAATGCGCCGGGAGATGGCGATGATGCCGATACGCTGCCCCATTTGCGCTGCCGTCATCAGCGCAGCCTCGGTCATGCCGACCACCGGCACGTCGAGCACTTCGCGCAGTTCAAGGAGACCCGGATCGCCGAACGCCGCGATCATCACTGCGTCGTGTTGTCCAATGCGCTCACCTGCGATGGTTGCTGCCGCGTGTGCACCGAGCAGCGCTTCAAACCGCGTTTCGATATAGGCGACCCCACTCGCCGCCGTTGCCATTTGGATTTGAGTGTCGCTGGCAGCAACACGCCGCGCTTCGGCCTCGATCAAGTCGGTCACGCCGAGAGATATATTCGGGTTGATGATCAGCAGTTTCATGATTTCACTCTCGAAGGATGACTGTCCAGGCGCAAGCCACGAGGCGGCGACTAGCCGAAGATCGCGGAAAGATCGACTTCCATATCTTCGGGCAGAGAGAGATCAAGAGTTGCCTCGATGTGATCGAGGTGCCCGATCACTGCTGCTACCGCCGCAGTCAGATCGCCCTTCTGCATCAGTTCGACGATTTCCGTGTGTTCGTGATTCGGACACGCGGGCACGTTCGGGGAATCGAACAGCAGGATGATCAGACACGTCAGCGACGCGAGTTCCCGCATCAACTTGGTCAGCGGCGGGCTGCCGACCATCTCGGCGATCAGGAGATGAAACTCACCAGACAGGCGAATGACGGCGTGCTTGTCGCCCTTGTCGCGAGCCGCCCTCTCCTTCGCAATATGCGCGTGCAGCCGGCGGAAATCGTCCTTGTCCGCGCGCTCGACCAATGTGCGAATCAGCGCTGGCTCCAGAATCCGGCGAGCCTGGAAGATATGACGTGCGTCCTGTACCGATGGACTCGCGATATAAGCGCCGCGGTTCGGAATAGTCGTCACGATGCCTTCATGCGTCAGCCGGGCAAGCACCTTACGGATTTGCGTGCGGTTCACCTTGAACACACCTGCCAGCTTCTCTTCCACCATCTTCGTACCGGGCAGGAGCCGGTGCTCCATCACGGCCGTCAGGATGCGCCTGTATATGGCATCGAGCTTGTCGTCATCGACGCCGAGTATCTGTTCGGTGCTGCGCGCCTTGCGCGAGCGTGGCTCTTTCTCGGTCAACACTTCGGGCACCCTCGTCACGCATGTTTGTGTCGATGCAATTGTAGATTGTCACAAACAAAATTGGAATTGTTCAAATGTGCCCTGCCATCGTTCATCAGCACCCCACGTACGCGCTCAACGATAAGCGACTGCACCTGAAGAGTGCCGAAGACGCGTCAGGCATGCGTTCAGCCAAGGTGTCCGCAGGAGTATCACGACATCGCCGATACGGTGCCGATTGTCGCTTGCCTGAGATTCAGATGCTCAAGATGGCTGAACAAGACGCGAATTGGCACACGAGTTGCTTTAACTGTCACAACAACAATCCGTTTTGTGACAAAAAAGGAATCTCCTGATGCAATTTGCCCGTCTCTCTTTCTCTACGCTGATGCGTGCCGCCCGGGCGCTCGTCGCACCCCTCATGATGGCCGCTGCGCTCGCGCCAACCGCCGGCCATGCGAAGGACGCCGATCCGGTTCAGCTTGGATACGCGAAGTGCGCGCATTGCACGCCATTGTCGCTGACTCCCCAGTACGCAACTGGCGTGAAATTAACCGCGGTGCCGTTCAATACGGGCAACGACGTGCTCACCGCGCTGCTATCGAAGAGCATCGATGTCGCACAGGTCACCTACCTGCACTACGTGACCGCACTCGATAAGGGGTTCAAGGTCGTGGCGATCTCCGGCCAGATCAACGGTGGATCGCGCATTCTGGTAGCGAACAGCCTTCCGGTTCAGCCGGGCGACTGGGACGGCCTTAAAAAGCTCATCATGGAATACAAGAAGGAAGGCAAGCCTTTCCGCGTCGCCGCCTCGCGCGGCAATGCGCAGGATATCCATATGCGTGGCGCGTTTCTAACGCACGGCATCGATATCAATAAGGACGTTCAGTTCATCAACATTCCGAACCCGTCCGATCACGCTGCAGCGCTCCGCCGTGGTGAGGTCGAACTGATCACGTCGGTCGAGCCGTTCGCGACGCAGATCAGCGCCGTGAAAGCCGGCAAGTTCTTCGCCTTTCCGTACGACCAGGCCGCGGGCAAGCTGACCAACCTGATCGTCACGCGTCCGGACGTGATCGAGAGCAATCCCCAAGGTGTGCTCGAAACAGTCCGTGCCATCGTTAAGGTCGATGAACTGATGGCGGGTAACAAGCCGCTTTTCATCGACACGATCCAGAAAGTGACGGGCCTCGATAAGGAGATCGCGACGGGTGCAGTACAGAACCTTGATCCGGACTACAAGATGTATCGCACCTCGGCGGTTGCCATTGCCAAAATGATGCACGACCTGAAGTACGTGAACTCGGATGTGAGCGACGCGGTCCAGAAGAATCTCGACTACAGCTTCCTGGAGAAGGTGACCGGCAAGCCCAAGGCTCAACTCGGTTATTAATTCGGATCGCGTGATGACATCGATAACTTCATCGCGTTTCTACCGGCGCATCGAGCGGGGCATTGTCCCGGTTCTGCTGATTGCCGGCTGGGAAGCGTTCTCGCGCTCAGGCATCCTGCCGGCGGCGCTGCTGCCCGCGCCTTCGCAGGTGTTGATCGCCTGGGCTGACTGGATCTTTTCGACCGATGGCAACACCCAGACCTATTCGGGCCACTGGATCTTCGACATTGCGGCGAGCGCCGGCCGCGTGTTCGCGGGTTTTGGAATCGCCACGGTATTGGGTGTCGCAATTGGCATGGCGATCGGGTGGTCGCGATCCGTAGAGTCGCTCGTCGAGCCAACCTTGCAGACGCTGCGCCCGGTTCCACCTGTTTCATGGATTCCGCTCGCGATTATCTGGTTCGGCATCGCCAACAAACCGGCGATCTTCCTGGTGTTCATGGGCGCGTTCTTCCCCATATTGCTTTCGACGATCCACGGCGTCAAAACCTGCGACCGTAACCTGCTGAGAGCGGGCGCGATGACGGGCGGCACGGGCTCCATGCTGCTGCGTCACATCGTCTTCCCGGCGGCACTTCCCAGCATCTTCTCCGGTCTGCGCATCGCCATTGGCTCCGCGTGGATGCTGACGGTGACCGCTGAGATGGTCGCGGTCAAAAGCGGCGTCGGCTATGTACTCTGGGACGCCTACTACTTCCTTCGATACGACGTCGTCATCGCGTCGATGGCCAGCATCGGTCTGCTCGGCTTCCTGAGCGACTACGTGATCAAGGCAATCTCCGCGCGCGTCCTGCGCTGGCAACGGGGTTCCACACTGCAGGCACGGGAGGGCTGAAAACATGGCACTTATCACGATCGATCGCGTCTCGCGCACCTTCGAAGACACAAAGCGCAAGCAGACCGTTACCGCGCTCGACAACGTCAGCCTGAGCGTCGAGCGCAACGAATTCCTATGTCTGCTCGGCCCAAGCGGCTGCGGAAAGTCGACGTTGCTCAACATGATCGCAGGCTTTGACAAGCCTACTGCGGGCACCGTCAGTGTAGGCGGTTCGGTCGTCGAGGAACCCGGCGCCGACCGTGGCGTCGTCTTCCAGCAAGCCAACCTGATGCCATGGCTGCCCGTGTGGGAAAACGTCGCCTTCCATCTGAAGATGCGTAACGTCGGGAAGTCCGAGCGACGCGAGCGTGCACAGCGATACATTGAAATGGTGGGGCTGAAAGGCTTCGAAAACCATTTCCCGAGCGAGTTGTCGGGCGGTATGAACCAGCGGGTCGGCATCGCGCGTGCGCTCCTGATGAATCCGGAGGTGATTCTGATGGACGAGCCATTCGGCGCGCTCGACGAGCAGACCAAGATGGATATGCATGCCGAGTTGATCCGGATCTGGCGCCAGAGCCGCAGCACGATTGTTTTCGTCACGCACGGAATTGACGAATCGCTTGCGCTCGGCACTCATGTCGCGGTGATGTCGGCGCGGCCGGGACGCATCCGCGAACTGCTGCCTATCGAACTGGAACGGCCTCGCGATCCGACCAGCACGACATTCAACGACTACAAGCGGCACATCCTGTCCTTGCTGCGCCCCGAAACCGTGGCGGAGCTGGCCTGATGACAACCTTTGTCACAGGAAGCAGCGGCTTTGTCGGACTGGCGCTGACCGAGCGGTTGCTGGCCGAGGCCGAAACGGTCATCGGCTTTGACTGCAGCGCACCGCGCGATGCCGCGTTGCGCGCGTTCGCCGCGCTGCCCGGCCGCTTTGTTGCCCTGACGGGCGATACCCGCGACACCCATGCGCTGACAGATGCGATGCGTACGCACCGGCCATCGCGTCTGGTCACGCTGGCAGCGATCACTGCGGATGCCGCCCGCGAGCGCGCCATGCCGCAGACCATCTTTGAAGTCAACGTCGGCGGCGCGCTTGCCGCGCTCGACGCGGCAGCGAAAGTGGGCGTCGAACGGATGGTGCATGGCAGCTCCGGCTCGGTCTACGGCGCCAGCGGCCGGCAGAACACGCATCAGCTTAGCGAAGATCTGACGCCGCTGTTACCCGAGGCGCTCTACGGCATCTCGAAGCGAACCGCTGAAGAAGCCGTGCTGCGGCTTGCACGGCTGCATGGGCTCTCGCTGACCATTGGCCGTCTCGGCACATGCTTCGGACCTTGGGAAGCCGACTCGGGCGTGCGCGACACGCTTAGCGCACCGCTCCAGGTACTGCAACGGGCACGCAGAGGCGAGACGGTCATACTGCCGCGCGCTCATCGCCGCGACTGGCTGTACGTGCGCGATGCGGCGGCAGCGCTTGCTGGACTGCTCGCGCACTCATCGCTTCCCCACGTCGCATACAACGTGGCAGCAGGCTTCGAATGGAGCGTTGCGGACTGGTGCGAACGGCTTGCAGCAAGGTATCCCGGCTTCGACTGGCGCATAGCCCGCGAAGGCGACGTGCCCAACATCGATTACTACGCGGACTACGATCGGGCGTCGATGGATATCACCCGCCTTCTGAACGACAGCCCATTCGTCCCCCAATACGACCTTGCTGCCGCGGAAGCCGACTTCGACCGATGGATAAACAGCTGATTCCATGAACGCCAAACCTTATTTGACTGCAAACCTGACCATGGAAGGCAAGGTCTGCATCGTGACGGGCGCCGCATCCGGCATCGGACGCGCCATCGCGCGACAGCTCGCCGCGAATGGTGCGATTGTCGTGGTCGCGGACGTAACGACCGACGTCATCGAAGGCGGTGAGCCGACCGCGGCATTGATCGATCGCGATGGCGGCATAGCACACTTTATTTTTACCGACGTCAGCGACACGGCCCAGGTCGATGCACTCGTTGCGCAGACAGTCGCGCGTTTTGGCCGGCTGGACGTGCTGGTGAACAATGCCTGCATCCGGCATGCGCGCCCCCTGCTCGACATGGAAGAGGCAGACTGGCAGCGCGTGCTCGACGTGAACCTGACTGGCGTCTTTCGCTGCAGCCGCGCCGCCGTGCGGCAGATGACCGGCCAGCCGCCAGTAGATGAAGTGCGCGGTCGCATCATTAATCTGTCGTCGCAACACGGCATGATCGCGGCGCCGGGGGATCTCGCTTACGGTACCGCGAAAGCCGCGATCGACTACATGACGCGGCAGATCGCAACCGACTATGCGCCCCACGGCATTGTCTGCAACGCCGTCGCACCCGGCAAGATTCAAACCGGTGCTAGCGGCCGCGCAGTGGATCCCGTGGTGCTCGATCGCGCGACCCGGCGAACGCCGTGGCCCCGCCTCGGTCACCCGGACGACATTGCGCGCGCCGTTCTTTTCCTGGCAAGCGATCTCTCCACGTTCACGACCGGCACCACGCTGATGGTCGACGGTGGCTGGATGGCCGCATGAGCGAACACGACGATCTGCACGCTCCACTCGATCTGCTGATCACCGATGCCACGCTGCTGCTCGCAAATGGCCAGGCGCAACGGGCGTCGCTCGGTATTCGAGGCGCGCAGATCGCGTATATCGGAGGAGCGGCCGGCGCGGCGCCGCCCGCCGCCCGGCGCGTAATGCCGCTTCCGGGCCGCGTCATCACGCCCGGATTCATCAATACGCACTACCATGCAGGGCTGAACTTCGTGCGCGGCGTCGCGGCGGACTGCGGGTTTGCGCCGTCGTACACGCCCGGCTTACCGCAGGCGTCCTGGCTCACGCCCGACGAAGCGTGCGCGCTGTCGCGGCTCGGCGCGCTCGAAGCCTTGCGGGCGGGATGTACAACGCTCGTCGACAGTTTCGTGCACGCCGAGGCAACGGTCGAAGGCATCGCCCAGACAGGCGTGCGCGTCTTCGCGAGCCAGCGTCTGGCCGATGTCGATTTCACGTCCTTATTGGCGGGCGAACGGCGGTTTGAACGCGCCCGTGGCGAGCGTCAGCTCGAACGCGCCGAAGCGTTCGTTGCACGATGGGCGGGCTGCGCCAACGGACGAATCCAGACCCACCTGACTGCTCACGCGCCCGATACCTGTTCGATCGACATGCTGAAGGATGTCGATGCGCTAGCCCGCCGCCTGAATCTGCAGGTCAGCACGCACCTCGCGCAAAGCGCTGAAGAAGTGGCGTGGGTGCGAGCCCAGTATGACCGCTCGCCGGTCGAACTGCTCGATGAACTCGGACTGCTCAATGAGCGCCTGCTGGCCGGCCACTGCATACACGTCAATGACACGGACATCGCACTGCTTGGCAAGAGCGGCGCACACATCGTCCACATTCCATTGGGCAATGCGATATCTGGACGCGTTGCGCCGACGCGCCGCCTGATGGAAGCAGGCGCGTCCCTGTGCCTCGCCACCGACACCATGCATGGCGACATGATCGAAGCCATGCGCTGGGCGCTCGCCATGGGCCGGCTTCAGGCAGGCGGCGTGGACAGTGATTGGCAACCTCACGATGTCTTCTCGATCGCTACACGTCACGGTGCGTTGGCGCTCGGCCGGGGCGATCGCCTCGGCGAGATCGCGCTCGGCCGTCTCGCTGATCTGGTAATTCTCGATTTTCGCCGCTCACATCTCACCCCGTGCGTCGATGCGCTCGGCAATCTCGTTCACAACGCGAGCGGTGCCGACGTCGAAAGCGTCATCGTCAATGGCGAGTTCGCCGTCAGCGACGGGCACGCTCTGTTTGTCGATGAAGACGCCGTTCGCGCGGAAGCCCAAAGCGTCTGCGAGGCCGTCTGGCGACGCTGCGACACCCCACGGCGTTCCTATCCACCTGCTTCAGCTATTCACTCATGAGCCAACGCATCCGGCTGGGTATTCTCACGCCCTCTTC
Source organism: Paraburkholderia lebeckiae (assembly GCF_050436325.1). Classification (NCBI taxonomy): domain Bacteria; kingdom Pseudomonadati; phylum Pseudomonadota; class Betaproteobacteria; order Burkholderiales; family Burkholderiaceae; genus Paraburkholderia; species Paraburkholderia lebeckiae. Next base: position 270,583 of record NZ_JBNDLZ010000001.1, read on the forward strand.
CAATACTTCACTTGAACCGCTCACGCAGGCACTTGTGGCCGCCCTTCCCGGAGTCAGCGTTCATTTCGCCCGCTTTCCGGTTACACAGATCGCACTTAGCCCCGACGCGCTGGGCCAGTTCCAGCGCGAACGTATCCTCGATGCCGCACGGCTGCTCGCCGACGCGCATGTCGACATGATCGGCTGGAGCGGCACGTCTGCGGGGTGGCTCGGCTTCGATCAGGACGAAGCACTGTGCGAGGCGATCAGCCAGGCCACCGGCGTGCCGGCGAGCACCTCGGTGCTCGCGCTAAACCGCGCGCTCGATGCCCTCGAGATCCGCCGGCTCGGGCTCGTGTCGCCGTACCTCGTCGACGTTCAGCAGAAGATCATCGCGAACTACGCGGCACGCGGTATCGATGCGTTGTGCGAAAGCCATCTCGGCATTCAGGAAAATTTCGCCTTCGCTCTGGTGGACGAACCGACGTTGGACCGCCAGGTGGCCGACGTGGTCGCTGCCGGCGCAGAAGCCGTAACGACTTTCTGTACCAATCTGTATGCCGCGCACCGTGTCGTTCATTGGGAACAGCAGCACGGCGTGCCTGTGCTCGACACTGTGACAACCGTCGTTTGGGACATGCTTCGCCGTCTTAACGTGGACACTCGCCGCATCGACGGCTGGGGCCGACTTTTTCGGGAAATCTGATATGCCTGCATTCGATACTGTCATTCGCAACGCACGCGTGGTCACGGCCGCGGATATCTTCACCAGCGACATTGGCATTCGCGATGGCCGGATCGTCGCCCTCGGACTCAGCCTGGACAGCGGCGAGCGTGAAATCGACGCAGCCGGCCGCCACGTGACACCGGGCGGCGTCGATAGCCACGTGCACTTCGACCAGCCGACCGGGGACGGCTCCATCATGGCCGATGACTTCCTGTCCGGCACGACATCTGCAGCCTGCGGCGGCACGACCACAGTGATTCCGTTTGCCTGTCAGCAGAAGGGACACACGTTGCGCGAAGCGATCGACGATTACCACCGCCGCGCCGGCGCGAAAGCCGTGATCGATTATTCCTTCCACATGATCATTACGGACCCGACGCCTCACATTCTCAAGGAGGAGCTGCCCGCGCTGATCGCCGAAGGCTATACCTCCTTCAAGATCTACATGACGTACGACGCGCTCAAGCTGAGCGACCGGCAAATGCTCGATACGCTGTCGGTTGCGCGCAATGAAGGTGCGATGGTAATGATCCACGCGGAAAACGCCGACTGCATTGCCTGGCTGACAGAGCGTCTGCTCGAAGCGGGTCATACCGCGCCACGCTATCACGCGACGTCGCGACCGATGCTCGTCGAGCGCGAAGCCACCCATCGCGCAATCGCCTTCGCCGAACTGGTCGACGTGCCGATTTTGATTGTGCACGTGTCGGGCCGGGAGGCCGTTGAGCAGATTCGCTGGGCTCAAAGCCACGGTCTCAAGGTCTACGGCGAAACATGTCCGCAATATCTGTTTCTCACTGCGGACTCGCTTGGCTGCGACGACAGTTTCGAAGGCGCCAAGTGCATCTGCAGTCCGCCACCGCGCGACGAGGCGAACCAGCAGGTGATATGGGACGGCCTCGAAAACGGCTCGTTCGAAGTCTTCTCGTCCGACCACGCGCCGTTTCGCTACGATGGCCCGGATGGCAAGAAAGCGCACGGGGAGAATGTTTCGTTCGACCAGATTGCCAACGGTATTCCCGGTGTCGAGACACGCATGGCTTTGCTGTGGTCCGAAGGCGTGCGTCAAGGCCGCATCACGCCGCAAAGCTTTGTCGCCCTGACGTCGACGAATGCAGCAAAACTGTATGGGCTGTATCCGCGCAAGGGGAGTATCGCGATCGGCGCCGACGCCGACCTCGTCATCTGGGACGAAGGGCTTGAATTCGAGATCAAAAACGAAAACCTTCACCATAACGTCGATTACACCCCATACGAAGGCATGCAACTGAGCGCGTGGCCCGCCCTCACGATGGCGCGCGGAGAGGTGGTATGGGACGGGCAGAAGTCTTGCGGGGAATCGGGACGAGGCCAGTTCCTGCCTTGCGCGCGACCCGATCCGGCGAAGCCCCGGCGGCGCAAGACGCTGTTGCCGCTTTGATCATCCGCCTCGAAGTCCGGGGCTCGGCCAGAACAACGCGGCGCTGATGCGAGGGCACGGCTGCATCGTCGTCGGGCGCACATTAAGAGAGGCCGTCTGTACGGCGGTATGCCGCCGGAGAGGCTGCCGGTCGTACAACTGAAGAAAGTGCTCGCAAGCTCCCGGAAGTCACAGCGGCAAACCTCGAGTCGCTACCGGGCACCGGTGGAGTTTGGCGCGTGCCGCCCGGATCCTGTTCTCGGTCCGACGAGGCGACTATTTTAATGTCGATCGATGCGCATCCGCTTTCCCGCACGGGAAGTCGGTCGGCCAGCCCCGGATACACATGCCGGCATGCAGCCGGGAGCGTCGCTCGCGTTCAGTTCAGAACTGCTGCGCGTCCCGGCAGCATTTGCCGCGATTTTCTGCGCAAAATGCTACCCTCTATCAAGTTCATGTCGCTCGGCAATGCGCTGTCAAAGAGGTCTGGAATCGCTTCGGTCGCCGGTTGCCGCGACGGCATTGAGCCGCTCCGGACCTGCGAGAGAACATCCGGCGGCAGCCAGGCATCCTCAATAGCGCCGATGCCGACCTCGATCATCTGCTGCAGGAAAAACGATTGGCCGCGTCCCGTCAATTCTGCCAATAGCCGCAACCTTTGCTCGATCTGTGGGTTGACGCGTACCGCGACCACCTTCCGCTGATTTTCGGCGGTTCGTTTCGCCGCATACTCCTGTCGTATTCTCCGCGCCGCAAACGGGCGCGTTCGTGCGGTGCTTCTACCATGGTGAATCGCGGTTCGCAACGCTAGTTAAAGGACGGGGTTCCTCTATCACGCTACCCGCATTGCCAGACTGAAAAGAAGAACGATGATGACGTAACGTCGAAACCGGGCGCAATGCCGAACAGTGCGAGAAGGCCGCACAGTTTCGTGAGTGTGGCGGCCACCTCTGCGAGGTGAATTGAGATCGGCGCCGACGTGGCGTAACCGCTCGACCAGGATGTCGTCGCATTTGAACTGCGGCCAACTGTGCGCGACGAGTCATCTCGTGGATGTCCCCGCGCTGATCCGTTTCCAGAGAGTAACGGATTGCGTCGGTCACGACGCGCCTGTCATGCGATGCCAAGGCCAGGATCGAACCGGTACACCGCTTCGTCGCACAGTGACAGGAATAGTCCGCGACCAATTCGGGAGTAATTGCTTCATCGATCGTGAGTCCATAGGCGATGGAAAGCTCGTCCCCCGGCAGCACACAGAAGCGACAGCGCCCCAACAAGGCTGATGGCATAGACTCCCGCCCCCTCCGGGGCGATACTTACCTCACCAATTCCCGGGAGAACATCAATGCCTGCACTAACCATTGGTCTGGATATCGCAAAAAACGCGTTTCAGATTCATGGCGTCGACCACCATGGCAAGACCGTTGCACAGCGGAAACTTCGCCGGGCTGACGTGTTGAAGTTCTTCGCAAAACTGCAATCGAGTCTGGTTGGTATCGAGGCCTGTCACGGCTCCCATTTCTGGGCCCGTGAGCTAACCGCGTTGGGCCACACGGTCCGTTTGCTGCCGACGCAATATGTGAAGCCGTTTCTGGTCGGTGGCAAGAACGACGCAAATGTCGCGGCAGCGATTTGCGCGGCAGTGACGCGCTCAGGCATTCACTTCGTTGCAATCAAGAGCGCTGAACAGCAGTCGCTGCAGTCGGTTCATCGCATGCGCCAACGGCTCATCCAGGAGCGGACAGCGAAATCGAATCAGATCCGGAGCATGTTTGCTGAAGAGGGTGTGATCTTCCCGATCGGGCTTCCACAATTGAGAAAAGGAGTGGTTGAGCTCGTCAACAATCTCGATTCCCCCATTACCGCTTTGCTCAGACGGCTTGGCTCGATGTACCTCGAGCAACTAAAGGCACTGCAGCAATGGCTTGACGAACTTGCTGCTGAGATAGCGGAGATCTTCAAGAGCAATGAAGCTTGCCAACGGCTCGCTACCGCTCCAGGAATCGGACCGGTCATCGCGACTGCGCTCCTAAGAAGTGTGGGCGATCCATCGCAGTTCAGGAACGGCCGGCAATTTGCAGCCTGGTTGGGGCTGACGCCGATGCAAAGATCGAGCGGAGGCGCAACCAGGTTAGGCAGCATCACAAAGCGCGGCGACACTTATCTGAGAACCCTACTTGTACAGGGCGCCCGCGCGATGATGCACTTCGTGAATCATCGGGATGACCGTCACAGCCGATGGATCAAAGCCGTAATGCAACGCCGCCACGTGAGCATCGCGGCGATCGCCCTGGCGAACAAGACGGCGCGCATTGCCTGGGCAATATTGACGGGTAATGGTTGCTTCAGGGCGGCGGCGTAACAGGCAACTGACATCGAGAACTGTTTCATTTCTTTCGCGATTGCGCAAGAAGCGGCAAGCATGGCGAACCGGTCGGACCGGGGTCTTGTCGCGATAAGGGCCGTAGGATAAGCAAGTCCCATATGTTCAGGATTGCTTACATTATGAGCGAATGGAATTGCTCGGCAGCATTTTCCGTTCGGCGTTGATGGCTTGCAGGGCGGCCAGATGGGCACCCCTTTTGTCTACGGTGATGGTCTCCGGTTCGCCGTTCTGATCGATGGATTTCTCGAAGTAGCGACGCGCGGCGGCCTTGTCACGATGGGCTCGCAGCAGGAAATCGACGGTCTTTCCGGCCTTGTCGCGCTAACGATTACAGCCTGAGTAAAGCGTATATCAGTAGGACTACTTACACTGCCAACGAGTAGGATTGTTCGGCTGCAGTCGAGGCGACGCCATCGTCACACAACTGCCCCTTGCGGATCATGTGTGCGATCTCTATGCCAGACAGGATGATGCGCGCACTGCGGAAAGCCTTGAACCCCCAGCATCGGTTTGATGATGCGTTTGATGGCACGGTGATCCTGCTCGACGGCGTCGTTCAGGTATTTGTTTTGACGGACCTTGATCGGTGTAATCCCTAGCGCGAGGACACTTGCTTTGCGGCGGCGCTCCTGGTAAATTAAATTCCATATACCGGTATTTAATTCCGTTAAACGGAATTTGGCGGAACAGACGATCTTTCATCCTTATAATCATGCTGGAGACCCCCATTCCATGTCGGCGACTTCCCGTTCGAACGTGCCCAGAGCACGTTGGTACAAAATCGGCTTCCTACTGTTTCTGATCTATCTGATCTGCTTCGCGGATCGCAGCAATATCGGCGTGGCCGCGCCCGAGATGGTGCGCGAGCTCGGATTGAGCGGCGCGGTGACCGGCGCATTGCTGTCCGCCTTCTTCTGGGGATATGTGGTGACGCAGTTGCCGGGGGGCTGGCTCGCCAGCCGTGTCGGACCTAAACGCGTGATCGTCGGCGCGCTGGTGGTCGTCGGCGCGACGGGGTGTCTCACCGGCATCGTCACGCATCTGCCCGCGCTGCTCACCATCCGCTTCGTGATGGGTCTTGCAGAGGGCGTCGTCTGGCCGTCCTTCGCGGTAATGTTCATCAACTGGTTTCCCACTGCCGAACGCGGCCGCGCCGTCAGTCTCTCCCAATACGCGTTGCCGCTCGCCTCGGTGATCATGGCGCCGCTGGCTGGCTGGATGATCCACGAGTTTCACTGGCGCACCATGTTCGTCATGCAAGGCATCCCGGCACTCGCCCTCGCCGTGGTGTTCTGGATTTTCGCATCCGAAGATCCGGTGACCGACCGGCGTCTGTCGGCGGCGGAGCGCGACTACATCGTCGCGGGCCGCACCGAAGCGATGATCGAGGAAGGCCGTTTCGCCGATGTGCTGCGCATGCCGATCGTATGGGGCCTGTGCCTGACCTATTTCTTGTGGATCACCGGCATGTACGCGTTCGGCATGTGGGCGCCCACCCTGCTCAAGCAGCTGTCCACGACCATGGGCATGGATACCGTCGGCTGGCTGACCGCCGTACCGTATGCTTTCGCCACGGTTGCCATGTACCTTGTCTCGCGCGCGGCCGACCGCTCGCGCTTCTCCCGCGGATGGTACGTGTCGGGCGCCTTGTGTCTGGCCGGATTCGCACTTCTAGGCCAGCATTTCGTGGCGAACACGCTGACGATGAACATGGTCATGCTGGTGCTCGCCGGCGTCGGCATCTACGCCGCACTCGGCGCGTGGTGGAGCTGGGCGTTGGCCAACGTGCCGCGCAATCAGGCTGGCCCGGCAATCGGACTGATCAACCTGTTCGGCAATGCGGGCGGCATTTGCGGACCGCTGTTCGTCGGCTTCGCCTCGGCCGGCGGCAAGGCCAGCGACGGCCTCTATCTGATCGGCTTCGCGCTGCTGCTCGGTTCGTTGGTGGCCCTACTGCTTGCCTCGAAGAATCCTGTGACGCAACCGGCCAACGTCAGCCACGTGTTGCACTGACGCACCGGCTTCACACGCGCCCCCCGATCATGAACTCACGCATTTTTCTTGCCGACGACGGCGCCAGGCTTTACTGCCGAGGCCCGTCGGATAGCGCCGCGCACGACGCCGTGCCCGTGCTGATGCTGCATTCGCTGTTCTTCGACGGCTCCATGTTCGACGCCGTCCGCGCTCTGTTGTCCACGGACCTCGCGGTCTATGCGCCGGATCATCGAGGCCAGGGGCGCAGCGGAGCCGGCCGCGAGGCACCCTCGATCGACCGTCTCGCCAGCGACACAATCGGCATCATCGAAACACTGGGTGCCGGGCCCGTGCACCTGGTGGGCAGTTCGATGGGCGGCTATGTCGCGCTGCGCATCGCGCAACGGCGGCCCGATCTGCTGCGCTCGTGCGTGCTGTCCTGCTGCACCGCGCACGCTGAGCGGCAGCCCGAGCGGTTCGCAGCGCTCGAACAGCGTATTCGCGACGAAGGCACCGCGCTGTTGGGACCCACGTTATTGCAAACCATGTTCGGCGAACGCTTTGTCGCCGAAGACGGCGAGGTCTGCCGCGCCTGGCGCCGTCACTTCGAAAGTCTGGGCCGCAGCGCCGCCGACCCGGTTCAGGGCGTGTTCGCCCGTCCCGGCTACGAAGCGCTGCTCGCCGACGTGCGTCTGCCGTTGCTGCTCTTCAGCGGTGAACTCGATCGCGCCAAACGTCCGGCGGATATGCAATACATTGCCGAGCGCGTGGCGGGCAGCCGCCACGTGACAGTGGGCGATTCGGGCCACACGCCGCCGGTAGAAAACCCTGCTTTGTTCGCGGCAGAACTGCTGCGATTCTGGAATGAATCGACACCCGTTGCCGCGCGTGCGCTGAATTGACACACGCGGTCGGGCATTTTTCGAAAGGAGTTTAATCAGCATGCCAACAGAAATCGCCGACCAGACGTCGGGCAGCGGTTACGCGCAGGACGCGCTGCCGTTGCGCGACATTGCCGAGGGACCGCGCCCCGCCACGTTCGAGCTGCGCCATGGCGACGTGCTGCTGCGCGGCAGCCAGAGCCGCTCGTCGGGCAGCAAGGCGTTTCCCGCCCGCGAGGTCTGCATGGAAACCGGCGCGCGCGACATGGAGCCGATGCTGTTCGGCCCGCGCGGCACGCTGTATTCGTTCTCGACGGTACGGGTATCCTCCACCCGCACCACGCCCTATACGATCGGTTACGTCGATTTCCCGAACGGCGTGCGGGTGCTCGCGAATCTTGACCCGTCGATCGATCTGTCGAACTTCGTCTGCGATAGCCTGGTGGAAGTGCGCGCGGACGGCGACGTCTGGTTCGTGACGCCCGTCACGGCACACGCCGGAGAGAAAGCATGAGTGAAGCCTACATCGTCGGCGCTGCGATGATTCCGATGGCCAAACATCGCGAATCGAGCTACTCGGGACTCGCGCTACCCGCCGTGCTGAACGCGCTGAAGTCGGCGGGCGTTCCGCCGAAAGAAGTCGGCGCCGTGATTTGCGGCCATGCGTTCGGCGGCATGCTGACCGGCCAGCGGATCGTCAAGGAACTCGGCATCGGCTCAGTGCCCGTCACCAATGTTGACAACGCCTGCTCGGGCGGTGCGACGGCCCTGCACCTCGCGTGGAAAGACGTGCAGGCGGGCCGCCACGATATCGTGCTCGTGATCGGCGTGGACAAGCTCACCCAGTTCGGCGGCGGCACATTGCCGCTCGTCACCGAAGACCCCGAAGTCCAGCAGGGCATGGTGATGCCCGCGCTGTATGCGATGCGGGCGCGGCGCTACCTGCACGAACGCGGCGTAGGCATCGAGACGCTCGCCGGCGTGAGCGTCAAGGCGCGCCGCCACGGCGCCCGCAATCCGTATGCCCAGTTTCGCAGCGAAGTGACTGCGGAAGAAGTGCTGGCTTCGCGCCCGATCTGCGATCCGTTGACGCTGCTGCAATGCTGCCCGACCGGCGACGGCGCGGCCGCGGTGCTGGTGGTCTCGGAAGCCGCGCGCAAGCGGCTCGGGCGTCCGGCCGTGCGGATCGCGGCTTCGGTCCTGCACTCGGGTCAGGCGACCGCCGGGTTTCGCGACATGCTGCGTCCCGAGATTTCCTATCACTCCGCCGCCGACGCTTATGAAGCCGCCGGCTTCGGCCCCCAAGACCTCGATATGGTGGAGCTGCACGATGCGTTCTCCATCGCCGAACTCGTCTACTACGAAGCGCTCGGCCTGTGCGAACCGGGCGCCTCCGCGGATTTTCTGAGGGCGGGACGCTCGACCTATGGCGGCGATGTGGTGGTCAATCCGAGCGGCGGGCTTTTGTCGAAGGGTCACCCGGTCGGCGCGAGCGGCGTCGCTCAGGCGGTCGAGGTGTACTGGCAGCTCACCGGCCAGGCCGGCGAGCGCCAGGTGACGGACGCCAAACGCGGCTTGAGCCATGTGACGGGCGGTGGCATCGCCGGCCTCGACCACGGCGCCTGCACTGTGCATTGCTTCGAGCGGGCCTGACATGAGGGAAATGGAAACCGCCGCACCGACGCAGGAAGCCACCAGCGGCACCGTGAGCCGCGCGCTGCAGTTGCTCGCGCTCATCGCGGACGCGGGAGGCACCGTGAGCGTCAAGCAGATCGCCGAGCAGATGCGGCTCGCGCCTTCCACCGCGCACCGGTTGTTGAACCTGTTGAAGAAGGAAGGCTTCGTCGACTCGGCGGTCGAGGGTCGTCAGTACGTGATCGGCGCGCAGTTCTACCGCGTCGCCGCTCGCGTGGTCAACGCCGTTTCGCCGCGCGACATTGCACAGCCGGTCATCGAGTCGATCGCCAATGCGTTCAGCGAAACGGTGCTGTTCGGCGTCTATCAGGCTGCCCAGCACGCCTTGCATTTCGCGGCGCGTGCCGACGGCCAGCAGAAGCTGAAATACGAAATCGCGATGAACCAGCCGCTTTCGCTCGTCTGGGGCGCATCGGGCAAGGCGATTCTCGCGTTCCTCTCTCCCGACGTGATTCGCACGATCATCGATCTGGAAGGACCCTCGCCCGCGAACGGCGCCACCTTGCCGCCAATCTCCGAACTTGAACTCGAACTCGCGGAAATTCGCGAGCGCGGCTACGCCGTCAGCGACGGTGAAAAACTTCCGGACGCCCGCGGCATCGCCGCGCCGGTATTCGGCCCCAAAGGTGTGATTGGCTGCATCTGCCTGACATCGCCTAAAGCACGCATGCCGCACGCCGACATCCACGCGATCGGCGTCGAAATTTGCGCGCGCGCCGAAGCGCTTTCCCGCGACCTTGGAGCACCGTCGACATGAGCACCACTCCCCTTGCGAACGCCGCGGCACACGCTTGCCTGCCGCTCGCCGGCTACCGGATTCTCGATCTCACGACCTTCCTGTCGGGCCCGTTCTGTACGCAAATCCTCGCCGACCTTGGCGCGGAAGTGGTCAAAGTCGAAGCACCGGAAGGAGACTCGAGCCGTGCGATTCCACCGCACTTCGTCGGCGACGACAGCGCTTATTTTCTCGGCGCGAATCGCAACAAGAAGAGCCTTGCGATCGACATGAAGCTCCCCGAGGGCCTCGCGCTCGTCAAGCGCCTGATCGGCGAGGCGGATGTCGTCGTGGAAAATTTCCGCCCGGGCGTGGCGGCCCGCATTGGACTCGACATTGCCGCTTTGCGAGCTGTGCAGCCATCGCTGATCTGGGCGTCGATCAGCGGCTTCGGTCAAACCGGACCGTGGCGTGATAAACCGGCATACGACATGATCGTGCAAGCGTTGTCCGGCGTAATGAGCCTGACGGGCGAACCCGGACGCCCCGCCGTGCGGCTCGGCATTCCGGCCGGCGACATGGTGGCGGGCATGTACGCGACGATCGCGATCAATGCGGCCCTCGCAGATCGCGAACGTCACGGCGAAGGGCGGGTGATTGACGTCTCCATGCTCGACTGCCAGCTTGCCATGCTGTCGTATCAGAGCACGTACTCGCTCGTGGCGGGCGTCACGCCGCAGCCGCAAGGCGCGCGTCATGACTCGATCCCCACCTATCGGTCGTTCAGCGCCGGCGACGGCCGCGAACTCGTCGTGACGGCGAATACCGAGCGGATGTGGCGCGGACTGTGCACGGCGCTCGGCCTGGCCGATCTGCCCAGCGATCCGCGTTTCGACAGCGGCGGCAAGCGGCTCGCCAATCGCGAAGCCTTGTGGCCATTCCTCGAAGCCGCATTTCGCACGCGCGCCGCGATGGAATGGATCGAACCGTTGACGGCCAACGGCGTACCCGTCGCCCTCATCAAGACCGTGCCGGAAGCGCTCGACGACGCGCGTGAGGCGGGCCGCAGCATGATCGTCCATCTGTCGGACGATCTGGGCCATAGCGCGGACGTGGTGGGCAATCCAATCAAGTTCGCGGGCGCCGCCGAAGTGCCGGCGACCTATCCGCCGGCGCTCGGCGCCGATGCGCACCGGGTGCTGGACGACTGGCTCTCATGCCCGGCGAGCGAGATCGACCACCTGCAGGACAAAGGCGTGCTGCTCAACCGCGCCGCGCTCACGCCATGAGCGCGCCGGTCATCGCCCCGGTCAAGCTCGGGACACTCGCCACAAGCTGGTTTGAGAGCGGCAGCGGCACCGCGGGCGCGGTGCTGATGCTGCACTCGCTCGGGCTCGACGCCCGCGCGTTCGATCCGCTGCGCGACGCGTTGCCATCCGACTGGCGAGTCGTTTCATTCGACCAACGCGGACACGGTGCCGCAGCGGCGGAATCGCCGCGTTCGCTCGAACAGCTGAGCGACGACGCTTGCGCCGCTATCGAACAATGCGGCGTCAACGGCGTGCACCTGCTCGGCCATTCGATGGGCGGCGCGGTGGCCGCGCTCGCCGCGGTGCGGCTCGGCGGCCGCGTGGCATCGCTCACTCTACTTGCCACGCCGGCCGCGGGTCATCCCGTGTTCGAGACGCGAGCCCAGGCCGCGCTCGACGACGGCATGGCAGCCGCCATCGACGCGACGCTCGAACGCTGGTTCGGCGCGCCCTGCATGTCCTTTGCGTCTCCCGGCTCTCACGCGATCGCTTATGCGCGCGCCGCCTTGAGCGCCATGAACCCAGCCAGTTTCGCGGCTGCATGGCGCGCGCTGGCGCGCTTCGAGGGCTATCCGCCCCTCGCGAAACGGCTGCCGCGCACCCAGCTGATCGCGGGTGCCAAGGACCTGTCGACGCCGGCCGTCGCCATGCGCTCAATCGTCGAGGCCATCATCGCGGGCGGCGCGACCGACACACCGGTTTTCCATCAGATCGAAGACGCGGGGCACATGTTGCCGCTCACGCATCCGTCGATCGTAGCGGCGGCGCTGCTATCCCATTGGCGGGCAGCGGCAAGCCGTCCGTGACAGCGCGTTTTACTTCGGGAATCGAAACATGACTCAACAGAACAAGTTCTCCACGCCCCGCCTGCTGAGCGAATGCGTGGCCGTCGTAACGGGCGGAGCCGCGGGTATTGGCCAGGCGGTCGTCGCCGCACTCGTTGAACGGGGCGCGCGCGTGGCATCGATCGATCTCGGCACCGACGGTGTCCCGCCGGGCGCCGCCGCGCTGGTCGCCGACGTCCGCGATCAGGCCGCGCTGGATCGTGCCATCGGCGAATTCGGCAATCAGCACGAGCGGATCGACATCCTCGTGAACAACGCCGGTGTCAGCTTCGTCGGCACAATCGAGGACGGCAGTGAGGACGACTGGCGGCGCCTGTACGACATCAACGTGATGGGCATGATGCGCGCCACCCGCGCCGCCCTGCCGTTCCTGCGCCAGTCCGGCGCGGCCTCGATCGTCAACATGTCCTCGTGCACCGCCGTCAATGGCATTGCGCAGCGCGCGCTCTACTCGGCGACCAAGGGTGCCGTTCATTCGATGACACTCGCCATGGCTGCCGACCTCATCAAGGAAGGCATTCGCGTCAACGCGGTGGCGCCAGGCACCGTGGATACGCCGTTCATGGTCGAGCTTGCCGCGCGCGCCGCGGACCCCGAGGCGAAGCGCGCGGAGTTCGAAGCGCGTCAGCCGACCGGAAAGATGGTGTCTCCGCAGGAAGTCGCCGAGGCAGTGGCCTATGTCGCCAGCCCGGCGGCACGCTCGACGGTCGGCGCAATCATTAATCTCGACGGCGGCATGGGCCCGTTGCGCGTCATGCGTTGAACGCCCGCGTCGCAATCCTGCCATCACTCTTATTGCCATGTCATCAAAGAAGGAGCACACCATGGATTTCGCAGGAAAAGTCGTCATCATCACCGGCGCGGGTCAGGGCATCGGTCGCGCGTATGCGCTCGAATTCGCGAAAACCGGCGCGTCGGTCGTGATCGCCGATCTGAATATCGAACAGGCGGATAAGGTCGCCGCCGAGGTCACGGCTGCCGGCCACAAAGCGCTCGCGGTCAAGGTCGACGTGGCGAACAAGGAGAGCGCCACGCTGATGGCCGCGGCGGCCATCGAAGCGTTCGGCCGTATCGACGTGTTGATTAACAATGCGGCGATCTTCTCGACGCTGAAGATGAAGCCGTTCGAAGAGATCGACGGCGACGAATGGGACCGCGTCATGGCGGTTAATGCCCGTGGCGTGTTCTTCTGCTCGCAGGCGGTCGCGCCTTCGATGAAGAAAGCGCAGTACGGCAAGATCATCAATATCTCGTCGAGCGTGGTCGTGACCGGCCGGGCAAACTATGCGCACTACGTGGCCTCGAAAGGTGCCGTCGTGGCGCTCACACGCGCCCTCGCGACCGAACTCGGCGAATTCTCGATCAACGTGAACGCGATCAGCCCGCACGGCATCGTCACCGAAGTGCCGCGCGACACGATCAAACCCGAACAATGGGACGCGATCCTGTCAGCTCAGGCGCTCAAGCGCAAGGGCGACGTGAGTGACATGCTCGGCGCGACGCTGTTCCTCGCGTCCGACGCGAGCAGATATATGACCGGTCAGACGCTCAACGTCGACGCAGGGTTGCGTTTCAACTGATTAACCGCCGGCGGCGACGCTGAGTGCCGACATCAATGTCGCGCGCCGCAGTTCAACGACGGACAAGCAAGTCAAAGGAGGCAGTCTCATGGTCACGGCATCTACCGCACAGATCCAACGCACCGGCAATCGCAAACATCGCATCGCGGTGATCGATGGACCGAACATGTCCAATCTCGGCGCCCGCAGCAAGAAGGTCTACGGCAAGATCGGCTCGCTCGACGAGTTGAAGGCCTATGTCGCCGATTACGGACGTCAGCTCGGCGTGGAAGTCGAAAGCTTCTCGTCGAACCATCAGGGCGACATTCTGGAGTTCATTCACGAGTCGGCTGCGCGCGTGGATGGCTACATCATCAATCCGGCCGGGGCGACGACCATCGGCGAAGGCATTCGCCACGCGCTCGAAGACTCGGGCCGACCGGTCATGGAAGTGCATTTCGCAAATATCGCGGCTTCCGCCGGAGCTTCGCGAGGACTCGGTGGTGGCAGCATTCAGTCGAGCTTCACGCACACCGCCACCGGCATGTGCATGGGCATGCGGCAATACAGCTATATCGCCGCGTTGACGGCGCTCGTGTTCGGACTGGACGACAAAGACTTCCTCGGCGCCGGTCACGACCAGTAACGCCGCACGACTCACCACACCGCCTTGACGAGACGGGTTGCGCAAGACAACCCGCTCGCCGCAGCGCATGTCGCGCAGCACCCTCGGGAGACACCTATCGTGGCCAATCAGAACGCAACACCACGCCGCGCGAGTTCGCCGCTGCGCGTGACAGCTGCCAGCTTCGTCGGCACGACGCTTGAGTTCTACGATTTTTTCATCTACGGGACGATGGCGGCGCTCGTCTTCAAGCAGCTGTTTTTTCCGGGCTACAGCACACTTGCCGGCACGCTTGCGTCGTTCGCCACGTTTGCGGTCGGATTCGTCGCGCGGCCGCTCGGCAGTGTGTTCTTCGGTTATATGGGCGACTGGTTCGGGCGTCGCGGCACCCTCGTGGTGTCGCTTACCATGATGGGCGGCTCGACAGTTGCAATCGGTCTGCTACCGAGCTATGCCACCGCGGGTCTCGCCGCGCCGGTGTTGCTGGTGGTTCTGTTGCAATAGCGGAGGCTGGTATGCTGCGGGACCTAACAGAATGATGTGAGCGGCAATGAAAGCGCTGAGTCCGGCGGTAGCCAAAGTGCTGAAGCGGTTGCACTATCCACTTGTGATAATATTGGTTTGCGTGCGTTGGTACGTCGCCTACCCGCTCAGCTTGCGCAATCTCGAGGAGATGATGGCCGAACGGGGGATCCCGGTCGATCATTCGACCGTTCACCGGTGGGCCATCAAGCTGCTGCCGGTGCTTGAAAAGGCGTTCCGCCGCTGCAAGCGCCCGGTCGGCAAGAGCTGGCGTGTCGACGAGACCTACATCAAAGTCAAGGGGCAATGGACCTATCTGTACCGCGCCGTCGACAAGGCCGGCAACACGGTTGACTTCCTGCTGCGAGCCAGGCGGGACAAGGAAGCGGCCCGACGGTACTTCGAGAAGGCCATCGATCAGAATGGCGTGCCCGAAACCGTAACCATCGACAGGAGTGGTGCCAATCTGGCCGGGCTGCACGCCGTGAACGCCGAGCGTGAGACGCCTATCAAGATCCGCCAGGTTAAGTATCTCAACAACATCGTGGAACAAGACCATCGGGCGATAAAGCGCCGTACCCGACCCATGTTGGGATTCAAGATATTTCGTTGTGCGCGCATCTTGTTAAGCGGCATTGAACTTATGCATATGATCGCCAAAGGGCAGATGAAAGACTGTGGTATCGGACAGACTCCCGCGGAGCAGTTCTACTCGTTAGTGGTATAAGTAGTCCTTAGCATGCTGGCCATTGTTCAACGCACTTTTCTTATTCCGACAGAACCTGCCGTGCTGTCTGCGCAGATAATCAGTCGCCCGACCGACCTCCTGCGCCGAGTCGGATTACCCATCGCATCGATCGGCCATAGCCACGCGATTCACGCACCCCAGGGACCGACGTTTAATCGTCAACCCGGGATACGGGCGGGCGCCTCCCTAAAAACTATCCCATTCCCCCGCCTCACTGGTTTGCGCCGTCCGCGCGGGCGGTGATGCAGACCGCTTCACGGCGACTTCCGTGGCGGGCGTCCGAGGGCGCGACGGCACCGTCGTGCGCGTCGTCGGCGCGATAGAACGACTAACCTCAGCGTCGTGTGAACCGTGCAGCTTGAACATCGAAACGGACGCTTTCAGATCGTTCGCCTGCGACTCGAGCGAGCTGGCAGCCGCCGCCGCCTGTTCGACCAGCGCCGCGTTCTGTTGCGTGACTTCGTCCATCTGCGTGACAGCCTGGTTGACCTGGCCGATGCCCTTGCTCTGTTCACGTGAGGCGTCGGTGATTTCACCCATGATGTCGGTCACGCGCCTGATCTCGTGAGTGATCTCGCGCATCTTCGCACCCGCTTCGCGCACATGGCCGGCGCCTGCCTGCACGCGCTCCACGGAATCGTGAATCAGTTCCTTGATTTCCTTGGATGCCGCCGAGGAGCGCTGCGCCAGCGCTCGAACTTCCGAGGCCACCACCGCGAAACCGCGACCTTGTTCACCCGCGCGCGCCGCTTCGACAGCCGCATTCAGCGCAAGAATATTGGTCTGGAAGGCGATGCCCTCAATGATGCCGACAATATTGGCGATCTTGTCCGAACTGGCGTTGATACCGTCCATGGTTTCGACCACGCGGGAAACTACGGTGCCGCCCTGTTCCGCCACCTGGGCGGCCTGCGCGGCGAGCTGGTTGGCCTGACTGGCGTTGTCGGCATTCTGGGTGACGGTCGAGGTCAGCTGCTCCATGCTCGACGCCGTTTCTTCGAGCGACGCTGCCTGCTCTTCAGTGCGCTGCGACAGGTCCTGGTTGCCCGCCGCAATCTGGTGCGTGGCGGTGGCAATCGAGTCGGCGGAAATCTTGATCGTGCCGATCGTCTGGGTGAGCTGCTCCTGCATGCGCTTCATCGAAAACAGCAGGCTCGAACGATCATTCGGCGCCGTCTTCACCTCCGCAGTCAGATCGTTGTCAGCAATCTGGTTGGCGATCTCCGCGGCATAGGCCGGCTCTCCGCCCAGTGAGCGGAAGATGCCGCGGTTGAGCAGCACCACGACGACTGACAAGGCGCCGGCCAGGATCACCAGAATTCCGAGGCTGTGATACAGGGACGAGCGGAATGCCGCATCGATGTCGTCGACATAAAGACCCACCGTAAGAATCCAGTCCCACGGCTGATAGGTCAGGTTGTAGGCGATTTTCGGGGAATATTCGGTTCCTCCCGGCTTCACACCGGAATAGGCGGTAAAGCCTTTGCCATCACGCTTGATGACGGCAACCATATCCCTGAAAAGGTAAATGCCGTTCGGATCCTTGTAGTCGCTGACGTCCTTGCCATTCAATTGCGTTAGCGTCGGGTGCATCAGAACCATCGGCTGCGAATTGACAATCTGGAAATAGCCGCTCTCGCCAAACCGCATGTTCCGGACGGTGTCCATCGCCCGTTTCTTGGCTTCCGCAAGGGGCATTGACCCGGCGGCGGCCTGATCGCCCAAGGTCTTGACGGCACTCAACGCGAGCTCCGCCGTGTGTTGCAGGTCCAACCTACGCTCCTCCATCCGCATCTCCCGCGTCTGGTAGGCGTTGTATATCGATATTCCGGCGAGACACAGCAAACTGAGGATGAGTGGCAGCCAGAGCTTCTGAACGAAAGACAGCTTCATATGTTCCGAACCTTTCAGCGTGAGAGCAGCGAGCGGGCAAAATCGCCAAACGAGACAATGGAGCGTGACTAAATAAATCGTTAATAAGCTATAACGGCAGCCAAGCCGAAATCTCCATACTTATTAAGTTGTCCCTGCCCAATTAGGATTCGATGACCGTCCATCTCTCGAGAGGGCAGCCAGCCGGCCAATGCCACCAGCGCCTCGAACAGACGTGACAGCGGCCCGCTCCTAAAGGCAGCGGCCGCTCAAGCAAAGGCACCGGGTCGTTCCCCGACCCAGGTTTATGCAACGATGCCCCTATGCGTTCACGTATGCGGTCTTGACTGTCGTGTAAAACTCGCGCGCATAACTGCCTTGTTCACGCGCTCCGTAACTTGACCCCTTGCGTCCGCCAAAAGGCACGTGATAGTCGACGCCCGCAGTCGCGGTATTGACCATCACCATGCCGACCTGCGCATGACGCTTGAAGTGCGTGGCGTACTTGAGCGAGGTCGTACAAATCCCGGCCGACAGTCCGAACTCGGTGTCGTTGGCGGTGGCGAGTGCGGCTTCGTAGTCTTTGACCTTGATGACGGATGCCACCGGGCCAAACACCTCTTCGCGATTGATACGCATCGTGGGCGTCGTGTCGGTGATCAATGCGGGCGCGAGGAAGAAACCGTTGGTGCTGGCGGCGACGCGCTCACCGCCGAAGACCGTACCACCCTCTTCACGCGCAATCGCAATGTACCGTTCGTCTTGCGCCAGCTGCCGTTCGTCGACCACTGGACCGATCTGCGTATCCGGCGCGAGGGCGTCGCCGATTTTCAATGTCTTGAGGCGCGCTTTCACCGCCTCAACGAAGCGATCGTGGATGCCTTCGGTGACGATGAGACGGCTCGACGCGGTGCAGCGCTGGCCGGTCGAGAAGAACGCACCGTTCACGCACGCCTCGACTGCGACGTTGAGATCCGCATCATCGAGGACCACCATCGGATTCTTACCGCCCATTTCCAGCTGCACCTTCTTGCCGGTCGCGACGCATTTGGCAGCGATGCTGCGCCCGGTCGATACGGAACCGGTGAAGCTGATGGCGTCCACGTCCGGCGAATTGACCAGCGCCTCACCAATCACCGAGCCACGGCCCATAACCAGATTGATGACGCCAGCGGGCGCGCCCGCCTCCGCAATAATTTTGACGAGTTCCCACGCGCTGCCCGGAACCAGATCGGCCGGCTTGATGACGACGCAGTTGCCATAGGCAAGCGCAGGCGCAATCTTCCAGGCCGGAATCGCAATCGGAAAATTCCACGGCGTGATCATTCCGATCACACCAAGCGGTTCGCGCGTCACTTCAACTGTCATGCCGGGACGCACGGACTGCACGATCTCGCCGCCTAACCGTAATGCCTCGCCAGCAAAGAACTTGAAAATCTGGCCGGCGCGGCCTGCTTCGCCGATCGCCTCCGGCAGCGTTTTGCCTTCCTCGCGGGCGAGCAGGCGGCCAAGCTCTTCCTTGCGGGCGAGAATCGCCGTGCCCGCGCGGTCGAGGACATCGAATCGCTGCTGCGGTGTCGACAGCGACCAGCTCGCGAATGCCTTGCGCGCGGCCTGGATAGCACGTGCTGTCTGCTGCACGTCCGCCTGGGAATACTCACCGACTACGTCGTCGACGTCAGAGGGGTTTACGTTGCGCGAAAAGGTCGGGCCGTCCAGCCATTCACCATCGATGAAATTTGCGTAGCGGGTCATTCTATTTATGCTCCATGTGTGTCGATTCTATTGGCGTCGCCGGGTATCCGAAGAACCCGCTCAAAGCAGTCCGCGCTTCGCGAGACTTGCATACAACGCTCGCACACCGAAGGTCCACGCAGGAATACCGGTAGAAAGTTGCACGGTGCTGACCAATGCACCTAGGGAAGGTGTGGCAATCGTCACGACGTCGCCCAGATGGTGCGTAAACCCGCCGCCAGGCGCATCGCGATCCTTGATCGGCGAGAACATCGTGCCGAGGAACAGCATGAAGCCATCCGGGTATTGATGATGCGCACCGTAGGTCTGGTTGACGAGGTCGGCCGGGTCGCGGCTGATCTCGGTCATATGGCTCACCCCTTCGAGAACGAAATCATCGTCGCCCTCGATCCGCAATGACAGGCTGGCCCCGCGTACCGTATCCAGGGTGAATGATTCGTCGAACAGACGTACAAACGGTCCAATCGCGCACGAACCGTTGTTGTCCTTCGCCTTGCCAAGCAACAACGCCGAACGGCCTTCGATATCGCGCAAATTCACGTCGTTGCCCAACGTTGCGCCAACGATCCCACCCGCGCTGTTCACCGCCAGCACGATTTCGGGTTCCGGATTGTTCCAGGCCGACGTCGGATACAGGCCCACAGCAGCTCCCAGTCCCACCGACGACATCGGTTGCGATTTCGAGAACACTTCGGCGTCCGGGCCGATCCCTACTTCCATGTATTGCGACCACGCGTTGCGGCGTTCGAGCTCGGCCTTGAGCCTCATGGCTGCCTCTGAACCCGGCTTGATTTTCGCGAGGTCCGTGCCGATCAGTTCCGTGATCATGCTGCGAACTTCGACTGCTTTCGCTGCGTCGCCACCGGCTTGCTCTTCGATCACGCGTTCAAGCAGACTCACTGCAAACGTCACGCCGCACGCCTTGATGGCCTGCACGTCGCAGGGCGCCAATAGGCGCAGGCTCCCTTCATCGGATGACGCGAAGCTCGCTTCAACCAATGCGCTGACCGGCCCGAGGGACTCGCCGCGCGCGTCACGTGCGATGGCGACAGCATCGGCCCGATCAAAAAGATCAGCGGTGGTGGGGACGGTCGCAGTGATGTCGAAGACTTCACCATGGCGGACCACGACGACCGACGGACCATTAATGGGCGCCGGCCGCCAGACGCGTCCGATCAGCAGTGCGTTATCGAGGTCGTCGGGAAGGCAGGAGGCAGTAAGTGGTCGCATTCGGGTCGGATGTAGCACGCGTTAAGTGAGCCGTGATCGTAGCCACGCATTGGCAGAGTGTCCATCTTGTTGATCTTGTATCCAATGTGTTGGACAATCGGGCGACTTAAAAATCACCTGGATTGCGGTCATGAAGACCCTCTACGAAGTTCCGGCGCTCAAGCGCGCCCACGATGTTCTCGAGATCCTCGCGCAAGCAACCGCGCCCGTGCGGGCGTCCGCACTCGTCGAGGGGACGGGTCTGTCGCGCAGCACGCTCTATCTGCTGCTCGATTCGCTGGAACACCGTCACTGGATCGCGAAACGAAGCGACGGCTACATCATCGGCCTGAAGCTGTTCGAACTGGGAAGCGCCTACGTTCGGCACGACGGTTTGCAGGTCGCGTTCAGGAATGAGGCCAGCGCTTTTGTTGCGGCGCATAACGAGGTCGTGCAACTCGCGGTGCTCGACGCGGCGGAGGTGGTCTACATCGCGCGCGAAGACGCACAACGTCCCGTGCGGCTCGTCTCGGATCTCGGTTCGCGACTGCCGGCGCACTGCAGCGCGCTCGGTAAGGCGCTCCTGGCGAGCCTCTCCGACGAGGAAGTGACAGCGGTATTGCCAGAGCGCCTCGCCGCCATGACTTCGCACTCGATCACCCGGCGCAGCGCGTTGCTGCGCGAACTCGCAGGCATCCGCGCGTGCGGGCTTGCCACCGAGCGCGAAGAGGTCAGTGTCGGTCTTGCGTGCTTCGCGGCATACGTCGGGGTGACGCCGCTCGGCAAGCGCGTCGCCGTCAGCACCAGCGTGCCGCTTGGCCGCCTCGAAGGGAGACGGGAAAAACAGATCGTCACCGGAATCGCGCGCATCGCCAGCCGGATCGCGGCAACGTTGTGACAACAGTTACCCGCGTCAGACGAACACGTCGACGCCGGTTCGCGAAGCTCACGTATATCGATGCGGTGCCGGCTGCCATTTCTTCCAGAAATCGGGGTCGTGGCAAATCACCAGATCGCCGCCGAAAAACTCGGTCAGCAGGCGCAGCCGGGCAATCGACGCGATGGCCTGCTCGGTCGTGTGCGCATTGCCCGGCGGCATATCGGGATCGAGGTTCGCTGGGCAGAACACTGCGTCACCGGTCATGATCATGATCGCGCCCGACGGCAGAGTCAGCATCAGCGATTGATGCCCCGGCGTGTGCCCCGGCGTGGTCAGCACGGCGACGCCGGGCTTGATCATCTGATCGCCGCCCAGCAGTTCATACTGAATGCCACAATCGAAGTACGCACGCTCGTACGGTCGCGCGACAAAGGTGTCGGGCTGATACGCGAAACGATATTCAGTGCGTTGCACCAGAAAACGCGCATGCGGAAACAACATGTTGCCGCCCGAGTGGTCCCAATGGAAGTGACTGTTGATAACCAACTTGACGTCTTCCGGCGTATGACCGAGATCGGCCAGCCGTGCACGGATATCGTCCTGCCGATCGTAGCGCGCGATCATTTCGGAAAAGCGCTTCATCGACAGGCATGGATCGGTGCCCTCCTGCTCGCAATCATGCGGCAGCAGGCCCGTGTCGAACAGAATGTGCTCGCCGTCGGCCATTTCGATAAATGCGCCGGTCACGGGAATCTCGACCCGCGTGCCCATGCCGCGTCTGAGCGTCAATGACGACTGGTCGTTGATCAGTGTGCCTAGGTTGAACAGCGAAACGCTTTTGACGAGCGTCTCGTTTGCGCTGCGGGTGCTGCCTGGTGTAGTCATCTGTCGGGCTTCCAGTAGTGCCATGATCAGGTTTGGCCGAATCGTGGCTGCATTGCTTGACCGTGTTGAAATTCGCATTTGTGGTTCTGACTCGCGCCGCGCTCGAACTGCGCGCTTCGCCAACGGCACGCTCTTGCGGTGCTGCTCTGCCGCGCGGCAGATACTCGTTCACCGGTTACTGTTCAGACTGTCGGCGCGTGCTCCAGTGATGCAGATGAAGCATGCAGCGACGCCGCAGCGGCACCGATGGGATGATAAAATCCAGCCTGCGCTCGATGCGCCGGCGCGGCAGTGCGTGGTTCCCGTGCCCGTATGCGTATCCGCCGGCTTCCCGTCGCGTACTTCATCTGATTTAAACAGGAGCCATCTTGCCTATCGCTGCCCTCGGCCCTCCGCGCCGGCTGTATCGCGAAATCGCCGCGCAGCTCGAAGCGCTGATCAGTAATGGCGAGTTTCCCCCCGGTACTCGCCTGCCCGGAGAGCGCGAACTGGCAAAGCTGTTCGGCGTGAGCCGTCCGCCGCTGCGCGAGGCGCTGCTCGCGCTGGAGATCGCCGGCCTGGTCGATGTGCGCGTTGGCTCGGGCGTGTGGGTGGTCGAACGCGCGTCCAGTCCGCGTGCAGATGTTGCCGTGAGTACCGGGGACAGCGGTGAACCCGGGCCGTTCGAACTCATCAAGGCGCGCGAAGTGCTCGAGGGCGAAATTGCCGCGCTGGCAGCCAGTGCCGCCACTCAGTCCGACCTCGACGGCATTCTCGAGACCATCGACCAGATGATCGAGGAGAACGCTCACCACGTCGTCGAGCAGGAAGCCGACAGGCTGTTCCATCTGCGCATCGCCGCTGCCACCGGCAATAGTGCGTTCGTTCATCTGATACGCTCGATCTGGGCATTCCGCTACGACCCGATGTGGATCAAGATTGAAGAGCATTTTCTGACGCCGCAACGCCGCGCGCAAACCGTGAAGGATCATCTGACGATCTATAAGGCGATCAAGTCGCGCGACCCGGAACGCGCACGGGCCGCGATGCATGCTCACCTGCGCCGCGTTCATGACGAATTCACGAAGGGATGGGACAAGGCAAATCGTCCGGTTGAAACTAGCGGCGCGCCGTCTGTTGGTACCCACGACTGAGTCACCGGTTTCACGCCATGCGAAGGCATGGCGTGTCAGGTTATCCATCGGATGTCCATAAGCTTCGGCGAACGTTGTCGCCATCAGCAAAAGCGGCGGGCCTCAAGTCCCAGGCACTACGCGTCGAGCGGGGTCGGGAAGGCGATACCGTAGCGCTGCCCGCACACCTCAAGCGCCGGCCGGATCGTGTCGTGCAGCCGCACGCCGCCTGCAAGTTGTGCCGCTCTGCGAGTCATACCGCCGTCCCCAGGCATGCGCACGCTTTCCACGCCGGGGCGTGGCGGATTGTTGCGGCATGCATCCGCAAGCCAATCCATCTGCCGCTTGAATTCCTGCTCACCGCAGAAAGCCGCCGGGTCATACAACGTCATGAATACAGTCGCCCCCCAGCCCTCGGACGGATCGGCGCGACCGAAGCCGGCCAGGCCGCTCGTCAGCGCTTCGATCAGCACGGCGAGTCCGAAGCCCTTATGGCCTGCTCCCAGACCGCCAAGGGGAAGTATGGTGCCGGGCGGATTTTCGAACAGCACGCCGGGTTCGTCGGTGGCATTGCCTTGCGCATCGAGCATCCATGGCTCGTTGAAACGCTCGCCCGCTTTGTGCCGCCGTGCGGTCATCGCATTGGTGGTGACCGACGATGAAATGTCGATAAGAAACGGCGTATCCGACGTCGGCACGCCGATCGCGACCGGATTCGGTGTGAACACGGCGCGTGTGCCGCCGAACGGCGCGACGCTTTGCACGCTCGGATCGGAACTGGACAGCATCAGCACGAAACCCGCTTCCGTCGCCTTCAGCAGGTACGCGGCGAGGCTCGCAATATGATGGCTGCGACGAATCACCAGTGTCGCGGTGCCGTATTCACGAGCCCGCGGCAACAGCGCGTCAATACCGCGCAGCACCAGCGACGGTCCGGGCAGACGGCGCCCATCCCACAACAAGGTTGCCGCTTTGTCGGCGATCACGAGAGGCTCGCCTTCCTTGGTCATGGTGCCGCCCTCGAGCGCGCCGATATAACCGGCAAGCTGCGCCAAACCGTGCGTGTCATGGCCGAGCAGGTCACCGTCGACCAAAGTGCGCGCCACCGCATCGGCATGCGTCGACGCAAGGCCTGCCGCTTCCAGTAGTTGATTCGCGTAGCCGATCAGCGCGTCGGCAGCGTAGCGTGGTGTGCTCATCGCGTCACCCCGCTCGGCATGCCGTAGGTTGTCGTGGATAGCGCGGCAATCGCATCACGCGCAATGGCCGCAAAGGCGTTCGAAGTCATACGGATTATTCTCCTGAATAGCTTGCTGCAGATGCACGGGAAGGTTTCACATGACCGCGCCCAGTTGCCATGGTACGAACTCTGATTGTCCGTAGCCATGCAACTCGCTTTTGGTACGCGTTCCCGATGCGGTAGCCAGCATTGTTTGGAATATCTGCTCACCCATCTCGTCGATGCTTGACTCGCCGTCCAGTATGGGTCCGCAATTGATGTCGACGTCGGCTTGCTGACGCGCCCAAAGCGCGTTGTTGGTGCCGAGCTTGATCGACGGAGACGGCGCGCAGCCATAAGCAGAACCGCGCCCGGTGGTGAAGCAGATCAGGTTCGCGCCACCGGCGACCTGGCCGGTTGCCGACACCGGATCATAGCCAGGGGTATCCATGAATACCAGGCCATGCGCCCGGACCGGCTGAGCGTATTCGTAGACCGCCTGCAGTGCGGAAGTGCCACCTTTGGCCACCGCCCCGAGCGACTTCTCGAGAATGGTGGTCAATCCACCGGCCTTGTTGCCGGCGGACGGATTGTTGTTCATGCTGGCACCGTGCCGTTCACAGTACTGGGTCCACCAGTTTATCCGTTCGAGCAGTTTCTCTCCGACTTCGCGCGACACAGCACGGCGCAGCAGCAGATGTTCGGCGCCATAGATTTCCGGGGTTTCTGACAGGATCGCGGTGCCACCGTGCGCCACGAGTCGATCGACCGCGGCGCCCAGAGCTGGATTCGCAGTGATTCCCGAGTAGCCGTCCGAACCGCCGCACTGCAGGCCGACGATCAGCCGGCTGGCCGGCACTGGCCGGCGCTCGACGCGTGGCAGATCGGCCAGCATGGTCTCGATCAGACGCACGCCGGTCTCAACCGCCGCAGTAGTACCGCCAACTTCCTGAATGTTGAACGTTCGCAGCAGCGCCGATTCGCTCAATCCCTGCTCGGCCATCAGGCCGGAAATCTGGTTAGTTTCGCAGCCAAGTCCGACGATCAGCAGACCCGCAAAGTTTGCATGTCCCGCGTATCCGGCCAGCGTGCGGCGCAGCACGGTTAGTCCCTCGCCTTCGCTGTCGGTGGCGCAGCCGGCACCGTGCGTCAGCGCGACCACGCCGTCGATGTGCGGGAAATCCCGCAACGCGGCGCCATCGCGGCGTGGACCGCTGAAATGATTAGCGATACCACGAGCGACGGTCGCCGAACAATTTACGGACGTCAGGATACCAATGTAATTACGTGTGGCGATGCGTCCATCTTCGCGCTCGATGCCAAGAAATGTGGCCTCTGACGGCGCAGGAGGCAGAGATCGCAGATCCTCGCCGATCACATAATCGCGCGCGAATTCGCTCATCGCGAGATTGTGCACATGGACGTGGCCGCCGCTGTCGACAGGCTGCGTCGTGACGCCGATGATCTGGCCGTAGCGCCGCACGGGCTCGCCGGCCGCGAGCGGCCGGGTCGCGACCTTGTGGCCGGCCGGCACCAGATCCGCGGCGACGACGTCGGCTTCGAGGCGATTGCCAGGTATCAACTGACGGCGCGAAATGACGACATTGTCGTCCGGATGCAACCGTATGACGGGCGATGGGGAGCTCATAGTGCTTTTGGATGAAATGAGGCAGCCCGCTCAGGCTGCCGTGGCATGACGGGTGGAATTGAGCTAAGCTGGATCGTTGCAGATGTGCTTCGGTATCATGAAGAGCACCAGCACCGCAGCCACGGCAGTCATGGCGGCGATCACATACATGCCGAGATCCGTGCTGCCGGTCATGTCGGTTAGCTTGCCGATCGCATACGGGCTGACGAAGCCGCCCAGATTGCCGATCGAATTGATGATGGCAATACCGGCCGCGGCCGCGCTACCGCTCAAAAACTTCGGCGGCATGGTCCAGAAGATGCCGTACGAACTGATGATGCCGACCGCAGCGAGCGACAGCCCGGCGGTGGCGATCACCGTATTGTGCGAGAACCACGCGCACACGCAGTAGCCGACGGTGCCCGCGAAAATACAGAGCGCGAGGTGCACGCGCCGCTCGCCGGTGCGGTCGGAGCTGCGGCCGATCAAGACCATCAACAGACCCGTCACCGCGTAAGGCACCGCCGATAACATGCCGATTGACAGTGGCTCGGACACCCCTGAATTTTTAATCAGTTGCGGCATCCAGAACGACAGGCCGAACTGGCCGTTGAGCACCAGGAAGTAGATCAGCGCAAGCAGCGCGGTGTAGGGATTCTTGAATGCGCTTTTTACGTCGTGCGAGTGCTGCGGCGTGACCTCAGCAGCGAGGTTGTCCCGCAGCAGCGTCTTTTCTTCGTGCGTCAGCCATTTCCCGTCCTCGATCCGGTCTACCAGCATCAGGTACACGATTACGCCGAGCACGATAGTGGGCAAGCCTTCGACCAGCATCAGCCATTGCCAGCCGGCCAAGCCGCCGATCCCGTTAAACTTCGTCATGACAAAGCCCGCAAGCGGGCCGCCAATCGTGCCGGCGATCGCGATGCCCGTCATGAACAGCGCGACCATCCGCGCGCGCCGCCGTGCCGGGTACCAGTAGGTGAAGTACAGGATCACGCCGGGCATGAACCCGGCTTCGAATGCGCCTAGCAGGAAGCGCAGCACGTAGAACGCCACTGGACCGTTGACGAACATCATCGCCGACGACGTAATACCCCAGGAAATCATGATCCGGGTAATCCAGCGTCGCGCGCCGATCCTGTGCAGAATCAGGTTGCTCGGTGTCTCAAACAGAAAGTAGCCGATGAAGAAGATCGCGGCGCCCAGTCCATACACCGTATCCGATAGCCCTAGAGCGCTTTGCATCTGCAGCTTCGCGAAACTGATGTTGACGCGGTCGAAGTAAGCCGCGACATAGCAAATAACCAGGATCGGCACGATCTTGAGCGTGACTTTCCGGTAGGTCCGATCCTCAAATGATTCGCCGGCCGGCAAGACGTCGGTGGTACTCATAGTCACAATCGCATCTCCATTTTTTCTGTTCAATTTTTCGGCGCAGACATCAACCGGCAACCCGACATGACCAATGCCATGCAGCGAACGCTCGCGCAAATCGGTAATACCACTTTACCGGTGAATGTTAGGGACGCGGCGTGGGAGTGTCAAGTAGGAAAGTTTTACATTTGGATAGGGGCTGACTTACCGACGCTGTACGCGCCACTGCCCGGAGACTCTGTCCCCGTTACGTTAGCGGCAGAGCAGACGCCTTTGCTGAGAAAGTCGACGGATGCGGATCAGTTCAGTACAGCGGCGCCATGCGGCACGTGCTGCGTATAGCGCGTTGCTCGATGATCTGATGCGTAGGCCAATCCGGTGAGAGACGGGATCGCCGGTACTGGGGTCATCAAATAGAAAAGGCCGGTAACGTGTGAACGCGGCGAGTGGCGGGTCATGAGGCGTGAACCGCCCGATCAGCGCGCGTTGCGCACTCGGTACGACGACGCCTGCGCATCGTGCGTATCACGTGCCGAAAATACCTGCTGCGCACCGTGCGTCGCGTCATTGTCCCGATAGTAGTAGCCAAGGTCCGCGCACAGCGTCGCGTTATGCACGAGCGCATAACCTTGCCAGCACACTTCCAGATAGAAATAGTTCAGCGGGTTCTCGAGCTGGTGTGCGTGGAGAGAAACTCCGGCGTCGCGTGCCGGCCCAGAAACACCGCCTAATCCTCGTTGACGATGTCCAACTGATTCATCAACGCGATGAACTCCGCCAGATAGAACGTGTTGTATGCCGACACGTGTTCCAGCAAATCCGGTTCGATGCGATGCGCCGCTTCGCAACGCAGTAACGGAATGAAGCCCGTCTTCACGATGCAGACGTTCGGGGGCGATAGCCGAATCGAACACAGTCGGCGAGTATCGCGACTTCGCGCTCCAGCACCACCGGGCTTCACAGATGCGGCCGAATCCGCACATGCGCACGGATCGCGCTGCGATAGTACGGGGCGGCCGATTTTTCGTACTGCGGCAAGGTCCAGATTTTATCGTATGGCGCGCCGCTGATCAGCAGCCGGTGCGGCATGTCGCACACCACGCGTTCGCTATCTTTCACGTAGTCGTTGCCGACCCGCATCGTCACCACCTTGCCGCCCTGCGGTTTTGATAATCATATAGCCGACCTCCCTCCGTTCGAATCGAACGGCCGGCGTACAGTCAGGGTGCGAACACCGACGTGACGCACAGGAGGCCAGCATGAATAAGTTTAGTGGAATCGACCTGCACTCGAACAACAGTGTGGTCGTCGTTAGCGATGACGCTGACCGGGTTGTCTACCAGCGACGGTTGCCGAACGATCCGGTGCAGATCCGGGCGGCGCTGGCGCCGCACCGCGAAGATCTGGTGGGCGTGGTCATCGAAGCGACGTATAACTGGTACTGGCTGGTGGATCAGTTGATGAACGATGGCTACCGGGTGCATCTGGCCAACCCCGCGGCAATCAGGCAGTACGAGGGACTGAAATACAGTGGTGACTTCACCGATGCCGCCCATCTCGCACAACTGCTGCGTCTTGGACTATTGCCTGAAGGCTACATTTATCCAGCAGAAGAACGTCCGGTGCGTGACCTCTCTCGCAAGCGGATCCAACTGGTGCAGTGTCGTACGGCCCAGATCCTCGCGATTGAGAATCTGTTCTCACGCCATACTGGTGGGCAGATGCAAGGTGAGCGGGTTAAGCGTCTGGATGAGATGCAGGTGAATGGATTCGGTTTTGCATCTGACGTGACGCTCGCGATGCAAGCCAATCTCGCGGTCATGCAAACCTTGCAGGAGGAAATCGGGATCATCGAGAAGCGACTCATGGAGCGGGTGAAACTGCGCCCGGATTACGCGTTGCTGAACACGGTGCCGGGCATTGGCCCGGTTCTCGCAACCACGATCATGTTGGAAACCGGGACCATCTCCCGTTTCACCAAGGTTGGCAATTTCAGTTCGTACTGCCGCTGCGTAGACAGCCGGCGTGAAAGCAACAGCAGGAAGAAAGGCGAAGGTAATACGAAGAACGGCAACAAATATCTGGCGTGGGCGTTTGTCGAGGCGGCCAACTTCGCGATCCGCTCGTGCCCGGAAGCCAGACGCTTTTACGAGCGCAAGAAACGCTCGCGAAACGGGATTGTGGCGATCAAGGCGCTGGCGCACAAACTGGCGCGCGCCTGCTATCACATGCTTCGGGAGCACAAGTCATTTGAGGTAACCCGCTGCTTTGGCTAAAAGGTGGTGCAAGGGGAACGAGCCCAGTAATGCGACTGGTGGAAAGCCATGGTTTTGATTGGGCCTTTCCTTTGCCCCACCGACTGCTTGCGGATGACCGGGTCGCCCAGGCGATGAGCCACCATTGACTGGCGTTGCGCAGGCAACAGCCACGGTTCTGCGAAACCCATTGGACCTCGTCTGGCACCAACGTTTCTCTGGGGCGGCAATGGCCGCCAGGGCAGCCGTGAGTGACATCACGGCATGCTTGATCCCGATGGGTGTCTGGTGCGATCCGGTTCGCAACCAGTTTGGAGAAAACGGATGCGGCTACGATCGGCAGACAGCATGGCAGGTAACAGAAAGAATTCCGCCCGATTGCAGTGGCGATAAAAATACCATCGCCACTGCAATCGGGCGGTGAGTAAATTTGTGCCTTGACTTTGGTCGGCTGATGGGTGTCGCATTAACGCCTCAAGTAAAATGCGTCGACCGCAACGCATGAGAAGCATGATGGCAAAGACGAAGGCGCCACGCAAGACGCTGCCCGCTGGCATTGGCAAGGTACTGAAGCGGCTGCACTACCCGCTGGACGTGATCCTGCTGCGCGTGCGGTGGTACGTGGCGTACTCACTGAGCCTACGTGACCTCGAGGAAATGATGGCCGAGCGGGGTATTGAGGTGGATCATTCGAGCGTGCACCGGTGGGTTATCAAGCTGCTGCCGGTGCTTGAAAAAGCATTCCGCAAACGCAAACGGCCTGTGGGCAAGAGCTGGCGCGTCGATGAGACCTACGTCAAGGTCAAAGGCAACTGGAAATACTTGTACCGTGCCGTCGACAAGGCGGGCAACACTGCCGATTTCCTGCTGCGCGCCCATCGCGATAAGGCTGCAGCTCGCCGCTACTTCGAGAAGGCGATTGAACAGAACGGCGAGCCCGAGACAATCACCGTGGACAGGAGCGGCGCGAGGTTTTGATAATCATATAGCCGACCTCCCTCCGTTCGAATCGAACGGCCGGCGTACAGTCAGGGTGCGAACACCGACGTGACGCACAGGAGGCCAGCATGAATAAGTTTAGTGGAATCGACCTGCACTCGAACAACAGTGTGGTCGTCGTTAGCGATGACGCTGACCGGGTTGTCTACCAGCGACGGTTGCCGAACGATCCGGTGCAGATCCGGGCGGCGCTGGCGCCGCACCGCGAAGATCTGGTGGGCGTGGTCATCGAAGCGACGTATAACTGGTACTGGCTGGTGGATCAGTTGATGAACGATGGCTACCGGGTGCATCTGGCCAACCCCGCGGCAATCAGGCAGTACGAGGGACTGAAATACAGTGGTGACTTCACCGATGCCGCCCATCTCGCACAACTGCTGCGTCTTGGACTATTGCCTGAAGGCTACATTTATCCAGCAGAAGAACGTCCGGTGCGTGACCTCTCTCGCAAGCGGATCCAACTGGTGCAGTGTCGTACGGCCCAGATCCTCGCGATTGAGAATCTGTTCTCACGCCATACTGGTGGGCAGATGCAAGGTGAGCGGGTTAAGCGTCTGGATGAGATGCAGGTGAATGGATTCGGTTTTGCATCTGACGTGACGCTCGCGATGCAAGCCAATCTCGCGGTCATGCAAACCTTGCAGGAGGAAATCGGGATCATCGAGAAGCGACTCATGGAGCGGGTGAAACTGCGCCCGGATTACGCGTTGCTGAACACGGTGCCGGGCATTGGCCCGGTTCTCGCAACCACGATCATGTTGGAAACCGGGACCATCTCCCGTTTCACCAAGGTTGGCAATTTCAGTTCGTACTGCCGCTGCGTAGACAGCCGGCGTGAAAGCAACAGCAGGAAGAAAGGCGAAGGGTAATACGAAGAACGGCAACAAATATCTGGCGTGGGCGTTTGTCGAGGCGGCCAACTTCGCGATCCGCTCGTGCCCGGAAGCCAGACGCTTTTACGAGCGCAAGAAACGCTCGCGAAACGGGATTGTGGCGATCAAGGCGCTGGCGCACAAACTGGCGCGCGCCTGCTATCACATGCTTCGGGAGCACAAGTCATTTGAGGTAACCCGCTGCTTTGGCTAAAAGGTGGTGCAAGGGGAACGAGCCCAGTAATGCGACTGGTGGAAAGCCATGGTTTTGATTGGGCCTTTCCTTTGCCCCACCGACTGCTTGCGGATGACCGGGTCGCCCAGGCGATGAGCCACCATTGACTGGCGTTGCGCAGGCAACAGCCACGGTTCTGCGAAACCCATTGGACCTCGTCTGGCACCAACGTTTCTCTGGGGCGGCAATGGCCGCCAGGGCAGCCGTGAGTGACATCACGGCATGCTTGATCCCGATGGGTGTCTGGTGCGATCCGGTTCGCAACCAGTTTGGAGAAAACGGATGCGGCTACGATCGGCAGACAGCATGGCAGGTAACAGAAAGAATTCCGCCCGATTGCAGTGGCGATAAAAATACCATCGCCACTGCAATCGGGCGGTGAGTAAATTTGTGCCTTGACTTTGGTCGGCTGATGGGTGTCGCAATAGCGATGCTGCGGTAAAGTGCAGGTTGCCAAAACTTTGCTTCTGCCCACGATGAAGAAGACCGCAACACCACGAATGGCCCTTGCTGCTGGCGTTGCCAAGGTGCTGCAGCGGTTGCACTATCCGCTGGACGTGATGTTGTTGTGCGTGCGGTGGTATGTGGCCTATTCGCTAAGTCTTCGGAATCTTGAGGAGATGATGGCTGAGCGCGCCATTGGCGTGGATCATTCAACAGTGCATCGTTGGGTCATCAAGTTGGTGCCTTTGTTCGAAAAGACATTTCGCAAGCACAAGCGCCCGGTGGGCAGGAGTTGGCGCATGGATGAAAGTTATATCAAGGTGAAAGGCTCGTGGAAATATCTTTATCGGGCCGTGGACAAGGCCGGCAACACCATCGACTTTCTGTTTAGAGCCAAGCGGGACAAGGCTTCTGCCCGGCGGTTTTTTGAAAAGGCAATCGGTCAGAACGGCTCGCCCGAGGCGGTGACCATTGACAAGAGCGGTTCCAATCTGGCAGCGCTTCATGCGGTGAATGCCGAGCGCGAGACGCCCATCAAGATTCGTCAAGTCAAGTATTTGAACAACGTGGTCGAACAGGACCATCGGGCCATCAAACGCATCACTCGGCCGATGCAGGGGTTCAAGGACTTTGACTGTGCTCGCGTTATTCTCAGTGGCATTGAGACCATGCACATGATCAAGAAAGGGCAGATGAAATGCCGGGGTAAAATCCCGCTGTCCGCTGCGCAGCAGTTCTACTCGCTGGTTTCATAAGGTATCCTTTGGATATCGCATTTTCTCGTCTTTCCCGTCTTACTGCGACACAACCCGGCGGCGCAGTGCTCGCGTGGTGTTCGTTCGTTGCCGCTTCATGCGACCGCGACGACAGTCCAGCCAGGCGCCTATACCCAAGCTTCGCCTGACGCGGAATCTCGGCGCTCGCTGAGGAATAGCCGACATAGAGTTCCTCACTGAGGGTCCTAGTGACCTACAGGTATAGCGAGGGTTGTCTCCGACAGACTCAAAAATGCTCGGCGTTGAGAATCAGTTTTCCGTGGACCCGTCGAGGTTGAAGGGGGCACCACCTGCGTGCTGCTCGAACCCAAGGGAGGGCATCTTCCGAGCCGAGAAACCTGACGCGCTCTCGTGCAGCTTTCAGCGTCTTCACCTGGTCCTTGATGTCCGACGGCGGGTTGCCATAGGCGTTCAGAATTGCCTTGCCCGCAAATAGGCGTTCATAAGGTACACCGTCCCTGGTCAAGGTGACCATGAAAAAGCCACGCGAAAGGGGCTCGTTTGTCAGGCTGTCGTCCGCAGTAATCACCTCGACAGAGGCATCCGGGTCAGTCGCCTCCGACCATAGCGGCGAGCCACTCGCCGTATCAGTGCCTATCAGTTCAGCGGCTCGCGCGTAGCCATCCGGGACACTTGTCACAGTCTTGCGCAGTGGGTCGATGAGAAAAGATACGTCCATTGGCTCCTCCTGTGCTGACAACCTGCTTCGGGGCAACGTCGGTGTTCACGATAATACACGACGCCCGCTGGCCGGAGGCTAAGCGGCCGAGCGGTGTACTTCGGCAAAACGACGCGGTAATCTCAGGAGGAGTGAAACAAGCAGATTAGCTGTCGACGCCAAAATGATTTTGACCCGCATGCCGACATCGGATTGGCCTACCTGCATCAAACCAAGGCTCCAGCGTCGATGCCTCGCGGCCCAATCTAACTGGTCATCCGAATTACGGCATGCGGGTCAAGCTGGCATTGGCGACAACAGTCCGGCCAGCGCGTGTCTCGCCTTGAGCTGCAAGATACATCCGGTTTGAGCCGGTGTCGTAGGTCACAGCGTGCTAACGGGCCGGCCTGGCCGTAGCCTTGAGAGGCTCGGCAAAAAGCGGTCGTGCAGCCATCTTGCTTTTCGTCCATCTAACTCAACATATTGGCCGTTTACCGCGCTACCAGATAAGTGAACGTGAACCGCAAAATTCGCTCTCAAAAACACAACCGCCCGGCTATGTCACCTTTACTGCGAGCGCTGACTTACAGCCACGCTTCGCTTGAGTCCGTGACGCAGGCGATGCTTCTGCGGTGCTACATTGCACTGGATGCTTTCCGACGGGGACACGGCTCACGCGACCTGTTTTCAGCGCTTGGTCGAACCCTCCTGTTTGCGGAAGAACTCGGACGGCCCGGTCATCGGGCAAGCGCGGCGGGCGACATTGAATCGGCACAAGCCGCGCTCATGCGTATCAACGCCGAAGAGCACGCAGGCGGCGGGTGGCGTGTCTGCGATGCAGATTACCTGGCTTTATCCACCGCTCTTGCTGTATTCAATGAGCAACTCAACGCAGCCTCCCTCAGCGACATCAGGAAAGCTGAGGCCCGGATGCTTGAGGGTCTTCTTGGTTCGGAGCGGGCGACGCGACAGGCTAAAGAGCTGGCCTGAAGGCTTTTCGTCGCGTGGCTCGCTGTCGTCGGATGCCGTCGCAAGGCAGTGGGGCTTTCGGCCCGGGCAAGAAGTGTCGTGCGCCATACTCCGCGCTGTAAGCGAAAGCGTTTTACAGTCGTAACTCTCCGAAGCGAGCCCCCGGCCCGACGACTACTGATGAATGACCGACGTTTCGCGACCGTTTCCGGCGGCCGCAACCAGATGCGCATGAACCCCGCGACGCTAGGCATCCTGCTTGCTGAAGTAAGCTAACTGTATTAAAGGCGCGGCGCAAGTTACGTCGCGTCGCACCGCGGAGCTGGTTATGAAAACGCCGGATGCAACGTCGCGCGAGGGCGGCGTCGTTGCGGTGGTGGTCCTGTCCGCAGTTTTGTCCGGTTGCTACTACTACATGCCCTACGGCTACGTTCCGTACGGCGAAGCGCCGGCGGCAGCGCCGCAGCAGCAATATCCTTTCTCGATGACCGACGCAGCCGCGACCGGTGCGGCCGCGTCAGATGTAACGGCATCGACGAACACCTATATTGCACCAGCCGCGCCCGTCTTCGTCGTGCCTGCGTATTACCCCGTTGCGTATCCGTACTACGGCTGGCCCGCGTGGTGGGGACCATCGGTGTCACTGAGCTTCGGCTATTGGGGCGGATGCTGTTACGGCGGGGGCCGGCAAGGCTACTGGGGCCACCACGGCTATTGGGGTCATGGATATCGCGGCGGTAGGGGCGGTCACGGCGGCTGGGGTGGGCAGGGATACCCAAGGGGTGGCATGGGCGGCGGCCATTACTGGGGCGGTGGCGGCGGCCACGGGCATTCGCATTGAACGCTAACAGAGATTCGCTCGTCGTGTTCAACAGTTCCCCGACAGCTGAGGCCGTCGGTGAACTGGATGCAACCCGCCAACGCGCGGCAGCGTCGGACTGTGCGGTGACCAGTTTTAGCCTCCATTGCATGTCGACGAGTCTTTCAACACCTCCACTGTCAATTCAACCGACGTATGACGATAAGCAGAACTATCTACCAGCGGAAGAGCGCGGACGTCGAAATTTGACTCCGGCATTCTGGCGGGGGGCTGCCTATTGCCCGCGCGATAGAGAGTGAGCCCAGGCGGCGGCACGTCCGGCGCGCTGAAGCGAAGACCCCGGGCTTTGGCAGCTTCGCTGCTTCCATACGTCCCTGGTTGCATCGTCGACCTTGTCCTTCGCGTCGTATGGAGCATATTTAAATGCCTGCAGAACGGGGCCGGGGTTATACTTAAGTATTAATCTGTAAAACTAACGTACAGGCAACGCCATTTAATAATATTTTATTACATAAGAAGCATTCTTGGCAGCGCCGCGAACTTCGCGTAATAAGGATATTGAATGAATGTGCTCGTCGTCGACGATAATGAGTTCGTCGCGGACAGTCTGGCTTTCCTGCTGGACTGCATTGGTCACCGCGCCGTGATGGCGCACGACGGGGAGACTGCGCTGGAACTGCTCCATGCCGGCGCTTTCGAACTCGTTTTCCTGGACGAAAACCTCCCCGACATCAACGGCAGTGCCGTCGCGCTGTCGCTGCTGCACAGGCCAGTCTTCCCCCGGCCCTTTGTTGCCTCCATGACGGGTGACAGCGATAGCAACGAAGAGTTTGCCCGGCTCTTCGATGTGTGTCTGCAAAAGCCCTTCTCCCTCGAAGCACTCATGCAAGTCATCGAAGATGCACGCTGCAGCAGCGATGCGAGCGCTCTCCTGGCCGCCTAGGGAAACACTGATCAATAAGCTCGTCGCCGGCGTTGCCGACGAGTCAGCTTGCAATTATCAGAATGTCGAAGGAATTCGGTCGCAAGCGAGGCGGGGTTTGCCCGGATTCGGAGCCCACTCCTCGCATTTTTTCATGCACATGACGGACTACTCCCGTAAACTGACCGCAACCGGTTTCGGGCGATTACCAGGTTGGCCAAGGCGAACAGGCTGAACAGTTGCGCCGTGTTCTTGGCCAGCCCCTTGTAGCGCACCTTGCGATGACGGAATAGATTCTTGACGATATGAAACGGATGCTCGACCCGAGCTCGAATTTGCGCCTTGGTCCGCTCGACCGCGATCACCAGGTCCTTCAGCGGACCGTCCTGCATCGCCTTGATCTTTCCGCGCTTGACCGCCACGCGCCACTTCACCGACTTGCCCTTCATTTCGTCGCGTTTGTCTACGCCGATGTAGCCCGCGTCGCCGAACGCTTCCTCTTCGTGCCCGTGCAGCAGCGCGTGGGCTTGCGAGACATCCGACACGTTGGCGGACGTGCCGACCACGCTATGCACCAGACCCGAATCGGCGTCGACTCCGATGTGGGCCTTCATCCCGAAGTGCCACTCGTTGCCCTTCTTCGTTTGATGCATCTCCGGGTCTCGGCTCTTCTCCGCGTTCTTGGTCGACGGCGGCGCTTCGATGATCGTCGCGTCGACCAACGTGCCTTCCTTCATCATCAGTCCGCGCTCACACAGCGAGATGCCGATCTCGTCGAACAACTTCCGCGTCAGATCGTACTCAACCAGCAGGCGGCGGAACTTCAACAGCGTGGTCGCATCCGGCGCGTTCTCGACGGCCAGATCGATGCCGGCGAAGGCGCGCATCGCAATGCTATCGTACAGCGCGTCTTCCAGACCTTCGTCCGACAGGCCGTACCACTGCTGCAGAAAGTAGATTCGAAGCATGCGCTCCAGACCAATCGGCGGACGGCCACGCTCACCCTTCGGGTAATACGGCTCGATCGCCGACAGCAACCGCGGCCACGGTACGACCCTCTCCATCTCTGTCAGGAAGCGCTGGCGCCTGGTCACCCGTTTCTTGCCCGCACTTTCCGCTTCTGCAAAGCTGATCTGCCGCTTCATCACTATGGGTCCGTTCCGTGAGCTTCCTTCTATAACGTACTAGGACACGTCAGCGATGACGGCCGAGCCTGATAAATCAGTGTTTCCCTAGGCATTGCTTTGCTGTCTGCTGCGGTGACGCCGGCGGTCGAGCGGGTATTCCACAGAGAAATTGATTATGACCCGGCGTCAGACGAGAATGCTTCTCGCGCTGCCAGCCATCAACCCACGCGTGAACGCGAGCGCCGGATGCGAGGGTTTCGCTTGCCCGAACGCACGCAGTCATTCCTGTCGTGCTTCGGTCCGATCCGCCAGCACTTCGCGCTCAAGCGTCATCTGCTGAGCGCCTCGCTCTATCGCAAACAGCTCGCCGCGCGATTTGAACCCTGGCGTCTCTCTTCACTGGCATTGCCCAAGCTCCGTCCACCGTGTTCTGAGACACGACTGTCCGTGCCGATATCTCGTCACGGGGACAGTAACGTGACAACGCCCGCGCGAGTCCCCAGCTATTGGATACTGCCCGGTTATTGCACCGGTGCGCTGGCTTCGTCGAGCAGTTTCATGTCTTCGGAAGAAAGCTGCAAGCGAGTGGCTGCAGCCAACCCTTCCAGTTGCTCCACCGACGTCGCACTGGCAATCGGCGCCGTCACGCTCGGCCGCGCGATGATCCAGGCGAGCGCCACCGTTGCAGATGTCGTGTTGTTGCGCTTCGCCACTTCAACGAGAGCATCGACGATCCGCAAGCCGCGCTCGTTGAAATACTTGTCCACGAGCGCGCTGCGCGCACCCTTCGCCGCGTCGGCCTTCGAACTGTATTTTCCGCTCAGGAAACCGCTCGCCAGGCTGAAGTAAGTAACCACCGCCAATTTGTGGGCCTGCACGACCGGCTCGAGATCGGTTTCGTAGCCCTTCCGATCGTAAAGGTTGTACTCCGGCTGAAGAACCTGATACGCCGGTAACCCCGATTCCTTTGATACCTTCAGTGTCGCCTCGAGCCGCTCGCCACTGAAGTTCGACGCTCCGATCACGCGCACTTTGCCCGCCTCGATCAGCCTCTGATATGCGCCGAGCGTCTCTTCGAACGGCGTCTTGTCGTCGTCGATGTGGGAGAAATAGACGTCGATGTAATCGGTCTGCAACCGGCGCAGCGACTCGTTCACGGCTGCCTCGATGTTGGCCGCCGACAGCCCCGGCCGCTTCTTCCACATGCCGACCTTGGTCGCGAGCACGATCTTCTCGCGCTTGCCGCTTTGCCTGAACCACTTGCCGATGATGGTTTCGGACTCGCCCCCCTGATTGCCCTCGGCCCAGTGCGAGTAGCTGTCGGCGGTATCAACGAAGTTCAAGCCAAGGTCGACGAAGGCGTCGAGGATGGAAAACGACGTGCGCTCATCGGCCGTCCAGCCGAAGACGTTGCCGCCAAAGACGAGCGGTGCGATTCGAAGGTTCGACGTTCCAATGGTGTATTGCTGCATTTTTTCTCTACTCCGAGGTATGGGTTGGAAACACAATAGTAAAGATGCCGCATCAATGGCCGAGATGCTTGTCGAAAAATGCGGTGATTTCTCCGAACGCCTCCTTGGTCTCCGGCACACGGTCATCGAACTGGTATTGAGCGTGCGACATGCCGTCGAAAACCTCGAGTTGCGCATCGACACCCGCCTCCCGAAGCTTCCGCTGCACACGGACCGTGTTGCTCAGCAGCAGGTCCCGTGTCCCCGTGGTCAGGATCGCCGGCGGAAAACCGTGCATGTCTCCGTAGACAGGTGAGAGCAGTGGGTCTTTGAGATCGTGGCCGTGCGCATAGACCACGGCCGCGGCATCGCAGAATCCATCGCGTGACACCAGGACGTTGTCGACCTTCTCATTGGTGTAGAACGAATCGCCAGTCTTCGTGAGGTCCGACATCGGTGTACCTGGCGCGATCGCGCCGGGCATTTGCAGGCCTTCCTGTTTCGCGCGCAGCATCAGCTCCAGCACCAAAGCACCACCCGCCGAGGTCCCAAAAACGCCCACGTTCTTCGCATCGTTCGACCGCAGTACCGCCTTGTACACCGTCTCGACATCGTCAAGCGCAGCGGGGAAGTAGCCCTCAGGCGGCATGCGGTAGTCAACAGAAATCACCTTGTAATGCCCCAGGCCCGCCATGATGACGGCTTCGTTCGTGCCCGCCTCGCCCGGGTAAAGCTCATAGCAGCCGCCATGAATGTGAATCAGCACCTTGTCGTGGTGATCGGGCGGAATAACATCGGGCGTCACGACGTACACCCTCACCCCGTTCATCGTCGAGGGCTGCACTGTAACGCCGAGGCGTTCCCGCATGGCCGGAAGCGTTTGCATGGCCTTGGCAGCCTGCGCGTTGGCAGCGGCTCTCCATTGCTCGCCCGTCGTCCATAGGACATTCCAGGAGGGGTTCAAAGGCACCGCGATGAGCTTTTGCAATTCAGGGCTGACATCGGTCGGCACTGGCAGGGTCTTCGCGGGGACCTGCCGGGGCGCAAGCGGGCCGTCGTCGGCAAGCGCAATGCCGGATACACCGACGAACGCAGCGCACGCGAGCACAAGCAAGCCGGTGAACTTCATTGGATGACTCCTGTTTGCTCGCCTAAACCGCAAGTTCATACACCTGGCGGCTGAGTTCGGGCGTGACGTCACCGTGTTCCCCCAATGCGGTCATGCCGTGCTCCTGCAGTTTCGCGATCAGCGTCTCGATTGAGTCGCCGCCTATGTCGTAATCGCGCAGTCGCGTTGGGACCGTCATCCGCTCGAAGAACGCGCGCGTGGCGGCGATCGCCGCGGTCACGCGTTCTTCCTCGCTGCCCTCAGTGACGTTCCATACGCGTTCGGCGTACTGCAGCAACTTCGCGTGCTTCTGCGCGCGGCGTGCCGTCAGCATCGCAGGCAGGACGATCGCAAGCGTTTGTGCGTGATCGAGGCCGTGCAACGCGGTGATCTCGTGACCGAGCATGTGCGTCGCCCAGTCCTGCGGCACGCCGGCGCCAATCAGGCCGTTGAGCGCAAGGGTCGCGGTCCACATGAGGTTTGCTCGCACGTCATAGTTGTGCGGCTCGGCGAGGGCTTGCGGACCGACTTCGATCAGCGTGGCGAGCAGCCCTTCGGCAAACCGGTCCTGCACCTTTGCCTCGACAGGGTAGGTCAGGTATTGCTCGACGATATGGACGAATGCATCGACCACGCCGTTCGCGATTTGCCGCAGCGGCAACGAGTAGGTGGTCGTCGGGTCGAGGACGGAAAAGCGGGGATAGGTCGCCTCACTACGAAACGGGAGCTTGTCGCCTTTCGCCCGGTAACTGATCACGCCGCCGTTGTTCATTTCCGAACCGGTCGCGGGCAGCGTCAGCACGCTGCCAAACGGCATCGCATCAGTCACCTTGGCTTGCTTCGCCAGGATGTCCCACGGCTCACCGTCGAACTTCAGCGCCGCCGCGATGAACTTCGTGCCGTCGATCACGGAGCCGCCGCCCACCGCGAGCAAGAAGTCGATGTTCTTTTCGCGTGCCAGTTCTACGGCTTGCATCAGCGTTTCGTAGGTCGGGTTCGGTTCGATGCCGCTGAAGACGAACCATGCGCGCTCACCGAGCGCCGCCTGCACTTGCGCGAGCACACCATTGCGCTTGATGCTGCCGCCGCCGGAAGTAATCAGCACGCGCGCGTCGCGCGGCACTTCCGCGTCAAGCGCGGCGATCTGGTTTTCACCGAAAATGATCTTCGTCGGATTGTGGAAAATGAAGTTTTGCATGGAATCCCTTTTTCTTGCACTAACCGGCCAGACCTCAGGCGCCCCCCTCCAGTACCTCTGGGCAGGCGTCGCTGTGCGGTCGCAGTCATGCTACCGCGTCATATGCACTCGAGAGCGCGCGGATAGTCAACATCGTCTGGGTCACGGCCGTTTTTCCTGTCGTCACGAATGCGAGGGGTGGGGCCAGTCATGCGCCCCTTGCCGCTCGGCAGTCGCAGCCGTCGGCACGCTCGGTGACTTACTTTGCGTGCGCCGCTTCGTTCAGCTTCGCTATTGCCGCAATCACCCCTTCCGCGTAAGCCGGATCGGCGCGATGGAAATGCTCGATCTGCCGGGCGACGATGTCCTGCGGCACACCGTTGATATGGCGCGCGATATTGCCGAACAGACGCTCACGCTGTGCCGTGTCGAACAGCGCGAACAACATGCCCGGCTGCGTGTAGTAGTCCTCGTCCGCGCGATGATCGTAGCGATCCACGGCGCCCCGCAGGAAGTCCCCTTGGGGGACATCCGCCGCGAGCGGCGGCTCCGACGCGTTCGGATCCTGCGCGAAGTCGCCGAAGCGATTCGGCTCGTAGTTCACGTTGCCGCCGCGATTGCCATCCGTGCGCATTGCGCCGTCGCGATGGAACGAATGCGGGTCCGGCACGCGCGACGCGTTCACCGGAATCTGATGGTGATTGATGCCGAGGCGATAGCGCTGCGTATCGCCGTACGAGAACAGACGCCCCTGCAGCAGACGGTCCGGCGAAAAGCCGATGCCCGGCACCACGTTCGCCGGCGTGAACGCCGCCTGCTCGACGTCGGCGAAATAGTTCGCCGCGTTGCGATTCAGTTCGAGCGTGCCGACGTCGATCAACGGATAGTCCTTCTGCGACCACACCTTCGTGATGTCGAACGGATTGAAGCGGTAATTCGCCGCTTCCGCTTCCGGCATCACCTGAATCGCGAAGCGCCACTTCGGGAAGTTGCCCGCGTCGATGCTGTTTACCAGATCGCGCTGCGCGCTTTCGCGGTCATTGGCGACCACCTGCGCGGCTTCGGCGTCGCTGAAATTTTCGATGCCCTGCAGCGACTTGAAGTGGAACTTGACCCAGAAACGCTCGTTGTTCGCGTTGATGAACGAGTACGTGTGCGAGCCGAAGCCGTGCATCTGCCGGTAGTTCTTCGGAATGCCGCGATCGCTCATCAGAATCGTCACCTGATGCAGCGACTCCGGATGAGTCGACCAGAAATCCCACGCGGCGACATTGCTGCGCAGATTCGTGTACGGATCGCGCTTCTGCGTATGGATGAAGTCCGGGAACTTCAGCGGATCGCGGA
Source organism: Paraburkholderia lebeckiae (assembly GCF_050436325.1). Lineage (NCBI taxonomy): Bacteria > Pseudomonadati > Pseudomonadota > Betaproteobacteria > Burkholderiales > Burkholderiaceae > Paraburkholderia > Paraburkholderia lebeckiae. The sequence goes on from NZ_JBNDLZ010000001.1 coordinate 313,038, forward strand.
TGAAGAACACCGGCGTGTTGTTGCCGACCACGTCCCAGTTGCCTTCTTCGGTGTAGAACTTGATCGAGAAGCCGCGCACGTCGCGCTCGGCGTCGGCCGCGCCACGCTCGCCGGCCACCGTCGAAAAGCGCATGAAAAGCGGCGTTTCCTGGCCGACCTGCGCGAATACCTTCGCCTTCGTGTAGCGCGAAATGTCGTGCGTGACCGTCAGCGTGCCGAACGCGCCCGAACCCTTCGCGTGAACGCGCCGCTCGGGAATCACTTCGCGATCGAAGTGCGCAAGTTTTTCGAGCAGCCAGACGTCCTGCAGCACCACGGGGCCACGCGGGCCGGCGGTCATCGAGTTCTGGTTATCGGCGACGGGCGCGCCGGCGGCATTAGTGAGCTTACGTTCAGACATGCTTTGTTCCTTAGAGGCTAGTTTCGGATACTTTTGGGGTATCACGTGCGTGGCATTGACTCGGGACTTGATGTTGCGATGATCCTGGTCGGGTAGCAGCACGTTGCCTTCGCGGTTATTGCGCTTGTTGGCCTCGGTCGGCCGTCGGCTGCGCATAAGCTACGGTTCGTTCGCCACTGCGCTTAGCCTCCCATTTGCCGATGACCGCAGTGGCAACGCTATTGCCGATCACGTTCGTCATTGTGCGGCCCATGTCGAGAATCTGGTCAATGGCAAGCACCATTACGACGCCAGCCGCGGGCAGATGAAACAACGGGGCTACGGCGGCCACGACAACGATCGATCCGCGGGGCACGCTCGCCATACCCTTGCTGCTGAGCATGAGCACGAGCAGCATCAATATCTGCTGCGATAGCGGCATGGCAATGCCGAACGCCTGAGCGATGAAAATGGCGGCGAACGACTGGTACATCATGGAACCGTCGAGGTTGAAGACGTAGCCGAGAGGCAGAGTAAAGCCGACGATCTTCTTGTCAACGCCGAACTCTTCCAGCTTCTCGGTCAAGCGGGGATAGGCAGCCTCGCTTGCCGAAGTGGAAAACGCGATCATGGCGGGCTCACGCACTGCCTTCATGAGCGATCCGACGCGCTTTCCGAGGAACATGTATCCGATGCCGATCAAGATCGCCCAAAGCAGAACGAGGCCGAGATAAAACGAGCCGATGAGCTTGCCGTAGGTGATCAACACGGTCAGACCGCGCAGGGTGACCGCCGAAGCGATGGCACCGAACACACCGAAGGGTGCCACGTACATCACGTAGCCGGTCAAGCGCAACATGACGGGCACCATGCCGTCGATCGCCTGCAGGAGCACGTTGACACGAGGATCGTGCTTGAGGGCTCCGAGCCCGAGGCCGAACAGCAAGGAAAAAACGAGAATCTGCAGGATGTCGTTGCGCGCCATCGCGTCCAGCACGCTCGTCGGAAACGCGTGAGTAACGATGTCCTTGAAGTTCAGCGCACTCGTATTCAGACCGGTATTGACATCCGAGGCGTCGGCAGTCATATGGAGGCCTGCCCCGGGCTGCAGCACGTTGGCCAGGACGAGCCCGAGAGCAAGGGAAATCAGGGAAGCTGCGACGAACCAGCCGACAGTGCGCGCACCGATGCGGCCGATGTCGCGGCCGTTATCCATGCCGGCGAGACCGGAGACCAGCGTGGTCAATACCAGTGGAGCGATGATCATCCGGATCAGTCGCAGGAAGATGTCGGTCAGGATCGAAAAATTGCCTGCAAGGACCTTCGATGTCGCAGCATCAGGCGCGCTGCTGTGGCATAGGTAGCCGGCGACGATGCCGAGCACCATGCTAACCCCGATACAGAATGTGAGCCGATTCTTCATTGTCTTCTTCTACGGATGTTTGTGAGTAGGCGCCGACACAACGGTGCGGTCCATGTGCGGCGCGCAGGCAAACCTGTCGAGGCCGTCAGGCGTACGCCGATCGCGTGGTGACGCAAAAGGTTCGGCGGGCGGCTGCCCTACCAGCCATAACTGCGGGACCACTCGGTCACTTCGCCGTTTGCAGCCACCGCTTGATATGCAGGGTATTGCGCACCGGTCGCGCAGGCGTGATTGGGCAAGATGCGCAGCTTCGTTCCTATGGGCAAGCGCTCTGAGATATCTCCTTCACGCTCGACGTCTGCGCCGCCTTCGCCGGCGAAAGCGATAATGCCATGCTCCTGGTTCGCGCCTACCATCTGGTATCCGGGCAGCACCGCGCCGTCCAGCGCGCATACCTGCCCGTATCCATAGTCGCGAGATTGCTTTGCCGTCCCGCGGTCGCGGCTCATCGCCATCCACCCTGCATCGACAATCGCCCAGCCCTTTTCGGTCTGGTGCCCGATAACCGTTGTCAGGACGCTGAGCGCGATCTCGTCGGTGCTGCACACGCCGACGTTATGCATGACCAGATCGAAGAACACATAAACGCCGGCGCGTACTTCGGTTACGCCATCCAGCTGTCGTGCGGCGAGCGCGGTTGGAGTCGATCCGATGCTGACCGTCTCGCACGGCAGGCCCGCTTCGCGCAGGCGCTGCGCAGCCCGCACGCAGCCCGCGCGCTCTTGCTCCGCCATGGCAGCTAGCGCCTCCGGCGTATTCAGTTCGTAACTTGAGCCGGCATGCGTCATCACCCCTCCGAGGCGCACCCCGCCTTCGTGAAGCGCCCATCCAACGTCCATCAAGAGCGAATCCTCCGGCTTGATCCCTGAGCGGTGACCGTCCGTATCGATCTCGATCCAGACTTCGAAAGTCTCCTTGTGCGCACGGCCAAATACGGCAACCGCTTGAGCCGTCTGAACGTTGTCCACGATCAATTTCAGATCGCAGCCTCTCCGACGCAGTGCGAGCGCGCGTTCGAGCTTGGGCGGAATGATCGTCACGGCGTACAGAATGTCTTTCGCGCCCGCCGCAAAAAATTGCTCAGCTTCCCGCAACGTCGATACCGTAATTCCCGAGGCACCGGCATTAGCCTGGGCCTTCCAGACCTCCACGCATTTGGAAGTCTTCACATGAGGTCTAAAGCTCACGCCGAGCCGGCTCAGGCGCTCCTGCATGCGTGCGATGTTGCGCTCCATTCGCGGCTGGTCAATGAGCACCGCCGGTGTGTCGAGCGTATTGAGTGTGTCGAATGACATGGGTACAAATTCCAACGATAGACGAGTTCGGGCTGCGCTACTGCGCAGCGGTCGCGGAATGCGGCCGGCTACGGAAAGTCCTTTCGAATTCAGGCGGCGAGAAATCGCGCGTAACGCTCGAGGTCGACATTGCCACCGCTGATGATGACGCCCACTCGCTTGCCTTTGAGTTCGTCACGCATCTCGCGCGCTGCGGCAAAGCCGAGACAGCCGGTCGGCTCGACCACCATCTTCATCCGTTCAACAAAAAAACGCATGCTGACGATGAGCTGATCGTCTTTGACAGTCAGGATGTCATCCACGTCTCGCTGAATGATCGGAAACGTGCACTGCCCGAGATGCTGGGTCTGTGCGCCGTCGGCAATCGTCTTGGGCGTGTCGATGTGCACGATCGAGCCGGTTCTGAACGATTGCTGTCCATCGTTGCCAGCCTCGGGCTCGACACCATAGATCCTGCAACGAGGGCTCAACGCACGGGTCGCGAGTGCTGAACCGGCCAGCAGGCCACCGCCGCCGAGGGATACGAACAACACATCCAGTTCGCCTACCTCTTCGATCAGTTCTTTTGCTGCTGTCCCTTGGCCCGCGATCACATGCGGATGGTCATACGGTGGGATCAACGTCAACCCATGTTTGGCGGCCAGCTCGCGACCGATCTGCTCGCGATCTTCCGTGTAGCGGTCATAGGTAACGACATTGCCACCGTAGCCCTTTGTTGCAGCAACCTTAGCCGCGGGAGCGTCAAGCGGCATCACGATCGTCGCCGGGATTTCGAGCAATGCGGCCGCCAGCGCAACAGCCTGTGCGTGATTCCCCGAGGAAAAAGCCACGACACCCGCCCGTCGCTGGCGCGCGTCGAACTGCATCAGAGCGTTCATTGCCCCTCGGAACTTGAACGCTCCCATGCGCTGATAGTTCTCGCACTTGAAATACACGTTCGCGCCGAGTTTGGCATCGACGGTACGCGAGGTAACGACAGGCGTCTTGTGCGCCCGGCCTTCGATGCGCTCGGCTGCCGCTGCTACATCAAGATAGGTGGGAAAATCATGCATCGCTGATTAATGTTGATGAATGCGTGCTGGTTGTATAGCCGGTGGTCGAACCAAACTTCACGTACCGACCGACGAAATGGAGCCTGCTCGTTACCAAGGCCAGGAGATCGAGGTTCCGACATTTGCATCGGTAGCGCGATCACGCAGCGCTCTAGCCACCGTGAGATCCTGCAGAGCAAGGCCAGTCATGTCGAACACGGTGATGTCGTCGCGTCGCCGCTCGACACGCTTTTTGCCGGTCAGCAAATCGCCGAACTCGACGGTTTCGGTGTCGGGCGCCCATTGCATTTCGCCGATCTCGGCCGCCTGAGGTCGATCGTCGACAAAAAGCACGACGCGCTTCAAAAGGCCATCAGGCAGTTCGCGCTTGCCCTTGGTATCCGTGCCGACACAGTTGAGATGAGTGCCCGGCTGCACTGCATCGAGCTCAAACAGCGGTCCCGCCCCCGGTGTCGCGGTAATGACGATGTCGCTATCCGCAACCGCGGCATTCCGATCTTTCGCGAGAGCGATGTCGCAATCCGCACCAAAATGGGATTCGAACGCTTCGTCTCTCTCGCCAGTCACCGAGACGTACTGGATACGCCTGAGAGAAGGCATGAGTCGGAGTGCGAACGTCAATTGAATGCGAGCCTGCACACCGGTGCCGAAGACACAACCCTTCGCGCTTTTCGGGCGGGCGAGCTGCTGAATGCCCAGGCCGCCGGCAGCGCCAGTGCGCATCGTTGTAATGGCATTGCCGTCTATCATGCATGTTGGGCGCCCCGTTGCGGGATCGATGAGTATGATCGTCGCCTGATGCGGCTCACCGCCTCGTTCCCGGTTGGCAGGCCAGAAGCCGGCTGCCTTGAACCCGAGCAGGCCTTGTGTCTGCACGTCGCCCGATTTGATGCCGAAGATGCCGCCCGTCGAAAGCCGCTCCCGCACTACCTGGAAGACCCTGCCCTCGCGCTGGCTATGCAGCGTGAACGCTTCTCGCACAGCAGCCAGCGCGTCGTCAAAGCTCAGCAGAGATTCGACGGCACCCTTGTCGAGGAGCAGGAGTTTTTCGTTATTTCGCATAGTTGTATATCGTTGCTCGTGATACGCCCAAATGAAGCGCGGCGATTTCAATGGCCCGCCGCACTTCCATGCAGCCAGATTGCTTGAGTTCGTGTATCAGGGCGCGCCGGTCCTCCGCCTTCAGCGCGCGGGGCATCGTTCCCAGCCGCGCCGCGAACTCGTCAATGCGCCGCCGTATCGCGGCGCCTGAAGGCTCCAAGGACTCCTGCGCATCGACCGCTTCGTCGGTGCTCGCGAAGCGTCCCAACGCGCTTTGTAGCGCGCCGAAAAGCGTCAGGTCGATGTTGATGCACAGTGCTGCCACGTATCCGCCGCGAGAATCTTTGATTCCGATCGACGTGCTCTTGACTCGGCGTCCATCTGAAAACTGGTTTGCGTAGTTTGAAAGGACCTGGGGGTACTCGTTGTCCGCAATCCGTGCGAGCCCAAGCTCTGTCGCCGGCTCCCCCTCGTTTCGACCTGACAGATTGTTATGAATCGCCACGATCGCGTGCTCGGCGTCAGCCAGGTCGTGAACAACCACTTCGCAAAACGGCGCAAACGTTTCGCCTAGGCCCTTCGCGACCTGCTTCAGTTGGTCAATGATCGTTTGTTGCTCAATGGTTCGTTCTGGCATGTATACAGAATGAATAAATTTAGATGTTTTGTCAAATCGACGGTTATTTTCCTGCACAAAGGCTTCGGCAGGCGTCGGCCAATCGCGCCCAGGGCGCTGTCAGGTTAGAGGACCTGCCGCGGTAAAATGAAGCAATGAAAAAGACGAAGTCGCTTTATCACGGTCATCGGTTCCCCGCTGTCGTCATCAGCTGTGCTGTTCGCTGGTATTTCCGGTTCAGCCTGAGCCTGCGCGACATCGAGGAGTTGTTGCTCGAGCGTGGTGTCGTAGTCACATACGAAACGATCCGTTGCTGGTGCGACAAATTCGGCGCTGGATTTTCTCGGCGCGCCAAGGCGGTGCGGCGCGAGCCGGGCAGTACGTGGCACCTCGACGAAATGTTCGTGACGCTGCGGGGGGAGCCGTATCTGTTGTGGCGCGCGGTCGACGAACATGGCGCCGAACTGGATGTGCTGGTGCAAAAGCGGCGCGACAAGGCTGCGGCAAAGCGCTTTTTCCTGCGGGTGCTGCGTTCGAACCCGGTGCCGCGCAGGATTGTTACGGACCAGTTACGCAGTTACCCGGCAGCAAAGGCTGATATTCCCGAACTCGCTCAGGTGAAGCACGTATTCGTCAAAGCGGCTGCACGCGTGAACAATCGCGCCGAGAACAGCCATCAGCCGACCCGCAGGCGCGAACGGCACATGTGCGGCTTTCGCGATGCACGTCGCACCCAGGCGTTTCTCTCATGCTTTGGCCCGATCCGGCAGCACTTCGCCTTGCCCAGACATCAGATGAACGCAGCATGTCATCGCGCCATACTCAAGAAACGCCTCGCCGTCTGGCATGGTTGGGCCGTGGATGCTGAAATCGAGCATGCTATCTGATCAGGATACCTACGTTTAGCCAAAAACATAGCCTGTGCTCGTCAAGTTGACAAAGCCGTATCGACGAGTTGCACCTGGAGCATCCGTTTGCCGGCGCGCGCATGTTGATGCGCCTGCTCAAGCGAGAGGGCATCGTGGTCGGACGCAAGCATGTCGGCACGCTGATGCGCAAAATGGGCATCGAAGCGCTGTATCGCAAACCGAACCTGAGCCGCAAACATCTGGCGCACAAGATCTGGCCGTACCTGCTGCGCGAACGAAAGATCGAGCGCAGCAACCAGGTGTACGCATTGGACACGACATATGTGCCTATGGCACAGGGCTTCGTCTATCTCACTGCTGTAATCGATTGGGCCAGCCGCCGTGTTTTATCGCACCGGGTTGCGATCACGATGGAAGCTGAGCATGCGGTGGCAGCGCTTGAAGAAGCATTCGCGAAATATGGATTGCCTGAGATCGTCAACACGGATCAAGGCAGTCAATTCACCAGTACAGTATTCACCGACGCGGTGCTCTCACGCGGGATCGCTCTGTCGATGGATGGCAAGGGCAGCTGGCGGGACAACGTTTTTATCGAACGGCTGTGGCGCAGCGTGAAGTACGAAGAGATATATTTGAAGGCCTACGAGTCCGTCGGCCACGCACGCAAGTCCATCGCTAACTACCTGATGTGGTACAACCAGCAAAGGCCTCATTCAAGTCTGTCGGACAAGACCCCGGATGAAGCTTACTTCGCGATGCTGCCCGCGATTAAATTGGCAGCGTGACCGCCCGGCGTTCCACTTAAAAATCGACAAAAACTGTCCGAACGAACGGGGCCACCTCTCTTCAGTGTGTTGCATCCACCGGTTGAATCCGCCGGGTGGAACCGACGCCTGAATGTCTAAGTGACAGTGCACGCGAATGACCCTTCGTGGCCGGTCACTGCCGCATGGATCTGCATACACACCTTGAACACCGCATGGCATCGATCAGCAACACGCGACCCAGGCTGTGTGGAAACCCGATGGAATTACAATGTGACGCATAACCGCTGACTCCGGCGGCGCGCTTGGCTGCCTTTTCGGCCATCACGGCGACCGCGAGAGGGAGAGCCTCTCCGATGCGCTCTGACGAGTTTAAGGGCGGTGTTTCAAGACCTACGGGGGGCTCATGCACCCGCCCGCCGCATTGCCTTCATCGTCTTACTGAAGCCGAGGATTTTCAGCACTCGAGTGAGATTGTAGGCGAGTACGTTCAAACTCATCTCGGTACCTACGTTGGGTAACCTGCGCATCAGGAAGTGGGTGTAGCCCATCCAATGCTTGAACGTTCCGAAGACATGTTCGACGGTTCGCCTGCGTACTGTCATCGCATCAGGCGTCTTGTCCAGCCGACGTTGAACTGCGTCCAGCACCGACTCATGCTCCCATCGACTTATTCGCCGTTGGCCGCTGGGCGTGCACTGTGACTTTATTTTGCATTGCGAACAGGCACTGCTCCAGTATCGATGTAGCTGCATCCCGTGTTCCTCGCTGGTGTAACGGTAAATTGCCCGCTCTCCAGCTGGACATTGGTATTCGTTGTTAGCGGCGGTGTAAAAGCGCCATTAGATGGCGGCGCAAAGTTGAGTAGAAGCGTCAACAACAGGGGCGGTTATGGGCCACTGTTGTTGGGTGATGGCCATCAGAATGGATCGTCGATGTCGCGACGGTGAGGATTGTCGGGAGGCGCGCGCTGTTCGTGCAGCAGGTCATTTAGCGGAATCTGGTAGTGCGCGGCGATCCGCTCGCGTAGATCGTCGATGAGTTCCACGACGGCGAGCGCCTGATCTGCGGACCGGTTGTCCGGGATCAGGAAGTCCAGCCCGTGAGTGATGCCCGAAGGCAGATGAAGGCTCTTCATGTTTTCTTCTTCTCCATGCGTGCCGCGCTGCGTTTCTTTGCGCGCTGCTCGGCCCGTTCACGTGCCTCCTTCACCCGGTAGGACTCGCCTTCGATCGCGACGACTTCGGCGCGATGCACCAGCCGGTCAACCAGCGAGACGACGCAGGCGGCGTTCGGAAACACCTCCGACCATTCTGCGAACGGCCGGTTTGTCGTGACCACGGTGCTCGCTGCGCCATACCGGCGGCTGATCAGTTCGAACAGCAGGTCGGCGTGGCGGTTCGAGTAGGACAGGTATCCGACCTCGTCAATTACAAGCACGTCAGGCGTGGCGTACCGGTGCAGCCGCCGGCGTAACGCCGAGTCACTGTCAAGCGCGGCGAGCTCACCGAGCATCTGGCCAGCAGTTGTGAACAGCGCCGTGTGCCCGTTGACGAGCGCCTGGTAGGCGAGGTTCAGCGCCAGGGTCGACTTGCCCACGCCATTCGGGCCGATCAGTACGACGTTGGCGGTGTCCCTGACGAACTCGAGCGACATCAGTTCTTCAACGGCGGCCCGGTCGCAACGCGTGGGCCAGGCCCAGTCGAAGTCGCACAGCGGTTTGAAGCTACCCAGATGGGCATCCCGGATGCGTCGCTCGAGCGAACGGCGGGCACGCTCGTCTTCTTCCCACTGCAGCAGCGGCGCAACCCAGCCGGCGTCCGTGAGATCCGGCCAGTGTGCCAGCAGCCCGTACAGGCGCAGGGCGTTGGCGCGCTCCTGCAGGTTCTCAGGCGAGCTCATCAGCACCTCCCGTTATCTGGTCGTAGATGTCGAGCCGGTGAGGGGTCACCAGCGTGTCCTTGCTACGCACGTGCTCGGGCAGGTTCACCGTCACCGGCGGCGGTATCTGCCGCGACTCGCGCCGACGCTCCAGCGCCAGACGCACCGGATTCTGGTGAGGCGCGGCATCGCTGGCGAGCGTTTCCTCGATCGCTGCCTGCAGTTCGGCTGCACCATAACGGTCGAGCAGCCGCAGCAGGTGGGCGGTGATATTGCCCAGATTGGCGCCGCGTTCAGCCGCGCGCAGCATGAGCGTGTGACTGGCCGGCGCCGCGCGGGCGAGATGGTCGAGGCCGCGATGGTGACGGGCTTCGCGTTTGCGTGCAACGAGGGCGTCGATGTGCGCGGCAATCTCGATCTGCGCGCCGCGATCGTAACTGCGCACATGGGTTGCAAGCAGATCGGCGCCGTCGAGAATGCGCACCTGCCGGGGATCGGCCCGGACCGTGAGCACGCGCCGCACGTGGGTATGCGGGATCGTGTAGTCGTTCAGATCGAAGCGCACATACGGCTGCTTGCCGACCTTCACGGCCAGTTGCAGTTCGCAGGGATACGGGTTCTCCGGCAAGGTAAGCAGGCTGGGCTGCTCGCGGGCGAAGGCTTCACGCACCGTGATCGTGGGCTCTTCCCGGCAGGGACGATCCGCCGCCATGCCCGCGCACCATTGCGCGGCCTGGATGTTCAGATCGTCGAGATCGGCGAACTTGCGCGCGGCAAAGAAATTCTCACGTACATACCTGATAGCTCTTTCGACGCGTCCCTTCTCGTTTCCTCTGGCTACTGCCACTGGACGGGGCTCGAAGCGATGATGAGCGGCGAACGCGAGAAGCGTCGGGTTGAAGCGGATCGCATCACCCTGACGCTCGAGCACAGCGCTCCTGAGATTGTCGTAGAGGAGGATCCGTGGCAATCCGGACCACGCCGCGAACGCGCCGGCGTGGCCTGCCAGGAAGCTGTCCATGCGGGCATCGAGGAAGAAGCGCAGATAGATCTGCCGCGACCACGACAGCACCATGACGAAGGCCATCAGCGGCCGGCGCGCGCGCCCGATCTGCAGGTGATCGAAATGGGCCCAGTCAACCTGGCCCTGCTCTCCGGGCAAGGTGCGCAGCCGCAGATAAGCCTCGGGTGTAGGTCGCGGACGGTGTACCGCGATCAGGTGCCGGAAATGATGAGGGTTGCCACGGTAGCCGCGCTCGGTGACCATCGCATACAGCCGGCTGGCCGTGAGCGACGGAAACCTGTTGAGCGTGTCATGGATAAACGGCAGGTAGGCATCGATCTGCGAAGGTCTGAGCATCCCGCCGACGCGAGGCAGACCGGCCTGCGCCAGCACGCGCTGGACCGTGCCACGGTGCACGTGCAACTGCCGTGCGATGGTGCCGCAGCGCCACTTCTCCACGTGGTAGTAGCGCAGGATCTGCGCCTCGAGTTCAACTCCAATGGTCATGGGTCACTTCCTGTGCAGTAGGTAGTAGTACGAACATCACGGAAGACCCGACGGCGTAGTGGCCCGAGGCGCACGAAGTCCGGACAGACGCAGTGGCAGAAATGGCACCGCTCAGGCACAGCTGGGGCGGTGGCGGATACCGCCGCTGTTGCCGCCGACGTCGTCGAAGTCGGTGCCAGTAGAGCATCGGCGGCAGGCACAGAGGAACCCTGATGCGTCACTTTATTCTGGCGGCTGCGATAGCGGCGCATCCGTTCGGCATGCGCGAAGCGGCCGTGACGACTGCGCTGATAGCGCCGGCCGGCCACGCGGATGCTGGCCTGACGTGCGACCTCAGAACAGTCACCGTCGCAGTAGATCTGGCCGCGGTCGCAACGGCGGCAAACGATGACCTGCGCCCTGCAGCGGGCGCACACAAACAGGCGGCCGGTGGCCGGCATCGGCAATCCCCGTCAATGCCGAAACGCTATCGACGGGACTGGTGGGCCGTGCCATACTGGCCCGGCACCCGTGCCCCATGCGCGTGTGGGGCTCGACATCGGAGTGAACTTGGCGGTTTGAGCCGGTGTCGGGCCTGTTTCTTCGGCGGTAAGCCTTCTTCTACCGCATCCCGACTTCAGCGTCATCACTTCCTGAAACGAGCCGCGTCGGGTGCGTCTGCACTCGCCCTACGGGCTCCTTCCGACGCGCCCGGTAGCGCCCCCGCTCTTCGCGCAAACCATTCCCAAACCGCTCAGCAGAGCATGACCATTCCGTATTTCTGATCGACGCCGCCGTTTGGTGTCGGCTTCTCACAGCCGTTCACATTCGTCGTCCCGCGCAATGTAGATGAAGTCTGCCTTGTCGAATCGGCCGTGGTATTTCGCACCTGATGTTGTCGGCTTCGGCAGCATGACTGCAATCCCCGCATCGGCGCACTGCTTGATTTGAGGTCCACTGTAGTAGCCACGATCGGCGACTGCCCGCAGTCTGCTTTTGCCCATTGCGTCGCGTGCAGCTTTTGCCATGGGGCTAAGCTGCGCCCGGTCACTGCCAGAGTTTGTGACCTCGTGAGCCACGATGAGGTGGTGTTTGGCGTCAACGGCCACCTGCACGTTGTAGCCCACCATTCCCGAGCCTTTGCCGCTCGTCGCCATGGAGCGCGCGTCGGGATCCGTCATCGAGAGTTGGCCGTCGGGCTGCGTCTTGAGTTCCTGCTTGATCTGATCGAGGTTTTGCATCTGCTCGCGTAGGCGCGCGATCTTGTCTTGCAATCTGGTCGTCTTCGCCTCCAGCTCAAGCGGGTTGCGTACGATCGGCAGTCTCCAGCGCGTTCAGATATCGCTGGATGCTCTCCTCGATCTGCTTCTGGCGCTTTTCGACCTTACCCTCAGTGAAGTTGCGATCGCGAGTGTTGACTGCCTTGAACTTGCTGCCGTCGATGGCAACCAGCGCTTGCGAGAACAGCTTCAGTTCACGGCATAAGACGACGAAGCGCCGGCATACGTTGCGGATGCCGGTACCGTTGTCACGACGGAAGTCAGCTATGGTCTTGAAATCCGGCGCCAAACGGCCCGTGAGCCACATCAATTCAACATTGCGCTGGCATTCACGTTCCAGGCGGCGGCTAGACTGGACCCGGTTCAGGTAGCCGTAAATATAGATCTTCAGCAGCACGCCCGGATGATAGGACGGGCGACCTGTAGTCGAGGGCATCGCGCCATCGAAGCCCAGTGATGCCAGGTCAAGCTCTTCAACGAACGCCTCGATGATCCTGACCGGATTGTCCTCGGCAACGAAGTCATCCAGGCACTCTGGAAGCAGCGTCACCTGCTTGCGATCTTCACCTTCTATGAATCGCTTCATCCGGTCACCCATGCTGAATGAGTTAATCCAGTCTAGGTGATCAGCATGTTTTCACACAAGCTCGACCCGGTGCGGCCACACAATTTTCTCCAAAGCGGCCCTTTACCCCCTTGATGGGCGATCCAACGCTCTCTGTCAAGGCCTTTGCCGGCCGCCGTGGGTTGCCCTCGCGCCCCCCCAGCCCAGAAGGTTGACGAGGCTACGCATTGCAATATTTGATCCTTGCCCTATGATTTTTACGGCAAGTCAGCTACTTCGCGGGGAGAGCATCGGCGCTCCATCGCAAGTGCAGACCTAAAAATCTGAAACAGGGGTTAAACATGTTCGCTCGCTAAGGCTAACAGGCACTGCTGTGATATCAGGGACCGTACGGCCTCAATGTCTTTAATTGCTAGCGGACACGGCGTCCCAAGGTGAAAATTAAGCCAATGTGCCGCAGGCATCTCCTCTATGCGCGAGTACAAGGCTTCTGGCAGTGCCCATCGTTTTGTCAGTCTCACGAACAGCCGAGAACGTTGATATGCCGAATGTCCTTGACGCGATTGCTGACCATCCTCGGCCGAACGATCTTGCGACCTGGTGGTCACGCCAAGATCGAGATCAAATGGCTGCGGCACCGCTCGAAGACGAAGAGCAGGCGTATTTGGACGTGTACACCTCCGATTCGGTTCCCAGAGAACTGCGCATCGGCCAAGGCATTGCCGATCCGATAACGCTTACGAGCGAGGATCTAGAGCGGGCGCGGCGTTTGTTCGGGGACAGCTTTGCTCAGCGAACGCAGTTCTGCAATCGCGAAAATCGCCGCCGCATTGTTGCGCACTACATTTACACTCATCCGGCGACGATTGCTTATGCCTTGAATCTTTACCGACTCACTCGGGATGTGGTCCCTCCCCTCTTCATCTTGGAGCGAATCTATGAGCTTTTCAGCGGGGAAGAGGCATTCACCGGTACAAAAATTTCTCGAATAAACGCCGCTGTAGATTTGGCCATACCGATCGTGGCAATGCGGCTGTTACGCTTGGCACGTGCCGGCTTAACAGTCGTTGAACCGAAAGGTCCACGTCGCCTTTTAACGGATACAATCTGGGACCTGCCGCCCGAAGGTGGTGGCATACGGATTAATGATCGTTGGTACACCGAACACGCGCTTGAGCGCATGGCACCTGATACTGCAGAGATCCGAGCTCTAATGCGGACTCGGGCGGGTGAACGGCTTCGCCGCATCGGAATCGTAGAAGGATCGACAGAGTGGAACCTATGCCTCAAACGTGCGCTCGAAAAGATTAACCCGCGAGGGGTGCCGCCCTCAGTTGTCGAGGCCGAGATTGCGCAGCGGGGCTCAACTAGCGTGCGCGTTATCACCGCGTATAGGGGGCAAGTGGTCATCACGGTAATACCGCGACACTGAGCGGTGTGACTTATGCAGTTGGTCAATGTGCTCACGAGACGGAGTGCGTACACGATGAGCGATAAATGGATGCATGCAAGCTGTCCATAGGACGAGAAAACTATTCGGGATCGCATCATTGAACTTGATCGTCGACATAGTGCTCATTCTGATGAATGGATCTGGTGAAATGGTGCTTCGGATTCAATCTAACTTGTCGTCATGGCAACCCACGAGCCGCAACACCGCCTAAACCGCGCGAGTCAGCAAACTCGAACGCCCGTTTTTTCGTGCGTTGCACAAGCCGCAGTAACCGAACAGCCAAGGCCCACGTCCAGACGGCGGGCAAACCCATCGTGTCGTATGTTCTCGGCATCGTGCTGAGTCGCTTGACATGCTGCTATTGAATGCCCTTCGCAGTTCGATTGTCAACGATCGTCCCAGTGATGTCGGATGACCGAAATTGGCCGCACCCTGCCCGTCGCAGCCGACGCCGACGGCCCTCAACTGCCGTTGGCGACAACCCCACGCACGGTCAGATGCCGGGACGTCCCCCGCCCTGACAGGATGCGTCCCGCGCCTCAGTCGCCATGGACGTGGGTCACTATAATCAAGAAGCACCGGCGCCCTTCCGCTTGACGGGAGGCCGTTTGTTCCGGTGTGACTGCCGTGCCCAATTGCGGGTCAATTTTTTGCTCGGAGGTATTCCATGGCCACGTACGTCATCCTCAGCCGTTTGTCTCCTGACGCGTTCAAAGATCCCAAGGACATGAAACAGCTCGCCGCCACGGTGGCCGGGAAAATCAAGGCTGAATGCCCTGCCGTAACCTGGAAAGACAGCTATCTGACACTCGGCCGCTTCGATGTGGTGGACGTCGTCGAGTCTGACGACCTGAAACAGGTCGAGCGAGCGGCGTTGATCATCCGCGCCTCTGGACACGCCACCACTGAGACCTTGCTAGCGACGGCGTGGGACGAGTTTATAGCGACACTGTAACGGGGCTGCCCGCCACGCGCTTCGCGACAAGGCGTTCTGGCGAACTGTGGCGTTTCAATCGGCTTGTCGGCCAGACGATGCGAACTACCAGGGGGCGCTCTGAAGCGCTCCCACTTTCCCCTCGACGCGTGCCTTGGCAGCGTGCCCGGCTGCGTCGCTACGTCATGAAATGCGAGCAGCGTTCGGCGCCTCGAGCTGTTGAGGACTGGCCCGACGTCCATGGATCGGATTTCGAAACGGCAGACTGACCGCGTGACCCATGATGGACGGGCTCACCTGACATACCAAATGCTGCTCATGTTCAATGCAGACTCGCACCGCGCCCCTTGCGCCTAGCACGTGACATGCAGAATCGCGTTGGTCTCGTCGGGTTGCTCCTTCAGTCTGGCAATGGCTTCCGCCGTCGGCAGGATCACCAGTTCGACCTGTTGACGCTCGGCCTCGTGCTTGACCTCGTCCATCACCGGTAATGCTCCAGTACCGGTGCCAATCACCAACCTCCGGCATTTCCATGGGATCGCCTCTGCCATTGATAGCGGTGTATGCCCAAAGGCCTCGCGGAACGCCTTGGATGGCTTCTTCTTGCGTTTGCGAACCTGCCCATGGTCGATCACCACGTCATGCTGGTAGGTAACGCCATCGATACGGATGGAACCAAAGGAAAACGCTTCGAAGTGCATACCATCTCCGCGAATTTTGTCCTGGCAGCCACTCATTGCGTCAACAGAGCGCTCGTCCAACACAATGATTATAGGTTGGAGGCAGCGTTGCGCAGAATGCGTTCTGCCGGTGGCCAACCAGGGCAAAGCGACACCACAAAACTCCCGGGGTCTCGTGGCCGAGCCGGCCGAAGCCGCGCGCGGTACAGCCATCGTCTTTCATGGCAATGCGGGGCATGCCGGGCACCGCAAGTTTTGCGCCACAGCGTTTAACCCGGCGCGAGGCCCGCGCCGAGCCACATGCGCAGCGCCTCGATCTCCTCCTCGCACACCGTATGCGGCATCCGATACGCGCTCCATTCGACCTTGCAACCTTGTGCGATCGCAACGTCGCGGGCAACCTCCCCTTTACCAATTGTGGCCGGGTGGCCAAAGTGGTCCCTGGACGATGAGCGAGCGATCGGTAGTGAAGCATCCCGGGTCTAACCAGGCCTTTCGCCAACCAGCGCCGACGTAGCGGACCATGCCGCCTGCACTTCTGCAATCAGTGCTGCCGAGCGTCCTTCGTATCGTGGCGAGAAGTGGAACGGCACAACCGCCCGGGCTCCGATCCGGCGCGCGATCAGACCGGCCTGGCGGGCCGTCAGGTGATTCTTGTGCAGGCCATGCGCCTTGTCCTCGTCAAGAAATACGCTCTCGATAAAAAGCAGGTCCACGTCGTGCATCAACTGCGACAGCGTCTCTATGTTCGGTTCCGTGTAGCGCAAGTCCGTTACGTAGCCAATGCGCTGCCCAGGAACGATGTCGAGAATCAGGTGACGCAGTTCGCCGACCTGCCGGGTCATGGCGTGCTCGCCACGCCGGTCGCGCCACCGCATGTCAATTATTGCCTCGTCAGGGGCGCCGGTCAGCACCGCGTGCTTCAGTTCGCGCAGCCACCCACCCGTCGACACCCCCAGCGCCGCGAGCCGGTCCTTCGCGACGTTGACGCGGGCCTTCTCCTCGAGCACGTACGCAACGCACGGGATGCCATGATCGACAAAGCGGCCACGTACGCGAAAGGTTGCTTCGTCGTACACCACGTCACCTGATCGGTCAAAGGATGGAACGGCTTCGGGGGCGAACCGTCGCCGACTTGAAAAGAGTGCGCGCTGCCCGCCTCCGTCCACTCCAATTTCGCGCGCGTCGATCACCAGCTCGACCTCGTAACGATGCACAACGTTCCAGGTATAGGCGCTCAGCTTGTGTTGGATTTGTGCAAGAAAGTTGGGTCCGCCAAACATCACGATGCCAGCCTTGCGCCCGAGCGTCACACGCAAGAGATGATCGAAGCCCGAAAAATGGTCCATGTGCGTATGGGTGACAAACACATGTGATATGCGCATCAGTTGGCGGGGCAGCAGCCTGGCGATATCGCCGAGATCGAAAAGGGGGGCCCGCCGCTCGGCGCGAAAGTCCACGTATACACCTGGGTCGCCAAACGCGTCATTGACAAGCCATGGTTCGAAGAGGGCGTGCATGGATCTGTCAGCGCGACGCACGAATGGTTGTTGGCGTACCGGGCCGAACCGCCGGGACGATCGAGGCGCGGACCTCCGCCTCGATTTGCAGATGTGCGTCAGCGGTTATCGGAAGAATCCCGAGTCTATATGCATGTTCAGGCAAGTGTTCAGTAGACTTCGAGGAGTCGCGCCGCGTCGTTTAAGTAGCTGCTCCGATATGGGGCCAGTGACGCGTCACTCAAACAACCGGTCCTCTCATATGGGCCCATCCCTCAGGTGGACAAAACTGGTACGGGTCTCCTTCCTGCTACGGAGCAAAAATCAATACAGCTCGGGTCTCAGTCCCGGCTCGTAAAGACCGTCAATACCCCGGTGTAGCCGTAAAGGTGATCCCTTGCGATCTCGCCGCCGGCGAAGAATCCCACCAGCGGCACCTCACCTAGCGCCTTTCGCACCGTCTGCAACTCCGCATGCCGCGCTCCGAAGTGCGGGCCGCCCCGTCCCGAGCAACTGACATACAGGGCGCCCGACATGTGCCCCGCCGTGCCGCCTTCCAGTTCCGCGCGGATTTCCGTTGTAATGCGGGCTCTGGTGCAAATAGGCGGTCTGGACGAGATTTTTGTTATAGAAAGGATACCTCATCAAGCAGACAGGACAACCTCCCAAACTGCGGGCGCAGCGGTATCTTTGAGGCCGAGCTTCGCGAGGCTGAATTGGCCCTTGCGAATACGATGGACCAACTCAATACCTGAGAGAGTAATCGCTGCGGTCCTGAAACGTTTGAAGCCGAGCATGACTTTCGTCCGGGACTTGATGTTGCGGTGGTCCTGCTCGACCAGATTATTGAGATATTTCGAGGATCGGACGTTTGTGTCCTCAGGCAGCAAGCCATCGGCCTTCATCTCGCGCACGGCGCGGTGCGAGGCTGCATAACCATCAAGCGTGATGGTCTTCGGTGGCTGGCCTTGATGTTCGATTGCCTTCCTGAAAAAGGCTTTTGCCGCCTTCACGTCGCGCCTGGCGCTGAGCATGAAGTCTACTGTCTGGCCCACCCGATCCACCGCTCGATAAAGATAGACCCACTTGCCGCGCAGCTTGAGGTAAGTCTCGTCGACACGCCACGACCGCCCGGTGGGCCTGCCAAAGCGGTTCCACCGTTTCACGAACTCCGGCGCAAAGCGCCGCACCCAGCGCAGGATCGTCGTGTGCGCCAGCGACAGACCCCGTTCCGCCATCATCTCGACCAGATCGCGCAGGCTAAGCTTGTAGCGCAGGTACCAGCGAACACACAGAATGATCACATCGCGGTCAAAGTGACGGCCTGCGAACAGTTCGTCAAGGCTCTTCAGCTTGCTCATCGTCGGTTCTCAATTCGTTCAGCCTGACACCTTAACCGATTCGCCCCCGCGCTATTTGCACCAGAGCCCTATAGTTCATGGTGAACCTCCTTCCGGTCAAAGTGCTTGGCAAACTCACTTTAACCCCGGCCGCTCCGAAGGGCGGCGGAAGGCCCGCTAGATGATTTTCAAGTTCCGCCGTCTGCTGCTGCGCCTTGAACGCATCAGTGACGTTCACTATGCGTTCAAGACGCTTGCCTATACGATGATCAACCTGCGCCACTACTGCTGAACCAGCGCGGGGCTCGCACTTCACTGACTGCGGCACGCGCCGTGATTGCTCACGCCTGTTGCATTCGCATTCCTGATCATAATGCAAATTCCGATATCGAGATACCAGTCGCTTTTCACAACGATGTTCCTGGCTTCGCACGATTACCAACGGTCATCGTAGTTCTTCCGTTCGCAATGGACGGAAACGCGCAACCAGTTGGGCGACAATCTCGGCTTCAGCGGCCACAAGAAGCTCAAGGGCTGCAAGGTGGTTGCCCTGTGTGACCGGAATTGCAACGTCATCGCGCCGTTCGTCAGAGCACCGGGCAATCGCAATGAATCGCCGTTGTTACGCGAAGCGCTGCCGCAGCTCACGAGCATCGCCCGTGCGGTGGGGCTGGATCTGCGGGGCACGGTCATGAGCCTGGATGGCGTGTACGATTGCCGGCCCAACCGCAAAGCCATTTTCAATCGCGGCATGGTGCCTGACATCAACCCTAAGGAAGCGCTGATCAATGGACCAACTGCCCAAGTTGCAGACGAGATGCCGTCGAATTTTCCGGATGACGAAGCGAATCGATGCTCAACTCGGTGAATTGGACGCGCAAACGAGGCTCCCTGCTCGCATTTTTTATACGCATGACGGATTGCTCCCATGGACCGATCGCGACAGATTTCGCGCAATCACCAGATTCGCAAGAGCGAACAGGCTGAACAGTTGCGCGGTGTTCTTGGCCAAGCCCTTGTATCGCGTCTTGCGATGGTGAAACAGGTTCTTGACGATATGGAATGGATGCTCAACCCGCGACCGGATCTGCGCCTTGGTTCGCTCGACCGCGATCACCAGGTTCTTCAGCGCCCCGTCCTGCATCGCCTTGATCTTTCCCCGCTTGGCAGCGACGTGCCACTTCACGGTCTTGCCCGCCATTTCCTCGCGCTTGTCTACGCCAATGTAGCCCGCGTCGGCGAACGCCTGCTCTTCATGTCCGTGCAGCAGGGCATGCGCTTGCGATACATCCGACACGTTGGCCGATGTGCCAACCACACTGTGGATCAGGCCCGAATCGGCATCGACGCCAATGTGGGCTTTCATTCCAAAGTGCCATTCGTTTCCCTTCTTCGTCTGATGCATTTCCGGGTCACGACTCTTCCCGGCGTTCTTGGTCGACGGCGGCGCTTCAATGATCGTTGCGTCAACCAGCGTGCCTTCCTTCATCATCAGCCCACGCTCGCACAGCGAGATGCCAATTTCGTCGAACAACTTCCGTGTCAGTTCGTGTTCGATCAGCAGGCGCCGGAATTTCAACAGCGTGGTCGCATCAGGCACGTTCTCAACTGCCAGATCGATGCCGGCGAAGGCTCGCAGCGCGATGCTGTCATACAGCGCGTCTTCCAGTCCTTCGTCCGACAGCCCGTACCACTGTTGCAGGAAGTAGATTCGCAGCATTCGCTCCAGGCCAATCGGCGGGCGGCCTCGCGTGCCCTTCGGATAGTGTGGCTCGATTGCCGACAGCAAGCGCTGCCACGGAACGACCTTCTCCATCTCGGCGAGGAAGCGTTGGCGCCTCGTCACTCGCTTCTTGCCTGCAATTTCCGCTTCGGCGAAGCCGATCTGCCTCTTCATCATCGTGAGTCTGTTCCGTGAGTTGCCTTCTATAACGTCCTCAGCTACGCCAACGATGACCACCGAGCTGAATAAATCAGCGCTTCCCTAATTCGCGCGGCAGAAAAGGACCGAAGCGCGGGCGCAAGCCGCTGTTCGATCCGGCCATCTTCAAAGAACGGTTCGGGACGATCGAGCGGGTGTTCGCGTGGGAAGATACCGATTAGCGGGCCCGCGTCAAGTAAACAATCCACATCCCCGGCTGCACGAGCAGCCGTTACCCAGTTCCAGCACCCGCATGCAGCAGCCAACCGCGTCCGTTTCTTCATTTCTGGCTGCGACGGATCGCGCCAGACACCCATCTGGATCAAGCGAATGGCAATACTGCCGGTGCCTTTCGCCCTGGCGGCCATGCCGCCCCGGAAGAACATTGGTACCGCAACGCGTCCAGGGAATCCGTACAAATTCAAGGGCTGCCCCCATCAGGGCGCCAATCCATCGATGGTTCGCGTCGCAGGCGATCCGCCATGACTGCATGTCGGCGACGGCGACACGGCATCCCATTCAAATTCCTGGGCTGGGGCCCAATCCTCCCACGGGGCTTGCCGGTCGCCGTCGAAAGCCCTACGTGAAGCAGCGCGTCACATCAAAAGGTTTGTGCTCCTTCAGAATATGAAAGCACGCGCGCGCCAGTTTATGTGCGAGCGCCTTGCGTGCGACGATCGGATTTGTCCTGGCTTTCTTGCGTTCATAAAAGCGCCTGGCCTCGGTGCAGTAGCGCTGGGCGAAATTGGCTGCCTCGACGAACGCCCAGCACAGGTACCGGTTGCCGTTACGGATGTTGCCTTCTCCCTTCTTCTTGCCGTTGCTGGTGTGCCGGCTGTCCACGCAACGCGCATAGGAAGCGAAGTTGCCGGCGCTTGCAAAACGCTCAATCGGGCCGGTCTCCAGCAATATGACGCTTGCCAGGATCTGGCCAATGCCGGGCACGCTGGTCAGCAGTGCATACTCTTCGCGTGGCCTGACTTTTTCGGCCAGCCGCTTTTCTACCAGCCCGATCTGGGTGGAAAGCGTGCTGACGACCGCCAGACCGGCCTGCATTGCCAGCGCGACCTCGGCCGGCAGCGCCATCTGGTCAACGTCTTCGGTCGTCAGCCGCAGGACCTGTGCGCATGATATTCCGGTACCGCAGTGACGAGCCGTGATGTTTTCGATCGCGAGTATGTGGCTGGTGCGACTGCGTACCAGCTGCATGCGCTTGCGGGCAAGATCACGCACACTGCGCGCTTCGGGTGGCAGGATCGTACCCGTGGGCAGGATCCCCAGCCGCAGCAGCCGGGCCAGGTAACGTGCATCCGTCTCGTCGCCACTGTACTTGAGCCCGTTGTATTGCCTGATCGCCGTGGTGTGGGCCAGATGCACAGTGAAGCCCGTTGCCTGCAGGCCATCGACGAGCCAGTACCAGTTGAAGGTCGACTCGACCACGACGCCAGCAAGCCCGTCTTTCCACGGCGCAAGGAAATCCAGGATCTTCGTCAGGTCGTTGGGCAGGCGCCTTTGAGCCACGATCCGGTCCGTTTCATCGATCACGGTAACCATGCTGTTGTTCGAATGCAGGTCAATGCCACTATAGTTCATGGTGAACCTCCTTCCGGTCAAAGTGCTTGGCAAACTCACTTTAACCCCGGCCGCTCCGAAGGGCGGCGGAAGGCCCGCTAGATGATTTTCAAGTTCCGGCGCCTGCTGCTGCGCTTCGAGCGACTCAGCCACCTACACTACGCATTGAAAACCCTCGCGTACACGATGATCAATCTTCGGCACTACTGCCGAAGCTGATCACTTGCTTCGAGACCTTTGTTTCATCGCCGGCCATCGCGCCGTGGTCACACTCGCCCGCACCATGCCGATACCTTCGCACAACAACACACATGGTCGCATCGCAGGCCTAGCCGCCGCGATTCCTTCCCATCCCAAGGGCTTGTCCAACCGCGCTGCGCCGAGCCTGCTTGAAAGGCGCAACCAGTTGCGAGCTAACAAAATTGATCTCGGACATGAACTTGGTAACCACGCGCTGGTTGTCCAACTGGCAAATCGCGTAAATGGCGGCTTCTTCGTCGATCCAGCGCAGCAGGCTGCCGCCGAACAGCGTGCCGTTCGGGTTCAGGTCCTCCGGCTTTACCCATTTTCTGGTGTGGAAATTCATTGGCGTATCGTGGACTTGATTGGTCTGGTTCAACGTTGGCGCAAAACTAAGGGTTAATGCTTAGATTGTGCCACATAGGGTTTTCCCCAATATGTCAAAAATGCCGAAAAATGCGGTTGCCATGGCCGGTCGTGGTGGCCCGGTTTGGCGCGAAGCGCTGGCGCGGCGGAGGGTTTCACGGCATTTGTTCGCCGGTCGCATATCTTTTTTGCCTGTTGGGGAATGTTCCCCCGGCGGAAGATGCCGCGAGACGGTCGCTACCGGTCGAGGTGGGCCGGCTGTCGCGGACGAGGCGGACTGTGTCCGGCCGTCTACGACCTGTCGTCGTCGGGCCAGCATAGACACTCGAACGTCTGCTATTCGCACAGACAACGGACTCAGGTCGCGACGCACGCAGTCGAACTCTTCACCAACCCTGCGCTTGATCGATCCACATGTCACCGGCCGTTACGACTCGCGAACGCTCTCGTCGCCAATGACATGTGCGATCAATTACTTGTTTTGCGCGGATGATCCCGTAGCGCTGGCCGAGAACGGCGAGAAGATGAGGCCATTGATCGACGCTGGCGTCGTCGTGAACCTGCTCAAGTTCGCACAGCAGGTCGACGATGTCCGGATCGTAAGCATTCACGTTGGATGCATAGAGTGCCCGCAGCAGCTTGCCGTCCCCGGCGTGCCGATAATACGAAATGCCAATCCCTTCGATGTCCGGATGATAGAACTCGTCGCTGATGAGCGATCCGACCGCGCACTTGCGGCCGTTGTTGCCGCGCAGCCGGCACGAGCCGTTTTCGTCCTCCGAGACGGCTCCCTGGTTAAGCAGATGAGCGCTCACGCGCTCGTAAATCTCTCTTGCGCACCACATCACAACACCTACAACCCTCACGCAGCGGCGTTCAGAAACTCGGCCGACAGGGCGAATTGACAGGCGATTGATGCCAGCCGCTCGCTCCATTCCCATGTGCCAAATACATCGTGGACGTTCTGCAGACAACTGAGCAATTCAACGGTCATCGGATCGGACACATCGATGCGCGAGCGCAGCAGCGCGCGCTTGAGCGCCGCGACACCGATATCCATATAAGACGGGACGTCCTTCAGCGGTTTCGCGATGCAGCGGATGGGCACGCCTTCCATCGCCGTCATGTAGTCGCGCGGCTTAATGAAGCTGCCGACCGGACAGCCGCCGCAGTAACCCTGATATGCGCCGCCGCCACGAGGCAGCAAGGAGGCTTGCGCCTGGCTGAATAGATGCTCCACGGCGTGGTTGAAAATCTCCTGATGTGTCAGGAAACTCACGCTTTTCATGTTCATCTCCTTGCGCTCGACGCAGCGGCCAATCGTTGCAAATCGGGCAACCTACGCTTTCAGTATCGAACGTCGGCGCTGTTGCGGCTGGGTTGCCGCGAGCACAAACGACGCGATGTTTTGACAAACCTCGATTTGGCTCAAAGCCGCCTGCGGATCAGACTGGGGACCGTTGGAGGCGTAAAGCACGACCGCATCGGGTATGGCCTTACATTACAGCCGCGACCGGAATTGGGCTATCACACGGAAGTAAGGAATGCCTCTACGGAGGGATGTACTGGCACCGCGTTAGCGTTGCTTGGATATACGGGCGTATAGGCTCTCAGAGATTCGATAACGGTTGCGTACGGAATGCGAACGGGCGACGGTAGGGGCCATAGCCGCATAAGCCAGATGCAGGAGGAAGCGATCAGGCGGATGCGCGAGGTGTGGCTAACCACTTTCGCAGGCTGCAACACCGCAGGACTCAAGCCTGTCTATCCAAACGTATAAGCGCACGATACCTGCGGAGGACCGCAGCAAACGTTCGTAGAATGGTTTTCTTTGGGACGTCCGTCTATCCTGATTCCATGGAAGGACGCGGCTCGATTCCGCGTCCAGCAACCACCATGTCTCCTCGCTCGAGTGACCCTGTCGCGAGTTTCGCCCGCCCAGCCTCAGCTGTCGCGGGCTTTTTGTTATGCTGCCCCAGTCGGCCGTGGGCCAGAAACACCGGCAGCCGCCGACGAGATGGAAGCCACCTCCTTTGCCCGTGCAATACGTGTTTCAAAAGGCGGCAGGTGGCGACAACTCGGCGAAAGATCTCGGTGAAACTGTTTCGATGGCTGCGGCGTGATATCCAAAATTGCTTGTCGCTACGACGAGCGCGCGCGCCAACATCGAAGACAAGTGACGAGTAGGAATGCAATCAAACTAAAGAAAAGGCATGAAGCGTTGTCGCTGCCAATGACAAGACCGTCGACGCGCGGTCACGCTTTTAGTCAAACGAAAGTCCGCTAACCGGAATGTCGACTGTCTCTTGTGGGTCCTCTACGGAAGTTCAACGTAGCGTGCCCCTCGTCGCCACGCTGGGCAGGGAGATATACACTCCCCGGCAGGGGACTTCCACAGTTTCAGGACCGGTTGGATCAGCTAGTGTTCCGTTCCGCTGATTCTCGTACAAAGTCTTTGTAGCTTTGCGAGGATGGAGTCAGCGGAAGCGGTCCATGTAAAAGGTTTGCAATTCTCGTTGTAGTGGGACACGAATTGATCGATACGCTTAATCAGTTGCTTGACCGAGCCGAACGAACCGCGACGTATGGCCTTGCCGGTGATCAACGCGAAGAAGCGTTCCACCTGGTTAAGCCACGAACTATAAGTGGGGATGAAATGCATGTGCCACCGAGGCCGCGCAGCCAGCCATGCCTTGACCTTGGGATGCTTGTGGGCACTGTGGTTGTCGACGATGCAGTGCACGTCGAGACCTTCGGGCACCGCCTTGTCAATCTCGCGCAGGAACGACAGAAACTCCTGGTTGCCGGTGACGCGGCTTGCAGGTGGCCAGTACCGCGCCGTTGAGCACATTCAGGGCTGCAAACAGCGTGGTGGTGCCGTGACGGACATAGTCATGCGTGACGCCCTCAACGTAACCGAAGCCCATCGGCAGCATGGGCTGCGTGCGTTCAAGCGCTTGGCATTGGCTTTTCTCGTCTACGCACAGCACCAGCGCGTTCTCTGGAGGGCTCAGGTACAGGCCGACCACGTCGCGCAGTTTCTCGATGAAGAACGGATCGGTGGACAGTTTAAAGCTTTCGCTCCGGTGCGGCTGGAGGCCCAGCAGTTTGAAGTATCGATGGACGCTGGTCGCAGAGATTGTCGTCTCCGCGGCAATTGTGCGTACGCTCCAATGCGTGGAGCCGTCGGCAGGCTTGGTATGCAACGTCTTATGGATCAACTCGGCCACCCGCTCGTCATCGATCGTGCGGGGCTTGCCGGGCCGCACTTCGTCGTACAGACCGTTGATGCGTTGTTCAAGGAACCGGGCGCGCCATTTACCCACCGTGGCGCGCGTGAGTTGCAAGCGCCGCGCAATATCGCTATTTGGTTCGCCAGCGGCCGCAGCCAGAACAATGCGTGCCCGCGTAACCAGTGCAGCCGGAATCGAGCGCGAGCGCGCCATCGAAGCAAGTTGCGATTGTTCGGCTTCGCTCAACGTCAACTCCACCTTCGGCCGCCCCATTGGCATGTTGGTATCTCCAGTTCCGTTGATACCAACATCCTACGCAAACATAGTTCAGTTAACAGCGGAACAGCACACTAGTCAGGTTCGTCAATGAAAAGAGTTTACGTCTACCAGGGCTTTGAGGTCACCGTGGAGCTAGAGCCCGAGTGGGTGACGGAAGCCTCCGGGAAAGGCTGGTTGTTGCCTCCGAAGGGCTTTGTAGCTGTCGTGTCCATCTGCATGGAGGGTGCGACTCGCCCCATGGTTGCGCCGATACGCCTCATGGCAGATAGCCAGCGCCTTTTCGCGACGGAAGGCGATGCGCTCATGGCAGGGTATAGCGCTGGGCAGCGGCTAGTGGACGACACGCTCGTGCGCTGACAACAACTCGTTACCGGATGGCCCTGGTCGACGACTGCTTCCCTCGACTGGGCGTACGCATGACGGCGACTTTGGCGGGTTGACCATGGCCGCGTTGGCCGATCCTTGCCACCAGTTAAGCCCTGCACCTTTTGATCGCTGCACAATTGTCCTAGGATACAAAAACTGAGGCGTCACAGTCGGCTCGCCGAGCGCGGACAAGGAGCACCATCCCATGCACGCTGAAGCCGTGGAATACAAGACATCGACGATCATGCCCGTTGCGCCAGTTTCCATGGGGGGCTACGCAGCAACAGCGATAGTCACGCACCGCAACGGCAAGCGCGAAGCATTGGGCATTCTTGGTTACTTCGCATCCGAGAGCGCGGCATGCATGTTTGCCGTTGAATACGCAAAAGCCCATATTGACGGTCGGCGACGCCCGAGGCCGCCGTTTTCGCTTCGGTAAGCCTCCGCCGGCCGTTCGCGCTTAGTCCGGTCGATGTGTGGCCGCTCTGCGTCGGCCGCTGCCGATTGCCGTCGGCAGAGGTCGGCCATCTTGAGACACTCGTAGGCGCGCCGCGGCGGACATTGCAACGTCGGCTTCGAGCCAGACAGCGGACGCTGGCCGATCGACCATAGCTGCCGCCTCGCCGGCTCAGCCGGCTCGCGGACCGCAACCGCCAGAAAAGTGCTCGTGCTGCGTGCAATCACGATAAAAGTTCTGGATAAACCGGCACGGTGAACTGAAAGACAGCGCCGCGCGGCACGTTCGCGCTCGCCCACAATCGGCCGCCGTGTGCTTCGATGATCGAACGGCAGATTGACAGTCCCATCCCCAATCCGGCGGACTTCGTGGTGTAGAACGGGGCGAAAACGTGTTCGGCGCTGTCCGCGGCAAAGCCCGGCCCCGAATCGAGCACCGCCACGAGCACGCAGCCAGCGTCGGCTGTCCCGGTGGTGACTATTATTTCTCGTGCGCCATCGCTGACGCCGCTCATCGCCTCGATCGCGTTGATGACCAGATTGAGGAGGACTTGTTGCAGTTGCACCCGGTCGCCTTCGATATGCGGCAAGCCCCCCGCGAGTTGCGTCTGCACCGAGGCGCCGCGCTTCGTTGCTTCGCCACGCGTGAGCTCGATCACCTCGCGGATCGCCTCGTTGAGGTCCATCCGTTCCTTCCGTGGTGGCGCCTTCCTGATCAGCTCACGAATCCGGCCGATTACGTCCTCCGCACGATTGGCGTCTTTCACGATACGGCCGAGCGCCTGCCGGACCTTATCCGCGTCAAGAGGCTGCGCGCTCAGCCAGCGCAGCGCCGCCTGGGCGTTAGTAACCGTCGCGGCGATCGGCTGGTTGACCTCATGGGCGATCGAGGCCGCGAGCTGGCCCATGGTGGCCACGCGGTTCGCGTGTGCCAGCTCGATCTGCACCTCACGCAAAGCCTCCGCTGCGCGCCTGGCCTCGGTGATGTCCTCGCACACGATCAATACGACCGGTCGCTTCTTGATCAACATCGTTCTGGCCGTCTCGCGAACCCAGAGCACCGCGCCATCCTTGCGGACCTTGCGCAGTTCCCAGCTCATCGGTCGGCCGGGTTGTTCGAGACAAAGGGCGGTATTCCTCTGGACGGCCTCCCGGTCCGCCTCGAGAAACAGGTTCTGCACGGGAGAACCGGTCAATTCGTCGGCCGTGTAGCCAAGCTGCTCGGCACCAAGGAGGTTCACGGACAGGATGATGCCGGCCGCATCCACCATGAAGAACATGGTCGGGTTGTTCTCGAAGACGGCCTTCCATTGCTCCTCGCTCTGCCGCAGCGCCTCTTCCGCCCGCTTGCGCTCGGTCAGATCGAGCACGAACGCGACACCTTCCTTCCGACTTGCTTCAAACGCGGCCGTACCGATCATGACGGGCACACGGCTGCCGTCCTTCCTGATGTACTCCTTTTCGAAGGGCTGCGCGCGCCCCGTCTCCCTGATCTCTCGCAGGACTCGTTCGTCGCCCTGACGCCATTCCGGCGGCGTCAGGTCCGTCCACCTTATGCGGCCTGCAACAAGGTCCTCACGGTCGTAGCCTACCATCCGAAGAAACGCGTCATTAGCCTCGAGAATGTCACCATCGTGATTCCGGACGATGATCCCGATGATATTGGCGTCGACGAGGCGCCGGATCTTGGCTTCGCGTCCGGCGAGGTCGCGGTACAAACGGGCATTCTCCAGCGCGATCGCCGCCTGCGAGGCCACCAGCCTCAGCACGGCGAACCGGGCCGGGCTGAACACGCGGGTAGTCAGATTGTTTTCGAGGTAGAGCGCGCCGGTCAGCCTGGCCTGATTCATCAGGGGCAGGCAGAGAATCGAACGGGCACGTTGCTGACGGATGTAAGGATCGGTGGCAAACGGGGGCTCGGCCACGGCCTCGTCGAGAATGACGCTCTCGCGGGTGCGCAGGACGTGGTAGAGGACCGACTCCGGCAGCATCGCCGCGCTCACCGGCACATCGCGCAGCTGCAACTGGGTCGCGTCGCCGCCGCTCGTCGCTTCCGCTGCTATCCGGTGTTCGCCGCCGTCCGACAGAATCAACAGGCCGCGTTCGGCGCCGGCCTGTTCAATCGCCGTGCGCATCAGCGTATTGATCAGCTTTTCCAGGACAATGTCACCCGAGACGGCCTGCGACACCTTGATCACGGTGGCGAGATCGAGGCGCTCGACCGGTGTCGCGATCGTGCCCGCGGGGCCGGGTGCGGGCTCTTCCGTCCTCAGATGCGGATACAACTCCTCAAGCTGCCGCACCTTGCCATCGGCGCCCCAGCGAAGGTAGCCGTAGCGGGCGTTGCGCAGGTAGAGCTCGGCGAACTGGTCGAATCGGCGTGCTCGGTAGAAGGCGGAAGCACGCTCATAGGCGATCGCCTCGTTGTGGACAAAGCCGTTCTCCCGTGCCGAGCGAATCGCCTGCTCATACAGGTGCTCGGCATCGACCGCGCGGCCTTCGATGCGGGCGAGCTCCGCGCCCACCAACGCGGCCCGATTCTCGAAGTTCTCCGGGCAATTCTCTTTCCAGACTTGGAGCTGTCGGTGATGGGCGGCGAGCGCCGCGACGTGCGGCCGGCGCTGGCCGGCCGCGGCGGTGTCGCAAGCTGCCGCGTGGGAAAGCGCGCCGTAAAAGTGATATTCGGCCGTTTCGAACAGTGACTGCGATGTCCACAGCAGCCGTTGCGCCA
This sequence comes from Paraburkholderia lebeckiae, assembly GCF_050436325.1. Taxonomy (NCBI): domain Bacteria; kingdom Pseudomonadati; phylum Pseudomonadota; class Betaproteobacteria; order Burkholderiales; family Burkholderiaceae; genus Paraburkholderia; species Paraburkholderia lebeckiae. Next base: position 342,762 of record NZ_JBNDLZ010000001.1, read on the forward strand.
TCGATGACGCCTCAATAGCTGCCCCATAGTCGCAAGCAAGGAAGCGCGCCTGCAGCTTGCGGATCCAATACCAACATTCGGCACGCGCCAAATCCCGGTTGCTTGCGAAACGGCGCTCAATCCGAAACTCGTCAAACCGCTCGTCATTAAAGGAGCCGAACGTCGGCGTCAGGCCGCGGAGCGTCCGGACGAGCCCGAGCTGCGTGCCGATGATGTCGCCCGCGAGACCGAACCGCAGTTTCTGCGCAACCGCCAGGCCATGCTCGGCTTCGCGCTGCACGTCGACGAGCGGATCGCCCGCCGCGAGCAGGTTCGTGACAATGTGGTAGCTGGCATACGCCGTATAAGTGAGATCGCCAATCTCGTTTGCGACTTCGAACGCACGACGCACCAGATCGCGGCCAGCGCGGACATGTCTCACCCAGGGCAGGCAGACCGCGCCAAAGTTCATATAGGTCCTCGCCTGAAAGCGCTTCAATCCACGTTGTTCGACCAACTCATAGCCGAGTCGGCCAAACCGAAATGCGGCTTGATAGTCGCCAAAGCGCGCACCGGCGACCGGGCCGAGCACTACATAGGCGAGGCATGAGCCATCGCTGTTGCCCCGCTCGAGGCTGAGATTGATGGCCCTACAGACGACCAAGGAAACAAGGTTCTCATCCGTAAAAAATGCAGGCGGCAGAATCTTCGTCAAAACGTCCAGCGTCGCAAGGGATGTCGTATCGCTCATCAAAGGCAGATCAAAGATCTCTTCGATTCTGCGGCCTCCGAGCTGGGACCAGATCCGGTCGTATTCGCGTTGCACTTCCTCTTCCGTCGGATGCGGCGACCAGTCGACGCCCAGATGTCGAAGGTACTCGAGCCCGACTGATACCGCGCGGTCGCTCTGACCGAGGTTCGTGTACAAATCGGCGCGCAAGCACGCGACCGTGGCTCGTTCACGCGTATTTGCGGTGCGGGGCGAAAGCGCATTCAATCGCTGCTCTGCGGCCGCCAGGGCGCCGGTGAGGAACTCGCATTCGGCCCCGTGCAGCTTCAGCGCAAAGATCAGCTCATGCTGGCGCTCCCAGCTGTCCTCCGCCAACAGTGCCGCGCCGACATTGAGATAGGCGAGTGCCGAGGCGTATGCGGTGGACTTCTTGGCTCGCGTGCCGGCGATCAGATTGAGTTCGGCGAGTTGGTCCCGTTCCTGTTGCTCGGTAATCAGAGCGACGCCGCGGTTGAGCTGGTTGACGATGTCGAAGATCGCCTCCTCTCGTTTGTCGGGAGACGTTTGAGCCGCGAGCAGCAGCCTGCCGATCCGGAGATGGACTGCCGCGCGCGAGGCACCCGGGAGCAACGAATAGGCGGCCTCCTGCACCCGGTCGTGCACAAATTTGTAGGAGCCGTCGAGGTGCATCACCAGTTCCTGACGGACCGCTGGCCACAGCGCCGCATGAACGTGCTCGTCCGGTGTCTGGAGAACGATCGACAGCATCGCCAGCTCGGCGATGTTGCCGAATCCGGCGAACTGTTGCAAAGCATTCAGCGTCTCGACCGGCAAGCGGGTCAGCTTGCCCACCATGAGGTCCACGACATTGTCGGTGTAGCCCTTGTCGTCAATGCGATCGAGATCCCACAACCAGCGCGCCGCCTTATGATCGAAGCGGAGCAAGCCCTCTTCGGCGAGCGCTTGCAAAAACTGAATCACGAAGAATGGATTGCCGGCGGCCTTTTCGTGCACCAGCTGCGCCAGCGGCGCCGGACCCGAGGCTTCGCAGCGGAGCGCATCGGCGATCAACTGCCCGACGTCGTCACGACCGAGCGGCGCGAGGTGAATCTCCTGCATGTGCGCTCCGGCTTGGCGGATCGCACCGAGCTTGCGCATCAGCGGATGAGCGGCATCGATCTCGTTGTCGCGATAGGCGCCGATCAACATGAGGTGTTGCAGATCCGAGCGGGTCAGCAGGTCCGCGAGTAGGTCAAGCGTCGCCGCATCAAGCCATTGCAGATCGTCGAGGAAGAGCGCCAGGGGATGGTCCTGCCGGGCAAAGACGCGGATGAAGTGGCGGAACACGAGCTGGAAACGGCTTTGCGCTTGCCGCGGCTCGAGTTCCTGGACCGGTGGCGGGTCCCCGATGATGAGCTTCAGTTCGGGGACGAGGTCGGTGATGAGCCGTGCATTGGGCTCCAGCGCCCCCAGCAACGCGTCGCGCCAGCTCGCCAGCTCGGTATCGCTCTTGCCCAGAAGCGGCCGCACCAGGCTTTGAAACGCCTGCACCAGCGTCGCATAGGGAATGTCGCGCTTATACTGGTCGAACTTGCCGGAGGCGAAGAGCCCGCGCGGCGGCACCAGCACCTTTTGCAGCTCATTGACGACCGAGGACTTGCCGATCCCGGAATAGCCGGAGACCAGCACCAGTTCGGGCGCACCGTAGGTGACGACCCGATCGAACGCGGCAACGAGGGTATCGACCTCGCGCGCTCGCCCATACAACTTCTCGGGGATCAGCAGCCGGTCGGGCGTGTCGTGTTCGCCCAGCGGGAAATCATCGATGCGGTGCCGATGCTCCCATTCGGTCAGGCAGCGCCGCAGGTCGCGCTCGACGCCGTCGGCGGTCTGGTAGCGCTCCTCGGCGGTCTTGGCGAGCAGCTTCAGGGCGATCCGAGAGAGCGGAGCAGGGAGGGTCTCCAACCGCTCGCTGGGCGGCACCGGCTTTCTGGCGATATGGCAGTGCACCCATTCCATCGGGTCAGACGCGGAAAACGGCAGCGCGCCGGTGAGCATCTGATAGAGCGTGACGCCAAACGCATAGAGATCACTGCGGGTATCGATCGAGCGGTTCATCCGGCCGGTCTGCTCGGGCGCCATGTAGGCGAGCGTGCCGGCGATGGTCTCGGGCGGCTCGGGCGCCTGTCGCTCGCGCGGCAGGCGCGATGCTATGCCGAAGCCGGTGAGCCGAGCCTGTCCGTCCGCGCAGTTCACGAGGATATGGGCGGGCTTGAGGTCCTTATGGACGAGGCCGCGCTGGTGGAGCTTGCCCAGCGCCGCGGCGATGCCGACGGCGATGCGTAAAAAACGTCCCACCTCCATGGGCGCGCCGAGCAGCCGCGCGAGCGGCTCGCCGCCCGGATCCTCGAGCACCAGCAGGGTCCGGCCGCCTTCGTGCACCAGCTCCAGTGGCCGCACCGCCCACCCGCCATCGAGTTCGTCCTTCAATCCGAATTCGTGCGCGAGGCGTTCGAGGATGCCGAGTGGGGGATGTTCGGCGGCGGGCCGCGCAATCAGGACGTTGTCGTCGCCGCCGCCATCGCCCGGGCGCCGCCCTCGACAGAAGACGCGCTCGCCATCGTTCCATAAGATTTGAAAGCTGTTACCCATCGCGCCCGAACCCATACGTACACGTTTATCTGTCGCACTCTGCCGTCAGACTGCCGCCTGTTATTGAGTTAAGAGGACGTTAACATCCGTCCGCCTAAATGGGCCGGGTGCGCGCGCGACGGCATCGCTATGGGCTGCAACGTTCTACAGCCGCAAGCGTCTCGTCAGGATACACTTCGGCGACCGCGGCGCCATCGGGATTGGGTCGAGGGCCGCGGTGAGGACCTGCACGTTACTCGGGCTGTGCCATCGAACGGGTCGGGCCTGGCGCACCACCGACGCGGCTTCGGCGCCGTGGCCAAGGCTGGCCCGAACCGTGCCGCGGAGGTTCGCTGCAGAGGCGCTCCTGGTTCGTGACCCTCCGCCCCTCCATCAGACTTCATGCGGGTGCCGTCAGCGTGGCCCATCTCTCGACAATTTTCCGGCTCGCAAACGCCACCGGACAAAGCCGTGAGGCACGATCTTTGCGATCCGCGACCGTAGGCAAAGGCAGTGAGCGTACCGGCGGCCGTGGAGGCACGGATGACCGTTGCGCCTCGCAGGACGAAACCGCTCGCGCGGTAATGGGGCTCCGATTGAGCTCGGGTGGCAGGTGAGAGGAAACCGGCTCTGTTTCCATGTTGGGTACGAGGCAATCCGCCTCGTTCCTCAACAGGAGCAGAGCCATGACTCACACCAGCCAGGATATCAGTCCGCTGCGCCAGCGCCTGATCGACGACATGCGCATGCGCAAGCTCGCACCGAAGACGCAAGCCGGTTATGTCCGCGTGGTCCGTCAGTTCGCCGCTTTTCTCGGGCGCCGGCCCGACACCGCCACGGTCGAGGACCTGCGGCGCTACCAGCTGCATCTGGTCGACCACGGCATCTCGCCCGTGTCGCTGAATGCCGCCATCACCGGACTGAAGTTCTTCTTCGAGATCACGCTCAACCAGCCCCAACTGATGGCGAGGATGCAGCCGGTGCGCGTGCCGGCTCTGGTGCAAATAGACGGTCTAGACGAGATTTCTGTAGAACGGAGACCTCATCAAGCAGACAGCACGGCCTTCCAAACTGCGGGCGCAGCGGTATCTTTGAGGTCGAGCTTCGCGAGGCTGAATTGGCCTTTGCGAATACGATGTACCAATTCGATACCTGAGAGAGTGATCGCTGCGTTCCTGAAACGTTTGAAACCGAGCATGACTTTCGTCCGGGACTTGATATTGCGGTGGTCCTGCTCGACCAGATTATTGAGATATTTCGAGGATCGGACCTTCGTGTCCTCAGGCAGCAAGCCATCGACCTGCATTTCGCGCGCAGCGCGATGCGAGGCCGCATAACCATCGAGCGTGATGGTCTTCGGTGGCAGCCCCTGATGCTTGATTGCCTTTTTGAAAAAGGCTTTTGCCGCCTTCACGTCGCGCCTGGCGCTGAGCATGAAGTCTACCGTCTGGCCTGCCCGATCCACCGCCCGATAAAGATAGACCCACTTGCCGCGCAGCTTGAGGTAAGTCTCGTCGACGCGCCACGACTGGCCAGTGGGCCTGCCAAAGCGGTTCCACCGTTTAACGAACTCCGGCGCATAGCGCCGCACCCAGCGCAGGATCGTCGTGTGCGCCAGCGAGAGACCTCGTTCCGCCATCATTTCGACCAGATCGCGCAGGCTAAGCTTGTAGCGCAAATACCAGCGAACACACAGAATGATCACTTCACGGTCAAAGTGACGGCCTGCGAACAGTTCGTCCAGGCTCTTCAGTTTGCTCATCGTCGGCTTCTATGGGGACTTGTTTGTCAAGCCGTTTTGATTAGGTGAAGGGCTTGGATCTCATGGCGGCGCCTGTAGGTTGCTGAGCGCGGGAAGCCTTGGCGTGACATGGCTATGCCATCCTGGTCCGAGGTCGGGGGTGTGATGAGCGTTCGAGCCAGTGCCCGAACGAACTTCTATCCGTGCAGGGCGCCAACACCCTGCACCTCATGCAGCATGCGCGCAAGGCGCGCTGGCGAACCCCGGTTATGGACGCGCCCCATCTCTGCGGGACGGTCACGGGGTGCCGTGACCCGCCGACGTTCCGGGCGCGTCGACCTTGGATCATGATGACGTGTTGCATGCCAAGGCGTTGCATGCGTAACCCGTGCTGCCCGGAATTTCAGGCAGCCGCAGGCTTGAGCGAGGCTCCGGCCGGGATCTCACCGTGCTCGAGGTAGCGCCACAGTGCGATGGCCAGGCGCCGTGCTAGCGCCACAATACCCACGCGCCGCATCCGCTTGCCGCCGCCGGCAAAGCGTCGGTTGAACCACTGGGTCATGAGGCTGTCGGGCTGCAGTTGCAGCCAGCGCCAGGCGAGTTCGACCAGCATCGTGCGCGCTCGCTTGTTGCCCGCCTTGCTGATGCCTTGCTCGATCTGACTGCCGCCACTGTCGTAGGGTGTCGGCGTGAGCCCCAGGCTGCCGGCCAGCTCGCGCCGGTTGGCGAAACGTCGCCAGCCAAACACTTCCTTGACCAGTACCCAGGCGCCCTTGTGTCCGATCGCGCGCAGCCGTGCCAGTTGCGCCACCAGTGGATGCTTGCCCTCAGCCAGTTCCTTGCGCCGCGCCGCTTCCAGCACCTTGAACTGCTGCCTGACCAGCGCCAGCCGGGCGCTCTCGCGCTCGATCTCGCCGCGCAACACCGGCGGCACCTGCTCGCGATGGCGCTCCCACCACGCCGCCCAGTCGCGCCCGCCGACGATGACCGGCACACGCAGGTTGTGCAGCACCAGCAGGGAGCGGATGCGATTCGTGTGGGCGGTACGCTCCTGGGTCAGCCGGGCCAGTTCACGATGCGTGCGGCGCGCGTCTTCCTGTTCGGGCGTGGGCTCGTGCACCGCCGACCAGACGCGCTCACCGGCGTGGTGGCGCCTGAGCATCACCAGCAGCTTGTCGCCGTCGAGCCGGTCGGTCTTGGCCCGCCTGGCGCGTCGGTTCACTTCGATGCTCGCCGGGTCGACCACGAGGTTGCCAATGCCTTGCCCGCTCAACCAGCGATGCAGCCACCAGCCATCGCGGCCGGCCTCATAGCACGAATGCACCGGGGCCTGCGGTTCGAGCTGGTAGCGCTCCTTGGCGCGGCGCACGCAGTCGAGTACCGCAGCCGTGTCGCCGGCGTGCACGCTGAAACGGCTCGGGCCGCGCCGGCCATCGCTGGCCGTCAACTTCCACGACTTGTCGCCGAGTTCGAAGCTCATGTAGAGCTGGCCTTGGATCGTCGTATTCTTGCCTTGTGGGACTATTTGGGTCGTCGACATTTCCGTCTCCTTTGCGCAGGGTTGGAAATTCCGTTTTAGCTAAACGGGTCTGGCTCGGGTAGTCCCACATAGCATCTCTCAATTTGTTCAGTCCGACACCTTAACCGATTCGCACGCGCGCTATTTGCACCGGAGCCCGAATTGGTACATCGTATTCGCAAAGGCCAATTCAGCCTCGCGAAGCTCGACCTCAAAGATACCGCTGCGCCCGCAGTTTGGAAGGCCGTGCTGTCTGCTTGATGAGGTCTCCGTTCTACAGAAATCTCGTCCAGACCGTCTATTTGCACCAGAGCCGTCATACCTAGGTATGGGACAGCCATTCCTAAGCAGGAGCAATGCGTGCCATTCGTAGAATGGTCTTTTTTGTCTTGCACGTTTACGTTGGTTCCATGGTCGGTGCGTTCGCGGTACACCTCCGCAACGGCAGCGTCTTCTTTGGTCATCAGTTTCTTCGGTCGGAGAACGTTATGCACGTTCGTATCGTGGCTAGGCGGGATCGTGTATCGGGGGACAGTGAATCTGAGCCGTGTCCGCATTCAATTGCCCGGAGGACGACAGGAACCGGTGACGAGCATCGCATCGATCGGGTTGTTTTTCTTGCACGCCAAGATTCGCACTGTACAGCTTGATACAGGGAGGTCGCTTGTGCTTCATTGTGTTCTGAGTCGCGCGGCCCGCCTGTGCGCGCGGACAACAATCCGGGCTGCCCAGACAGCTACGAGCCGAACGGCGCCGATGCGTGCGCGCAGGACGCGCTGGCGATCGAGTCGTTGGCTGAGGTGGCGCCGCCACGGCTGACGATGGTCATCCCGGCACCACGACTGCCTCTGGCTTCGCAGGCATGTAGTTCCGACAGCTCGGCGCGAGGAAGTTCGAGCGTGCGCTGCAATGCAATCGACCAATGACAGTTCGGGCACCGCTCCATTCATCAACCTTGGTGTCTAGGCGATGACCGAAGGTATAGGGGCAAATCCACCCACAATCACATCAGCGGGGCGTATGGTGGATGTCGCGCGCAGTTGTGAATTGATACAGCAACGCAGTTAGGAATTGATACGCCTCGTTGTAGGGTTGCTCCTTTTGGGCGGCCCGTGATCAGCTACGAGGAGTACATGGAAATCGAGATTCTGCGTCGCCAGTGCAACAGCCTCCGGGATATCGCGGTCGAGACCGGCATGGCAGTCAACACTGCTTCCTTGTAGACGCAACCCGCGCGGAGCGCTTACATGCCGCCTGGGTATTCACCTCCTGTGTCAGGGCTGCCGAGAGGCTGAATGAGAATGTTGCGCCGCCGTAGGAACAACTGGTGGCCCAGATTTGCCCACCATGGGCTGCATGAATAGAACTGGAAATCGCAGACTCATCACCCTGCCGGAAATGCATGTCGTACAGAACGGTTCGAAGGTCGCGGAAGCTTTTCCTCACGAATACCAGACCCCGAGTCGTTAACCGCGGCGATAACATCGCCTTCAGGGTCAAGGCGGGACTGGACTATGCACGGTTCGGCACCGCCCGTTAATCTCCTAAGCGAAGTTATACGCCCGTATAACCACGTAACGCTAACGCGGTATCGACATATCCGACCGCATAGTAGATTTGCCATTCGGCAAAACCTACTCTTCTCTCATCGAGACAGCGTTTCCGTTACGACAGCGCAAAGCTCACGGTTCGGCCCAACCACAACATCCCCTTTGGGGTGGCCCGACCCGTTCGCTTTTTTAACGTCTTCAAGGATTCGTCGTGTCGGCTGTTCTGCATAACTGGATATATATCGGCAGTAACGCGTATGCGGAGTACACGTTCGTGCCGTGGCGTGGCGTGGCAGGAACATCTATCGCCGTACCGTCGACCTCTCCGCAATATGCATCCAGTAGCCGCAGGTCAGGGATTATTCGACCTCTAGCCACGGGCTGCGAAGCTCTGTTGTGCAGGTCGTTGCATTTCAACGGCTCCCCGCACTGACGCATTGCACGGATGCACGCTACCGAAAGACCTTGGGGAGTCACCAATGGCCGCAAAGCGCAAGTCTGCATTGAGGAGCATTACCCCATCGGGAATTCCGACTCTACGCGAAGACCTCAAAACACAGCTCGCGCCCATTGCCACCGCACTGACGGAAGAACTCGCGGCGCTGTGGGCAGCCGCTCTCGACGACGGAAGAGAACAGACGCTCGACCGTCTGTCGCAGGCGCTAAGCGACGCGGTCCCAGAGTTTCTGCGAGGGGCGTTTGAACCGAAAATGCTCGCAGGCGGAAAGTCAGCGTCGGAATGTCGGCCATCGCTTGTCGCGGTAATACGCGCGAGTCAGGCTGCACCCACCGGGCAAACATGCGCACCGGATGAAGACGGAAGCACAGACTTTGCTGTTGGCGGCGTCAGCTGCCGCGAGAACGCTCCCGTCCAATGGACTGCTTTCAACGCGTGGGAGCAGCGGAATAGCTGTTGCCGGCAAACAGACGAAGTGAAAGACCACCGCTTCGGGGGCGGGTCATGGTGACGGTGTTACTGGTCGATGACGACATGAGCCTGCTTCAGGCGCTTGAAACGTTGATTTGCGGAGAAGGTTACGAGGTAATGACTGCGTTGAACGGAGATGAGGCACTGCAGGCAGCACGCCGAAGGCGCCCTGACATCGTGGTTTCCGATTTCATGATGCCGGTCATGGACGGACCCGCGCTCATAGGCGCGCTCGCGGCCGAGCCGGACTTCGCAACCATTCCTGTCCTTCTGAACTCAGCGGTGGCGACACCACCGGCCCACCTGCAGGTGTCGGCGTTTCTGAGAAAGCCAGTCGCACCCTCGCGCCTGCTCGAACTGCTTCGACTGCACAGTCACAGTAACGCCCAATCGCCTTGACTGGTCACTTCGATATGCCGCCAATAAAAAAGCCATTCCTGCCTCCATCAAGGAGTACCGCATTTTCGAAGAAAGGGCAGCCGCTGGAAACAGTGGGCGGTTTCAAGAGTGAAGCGCAACAGCGGGAGTCGCGCGAGGTCGGCTGTTCAGACTGTCGGCGATAGCGTCAAGTTCGTCCTGACTGTAGACCGAAAAGGTCTGTGCTTTTGGGCAGATACTGGCGCAGTAGCCCATTGGTGTTTTCGCAAGTGCCGCGTTGCCAGGGACTGTGGGGGTCGCAGAAGTACACCTTCACGCCGGTTGCGGCGGTGAGCCCTTTATGGCGCGACATTTCTTTGCCCTGGTCGTAGGTGAAGCTCTGCCGTAATGGCGCGACAATCGAATTGAGTTTGGCGGAGAAGCCCGCCAGCGCTGAAGCGGCGGTGGCGTCTTCCATCTTGGCAAGCAGCACCAGCCGGCTGGTCCGTTCGACCAGCACGCCTACCGAGGACTGGTTGCCGGCACCCTTGATGAAGTCGCCTTCCCAGTGCCCAGGCAGCAGTCGGTCTTCGATTTCGGGCGGCCGCACATGAATACTGACCATGTCAGGAATCTGTCCGCGCCGGTCTGTGCCCCGTGTACGCGGCATGCGCGTGCTGTGGCCATGGCGCAAGCACGCAATGAGCTGGGGTGACCATTTCCACTCGAGCAGGGTGAGAACGATACGCCAGCAGACGCTTTGCAGGCAAAGCTTTGTGGGATGGCGACCCGCGCTGCGGCGTGCGGCACTGAGTGCTTCAGCCGACACGGACGCGTAGCCAGCGGGAGAGCTGTTTCGCGTCAGTTCCCGGCTAACGGTGGCCGGCGAGCGCCCGAGTATCCGGGCCATGGCCCGGATACTCGAACCCTGCAGATGCAGGCTTGCAATGGTCAGACGCTCTTCAGGTTGAAGTTGCTGGTACTGAGTTCTTTCGTGCATCGCAACACCTTATACGAGATAGGTGTTGCACTTCAGATTTGAGGCCGCTGTGCTAAAGGGAGGAACACGATGTTGAACGCTGAACCGAGTACGGACTCTGACATCCTGTCAGAGAGTGGCTCCAATCGTACGTCTATTGTCCCCGCGCTGCCTTCAGCCCATTATCCGTCGCCGCACCGGCCGGGCCGGCTCGCCCAGTCAACGTCCGCTTGCGGCACTTCTTCGCCGAATGGCATGGACCCCTAGGCATCGACGCTCGCAGCCATCCATCGATTTTCTTCCCCGCCAGACCCGATGCGAACTACTCCGGCCCTGTCCGTCCGTCCCCGCTCCACGGGCGAGCCGTTCCGTCCCCGGCAGACGGGCGGCGACGTGCGACCCTTCACTGTGACCGTCGTTGAGGAACTGTCCAATTCTCTCTTCGTGCTGCGCTGGCGTGACGCGACGCTTTGCAACTACGAAGAGCAGGTCTGGTCGGCCTGTCTCGCTCGCGCGTCAGGGTGTTGCGCCCTATCCGGCAAGCATATCAATCTGGGCGACTCGGTCTACCGTCCACGAGTCCGCGGACGAGTCATACCACTTAACAGAGACGCAATGATTCTCGCCAGCGAGCTGGTCCAAGCCCGCACAGGCGCCTGACACGCGCTGGAGTTGATGTATGTTGGACTCGGGCTCACTCAGCTAAAGCATCCCCAGAACACAGGCGGTCTCAGGGTGCTCTCCACCGCCTGGCCACAGGAGGTTCAATATGAAACTTGAGGCCGCCACGTTCGTGCGACTACGCCGTCTCGCCCCGGTTCTCGACGACATACTCAGCGCAGGCGAGGTCGACCACGCAGACCAGGCCGTAGACCTTGATTCGCTCGCCCAGCTATGCTCACAGCTCTTCGATGCATACCGCGGCCAACATCCGGGCGAGATTGCGCAAGTGCGACACGACGCCCTTGAGTCGCGGTAACGCACCGCTTATGGACTGGCTGGCTGGTTCAGGTGGCGGCCATTCAATTCACGATGTTGAACGTTGCTTCACGGCCATACCGGCCGGTCGCGTCATGCTTCGGATCCCCACTGAATGACTGTTTCGCGGAACCATGGACCAACTGGCGCTTTCGGGCAGGTTCTGCTCTTCAACATTGGACAATAAAGGGCAGCCCCTTTCCGGACGGCCACCGACCACAGCCGAACGCCGCCTGGCAACTGGCGCGACCGTCAGACGGTCGCGCAGGAATAGCTCGTATTACTTTCGTTACCGTCGATTTCTTCGCGCCGATCTTCTTTGCAGACACTTCTTGGCGCCGGATCGTGTTCTACGATGAACTCGCGCAGTTGCGGATAGATGATGGTGCGCCAGCGGCGGCCGGAGAAGATCCCGTAGTGGCCGCACTTTTCGGCGGTGAAATGCCGCCGGTTTTTCTCGGGGATGCCGGTGCACAGCTCATGAGCGGCGCGTGTCTGGCCGCTGCCGGAAACGTCGTCGAGTTCGCCTTCGATCGTGAAGAGCGCCGTCTTCTCGATATCCTGTGGCCGCACGCGCTCGCCGGCGACGTCCCACGTGCCTTCTGCAAGACGAAACTCCTGGAACACCACGCGGATCGTGTCGAGGTAATAGTTCGCGTCCATGTCGAGCACCGCGTTGTACTCGTCGTAGAAACGGCGATGCGCTTGCGCGTCGTCTTCGTCGCCGCGCAGCAGGCTCTGGTAGAAGTCCCAGTGCGAAGCCGCGTGACGTTCCGGATTCATCGCGACAAAACCGGTGTGCTGCAGGAAGCCCGGATAGACCTTCCGGCCCACGCCCGGATAGTTCGGGGGCACCGTGAAGATCACGTTGTTATCGAACCACTCGTACGAGTGCTGGGTGGCGAGCGAGTTCACCGAAGTAGGGCTCTTGCGCGCGTCGATCGGACCGCCCATCATCGTCATCGTGCGCGGCGTGTCTTCGCCGCGGCTCGCCATCAGCGAAATCGCGGCGAGCACCGGCACCGTCGGCTGGCAGACCGAGATCACGTGCAGGTTCTGCGAGCCGATGTGGCGGATGAACTCCTGGATGTACGCGACGTAGTCGTCGAGATGGAACGGACCGTCTTCGAGCGGCACCATGCGCGCGTCGAGCCAGTCGGTGATGTAGACCTTGTGGTCTTGCAGCAACGTGCGCACGGTATCGCGCAGCAGCGTGGCGTGGTGTCCCGACAACGGTGCGCATACCAGCACGACCGGTTCATCTTTCAATTGAGTAACGGCGTCGCTGTCGTCGGCGAAACGCTTGAAGCGCATCAGACGGCAAAACGGTTTTTCGATGATCGTCTGTTCGACGATCGGGATATTGTGCCCGTCCTTGACGATCTGATGCAGGTTGAACTCCGGTTTTTCGTAGTCCTTGCCGAGCCGGTACAGCAGCTCGTAACCGGCCGACAGACGCGTGGCGCCCGGCACGTAAGCCAATGGACTGGCGGGATTCGCGAACGATTTCGATGCCGCCTGGGCCCAGGCGGTGAGTGGGCTCAGAAGTGCCCGCTGGAATTCGTGCAATTGATAGAGCATGTTTCCCTAAGGATAAGCTGGGTAAGACGCGAGGAATTCCTTGTTGTGTGTATTGGAACGGATGAGGTAGCCGCATGCGACGCCGAGCCCGGGGGCTCGCGAGCAGCCATTCGCTGCGTACGCGACGCGATGGGCTAAACTTGCTGCTCCGGTCCAATTTGGCCGTTCGGGCTACCAGGCTACGTTGTTCAAGGAACCAATCGCGCATGGCTGACGGAATGGAACGCGCCATAACGGCAGGTTGCAATCGCTTCAGCGTCGGACTGTGAAGCAGCCTGTGCGAAGGCAACCGACCACCGGCCGCAGACATCGCGATAACGGATCGAATAGATGAACATGACAATCTCCTGTGGCATCCCCGATCAACGGGGCCTTGGCGCCCTTCGTCCAGTCGGCCAGACGATAGGCGGTCGAGCGTTTTGATCAGCGTTCGTTTTATGTACCGCCTAGAAGACGCTGGCCGCTACCGTCGACATCGGATCGTCTCGACGCCAGCTGGACCAGATCTCTTGCGTTCCTGCTCATCGTGACCCTCACTGGATACAGATGCGGCCAAGCTAAGGTCAACAGTCCGGCGATACAGTTCTTATCCAGACAGGGGACGAACGTGTACTCGTCGTACGCGCTGCTACGGATATAAGCCCAGCCACGCGGAACGTCTAACATGGCTGCCACTCAAATGAAAATCGCGAATTCCATGGAATCAAGGTAGACGGACAACCAAAAGAAAACCATTGTACGAACGGTCGCCGCAGCCCTCCATGGGCATAACGCGCTCATACCTTTGGATGCAGCGAGGCGTCCAGGTAGCGAGGGTTCGAGTCTTGCCGGCAATGTAGCGGGAGCCGTCACAGTAAGCCAGTCATACGCAGGTATGAGACAGCCATTCGTAAGGTCGATGAATGGAGCGGCGGCGAAGTACTTCAGCGCTATGAGCGCCAAGGGTATTGTCAAGTTGAGGCCGGGGTCGACAAATATAATGGGGCATGAAGAAAGCTTCCGTCTCCGTTTTGCCGTCGGCCGAGGCGCCGATTTCGTTCAAGGGCTATCGATTTCCGCCGGAAATCATCAGTTACGCGGTGTGGCTGTACTACCGGTTCCCGCTCAGCCTGCGCATGGTCGAGGAGCTGCTGGCGGCACGGGGAATCGAGCTTACGTACGAAGCGGTGCGGTGCTGGCCGACGAAGTTCGGTCTTGCGATCGCGATGCGTATCCGTTCGACAGCGCCGGGTCGCGGCGACAAGTGGCACCTAGCACTTGGATGAGGTGACCCGGCGGGTAGCCCAGATGCATGTTCATCTCCGCGCCCATGGCGCGCTCGATGACGGCCTTGTTGAAAGCCAGCATCAGGTCCTGAACCTCGGTGGGTGTCATCGGTCCCTTGACCAGCTCGTCAAGCAAACCTTCCGGCAGGGCAGGCAGCGGCCCTCGGGCCGCTGCCTGAGAAAGCCACGGTGCGTTTCTTCTTCATCGGCATATCCATGATCTTTTACCTCATGATATGCCTCGCCCACGAAATGACGGATAGGTCCCAGGCGCCACGGCTGCCCACGCGTGATCGTCACGGACAAGCTGCGCAGCTACGCGGCGGCGAACAACGAACTGGGCCTGAACGTGGGGCATCGGCAGCACAAAGGACTGAACAACCGGGCGGAGAATTCGCACCAGCCCACACGCGTGCGCGAGAAGGTGATGCGCCGCTTCAAGTCGGCGCGCCATCTACAACGATTCACGTCGGTCCATGCTCAGGTGAGCAACCTGTTCATGCACTGCCGCTACAACGCGAACGCGCAACAGAAACGGCAGGCCCGCAAGCAGGCGTTCAAGGCGTGGGAAACCGTAACGGAAAATCTGATGCTGGATCGCATTGCCGCATAAATTAGTGATCCGTATGTTAAGCGCTGTCACAAGCGCGCCCTTCAACAAGTTGATAATCATTGAAAGGCCTCCTGGCCGCCCAAGAAAAGGGGGCGGCCAGGGTCTAGAGTTGAGATGCAGCCCTCAACCGACCCTTTCAGGAGGCTGAAATGAAGTATAGCGGCATCGATCTGCACTCGAACAACGCCGTAGTCGCCGTGATTGACGACCGGGACCGGGTGCTGTACTGCAAGCGGCTTGCCAATGATCTACAACTCATAGTGGCCGCGCTGGAGCCCTATCGGGATGAACTGCAGGGAGTGATCGTGGAATCAACGTTCAACTGGTACTGGCTTGTCGACGGACTGATGGCCGACGGTTTTGCCGTACATCTGGCCAATACTGCAGCGATCAAGCAGTACGAGGGCCTGAAGTACTCAGGTGACGAACACGACGCCGTATTCCTTGCCCACATTTTTCGGCTTGGATTGCTGCCCGAAGGCTACATTTATCCGTCTCACGAACGCGCGTTACGCGACCTGGCGCGCAAGCGCATGCAGCTTGTCCAGCAACGCACCCTGAACATCCTGAGTATCGAAAGCCTGCTCGCCAGGCAGCTCAATCTACGCATCAATGGAGAACACGTGCAACGTCTCGACGACGCAGCGGTGCGAGCACTCGCGTTGCCGCCGCACGTCGAGCGCGCGCTGATGGCTAACCTTGCCGTGCTCCATACGCTGTGCACAGAGATTCAGGCGCTTGAGACCATTCTCCACAAGGAAGTCAAGCTGCGCCCACAGTTCGACATCCTCAAGAGTGCACCGGGAATCGGCAACATCCTTGCGGCCACCATCATGCTCGAAACCGGCACCATCGCACGCTTCGCCAGCGTTGGCCATTTCAGCTCCTATTGCCGCTGCGTGGACAGCAAGCGCATCTCCAACGGCAAGAAAAAGGGCGAAGGCAATGCACGCAATGGCAACCGTTACCTTGCCTGGGCATTCGTCGAGGCCGCCGCTGGAGCGTTGCGCTGCTGTCCACAGGCCAGACGTTTCTATGACCGCAAAAAGTCAAAGCGCCTGCCCGTCGTGGCTATGAAGGCACTCGCACACAAGCTCGCGCGTGCCGCTTATTACATGATGAGGGAGGGCAAACCCTTTGACCTCAACCGATGTTTCGGCTGACCTTGGCGGGGGGTGACGAGCCCGGCGGCATTGTTGGCATCAAACCAGCAAGTTGATTGGGACACACCCCCGGCCATTCCCGATGCAGCGTAACGACTGAGACGCCCAGACCATGAGCCCGAGCAAGCCTGGTACCCACACGGGTAACCACATTGTTGTCTCACCCCTTGGACATTGGCCTGGTACCGACGGTTTTCTGGGGCTCCACGTGAGCCAGGGGCGAAGGCCAGAACACCGGCACTCGCCTTGAACCCGATGGGTGACTGGTGCGGATCAGTTCCGCAACCAGATGAACGAAATACCGGGTGCGCCGCGACGTTTCGCTTCGCACGGGGCCAGCGACCGCTTTGCAACAACGCAAGGCCGCGCCTTGCGGGTAGTGCTGTACCGCTTTCCAACGGCCTTTCAATGGGTGACTATACCACCGCACTATCCCAGATCCCGCGTCACTGCTCTGAAGGAAGCGCTGCTCCATTCGCGAATCGCTATCGACGATAGTCGCACCGTATCGCTGCTTACCCCTCTGCAAACTTTGCATGACGTGTTTGGCGTATGGGATTGGGAGCGTCGCCTTAAATCAATCGCAATTGAATTTGATTTGTCCGATCGGGTCTTGACGATTGCCGCATGACATCGCTCGTAGTTAGCTATCCTGAGAGGCTCGCTGTGGTGAACCACTGCATGCCCGGCCACACCGAGTCTCTTTCGGCAGCCCCAAAAAATAGCCCCTAAATAGCGTTCCGCCGTGCGGCAGGCGCTCGCGTAGACGGTTGTTCAACTTGCGCCCAAGTGGTTCAGCCCCACCGCAGAGTTGGACCAGCGCGTGGCCGAGCGCACAGCGCAACTTCATCGGGGCTGAGCATGACGGGCAGCGTGCGGGCAGGCGCACCGGGTGCATCCTTACTGACCATCCGTTCGGGGCGGTCGAGCGCGACTTCGAAAAGGAATTTCGGTCGCGCGATTGCGGCATTCAGTGATAGAGGCGAGGTGCCGTGATCGACCAGATGCTGGTAGCGACGCAGGTCCTCGGCGGTGGACAAACATGCGCTGGAGCTTCGGGGGGACGTTTGCGTGTGAGGAGGTCATGATTGGCTCCTCTGGGAAAACGAGGCGGATTACCTCATGCGCCGACATACGGAATTGCGTTGCCGGCCTTTCACTGATCTGCAACGCCTGACCGTAGTTTCTACCGGGCGAGCGGTTCCAGTTCTGGACACGCATCGCCCGTTCGGTTGGCGCGATGGGTTCTTCCGGCTTCAGACGTTATTCAGCGCTGGCGAATAGAAGAAGCGTTCAAGCGCCTCAAGCACCGCTTGAACCTCGAGCATGTTTCGGGGCTGTCGCAACACGCGGTGGTACAAGATCTCGCCGCCAAGGTGCTGTGCGACAACTTGCAGGCCTTGACCACCCTGACGGCCCACGCCTGCCATGAATTGCCGCCCGACCGATGCATTAACCGCGCTTACGTGCATTCCGTGCTCAAGCCTCTACTGCCATACCTGTTGCTCGGCATCGCCGCGGCGACCTCGCTGGCGGACGCCCTGGCCCTCATCGCACGCCATACCTTCCGTCATCGACCAGGGAATCTCAAAGCAACGGAAACCCCGCTCGAAACCCCACAAATCCATGACGCAAAAGCCTTGCTGAAAGATCTCCATTTCTTAACTTGGACGGATTGGGGCTCAGGTGGACGGTGGAGTTTTGCGACTGTTGTCTGTCTGGAAACGGCGTAGGAAGGTCATGACATATCCGACCATGTTCCCTGCCAATATACGGGCGTGGGGCTGCGCGACGGAGAGCTGGAACACCTTTTTGAATCGTTTTATACGACGAAAGCGGGAGGCATAGGCACGAGCCCTGCCATCTGCAGGTCCATTGCCGAGACTCATGGCGGGCGCATCGACACAGGCGCCGAAAGCCTGCCAGTGCGGTGTTTCGCTTCGTCATCCCTGTCGAACGGCATGATTGTCCGCGTGCAGCAGCTCAGCGCGCCTAAGACCGCAGGTTTAAAGCCCGCGGCAGCAGGGGCGATTTGCGGCGGCGTTTGTGCTGCCGGCATGCAGCGGCCAACAGCAGTTGTTTTCCGGTATCTCCTGCTTTGTGCTGCCCCCCGCGGCGAGCGGGGCCGGGGTGACTGCGTTTGAAGGCGCGTAGAGGTAAATCTGCAGCACGCCTCTGGCATCGACGGCATAGTAAGCGCCGAAAAGAGGGTGTATCGCTCGCCCCATGCCGCGGTTCATGTTCTAGCCGCTTTGTGCGACGCATTGCAGACGTAGATGCAAAGGGTAGCGGGCCGCTTGGGCGGCGGCAAACCTACATTCGGAGATCTACCCTACTCTCGTCTTACCGTGTCATACTCGGAACGCGTCTTATCGGCGCAAAACGGCGGGGACGCGTCTCTGTCAAGCGGCGAAAATGTCTCATCAGTCCGCCGCATTGTGGCGTGTTGAGGACTCGTTTATGGCTACCGATCGGCATGTACCGTCGTCCACGGGTGGAATCCGCGGCTCGACAGTCTTTGTCGTCGACGACGAAGAGTCCATCCGCCTCGCGCTGTGCGACCTACTGGAGTCGGTCGGGTATTCCGTCGAGACGTTCTGTTCGGTGCAGGAATTCGTGACGTTTCGCAAACCCGCCGGCCCAAGCTGTCTCATCCTCGATGTCAGGCTCAAAGGCGAAAGCGGGCTGGCGTTCCAGCAGGCGATGGCACGCGAGGGACTGCAAATGCCGGTTCTCTTCATGACGGGGCACGGCGACATGGAAATGTCGGTGCGAGCGATGAGAGCTGGTGCATTCCATTTTTTCCCGAAGCCGTTTCGTGACCAGGATATGCTCGACGCGATTTCCGAGGCAATTTCGAAAGACTCGCAACGCATCGAAAAGGAACACAGCCTCGCGGCTGTACGCGCCGCGTACGCCTCGCTGACGCCGCGCGAACGCGAGATCCTGGCGCTGGTGGTCAGCGGAATGCTCAACAAGCAGATCGCCGCGCAACTCAACCTGAGCGAAGTCACGGTGAAAATCCATCGCGGCCAGTTGATGAAGAAAATGGACGCGCGCTCACTCCCGGATCTCGTTTTCAAGGCCGCCGCACTCGAAATTGGGCGGTAACAAAGAAAGCCGCGCCCTTAGGCACGCGCCAGCCGCCATTGACGGAAAGAGGTCCGCAAAACGCTGTTTTGAGCGCCCCTGCCTAAATCCCGACGTTGCCGAGTGCTCGCTTCAGGAGCGCCGCATCCACGGGCTTGTCGAGCAGAGTGATGGCTGTGCTGGACTGCACCTGCACTCGCAGCGCGTCGCTGGGAAACGCGCTCACGAAGATCGTCGGCGGCGCGGCGCCCAGTGCGACAAGACGGTCAAGCAATTCCAGTCCTGACATGCCGGGCATGCGGACGTCGGAAAGCAGGACTCCGTTTTCGGTGCGAAGGTGCGACGCCCGCGCCGCCAGATAGTCCGAAGGCAGCGAATAAGTTTCGGTCGAATAGCCGAGCGATTGCACCAGGCTTTCGAGCGCCAGGCGGGATGATTCGTCGTCGTCGACAATCCAGACGATCCCGGAAACGGAAGCCCGCGGCTGTCGTTGCGAGGGGCTTCGGGAGGACATAAGGTCGCTTGCCAATGATTGCTTATTCAATCTAGACCCTGGAGCGTCGACTTGTCCATCATACCGACGTATGTCTGACTATCCCTCCGGAACGATGAGACGCAGTGCGTCGTGCCCGCATCGAGACCTGCCGGGCGCGCCATCGCCCAAGATTTCATCGAACGAACGCCGTCCAAGGAACCTTGAGTACGCCTCTCGTGGCAAATCTGCCGCCATGCAAGGAAGCGCACGCGCTGTGCGAGGTTACCTTCGCGCTCGGCCTTCATCATCGACGCGACGATCTCGGCAAGCGTACCGAAGTAGACACTCTTACCGGCACGAACGGCCTCAACGCCAAGCGCTATGCACAGGTGTGATTTGCCGGTTCCGGGCGGACCGAGGAAATGCACGGCCTGACGTCGTTCGATGAAGTCGAGTTCTGCCAGCGCCATGATGCGATCCCGATCGAGACCCGGCTGGAATCGCAATTTCGGGTTGACAGAATTATTGCGTTCTACGGCTTCGTTGCGTGGCCGCTTTCCAGAACCTCGCTGTTTACTGACTACCTTCGACACCCTGTTCACCCCGCGTCCGCCAGCATCGACTGACGACAATCCAATGCGGCGCACCGGCACGCGTACTGTGCGCGAACCTCTTCATCGAGCGGATCGTCAGTCGCCAGCAGATATTAAATAAACAGTACTTCGCCGACGTCGATCGGCCGCAGCGTCTGGATGAAGATGCGACTGCCGTCTTCGATGGTCTCGCAGTTGGGGGCACACGCATGGTTCAGCCATCGCGCGCTAGTGCCGCCACGGCTGCCGTCAATCACGCGTCCATCGGACAGCCCAAAGAGGAACGTATGTCCAGAGACGCCTTCCCGCCGGTGACGACGCACGGCCTCGCGCCAGCGTGTAATTTCGCCCTTGTACTCGAGCACGCGCTCGCCTGCCGCGAGGGCGCGCATCGCGAAAACACCCCTGCCATGAACTGAAGACTGCCGGACAATCACGCGCCGCATACCGTTTCCCTATTGATATCCGCGCAAGTATAAAGCGGTAAATTTCCGCATCCACTGCGATGTGATGTGTGAATCATCGTCAGGCCCGCGACCTTGGTCTTCGCGTAGAAACTGGAGCGTTCAGGTTCAACCGAGCAGGAAGTTGAAAGACGAGGTCAGACTTTGCAGCAGAGACGTCTGAAATCAGAATAGCTGCACGCCAAGCTCGCGCAGGCTGTCCCATTTGACGGTGCTGACGAAGGTCCAGCCTGTGGTGTCGAGCGATTCGATCATGGCGCGCTGAATCCGCGCTTCGGCGACAACCCGCACGATGCGCGCCTGGTAGCGCAGCAGCGCCCCGGTGCGCCACGGCATTTTCGCCGCTCATGCTACCAGGTCGACGGCGACCGATCCAGGCGGCTGGCCGCGCGTTGCGCGTCTCAACGATAGTCGCCGGTAGCAACAACAGCCTTTGTGCAGACGGCAAGCCCTCTGGCATTGCCGCCTCCGGCGACACAGGCAACGTGATCCTGCTGTCAGGCGCCGTTCACCGCATCCTTGAACGCCTTGCCGGCCGTGAACTTCACGGTTTTCGCGGCGGCGATCTGGATTTCGGCGCCGGTTGCCGGATTGCGGCCCACGCGCGCGGCGCGCGCGCCTGTCGAAAACGAACCGAAACCGATCAATTGCACGGTCTCACCTTCCGTGATCGCCGCCGTCACGGTGCCGATGAAGGCGTCGATCATTTCCGCCGTTGCCGTCTTGCTGTCACCCGTCGCTGCAGCGACGGCGTCGACCAGTTCCTGCTTGTTCATGAGTCATTCCTCGTTGTGGTTGTTGATCGCGCCACCCTACCGCATCGGCGCGCGTTTGCGCAATCGCCGCTGGTAACTGGATCCGGTCCGCCGCGCCACGCCCATCGCCGCGTGACGTCGAAGCGCGATGCTTCCCGCGCCGGCGGCAGGCGCCGCAGCCGCGCCTGAAAGTTCTTGCTTATTATCAGGGCCGCATCATTCCAATGGCGATAACTGACAGCCGTCCCATATTCAGATTGCATCGCCTGTGCAAAAATGCTCTTAACGCTCCCTGAAGCGTCACCCCTGACCGCCTATGGAACTCCTCGACCTTGAACCGCAAGTGCTCGCGAATCGCCGCGGAGTGGCCTTCGGCCTCCCCCATCAGAACAGCACGGTTGGATGCGTCATCACCATCCGGGCGCTGGAAGCCTGCTTCTGGCTTGAACCGCAGGCCAGCGACGCGCGGATCCTGAAGACATTTCGTGACGGTTACAGCCGCATCCGGGCCATCGCCGAACGGAAGCTGCTCGCCCATCCGACCACAACGCTTGAACTGACACCGACCGACTTCGTGCGTCGCTGATCACCAGACGGCAGGCGAATGCGCACGCGACGCGGTGCTCAGGTGGCGCCCAGATTCGCGCTTCGTGCGCGGGCGGGAGAAGAAGGAGCGGCGCAGCCTCGCTGCGGCGCCCGACGCCCCGCCATGTTGCTGGCTGAACAGCGAAGTCGCGCAAATCGGCGAGACCGCATCGCTGCGCACTTCCTCTCTAATGGTGCACGGTGCACGGTGCACGGGGCCCTGGCCGGTAACTGAAAGCGGAAATACCAACGCACGGCGCAACTGATAACGCCAGCGGGAAAACGATGACCGTGATAAAGCGATTTTGATTTCTTCATCGCACCATCTTACGAACGTGACAATGCCCAACAATGAGCAGTTCCTGAAACGCGCATACGCCAGTCGCCCGGTCGAACAGGAGGGACGGTTATCCGCGCCAGTGCGGCAGGTTCTGCCGGCGCCGCAGCGTTGGGCGGCGCGGATCGACGAGCTGCTTCGCGATCGCAAGCGGCGCGCCGGGCGTGTCGCTTGCCCTGGCCGGATGACGCTATCAGTACGACTTGTAGGGCAGGAATTTGCCGCTGAGCACCACCTGGACCCGGTCGCCATTCGCATTCGGCTCGCGCTGGATATCCATCGAAAAGTCGATCGCGCTCATGATGCCGTCGCCGAACTCCTCGTGGATCAACTCCTTGATCGTGGTGCCGTACACATTGACGATCTCGTACCAGCGATAGATCAGCGGGTCGGTCGGCACCGCGTTCGGCAGCGAACCTTTGTACGGGACGATTTGCAGCCACGCGGTTTCTTCGTCGGTGAGGTCGAACAGTTCGCGGGCGACCCCCGCCTGTTTCGCATCGAGCGTCATCTGACCGAGCAGCGCGGCGGTCGTCCACTCCTTGCTCTTGCCGATCTTCGCGGCGATCTCGGCCCACGTCAGCTTGCCGGCAACCTTCGCGGCGACGATTTTCTTCGTGACTTCATTTCGATCCATGATTGAGTTCCTTTTGAAGAGCCCGGCAATACCGGTTGAGAGAGGTGCAGTGATAGTAATAGTAATCTTGGTTGAGATAACATCCACCCGGAGCCCCGAGCCACGAAGTCGCCAGCAAGCTGCTGTATCTGGCCTTGCGCAACATTGAAAAGGATTGGAAGATGCCGCCTATCACCTGGCGGCAAGTTTCCGGTGCCATCAGCTTTACCGTGTGGCCGTACTGCTGGAACATTTGCGCCCAGTGATGTGCACCCGAGCAGGCTTCCATGCCAATGAGACAAGCCGGTAACTGGGCAATCAGCGTGACCAGTTGATCGCGTGAGACACGTGGCCTGATCAATACCGCCTTGCCAGCTTCATCCACTCCGTGAACCGCAAAGACGTTCTTGGCAAGATCGATTCGGATGGTGACAATGGACATGGACTTCCCCTCCTGTCGTGTTGATGAAGGTCGACACTTCATCATGGCA
Organism: Paraburkholderia lebeckiae; assembly: GCF_050436325.1. Classification (NCBI taxonomy): domain Bacteria; kingdom Pseudomonadati; phylum Pseudomonadota; class Betaproteobacteria; order Burkholderiales; family Burkholderiaceae; genus Paraburkholderia; species Paraburkholderia lebeckiae. Next base: position 366,182 of record NZ_JBNDLZ010000001.1, read on the forward strand.
CGTTGATGCCGATTCGCGGCTTGCGCCGCAGCCTCGGGACGGGGAAGTCCCTTTCATTCGACACAACCTTTCCGCAGCGTGCTAGACCGTCCATGCCGCAGCCGAGAAATTGTTCCGTGAAGAAAACTGCTACTGGGCGACAGGTTATCTAGGTCCCTCAACCTGACAGAGGCCGATGAGTTCCCTCGCGGTGGACTGCAGCCGGGGCATCCGCCGACGCGATCGTAAGTCGCGCATTTCATTCACGGCCCATCCGCTCGGCCGCGTCAGCGCATAAAGAGAAAGCACACTCGCCGTCATGGCACACATCGGCCTCCATCGCGCTTGCCTCTCGGACCGTTCTCTCAGCAACGCAACGCTTTGCGCTCAAGTCACACAAGAAGCGAACGATCGTATCGATAGGTGTTCCTGGACCAAAAATCGCCGCTACCCCGTGGTCGAATAGCTGCTGATGATGGGCGTGCGCCACGATGCCACCGACTACGACGGGAATGCTGAGTCCCCTTGAGGCAAGTTCGGTGAGTAGTTGCGGCACGACCGTCAGGTGCGCCCCCGCCATCGTCGATATGCCCAGAACTTCGCATTCGCATTGCACCGTCCGCTCGACGATCTCCGAGACTGATTCAAACAATTGCCCTTCCCTCACGTCGAAACCGGCATCCGACAACGCGCCCGCTACGATCTTCATGCCGCGATCATGACCGTCCTGCCCGATTTTCGCGATCAGAATGCGTGGGCGTCTACCCAACTCCCCGCTCAGCGCCTGCACATCGTTACACGCGCGAACCCACTCAGGATCGTTGCCTCTCTCGTTGCCATAGTGTCCTGTGCTATTCGTGCGCGGTGGCATGTAACGCGGCCATACCGCTTCGAGCGCGCGTGTGCATTCGCCGACGGTCGCCCGCAAGCGAATACATTCGACCGTCGCCGCCAGTAGATTCCCTTGCCCGTCGCGTGCCGTCTGGGCGAACCTCGCAAGACTTGCAGCCACGTCCCGATCATTCCTCTGGGCGCGCACCGCCTGGATCCGAAGTGCTTGCAGCTGACGCACGTGCCGGTTATCGACCTCGAAACACTCGGGGGCGACGTCCGACGATTCATCGCGAAAGCAATTTTCTCCGACAATCCGCGTGCCGCCCGAATCGATCCGCGCCTGCGTTTTCGCCGCACATGCGCGGATCCGCTGCTGTACCCAGCCGGAATGAATCGCCGCGAGCACACCGCCGTGCGCGTCCATTTCGGCCATCGCGGCCTCGGTTTTCGCAACGATATCCGCAGTCAGCGACTCCATCATGTATGAGCCGGCCCACGGATCCACGACATCGCACAAGCCCATCTCGTGTTGCAGGATCAATTGGGTGTCGCGCGCCAGCCGCGACGACGCCGCCGACGGCAGTGCGAGCGACTCGTCATACGCGTTGGTGTGCAAGGATTGCGTACCGCCGAATACCGCCGCCATCGCCTCGACCGCTGTACGGACGATGTTGTTTTGCGGGCGATGCGCGCTGAGCGACCATCCCGAAGTCTGACAATGCATCCGCAGCGCTAGCGCTTTTGTCGAGCGCGCGCCCAACCCGGCTGCAATGCGTGACCAGACGATGCGCGCCGCCCGCAGCTTCGCAACCTCTACGAAGAAGTCCGTGCCTACACCGAAAAAGAAACTGAGTTGAGCACACACGTCGTCGGGTGTGCGACCGCGCCGGGATAGCGTCGACACATATTCGCGCGCATTGGCGAATGTCAGCGCCAATTCGAGAACGGCATCTGCACCGGCCTCCTGGAAGTGATAGCCGGACACCGATAACGCATTGAAACGCGGCATCCGTGCAGCGAGATAATCGGCGACATCGGCAACGATCCGCATCGAAAGTTCGGGCGCATAAATCCACGTGTTGCGGACCATGTACTCCTTCAGGATGTCGTTCTGGATCGTACCGCTAAGTGCGTCGGCACTGACGCCGCTCTCCTGCGCCGCGACGATGAACGCGGCAAGCACCGGAAGCACGGCGCCATTCATGGTCATCGACACCGACACGCGATCGAGCGGAATGCCTGCGAACAGCCGCGCCATGTCTTCGACGGTGTCGATTGCAACGCCCGCCATACCGACATCGGCAAGCGCCTCTGCATCGGTCGAATCGTAGCCGCGTTGAGTCGGCAGATCGAACGCAACCGACAGGCCTTGCGCGCCGTCCTGCAACGCTGCACGAAACGCCCGATTCGAATCCGCGGCGTCCGCGTAGCCCGTGTATTGACGAATCGTCCACGGCTTGTGCGTGTACATCGACGGGTAAGGTCCGCGCACAAACGGCACATTGCCGGGCAAGCTGTCGAGGTGGTCTATACCTGAGAGATCAGCGGAGGTGTAAAGCTGCCGGAGCGGCACGGTACGTGGCTTCTCCCGTGGGCTCATCCTCTCCTCCAGCGCTTCTTCGTCAAGACATCCGCAATCTTCTGACCGTCGCTCAGACGCTTCACTTCGCACCAGTGAGCCAAGTCATCGGAATCGACCGAACGTGCAACGAAAGTCACTTCAAGCGCATCGCCGACATTGATATTGCCGTGATAGAACACATCGCGACTGACCGTAACGGGCGGTTTGGGAAAGCGATACGTTTGCCACTCGGCGCGGTCGACAAACGAAGCGAAACTAGCGAAATAGAGAAAGTCGGCACCATTGAAATCGTTATTGGGGCAAGGCAAAAACTCGACCGCCTCGGGAAGCTCCAAAGTACTCATCCTCGCACTCGTCTCATAACGGCCTCCGCCTTTACGAAAGCGCTTGCCCGCCTCGGTCATCTCAACCGCTTCGTCTGGCACAGACTTGATGTCACCTGCCAGTTCCTTGAATGCCGCGCGTACCACGGAGCGGTTGTTGCCCGCTTCGGTGCGATTGACGAAGGTCGACATCATCGACAGCGTCGCCACGGTTTGCTGAGCATCAACGATCCGGTGCCGGCTGAAGTGACGCACCGGACCGACGCGACATAGTTCTGTGTCAATGCTGAAGTCATCGTTTTCGTCGATACCGTCAAGCGATTGCGCACGCAAGCTGAGCGCGGTAAACGCGGCATAGGATCGCACTCCATCGTCGGCGATGAACTCAGGCACCGCGCGGCCCGTGTCCACTGCTAACGCTTCCCAATGACGGTGTCCGCACTCCTTTAGCAGCCAGCTTTCGGACAAGCCGGGCAGGCTCAATTGCGGCATACCGGCGCGGTATCGTGCTGAAGACCGCTGCATCGGCTTATGCAGCGAGCGCTGCCGCGCTCGCTGAGCCGACTGCCACCCCGCGCGCAGCACAAATCGCATCAACAATATGTTGCGCATCGCGAGCGATGCCCGAAAAGCGCCCGGAACCCCACGTATGCAGCCACGGCAGGCCAACGAAATAAAGCCCAGGCAGGGCAGTGATGCCACGCGAATGCGCCGGATAGCCGCGTCCGTTGAACACGGGCGCGTCGAGCCACGCAAAGTCCGGCGTAAAGCCAATACACCAGATCACCGACGTGATGCCGCTCGCCGCGAGATCGAGCGTCGTGCGCTCGCTGTGCGGTCGCCATACAGGTTCGTAACGCGTGCCGGCGGGCGCGTCGATGCCATTCCTTTCGATGTAGCCGTCGATGCTCGCGTTGATGCGGTTATACGTATCGTCCGCGTCGTCGAGATTCGCGCCAAGGTTCGGTGTAAAGCGCAACTGCCCGTCGCGCAGATCTTCGAGACGGCCGTACAGTTCCATGCCCTCGGCGGCGAACTTCCGCAGATCGATATCACGCCCGCCGTCACGACCGGTTACGTAGTGATTGGTGTTGTCACGAACGCCTTCGCGTAATGGATGCTGCTCGACCGGCATATCGTAGTAGCGCATGTCGGCCAGCCAGTCCACCACATCGCGTCCGCGATAGAATCGCGCGCAACGGGGCGCCTCACCCACCGCGAGCACCACTTTCTTTCCGGCGAGATGCAGGTCTTCCGCGATCTGCGCACCCGACTGTCCCGAGCCGACGACCAGCACCGCTCCATCCGGCAACGCCTGCGGATTGCGGTATTCGGACGACTGAAGCTGCACGATGCCAGCGGGCAGACGCTCTGCCATGCGCGGCACGATCGGTGTGTGATAGCCGCCCGACGCGACCACCACATGATCCGCCGTAAACGCGCCCGCCGACGCATTCACTGCATAGCGGCCATCGATTCCACGCGTCACGCGTTGCACGGCCGTGTGTTGGAGCACGGGGGCATCGAGCTTCGCAACGAACCTGTCAAGGTACGCGATGATCTCGTCCTTCTTCATGAAGCCGTGCGGATCGTCGCCTTCATACGGATGCCCCGGCAACGCGCATTGCCAGTTCGGCGTGACGAGACAGAATGCATCCCAGCGCTGGTTGCGCCAGGTATGCGTGACGGTGTTCTTTTCGAACACCAGATGATCGATACCGGCTTGCTTCAGGTAATAGCTGATCGACAATCCTGCCTGACCGCCGCCGATGACCAGCACGCTGTAATGGCCGCTTTCGGAGATTAGTTGCTGCGGGATTGCTGTGCTTGACATGACGTGCTCCTCCAGGAAAATGTCGATGATTGATTGAGCGGTTGAGCGAACGGGACGCAACGTCAGCCGAGCGCGAGCACGGTCACCGTGGCATCCGGCTGCGCAGCGAAGCGCGCGGCGTGCGCTTCGATTTGCGCGAGCTGATCCATTGCGGAAGAACAGGCGAAGCCGAATTTCTCGCGTACCCGTTCTGAGCCGATATGGAGCGCTTCGCGCGAGCGCCGCACAAAATCGTCGACGGGATAGCGCGTGCCCGGCGTGAAAAAGTCGCTGACGACGGTCGACGGCGAATAGCAGTTCGCTTCGGTGCCGTCGGGCCATTGAATGCGGAAGTGCATGACTGGCATCACAGGTCCTCGGTGGTGTTGCACGGCTGCTTCGCAAGCCAGTGCTGGTAGATGTCGAGATGACGGCGCGCGCTCGTCAGCCAGCTGAACCGGCCGAGCAATGCCGGCACCGCATAAACGAAGTCGGTTGCGTCGGGTCGATCCAGCACATCGCACAATGCGCATGCAATCGATGCGGCGTCGTACGGATCGGCCCAATGGCACAGAGAGTCGTTGAGGTATTCGGTGAACGGCGCGATGCGTGAGACGACTACCGGCTTGCCCGATGCCAACGCTTCCAGCACGACGAGGCCAAAGCCTTCGCGCAGCGACACCATCGCGACCGCATCAGAGCAACGGAATAGCGCGGGAATGAGCGCATCGTCGATCGGCCCTGTCACGAGAACCGGTTCCCCCTCACCGACCGCGAGACCCAGCTTCGCCGCACGCGCGAAAAATTCACGCGTGTACGCGTGGTGATCGAGCAGACTCGCGCCGCCTGCGATCACGAGCTGCGCATTGGGGTGCGTCGCCCGCAGTTGTGCAAACGCGTCGAGCAGCATCATCGTATTCTTGCGCGCCTCGATACCGCCGACCGCCAGCACGACCGGCGCACCGACGATGCCGAGCTTCCCGCGCAACGCCGCTGATTCACCAGGCGTCGCGGCGCTCGCGCTAAAGCGCTGTACATCCACGCCGTTTGGCACCGTTAGAGCGTCGACGTGATAGACGTCGCGCATCTGACGGGTCCACGTGTCGCTCACGCAAAGCACGGTGTCCGCATCGCGCCACGCTCGCGTTTGCCACTGCGCGAGCTTTGGGTCCGTGAAGTGGTCGAGATGATGGACCGTGCGCACGAAGCCGTGAATCGCGCCCCCTTCCTTCAGTTCGGCCAGTGCGTTGCCGCTGATGCTGTCCTGCGCGTGCAGCACTTCAAATGCGTCTGCTTGGTGCTCGCGATGCGTTCGCATGAAGGCGCGTTTCAACGCTTGAATCCGCGCACCGACCATGTCGACGGTATTCGTTGCCGGTTCAGTCACCGGCGCGAGCACGACATTGCATGGAGATTCACGAAACATCACGTCACCGTCGGCGGCCGGCGCGAAAATCGTCACGTGATGGCCGTGCAGATGGAGTGCCTGTGCCAGTTCAAGTGTATGCACGACGCCGCCGCGCGGATTGACCGAATGCGTGAACAGCGCTATGCGCAACGACGCGCCGTTCATGATGCGGGGTCTCTGGCCGGGGCTGCGGTGCCGGCGCCGATGAATGCGCCATCGCAGAAGTCCCACAATAACGCAGACTCATCGCCCTGTTGAAGCACGACTTCGTGCGAAACATCGACGATGCCGATTTCCGCGCACGCGAGAGAACGGGCGGCAAAGCGCGCGACCACCTGCTCGACGTGCGCCTCGCGTACCGACAGCAAGAATCCGTAGCTCGGAAACGCGCTGAGCCAGCGCTCGAAATCGACGCCATCCGGACGCGGAATCGCATCGAGGTCGATGCGCGCGCCGACCTTCGAGCATTCGAGCAACATCAGCGCGGTGCCGAGCGTACCCGCCATGCTGATGTCCTTAGCTGCATCGCACAGACCGTCTTCCGCGAGTGAAGGCAACAGTTCCAGGTCAGCGCGCAAGCGTTCGGCGGGCGAGCCGACCGACGCATTCCAGAAAGGATGCGGATCTTCAAAACGCCCTCGCAGATCGACCGCCATCAGCAGACGATCGCCAGGACGGGCATGAAAGCTCGACAATAAAGCCTGCGCACGGCCAACGATCGACACCGCAAGTTGCGACGTCGCGCTGCGCGTATTCGTATGTCCACCAACCACCGGCACGCGATACGCGACCGATGCCGCCGCCATGCCCGCCAGTACCTGATCGGCCGAATCGATGCCGTCGCTCCACAACGCGTCGACGACTGCGAGCGGACGGCCGCCCATCGCGTAGATATCGCTGACGTTGACCATCACGCTGCTGTAGCCCGCAAACCATGGCATTGCCGCGACAAAGTCCGCGACCATGCCTTCGATTGCAAAGAGCAGGTAGCCGTCGTCATCGCGAATCGCCGCGCAATCGTCGCCGACGCCCACCGCCTGCGCGAGGTCGTCGGTGCCGCGCGGCAAGCGGCTCGCCAGTGACGCGACCACGCCCGTGATATCCGTCTTGTGCTGAAAGCCACGGCTTGCGCGCAATCGTTCGACGAGGCGCTGCACGTCAATCGCGTTCGCACCGCTCATGACGCTCTCCGATACGGCACCACGAAACCGCTCTCGGGCGTCGCGCACGGCGGATACGCGTCGAGTTGCGCCTGCATCAGGTGATGCGAACGCCCGAACAACGTCTCTTGCTGGATCGTGTCCCAGCGCAACCGCTTGAATAGCGGCACGTTCTGGCTCTGCACGTGCGCAAAAAAACTCTCACATCCGAGTGCATGCGCACTGCTCACTGCCAGCCGGATCAGTGAGGAGCCGATCTTGCCGTACGAGCGGAACGCCGCATGGACGGCCAACCGCGAACCGACCCACACGCCAGGCTCGCTCTCGTGAATGCGCACGGTGCCCACCACCTGTTCCGGCATGCCGGCGACACAACTCAACGCGACGAGCAGATGCGCATGCGTGTCGATCTCGTCGCGATCGTCGCCGATGAAAATGCCCTGCTCGACGCAGAACACCGCACGGCGCAGCTTGTACGCTTCGTCCGCTTCCCAGGGCAGCGTTGTCCACTTGATGCGAAACTCGCTCGGCGTATAGGCGGCATCGACCGTCAACGTATCGGTTGCGTCGCAGAACATAAATCACTCCTCGTACGAAGACAGCGACGAACACGCACCGCACTTGCCGCAACCGGCTTTGATATCCGCCGATCGCATCGCAGCCTCGCTGAGCATCGCGCCGATCGGCGCGAGCACCGACCGCATGAACTCGGGCGTCGGCGCCGGATGATCTTCTAGCGGCGTGCCGCTGATCGGCACGAACGGCACGACGAACGGATACACGCCAAGGTCGATCAGTTCGCGCGCCATCGCGACGATCGCGTCGGCCGTATCGCCGAGACCCGCGAGTATGTACGTGCTGACCTGGCCGCGTCCGAACACAGCCACCGCCGCCTCGAACGCTTCCATGTAGCGCGACAGCGGCACGCTCGCCTTGCCGGGCATCACACGCTCGCGCACTTCGGGCGTAACCACTTCGAGATGCATGCCAAGCGTATCGATGCCGCTCGCTTTCATGCGTTCGAACCAGCGGTCGTCATCGGGCGGCTCGCATTGCGCCTGAATCGGCAGATCGACGGCCGCCTTGATCGCAAATGCGCTGTCGCACAGAATTTGCGCGCCGCGATCGGAAGTCGGCGGCGTGCCAGTCGTCAGCACCATATGTTTGACGCCATCGAGCAGGACCGCGGCACGCGCGACTTCCGCGAGTTGCTCTGGAGTCTTGCGGGCAATCGTGCGGCCGGCCGCGAGCGACTGCCCGATTGCGCAGAACTTGCATGTCTTGCGACGGCTTTCGTAACGGATGCAGGTTTGAAGGACCGTGGTGGCGAGCACGTCCTTGCTATGCAGCGTGGCGATATGCGAATACGGCACACCGTCGAATGTCTGCAACGCATAGAAGCGCGGCGGTTTCGGGAAGCTGATATTCGCAATCGGGATCGTGCCGCGCATCAGCGCGCTGGTGCCGCTGACATCCGGTTGCGCCGCAACGAACGGCGAATTCCACGCGGTGCTGGTATGGACCGGCACCATGATCGTCACCCCATCGACAGTGACCGCCTTGTGGTCCGACGGACCGGCGCCGCCGCGCCGGCTCGCAGCGCCCGCATGCGGATCGACGAGACGCAGTCCCGTCGACTGCAATTCAGTCATCAATTGCCGGCTCGCTGCCGACACATTCTCGCGTGCGCTCATGGAAGGCTCCTGTAGTGCCGTGGAAGGCGTCGTCGGCCGGGGCCATCGACGTGACGGGCAATGCGAGCGAATCATTGATCGCAAGACGCAGCAGTTCGGGCCGCGCATAGTGACCGACCGAATCCATCATGCGTTTGCGTTTTGTGATCAGCGACATGTCGAGATCGGCGATCACCATGCCCTCGCCTTCGCGCAACGGCTCGCAGAGATGCTGGCCTTCCGGCGACACGATGGCGGTCATGCAGCCGCCGCGCAGCGCTTTTTGCAGCTTTGGATCGCTCGTCACGGAGTCGATCTGTGCATCGGTCAGCCAGCCCGTCGAGTTGACGACGAAGCAGCCCGATTCGAGCGCGTGATGGCGGATCGTTACTTCGATCTGCTCGGCGAAAATCGGCCCGACCAGCGAGCCGGGGAATTGGGCACAATGAATCTCTTCGTGCTGCGTCATCAGTGCATAACGCGCAAGCGGGTTGTAGTGTTCCCAGCACGCAAGTGCGCCGACCCGTGCAATGGCCGTTTGCGCGACCTTGAGGCCGGCCGCGTCGCCCTGCCCCCAGATCATGCGTTCATGAAACGTGGGCGTGATCTTTCGGCGCTTCAGCACGAGCCGCCCATCCGCGTCGAAGATCAATTGCGTGTTGTACAGGCTGCCGTGATCGCGCTCGTTGACGCCGAGCACCACCACCGTCCCGTGCATTCGCGCACGCTCCGCGACCGCATGCGTGACCGGCCCCGGCACGACGACCGCTTCGTCGTAGAGCCGCATATGATCCGCACCCGACGCAACCGGTGGCCGCACGAAAGAAAAGTACGGGTAGTACGGCACGAACGTCTCCGGAAAGACGATCAGCTGCACGCCTTTGCCGGCAGCTTCGTCGATCGCCGCGCAGACCTTGTCGAGCGTGCCGGCAGCACGTTCGAGGTCCGGCGCGATCTGGACGGCAGCGGCGCGAATGACGCGTTTATCGGACATGATGATGGGCTTCCGTGACCCGGTCAGACGGTCCAGGTGTGGATGACCAGCGCGTTCTCCTTGCGATGGAGTAGCTGGATGTCGAGCACGTCGAGCGGACTGATTGGACGGATGCCTTCGATCAGCGACGCTTCGCCGTGGCCGTACAGCGCCTGCAGCGCGAAGCGGCATGCATAGACCTTGCCGCCTTCCTCCATGAACTTGATCAACTGCTTGTTGAAGTTCAGGTGACCCGGAAACGCCTCGTCGCCGAGCGTCGGGAAACCGCGTTGCAGACCCAGCGTGACGCCCGGGCCATACAGCAGCACCGACGTATCGAAGCCTTTGCGCTTGAGGCGCGTGGCCTGAAGCAGATTCACAAAGCCGATCGAACCTTCGAACGCGACCGTATGGAAGGTCACGAGCGCTTTCTCGCCGGGCTCGGCCTTGACGTCCTCGAAAACTTTCTCCTCGTAGTCGACCAGATAATCGCCGCTCTTATGAAGGGGTTGATTGACTGCTGGCATGGCACTCTCCGGTTTATCGCGTCAGTTGAAAATGAATTCCGATCAATGGATGTATCGGCGATGGCATTAACGCAACGCCTATGCCAATCAGCGGCCCGAAAAATGCAACCATCCTCCGATCAATCAAACGGAAATTATCAGAGACGCCCGAAAAAATTTTTCGGGCGGCGGTCTGGCAGGCGCTTCAGCGAACAGCGAGAGTTCGGTAACGCGTTGATCCGGCACGCTATCCGAGCATTTTTCGCATCTTGATAGTGCATGCATTGCCAAAAGAGTGCACTGCCCCGATCAATGCGATCAAAGGATTATTCGGATGCGATCCTGATCACCTTTTGCAGATACAGCGTGGTACTGTGAATTAAGGAATTTGAACGGGCACGCCATCATGAATACGTTGATGCATCACTGGCTCAAACGGCTCGAAGAAAGCCGCAAACCGGCCTATCTGGTAATACCGGATCTGATCGAAGAAGACGTCGCGAGTGGCCGGCTGCGCCCGCGCGACCGTTTGCCCGGTTTGCGCGATCTCGCGGGCGCGCTGCAACTGAACTACACGACCGTCGCGCGTGCGTATGCGGAGGCGCGCAAGCGCGGCCTGCTCGACGCTCGCGCGGGCAGCGGTACATTCGTGCGAGGTCGCACGCCGAGCTTGCCGCTCACGGCGGGCAGCAGCGTCGAGATGTCCATGAACATGCCGCCCGAACCGCCCGAGCTTGCCGCGCGGCTGCGCGAGTCTACCGCGAAGTTGATGCTGAGCGCGGACCCGTATCGTCTGTTGCGCTATCAGGACTTCGGCGGCACGGCGGCGGATCGCGCAGCGGGCCGAAACTGGCTTCGGCAACGCGTGCCCGATTGTGAGGATGACCGAACGTTGGTGTGCCCCGGCATTCATAGCGTGCTGGTCGCGCTGGTGTCGCAACTGGCGCGCCCCGGTGAGACCATCTGTCTCGACTCGCTCGCGTATCCCGGCATCAAGGCGATTGCATCGCAACTCGGCGTGCGTTTGCAGGCTTTGCCGCGGGACGACGAAGGGCCGTTGCCGCATGCGCTCGAAGCGCTCTGCAAAGCGGAAACGCCCCGCGCGTTCTACTGCAATCCGACACTGCAAAACCCAAGCACGCTGACGCTTTCCGTGCAGCGTCGCGAAGCGCTTGCGGACGTCGCGTTGCGCTATAGCGTGCCGATCATCGAAGACGACGCATACGCGATGCTCCCACAAGACGCGCCGATGTCGCTCGCTTCGCTTGCGCCCGAGCTGACGTACTACGTGACGGGGATGTCCAAGAGTTTTGGTGCGGGTTTGCGGGTGGCGTATCTGTGCGCGCCGACCGTGCGGCAGACGCAGCGGATTGCAGGTGCGTTACGGGCGACGACCGTGATGCCGAACCCCTACACGATGCTGCTCGCGACACAATGGATCAACGACGGCACCGCAACCGACATGCTGCGCGCGATCCGCGCCGAAGCCCACGCGCGGCAAGAGATTGCAGCGCAAGTGCTCGCGGACTGGCAGTACGAAGCGCACCCGGACGGCTTCCATCTGTGGCTACCGATTCCGACGCAATGCAGCTGGAGCGCGTCCGAACTCGCATTGCAGCTGCGCAATCAGGGCATCGGGGCAGTCGCGGGCGCGGCGTTTTCGACCGACGGCAATCCGCCGAATGCGATCCGCCTCTGCATTGGTGGGCCGCAGAACCGCGACGATTGCCGCGACGGGCTGCAACGGGTCGCCGATACGCTAGAAGACCCGCATCATCTGCATATGCCGATGATGTGATCCGAAGGCTGGCGGCGTTCGTCGCACAAGTTGCGCTGAATGCGCCCGTCTGTCGCACAGTTTTTAAAGTCTGAAAAGCGCATTCTGTCGAAGACACCTGGTATCCGACCCTGATCTCACCGAAGCGCAAGGCTTCATCGCGCAAAATGGGTCGGACGGCAAGTGACAGTTTTTCCAGCAAGGATAGCAACAAGAGCGGTTGAAAGGTAGCAAGATCTTGTCGTGTAAGCGGTTCTCGTCGCCCTCTTTCCCATGTTTCCTTCAAACGCGAGGGGGCGGATAGCTCCGACTATCCAACCTTCGTTTCCTCGAATTTTCAATAAAACTGAGCACGCGCTTCAAAGCAAGTTCCAACTACCTCAAGGTGGAGCGCGCTATAAAGATAAGTTTTCTTATCTAAAGGGGCCTGTTTTTACGCTAAACTCCGGGGTATGAAAACGCGCCTCACCCTGCCCTGCGCGCCTGCTGCTGACGCTGAATCCTCTGCGTAAAACGACACGGAAAGTGAGATCGGCGCCACAATTGATGACACTTTCGACTCAATACATGAGATTGGATGTGGAGAAGCGGTCTTTGGCTACCCTCAATAAATATGTTCACTTACGCCGACCAATCGTGCGTGTGGTCCCCTTCTGTGCCTCGGTTAAGTCAGCGTCTTGCGACTTTTACTCTGCGGTAGGCGCATTCTTCGCCAAGCCGCGATAACCCGCGCTTATCGCGGCCAGCCCGTCCCCGCCCTCGCCGGCCTGCCGGGGCGCACAGACGCTCCCCGTCTCCGGCGCGGCGCGCCCTCCCGGCCGTGGCGTGGGGGCCGGGTCCGTGACACGGTCTTTCACCCCGAGGCGTGCAGAAGATCGAGCCAGGGTTCAGACTGATGCCGTCTCCTCCATGTCTTCCCATGGACTCCGGCCCGCCGCGCGCGGGCCGCTCTGTTTGCCGGGCGCCGGAACGCGGGGGCGACGCAGGTATTGGCGTCATCTCCGGACTGATCAGGCGGGCGCCGGACCCACCGCCGCCGGTCGCGGCGCGAGAGGTCAGACGCCGGGCATCAGGGTCCGGCAGTCACCCGGTACTCCCGCCCAATGACAAAAATTCGGCCTGAGCCGTCATTCGAGCATCGGTGCCGGTCAGGCGGGTATGGGGCGCTTTCCTGTCATTCACAGGTCGATGGTCGCGAATGACTCGTCCCGCGGAAAGCGAATGAGTACTTGCGACCCTCAGCAGCCGCTCGTCGATGTGCGTCTGCGATGGCCGCTTGCGAGGTACAACCGCCGCTCCTTTCCCGGATCGTCAGACAGGTCATCGGCCATAGCTGACGCTGGCCGGTGATCCGGTGAGCGGCGGCAATGGGGCGTAAGCACCTCGCGACGGCCGTCCGCAACGCGGCGCCCGCGTGAGGCATGATCGGGAACCGGGTTACGTGTCAGCAGACGCCGATGGGCCAGACTGCCGAGGCAGCTTCGTGGCCACGTTCCAGGGCAACAGTTCGTCGATGCGGTTAATGGGATGGTCAGCGATATGGGTCAGGACGTATTCGAGGTAGGCGCGCGGGTTGATCCCGTTGAGCTTGCATGTGCCGATCAGACCGTACATCGCGGCTGCCCGCTCGCCTCCGCTGTCGGAGCCGGCGAACAGGAAGTTCTTGCGGCCCAGACTCACACAGCTCAGCGCGTTTTCGGCCAGGGCGTTGCTGATCTCAGCACGACCCTCTTCGCAGTACAGCGCGAGCGCGTCCCACTGGTTGAGCGAGTAACGGATCGCTTTGGCCAGGTCGGATTTCTTCGACAGCGTGGCGAGCTTGTCCGTCATCCACGTCCTGATGGTCGCGAGCAGCGGCACGCTTTTTTCCTGCCGCAGGCACAGCCGTTCAGCAGCGGGTTTGCCACGGATGTCCGCCTCGATGCCGTAAAGTCCACCGATCAGTTCGAGCACCTCTCGGGTCGCCTCGGTAGGCGTTCGGGCATGCACGTCGTAGAGGTACCGTCTCGCGTGGTCCCAGCATGCAGCTTCACGGATCTTGCCGCCCTCGTACAGTTCGTTGAAGCCACTGTAGGCGTCGGCCTGCAGGATGCCCTCGAATCCGGCCAGATGGGTCTGGGGGTGGATGCCTTTGCGGTCGGGCGAGTAAGCAAACCACACCGCGGCCGGTTCGGTCGAGCCCGAACGGGTGTCATCGCGCACATACACCCACAGTCGCCCGGTCCTTGTCTTCTTCTTGCCCGGCTCGAGCACCGGGATCGGCGTGTCATCCGCGTGCAGCTTCGACGGTGCCACCGTGTAGAGGCGCAGTGCCTCGGTCAGCGGCACGCAAAGGGCCTCGCACTGGCCGACCCAGCGGCCCATGCTGGCCGGGTCGAGCTTCACGCCGTCGCGCGCGGCGATCTGCGACTGCCGGTACAACGGCGCGTGGTCAGCGTACTTCGAGACGAGGATGTCGGCCAGCAGGCTCGGATGGGCAATGCTGCGCGTAATCGGCAGGCCGGGCATCGGCGGCTGCGAGAAGTGGTGGCCGCACGGACAGACCGTCTTGCGCCGGATCGTGCGAATCACCTTGAACATTGCCGCGACGCGGGCGAGCTGCTCGGACACGTCTTCTCCGAGAGGCTGCATCGCGCTGCCGCATTTCGGACACGTTGCGTCAGCCTCCAGTACACGTTCTTCGCGTGGCAGATGCGGCGGCAGCGCTTCTTTTGGCGATGCGTTGCCCACAGGCGTGCTCGCGCCTGATTGGCGGGCGCGTCGCACATCAGCGACACCACGCTCACCGGTCAAGTCCTCGAGCGCGGTTTCGAGCCGCGCGACCTCCCGGTCCAACTGCTCGGACTTGCGTCCGAACTGCATGCGCTTGAACTTGTCGATCTGCGCCTTGAGCTGCCCGATCTCCAGATCGCGCTCGGCAAGCTGGGCACGCGCCTCGACCAGCAAGGCCCGCAGGGTTGCAACATCGTCAGGAAATTCGGCGCCGTTCGACATGCGGCGCAGTTTACGAGTCTTCTGCTCGGTTTACAACATCGACAGTGCAGCGGTGCGACGCGGCTGCCGCCAATCGATGCCTTCGAGCAACATCGACAGTTGCGCCGCCGTCAGATGGACCTTGCCGCCATCGGCGTGTGGCCAGACGAAGCGACCACGCTCAAGCCGCTTCGCAAGAAGCCAGAGCCCGTCTTCGGTCGCCCACATGACCTTCACCAGATCGCCGCGCCGGCCCCGGAAGATGAACACGTTGCCACCCAGCGGATTGTCCTCGAGCGCCGTCTGCACCTTTGCCGCCAGCCCCTGGAACCCGCAGCGCATGTCGGTGACGCCTGCCACCAGCCAGACGCGTGTACCCGTGGGTAGAGAGATCACGATCGCACGCTCCCCAGGACGACGCGTAGCGTGTCGGCGTCGACAACGCCGTCGACCTTGACTACCACGTCACCGAACCGGATCTCGATCGTCCCGGCTCGTGCAGTCCGGTTGCAGACGTCTCTTGCATCTGGGGGCATCGCCACGCGCTGCGGCGGCGTCTCATGAACCACTGCCACTGGAATCAGGCACGTCGTTTCCGCCTGCAATTGCTCGCGATAGCGACGCCGCCAGGTGAACAGCATGTTTGCATTGATGCCATTGTCCCGCGCCAGCTTCGCGACCGACACACCAGGCTCGCATGCCGCGGCCGCAAGCCGGCGTCGAAACTCGCGATCATAATTCGGGCGGCCCTTGCGGCTACCCGGCTTGGCTTCCGACTCTGTCACAGTGATGTCCATCAAATCGAAAATGATGGGCACCACTTTGATGTCGGTTCTCGCCGCCGTCTACGACGGTCGTCGTGAGGTGCTTACAATGGGGCCGATTGCACCGCCTGAGTTGTGACGCGACAAAGCTGCCGCCCGCGAAGGGCGATTGTTTCGAGCGGCAGCTGACAGCGATGCAGGCCGAACGGGTACTGCCGACACCAAATTGGGCGTCTCCTTGGTTTCCATGCAAGTCGCCCAACGAAAAACTGAACGAACCCGTAACTTACAACGCTAGCATTGAGTCGAAATACCTGCCAGTCCACCAATAATTGCGAACGGATTTCCCAATACAAGTCCTCCTAGAACCCCAGCAAGAGCCAAGCCACACGCGAATTCGCTCTTTTGTGATATGACACTTTGCCGATCCGACAATCTCTTACTGACACGCGTATAGCGGGCCGGTCGCCCCGCCGGTTCGAACACGATTACCGCAGTGAAGCCTGGTATCGTAATCTCCGCATTCGTAGACATCTTTTCTCCCATTTAATAAATAACTAACTTCAACACCAAGACGCTATGCCCGCAACTCCGCCAACCAGAAAGGCAGGATTACCAAACGCACCAATTATTGCCAGTCCTATTGCGAAGCCGCAGCCCCTATTTCCTTGCGCCACTATATGATCATCGAAGGACTCGCGGTAAATTGCGTTAAAATCTATGTCACGCTGTGAACGTTCCAAGACGATCGCCGCAGTAAAACCTGGTATTTCCACGTTGCTATGCATTGCATGCTCCACGTAGGTAGGAAAGGCGGTCAAACGGCCAAGACGCAAACGATGGTGGAACGACTGCGGTAAAGGGTCATCTTCCTCGTTTTAGCGCACACGCCATTGAGCGGCCGGTCGGGTTACGCTGTGGCACCCCCACATCGTCGCGCAAAGTCCCACCAGCACCAACCCGCCGCCACTGGATCCTCCGTCGCCGCTAGACACAGCACTGCATACGCTGCACATGCCAAAAACTGGGCCTCCACGCGTTTCTCACGAGACAACACTCGACCAGCGCACGCATATTGTTTGGAGGCCAGATAAAGCGCGTCAGCCGCATTAAATCCCGGCAAGCTCATATTGGTATGCTCCCGCCCTGAGGCTTACTGTGAACTACTTAAAATCAAAAATTGAAGTACAACACGGACAACCGATCGGTGACACACATATGCAACCGAGAATGCAATCGCGGCCTCGAAATATGAAAGCGGCTGGACTGCATAGTCGCTGTCCTGTGTTTGAATCAATGGAACGTAACGCGAATTGGCTCCATTTATCGAACAACCGTTCGGCAAAAAATCCTGGCATGTTCATTTAACCTCTCCATCGGTTTCCGCCTGAGTCAGAAAATGGTCAGTATCCACCGGGGTAAGATCGGAACGGGCCTCTCTCGGGCGCCAAGCAGTCAAACAAGCACTCGAAATCGTCAGGTGCGCAACGTGCCATACAGGAACCTATTGGGAACGTCTGCCGTATAGTTCGTCCGGCATCGCCCCCACCATTTAAAATATCATTGGAACTGATACCATGGTCGCGGAGGGCGATCTGCGCGGAAAATCGTGGAATGGTCATCAAAACCTCCTTTGTTACTGACGATGTAGTTATAACGTATGCTTCAAGCGCACTCCGGCGTCGGTACACTGTTAGTAATTTCGATGATGTCTGGTTCACCGTTTCAGATCTCATCCGCTCACCGATCGTAGTATGGCGACATTTTTTTATTTAGAAATGGAAACTCATCCGTAACATCTACCGGCACGTAAAACTTCTCTTCCACGCCAGTATCTCGATAAGTGAACGTATAAATCACGTCAAGAATCTTGCGCGTTCCACTAACGACGGACGGACGAACTTCTACACGCGTTAATGAGGCATTGCGCTCATAGGCTCTGGCTACAGTCTCATAAACCGCTGGGTAACGGACGACGAGGTAATTCAGGGCGCGATGCTCGTCAGTAGCTCCAGCATTGTCGGTCATTTGCATCGTCCGATCGAAGAGCTCACTCGCCGCTGTCTCGAATTGCTCGGGAGGATTCTCTGGGCGAGGAATCGCTTCCACCAAAGACTTCGCGCTAAATGAGTAAATTTGATCGACAGCAACAATTGGTACCATCAGGCCATTGCACATTTCTGATGAGGCGATCGGACCACGCACGCCAATCACAAGACTGACCCAACGTTCTTGAGCGGGGCCCCCAATCGCTTCGATCAGTAATTCGAAATCTTGCGGGTCCCGAGGCAGCAAGAGATACGTGTCTACGCCTTGGATAGTAAATTTCCAACACAGTTTCCTCGCCAAGTATCGATTCTCGTGCTTCTTTAACACCTCATAAAACACTTGCCGATCTGTTTTCCCGCTCTCAGGATTTCGGCCGGTCGC
This sequence comes from Paraburkholderia lebeckiae, assembly GCF_050436325.1. NCBI lineage: Bacteria > Pseudomonadati > Pseudomonadota > Betaproteobacteria > Burkholderiales > Burkholderiaceae > Paraburkholderia > Paraburkholderia lebeckiae. Next base: position 384,377 of record NZ_JBNDLZ010000001.1, read on the forward strand.
TTGAGCAAATTCCTTTTCCACCCCTAGGCGCGGGAACACAGCCTCGACTACGCCCAAAGCATAGACGTAAGGTAGATCGGATACCGAATTAGACTCCAACACTCCGCCACAAGCTGGGCAAGGAGGCGGACCGGATTGAGGTGATGTTATTCGCGACTGACTCAGCTCGGCTCCCAACACCCGCGCAGAAATATCGCCAGACGAATTCGGTGAGCCCTCCGGGCTTGCGGTCGACTCCATTCTGTTTTCCTCTATGATATCTGGAAAGCTGCACGCGTTACTTTCGTCCCCGTGTGAATACAAGCCATCGGTTAAGAGCGGCGGCCCGATGCTCGCAGCCACCGCAAGATTTTAATCCGACATAAGAGCTAGCTTTCTTAATGACGTCCCCAAGACCAATTTCGACGTCGGACGTAAACCCCGGAAGGCGCACGCGATGAAGTGACGATTCGGTTTTATTGGTGTCTTCGTTGGTGGCTTTGTCGTGTTTCATTTTGCGACCTTTTGCAAGATTGAGGTCATCGCTAAATAGGTAGCCCAAGCATTAAGCAGTGGTGGAACGATGCTTCTTCGCGGATGAGTATGCGCTTGTGCAATGGCAACCCTGATTTGCTGTGCGTGCGCGCTGGGAAACTGTGACCAAATCAATGCAACAGCGCCCGTAACAAACGGTGCGGCAACACTGGTTCCACTCGAGGTCACGACGTTGCCTTGCGGCGCAAGACTTGTAACAGCATCTCCAGGCGCAATCAAACCGTATCGTCCAATGGAGTGTCCAAGGTTGGAATACCCCAAGGGTCGACCTCCCATTTCGCAGGCAGCCACGGGGATGACTGCCGGATGTCGAGTAATCGCCGAACTTCCGACACTTCTCTGATTGCCTGCCGCAGCGACGATAATCACTCCCCGTCGCATGGCGTAGTCGAGAGCGTCCTCAAGCTTTCGTTCCTCCCGAATTGACAGCTGCGTCAATGCGCTGCTTAGATTAAGTAGTCGCACCCCGGCCTGCACGCAGTCGAAAATAGCGGCGGCCACTTCATCCGGTGTCGCGCTCGGCATAGACGCATCGTGGGAAACGTCCTCGTCGAAAATCGGTCGAACGACAAGTGTGCAGTCAGGACAGATGGCCGGCGCTCGTGTACCGCGTCGAGCGGACAAAATACCTGCGACAAAAGTCCCGTGACTACAAGCGCTGCTGCCATGGTCGACGCACGTACTGCCCGAGGTCAATGAAAGCTCCTTGATCCGCACACGTTCGAGGTCGTCGTGCATCGTGGCAACAGGTCCGTCGATCAGTCCGATGGCAATGTCCGGGCGACCGGCAGTAATTTCCATTAAGGGTGGGAGCTGAACAACGTCTAACGATTGCATGGCTCGATCCCGAATTTGCAAGTTGGTCTTTAACATCGGTACAACAGGTACTTCATCCGCAACTGCGAAGAAACGAAAACGAGTCACTATTCCCCAATACTAAAGTACAGGCTAGGTCAATCCTTTTGAAAGTCAACAACGCGCATTTGACGACGGCAAGCATCTTAGTAAGTGATCGACAGCAGCCGGCCAGTTGCTGCCGTTCGCTGCCGCTTTCATATGGCTATACAAGCGGCGGCTCCAACTCAAACACCGGACTGTGACGGACGATGGTCTCAAGTGTGTCATCGGCCTTTATATAACGAGAATCGACCGGCTACAGTTACGCTAACTTAGCTTGCCCCCAGATTGCAAAGTCCATCATTTGCGCGTTCGTTCTGTCGAAAGGACATGAGGGCCACTTCGCCCGAAGGAGACATTACGCGTGGCACGGAACCACCGCGCCACTAGTTTTATCACCTTTGCCTGGACCAACCCTGAGGCAAAGCGTGACATCCTTGGGGATGTTCATCGGGTCGGGGCCCAGCACGCCAGCAGGGATATGGAAGGTTCCGCCATAGTGAATGGTGTGTTCTCCCGGGGATAAAGATTGCAGTATCAGGAAGTACCCGTCCCCGACCGCCGTGCCCTTGCCGCCGACCTGATTAAAAACCCAAGGCGTGGGTGCAAAGAACGAGAATTGCCGAGTCAGAGTGCGATAAGCCGGAATATTCATTACGGACCTGCCGTCGATGGTGCAGAATAAATCCGAGATGTAGTTAGCAAAGGACGTGGCAATTTGTCGTTGCTCATCGGCCGTGGAAGCGAAGAAAGGCTGAGTGTCCAGCGACGACGCCTCCACGTCGAGCATGGTGAGAAATATTGCCGTCCCCGGAGGAATGGTCGTCGCTCGCTGGTCGCAGACCAGCCCGGACACATCGGGCGCGGACCAATACCAGACGCCGCCCGTTTGCGCCGCTGATATTGGGCGAGTGCAGTCGTAAAACGGATGTGGAAGTGAGCCATTCACCGGCAATGCCAGAGCCCACTGCCAGAATGACGCTTCCCAGTCGGCATAGGTCCTGCCGCGAAACTTCGCGTCGTGCGGAGCAACAATGTCGTCCGACGCACAGTATCCGCTCAATACTGGAGCCATCGATATGGCCATTACCGATGCTTGCAATGCTCTCTTGAAGAATGGGACGAAGGGATTCATCGCGAACTCCAGCAATCAAACCGTTGCTTGGTGAGAGGCAGAAAAGCGTTGCCGGTGTTCGAAGAAGCGGCGAACGATGGCCAACGCCATGTCTGGTGGCAGTGGCGCAATAAGGTGGCCGGAAATGTTGCGAGATGCAATTCGGGCGAATCGACAGCCTTCGCTCCGTGTTGGCTTCGGATTCGAGCCAACTGCAGGTCTGCTATGCAATTTCGAGGCACGGGTGTCTCGACGCTTTAGCACGGAAATACCTACAGTCTGCGGTCGAATGTTCGTCCCGTATGACGTTCTGAGCATCCGGTCGCGTCCACCGAACTGTCGCACGTTCAATGGTAGTGAGATTAAAGAAAACGCAAGGCAGAATTTGCCACCGATGGACCGGGGTTTTGTGCCGGCGGCGCGGGCGCTGTATCTCGCGCGTTTCAGTTGAAACAGGTCAAATTCCCGGGGGATCAATCGCGTGTGCCGGTGACTCGTATTCTAGCGTAGCCGTTGCCGGGAAGAGAGCCACTTGATATGTAAGAAATCCGACTTTTTGGCGGAATATTCGGCCGTGCGTGCAGGAACAGGGCCAGGCAAATCAGGGCGACCCGAAGGGCGCGGCCGCTCCCGCAAGGCACGACGAGCCACAAAACCGGAAGCCCGCGCCATTTTCCAGTGCTCTCAGTCAGATGTATTAGCCGGCACTCGACCGGCCAGACAATGTCAGAAGGACTATCGTCCAGTCCCGACCGTCGGAATGGTTTTCCGGGGAGAGTCGAACCTCAAGCCTGCGCCGTTGGCGCACCGCTTCGCGGCCTCGGGCTTGACCTTCTCCTCACCCCGGAAAGGCAGCTATCAAGTCGGGAATGACGAAATAAACTGACGATGTCTGTCCAGTCAAATCCTGCTGTCTACAAGTCAGACAACCATACGTCTGTCTCACCCCCTGAAGCAGTCACTGATCTTCCGCGAGCCTAAGCGGCTCTTGAGCGTCGGTTGGAGACAACCGATTTCCTATGGGCTGCGAAGCGTGTCGGGAAAAGATCTGCCGCGTCTTACACGCGGATCCGCTCCACCTCGTCCAGGCTGATGTCGTCGCGACGCCGGTCACAAAGCTGCGTGGTACACCCACGCGGCCGGATTGTGGCTGCACCGCGGTGATCGATGGCACGCCGGCGCCGACGCACCACGGAGAAAGTCCCCCGCCGCACGCGCATACGCGCGGCGTGTGTGCGGGTTACGGATCGCCGACGCGAAGAACTCCAGAAAGCGCACACCGGCTCGCTCGCCAGCGGCCGTGACGGTATGTTCGAAGACACCGCGCGCGAACGAGGTGAAGCCGAGCGCACCGGCTTGACGGCGCTACTCGCCGCAGGTCCGGCAATTTCAAGTGCAGCTCACTACAACTCACGTTCGTCCGGTCAGTCGGTCGGCGTGGCAACGCTCACTGCGAGCGGGTCGGTAATGTGCTGTATCTCCCGTGCGATGGAGCGCACCAGCTGCGCACCTGGACTGAGACTGGTCATCGTTTTTGTGGTGTGGGAAGAATGGGACGGACCAGTCGAGTATGCACGCGCGGGCACCGGAAGCCTATCTGCTGACCAGCGTTCTCGCACATAAGGTCGCGCCCGCGGGCACCAGCCTTAGTAGAGCGGAAATACGAAATCAGGCGTGGGCGTAAACTGAATGCCGGTATCCGGACACAACACGCGCCCTTTCACGGCGACCCGCTGATTCAGGTACGGCAACAGGATTGTAGGATCGGGCGCGCCACCTTTCCCGAGGAGGATGTCAGTCACGACCTGGTCGTTGCAGGGTGAGGCCGCAGGACGGTCAAGCAGGATGGTCGTATAGTCTCCCGCCGCGTACTTTCCGTTGCCCTTCTGGACGGTATCACCGATCCAGATGTCCTGTTGTAAAGGCAATAACGGCCGCGGCCGCGCTGCGGCCCACACCTGCACCGGAAATATAACCGCCGCCAGCGGCCGGTTGACGATGCCGTCTCCCCGTGCGATCACTGCAGCGGCGGCACGACGCCGAGCTTTTCGGCCAGCATCCTTTCGTAGACACCGAAGTGGAGGTCGACCTCTTCCTGCGTGACCACGGTCACGAAAATATTGATCTGCGCGGGCTGCAGGCCCAGGACCGTCGCGATCGCCGCTTCCAGCTGCGGCGCACATAGCCGGTCGTCGGCGAACGTGGTGCCGACAGCAATCTCGTAAGCGGACTCCCGCTGGAATACCACTTCAACCAGCCGCGCACGGGCGCTCATGTTGCTGTCGATCGCCAGCCGGATGACTTCGACCACCGTGCGCATCGTCCCGGTCGGGAAACCCTTTGTTGAACGCAACCGGATTCGGTGCCGGCCAAGGGTCAGCCAATCGTATTCGAATTCCATGATGTCCTCGCATGGTCCGTCAGGGACCTCGTGAAGATAGGGATGTGATCCCCCGGCTTCAAGAACAGAAAGCCGCAAAATCCCCTTGAACTTTCCGCCTGGGGTTCTATGCTGAATTCCGCTCAGGCAGTCGCGCCAGCATTGCGGCGCGCTGCGTGTTTCGATTTGTTTGCCCGCAGCACGGCAGACGGACTGGAGCGCGTAGGCCGGTTCGTTTCCCTGCTGCATCGAAGGAGGAAACGACCATGAGTGATCTCTACTTCGGGACCGACCTTTTCAGCGAGTTCGATCGTCTGCAACGGCAGATGGCGAGCCTCTTCGGCGGTTTCCCGTCCAGCATCCGCTCCGGGCGCTTCGGCGCCTTCCCGCAGGTCAACATCGGCTCGACCGACGACTCGATCGAGATCGTCGCGTTCGCTCCGGGTGTCGAGCCGGCGAACCTCGATGTATCGATTGACAAGGGGCTGCTGACCATCAGCGGCGAGCGCGGGACCGCACAGCCGGAAGCGACCGGCGACGACACGCGTACCTATGCGCAGGAGCGGTTCGTCGGCGCTTTCCGGCGCGTCATTGAACTGCCGCAGCACGCGGACCCGGACAAGGTCACGGCGCAGTACACCAATGGCTGCCTGACCGTGAGCATCGGCAAGCGGGAGACATCAAAGCCGCGGGCCATCACCGTTCAATGAAATCCGTCACAGAACTGAGGAGGCAATCATGAACGACACGACGGAACTCGCCAGGAATGACGAAACGGCGGTGGCGCGCCGCGAAGACGACCAGTCGCAACGCCGGCCCACGCTAACGCCGCCCGTGGACATCTTCGAGGACAGCCAGGGCGTCACCCTGTGGGCGGATCTGCCCGGCGTCACCAGGGACCGGCTCGACGTGAAGGTGCATGACGGCAACCTGTACATCGAGGCCGAGGCGGTGGTGCCGACGCCGGCGGGGCTGCGTCTGCAGCATGCGGAAATCCGCGAACCCCGCTTTGCGCGGGCATTTTCGCTGGGTGCCGACTTCGATACGTCGAAAATCGACGCGAACCTGCAGGACGGCGTGCTGAAGCTGACGATAGCGCGCCGCGACGAAGCCCGGCCGCGTCGGATCGAAGTGCGTACGAACTGAAGTCGGCAGGTGGGCAGCAACGACAGGGAGAAACCGGTGGCGGTCGTCTGGCCGCCACCTTTCGACTGCCGAGGCCCGGATGCGGGACGTCATCCAGGAATGCTGGCGCGGATCCACAGCCAGCATACGGGCGATGCCGGTGCGGAACTCAGGACGCGCCGGTCCGTTGCTGATGACTATGTCGCGCTGGTGAGGATTGAGCGCGGTGGCCGGATGCTAGCCGACTGGTATCTTCCACGCCATGCGCAGCAGTGGCTGACCGCTGCGGAAGCGCAGCGCGATGCGCTGTCGTACGCGGTCAGGCTGACCGGAAGCGGAATATTCGCGGCCCCGGATCGCGAGGCGGCCGTGATGACCGCTCCGGAGACGCAGTCCGGAAATGTCGGCGGCAGAGTCGCGGCTTCAGCGCAACGACCGGAATCCGGTTCTCCGGCCAGACCGTAGAGGAGGATACGATGAACACCGACCTGAAAAAGTGGAATCCCTTCAAGTTCCTTCGCGGGGCGGCCCGCAAGTCCGATGCGGACAGCCCGGAAAGCCCCCCGGCGAACGAGCAGTGGCGTGCCTCGTGGCCTGACATTCCGCGACTGTTCTCACGCGAACCGTGGCGTGCTGTGGAAGAGTTCTTTCATGACCCGTTTGCAGGCCGCGGCGCGCTCGAACGATGGTTTGGCGACTTCAGTTCATCGCGCTTCCAGCCGCGCATCGACGTGGTCGACGAAGGAAAGGTCCTGCGTGTAACCGTCGAGTTGCCTGGAATGGAGCGGGAGGACCTGAACGTCACGGTCGAGGATGGATCGCTCGTGTTGCGCGGCGAGAAAAAGCAGGATGTGCGCAGCGAGGAAGACGGCTGCTACCGGCTCGAGCGCGCCTATGGCAGCTTCATGCGTACGATCCCGATGCCGGAAAACGCCGATCCCGATCACGCCCTGGCAAAGTTCGACAACGGCGTGCTCACGTTGACCGTGCCGAAATCGGAGCCATCGCGATCCGCGAGCCGCACGATCGATATCGGCTAGAGGCAGGCAGGTCGCGCCGAGTAGCAGGTCGATGTCGGGCGCACCGGGCCGTTAGCTCAGCTGGTAGAGCAGCGGACTTTTAATCCGTTGGTCACTGGTTCGAATCCAGTACGGCCTACCAGACGGCTGGCGCTCCGTCTGCGTCTCGTCCGGCGCAAAGACCGTCGATTTCCGCCGCCCCAGCCAGAGAAGAAGGCCTGCGGTCCGCGGCTGATGCAGAAGCCATGGAACCGTCTGCCAGTCAGGGGATCCGGGCAAGCGTTTTATAGATATTCACGTATTCCGACGCCATGCGCCGCGACGTGAAACGGGCGACGAACTGCGCCCGGATCTCCTTGCGGGAAAGAGAATCGAGTCGCGTCAGCGCTTCGACCGCGCTGTGGACACCGTCGACGACGTAGCCCGTCACACCATCTGTTATCACCTCCGGCACGGATCCCCGTTTGAACGCGACCACCGGCGTCCCGCATGCCATCGCCTCAATCATCGCCAGGCCAAACGGCTCGGCCCAGTCGATCGGAAACAGCAGGGCGCGGGCGCCCGCCAGAAAAGCCGCCTTCTGCGTTTCGTCGATTTCGCCGACGAATTCAACGTGCGGCTGCGACAGCAGGGGCGCGATCGCGTTTCTGAAATACGTTTCGTCCGCCCGGTCCACCTTCGCGGCAATCCTCAGGCGTTGCTTCGCCTTTGCCGCGATCTCGATGGCCAGATCGACACGTTTTTCCGGGCAGATCCGGCCCAGAAATGCCAGATAGTCCGGCCCGGTCTGCGGCTGCGGCTCCAGCAGGTATTCCGGCAGACCGTGATAGATCGTGCCGAGCCAGTTGGCCCGCGGTAGCTGGCGGCATTGCGAAGTCGAAATCGACACGACGGGGGCGTAGGGGAACGCGTCGAACACCGGCTGTAACTCCGGCAGGTCCAGACGACCATGGAGGGTGGATAAAAACGGTACGGCAAGTTGCGAAAACGTCGGGAACGGGAGATAGCTGAGGTGGAAATGCAGCACGTCAAAGCGGGAAGCCACGCGCCGGACCTTTTCGAGCAGCAGCAGGTGCGGGGCAAGGGTATCGACGATGGACGGATCGAGGCGCATTGCGCGCGGCCACGCCGCTTCGAGATGCGCCCGCGTGCGCGAGTCGCCGCTGGCGAACAGGGTCACGTCGTGTCCCTGTTCGACCAGCGCCTCGGTCAGATACGACACCACGCGCTCGGTGCCACCATACAGTTGCGGCGGAACGGCTTCATGTAGTGGCGCAATCTGCGCGATCCGCATTCGTTGTCTCCATGGCTGCCGCGCAAAGCTACCATTCACCCGCTGCGAGTCGCAGCCCGCAGCCGGCACGTCGCGTTGTTCTTCTGCGCGCGTCCGTCACGCGATCGTTAAACCGGTTTTTTCGTCGAGTCCTTGACCGCTTCCCTGACATCCCCGCCCGTCTTGCGCGCTTCGCCGGCTGCCTGCTGCACGTCGCCCTTGACCTGCTGCTTTGTGTTGCCGGTCACCTTGCCAACCGTCTCGTTGACCTTCCCCTTGACCCTTCTCCGTCGTACCTTTGACCTGATCCTTGTTCATATAAGCCTCCAATGACCAATGTCCGACGCTGGATGTCCCTTCCGGGGCCGACTGCCTGCGGGGGCAGCTCCAGCTGCTAGTGAGCAAGGCACGTGCCGGAGTTTCGTAATTCTGAGGAACGCGATGAGCAAGTCTTCTGCGTTCCAGCTTGCCAGCCGGTTGGCGTGCGGCCGCTGCCTGGCTGTGGCCTACTTAAGGATCGCCGCAGACTGCGGCGATCCAGTCTTTCGTCACGTGAGACGGGCGTCCGGTGATGCGACATGGCGTCACCTCAAGCGTTAAGGCCGGCTACGAGAGGTGCGAATGTCCTCGAACGACCCGAAGCGGTCAATCGACGGGCCGCACAGCGGTCGTTTGACCTGTCGCGCGCGACTGCTCACGTCGACAGTTCCCGGAAGCGCGTCTCGATGCTTGGTTGCAAGCACATGAGAACAGTAAGAGATGGTGCTAATGAAGGCACGGTCTGTCGTCTGTGCCTGCGCATTAAGAAACTGCCGAATAAACGCTTTGTAGTTTGTGCGGTGACCAACAGACTTCGGCTGCAGACGAGTGGCAAACTCCAATGCCGAGGTAAATCATTGCGTCTTCTGAAATCGTCGAAGCAGTTGCTCCAAGGAGAAAACAGATGAGCGATCCGATTGATGATTTGGAAAATCGTTTATGGCGTGTTGTGATCTCGCAAGGTGTCAACCTCAGTGGCGACGCCGAACTAAGGCTGCGGGAACTCGTACGTAATGCTGCCGCCGTCATGATTTCTGCCGAACAGGTTGGCCGAATACATGAAGCGCAGGAAAATCTACGTCAGATCCTTGCCTTCATGAAAGCGGACGCATCGAGGCGCAATCTGACGATCCTCGATTTTGACAGTCTGCGAGAAGCCTTGGCAAAGCTTTGCCCCATCTGGCCGTTTTGCACGTAATCATGGACGAGCAAGCGAAGGCAGCCGCCGCGACTGCGTCGGACAGCGTGAAGCAACTAATCACGTTGGCGACAGCGCTCCTTGGCTTCCAGGTAACATTCGCCAAGGATTTTATTACACACCTTCCCCCGGATGCTCGTTCAGCAGCGGGCTGGTCATGGCTTTGTCTGTTGCTCTCAGTCGCATGCGGTATATGGACTTTGCTCGCCTTGACTGGCAGCCTGGCTCGTTCAGAGACATTTACAAGCGGTCATCTAAATAAGCTGAATGTGCGTTTTCCAACGAGTATTCAGATTGCTCTCTTTCTCTCTGGTTTGGTGTTGACCTGTGTAGCTGGCTACCCTGCGATTTCAAATCCTGGCGCGTTTTCGGCCCCAGATAAAACGTCTCCCTGCGCGTGCCAGGCAACTCTCGATACCGCCGCGAAAGCAACTCAGCCTCCCAACCAGCATTTTCCCGCTACAGCCTCCACGTCAGTGGTCCCCACATCGCCTGCATCGGTTTCCGCTGCGAGCACAACGCAAAATAAAGACCGCTAGCAAGACCTGTCGGCACTAAAGCGCACGACACTCTGAGCTTCCCCTGAAATTTCGCCTTCCAACCGGTCGTGTATAAACTCGACGGAAAGGAAGGGAATCAGGGATGTTCAAGGTACCGAAGCAATCGTACACGGCGGAGTTCAAGATGGCCGCCGTCCAGCGGGTCAAGGAAGGCCAGGGCTTTGCCATGGTGGCCCGGGAGCTGGGCATGTCGGAGCAGACGCTTCGCAACTGGGTGAAGGCCGAGGCGTCGGGCAAGCTGAATGGAGCCGGAGCGAAGCCGGTCACGCCGGAGCAGATGGAGCTTTCACGCCTGAGAGCGGAGAACAAGCGCCTGCAGATGGAGCTTGAGATCGCAAAAAAAGCGGCAGCATACTTCGCGAAGGACCTGCTGTGAGGTATGCCTGGATCGACCAGCAGGTCGGGCAGTATCCGCTGTCGTCGCTGTGCTGGGTGTTGTCGGTCAGCGTGAATGGCTACCGCGCGTGGAAGCGCGGCGGCACGCCAGGACGAAGGCGACTGACGGACACGCAATTGCTGACGCTGATCCGGACGGTACATGCCGAGATCAAAGGGGCATACGGCTCGCCGCGCATGACCGAGGAAATCCGTGATCGAGGCTTTCCGGCCAGCAAGGACCGCGTGGAACGGCTGATGCGTGAGCACGGCATCCGAGCCCGGCACAAGCGCCGCTACCGGGTGACGACCGATTCGAAGCACAAGTTGCCGGTTGCGCCCAACCTGCTGAATCGCGAGTTCACGCCTGCCGAGCCGAATCAGGTGTTCAGCTCGGACATCACGTACATCTGGACCGACGAGGGCTGGCTGTACCTGGCCGTGGTGCTCGACCTGTTCAACCGGGAAGTGGTGGGCTGGTCGATCAAGCCGCGCATGACGGCGGATCTCGTGACAGACGCGCTGACGATGGCCTGGTTTCGCCGCCGCCCCGCGCCGGGTGCGCTGTGCCATTCGGATAGGGGCAGCCAGTACGCGAGTCACGAGTTCCAGCGCAAGCTGAGCGCCTACGGCATGCGCTGCTCGATGAGCCGAAAGGGAAATTGTTGGGACAACGCCCCGACGGAAAGCTTCTTCAACAGTTTGAAAAACGAACGGGTTCACGCCACGCGCTACCGCACGCATCAGGACGCGAAGGCCGATCTGTTCGAATATGTCGAAGTGTTTTACAACCGCAGCCGTCGTCATTCGTCGCTCGGCTTTGTTTCTCCGGAAAGGTTTCTTCAGGACTGGATCAAGGCTCAGCAGACCAAGGATGCGGCTGCATGACTCGGGACCGTTGGAAGGCGAAAAATCGAGGGAAGCTCACTCTGCGATTTTGGACTACGTCGCATGGGCACGACAGTTGACTTTAGCCGATGCCTACATCCAGATTGCATCGTACGCGAAGGAATATTGGATCATCCAGCTCTGGGACGCGAACTATCGCGCACATCGCACCATTTGACAGCAGCACAATTTTCCACAATACAGCCATTGTCCTCGACTGACTGTCTATGGCCGCACTGAGTCCCATGACCGTGCGATGGCAATCGGCATGCGCGGTGCAATCTATGCAAAAGGAATGAGACGACCCGAAACGGTCGACCCTATTTCTTGTAAGCGGCCATACGCGCAGTATCCCACGCCGCTGCTCTCGCCAACTCGGACTGGACACGGGGTCCGCGTGTAAGCTGTGACCGAACCAACGAGGAGGTTCCGATAGACTTCTCGTTACGCTCAGGCGAAGATTTAGCATCGACCGAGCGACCGTGCGTCAATAAACTTCTCAGCAACCCCGAACCAGCAATCGGCTAACGATAGCCAAAACATGCGGATCACCACTTGATAACGACCGATTAGGAGACGCAATGCTACCTGACCATCTATACAAGTACATGGCGATACGCTCACAATCGGAAAGAAGACAGCAACAGATAGACCGTATTTTTACCGAGAACGTGTTGTGGTTCGCCGCCCCCGCGTCCTTCAACGATCCGATGGACTGCAACCCAAGCTTCACCTTCTTGGGCGGAACAGAGAGTGAACGGTTTTGCTTCCGGCGGGACATGCTGGCGCAACTTTGCAACGAAGAGAATTCTAATGTGCATCCCTTAGATCAACTCGACTTGCACGCCGAATACCATAAAAAATATCCTGAGTTTAACGAAGCATTTTTGGAAGTGGCGCGAAAACTAATTATAGATGACTTTCAGAAAAGAACTGGTGTGCTATGTCTCTCAGAGTGCGAACGTGACCCTGTCATGTTCTACCACTACGGAGACGGCCATCGAGGTATGTGCCTACAGTTTAGAACCGACGGCCATTTTTTTGACAAAGCCAGGCAAGTTGAGTACAGCGGCGAATATCCCGTGATCGACTATTTGTCCGTTCCAAAAGGCGACAGTTCGACGTGGGAGCGGCTGTACTTAACGAAATACTCGGGATGGTCATATGAGCATGAGTGGCGGATTATCACGCCAAGACATCAAAGGGGCCTGATGCCATACCCCGAAAGTTTGTTCGAAGGCGTGATTTTTGGATACCTGACGTCAGATGCCGACAAGGAGTATGTTATTCGGCTGCTGGAAAAGCGCCGCCGCCCGACACCATCGAGCGTGAAGGTCTACCAAGCCCAGCTGAGCCGTTCTCATTACCTCTTAGACATAATTCCGTGCGGGCAAGTCAACTATTTTAAAAATTTCGCGTGGTACGAACCCTTCAGCGGAGCTGCTTTGAGCGGCGCCGCTTGAATGCACTGTGTGGACCGGTTAAGCAATAGTAACGGCAGAGCGAAGGGTGAAGGGAATGCGGCATGAGGTTTGCCTTTTCCTTTCATGGTCATAGGATTTTCCTGGATTCCAGCGTTAGTGCGGTCTAGGTCACCCAGCGTCTGATCCACCACCGATTGGAAACCGTAGTTTAGCCAGCAATTGCTGGCGCCGGATACCGATTGTCAACAATTCAACGGCGTATGTCCACCGGCCGCTCGTGGCCGAACCGTGCCATATGCGATTCGCGTACCGAGCCGACGCCCGCAGGCGAACGCGGTCGTCTCCGCGACCCGGAACGGTGTCTGACGCTTGCGTCGGCACAACTGCGTGTGCAGGATACAGCGGTCGTTGACAAAGCTGTGGATGACCGAAATCCTCCAACTAAGGTAGCTGGGCTGACACGCTCATCAACGGCTAGTTCAAAAGTTACACGACGTCACGGTTGCGTGAGCCAGTGCAGCGACGGCCCGAAGTAGCCTGCCACCCAAGTGCCGTTTGCACCGAAGTCCCATGTCGGTCCGAAGCTCGCAGGATCGCGCAACTCCAGATCGGTGAGGCCGCTCGAACTGGCCACCGCCGTGCCCGAACCGACGCCGGTTTGCGCGCCCGACGACTCACTGTTCCAGAAGACGTCCTTGGCGATGCTGCCGCTGTTCGTACCCGCGATGCCGCCCGCCGTCGCGTTGCCGTCCAGCGTGAGCTTCGCCCACGCGTACGACTGCTCTATGCGGCCAGTATTTTTGCCAACCAGTCCTCCAACCGTCGTGCCGCCGCTCATCTGGAACGCGAAGGCGTAAGAACGCACGATGTCGCCATTGTTCGTGCCGACCAGGCCGCCAAAAGTGCTCGGCGCGCCGGCTGTCATCGAGTTGAGCGAATACGAACGATCGATGTGCCCGTCGTTGCGCCCGACCAGCCCGCCCAGTTCACCCGTGCCGGTGATGTTCACACCCGCCCACGACCGCTCGATGTTGCCGAAATTCTCGCCGACCAGCCCGCCGATTATGGTGCTTGAGTTGCCCGTGGACGTGATGGTGCCTGTCGCGCCGACATTGATCAGCGTCCCGTAATTGACTGCTGCGAGCAAGCCGACAGGACCAGAAGAAGACGTCCCCGTGCCGTCTGCCAGCGTGAAGTTGCGCACCACCGCATCTTTACCGATCACGTTGAACATTCCAGCATTAGTGGCGAGATGAAGATCGGCCGGCAGATGGCCCATGCCGTCGAACTGACCGGTGAACGGATGGTCGGCTGTGCCGACGCCGGCGAACTCGCCCGCATCCGCGAATTCAATCCCGCGCGGAGCCAGCGCATAGTTGCCCGCGAGGTTGTTGTTCACCGCGCGCAGGTCGTCCAGCGACGCAATCAACTGATAAGCCGTGAACTGCGTGAGCAGCCCGCTGAACGGCGCGGCCTGCCATGACGGATTCGTGACTACCGTGCCGCGTGTGAAAGTGCCGTTGATGTCGTAGAGTGCCGTTACGATGCCGGTGCTTCGCGACCAGTCGAGCGTGCCCTGATTGATCATGCTCCCGCCGTTGTCAAATCCATAGCTGTCGGCGGAAAGCGTAAGCGGGCCCGCGCCGATGTTGGCGATGGTCACGCGCGGCGCGATGGTCAGCGAGTGCGCGGCATTGAGGTTAAGCGACGCGTCTCCGCGCCAGCGCAGACTTGCCTGCACGTCGATGTTGCCTTTGCCGTTCGCGCCCAGCTTGCCGTCGGCGCCATTCGCCAGCACGTTGACCGACGCGCCACGGCTCAGGCTGGTGCCGAGCGTGTCGGCGGTGCACGCATCGACGGTGAAATCCCCGGCCGTGATGTTCCACTGTCTGGCCTGGACGTCTGCACCGCCCACTTTGACGCTGCCGCCGGACATATCGACTACGCCGCGGCTGCCGTCCGCGTTGCGAGCGCTAATTTGAGCGCCGCGGGCATCGATGTTGCCGGTGTTTATGCGGTAGTTTGTCGTGGTGTCCGCGACGAGCCACACGTGTCCATCGCGCGTCGCCGTGCCGGTAGCGCGCAGCGCGCCCGAGTGGCCGGCAAGCGCAAAGATGTTGCCGTCTGCCGCCTGAAGGTTGATGGTCGCCGCCGCGACGATGCCGGCATTCCTGATGGTGCCGCCGCTTCCCACATCGACGGAAAGCTGCTGATACGCGCTGTCGAACAAGCGCACTTGACGCCCCACCGCGGATTCCGCGTTGCCGTTGGGCGCATCGATCGTCCCTGCATTCACAACCTTGCTGGCCGATATAAGCAGAACGTCGCCGCCGGACGACGCGATCTTGCCGAGGTTGACGACATTTGCCGTCGAATTCCCGGTGTAGGCCGTTCCGCCGATCGTGCGCGGATTAAGGAAGTTGTCGTCGGAAACGTCGAGGGTCGATGCCAGGAAACGCCCACCCGTCGAAATCACGCCAGTTCGACCGATCAGCACGCCGTGCGGATTGACGAGATACACACTGCCCGTCGCGTTAAGCGCGCCGTAGATCGCGGAAACATCGCTGCCGGTCACGCGGTTGAGCGTCGCGCCCGTGCCGTTGTTGATCGACACGGTGTTCCCTACACCGATCGAAAAGCTGTCCCAATTGATAATGCCGCGCCCGCCTGCCTGCGTGATGTTCAGGTTCCGGCCGTTCTGCGCGATGCTGCCCGAGCTGCCGACAAAACTGCCACCCTGCGGCAGAGGTCCTGCCGCGACACTCGCGTGACCCGAAAGAAGCGCCGCCGCGGCAAGCCCTAACCCGAACCACCGGTTGGCTAAGGGCCGCCGACGGTCATGGAGTGCGCGTGTGCCACGCGCTAGCGCTGCAACGGTCATAGGACCCCCTTTCCGGCATCAAGGCTTCGCCATCCTGAGCGTGCGCACTTGACTTCAGGGCCGGCGCGCACGTTCATTGATCTGAAGGTTAGCAGGCGACACAGCAGTAGTCCGTCAAAAGTTCGCGGTTTGCGCTCTGGTCTCGCAGAAGCCTGGCCGGACCTTCGAACCGCACATTCATCGGTTACTCCGAGACTGCGGCTATCACCGCAAAATCCAGTTGCTGCAGAGCGCCGGACTCATCCTCGGGACTGCACAGTAGCAAGCCAAAGGGAACGGCCCCGTGATCACGCAACTGGGGTCCACACGCGGCGTGGTCGAATGGAACAGCTTTTCGTCGGCAGAAACAACAGCGTGACGTTCGACAACGGGGCAGAGCGTCATCAGTTGCCGATAAGTGCCGACCGGTATCTCCTTGCCAAGCCGACGCAGCCGACGAAGGCGGTTGGCTGCGCTCGACCCGGAATTCACATTCGGCGATACGCGAAGCGGCCGTTCAAGGTATCGAGTTCGGCTGCTCCTGTCGATAATCCGCTGTAGAGCTGTCGATCCGTGTCCCTGTCAATTTAACTGCTGTTTTCCCCTTCGCGAGAAAGTTGCGGCGAACTTGTCCCGGCAGCCGTGCGCAAAGAATTTGGAAAAAACTCCCGGCGCGGGCACGCGACCAGTCATCGGACCAAGGTCCTATACGACATTTATTTCGGCATGTATAGGGTGGAGGCTCGCTAGCTTTCCACCGGCAGACCAACGACGCAGGCACAACATCTGGAGTTCGTCATGAAAAACACGATTGCGGCTGTGATGACCGCTTCCCTCGCATTGGTATCTCTTCCCGACGCCTGGGCGCAAGGCAATTCAGGAGCGAGCCCATCGACAGCCGCTGAACATCCGGATGAGATCGTGAGAATGCACCAGCAGGTTGCTGCGGCGAATCGCGAATACAACAGGGAAGTTGCGGCGGCGAAAAAGGTCTATGACCACAAGAAAGCGGAAGCCAAAAAGAAGCGCGACGCTGCGGTTGAAGTCGCCCACCACGGCGTGGGCCAGTAAGACGCATTCCGCAAACTGCAACGCTGCTCGCCGATGGGCGAGTCCTGGTGACTGGCGGATTGGGCAGCGCCGGGCTTTTATCGTCGGCCGAGCTATACGATCCGTCAACGGGAACCTGGGCCCAGACCGGCGAGCTCCGTCCGTCCCGTCTGGCCAGTTTGCAGCAATCGGAAACAGCGTTTCGACTAAGCCCCAGTACAGGACGGTTCCGAGCACCGCAAGGACAGCCGATATACCGATGATCGCATCACAATCTTTTGTAATCGTAGCTTTCGTTTCCTTCTTGATCGGCGGACCCTTGTGTTTCATGTCAATGCCCTCGCGCGCTTAAGGGACAGCAAATCGAGTGCCTCGCTTCGCCAGCGTAGGCACATTGTCGGCAATCCCGGAGGCAATGTCGAATGGCCGAAAATGGCCGATCCCGGAAATCGAGCGGCCTCCGGTGATCGTCGGCCGCACCGCCGCGTCGAACTTCCGTAGCCGACCCACTCCGGTCAGACAACTTTCTCCAAACCGGTCAGTCAGCCAAATCCAGATTTTGCAAACTGAGGTGCCACTAAGCGGCCCGCGTAGCTCGAAGCGGCTTTTTTGGCGATGCCTTGGGCAGACTCATACTCGCAACCTACGCCCGGCAACTGGCGGAAAGGAAAATTTTTGAGCTACAAGTATGCCTAATCCGTCGGGTCCCCTGCGGAGTCCAACATCGTTGCCCCCTCATCAGTGACGAAATCTGCTTTCGCATCGTCGCCGATATTTTTCGCAGAAAAGATCGACTCCATGCTGCAGAGGAAGTCGCGCAGTTTAAGAATCGCATCTTTGGACTGTGCGTCGAATTTTGGGCCAAAGAAATCTTCGGTATTCGGAAACTTAATCTCGTATCGTGACCTACTACTTCCCATTCCGAAGCTGAACTCTCCGAGAACCATGACCAAGCTGGACCAGCCCGTTGAAGTCTCAATCGGACGCGGCATGAGCCACCTATACATGGCGTGCGAGAAATACTTTGCCGGTTGAGGATGCAAAAACGTGGACTTCGCAATTCGGTGGCCGTCTAGGAACAGCGCGCAGCCATAATGCTGATCTATCTCTTGTCCATTACCCCAAAGGGCAAAACCGTACTTAAGGAAGCGGTCATTCTCATCCTCCTCGCACAACGAACTTCTGTACGTTTCGTGCTTTGGGACATGTTTCGAATCGGCGCGCAGAACGCCTTTAGCTTGCTTGACCTGTTGCCAATAGTCGGCTGCAGCTGTACGTCGCGCAAGCGGCCCCGCATCATCTGGAACATAGTGTAGAAACGGACATTCTCGGTCTGCAAATTCGCCGTGCAGCAATAGTCCATCCTCCTGGCGCAATATCATGAACGTGTGGCGGTACCGGTTCATCAGAATGATGGCATCCGGGTAGATGAACGAATACCTGTTGAACGCGTTACGTCGAAACGAATCCAGCATCTGACGACGATGCTCTTGGCACTGCTTGTACTCGGCAACTGTTGGATCGTTACCCACAGTATTGGCCGATGATTTACCAAAAAATCCCATTCACGCCCCCACTGACGTTGCTTAAGAGTTGTAGTTCGCGTGCACTATTGTGCGCGAAAAATGCTGGCCGAGACGACCGTACCTGTAGTTGGCTGAACGCAACGGGACAGAATAAAAACGGCGTGCTATGCCAGCAGATCAGCGCAAAGCACTGATAGACGCGCACATCCGACGTTCTAACACATTGGAGCGCACATTCTGGCAAGGACTGCACATTCGCAGTTGAGTGACCGCTTCCAAAGGGCGGATTGTCGTTCAAGCGGCACACCAGTGGCCAGGATAGATGTCCGAATGTGGCCGATTCCGGAAATCGAGCGGCCTCCGGTGATCGTCGGCCGCACCGCCGCGTCGAACTTCCGTAGCCGACCCATCAGAGCCGTTCGGTCGGACGCGCCATCCACGGCCGTTTTCCGAGGCACTGCAGCCATTCAGACGGATTGCACTCATTGCGGAAGCCGTTACTCAACTCCCCCAACTTTGGCCGTTGCGAGGAGCCAGCCATCTGAGCGGTCCAACGACTCATCGTGACACCTCTCGACGCGTTGGGTAGCACCCTTGATCGGAGGCGGAGCTGCTCGTGTACTGCGAGGGACAATTTCAGGGCCTTACTTCTGATAACCCGCCTGCTTCACAGCGCGGTCGGCGGCAGCGTTGCCCGCCTTCAGCGCCGCATCCACACTGGTTTGCCCAGCAACGACGCCCGCGATCGATTGCCCCACCACGGTACCGAAGGACTGGAACTCGGGGACGCCAACGAATTGAATGCCGCTGTACGGCACCTTCTTGAGCGACGGGTCGTTCGGGTCGGCCGATTCGATCGCTTTCAATACAAATTCTCCGAACGGTGCGGCCTGCTTGTACTCTGGACGTGCAAAAGTCGACTTCCTGCTCGGAGGAACGGATGCCCAACCCTCGTCCTTGCCAACCATCTCGATGTACTGTTTCGACGTTGCCCAGGTAACAAATTTCTTCGCGGCATCCTGCGACTTTGAGGTCTTGGGGATTGCCAGCGACCAGGACCACAGCCAATGCGATCCCTTCGGCGTCACCGCAACCGGTGCCGCAGCGAAGCCGATCTTGTCCGCAACTTGCGACTGCGACTTGTTGTGGAGCGTGCCCGCGGCGGCGGTCGCATCGATCCACATCGCGCACTTCCCGGACGACATCAGCGTCAGATTCTCGTTGAAGCCGTTCGAGCTCGCTCCGGGCGGCCCGTCGTTCTTCAAGAGGTCTGCATAGAAGCTAATCGCCTTGCGCCACTCCGGCGTGTCAATCTGCGCTTTCCAGTTCTCATCGAACCAGCGTCCACCGAAGGTGTTCACCACTGTCGACACGTATGCCATGTTTTCACCCCAACCTGCCTTTCCGCGCAAACAGATGCCGTACTGCCCCTTGGTCTTGTCGGTGAGCGCGTCGGCGAACTGCTTGATCTGGTCGTAAGTCGGCTGATCCGGCATATTGGGTCCAGCTGCTTGAAACAGGTCCTTCCGATAAAAGGTCATCGAGCTCTCGACATAGAACGGCAGCCCGTAGAGCTGGCCATCGTAGGAAAGACCGTCGCGCGCCGTCTCGACCACCTCGTCGAGGTCGTAATCGGCCGGCAGATTGGTCATCGGCACCAGCCAGCCGCGCTTGCCCCACTGCGGCGTTTCGTACGTACCAATTGCAACCACGTCGAACTGGCCGCTGTTGGTGGTGATGTCGGTCGTCGCCCGCTGACGAAGCACATTTTCCTCAAGGATCACCCAATTCAACTTGATATCGGGGTTCGCCTTCTCGAAGCTCGCGGAGAGCTTCTTGAGTTCGAGCATGGCCGGACCGTTGAGAGTAGCGATGGTGACATTTGCCGCGCTGGAAAGTTGTGCCGCGCAAACCGAAAGGCTAGCAACCGCAGCCTTGAGAATCAGCGCGCGACGTGTTGAGTTTTTCGTCTTCATGACAGTCGCTCGATCATGTTCACCTTTATTTCTGGCCGCGATGCTCAGATCGGCTCGGTCGCGACGGACAGCTCGCGAAAGCTGGACTCGGCCCGCCTGCGGCGCGCAGAAGGGTCTACTCTGATTGTAGTTTCTCGACAGTCAAACGTAAGAAAACCTGGCGCGGTGATGTGTAAAGCGCTCACAGACTCAGGAAGAACTGCACGCTGCACGTCTGTCGTGGTCGAATCTTTTCGAAGCGCCAACCAAGCAATTAGATCGTCGTCGCCCCGAACGTCGTATAGGCGCGACCTATCGCTGTGCGCTCTGGGGTCGTAGCCGACGTTCGAATGTTCGTCAGTAACCCCGACAACGGCCGGGGACGGCGGGCTCACACCTAAATCGGAAGTTCTTGTCGACGGCATTCGACTCCCGATCGCAGAGCTTGAACCAGTCTTGATCGATTAAGTTAGCGGGTCATTCATTGATCGAGGTTGAGCGCACCTTGTAGCCCTCCTTTGAAAAATCCTTCGCGTGCATATACTTCGACGAGAGGTCTTTCCGTGCATGCGGTGCACACGCAGCATCACACGGGGTACCAATAGACAACAGCAGCCGCTGAGAAAGCGATCGGGACTCTGAAGACGGGCCTGCCGAGACCACGTAGTACAAAACGGGTCGAGGACACTGACTGTTATTAATGGCTGCTCGCCTCGCCGTACTGTCCATTCTCACTTGGCCTTGCTGTATCCCGAATTCCAACAGGGGAGAGGTATCTATGAGAGGCATAGCGATTTTTGCCAGCGGCATGATTTTTTTGGGCCTGCTCAGCACTAGCTCATCCACATTCGCCCAGGCGTCACCTCCGCCATCAGAGAAAGCCAAAGAGGTCGAAACACTAGTGAACAAGGCTGCGGACCTGATTAATAGTAGGGGGGCGGCAGCATTTCAAGAGTTCAGGAAAAAGGACTCCGAATGGTTTCATGGAACCACATACTTATTCGTCTACGACATGACGTCAAAAGTTCTGCTGAACCCTGCGTTTCCTGCCAGAGAGGGGACAATCGTTACCGGTCAAAAGGACGCGAATGGCAAGTTGTTTCACGATGCACTGATAGAGACGGCCGCCACCAAAGGGTCAGGATGGGTTGACTACATGTTCCCGAAGCCCGGGCAGTCCATCCCTTCACACAAGTGGACCTATGTGAAATCAGTGAAGATCGACGGGGTAGCCGGCGTGGTCGGCTCCGGCTTTTATCCTGACTAGACGCACTACCAGC
Organism: Paraburkholderia lebeckiae; assembly: GCF_050436325.1. NCBI lineage: Bacteria > Pseudomonadati > Pseudomonadota > Betaproteobacteria > Burkholderiales > Burkholderiaceae > Paraburkholderia > Paraburkholderia lebeckiae. The sequence continues at coordinate 405,874 of NZ_JBNDLZ010000001.1, forward strand.
CAAAGACGACCACGTCGGGCGGCTTCGCAACGAAGGCAGGACCGACAACGTCGCTTGTAGCTTGTGCTGACGGGCCGGTTTGCTCCGCCCGCCAGCCGAACTCCGTACGCTCGATCAACGCCGGTCGGGCTCCGAAGAAGTATCGGCTCCCACCGCAGACGAACGCACGGCGCGCGAGCGGGAACGCCTACGCACTACCCGCTGCGACGACGCTCTTTTACACCGGCGAAATGTTGATGGGTCGAGGGTGTACTGAATAGCTATGATCGCCCGGCTCTGAATTCGGCGTTGCTCGTCGCGAATGTCGAGCCGCTTCCGTGCCCGAGCCGCCTCAGCGGCGTGGTCACCTGAATGTCTGTCGGGTACAGGCCAGTTATCCGCGCGGCCGTCCGTCGGGTTTCGGAGGCGATGCTGCCGCTCCAACGGAAGAAAACTATCCTCGCCGAATGGCAGGTGATGGCCGTCCTCGCCTGCCAGCGATCGTCGGCACGCGACCCACAAACGCCGTTCGACATAGCACCGTCTTGACGACAGCTTCCAAGGTACAACGGCCATTCCCTGACCATTAGACGTTTGGCGAAACGAGGGATCGGTTTAATGACTCAGGAGGTTAAATGCACACTGCTGAACAGAAACGGATGTTGACGATAGACTACTCTCGGCACACCCATCGGCAATAGGAGAATTTCATGCCCCACGAACGAGTGACTATTCGAACTCGGGACGGCGAATGCCCCGCGAATATTATGACGCCTGCTGGCGAGGGGCCGTGGTCACCGGTGATTTTCTTTATGGACGCTGGCGGGATCAGGCCTGCGGTGCTTGAGATGGCACAGCGTGTTGCAAACGCCGGCTACGTCGTGTTACTCCCCGACCTCTTCTACCGCTACGGCCCCTACGAAACCCTCGTGCCAGACGAAGTGTTTAAGGGCGACGTGCGCGCAATTCTAGGCCCATTGATGGCTACGACAGGGAATGATAAGGCTGCGAATGACACCGCGGCCTTCCTGGCCTATCTCGATGCCCGCAGCGATGTTAGGGGCACCAATGTCGGCGCAATAGGTTTTTGCATGGGTGGCGGTATGGCGATTACCGCGGCGGCCACCCATCCTGGTCGTTTTGTGACGGTCGCTAGCTTCCATGGTGGCAATCTGGCGACCGACGCGCCAACCAGTCCACACTTGCTCGCGTCCAACCTGACAGCAGCGGTCTACCTCGCTAGCGCAGAGAACGATGACAGCTATCCGCCGGCGATGGCCGAGCGCCTGGAGAAGGCGTTCGTCGAAGCCGGTGTAAATTACCGCGCGGAAATTTACACCGCCGCTCACGGTTGGATGGTGCCGGACTTCCCGGTATACGACCATGCCGCCGCCGAGCGCGGGTGGGAAGCGTTGTTTGCGCTGCTGAATCAAAACTTAGGCGGTTGAAAATCAATCCGACGCCAGAATGGCGCCTTTGAATGGCCGGTATCAAGTGCGGAAGGCGCCGCTCGAGCGTCCTACCAAACGGCCAAGCGAACGTCCCTTGGTGGCCGGGTGCCGCCTCATGCGATTGGCATATTTGCTTTGGCCTTGCACGACTACGACCGGCAGCACGCGACCCATTGGAGGCCGTCGGAGAACATTCACGACAGTCCGCTTGTCGGACGACACCAGACCATTGCGGATGGTGAGAAAGTGAAGCAACGTATGCTGACAACCAAGATTATTCAGGGGCCGGCCTCATCCGAGCCATCGAAGCGCGGCCCACTCCGCAGGCGTCGTAACGGGCCGACAATCGCCTCACCGATCGGTCGCGAAGACGCCCAGTCCTGACGAAGTTCACTAGACAGACCGGTCTGCAGCCAGGATTGAAGCGAAAACGTCAATATCAATGCTGCCCCCTGAAAGGACCACGGCGACGCGTCTGACAGCAAAAAATGGATGGTAGGCGGCCGCAAGCGCCGCTGCACCCGCGCCCTCCACCACGAGATGATTGCGTTTTGCTAACTGACGAATGCAATCGGCAGTTGCGTCGAGCGTCGATACTGCGACGCGGTCCATCATCGCGTTGAGGAGTGGTCAATTTGATTCCAGTACAGTTGAAACCCCAATGCTCGTGACGAAGGAATTGGCGTCGACTGGCACCGTGACAGGGCCGCCTGCTGCCAAAGCGGAACGCAGCGGCGTCGCAGCTTCGGTCCCGCATGCGTACACATCCGCGAGAGAACCCGAACGCGCGCACGCCAGCGCGATGCCCAAGACCAGTCCTCCGCCGCCGAAAGGCACCAAAATTGCATCCACCTCTGGTAGATCTTCAAGAATTTCCTGCCCGATGGTTGCGTTGCCAACGATGACATCGCGACCCGAGCAGGGATGAAGGAACGTTCCGTTTCCGTCCACAGGCTTTTCACCGCAGAGGATGGCCCACATTTTTCGAAACTGATTTCGACGACTTTCGCACCCAACTCGCGAAGCGCCGCAATTTTGCTTTGCGAGGCGGTTTTCGTGACATAGACCCTCACGTCTGCCTGGCGTGCACGCGCCGCCTGCGTGCAGCCCAGTGCGAAATTCCCAGTGCTTGCCGTGTACACCCCTTCGATAACTGAGTGGGCGTAAGGTTGGAAACCGCATTGAGTGAACAACGTACCTTGAACGATCCGCGGGCTGCAAATTCTCTGGCTTGAGAAATATTGAGCGATCGTTACCCGGGGCCGCATGCGGAAGTAGGGGCGTGCGGACGATGTTCTTCCCGAGCGCGCGAGATGTTTGCTGGGTATCCTCGCGAGTTACACCTGACAGAAAATCCGCTTCGGTTCCGCAGTGGGCTATGGGTGCCCGACGATTGTGCAAGATGTCGGGAAGCTCCATTTTTCGTTCCTCCTTTCATTATTGGTCAGTGCGGCAATAATCAGTGGCGTACGCTGAAATCGACACGCAAATTGCGGGGCATCATCGAGAATGCAAACACCTCTTCCACCGGAGCCATACCTTCGGATGCTGACAAACGGAAGTTGCGGCACATCATTGCGATCGCGGATCGTATTTCGAGCAAGGCGAGACTCCGCCCCGGGCAAAGGCGGGGCCCGGACCCAAAGGGCACGAAACCAGCGCGATGACGGCTGGCGGCATCGGCGCCAGAGAGCCAGCGGTCGGGGGCGAACGCGTCAGCCTCTGAAGCACTTCTGTCCTCTAAGCCCTGGTAACGTGTTAGCAGCGCGATGACAGTTCCCCTCGGGATGTCAACGTCACCTATCAGGACGTCGCGATTGGCTTCGAGGCCTAGAACGGGTGCGACCGGTTTGAGTCGCATGGTCTCGTTGGCCACAGCATCGAGAAACGCAAGCCGATCAGTATCGCCAAGGTCTTGAAGTATGACCGCCTGTCCAACGACGGAGTCGACTTCCTCTTGCATCCTGCGCTGAACGTCGGGATGACGACACATGAAATAGGTCATCCAGGCGATCGTGTTTGCCGTGGTATCCTCGCCGGCCAAAAGTATCGTAAATACATTCGCAAACACCTCGTCATCTGTTAATGGAGCCAAGCCGTCTTCTTGAGCAACTACCAATGCCTCCAAAAAGTTGGTCGGATGTGACGCAAGATCCTGTGACTGCGCAAGGCGTGCGCGACTGTCGCTGATAAATTCACTGACGATCTCGCGAAGCGCCTTTACAGCACGATCTAGCGCTCTGTCGTCGGGCAGTTTGAGGTAGTGCCAATAGGGAAACGGGGTGTTGATCCGATGATTGAGCATCGGAAATATCCGCTCGAGATGTTGCTGGATGACGTCACCCTCGCACTCAAGGGTGTTCATGTCGTACCCAAGCGTGAGGTTCGTCGTCACGTCTACCGTATAGCGCATCAGATCCTTCTGAATATCAACAGATCGCTGTTCGCGAGCCGCTTTGTCCAGGCGACGCCTCAGGCGCTCGGTCACTTTGCACAGCGTCGGGAAAAACGTTCGCAAATGCGCTGGGTCCAACGCTTGCGCGACCAACTGGCGTTGCCTTCTCCATGCCTCTCCTTCAGCGGAGAACACGCCGTTCATCCCAAGTTCCCTGGAGACGTTTTCAATTGCATCCCAGCGGCGATAGGTTCCCGGCCGATCGCGCAGGATCTGATTGATCAGGTTAGGATCCGCAATAGCGACGAACGGTCGATGCATCAGCCTGTACGTATAGATGGGCCCAAAGTCGCGGCACCACTCCTCCAAGGTGAGATGCAGCCTCGTGGGATGTAACTGGAGTAAGTTACCCAAAATGGGGAGCCCCTTGGGGCCTGGAAGTTGTGCTAGCGAGCGGACTGGGCGCGGAGAGGCCGGCGACGATGGCTGACCAGCATTTACGTGCAATGCTTTCCACTTCTGTACCTCATCCCTATAAACGAGCACGTGGACGCCATCGACCAGCGCGCTAAACTGCTTCAGACGGACACCCACCTGGCTGAGGGCGCAACCCGATGCACATTCAAACTGCCAGCCATGTCCTCGACAGGTCAGAACGCCGTCCTTTACCGAGCCTTCCGATAGCAGCGTCCCTTGGTGTGGACACCGGCCTTCGAAAATCGTAATCGCATCCGAATGCTTAATCACGACGAGTTCGACGCCTTCGACTTGTGCCGCGGTGACGCTATCCTCGACAAGTTCAGGCTTCTGCGCCACGACAATTCTTTCCTGGTGACGCGGTTTACCTATATCAGTGCTTATATCCATTGCCCGCTCCTTCGCGCGAGCGCCTCAAACTACAGACGTTAGGCCAAAAAAAGACGGTTCAGGAACTGCAGTACGGCCAGACACAATTGCGCGCAGCATCCGCTTGTTAACCGAGAGCGATCTATCGTGGAAGGGAGTTGGCACGAACATACCGATGGGGGATGGCACGGAAAGACGCAACCGTCACCCGGGTGCGTACGAACAGTAGGTCCGGCCTGCGTAGAGCCTCGCAGCGTGGACGCCGTATGTTCCGCGTGGTGTGTCACTGCGCGACGAGATCTAATCAAGAATGATAGATGCTATAGCGTGGCCGACAAGCCCCTTTTTCAGAGGCGTCGTTCGTATCGATCGAGACGTCCGGTCTGATGGCAATGCAACTGGACACTATGGTCAGATGATAGATGTGGCGGTGTTGCTTTCTCATTTGTCAGCGCTAGCGACTCATCAGGCGGCGTAGAAATAGAACGTGGGCAACGAAAGGCAAAGGCGCGGGTCAGCGCTGCATCGTGTCGGGAGTTTGCTCGGCATGACTCTACGGGTCGCGCGCTTCCCAGCGACACGGTTGACGGACCGGTTCAGAACGTAAAGCGGACGGTCAAAACGCTTGTTTGAACGTCTCAAACTGGCCGATCAGCGTCCCACGACCGAGCGCGATGCTCATCTCGGCCGCGCACGCGATGCAAAAGGCATGAGCCGACCCATTGCCGACGGTCGGGTCGTCACGGTTCCAACGGCAGGTGTCAGAGTGGAAGGGCCATACCGCATGTTCAACCGAATCAAGGGGCGTCGGCCCCTTGGATCGGTTATATGTCGTACGATGCAACCAATTTCCCGCCGCCTTGCAGGTAAGCGGGCTTGTCGTAGACATCGACATGCATGTGCTGCAGCGTTGCATGCACCCGATTGCCGTTCTGGACATTATCCACGCGGATATATAACAAACCCCGGAGCGAGAGCATGCCGGACGTGCGCAACTGCTCGATCTTCCGGGCCAGCGCTTCGTCCTCAACCTTGATTTGCCCAAAACGGCTGGTCTCCTCGTTCATCGTGAGGAATACGTTTTGCCGATTGCCGAAGCTGGCATTTGCGAAGGAGCCGATCGGAAAACTCTTTGAGCCAAAATCGTAAGGCTGGGCATTGGTGAGGAGCATCAACGCTTGCTGTGAGTTAAGGTTGGTCGAGCCACCGAACGGCACGGCGTAATAGTTTTGCGCAGCGTAGTGCTTCAGATTCGACTGGATGGGCGGCCACTCCGTCTCAATCATGTCATGCTTCTTGAACGTATCGTGCTCGTTGTAATACTTGGCCGAAAAGAGATTGAGCAGTTCGTCCTGGGCAGGCTGGCTCGTGGTGTGCGTGACGGATATGTACGTCAACCACGTCGCGTCCGTACCGTCCACGGCTTCGTAGTTGGAGAGCGAGGTGTTGTCCGGCGCAGGCGTGGCAGCTACCGCTGGTGCGGCCTGAGCAGGGGCAGGCGCGGCCACAGGAGCCGATGCAGGTGCCGGCGTGCTCGCTTGTTGAGGGCTTTCTTGTTTGCTGCACGCGCCAAGAATGGCAATGGCCGCGACGATCAGTCCGCACTTGGTCTTCAACTAAAACCCCTTCAAGTTGTTGATTGTTTTTTTGCTACTGGTTGATTCGTCTCTACGGCAGTTAGGCATGAAACTTGAGGGTCGCCGCTTGTTGGCGATGACAATGCGCAGCGATTGTGCTTTCGCTTTCGGATTGCTATTGACGTTCGAATGTCCGAAGAGTGCTTTCTGGGAATGTCGCGTCCTGGCCCGACTGCTGCCTGCTGGCGCTCAAGGCTGGATTGCGTCGCCGCCGAGGATCTGCATCAGAGTCTTCGCGTTACGCTGCCCTGGTCCTCGTAATTGTTGTTCTCTACACTGACAACCGTTACCGGCGACAATGGAGGACCGTGAACGACCCGTTGCGGTCTCTCGATCTTCCCCAAAGCTGCCGTTCAGACGCGCTTGTGTCTTTGATACGATGTCGCCTGTGTACGCTACTCCGTCACCGAAAGCGGCCGTCGAGCAGAGAAAGATAATTGAGCAAAGGCACCATGTTTACTCCCGAGTTTTCCGCGAACGACGCGACGGAACACACCCTGATCGCCAATCATTTCATCGAGACCGAAGAAGCGCTCAAATTGAGCCTCGCGTTCGTCCGCGCACGTGTCATCTTCGGGTTACAACACGTTCCCTCGCCCGCAAGGTTTGTGACGTGCTACGACGTGCGCGGTCAGAAGGTCGAGAACGACCTCGAGGACCGTCTGAAGAATGCTCTTGGAGATGTTACGGAAGTCCGGGTGAAGCGATCATGAGCCTTCAACTCGTCGCGCGTTGTGGTTCCCTTCGTGAAATCGAGGACCACCTCACTCCCGTTTGCGCGGGCGCCGAAGTTTTTTATATCGACAGAGATCACGTTGGGATTTCTGTCCCGACTCGATTGCTTGACGCAGTTGGAGAGGACACGGTTAGAGCCGCGCTACGACACGTACCCGTCTACGACCTGTATGCCGGAGTATGGAGCAAGGATCAGCCGTAGCCGCCTACCGCGAACGGACCTTGAGCCGCCCCATCCGCGCCGATTGTCACCGATCTACGCACCGCAGTCGGACGGCAGAAAATAGCCGACCGTCGCCTCATGAAATTCGCGTAGCGGGCCGGCGCCTAGGACAGCAAGGGTCGCCATGAGCGCCCGCTCGCTCCAGGGAGGCCGTGATTCACTGGGCTGGAGTTCGGCCAGTAACGACAAACACAACGAATAACGAACGCTCTCGCAAGGAATGCAAAAAATCCCGAGCTGCAGAGATTCCCTCGTCGACGTTGCTTCCCTCGTAAAACCAATTTTCGTGCGTGGGCTCAAGACTTCGTCCGTCTGACGATGCGCGATAAACGTCCCCGCCAAGGACCAGCCATTTTTGGCCTGCAAACAGGTCCAACGCTTGCCCTGCTTCCGAGAGATCTAACGCGGCTTCCTTTAGACCCATATCTCCAAGCGACCGCCCGCTGCGAGCGTAAAGTTCGAGAATCTTGGTGATGGTCATTGGCACTCTTGTGGCAGTGTCTGTCGAAAAACCGGATCAATCGACAACTCGTCGATCGGCGCAAGACGCCGGATTGTCAGCAATCTGAGGCCGATCGTCAAATGACCGTTTGTGGCCGAGTCCTGCCGGATGGACGACGTGCGCGCTTCGGCCAGAGCCGACGTGGGCGATAGGCGGCGGTGCGTCGGCTGCAGTTCGGTTTGCTGCCATTCGCAAACCGGAGTCGGCGAATGGCGCTTCTCACTGAGTATGAACGAGTCCTCCCGTGAAGGCTGTTCGCCGCCTGTCCGCCGACGTATGCCTTGCTCGCATGAAGTTCCCCCGAGGCGATCGGGGAGGATAAAACAGACGAGCCGCGTCACTGAGAAGAGCGGCTCGCCGGTAGGTTCAAAAGTTGGATGAGGTGGTCCAGATCGGCCCGTAGCTGCCGTAGCAGGCATTAAGCAGCGCCTCAGTGTTGATGCCGTAGGGGTGAAGTTCATCCCATTCGTCGATCTCGAACGAGAGGTTCGCGGGGCCGGTCGGTCGTCCGTCCTTAAAAAAGGCCTGGCTGTATATCCGGACGTCGCTGCCCCTGTTCTCAATGCGGTACCGCAACGAGCCGCCCATCTGCGTGACTTCTGCCATCGTTGCATAGAGCACGTTCATGAGCGGTAGCGCGCGGCCGTCGCTTGAGCGGCAGTCGATCGCGAACGATGAGACGATCGACATACCCTGCGCGGAAGACGCTGATATCTGGCCGGCATACCTCGATCTGAGACCCGCGATGTAATCCCTCGCTCGTTCGGACTTGCGTCGCTCAGCCTCCTGCTGTTGGCGCGCTTCCGTTGCTCGATCCTGAGCGAGTTTTTTTCTCGCCTCAGGGACAAGGTTCTCGGGATCGTTGTCCTTGTATGCGTCGATAAACTGCTGAAGCTTTTCGGCGGTATCGGCGTTCGCGAAGCCGTCGTGATACGCCTGTTGCTGCAGTCGCCGTTTAACGCCGGCCAGCTTGCCAATGTCGCCGTCAGGGTCGTTGTCGGCGTACTTCTTCTCGAAGCGGGCGATGGCGTCCAGCGTGTTGGCAGATGCATACTCGTAGACGTAATCCTGACGCTCGCGCTCGGCTCGGGCTTTGGCCTCAGCGGCAGCCTGCCGGGCGAGTAGTTCGTCCCTGAACTGCTCAAGCTTGTCGAACCCGCCTTTTGAGGTCAGATTGCCGGTTGTGGCCGACCACGCGATCGCTTTGTTCTGCCCGCCTTGTTGCCATCCCCTCGGGCCAGCGTCGCCATAGAAAAAGGTACGGCTAGCGAGATCTACAAAGTACAGGGTGCCGATCTTGCAGGACTCCTGCTCGCCGGGTGCATATACGGAGGCGTTCCAGAACGTGCAAACCGCCGCCATATATGGCGTCCTTTGAACCACGGAGTCGGAAAGCGTCCACTGGGCGTGGCACGAAACGCTGATAAGCAGGCCGGCGGCCATCGTTGCTATTGTTTTTGAAAACATCTACTCGCCAATGTCGGTCAATTTTGTTTAAGGTCTCTTGGGCGATCTTCCCGAACCGGCTTTCCCGCGGCGGAGCTTCACGGTAAGGCCGCAGGCAGGAGCACGTTAGCCCTGTCGTGACTCACAAGTCGTCTCTGCAGGTTTACGACATCGAACTCGCGATCTTTAGCCCTGGACAAAGCTGGTCGGCGCACGGGGCAACCAGACACCGTGACAGGCCCTACAGTGTGATAGTCCAAGTCGTGGACGAGACGTTGAAAGTGCAATCAATTGGGTTAACCTACGTAACGTTGCTGCCAGATGGGAGGCATAAGAAGCCGAGCCGCCTGCTCTCAACTGCGCCGAAAGAAACTGGCGAACATCGTCGGGGCGCACCTTTCTGAAGTCGATAGCGCACCGCTCGAATCTGTCTCGCAAGAGCAAGCCGACAACACGAAGTCGGTTCTTACGGGTCTCGGCTGCCAGTCCCCGTACATCGCGCAGATATGCATCGTAGCGATGCAATTCGGCAGTAATGTGCGGTGGGAATGATGCAAAAGACGGCGCGTTGGACTTGGCCGGGTACAAACGGGTTGGCTTCATAACGGTCCCCTCAGGTGGAACCGTTACTGTCGAGGCCATTCTGAAATGTCCGCTTTGCGGCTAAGTTGAAATGTCCGGGTTTAAGGGTTTGTTTCTAACGCCTTTTGTCTCACACATTGTTGAAGGACGACGCCTGAACTGGCAGGGCGCTTACGTCTGCGTCGACCACCTTTGCAGACCGACGGCCAGGTTTGCGTGGTTGTTGCGTTTGCCGCTGCTGCGACTGTTCCAGAATCACACCATTGATATCGGCCTGCGTGAACTCGCGTTGCTTCTTCTTGCCTGGCGAGCGGCTTTGAACCCTCGTTGCGACGCCCAGGTGGGTTCGCGAAGGCGCTTTGCCGATCCGGCTGTTATCGCGTTGAGCCTGGATCACCTGCGAGACCTGAAGCACGTGACCCAGCCGCTTATGCTCAACAACCGCGCCCTGGTCAACTTCGGTCAGCCGGTCGTACTGTTTGCATGACAGTGCACGACCATCGGCGCGGAGTTCGATACGCCCGTCCGGATACTCCCACACGTCGATGTAGCGGCCGATCAGTTTGCGGTGCCCGGGCGTGTCGTCCAGCAGATACATGACGCGGTCATACCGCACAGTCAACGACTTGCTCACCTTGCGCGGTTCGCGCCACGTGAGCACCAGATCAAGATTCTCGTCAGCCCTGAGTGGGCGGTGAGCATCGAAGCCGCTCTTCGGTGGCTTCGCGAAGCGCACGTTGTAATTTGCCATGAAGGCAGACGCATACGCATTGGCTCCGGCAGCCGTGCTGATGCCACGCAACCGCAATTCTTTTACGAGCCGGTCCTGCAACGTCAGGTGGGCCCGCTCGACGCGCCCCTTGGCGGGGCTACTGTTCGCGCAGAACGTGTCGATGTTCAGCTCGTACATCGCCCGGCCGAAATGGGTCACGCTGCTGCCATCCCTGTTCGCGCCGGTCTTGCGAAACACGCTGTACTTGTCGCTGTAGAACGCGACGGGCTTGCCGTGGCGTTCAATGTACGCGCGCGTCGCCTCGAAGTAGCTGAAGGTCGACTCGGTGGCTGTGAAATGCAGCATCATCAGCTGGCTCGTCGCATCGTCGACGTACACCAGCAGCGAGCAGGCCGGCGCCCGTTCCTCGAACCACCGGTGATCGCTGCCATCGATCTGGATCAGCTCGCCCAGACACGCGCGCCGCGCACGCGGCTGGTAGATCTTCGGTGGCCGCTGCCGGCGGGGCACCCAGAGACCTGCATCCGTCATCAGGCGCCTGACCGTCTCCTTGGCAAGCCGGATGCCGTGACATTCGTACAGCTTCTCGCAGGCCAGCGTGGGCCCGAAATCGGCATAGCGATCACGAATGATCGAGAGTGCCCGATCAGCCGTCACCGCGTCCAGCTGGTTGTTGCTGGGCTTCGAGCGCCGACGCGACACCAGACCTTCCGGTCCATGTTCGCGCAACCGTCCAACGAGACGGCGAACCTGCCGCGTCGTCAGCCTGAGCCGTTCCGCCGCGCGCCAGGGCTTGAGCCTGCCGTCGGCGACGTCCTGAATGACCTTGAACCTGTCCAGTTCGCGCATCGTCATCGTTATCCGTTCGGTCGCAGCCATGGAAGCCTCCCGCGCCGAAACGCCGGCGGCCGGTCAGCTTACGCTGCGAAAAAGCGGACATTTGAACTTGGCTAAAAGCGGACATTACAACTTAGCCTCTACAAATATAAATTTCGCTCTTTTCTTTTATGTCAAATTAAGACGCCAATAAGAGTTCGCACCGGCCGGGCGGCGTATTTCGTTGTACGCCAATTCCAGAAAATGCGGGGACCGGGTAAAGCGCGGTCCTGATCATGAAATGATGCTGCTGCGCTTAGTATATTCATAATATTCGCGAGCATCATCGCGACCAGTCCCGTTGAAATTGGTAAGCGACAAGCGTACTGACTGAATTGCTGGACAGTTGCAGCCTGCCGCTCGAGTGCTCCAACAATGCGCCCTAACGTGCCCTCGATATGCTTTTGCAGCAGGCTTGCCGCCTTGTCCTTGTCACGTCCAATCGCTGCCTTCATCAAGGCTTCGTGTTCATTGTGCTTGTGTCGTGGTTCCAATCGATGCATAGCGGAATAACGGCGATAGCGTTCAGCGCGATCAAACAGCGACGCCACCATGCCCGTCAACAGCGGGCTCGGCGTGGCAGAAAGGAGCGCCATGTGGAAAGTCTGTGGCGATCGGACCAGTTGTCGTCGAGCGCCACCGGGCCCGCGTCCAGCTTCTTTTCCATAAGGCTCAGACGATGAAACGCAGTGAGCACGCTCACTTCCCACTCCTCGTCGCCGTGCTCAATAGAGTCGACCAACGCCTCACGTTCGAGCAGCACCCTGAGCCGGCTGATGTCGCGAAAGTCGTCGACCGAAATGGGCGCAACCCAGAACCCGCAATTCTCCGTGGCGCGGACGATGCCATCCTGCGCCAGCCGGTTCAGCGCCTCGCGTATCGGCGAGCTATTTAGTCCGTAGGACTTGGACAGACTTTCCACATTGAGCCGCGTGTCCGGCGCGAGCTCGCCCCGGATGATCGCGGTTTTCATGCGGGAGAGGGCGACGCCGCGTGGCTCGGTCTGGTACCGCGCCAGTATTCCTCGGGCGGCAAGTCACGGCTGCAGGGGATCAGTCGGCGGGGTGACACCTACCTGCGCACGCTGTTGATCCATGGCGCTCGTGCAGTCCTGAGGTATGTGAAGGGTAAAACCAATCCACATAGCGTTTGGCTGCAACAGATGATCGCCCGACGCGGACACAATTGCACTGCGGTCGCACTGGCCAACAAGAACGCGCGAATCATCCAGGCGCTGCTCAGCGGCGAGGCGAGTTATGTTTCGCCGGGCACCACCGCGTAGGCAAACCGTTTTCAGCGGAGAGTACCACCAGCGTTGGTTTGCGAAGCTTCTCAAAGCGATGACGAAATAGGTTGAACCAGCATCCTGAAGCCTGTTTTTCGTGCCGGCTGCCACTTGTGGCGGGCCGCGATTTCGCTAAGGACGGGATGCGCGGATCTCATCGAGGCTGCGGGCGTGCTTCGGCAACTGCCCACCTGGCAAGCCGGATACATGCATGCAGACCGTTTCGACATCACGAACAGGAAGCTTGCAAAAGGCGCCGGGTCCATACATACGAAAAGGACGGATACCCCATGATCGACGTTCGAGGCGCGTTAATCGAGGACGATCGTGTCCTTCTGGTGAGAGAGAGATCCACCGGCCGGTGGGCTTTGCCTGGAGGGTTTGCGAAGATAGGACTATCGGCCGCAGAAAACGTGCAGAAAGAGTTTCTTGAAGAAGCCTGCGTTAAGGTGGTGGCAACGAATCTCTACAGCATGCGACATCGGGCAAAAGGACCTTTTAATCCAGATCCTCGGGATTTTTTATAAGCTCTATTTTCTCTGTAACCGGGCGGATTTCGCGAACCCTCGACCAGGACCAGAAGTCGGGGACGCTTTTTTTTGATCAACCAGTTGCCTGACTTGTGTGCGGATCGTACCGTTCGAAATCATATCGAGCGGGCATTCAATTCCATTCGTGCCCCAGGGCCCACCCTTTTCGATTGAACGGGCAACGCCGTGTGACGCCGCCTAACGCCGAGGATACATTTTGCGGGCAGCCAAAAGCTTGCGCCCATCGCAGGGCTAAGCAAGATCCGTTGCAGCTCTAGACTGGTGGTCGGATCGACAACAGCGGTATAAACGCTGTGCGTGCAGTTAGGCCGCACGCGGTGAAGTCCTAAGGAGCAAATCATGGCGAAAGACGCACGCGACAGGATCAAGCTGTGATTGACCGGTGGCGCGGGCACTTTCTACACGACTATCAAAACAAACACAAGCTGTCCGAAAGATGTTGATCAAGAAATTTGATCCGGTGATCCGGAAACAACGCATACGCTACCTATGGGCGACCCACATGCCTCCACCGTTCAAGCGCCAGTTTCGCGGAACCGGACACTGGCGCTGCCTTCCATCGAAACGACCGACTACTAACCGCCTTCGGCACGAACGGTCAGCGCGTTCTTTACCGACTTCACGCCCGGCACACCTTGCGCGGCTTGCGTCGCACGGTCGATTTGCGACGCGTCCGGCACCGATCCGGCCAGCGTGATGTCGCCGTCGCGCGCGCCCACGACGATGTTCGCAACGCTTAGGCCCTTCGTCTTCGCCAGCGTGGCGCGCACCTTGCGTTGCAACGCACGGTTAGCCTGCTTGATCTGCTTCGCCGTCGGCGCGGCAGTGGCAGGCGACGCCGCCGACTCCTTGTCTTGTGCGTAAGCATTGAGGGAAGTGAGAACGATCAGCGCGCCGCCGATCACCTTCATTGCCGAGAATGTTTTCATTTCAACTTTCTCCAATTGTCTTAAGTATGCAGTCCCAGCACGGGACGTCCGGTACAGCAGTGAGTTCATGCGGAAAAACCGATGAATGGAACGGTGATGCAAGCCGGGCACAAGCATTCAGCGGAAACGACGACTTCGCGCGAGGGCGCGGGCGCTGATCACGCCGCGTTGCGAGCCGGGAGACACGATACAGCAATTAGTGCGGAAAGTCGTGCAGCGACACGTTCGACCGCTTGAACTTCGGTGCATCGACTGCCGCGAGTCTCGCCACAACGAGATCCTTGACGACTTCGTGCTGCGCATAGCCCGTGATCGAGTGCCCAGTCAATTCGGTCGGCGCGATGCGACGGCGTTGACCGTCAAATTCGAGCTCGAAGCCATGATGCAGCAGGCCTTCGGCCTGCATGCGCGCGCCGAGTCCGGCCTGACTGAGCGCTTCTGTCGTGCTTTGTTCGAGCACGCCTGCGCGATTCGCCGACGGCGCCCCGTCGACGAAGCCGACTTGAGAACGCATGTTGTCTCCGAAAGACAGTAGTGATGCTGTGCATATACAGTATCGGCACTTCGGACCAAGCAGCCACGCAATTGCAATACAACGCCACCGCGGCCAATGACGATGAGAACCGCTGGTTCGAAAAGCGAAATGCCGTCGCGAATTGTACTGCCTGTTCTAGGGGAAGTACGCGACAGCCCTATACCGGCTTGCCATGCATCGATTCAACAAGGTCAACTCGATGCTGAGGACGGCTCCAATGGTTGACCGAACCTTTGTCGGTGGAACAATAGTCCCACGCGAGTGATAAACATCGAGCTGTCCATAGCTCGCTTGATGAGTCGGCCCACCAAATCCACAAAGAGCGCCAGAACAGAGGGTACGACTTGAGAATATCACCACTTGTGGCGGTTGGACCGGGCGTACCGCCGCCTATAACAATGCTCGCTTGCCATTTTCATCATGGCAGCGACGGGGCTCTCCCTGCTTTACCGAACTGCTCTCAACCCTGAGTCATTGTCAGCCATAGGTGTCCACCAATAGGTGGACGCCTGTGCTCCTCCTTCAGAGTGCCGCGGGATAGACGTCGATAGTGGACAGCTTACTCTTGGTCCAGTCTGGTCAGGCAAGTAAGCAGATTCTTCCACGCCGGGACGCAACGGTTCGGCTGTTTAGAACTGGTGTTGAATGCCGGCATAAACCCCTGACTGCGAATGACCTGGGAGCGGGTTTCCAGGGTCGTTAGCCGGGAGCGGCTCTAGACTGAACCTGCCCGTGCTGCTATTGCGGACTGTTGCCGCTTGAAAGTCCAGCAGTGTCCGCTTTGACAACGAATAAGATCCTCCGACCGTATAGATCGTTGCGTTGCCCGCGCCCTGCTTGGCGTTGATGTGATAGGCGACCGCGATGAGAGCTGCTGCTGGCGTTATATGCCACGTTGCGCCAGCCCATCCATGCTGAGTGAAAGTTGGAGCGCCCGGGACTGCCTCGGGCGCAGAGGACGTCTGATACGCCGCCGATAGCTTGACTGGGCCGAGGAATACGTTGGTAGCGATGGAGTATTCACGCGAGTGCGCGAAGACGTCGTCAAACTTTCCGTTTGCCGGATCGCGAATCTCGTCGTAGATCCCCTTTACCTGAAAGAGCGCCGCCGAATAAGACAATGCCACGCCTGCCTGTCGCCCCTGCGCGGTCGTGCCATTGCCGTTCCAGTTAGTCGCGTTTGACAGCGAATACTGACCATAGAATTCGAACCCACCGATCTTCGACGACCGATACCCGATGTTATTGATCGACACAGGCAAGCTTCGGGCACGCACGAGGGAGCCGGACGACCAAATGGTTTGCTGAAGTGGATCGTACTCCCATACTTCATTCGAGATAAAGGGCGACTTCCCCAAATAGACCGAACCGTATTTCAGGTTAGTGAAACCTACAGTTGCGAATCGAGTCCACATCGCGCCCGGCTCAACAATATTTCCATTCGCGACGTTGAACACAGTGTCGAGATGGAAAGTCGCTTGCGTTCCACCACCGAGGTCTTCCGTTCCCATCAAGCCCCAATAGCTCACTCCCCAGTCGTTGCTCTCAACACTCCAGCGGGACTTTGAGCCTCCAGTCGTCGAGGGTATGCCAGTAAAATACTCGATGCCGGTATCAAGTCGACCATACATCGTGATGCTGCTTTGCGCATGTACTGCACTTACGCAAAAAGCGGCGACCGCTGCAACAGTAATCTTTTTCACCATTCGTCTCCTTGGATCATCACGTCTTTTCGATATTTTCGGATTTATGCTTGGTACGCCTAACGTATATGGGTAAAGGGCGACCGCTTTCTTCCGTGCCCTTCACACTTCACTTGATCCGGCGCACCCAACGACTGGGACTAGATGCGCTGTCGTTTTACTAGTCGTCACTTTCCGCGCATCAATGTGAACGGTCACATCTACTTTACCAAGAACGGTGACCGCGCGGAATTATTGGAAACCCTAGAAGAGAGGGTGCAATAACGACGTCTTAAGGTTTTGCAGCAATGGGGAACGTCTAGTGCGCCTCGGAAAAGCTCGATGGTTCGCTCGTCGCGTCTTGCGTCCCTTATCCATTTCGGGAGCAGTGAGATGATATACACGGTGATGACGACGCGCGCCCGGTGTATCGGCGACAGGGCCGCTTTATGCGGTCCCTTCCACAGTCGTAAAGCCCACGTTGAGCCGCCTTCGCGTCACGTCGCCGAACTTCAACTGCTCAATAAGAATCTGCGCAACCAAGGCTCCAATTTTTCTACCGTCAAGCTGCAATGTGGTTACTGGAAAATCCAAGCCGTCGACGAGGTTTTGATCACTGAACGCAACCAGCCGAAGCGTTCGCTTACCTTTCGAATGCCGCGTCTTAGCAGCCAGCAACGTACCGATCGCAGCAAAATCGTCGGCGCAAAAAAGCGAGTCGATGTTGGGTTCGTTTTCCAAAAGTATCGACAAGGAATTGCCAATTTGACCTAAAGTCGCCGTTGCATCCACAACTACGAAACGTACTGGTCGAGTGCCGACAATCGACTTGATGAAAGCCTGAGTACGTTTTTGCGCCCAATCGTCGTCCGTCGTCACAACTGCGGGATAAGCGCAACCCAATGTCCGCAAGTACCTTGCCGCAGCTCTTCCAACAGCAGCGTGAGAGAAGCCCACCAACATGTCGATAGGAGACTTCGTCGTGTCCCACATTTCGACAATGGGAATCCCCGCTGAGAGAAGCTTCTTTCTCGTCAAGCCGGTGCGAACCACCCCGGCCAGAACGATCGCCGCCGGACGACGGCCTAAAATAGCGTCAATTGCTGCACTGTCTTCTGCCTGAACGGAATCCCATCGCGCCGTCATCAGCTGATATCCGGCAGCGAACAACTGTTCGCACAAAATTGGTAACGTTTGCCGAAGGACTCCGTTAGCCGTCGACGGGATTAAAGCGACTATCAGGCGGCTACGGTTTGAGGCCAAGGCACCGGCAACAAGATCCGGTGCGTAGCCAGTCTGCAAAACCGCTTCTTTCACCCGATCGAGAGTCTTTTTCGACACAAGATTGGGGTTTGCCAGCGCCCGTGAGACTGTCATTTTGGTGACGCCGATTAGCGCGGCGAGGTCACTTTGCGTGACACGCCCCCTTGCTCGCCTTGATCGCGGAGTCCCTTCTGCTTCGGACACAGTGCTGCTCCCATATTCGGCTTTGATAAGTGCCCCTATGCGGGGACTGTGGTACCTCCCATGCTACCTATTCGCTGCGACGGCGTGACCTCGATCGTCATCGGGCACGGCATCATTGTTCATTGACGCACGACAGGTCGATGCGATTCGTCGGTCACGTAGCGCTGCATTGTCAATTTTTCCGCCGCGCGTAGATGACCTCAGGATCCGCCCCGTCATTCGCATACATGGCTTCTACCAAGTGTGCCCGGTGCTGAAGAACCGCCCGCTGGTTGATTGACCCTTTGTCTGTAATTTCGCCTTTGTCGAGTGAGGGTGGCGTAGTCAAGATTCGCAGGCGTGCGATATATGTGGAGCTACCTGTTGCTCCAGAGTTCAAACGAGCGGCGAGTTCTGTAAAATAGGCGCGAACAGATGGCGCATTCAACACCTCCTTTGCCGTCGAATTCGCGCCAAGACCAGCTAGGGTCCGACAAGCGTCTACGCGGGGAAAGAGCATAGCCCCAACATCGTCGCGATTCATTCCGGTTATGACAGCGTCTTGAACATAGGGAGCGCCTTCCGAGATGATTCGCGCGCGCATCGGTCCCACGCTTACAAATGTTCCCGATCCGAGCTTGAAGTCTTCCGCGATGCGGCCATCAAACGAGAGGCCGATTTCCGGTCGCGCTGCATCGACAAAGCGCACCGCGTCGCCAGTTCGGTAATATCCCTCATCGTCAAACACATCCTTTGTCTGTTCCGGCGAAGCGCGCCAATATCCACACATCACATTCGGCCCCCGAAAGCGCACCTCGAGCTTTCCGTCGACAGGTACCAATTTCGTCATACATCCGGGCGCGGGTAGACCGATATAGCCCGCACCGGAGAAAGGTCCAGTTGTAAATAGGCATGACGGAGCCGTCTCAGTCATGCCGAGTCCGGCCATGATGCGAATCCGTTCGCCACAATACTTCAGGGTCACGCGCTCCAGCCGCTCCCATGCTGCCTTTGAGAGGCCTGCGCCGGCAAAGAAGTACATCTTGACGCTTGAGAAAAATCGCTCGCGCAGTGTTGCGTCGGACTCCAACGCAATGGTTAGTTCTTCCCAACCTTTCGGAACGTTGAAATAGATCGTCGGTGCAATCTCTCTAAGGTTCCGCAACGTTTCTTCGAATTTGCCGGGAACGGGCTTTCCGTCGTCGATGTAGATCGTACCGCCGTTATATAGTGCAATACCGAGATTATGACTGCCCCCGAACGTGTGATTCCAAGGCAGCCAATCCACCAACACCGGCGGCTCCTTGCCAAATTCCGGGAATGTCTCAAGGAGCATCTGCTGATTTGAGCAGAGCATACGATGCGTGGTAGGAACAACCTTAGGGAGACGGGTCGACCCTGACGTAAAGAGAAACTTGGCGACCGTGTCACCATCGATACTTTCGTGAGCCGTATCAACGTCTCGTGGCTTTGTATTTAGCAACGAGGCGAAGCTAGTCACTGGGCTGCCACCTTCAAGCGAAGTGACGCTCACTCGCTCGACGTCTGAGGCCAACGTCGCATCGAGCGCTGCCGTGTATGAGGCGATTTCGTCAGCGAATACCAGCCCCGGTGTCAACGTGGACAGAACGTGACGCAGTTTCCCGTAGTCGCCTGAAATCAATGAATACGCCGGTGAGATCGGAGCGTAAGGAATACCCGCCCACATTGCGCCCAGCGCAAGCTGCAAGTGCTCTAGACTATTCCCCGAAAGAATCACAAGAGGACGCTCTGCGCTGAGACCGCGGTCGCGCAGGGCCTGCCCAATAGCGCGGGCGTCCTGTGCCATCTGCCCATAGGAAATGCCGCGCCAGACACCATTCGAATCGCGCCGGGCGACAAGGAGGCGGTCAGGATGTGCCTCTGCACCGCTAACTAGACGCTCGGTCAAGCGCGTGGGATAACTACCCAGTGGATCCGTCGCCTCGATGTACCAGCAATCGCCACGTTGCTCGATGCGTGGCGAGACCGAACTAACGGCGACACTGCGATATGGGGTCTCCCGAGCGTTCTCGCGTAGTTGCGATTCCAAATCCTTCTCCTAGATGAGGCAATATGTTCCCGGCACTGATTTGCCGGGAACCGATGGCGCACTTACGTTCTTCGAGTGCGGTTTTGCACCGCAAACGAGTGCCGATTGGCGTACCAGTCAGATCGGGTAATGCCGGGGGGCAGTCTGCACTGTCAACCACCGAAGGTCGGTGAATTCGGCAATCGAGGCCTTGCTGCCGAAGCGGCCGTAGCCACTGGATTTCACGCCGCCAAAGGGCATCTGTGCTTCGTCGTGTACAGTCGGTCCGTTGATGTGGCAAATGCCCGACTCGATGCGCTTCGCCACGTTCATCGCACGTGCGATGTCACGGCTGAAAACTGCCGCCGACAGCCCGTATTCGCTATCGTTCGCGACTGCCAGCGCTTCTTCGTCGCCATCCACCCGCTGCACCGTCACGACCGGACCGAACGATTCGTCTGCGTAGAGCTTCATCTCACGCGTGACGTTTTCGACGATCACAGGCTGCATGATCGCGCCGTTGACCTCGCAGCCGAGGGGCAGACTAGCGCCCTTCTCACGCGCGTCCTCCACAAGCGCACGGATACGCCGTGCCGCGCCTTCACTTTCCAGCGTTCCCAGGATCGAGCCCGGCTGGGTCGGATCGCCGGCCTTGAGCGTGCGCGCCTTAGCGACGAGCTTTTCGACAAACGCATCGGCAATCTTGCGGTCGACGATCACCCGTTCAGTCGACATGCAGATTTGCCCTTGATTGAAGAACGCCCCGAACGCGATGCCCTCAACTGCCGCGTCGAGGTCGGCGTCGTCAAGCACCAAGACCGGGGCCTTGCCGCCCAGTTCCAGCAATGCGGGCTTCAAATGCCGTGCCGACAGTTCCGCGACGATGCGGCCGACGCGCGTCGAGCCCGTGAAGTTCGTGCGCTTGACGGCCGGGTTCGCGATCAGGCGCTCAACGATCGCCGGTGCGTCTTCGGGAGCGTGAGTGATGACGTTGACGACGCCCTCACCAAGACCCGCCTCGTTCAGCACTTCACCGATCAGCGCATGCAGGCCGGGGCAGCCTTCCGATGCCTTGAGCACCACCGTATTGCCGCACGCGAGCGGCATCGCCAGTGCACGAGTTGCGAGGATCACCGGAGCGTTCCACGGCGCAATGCCAAGCACAACACCGCACGGTTGACGCACGGCCATCGCGAGGCTACCGGGGACGTCGGACGGAATCACGGCGCCGTCGATCTGCGTGGTCATCGCGGCCGCTTCACGCAGCATGTTGGCCGCGAGCATGACGTTGAAGCCGTACCAGTTCGCCATTGCGCCGGTTTCAGCAGCCCCGATTCTGATGAAATCGGGCGTGCGTGCGTCCATGCGGTCGGCCGCGGCGACGAGACGCTTACGGCGCTCCGTGGGCGCGAGCGCGGCCCACGCGGGAAACGCGTGCGCCGCAGCGGCCACGGCCGCATCGGCGTCTTCCACTGTGGCGGCAGCGGCGCGCGTGGCGACCTCACCCGTCGCCGGATTGATGCGCTCGAAAGTCTTGCCGTTCGATGCGGCGCGAGCCGCGCCGCCGACCAAAAGTCCGCTTTCTTGCATGTTTTCCTCCCTCACTCGATTCGATGCGACGTCATTCAGCGTTTGTACGCCTCCAGACCCGGCTTGATGGCCTTGTCATCGAGGAACTGCTTGAGGCCTTTTTCGCGACCGCCTTCGGGGTCGCGATGGTTGGCCTGGTCGAGCTTCGCGTACAGGTAGTCTTCGTTCTGCTCCCACGTAAGCTCACGCGAGCGCTTGAAGCCGTGCTTCGCATTGCGCAGTACCACCGGGTTCTTGTCGAGCAGCTTCGCGGCCAGTGCCAGGGTCTCCTCGCGCAGCTGTGCGAGAGGCACGCTCTTGTTCACGAGGCCCATTTTCGCCGCCTGCTGGCCCGTGAACGTGTCGCCAGTCATGATGTAATGCAGTGCCTCGCGATGACCGACCGTGTCAGCCATCGCCTTGCTCACCAGGTTACCGGGAGGAATGCCCCAGTTGATTTCCGACAGGCCGAACACGGCTTCGTCGGCAGCGATCGCGAGGTCGCACGCGACCAGCGGCGAGAAGCCGCCACCGAAGCACCAGCCGTTGACCATCGCGATCGTGGGCTTCGAATACATGCGTAGCAATTGCCATTGCCAACGGCTCGCGTCGCGACGGATGCGCTCCTGCAGCACGTCGGGACCCGCGTCGACCTCCCGAAAGTACTCCTTGAGGTCCATGCCGGCGGTCCACGCCGTGCCTTCGCCGGTCAGCACGAGCACCTGCGCATCGGAATCGAGCTCGATTGTCTCGAGTACGTCGATCATTTCCTTATTGAGCGTCGGACTCATCGCATTGCGCTTCTCCGGGCGATTCAGGACCACCCATGCGATGCCGCCTTCCACCGTGACTTTGACTGTTTTCCAGCGTCCTTCGTAACTCATCATCTCTCTCCGCGAATTCGGCCAAGCTGGGCCGATGCCTTCCCATCTATCCACCAGGTAGCGCACCTGAGAGCGCCACCCGGTCGATGTGACCGTTCACATAGACTCTATCAGTGAGGCATCTCAGGCAAAACCGCCGGAAATCCTAGGTCACTGTGCTGATACAAGGCGCTGAGCCCAGATCGGGAATCCCCACCTCTTCCGACCCCTCTCCACGATCTGTTGAAGGCCCGGGTGACACGTGTAGACATACATGGCGATCTGCCGTTGGCAACGGCGCTACGCTGCCCCTGTCGCCAAATTAGCGCTCGCCCAGAATCTGTTCCTTTACAGCCCATCCGTCATCGGCCCAGCTGTCATAGGGCAACGGGCATGGCGGCACCGACTCCTGAACAGTTTCAGGCGTATATGGATTGTGATACGTCGTCGGTTTGAGGTCGGGGCTTTCGGCCATCTTCCCGGTATAGGTCATTGAAAGATCGTCTACCCAACCATCCTTAAACGTGCACTTCACGACACGGAACCAATGGAGGTGCCAAATCTTCCATTTACCATCCACGTAAATGAAATCACATGCATACGAACCGAACGACCAGAGAGGAACAGGGTTTTTCCCCTCTTCATACCTCACGGCCTCAATACCGGGCGATCGCCAGACGCCTTTCGCCGTCTTGCCATCGGCTGCCACCTCAATCATCGGCGTGGCAAGATAATGAATGAGCATATTGCCCTTCAGGTCCATCGAGAACTGCTTGCCGAACAATGTGCGCAGTGCGTCAGGACCGACGTATACACCACGGTCGCCGACCTCGACAGACACATCGGGCATGTTCATCGCAAACAGCTCGATGTGGTCATGCATGTTCTTCGGAAGATGGTTGACGGTATAGGCACCCATCAAATTCTGGATTTCTCGCACCGCATTCAACCGAAAAATTTCGTGTTGGAGTGCCTGAAGCTCGCTCGGGGAAACGGTGTTAGCGCTCATTCGATAACATCCTCAAGGATTGAATTCTTGCCGGCTGGGACGCGCGGCGGATACAGCCCTATGGGCCGGCAGGGGCTTAAGCAGTCAAGCCCCGCGCACGCTTACTCCACGATGGAGAGACCACCGTCGATGGGCAGGAGAACACCGTTGATGTAGCTTGCTGCAGGCGTTAGCAGAAACACGATCCCACTTGCGAGCTCATCGGGCCGACCGGGCCGGCGCATTGGATTCTTTTCAAGATGCTTGCTGAAGACACCTTCATCGATGAACTTCGAATTGCGAGGGGTGCGCACTGGACCGCCGGGGGCGACGCAGTTGAATCGTACGCGACCGCCGTGAATAGCAGCCATATACTTTGTATAGCCGACAATGCCGGCCTTCGCCGCGCAATACCATGCAGCCCCGCCACCAAAGATTGGACCAACGACCGAAGCGATGTTGACCACCGCTGCGCCTTCTGCAGGATTGCTTTGCATAAAGGCCGCGGTAACCATCTCTACGCTACCGATGGCGTCTTTCACGGTGTCAGCGAACTGCGGATCACGTCCGATTGCGACAGGTCCGGCGTTATTCACCAGCCCCACGAGCGGCCCAAGCTCTGCGCTTTTCTTCATGGCCGCGTCGATTGCACTCGAGTTCGTCACGTCACCGCTGACTGCAGTGATGGATGCACCGAACTCCCCTGCTGCCTCAATGGTTTTCTGGATACCGTCCGGATTCAAATCCCACGCGGCAACTCGATAGCCTCGGCGCGCTGCGAGGACTGCTGTCGCCTGCCCGATGCCGCTTCCGGCACCAGTGACGACTACGACGGAACCTTGCGGATGGGGTTTGGCCAGATGAATTTCTGAAGTCGTTACCGATTCGCTCATGCTTGTCTCCTGATTGCGACGCCGACATCGTGTCAGCGCTAAGACCATACTACTCGGATTTGAGGACGATGTGAACGGTCACATCATAATTTTTTGACGTTTTTTCACGCCAGATTCGTCAGGCTACGCCTGGTCCCTGCCGGCCGGTGAGGAGCTGAGCGCTTGCCGCCATGTCGCACATGCTTTGTCTCCTCATTGCGAGGCCGACATTATCAGCGCTGATATCAATACTACCCCCATTCGCGATAGATGTGAACGGTCACACCGGAGGGCTTTTTAACGCTTCGAAGCTAGATTCGTTAGACTGCGCCCGATCCTGCCGACCGGTGAGGAACTGAGCTCGTGCCACCCTTTGCGCGAGCGTTCGGACCTAAAGCTGACAGAGCCTGACGCACCTGTTCGGCAGTTGACGCCGTGCCATCCACATAGATTGCCTGCTCTGTGGCCGTGGGAAGCTCAAGTGAGGCAATCTGACTCTCGAGCAGGGATGCAGGCATGAAGTGGCCTTCGCGCGATGCCATCCTAGCCTTCAGGCTATCTGGGGACACCACTGGAAGAACGAAGCGGACCTGACAGCACTCGGCACGGATTCGATCTCGATATGAAAGCCTAAGCGCCGAACACGACGCCACGGCCCCAACATCGACATATCGGCGCAGCGTTGCGGCTACAGAATCGAGGAATGGCCACCGGTCGGAGTCGCAGAGCGGAATACCCGCTCGCATCTTGGCGATATTCGATGCGGGATGACAATCGTCTCCCTCGATAAAATGCCATCCAAGCGCCACAGCGATTGCTTTCGCGAGAGTGGACTTACCGCATCCACTCACTCCCATGACAACGAGTGCCCCGCTCATACCTCGTCCTTCCCTAGACGGAAGAGACGCATATATTCGGCGCTGTCGGCAGCACCAAAGCCTCCGGCAACCAACATGCGATGGAGGTCGGTGATCACGGAGGTCACTGGCATCGGGATTCGCCTTGCCATGGCTGATGCCTGAACTGTCTCCAGGTCCTTCAACATGTTGTCAATTCGTCCCGTCGGCGTGAAGTCCCGAACGGCCATCTTCCCCATGAACTCCTGAAGAATCCGCGAGTCGGCGCGACCGCCCGCTAAGGCACCCGGAATCTTGGAAGCGTCAACTCCGTGCTGTTCGGCAAACCGCACGGCTTCTGCAACTGCCATGAACCCGGCCGCGCAAAGTACCTGATTGATCAACTTGACCGTCTGACCAGCCCCGGCCTCGCCGAAGCGCGTAAAGCGCGCGGCCAACTGAGCGAGTAGGGGCTCGGCGTGCTTTACGTCTTGCTCTGTGCCGCCGACCATCAGTGTCAGCGTACCCTGAAGAGCAGCCGGAGCACCACCGGAGAGGGGTGCGTCTACCCAACCCATCCCGCTCTGTTCCCGCAATCGGGCGGCCATTTCAGATGTACGCCCGGCATCAATGCTCGACATATCTATGAGAAGCTTGTCGGTGCTTCCCTCCGCAGCGATCCCATTGGGCCCGAAGACAGCCTTTTCAACGATTGCAGCGCTATTAAGACTGGTAATCACAAAATCTGCGTTACGCGTCGCTGTCGCTGCAGATTCGGCTGCGGTGGCACCGATTGAAACGAGCGGCCCAAGCTTGCCCGCAAAGGCGTCGAAAACCGTCACTTCCGCGCCTGTCTGAATTAAACGCGTCGCAATGGCAGAACCCATGACGCCTACACCGATAACTGCGACCTTCATACATTCGCCTCCCGAACAGATCCTCTTTCAACTACCGACAGACCGACGTCGATAATTTCCGATGCGTCTTCGCCCGTCCCGGCCACAAGCTCCAGAAGAAGGCGTCCGGCGCGCTGGCCCAACGCATGGAAATCGACATGTATCGTTGTGAGAGGCGGATTGATCTCGCGACCTATGTCGAAATTACCGAACCCCATCACCGAGAGCTGCCCCGGTACATCAACCCCACGTCGCTGACATTCCATTACGACGCCTACTGCGGAAAGGTCCGAGACCGCAAACACGGCTTCGATGTCGGGGGCGCGGTCAAGTAATAGTCCAATCGCCGTCGAACCATGTTCGTACGACACCGGAGCCCGACCGTTCCTCAGGACAAGGTCAGTTGATAGGCCGGACAGACGCAGTTCGTCTTCGAAGCCGCAAACCCGTTCTTCACCGCGATGGTCACAGATGTCGCCGTCGTTCTTGCTCGCGATCGCACCGATCCGCTTGAAACCCTTCGAAATCAGATGCCGCGCTGCGGTGCGTCCTACCTCATAGTTTGAAAAACCCACCGCGTGCTCGATCGGTTGATTCGGCAGGTCCGCAATTTCGACTACCGGTACGTCTGCCCGCAGCAGCGAGAGCACTGCCGATCGCCGATGCGTAGCACCGGTGAGGACAATCGCCTCGGGGCGGCGCGCAAGCAGGTTGGTAAGCTGACGCTCCTCTTCCGCGAGGTCATAGTCGGTATAGGCGATCAGGAGATCGTAATCACGCTCGCGAAGGATCTCTGTCAAGCCATGTGCAACCATTGAGAAGTTCGAATTGGTTAAAGTCGGCAGAATTAGGGCGATGAACCCCGTGCGCCGACTTGCCAAACTCCCGGCCGCCCTGTCAGGCACATACCCAAGGTCGGCGATCGCTTTCGCGACCCGCTCCCGAGTTGCCGGCAGCACCACATCTGGCTCACTCAAAACGCGCGATACCGTCATCCGCGAGACGCCGGACAGGCGTGCAACGTCACGTATGGTTGCGCGCTGGGGCGGCTTTGACCGTTTCCTCTGCAAGTCGTCTTCCTTATCGCGTTCGCGGGAAGGTATCCGGGAATTCATGGCTTTTGTACGCCCCTACGGTTTAAATAAATCGAATACAGTGATGTCGACGCGCAGATAAACAGGCGACTGCGCGCACGCCCCCCGAAAGTTACGTTGGCGACCATCTCGGGAACGCGTACTTTGCCAAGCAAGCGCCCTTCAGGCGAAACGCAGTGAACACCATCGGCGGCACTCGTCCAGACATTGCCATCTTCGTCGCAGCGAAAACCGTCGGCCGCGCCTGGAGATACTGTATGAAATACGTTCCCGCCCTTCAGTCGCCCCTCGGCCTCCAGATCAAATACCCTGATGTGGCGCTCTGCGTTGTCGTCGTGGAATGCTCCAGTATCAGCAATGTAAAGGCGGCTTTCATCGGGCGAGAAAGCGAGGCCATTCGGTCCACCAAAATCATCGGCCATCACGTCCAGCCGTCCGGTGTGCGGGTCAAACCGGTAGACATTGCAGGGCAACTCCTGCTCTGCACGACCGCCCTCGTAGTCCATCTTGATTCCGTAGTGCGGATCCGAGAACCAGACTGTTCCGTCCGATTTGACCACAACGTCGTTCGGCGAGTTGAGTCTCTTCCCATTGTACCGGTCGCAAAGGACGGTCAGCGAACCATCGTGTTCGGTCCGAACTACGGCGCGCTGCCCGTGAGAACATGTGATCAGCCGACCTTCCCGGTCACGGGTGTTGCCGTTCGCATAGTTGGAGGGCGAGCGATATACCGAAACTCCAACGCCTTCAATCCAACGCATGATCGCGTTGTTCGGAATGTCGCTGAACAACAGTGCACCGGCATCGGCGAACCATACGGGGCCTTCCGTCCAACGAAAGCCGGTTGCTAGTTTCTCTAGTTTCGCATTGTGCAGTACATAACGCTGAAACACTGGGTCGATGATTTCGAACTCGCCTTCCACGGTTAGGCTCCCGGCTCAGTTGCGACAAAATTTCCATCGCTCATCAGGTGATAGAACCGGCCCTCAAACATTTCCAGGATATCAAGGGTCACTGCGCGCGCCTGAGTGCGAATTGGCGATTCCAGTGCTGCTTTCACCGCGTCCATCGACGGGTAATCGATCTGCTGGATCATCACGATTGGCGCTGCATCCTGGTCAGCCTCTTCAATCCGAAGCAACCGAACGTTACTTGCATTCGGAAACTGCTTCCAAAGCGGTGCAAGGCGAGTCTGGATTTCAGAAAAAAATCGCTCCTCGCAACCATCCTTGATTTTGCCTTCGAAGATTGCCGTTCTCGTAATCATGCTACTGCCTTTCAGTTCAGTTCCAGGTGAAGTTTGACGACCTTCGTGCGGTCGCCTGCGAGTTCGAAAGCTGTCGTTGCGTCAGCCAATGGGTACGTTCCGGACAGAATCGGCGAAACGTCAATGGCGCCGGACACAATCAGATCCACCGCGAGGCGAAACTCTCCGTTGGCCCGGAAAGCACCCACCAGATCAATTTCGCGCGATTGCAGCATGTTCACGGGGATAGGCGTGGCGCCCGGGGGAAGCATGCCCAATTGCACAATTCGACCGCCGCGACGGACCATCCTGAACAGTGAAGCCAGCGCGGCGGGTGAACCTGACGCTTCGAAGGCAACATCGAAATACCCGCCGACTGACTCATATTGCTGAAGACCTTCCGGGTCTTGTGCAATGTTCACTGCGCGCGCTGCACCCATTTTCGTGCGGGCGACTTCAAGAGGAGGATCCTCGACATCGGTTGCTACGATTTCTGCAGCTCCCGCGTATTTTGCGGCGCGCATGGTCAAGAGCCCGATCGGGCCAGAGCCAGTGACAATCACTCGCTTCCCGACCAGATTCCCAGCGCGAGCGACCGCGTGCAATCCGACGGACAAGGGTTCGGCGCAAGAGAGCGCCAGAAGATCAGTGTTGTCGGGCACCGGAATAATTTGGTCCTCGCGCAGCACCAGGTGTTGTGCAAACCCACCTTGCACGTGAGGAAAGCGCCCGGCACTTCCCAGAAAATACATATTCGAACAAAGGTTCATGCGACCCTGGCGGCAATATTCGCATTCGAGGCAAGGGCGGCTAGGATCCAGAGCCGCCTTCGTGCCCGGCTTGAGCCCCTTCACGTCCGCTCCGACTTCAACCACAACCCCGGAGATTTCGTGCCCCAAAGTCAATGGTTCACGAACGGCGAAGTCACCCACCGCACCGCGATGGAAGTAGTGCATATCCGACCCGCAAATTCCCCCGAACGCAACTCGTGCGCGCACCTCATTCGGTGCAAGCACACGATCTTCCACGTCCTCAATCCGGAGATCTTTCTTTCCGTGGCACACGGCAGCAAGCATAATTAATTCCTTTCACGTTCAGTTAGCGATGCGTCAAGAATGTCGCAATACAAATGGATCAACACAGGGCAAGCGGATTGATTGGGCTACCGGTGCCGCCGGTGATCGGTAGAGGCGCGGCCATGAATAGGAACTCATAGACCTTGTCGTGAGCCAACTCGTCCAACACAACGAGTTCCATCAAAAAGCAGCCAAAGTCGCGGATGAGACGCTTGTGAACAGGGCCAATAAAGCCTGTTTCACTCGGATGAACCTCAACTGCGAAATTGTCCATCCCGATACCCGCTACGCGCTTCGCACCGACCCATTCTCCGGCGGCGATGCCCAAACCAGGATTGGAACTCCAGAAGGCGCGCGGATTGTCGTCCCTATACGTTCCCAACCAGCCGGTACGGACAAGCAGAATGTCGCCCTCTCCAACTTCTGTACCTTGGCTTTTCGCACACATTTCAAGTTCTTCGGGCGTAATCACATGGGTCGGCGCAAGATGCTCGACGCCCAAATAGCCTGCAACATCCAGCAGCACGCCACGCCCCGTGAGGTGCTTGAGTTTCTCAATCCCAAGCCTGGCAGCGCCGTTACTGCGAACGCTACTGGCGGGAAACCCGTTGAAAAGCGCCTCGTCGTACCAAACATGCCCAAGACCGTCAATGTGCGTCCCGGTTTGCGTATGCATGGCGAAATAGTCGTCAGCCGTACAAAAACCACCTTCGATTTCGAATCCAGCCGCGAAGTCGCCAGCGTCGATCGACATCAGATGCACTGGCACGCCACGCTCCGGATTAACCGGGAGCCCCTTGGGCTGCAGCGGAAGCGCAAGACTGTACGCGCGACCAGTGCGAACCAACTGAGCCGCAGCAGCCAACTTCTCAGCCGTCGCGAAGTTCGCAGCGCCACGTTCGTCATCGCGCCCCCACCGCCCCCAGTTTTCCTTCCCCTCGCCGCTCCCAGCCGAGGGAGCGTGGCCATGATTGCTGCACATATTCGAAACCTCTTTCAGTCAGAGTCTGCGCGCGGCTCGCGCACAGGGGTAAGTCGCGTACGTGGCACCCCCCAAGTCCAAGACATCATTTCATGGGACCGTGCACATAATAGTAGCTCAGAGTCCGCAATAGGACTGTGCGGGTTTTCCCCTAAGCCTATCCAACAAGGATTTGCGGCCATTTTGCGAAATCCTATTTGCTATGTGATCGGTCACATGATACAAACACACTCATGGGAGTCAAGGTGAAATTTCAGCATCCATGGAGAGATATAAGTGACACATCAAGGACTTTTTGATCTGAGCGGGAAGACCGCGCTGATAACAGGCGCATCAAGAGGTATTGGCTTTGCAATCGCAGACGCACTCTCGGCAGCGGGCGCCCAAGTGGTTTTGAATGGCCGGTCGGTGGAAGCATTGAATACAGCCGCCGACCAGCTTCGTGAGCTTGGACGACAGGTCGATACAGCTTCATTTGACGTCACGGACGCCGCAAGCATCAAGCAGGCCATCGACAAAGTCGAGGAAAAAGGGCCAATTGACATTCTCGTCAACAACGCAGGTATTCAGCGCCGAAAGCCACTTGAAGACTTCGACGACAACGATTGGCGCGAATTGATGAGCACCAATCTCGACAGCGTCTATCTTGTGAGCAAGGCGGTCGCGAGGCACATGATTGCCCGCAAGCACGGGAAGATCATCAACATCGGCAGCGTCCAGTGTGAGCTTGCCCGGCCCGGCATTGCTCCATACACCGCCTCCAAGGGCGCGGTAAAGAATCTGACGAAAGGCATGTGCGCTGACTGGGCACAGTACGGCCTGCAGATCAACGCGATCGGTCCTGGTTACTTCGCGACGCCACTGAACAAGGCTCTGTATGAAGATCCCGTCTTCGACGAATGGCTCAAGAAGCGCACGCCTGCACGCCGGTGGGGAAAGCTTGAGGACCTCCACGGTGCAGCCGTCTTCCTTGCGTCGCCCGCATCTAACTTCGTAAACGGGCAAACCCTCTATGTCGACGGCGGCATTCTCTCCGTCATCTAACCGTGAATAACATGAGCGAAAGCAAGACTCTCACGCTTCAGCTGTGCCCTTTCTCTGAATACCTCGAGGCCGGGCTGAACAAGCATCTTCAAATCGTGCGCTGGTTCGAATTGGACGATCAGGCACAGAACCAATGGCTGGAAGAGAATGCTGCGCGCGTGCGCGCGGTGGCGACTGGTGGGCACATCGGCTGCCCCAGTGACCTGATGCTCAGACTCCCATCGTTGGGCATCGTAGCTATCAATGGGGTCGGCTTCGACAAAGTGGACCTGAACCTGGCAAAAGAACGCGGTGTTCATGTTACAAATACTCCTGATGTATTAACGGACGATGTCGCGGATCTCGCCGTCGGCCTGATCATCTCCCTCCTTCGCGAAATCCCGGCAGCTCACGCTCACGTATGCGCTGGAGAATGGCCAAACGGAGACGTTCGGCTCGCGCGGAAGGTCACCGGGCGTCGCTTCGGAATCGTCGGCCTCGGCAGAATCGGAACAGCCATCGCTTCTCGTCTGAAGGCCTTTGGGCCGATTTGCTATACGGACATTGAGCGGAAAGACGTGCCATACGAGTTCCATGCCGACCTCAATTCGCTCGCCCGGGCAAGTGACGTTCTGCTCCTGGCGAGCTCCGCAAATGCGTCGACGCGCCATCTGATCAAAGCCGATACGTATTCGGCGCTAGGTAACAGTGGTTATCTCGTAAACGTTGCGCGCGGTTCTCTGGTCGACGAGCAGGTGCTGATTGAGGCGCTCAATGCAGGGACCATTGCTGGCGCGGCGCTCGACGTGTTTGAGCACGAGCCGAACATTCCGGAAGCGCTGCTTAAGCATCCTGGGGTTGTTCTCACCCCACACGTTGCAAGCGCGACCGTAGAGACCAGAACGCGAATGGCAGACATCGTCCTCGGAAACCTTGAGGCCTATGTCGGGCAAAGACCGCTACTCACTGCCCTCGTGTAGCCTGCCATTAGCACAGCGCACCGTCGCTTCGGATTCCGGAGCCGGCCGCGTTTCGGTGTGCCTGCGCCACTGCGTTGAGCGGCGATATGACGCGCACATCGCTGACCAAATTTTCGATTCCATCCAGCAATAGGCAAAAACGGCTCAAGACAACGGACTAGAGGTTTTCACGGGTTGTATGCCGGGGGTGTGCAAACTACGATGTGACCGTTCACATCGCGAAATGGAACGATGATTTCTCAAGTGGACTGAATGCCATTCGACCGCTGGAACCCGACCGGAAACGCCTCTAAATCGGAAGCAACGTGAGCGCTGAAGAATTTTCCCTAGTCACTTGGCTGATGGCCCCGCTAAGCGGGGCCGGCGAGCATCATCTGCCAATGTGGGCTGCCTGGCACGGACGAGGAATGGTGCTGGCGTGGGGAATCTTGATACCGTTGGGAGTACTCATCGCCCGGTACTTCAAGATCACCCCACGACAGGTCTGGCCCGAGGAGCTCGACAACAAATTTTGGTGGCGCTGGCATCGCCGGCTCCAATACGTCGGGACGTTTATTGCCGTTTGCGCGCTCGTGATTGTCATCCAATACGCCCGGCAAGCGACCGCTATCGCTCATATTCACGGATTGCTCGGCTGGGCCACGATGTTGCTAGCAGCGACGCAAATTGCGTCCGGCGTACTGCGAGGCACCAAGGGCGGACCAACCGGTGAACTTGCGGCGGAAGGCAGCTACCGCGGAGATCACTATGACATGACCCGTCGGCGGATCGTTTTTGAGTATGTGCACAAGTTCGGTGGCGTCCTTGCGCTACTTATCGCCGCGTCAGCAATCGTCATAGGGCTCTTCGTAGCTGATGCGCCGCGCTGGATGCTGATCATCATTCTCCTGTGGTGGTGCTTATTGGGCGTCGCCGCAGGTGCCTTGCAGATGAGTGGGCGCTGCATCGATACGTATCAAGCTATCTGGGGCCCCGATCCGCTGCATCCTGGAAACAAGATCAAGGTAATTGGCATCGGCGTGCGCCGCGTAGGTGCGAAAGATAACCCACATCACTAGAGCGACAGCTCTTGGAGGAGATAAGCAATGACGATCGAAGACAGCACAATGCGCAAGCTAATGCGCCGCGTAGTTCCAGTCCTGGGAATTGGCGCCGTATTTCAGGCGTTTAGCCAGTTAAACGTCGCTTTCGCGGGCGTTGAAATGACGCGGGACCTCGGACTCACGAACACACAGTTTGGATTTGGTTCCGGGATCTTCTTCCTGTCCTATCTGCTGTTGGGAGTACCGGCCAACATAATGCTCCTGAAGGTCGGAGCAAAACGGTGGATTGCGCTTGCGATGTTTGCATGGGGACTTCTGTGTGCCTCCCTTGCACTCACCAGGGGACCTACCAGCTTTTATGTCCTGCGCCTACTGCTCGGAGCGGCCGAAGCGGGCTTCATCCCCGGTATCCTCTACATCGCCGGGAACTGGTTCCCCGAGCAGTATCGGG
Organism: Paraburkholderia lebeckiae; assembly: GCF_050436325.1. Lineage (NCBI taxonomy): Bacteria > Pseudomonadati > Pseudomonadota > Betaproteobacteria > Burkholderiales > Burkholderiaceae > Paraburkholderia > Paraburkholderia lebeckiae. Next base: position 439,676 of record NZ_JBNDLZ010000001.1, read on the forward strand.
GGAGAGTACTGAGCCTCCTCCTCGTCTGCAACCCCATTTCCGCGACTCTCGGCGGACAGATTTCGGGCTGGTTGCTCGAAATGAATGGGGTACTCGGCCTTGCAGGTTGGCAGTGGGTCTTCATCGTTGAGGGACTACCCGCCTCGGTTCTCGCCCTGTTCGTGATTTGGGTACTCCCGGCTCGTATCGAAGAAGCGCCGTGGCTCACGAACGACGAACGCGACTGGCTCGCAGCAAAATTGGAATCAGAACACGGCGCACAGTCGGAGGTGACGTTTTCGATGGCAGCACTAGTCGATCCCCGAGTCATTGTGTTTGCGCTCATCTTCTTCGGTGCCTCCTGCCTGCCGTTCGGCCTGATCTTCTTTCTGCCGAAAATCATTCAGACTTTTGGTGTTAGCGGGCCCGTTGCCTCGATGCTCGCGAGTGCTCCCTTCGCAACTGGAGGTGTGCTGATGCTTCTTTGGGGCAGAAGTTCCGATCGAACCGGCGAGCGCCTTTATCATGCACTCGCCGCCCTCGGTGTCGCGTTGCTCGGCAGCGTCCTTTATCTGGTCACCAGCAACGCTGTGTCAGGCTTGATCGGTCTCTGTCTGACGCTTGGAGGGATTTTTGCCTTTCTGCCAATCTTCTGGACGCTACCGAATCGGATGCTCAATGGCGCTATCGCTGCGATGGGCATTGCGGTGATCAATGGTATGGGCGGAGTGGCCGGCATCACCGCTCCGACTTTGATGGGTTGGCTGAAGGACATGACGGGCCATTACGAATCCGGTCTTGTCTGCGTCGTCCTGACAGCAACGGCCGCCGGCGTTCTCCTTTATCTTTATGGCCGTCATCACGGATTGCACAAGCGCGTTGGCGAAAATACGAAAGGAGCTCAGGCCCCCGCTACCCCGACGATGCGTGAGCTTTGAGGAAAATTGGCTCGGCGGAGGTCTCAGACCTCCGTCGAACCACCGTGACGACGAGCAATCGGCCCGACACAGTCCGACTGCCCTGTCACGAACCTGTCGTTCCATCGAACTCAGCCACAACGCCGTGCAACAACCCCGACCATAGTGTGCCATGTCTGCAACGACAACCGGCCGCATAATCAAGCGTTCCCACTCGATAAAGGTCTGTAAGGACCATATTGTCCACATGTAGGAGCACAAATGACCAGCATTCCTTCCTTCGGTCTTGGTACATTTCGCCTGCAAGATCAGATCGTTATTAATTCAGTCCTCGACGGACTCGAACTGGGACGCGCGCCTCAGACGATTACGCTGGACGGCTACGCGGCATCTCATCGGGCGGTCCGCGAGATGAAGACCGACGAGTCGCTACCCAGGCGAACGAAATTGCGATCCTCGAAGTGCCTGAATAACCTCATTGAGCAGGATCACCGCCACATCAAATCGCGGGTGAACGTGATGCTCGGGTTCAAGCGGTTCCACAGCGCCGCCGTTATCCTCTCCGGCATCGAACTGATGCATCGCATTCGCAAAGGCCAGTTCGATCTCACCAGCATGCACCTCAAAAATACCACTTCGCCCTCGATTTGGATGGCGCTTCTTTCAGCTCGTTGAGGTCTCCGAAGCATGGGCGATTTCTCGCCCGCCTACCCAGTTTGCACCACAGCCCGATAAACAAGCGGTTGGCGCTTCCAGTCGTTGAAACAGTCCCTGACGTGCTGGAGATCCCCACCGCAGATATTGACCTGATAGTGGACCGTAGACTCCATGATGAATTTCCTCAGTACAGCCTCATTGGGAGCTGCGATGTTCCTGAGGTCTCACTCCTGCTGGCTTCCTCCATCAATTTGATGCCCGCTCACTTGCGGGCACCATGTGCGGGCTATCGTGTTTTCGGTTACTTGGCGCCCGATGCTGCCGCCGGACCGCTTGCGCCCATCGCTCCGGTCGCTGCGGGATTAGCCATCGTGCCGCTACTGCCCGCCGCCGCGCCGCTCGTCTCGCTACTGTTGTCCGCCCGCTTGCATCCAGATGCGCCCATAGCCAGCAGCACGACCGACGCCGCAATTACAAGATGTCTCGCAGTTAGTTTCATCGCAGATTCCTCCTGGCCTGGCTGTAACCCCGGCTTTCGGTGAACGGAATGCACGCGACGTGCGGGCCTGTTGCACTTCGACCGGCTATTGGAATTGGTGCAATTTGCATGCCTCATATACTCGCGCGTCTTCATGAGCGGGCTCGGCACGCGGATTTAGGGGAAGTCGTGCCGGTCGGGCTTGTGGCGACAGGCACGCCTGAAATTACGCTACGTTAATCTCTCATGTGTCACGTGGGTTAGCGACGGCTTTCGCTCGCGGCAAAGCGTTCATCGAGCTCCCGTTTAAGAGTACCGTCTCCCGTGTCAGAATTCCACTGTGCTGCGCCATGCTTCCGTCGTATCAAGCGCGCCAGTGTTAGCGCCCGTCTCGTAGAAAGCACCTCATTTTTGGATGTAGCCATTTCCATTCGACCGTGGGATACGTGAAATCGGGCACATCAACCTCATGCACCGGCTGACTGCTATTCGTGCGAATCGCCTCGTCCGATGCCCAATCCGCCTTGTGCATCATGGCGCGGCAGGTGCGGGCGTATTTTTCCAGCGAGTACGCCACCTCCAGCGCAACAACGCGACGTTCCCGACGATAGTCGCGCCAATCCCTGTGGGAATTCCAGGCGACCGTCACGATTGAGCTGATCACACTCGAAGGGAAGACAACCCTTAGCGTATGCTGCCAGTCGAACTGCTGTACAACGCCAAACCAAACCGCGTTCATCTCATCACTGTCCGCCGGGTGCGCGGCCTCCCTTTGCCTGGTCCGCGTCTACGGCACAGTGAACATCTAGCGCGCTGTTGTTCGTGATCGAGCCTAATGACTAGACATGGCCGAACCCGCTCCGACATGTCCGGCTCAATTCGATCCGTTCCTGACGTTCGAGTCCAACACAACTCGACGACCGCTATTGATGACGAAGCTACATTGGCTTGCGGAACTCCGCTGCGAAGTTTGCAAGGAAACGGAATTGTGTCATGGGCCACGCTGACTTTTTCGCACACATCCGCGCGATCCGCTGAAAACGTTCTCTTCTTCAGGATACCTAATAAAACAAGGGCCTCCAAGTCTCGGGCCGAGCGCAGACTCGCTTTAGTCCTCCAATGAAAATGGTGAGCCGCCAGTGTTTTCCTCGAACCAATGAAACGCGTCTTCAGCGCCGATAAAGCTGACGCGCTCGCGGATGGCCTTGAGCGTTTTGACTTGCTCTTTGATGTCGGCACGCGGGCTGCCATACGCGTTGAGTACTGCTTTTCCAGCAAACACCCGTTCCAGCCTTACGTTCTCGAGCTCGAGCGTAACCTTGAAAAATCCTCGCCGGATAGTGTTGTTCAGAAGGCTGTCGTCCGCGACGATCACCTGGACCGAGGTATCCGAGTCGGCAGCGTCGCCCCACAGCGTTGCAATATCCGTCAAATCTGTGCCGATAAGTTCACCCGCACGGGAATAGCCATCCTGCGCGCTAGTGACGGTTTTGTGAATCGGGTCAATGAGGAACGATACATCCACAGGCGTCTCTCTCCTGCCGAGTCAGGCGCTAACGACTTCTGCTCACCATAAGTTGCCGGGGCAGTTTCAATTATGGGAGTCATGCGACGGGGTTGATAGTAGAGCGACCCGTGCGCCCTTTTTCCTGCTTATCTCGCGATCACATCTTTCGCGTGGACATCGATTGTCGCCGGAATCGCACTTGCGTCGGTGGCCGGTGCTGCCGAATCGCCCATACCTTTCTTGAAGGACTTAACGGCACCGCCAAGGTCCGCACCGGCTGTCCGAAGCTTTTTGGTACCGAAAACAAGAGCAACAATGGCCAATACTGAGACTACCCATATTACACACCTCTAAAACGAGAAGAAACGTCGAACTGAAAACGGGACGCGCAATATTTACTCGATGACCCGTAAGCTCAACCACGGTCACAGGAACCACGCCTCCGCCGGCATTCTTCCAAAAAAATCAATAGCTTATGCGACCCCGTTTCGAGTCAGGACGGAGCGATAGACCAAAAGAGTTCTTCTCATCCCGGTAATTGCTACCCGGTATTCCTGCCTATAGAAAGTGATCTAGCAACTACAGACTTTTAGAGCGCCATTTCGCTGGCTAAATCTTTGAGATTCGCCGCTCGGAAACGGTGCGCGCGAATGACGCAACATGGCCGGATGCACTCGGTGGGCTACGAGGCCGCAAAACAGCCACTGCCCGACCGAGTGCATCCGACCGTCGGCTTACGCGGTTGGATACTGAACCCATACTGTCGGACATATGCAGTCATTGGTCCTCGCATTCCCGCGGACATTCGAACGTCGGCTGCGCGAACGGCTGCGTCTTGGCAACGGACATTCGAGCGCAATCGTGTTCGTCGCGTTGCGGCGCGTCAAGCAAGTTGTCGCCTCACTCATGCAGTTAAAGGCTGCTGATCACGGGCGCCCGGACTTTCCGAGACACGTCCGCCGTCGCGCGAGCCCGCAGACAGCCCATATGGTGATCGCGGAGGTGGCGCTTCCCGAATGGGCGCGCGCGAGTGAGCTAAGGCAGGCCACGTTTCAGGGCATGCGCTACGACAGGGACGCCAGGGAGGCGAGGCGCGAGAGCTCCTCGCTGCGCCAATGTGCGCTTCGGGAATGGCCGTTTCGGCAGCGTTTCTACAACTGGTGCAAAAGAGAGGAAGACTATGCTGACCCGCTTTTGCTTCTGTTTGCCGTATGCGGATTCGGCATTTTGCTCACGGTGGCCGAGAGTGTGCGTCGTTTAACGGAACAGAACGCCGTTGCACAGTGGGATGGTCCATTCGAATGGAGGCGCTGCGGGCAGACACCATCGCAAGCTTCCAGGAGCCGGTGGCGTTCATGTCTGCGTGAAGCGCTGGACTATGGCGGGAGGCGTGCAACCACGTTCATAGATTCGGCGTTAGCTTCCGCACACAGGTTATCTCACGATCTGAAGACTGCCTAATGGACGACTTCTTGACGCATGGCCGCGAATCGCCATTCGAGAGCGCCTCGTCCTCGGTAAGCGCTAGTTATCGGCTGGCGTCTCCACCAATGTCCCGATCAGGCGCAGCAGTTCGGTATGCTCCGGACCTTTGCCATTTCGAACAAGGAAGTCGCCAATTGAGATGTCGGACGGCCGGCCACCTGACGAGAGGTTTGGCTCATGTCGGACGAAAATCCGGCCAGAGTCGTATTCGTGGACGAGCGACCAACGGTCTCCGTTCGCGCTCCTGTAAAGCTCTCGCGCCTTTTGAGTCATGGCCTCTCCTATTCGGGCTAAGCATACAACGGCCGGGACGTCGCTGACAGGGTGTCAACGTGGTTTTAGCGATCGAATCGATCACCGCGATGATGCCGCGACATATGCGAACTTCGGTCCACCCTTTCGGTCAACCGGCCGGAACTCGACCTTATGGAACGTATCGACCAGGCGCGCGTTGTCTTGCTTGACAGTCAGTCGGCGCAAATAAAAGAACGCGTCGCGGTGATCCAGTTCCCGGTGGCGTTGTTTCGCGCAAGGGGACGGGCGGCAAATGCCCGATGGTGTTCATCAAGTGGCGCACCCTCAATGAGATTCGACAGACAGCACGCACCGGCTGTGCCTGAGGACTCGACAATCTTGATTGTCGCCCTGGAAAGGGACATCGAGCTTGGACAGTCAGGCGGTGTGAGCCAGCAGGCATCGCGCGCCATCCCGCAAATCACCGCTGCGCGCCGCTCCTGCGAATTTCGCTGGTTTCACCAATCCACTCGCGTCAAAATGTGGAATGCGCCGCTCTTGCGATGCGTCTGCCAGCTTTCGCGCAATCGGCTACTGCATCGATCGGGACAAGCCATCCGGAGCGAGGAAAAGGATCATGCAGAGCGCGAATTGGCGGCATTGCCTGAACGTTGTCGCGCTGGCGACCTGTCTCGCGTTGGCAGCCGTCAGTACGGGTCTGACTGGCTGCAGTTCACTTTACAGTGAAGGCGCCACTGCGGGTGCCGGTATCGCCGGGGCGGCCATCGCCGGCACGGTGACCAACAACGCGGCCGTTGCCACCGGCATCGGCCTCGGCGCAGTGGCCGCTGCCCGAGCCGGCGTGCAGTACTCGGAACGCGTGATGCACGCGTATACGCAGGCGCAGATTGCGACCGCGGCGGGACCGCTCGCGGTCGGCGCCGTGGCACCCTGGTTCACCAGGCACAGCGTACCGATCGAGCCAGACGAACAAGGCCGCGTGACTGTAAGCCGGGTGATCAGTACCGGCATGCTCGACTGCAAGGAAATTGTCTTTTCCGTCGATACCGATGCGAAGAAGGATCAGCCCGCGACCAGTTCGTTCTACGTCGCTGCGGTGTGCCGTGATGGCGATGACTGGAAATGGGCCTCGGCGGAACCGGCCACGGCACGCTGGGGTGCGCTGCAATGAAGCACCGCCTTGATGCGATGCTTGCGGCCGGCGTTGTGGCGAGCTTGACGGTAATGATGAGTGGCTGCGCGTCGATCGGCGCGGTGGCCGGTGCGGTCGCCGCGGTATCGACGGGCGCCGTCACCAGCAATCCTGCCATCGGCATCGGCGTGGGCATCGCGGTGCAGGCCGCCGCCGACGAAGCCGTCAGGCGCGTGATGAAGTCGCTGCACGGCGACCAGCAGATGGCGATCGCGGCCACCGCGGGTGAATTGCCGGTCGGCGAAACGAAGCCGTGGCGGGTCAAACACGTGCTGCCGCTCGAAAATGGTCACGGCGAGGTCCGCGTGCTGCGCGAGTTCGACAGCGCGCTGGCGACCTGTCGCGAGTTTGCATTTTCGGTCATTGCTGGCGAGAAGCCCGGTGCGCCCGCTGACTGGTTCGTCGCTTCGATCTGTAAGGATCAGGACGGTTGGAAGTGGGCTTCGGCCGAGCCGGCGGTCGGGCGATGGGGCACCTTGCAGTAAAGTCCAGCCGGAATGCGCGCGCAATCGCCACGTCGAATACGGCTGGTATTACGGATCGCTCTGTCGCAACAAGGCGTTAAGGTAAGGTCCGGTGGCCGGAAAATGCTGACGACCCCGATGGCCAGGACGACGAAGACCGCGCAGGACGTTGCCCCTGGCGTCGCCCAGGTGCTGAAGCGACTGCACTGTCCACTTGATGTGATTTTGATGTGCGTGTGGTGGTCTGCTCGAGGATACGGCGCCTGCCGCCGCTTGCCCGGCAACGGGTGGACGGGTACGAGGCTAATGTTCGCGCGGAGATCCGCCAATCTGGGCATCGATCGCGCGCCTGGCGAGGTCTATCGCGTCGCTGACTGCGGCCGCTACGCTGAGCAATGAGCGGTAGTGCTCCGGCTCAGGTATGCGGCCGCCCTTGCGGTCGATTTCGCCACGCCGCGACAGCTGCTCCACCAGCAACGTAACAGTCGACCCGCCGTCGTAGTCCTCTCGCGCGCTGACCGTGATAATGTAGCCCCGGTGCACCTGTTGCTCTTCCATGGCCAACTCCAGACAACAAATGCAAGGTTATTCAGCGATGCCGGCGAGGTCTTCGATGTCGTTTTCAATACGTCCTCGCGCTTCAACCGCCGCTTCCTCCGTAGTTTTTGCAATCAGTGGGAAAATCAGTCCGTTCCCTTTGAATGCGCCGGCGAAATGGACCCATGCCGCGTAAGAACATACGCCGGATTCGAGCCGACAAATATTCAGAACTACATCATAGGTACGCTGCAGTCCCTGTCGACGCGCGTATTGAAATTTGTACACCTCGGTATCAGGCATGACGACCTCTTCCGCACCTTAAGCCTTAAGGGAAGGTGGCTACGTAGCGACGAAGATCTGGGCTCGTCGCTCGGCATAGCGCGGCTGCCTCCGTTCATACGAGGTTACGCCCTTCCGTATAGGTTGCAAAGGCACGGTCAGCGCGCCGCACAATTACGTTGACCGGGCCGCTCGGCAACGGTGCACTGGCGTCACTTGATCGCCGACGGGGGCGATTGGGTTCGTCCGTACCCGGGCCAGGAACGGACATCGAGGTACCAGCTTAGGATCGCTCCGAAGCGGACTTTCGCGAACTGTTTAGCGTAGCTTGCACGCACCGAAGAGGTCCATGAACCTCGAGTGCGGGGAACGTGAACCCCGCGGAGTTCGGTTAGCCCCGATTTGATTCACGCGTCGCGCTGATCAGGTTCGGCGCGACGTGGACGCTCTTCAAACGTGCGCGACACAAGCAAGTCACCCAGCAACGACGACGGCAATGTCGGCAGCGTGTTCGCGCTGAACACCACCACGCAGCGCGGGCGCGCGAGGCCGCGCGCGTAGATTTCACGCTTTCGGTTTAATGTTCTGGTTGACTCGCAACAGGTTGTTGGGATCGTACTTCGGCTTGATCGAGGCAAGGCGCGTGTAGTTCTCGCCGTAGCGCGCTCTCAGCGCCTTGTCATCGACAAAGGGTACTGCGCATCAGCGGCGAGCGCGGGGCCGACCAGTCAGAAGCGGCCGGCGACGACGCGCTTTACCCATGCGCAGGAATGGATCGTCGGCGCTTTTCGCACCGCCGCATGAAACGCGCGCCGACGACAACCCTTTGACGCGCGCCAGGATTTGTACTCGCTGCAATTTGCTCGCCGCTTCCCTATAAATAAAAGGGAAGAGAGAGCCAACCGTTGGCGTCCGGGTTGTCTATTGCTGGCGAACATGCGGCAGTCGAATCTCGAGCTGGGGGATCATACTCTCCGTCTTGGTTCGATCCATCAAAGACCATATAACGGGTCGATCGCATCCTACGCGCGGGCGCACTGGGCACTGGGAACAGTCGGCGCTATCTCACGCGCGAAATAGTTTCTTCACAGTGCAAGGCATAATGGAGGTGCGCTGTGCTTAACCTTAGCCAATCGACCCACTCAACCCTGTCTAGCCTCTGGTTTTGCGCCGCCGTGACAACGGCATGTCTGACCGGTTGTTCGTGTGCGGACGCAGCCGCAGTCGCCACTTCTCTGGCAGCCGCTTCGGGAGTGGCTCCTGCATCAGCGCCGCCATCGGCGCCAACCACCGCGCCAGCGAGGGAAAAGAGCGCTGCAACCGCCAGCACGGCCGCACCAATCGACTTTCCGGCGGTCGTCGAGCGCTATGGGCCAGCGGTTGTGAATATCCGCGCGACAGTGCCGGTGAATGCGCCCGCGAGCGCGACCGCGAGCGCGACGCCCGCTTCCGGTCCCAGCGCCGAAGCGGTCGGCGGTGACGATCCCATCTTCTCGTTCTTCAAGCAGGCCTTGCCACAATCGCAAGACGGCCAGGGCGCTACGCCGCGCGCGATGTCCGGCGTCGGATCGGGCTTCATCGTGACCCCGAACGGTCTCATTCTGACGACGGCGCATGTCGTCGATCAGTCGGATGACGTGACCGTGCGTCTGACCGACCGGCGGGAGTTCAAGGCAAAAATCGTGGTCGTCGATACGCAAAGCGACATCGCCGTGATCCAGATCGACGCGACGGAACTGCCTACCGTCAAGCTCGGCGATTCGGCGCGCGTGCGCGTGGGCGAGCAGGTGCTGACGATCGGTTCGCCAGACAGCTATCAGAACACGGTCACGGCGGGCATCGTCAGCGCGACGTCGCGCACGCTCGCCGATGGCAGCACCTTTCCGTTCTTTCAGACGGACGTGTCGCTGAACCCCGACAACTCGGGCGGCCCCGTATTCAACCGCGCGGGTGAAGTGGTCGGCATCGACGTTCAGGTGTATGCCGATAGCGATCGCTTGCAGAGCCTGACGTTCGCGATCCCGATCAATATGGCGAACAGGGTGCGCTCGCAGTTGCAAGGTGAGGAAGCCCAGCAGAGCCAGCAAAGCGCGCAAAACAGTGTAGGCAGCAATCTGGGCATTCAGGTAGAGGACGTCGATACGAATCTGGCGAGCGCATTCGGCCTGCCGCGCGCGGCGGGTGCGCTGGTGACGTCGGTCGATCCAGGCAGTTCGGCGGCGGCGAGCCATCTGAAAACGGGCGACGTGATCGTCCAACTCGCCGACAAGCCCATCGACCACGCGGCCGATCTGACCGGACAGAACCCGGCGTTGCAGACCGGAACGAAAGTCCCACTGAAGCTGATCCGCGATCACAAGCCGATGACGGTGATGGTGAATGTCGGGCCAGCGTCGCAACAGGCGAACGCAGGTGCGGGCGGGGTTGCAGGCCCAAGCTCTGACGCAGGCTCGCGGCAGTTTCACGCGCTCGATCATCTTGGCCTCACGATGCATTCTTTGACCGACCAGGAGCGGCGCAGCATGGACCTTCCTCAAGGTCTGATGGTCGATGACGTGTCGGGGACAGCGGCCGCTGCCGGCATCAAGCCGGGCGATGTCGTGCTGTCGTTGAACGGCACGCTGGTCGCGTCCCAGGATGAACTGGCGTCGCTTGCGGCAAGGGCTGGCAAGAAGGCAGCGTTGCTGATCCAGCGCAATCACGCACGAAGCTTCGTCACGGTCGACCTCAAATAAAAACCGGAGTGCGAGAGCGGCTAATCGATACACGATTCCCGCCTCGCATGCCGACGCGGTGAACACATGTCGCTAACGCCCCGGGTGAGGGACGATCACGACGGATCGCAGATCCGGGCATATTCGCGCAGCGTGTGTCAGCCCTCTGCACAGTCAATGGCCGCTGTACTTCGAAAACACTCATTTGGTACCGGGCATGGGGCCGACCGACTTGGGTCGTGACGACTCATTCACCGGCTGTGAGAGCTGCCATTCGTCGACGCCGGTTTGTGAATGTCCGCGAGCAAGGCGCGGCCGCCGCAGGGATTCTAATCATCGCCCGTCGGCTATGGCCGATGACTTGTCCTTGAGTGACGGCACGCAATGACCGTTCCGCTCTGATATCCGTCCTTGGAAACGCCACGGCTCGACCGGCAGCGAAGGGTCCAGCTGAGACAGTTGACCGGGTGCCACCGACCCGCTGGCCTAGCCGAGCTCCCCTCCTGCTCGCATGGCCGGGTTCCGCGAGGTGTCGCAGCCCAGATCCCACTGAGGCGGCCGGCCGTATTGCCGCGTCGCCCCTCACTTACGAAAACAGGGGCAAAGATTCGACGACGCCCCGGGGGCGACGCTGCGGAGCCGTGGATCGACTGGCCCGTGCAAGAGCCCTCCCGCTGGTTGAATCGAGCCGCCGGTTCAGATCCGCAAGAGCCTTGCAAACAGGTGCGCGAGCGTCTTGTCCGACATCTCCAGACTTCGCGCAACCTCCCGCAATCCACGCCGGCCCACTACCCGCTCGACCGCCGCCGCGCGAAACTCCTCCGTGTACTTCCGTCTCGGTACTGATTTCATCGCTTTCTCCACAAGGCTGATTATCGACCTATGGGATGTCCATTTAACCGGAGTTAGCGTTTTGCCTCCACGGGCGGCTCGGCGAAGGTCGCTCCAGGCTGGGCGGATGTCCGCGTTGCCTCGGCGGCTTGGGAGGAGCAGCCTTTGGCCTCTGGCTCATAACAAGGTCTTGGTAACGAACCGGTCCATGGGCGACAGCAAGCTCCAGGATCCGGTAGAACAGCATCCCTCGGCTACGTGAGCGGCGGCGGTTGAAACGGAACACGAACTCGTCCAGGTAACTGGGCAAGTGTGCAGAATCCACCGCTCCCTGGTGGGTGCCCAGGAGCCAACGTTTTGCAAGGGACGCTATTCGATGCACACCTGGCAGAAGTTCTTTGGGGTCCTCGCCCCGCGCCGACGCGGCCCGCTGGCTACGGCGGTCATGGATGTAACCATTCTTCTCCAGCCACCGGTAACCCTGCCAGGCATCGGTGATGACCGTCGCCCCCGGCTCGACGTTATCCAACACGAAGCAGCGAAGCGATTCTGAGGAGGCATCCGCCACGGGCGCCATTCGACAGCGCCCGAATCCCTTCGGCTCCGCGATCTCGATCGCGATACACGTCAGGATCTTCTTCCCTTTGGCACGGCCCTCCGAAAGTCCGGATTCTTTGCCTCCGATGTAGGTTTCGTCCACCTCCACCGTCCCGCAAAGGCGCTCCCGATCAGGGCGAATCAGCACAGACCGCAGGCGATGAAGGATAGCCCACACTGTCTGGTAGGAGCCGATCTCGAGGGTCCGCTTCAAACTCAGCGCCGAGATCCCGTCTTTGCCGGTGGCAAAATGCCAACAGACCGAAAACCATACCGTAAGGGGAGTACGGGTCCGGTCAAAGACGGTGCCTGCCATCACTGATGTGCGGCTACCGCATGCAGTACACGTGAACCTGCCGTCCCCAAGCCGCCATCCTCCCGGATGACCACAGGACGGACAGACGAAGCCGCAAGGCCATCGCAGCCATTCCAGATAGTCCAGGCAGTCTGCATCAGTCGGGAACCAAGCCTGAAACTCCCCAAGGGACTTAGGATAGTGGGTGCTGGCATGAGGACGTTCCATTGCCCCAGTCTACGCTCAACTCCGGTTAAATGGATAACCCAGATCGACCTTATGGCGTCCACTTTCCGGGGACCAGATCATTCTCCACCTTCATAGCGCGGCCGCTTTTCAGAATATTGCTGCGACTCCCTTCCTGCGACACCCTGTTCACGCCGCGTCCGCGAGCATCGACTGGCGACACTCCGACGCGGCGCACCGGCACGCGTACTGCGCCCGAACGTCGTCATCGAGCGGATCGTCAGTCGACAGCAGGTATTCAATGAACAGTTCTTCGCCGGCGTCGATCGGCCGGAGCGTGTGGATGAAGATGCGACCATTATCTTCGATGGTCTCGCAGTTGGGCGCGCACGCATGATTCAGCCATCGTGCGCTGTTGCCGCCGCGGCTGCCGTCGATCACGCGTCCATCCGACAGACGCCGAGGAGACAACCCGATCTGGACTCACGTCGGCGGTAGCTCGGTTTCATGGAAAATCTGAAGCTGAGAGATGGCCGCGCAAATTCGGACAGTCGGATAAGTGGAATGCTCGGGGCCTGAGCCGGCGATAATGCCGACAAAGGAACCAGGAAGATGACGAAGAGAACCCGACGGACGCACTCGGCCGCGTTCAAAGCGAAAGTGGCGATGGCGGCGATCAAGGGCGAGCGGACGCTAGCCGAACTGGCGCAGCAGTTCGATGTGCACCCGAACCAGATCACCGAATGGAAGCGGCAGTTGCAGGAACGTGCCGCCGACGTATTTGGCGCAGGCGGCACGGCGTCGAGCGAGCCGCAAGTCGATTTGAAGGAGCTACATGCGAAGATCGGCCAGCTCACGCTGGAGAACGATTTTTTAAGCGGCGCGCTCAACAAGGCGGGATTGCTGAGCGCAAAGCGATGATCGATCGTACACACGCATTGCCGGTCTCGCAGCAGGCGCGACTCGTCGGTATCGCAAGATCGAGCGTGTATTACCAGGCGCAACCGATGAGCAACGCAGACCAGTTGCTGATGCGCCGGATCGACGAACTGCACATGGAGTTTCCGTTTGCCGGAGCGCGGATGCTGGCGCGACTGCTGCGTCGCGAGGCACACGAGATTGGCCGCAGGCGCGTGCGCACGCTGATGAAGCGCATGGGTATCGAGGCGCTGTACTGCAAGCCGAACACGAGCCGACGCAATGCTCAGCACAAGATCTGGCCGTATCTGCTGCGGGGCATGACGATCAATCGGCCAAACCAGGTCTGGGCACTGGATACGAGTTATATCCCGATGGCGCGCGGCTTCGTGTATCTGACCGCCGTGGTGGACTGGGCCAGCAGGAAGGTACTGGCCCACCGCGTAGCGATCACGATGGAGGCGATGCACGCTGTCGAGGCGTTGGAAGAAGCGTTCGCGAAGTACGGGCAACCTGAGATCGTCAATACCGACCAGGGCAGCCAGTTCACCGCGATAGCATTCACCGAGGCCGTGCTCAGCCGGGGCATCCGCTTGTCCATGGACGGCAAAGGTGCCTGGCGAGACAACGTGTTCGTCGAGCGCGTGTGGCGAAGCGTGAAATATGAAGAGGTGTATCTGAAAGCCTATGAATCGGTCGGCCACGCCCGGCGCTCAATCGGCGATTACATCAATCTGTACAACCAGAGACGACCTCATTCGAGTCTGGAAGACCGCACGCCGGATGAGGCATACTTCGCGACGCTGCCTGCGATCAAATTGGCAGCATGACTGCCCCGGACGTTCCACTTAAAAATCTCAGAAGACTGTCCGAATGGGTGAGGCCACCTCTATTCAAGCCCGGAAAATCGACATACGTTTACGCGTACCAGCCTAAATGCGCTGCTTTGGACACTTTCGGGTCTGCATAGTGGAAAACTTCACCCCGAAGAGTCCGCGTACCCGGTCGTTCCTCCTTCGTCAGACACACTCGCAGAACCCATTTGGGAAGCCTTGGCGCGCGCGGGAGTTCATGCACATTTTGACGCGGTCCTCGGGTTCTCTGGCAGAGGTCTCATTCGAAAGACGGTGGCCCTGGGTGACAACTTGCGACGCCCCGACGTCGCAATTTTGGACAAATCGCAGTAAATTCCCTCCCCTTTTTCTTATCCCGGCGGCATCTCTGGTCCGCCGTTTTGACGGCTGCGGTTGCACCGCGCCATGTCTTTAAATAGCGTCTGGCTATATTCCCATTTATTAGCGAGTGGTTTCCGAAAAATCTCAAGTAACTGCGCGTCCGATCTCACGTATGGTGTCGGGTACGAGCGTAAGTTGTTGATTTCTTCGTTCTGTAGAATCAAGTTTGCTGTCGGCTCACGCTCTGCATCCGGTTTTCCCGGTGCCGACGAGCTTGCCGTGCTCCGCGCGTGGTACGCCGGCGTGTCCGTGCGGCAGGCCGTGGCGCGTTACCTGCCCTCCGCACTCGGTGACGGGAAATCGGCGCGCGGCGTCCTCGGGCGCATCCGCGGCAAGCTGCTGGACGTTGCGCGCGCGGCCCATCGCGTCGATCTCGTCGCACTCCTCACTCATCCTGTAGCGGGACGCGAGCAGCAAGCGAAAGGCGTGGCGCAGGCGATCGATGCGCTGCGCACGGCGCGCCCGCCGGAACCACAGATCGCCGACGACATCGCGCAGTGGTTTTCCCCGCGCGCGGTGCGCGTACTGCACGCGTACGGCATCACGACGCTCGCCGATCTCACCGTGCGCATTCCGCGCCGGCGCCAGTGGTGGAAGGCCGTGCCGGGGCTCGGCACGGCGAGCGCCCGTTCGATCGAGGCGTTCTTCGCCGCCTGGCCCGCCCTCACGGACAGGGCGCGTGCGCTGGTGGTCGCGAGCCAGCGCGGCGACATCGTGCCGTGGGAAACCCTCAAACTGCCGCACGAGGTCGACGGCTCCGCCGGCACGTTCCGCGCACCGCCCGCCACCTGCACGCTCGACGCGTCCAACGACTACGAGGCCGTGCAGACGTGGCTGTCCCTGCACGAGTCGCCCGCCACGCAGCGGACCTACCGCAAGGAAGCCGAGCGGCTGATCCTCTGGGCCATCGTCGAACGCGGCCGCGCGCTGTCGTCGCTCACGACCGAAGACGCGATCGCGTACCGGACGTTCCTGCGCCATCCGGCGCCGCGGGGACGCTGGATCGGCCCGGTGCGCCCCCGCACGTCACCGGACTGGCGGCCGTTTAACGGCACCCTCTCGGCGCGCTCGGTCGCGCACGCGCTGTCGATTCTCGGCGCCCTGTTCCGCTGGCTGGTCGAACAGCGCTACGTGCTGGCCAATCCGTTTGCCGGCATCAAGGTGCGCGGCGGCAAGACGGCATCGACGCTCGACGCGTCGCGCGCCTTTACCGACGGGGAATGGGCGCTGGTGCGTACGATGGCCGAGGGGCTGGAATGGTCTCACGGCTGGACGGTTCCGGCCGCGCAGCGCTTACGGTTCCTGCTCGATTTCGGCTTTGCGACGGGTTTGCGCGCGAGTGAGCTGGTCGGCGCGACGCTCGGCCACGTCGAGACGGACGCACGCGGCGAGCACTGGCTGCGCGTCACCGGCAAAGGCGGCAAGATCGCACGGGTGGCGCTGCCGCCGCTCGCGTGGGACGCACTGGTCCGCTATCTGGCCGGGCGCCAGTTGCCGACTACTACGGCGCGCTGGCGGCCGGTCACACCGATCATCGGCAGCCTGGAAGCAGACAGTGACACGGCCATCAGCAGCGTGCGCCTGTGGAGCGTGCTTGAGCGCTTTCTCGTCCTTGCCGCCAGTGCCATCGAAACCGATCACCCACCGCTCGCGGAGAAGCTGCGCCGCGCCAGCCCCCACTGGTTGCGGCACACCCACGCTACCTACGCGCTCGGTCACGGCGCCGAACTTACCACGGTGCGCGACAACCTGCGGCACGCCTCGGTATCGACCACCTCGATCTACCTGCACAGTGACGAGGTTAAGCGCGCGCGGCAGATCAGTGAGGCGTTTACGACCCGGAAGTGAGCGCGACAACCTGCATGACCGACCGGCACGGTGGTTGACCGTTTCCTGATGACGGTTCGATCGCCGGTACAAACCGGCAAGCGGAGCGCGCAATCCTCCGCCCACTTTAGTGATGTCAGGCAGCCAGTGGCCCCATGCCGGCGACCATCGCTGGCATCATCGGAGCGATCGACAGCCTGCTCACTCGCCTACGAGATGACGCCCGGAACCAGCCATGGAAAAACCTGAATTCGAGCCGCAGATTCTGGCAAATCGACAGGGTGTGTCGTTCTGGCTCGTCCGCGGAAACACCACCGTCGAATGCATCGTCACGATTGCAGCGCTGGAGGCCCACTTCTGGCTTGAGCCGCGGGCCGGGGACGCCCGGATCCTGAGGATTTTCCGGGACGGGTACAGCCGCATCCGCGCGATCGCCGAACGGAAGCTACTTGCGCATCCGTGCGTACGCCTGGAACTGACACCCGATGACTTCGAGCGCCCCTGAACAGCGCGGGTGAATCGGGCACGCTTCTCGAAGCATGAATAATCTGGCCGGCGGCCCTTTTTTTTTGGGCAATGCTGTTGTGGCGGAGCCAAGCCGGCCGCTGCGAGGACCTGACCGTTAGTTGCGTACACCAACGAATCGGTTTTGATTCTCGGGAACGCGGCACTATCTTTAGCACTTCTTAGCTGGAAAGGAGAATCGGCGGCCGCTGCGGCCTGTACCTATGCGCGAGAGCGCCAGCGCTGCTCCTGCCTGCTCAGCTGGGTGGCGTCCGTCGATGCGGGGAAAGCCCGAACCATAACGAGCTCGAAGAGCCCGTCTCGGAATGGGCACATCGCCCCGCCAACCCACTCTCCGCCGGCGACGAAGCGGCATTTCAGCGGACGGCTAGCTGAGCGGTCCGGCAGCCGGCGATAATCCGGGAGGACGGCAAGTCGGCCTGAGCCGTCATTCGAGCATCGGTGCCGGTCAGACGGGTATGGGGCGCTTTCCTGTCATTCACAGGTCGGTGGTCGCGAATGACTCGTCCCGCGGAAAGCGAATGAGTACTTGCGACCCTTTGCTGCCGGTCGAGCCGTGGCGTTTCCAAGGACGGGTATCAGAGCGGAACGGTCATTGCGTGCCGTCACTCAAGGACAAGTCATCGGCCATAGCCGACGGGCGGTGATTAGGAGCCCTGCGGCGGCCGCACCTTGCTTTGCGGACATTCACAAACCGGCGTCGACGAATGGCAGCTCTCCCAGCCGGTGAATGAGCCGTCACGACCCGAGTCGGTCGGCCCCCATGCCCGGTACCAAATGAGCGTTTTCGAAGCACAGCGGCCACTATGCAGAGGGTTGACACACGCTGTGCGAATATGCCCGGTCTGCGATCCGTCGTGATCGTCCCTCACCCGGGGCGTTAGCGACATGTGTTCACCGCGTCGGCATGCGAGGCGGGAATCGTGTATCGATTAGCCGCTCTCGCACTCCGGTTTTTATTTGAGGTCGACCGTGACGAAGCTTCGTGCGTGATTGCGCTGGATCAGCAACGCTGCCTTCTTGCCAGCCTTTGCCGCGAGCGACGCCAGCTCATCCTGCGACGCGACCAGCGTGCCGTTCAACGACAGCACGACATCGCCCGGCTTGATGCCGGCAGCGGCCGCTGTCCCCGACACGTCATCGACCATCAGGCCTTGAGGAAGGTCCATGCTGTGCCGTTCCTGGTCGGTCAAAGAATGCATCGTGAGGCCAAGATGATCGAGCGCGTGAAACTGCCGCGAGCCTGCGTCAGAGCTTGGGCCTGCAACCCCGCCCGCACCTGCGTTCGCCTGTTGCGACGCTGGCCCGATATTCACCATCACCGTCATCGGCTTGTGATCGCGGATCAGCTTCAGCGGGACTTTCGTTCCGGTCTGCAACGCCGGGTTCTGTCCGGTTAGATCGGCCGCGTGGTCGATAGGCTTGTCGGCGAGTTGCACGATCACGTCGCCCGTTTTCAGATTGCTCGCCGCCGCCGAACTGCCCGGGTCGACCGACGTCACCAGCGCGCCCGCCGCGCGCGGCAGGCCGAACGCGCTCGCCAGATTCGTATCGACGTCCTCTACCTGAATGCCCAGATTGCTGCGCGCATTGTCTTGCGCGCTTAGCTGGCCCTGCTGGGCTTGCTCAGCCTGCAACTGCGAGCGCACCTTGTTCGCCATATTGATCGGGATTGCGAACGTCAGGCTCTGCAGGCGATCGCTATCGGCATACACCTGGACGTCGATGCCGACCACTTCGCCCGCGCGGTTGAACACGGGACCGCCCGAGTTGTCGGGGTTCAGCGACACGTCCGTCTGGAAGAACGGAAAGGTGCTGCCATCGGCGAGCGTGCGCGACGTCGCGCTGACGATGCCCGCCGTGACCGTGTTCTGATAGCTGTCTGGCGAACCGATCGTCAGCACCTGCTCGCCGACGCGCACGCGCGCCGAATCGCCGAGCTTGACGGTAGGCAGCTTCGTCGCGTCGATCTGGATCACGGCGATGTCACTTTGCGTATCGACGGCCACGATTTTTGCCTTGAACTCGCGCCGGTCGGTCAGACGCACAGTCACGTCACCCGACTGATCGACGACATGCGCCGTCGTCAGAATGAGACCGTTCGGGCTCACGATGAAGCCCGATCCGACGCCCGACATCGCGCGCGGCGTAGCGCCCTGGCCGTCTGGCGATTGTGGCAAGGCCTGCTTGAAGAACGCGAAGATGGGGTCGTCACCGTCGACCGCTTCGGCACTGGGACCGAAAGCAGGCGTCGCGCTCGCGGGCGCATTCACCGGCACTGTCACGCGGATATTCACAACCGCTGGCCCATAGCGCTCGACGACCGCCGGAAAGTCGATTGGTGCGGCCGTGCTGGCGGTTGCAGCGCTCTTTTCCCTCGCTGGCGCGGTGGCGGGCGCCGAAGGTGGCGCTGATGCAGGAGCAACCGCGGAAGCAGCTGCCGGAGAAGTGGCGACTGCGGCTGCGTCCGCGCAGGAACAACCGGTCAGACATGCCATTGTTACGGCGGTGTAAAACCAGATGCGAGACAGAGTTGAGTGGGTCGATTTGGTCAGGTCAAACACAGCGCACCTCCCATGGTGCCTTGCACTGTGAAGAAATTATTTCGCGCGTGTGATAGCGCCGAGCGTTCCAGTGCGCTCGCGCGCAGGGATGCGATCGACCCGATACATGATCTTCGATGGATCAAAGTCGACTTGAGATTCGGCTGCAGCATGTTTGCCAGCAATGGGCCATCAGGACGCAAACGGTTTGCTCGCTCGTCCTCTTTTATTTATAGGGAAGCAGCGGGCAAATTGCAGCGAGTACAAATCCTGGCGTGCGTCAAAGGGTTGTCGTCGGGGGCGTTTCATGCGGCGGTGCAAAAAGCGCCGACGATCCGTTCCTGCGCATAGGTAAGCGCGTCGTCGCCGGCCGCTTCTGACTGGTCGGCCCCGCGCTCGCCGCTGATGCTCAGTAGCCTTTTGTCGATGACAAGGCGCTGAGAGCGCGCGTTTCAAATGTCCCTGATCGACCCGCAGCGGTCTTTCGACGGATTCCAGAGCGGACATTCAAACTTCATCTTCGACGGTCGTGCCGGCCGCTGAAGCAGATTCAGCGGAGGGCAGCTAGTTGCGAGAATCGAGACAATTCAAAAATATATTTGGTCAACTAGCTCATGCAGGCGCCGTGATAGTTCCAATGCTCCAAGGTCGTAGTTAGACAACGCAACTGTAACAAAACCGCCATTCAGTTGAATCTCGAAGTCTGCACTGATGCCCGGAAAACCACCAGCGTGGCCGACCTTTAAGTCGCTCCCCTCACCACTTACAAAAAATCCGTACCCATACTGCGCCCCGATGTGATCTCTCCACAGCAAATCACGTGTCTTGCGGCTAATCAGGCGATCGGACAAGAGCGACGTGGCGAATCGGTGAAGATCTCGAACGGTTGAGAAACCGCCGCCTGCCGGTCCGCCTTTGGCAACGTGGGTGAATATGTTTTCGCGCCATCCGGACCGATTCTGCGATGTGGGAACATAGCCCATCGCGAGATTTTCGGTGGGGTCGTCGATGTCGTAGCAGTCGGTGTCAAACATTCCGCACGGAACAAATATTCGATCGCGAACATAACTAAAGTAGTCCGCACCAGTTACCCGTTCAATAACGGCACCTGCCAGCAACATACCGCTGTTGCTGTATAGAAACTCACTTCCAGGCTCGAACGCAGGGCGGTCGTCCCGAACGAGTACTTTGAAGTCGTCTATGCTGCGGAAAAGGTCGCGGGAAGTCTTGAAAAATGTCTCATTGAAGTAACTTCCCAAGCCAGAGGTATGGGTAAGAAGGTGTCTTATTTTTACCCTACTCGACACGGAGGCAGGAAGCCACTCATCGCTCAGATAATTGTCGAGACAGTCCTCAAAGCTGAGCTGACCGGTTTCTGTCAGCTGCGCGAGCGCAACGGCAGTGAACATCTTGTTCGCGGACCCCAGGTTGAATTTGGTATCCGGACCATTATTGATGTGAAAACGCTTGTTTGCGTGACCACATGCATATTCGAACAGAACCTCACCTCCGTGCGCGATGAGCACCGCCCCGGAAAACACACCGGCATTGAATCCTTTCACGCAGAGTTCGCGTGCCTGCTCAGCCAAATCCGTCGTGGCCAGTTGTGTCCGAGTTGCGTTTCGCGTGAGAGTTGGCCTCGCGGTCATCTCGAATATGCGTCCTGACCCACCAGATTCCATAATCAATCGAATTTCGTGCCATCCCGCGTAGACTCGGTCCTCGACGGTGACCACCACCGTCGAGTTATTTGTTTCTTCGGCGACGGACAGTAAGTCCACGCCCTGCGTAATGCGGAAAAGCCCAAGCAACCATTCGAGATCGTTTCGGGCAGGATGTTTCTGCGAAGCCGGCGGGGAGACGACGTTTTCATCCAGAAACGCTCGAACTGCAAGGCGGTCGTTTGAGTTAATCGCAGCGAGTAATTCTGTGATTTTCCGCCCGATAGAATCCGGAGCGGCAGCCTGGGTATTCTTGTCCATTGATTTGCTGTCCCTTAGGCGCGCGCCTGAACGAAACCAGGAAAGTAATACCATTGGCGCGTAAGCAGTTCTTTTCCGAGGTAAGAGTCTACACAACGTTTTGAAGAAAAAAATAGCGACGATTGCAATCTTGGCTACACCGTTCGACGGGGTTCCCGAGCGCTGATAGGTACGGTTTGATAAGGCGCGGCGTGCGGCCGGTGCGCAACCGCCGCACGAGAACGGCGCTCCCACGAGGGAACCGATTGTTGGCGACTCGATCTCCATCGATGGACGTCGGCTTTTGGCCGAAGGATAGGGGTAGGAAACGGCGATCGCCGTCCCCTCCCTCCGAACCCGGTGTGCAGTTTTCCCGCGACGGGCTCTCCAGTCAGTTGTTTCCACATCGGGATTGGCGCGCCAATCGATGAGCCTCGGACATCGTGAACAGCCCAAGATTAGCGAAGAAGGCATTTGGCCATCGGGTGTGATCGCGCAAGCATTTACCTTGACCCGGACGGTGTAACTGTCGGCGCCGGATCGCTCGCAGACGGCGGCGAACAAAGCCGTCGACCGACGAGAAGGTGTATCGGTGGGCATTCTGGAAATAGCCGAACCAGCCGCGCAGGATCGGGTTGATCGACGCAACGATGCCCTCGATCGAATCGCCCCTGTTACGTCTGGTCAGGGCGCGGATTTTGTCCCGCAGCCCCATGAGACTCTTCTTGCGCACCCAACGCTCGCCGGCTTCGAACCGGTAGCCCAGAAACTCGAACCCTTGACCTTCCAGCCGGCAATCCCCAACGTGGGTTTTGTCCGGATGCAGTGTCAAGCCGTTCGCATTCACCCAGGCCCGCATGCGAGTGAGCGCAGCTTCCGCTTCCTCGCGCGTGCGGCATAACACCACGGCGTCATCCGCGTAGCGCACCATTACCAGCCCGGCTTCGCGCATTTCCACGTCAAGCTCGTGCAGGTACAGATTTGCCAACAAGGGGCTGACAACCGCCCCTTGAGGACTGCCGGAAGTCGGCGTCCAACGCGTCATGTCTTCCATGATGTCCTGCTTGAGAAAGTACTGGATGAGTTCCAGAACCCGGCCGTCCGAGATTCGCCCTGCCACTCTTGCAAGAAGAGGTGAGTGTGGAATCGAGTCAAAATAGCTTTGCAGGTCAGCATCGACCACCCAGCAGTAGCCCGCTTTCACATGCCGATCCACTTCGCGCAGCGCATCCTTGCAGCCTAGGCCCGGGCGAAAGCCGTAGCTTCTCGGCTCGAACTCATGCTCAAAGATCGGCTCGATCACCAGCTTCAGGGCCGCCTGAACGACGCGATCCTTTACAGCGGGTATACCGAGCGGACGACGTCCTTTACCTTTCGGTATGTAGACGCGCCGCACTGGCTGCGGGCGATAGCTACCATCCTGCAATGCTTGCGCCAGTTCAGCGAGGTATCGGTCCCGCGCTTGCGCGAATCGCTTCACGCTCATGCGATCCACTCCCGCCGCCCCGGCGTTCTTCTCGACCTGAGCCCATCCCAGCGCGAGAGCTTCCAGGCGAAACACCTTGTCGATCAGACTGTGCCACTTACCTCCTTTAACTCCGTTTTGTAGAGCAGCCAACATAGCGTCCGTCCAGATTGAAGCCGACGCGAATTTCCGCTGCACGCAGCTTCCCAGCGCGTCTGCATCTCGTCTAGTCGTTTCCGACACTGGCGATGCTTCGATCTTCATCTCTGCTTCCTTCCGGTCTTTTGCTATCAACTTTCCTGCCCCGCTTCCCTAGTGCGCCTTTTGCTCTGACGCAGGTCTCCACGGCTTGACGCTGCCGTGTGCAGTACTATCGGGACTCTGACTCCTGCCAGCGTTCACCTCGCTGACAGGTCTCCCCGCTTGCTTCGCACTACCGTCCCATCGTTCCGTCCTCAACCACGTGGTACGCCACCGCACCGCTTTGTCCGCCACGACAGCGTGCTGTGTTGTTTCCAGGCTTCGCCACTTTAGTGCAGGCTCGCCGCCATACCCCGCCGAAACAGGTTCGTTAACCTACGGACCGACAGTTCGCTTCCGGTTACTCCCCACCCCGCCTCACGACGACGCAGTTACCTTCAGCTACGGAGCTGTGGCCAACTCCGACGGGGACTTACACCCCGCAGATAGCACGCCATCACGGGCGTACACTAAACCGCTCGCGCGGTAGGAGCTACGATCCGACGCTGGAGGTGAAGGTCAAGCCGGTCACGCGGTTTATGTTGGCGAATGAGGCAATCCGCCTCGTTCTTCAACAGGAGCCGAATCATGACCTCCTCACCGGCAAACGTCAGCCGATTGCGCCAACGCATGATCGACGACATGCGCATGCGTCAGCTAGCCCCCAAGACACAGGACATCTATCTGCACATCGTGCGTGAGTTCGCCCGGTTTCTCGGGCGCTCACCTGCCACCGCCACCGTCGAGGACCTGCGCCGCTACCAGCTCTATCTGGTCGACCACGGCACATCGGCCGTATCGCTGAACCACGCGATCACCGGCCTGAAGTTCTTTTTCACAATCACGCTCGACCGGCCTGAACTGATGGTCAGGATGCAACCGGTGCGCGTGCCCCGCATATGCGCCCCACTTCATCGCCGACTACAACGCGCGCTTCGGCAAGGTGCCGCGCAGCGCCTTCAACGCGCACCGGCCGCTACGTGTGGACGAGAACCTCGACACCATCCAGACGTGCCGTGAACCGCGGCGGGTCACGCGCTCTCTGACGCTGCAGTACGACCGGGTGATCTACCTGCTCGATAATACGGACTCGAACCGCAAGCTGGTGGGACGCTACATAGACGTGTATGAATATCCCGACGGGCTCATCGAGATCCGCGCCGATGGCGTCGCCCTTCCCTGCAGACCTTATAACCGGCTCGCCGAGATTGATCAGGGTGCCGTGGTCGATCACAAGCGGCTGGGGCATGTGCTGCAGGTCGCGCAACTGATTCAGGCCGACCGCGACAACCGCCGCGCGTTCGCCGTCACGAACCAATCAGGGGCAGGCACCGAAGTTGAAGGAGCGCAGGACCGGCACAAAAAAGCAGCGCGAAATCACCGTTGAGGATCTGAACACCGCAATTGGCAGAACAACAGTCAGCCTCCAGGACTCCGTACTCAGAACCTCGTCAAAGAGATAACAAGGACACAAACCGCGACACTTCTACTTTGCTGCCGCTATGACATTTCAAAATGGCTTTGACACGAACGGTCGCGCTTTTATTCCTGCCCGCCAGTCGCAGACCCCGCACAGGTCGGTCCTCGTCGCCGTATCCCGCTATCGGATGATGAAATCGTTTGCCGTCAGCCACAGCGGCTCGTCTGGTCGCGCCGACAACTTTCCCTGTGCGACTGCGAGGATGCGGTTTCGGCCGTTTTCAAACGTCCTGAGTGTGCACGTCGCGTCGGCGTTGAGTGGTAGCCAGAAGTGTTCTTCGAGCGCGTCACGTGCAACGGTGCCTTCCACCTCGCGCCCGCGGACTGGCAGCCAAAAACCAAGGCGCATCCGTCCAGCGAGACGGCGGCCGCGCGATCAGGCACTTCCATGTCGCACCTCGACGGTATCATTCGCAACGTTTCCTATGTGGTGCACTGCACAGCGATAAATCGACCAGAAGTCGGCATCGGCGCGATCACCGACGAGGTGACGTTTCATCCCCGTCAGGCGTTCATGAACGACGATCGCCATGGCGCATGTCGAGTACTCACGATTTGCTCAGGCCGGCGTCGCTGCAAGCGGTTTTTGTGTTTGGTGATGACCGCGGTCGGCATAGACGAAACGTTCGTAGATCGCGGCGCGTATCGGTAACGACGTGAATGTAGACGGCGTCGTCCCGCACCTCATATACGAGCCGGTTCTGACCGCGCTCAACGCTTCCCCGAAGTTCAGACCGCCGAAATCTGAAAGCTCCGCCGGGACATAACCGCTCTGCGGGAGCGGACCCTTAGCTTCCGCGATAGCGGTCATTGGTTGAGTTGCGCCGGCGAGTTTGAATACGAACGATGCAGGTCGCGCACGGAGGACCACGCCCTCGCGCCGCCGGACTCCCTGCTCTCTGTTATGGCGCTTGACGCCATAACATCTGTATGGCATCCTACGCCATATGAAGATGAAAGCGACACTCCTATTCGAGGACCGAACCGTCTATCCGGACGGGGCCATTCTCGAAATGCGCATCTGGCGACTTCCGGAAAGCGACGCCGAAAGACCGCACGGTCTCAAGTACAGCCTGTTTTACGGTCGTTCAGGTCAGCGAATCATCGGCTACGACAATGAGCGGGGCAAAGGCGACCACCGGCACTATCGCGATCAGGAAGAGCCGTACGCATTTTCGACCCCTGAGCAGATGGTGGCTGATTTTCTGGATGTAGAACGCGAGCGAGGTGAATCATGAGCAAACTTAATGTGCATGTTGGTGGTACGCGCGATATGGGTCGTCGATTCGCGGCGGCGTTCAGCCGTGCTCAGGCAGGCGAGAATTTTGAAGAGCGGCACGTGACGTTTTTGTCGCTCGAGGAGATGCTGGCTGCGCTGTCGCCAAAGCGCCTCGAGATGCTTCGTCATCTACATCGCGAAGGCGCAGAGAACGTGAAGGCGTTGGCAACTGCGCTGGATCGGGACTACAAACGGGTCTACGAAGACGTGGTGATTCTGGAGAATGCTGGCCTTGTCGTGCGTGAAGAAGGACGTCTGAGCGCGCCGTGGGACGCGTTGACGGCCGAGGTTTCCTTGTAACCGAATCGCAACACGCGGCCATGGGTGCACCTCGTGATGATCGTCGGCTACGCGACGATGATGTCGTTCAATCCGACCAGCGGGATGTCCCGTGCGGGGTCTGTCAGCCTGAATGACGCTGCCGACTTTAACGCGCGCCACAAGGTGCTACTGATCGTCGAAGGTGCCCTTCTATTGGCCGTGTTCCCTCGCCGGTTGCACGCGCCGCGGTGTCGGGCCGGGCCGAAGGCTCGCGCGCGTGCACCGATTCATCCATCCAGATCGGGCCTCACGTCGTCTCCGAGGTCAACATCAATCGGCCTCATGCCTCATCGCTCGGATCCACCGGCTCAACCCGGAACTGCCACCCTTCGAACGCCATCAACATCGCGCCAAAATCGGTCCGGTCGACCCGTCTGCCCTCAATGACTACACATGGCATGCGGCCGTTGTCATTGCCGTCCCACTCGATTCGCCCACGGACCATCGTTCCGGTTACATCGAGCTTGCCGGCATGCTCGACCAGGTGCCTGAACGCCAGAGCGCGCTTGACCTTCTGCACCAGATCGCCGAGTAGCTCGAACGGGTCCGACCTGAGATCGCCGAGAAGCTGGAAACGGAAGCCTGCGCAGTCCTCGTTCCCAGAAATCAGCTCGAATGCCTCCAGCGAGAGCTGGTCGCCGAACAGCAGGCTGCGGAAATGGAACTCATGTACGACACCATCAGCATCGGCCAGACGCACGGGCGTGAACTCCGGATGCTCGAATGCGTCGACATCCGCAAGATGGGCCATTTCGGTGTTGAAACAGCGGCTGCAGAGCAACCGGAAGGTGCCATCCGGTGACGCGACGCTGACAACGTCGTGCGGTGACATTACCGCTCCGCACTGGGCACACGTGACATCGGTCATCGGCACTCCTTTGGCTGCAATTACTGGACGGCAAGCATGGTCCAATCTTCAACAATGGGATTTCCGTTGACGCGCGCCCAACCCAACGGCTGACGGCTAGGCACTCAAGCCAGTCTCACGGTACTTGATAAGCTTACATTCGCTCCGGCTCGGGAAACGCAGCGTTCGCATCCCGGTCCCACGCACGTCTCGGCGTTTTGCCCGGAGTATGCTTGTGTTTGCACGCAAGCGCACGTACCTGTGACGCCCGTGCAAGGAGGAATGCCGGAGGCCGAACATGGATGCACCCGATGACGGTTTCGTGCTCGTGGGAAGCCTTGAAGAGCTGCGAGCGAAGGGGCGGCGCATTGTGCAGGGCGGCCATGGTCCCATCCTCGTTATCCATGAGCGCGGGCGCGTCTTCGCCATCGACAATCGTTGCCCCCATATGGGCTTCCCACTCGATCGGGGCACTGTTGAAGACGGCATTCTGACCTGTCACTGGCACCACGCCCGCTTCGATCTGGAAAGCGGCTGCACGTTCGACCTCTGGGCAGACGACGTACCGGCCTGCGCGGTCGAGGTCCGCAATGGCGACGTTTGGGTGGCGACCACGTTTGGATACTCCGATCCTGCAACGCACTGGCATCAGCGACTTGCGGACGGGCTCGCACACGAGCTCGGACTCGTCATCGCCAAAGCCGTGCAGGGTCAGCTCGCGGCCGGCGTCCCCGTGGCCGATATTGTGCGGCAGGTCGCGCTGTTCGGCGCGCAGAACCGTGATGGCTGGGGCGTCGGTCTCACGATATTGACGACGCTCGCCAACCTGTTGTCCGTACTGCCAGCGGACGTTGCCTATCTCGCCCTCTTTCACGGCGCGCGTCATGTGGCGGCGGACTGCAACGGCGAAGCACCGCGGCGGGAGCGCGCACCACTGGGAAGTCGGCCGGAGCCCGCCGTGCTCAGGCGCTGGCAGCGCCTCTGGACCAACGTGCGCCATCGCGAGGCGGCCGAGCGCACGCTGTTGACGGCGATTGCCGCCGGTCTTTCACCGGCCGTGCTCGCCGATGCCCTGCTGTCCGCCGGGACCGCGCGGGCTTTTGCCGACACCGGTCATCTGCTCGACTTCATCAACAAGGCGTTCGAGTGCCTCGACCTGATCGGCTGGCAGCACGCGTCCGCCTTGCTGCCCACTGTGGTCGCCCAGGTGGTGAGCGCCCGTGGCGCCGAGGAGTCGACCGCGTGGCGCCAGCCCGTTGATCTTGTCGCGCTGTGCGACGAAGCAGCCAGTCAGATGTCACGCCTTTTCGCTGCCGGGCGCGCTCTGCAAGGCTGGTCGCAGCACGCCGCGCTCGCCCGGGAACTGCTTGGAGACGATCCGGCGAAGATCATTGACGCGCTGAAGGCGGCGATTCTCGCAGGCGCCGCTGCGGCTGACCTGGGACAATCCCTCGCGTATGGAGCGGCGCTTCGCGTGGCCCGCTTCGGCGATGCCAACGAGCACGCCGACTGGGAGACCGCGCATCACGTTTTTACCCATGCCAACGCGCTCCACCAGATGCTCAGGCGCATTGGGACCGCGGGTATCGACAGTGACGTCGCGCCCGCTCGCGGCATCCTGCACGCCGCCATGGCGCTCTACCTTGCGCGGTATCTGAATGTGCCACCGGCCCGAATCCCGGGCGACGGCAACGATCCGCTCGACGACCTTCCTGCCGATGAAGGGACGATTCGAGCCGCCCTGCTCGACGCTTTCGACCGGCAGCGACAGATCGATCTTGCGGCGAGGCTCGTAGCGCGCCATCTCACGCTTGGCCATCCGCCGCAGGCACTGATTGCCACACTTGCGGTTGCGGTACTGCGCGAAGATGCGGGCTTTCATGCCTATCAGATGCTGGAGGCCGGCGTCCGCCAGTTTGCTGCATGGGGCAATACTGCCGAGGGACGGCACGTTCTCATTGCGGTCGCCCGCTATCTCGCGGCCCATTCACCGACGGAACGCGCAACGCTGCAAACGGCCGACATCGCGCGGCGCCTGATGAGGGGCGGAGAAATACATCAGGTAGCTGGATCAGCGTAACGCGTGACGCCAACCGTCCTGGCTTTCGCATGGGCTCGTCCATCGGCAGTGTCTGCTACGCGTCGTCGGGCAGATCGGGCCGACGCTCGGCTTCAATGTGGTCGATTGACGGCAGCTTCGTTCCCCATGATTCTGGCACCTGCCGAAGCAGCTGGTACTTGGCCACCCGGCGTTGTCACGTTCGCGGGGCCGGTCGACTAAGACGTCGTAATGAAGAAGAGGAAATCGCTCTATCACGGTCACCGGTTCCCGGCGTCAATCATCAGCCACGCCGTTCGGTGGTACTTTCGCTTCCAGCTCAGCCTGCGCGACATCGAGGAACTGCTGTTCGAGCGTGGCGTGGTCGTCAGCCATGAATCGATCCGCAGGTGGGCCGATAAGTTCGGCGCCGGCTTCGCGCATCGCGTCAAGGCTGCGCGGCGCCAGCCGGGCAGCACCTGGCATCTTGACGAGGTGTTCGTGACATTACGCGGCGAGCCTTATGTGCTGTGGCGCGCGGTCGACCAGCACGGCATCGAACTCGACATCCTCCTGCAAAAGCGCCGCGACAAGGCTGCGGCCAAACGCTTCTTCAAACGCGTACTGGCGGCCTGTCACAAGGTGCCGAAGAAAATCGTCACCGACCAGTTGCGCAGCTCCCCTGCGGCAAAGGCCGAAATCCCGGAACTCGCGAACATAAAGCATGTGTTCGTCAAGGCGGCTGCCCGCGTCAACAACCGTGCAGAGAACAGCCATCAGCCGACGCGCGAACGCGAGCGACGCATGAGAGGGTTCCGGCTACCCGAACGCACGCAGGTCTTCCTCTCGTGCTCCGGACCAATCCGGCAACACTTTGCGCTCAAGCTTCATTTGCTGCGCGCTTCGTTTTATCGCAAGCAGCTCGCCGCGCGGTTTGTCGCATGGCGCGAATTCACCGAGACTGCCCAGAATCCGTCTGCAGTCTCCTGAGTGATTGACTCACCTGCCCATGATTCGCCGGGTGATCGGTAATGTGACAACGCCTTGGCGACCGTCGCGCTGAACGTGGAAAGCTACCGGCGTCGCAGTGCCGACGACAACAAGCGCGCGCGGCGGCGTCAATTACCCCACCCCGAATCGGAAGGAGCGACAACTATGCCGAGCTGACGTGTTGCCTCACGGGATGATGTTACTCCCGGGTAATTGTCACTGTCCGAATGTTTTGCGATGACGGCTGGCGCTGCGTAGCGGCGCCAGCCGTCATCGCGTCGCGCATCGCCGAGTATCCGCGTCATCAGTTCTCTGGCGCGATTCGATCGCCACACCTTCACGCGGCGCTGCAAGGTGCGCAACTGCGCGCCGGAATACATGGTGGGAGCCATCGAAGTGAGACGCTCATGGAGCTTTTGCGCGGTAATGCCGGGCTCCGCTTCGAGCCACTGCTGTATCTTCGGCCAAGTATGCTCGAACGGATCTTCCCGGGTACGCCAGTCATGGGGGACGCGCGCTTTTCGACGATGCGTCGGCCGGACCTCGCCGGCCTGCCACGCCGTTCCAAGACTCGCCAGGAAATCCGCGAGTGGAACTTGACCGGATGTTCTTGTCTCCGGCGGCGCCGCTCCGGAAGCACCGCATTCGGCGACACGCTGCTGGGCGTCGCGCATTCGACGTAAGAGATCCAGTGGGTCGAGCGCTCTGAACTGGGCACGCAGTCTGCGTTTGGTTGCCTCCGACACCGAAGCAGAGCGCAGCACGCGCTCGAGCGGCGTCAAGGGCGCCTCATAGCGCTTCGTCACCCTCGCGCCGTGACGGGTCTTCGATTTCAGCTTGAATGACGGCTGGAAGAAGTTGATGTACAGCCGCGACACCTCGTAGAGGGAAGCAAGGGTTGCCGTGGCTTCGAGGCCGCGTAGCCTGCCATAGCCAACGAGGCGACGCACAATGGCGCCATTCTTTTGCTCGACCCACGCCTGATCGTTTTTCTTGTAGGCACGTGAGCGCGTCAGTTCGATACCCGTTGCCTTGCAGAAGTCAAGCATGGCCGCGTTCATGAAGGCAGTATCGTTATCGCAATCCAGACCATGTAGCGGAAACGGCAACGCACGGCTAACACGCTCGATGTGCTCGAGAACGAACGCCCCGCTGCGATACGGCATGGTCAGGCATTCGGTCCAGCCGGTCGCGATATCTGTCATCACGAAGCTGTGCACGAAGTCGCCGTCGATCTTGGTGCCACCACAATGCTCGACGAAATCGACCTCGAGATAGCCGGGCAACGGATCGTTCCAGTCAGAGAACGTGCGGATCGGCACCGCACGGCGAATTGCATTGCCGATTCCTCCGGCGCGCCGGCGCTGGCCGGAGAAGGCCTGTTCGCGCACGTCGCGCAGCAGCCGGTCAATGGTAGCGGCGCTGATCTGCTTAAGCCGTTGGCGCACGTCCTTCGATAGCGACAGGTGACCATGCCGTGTCATCGAGTCGATCAGCGTCGGGATGAGCGCCTCCAACCGCTTGCCGCAGATCCTGTCGGCGGCC
Organism: Paraburkholderia lebeckiae; assembly: GCF_050436325.1. Classification (NCBI taxonomy): domain Bacteria; kingdom Pseudomonadati; phylum Pseudomonadota; class Betaproteobacteria; order Burkholderiales; family Burkholderiaceae; genus Paraburkholderia; species Paraburkholderia lebeckiae. The sequence goes on from NZ_JBNDLZ010000001.1 coordinate 471,265, forward strand.
TCCCACAGCGTGATCAGCGCCGCACGCACTTCGTCGCCATAGCGTCGCTGCGGCCCTGGCTTCGCCCTTTGCGGCTGCGGATCCCGACACAGCACCCGGATCGCATGCTTGCGGTGATAGCCCGTCAATTGAATGAATTCGTCCGGGATCTGGCGTTTCTCCGTCCGGTCAGAACGTCGATACCGCTCGCCAACCGCCTCAGTCAATTCCCGTCGTGTTCTCATGCTGAGCCGCCTCGTCATAAGTCGTCCCCGCCAGCATTCTGACGGGTAACAAATTACATGAGGCAACAGGTACCGCTTGGTAGCAAAAATCTTGAGTCAATGCGGCTGAGCAGCGACAACTAACCCCGCCGACCGGCCAAGATAGTTGTCGCCCGGGCGGCCATCGTAACTGATAATCTACATTTGAGCAGCTAAGGGGATTGGCCGGCCGGGATCAAGGGTGCAAATGTGCATTCCCGGCGACCGTTCCATGTCGGAGCGAGAAGGGATGGCCGTAGGTCCGGTCTGAGTGACACCTACTGGGCCAGTTACTGCCCCAGATGAGGGGTGGGCGCCGGTCAATCCGAGGTAACTCAAAGAAACTGGGTCGATCAGTCAGACGGCCGCCCGCTGTCATGCGCCATGCTATCGTTGCTGGTGCTTGACCTCCACGTCGGAAAAAGATCATCGCGGCTCGATGATTGGGCGTTGTGATTGCGGAAATCATAGACCGAAGATTATGGAAACTGTCGCGTTTATCTCGACTGAGTACGGGGACGACTTGATTGTGTCCTTTGCGGTCATCGCCCCCGCGGATGCGACCGAGATCGAAAGCCTTACCCTTCTGCGCACGCCGAAATACGAACACCTGCTGGGAGATTGGGAGCGAGGGGTGACAGTTTCCTTTGAACGGTACGTGGAAGACGAGGAGGAATTGCTGGAGGAACTCGACCTTGACAGAAAATCAGCCGTAGTGCGCCTGACAACCAGCCTGCGGAACTATGATCTGGATATTCGAAAGGTCGACGAGCGAGAGGTCAAGGCCATGCGAGAGGTGCTCATCCAGATGAACTATGATGGTCGGATTCGGCTATTGGGCGTCTAACGAGTTATGAGATCAGGTCAGCTGACGCGATGACGATGCGCAGTCGTAGATGCATCGATGAAAAGAATTTCATTCATCGACGTCAATCGCTTCGCGCGTAGCCATGCGAGATGGAATCCGAGTTTAGCGGGACGTATCTTTCACCGGTCTAGTAATGGCGCGTTTCCTTGTTGCAGCCTCTTTCGGCGTTGCAGGCGAGTTCGCCACGTTTGCTTTACCGGCAACGATGTTGCCCGATGTTGATTTACGTGGCCCAGCGGATGGCTTGACTGGTAACTTCTTTGTTACCGATTTATTGTCCTCCGCAGTCTTTGCGTTCGCCGGTGGCCTGCGGGCTGTCGAGACAGCCGACCTGGTCGCCTTCCTTGCTGTCACCTTACCTGCCGGTGGTTTGTTACGTCCGGCAACGGGCTTCGGCGGTGAGTAGGCGTCGGCCATCTCGATGCCAAACACATCGGCCACCAGCGCGTCGTCGAGCACCTTGCTGGTAGCGGGTCGTTTTGTGGATTTGGGCAGTCCAGCGCTGGCCTGCCTGACGAGATCATTGGCATTGACGCGGCGCAAGGCGAAGAGCAATTCCGGCTGTTGGTCGAGCCGCGCGCCGACGCCGTAGAGTACGGCAGCTACGTGCTTGCACATCGACGCCCAGTCCGGGCAACTGCAATTGAACCTGATTTCCTTCGGCACTGGGAAAAGACCCGTTCCGGGTCTGCAGATGCGCTCCATCACGGCAGTCGAGAATTTGCCCTGCAGCAGTTCTACCATCGAATCGATCGACCCCGAGCAGTCGGCACCAATTGTTCGCCATTGCTTTGCCGGGCACGCCGTCACGCTCACGCCGACCGTGTAGAGGCTCGAACCCATTACCTGCGCTCGCACTTCGCCTGCCGTAATCTGGAGGTCAATCACGGAACCATTGCGCACATAGGTACGGCCGCGCGGCAGGCGGTTGGCATAGTCGCTATAGCCTTCCAGATTGTCACACCAGGCCTTGCCCCAGAAGGTCCTGGCGATGGCGCCTCGATACGACGCGATTGGCGACAGGACCGCACCAGCCTTCCTAGCCTTCGCGGCGGCCCGTTCAGCCTTTTTTCTGCGCTCGGCGACCGAGACATAGGGCTTCCATCCCCCGTAACCGTAACCCATTGCGCTTCCTCTCTCCTGACGATCAGTTTTCTTGCGCGGCATAAACGTCGAGCTTCACGAGATCGAGCAATTCACGATCGCTCATCTCGGTGAGCAGCAGTTCCGCGCCGCCCTCCAGCACATCCTTCACCAATTGCTGCTTCACTTCGATCAACTGGTCGATACGGTCCTCGATCGTGCCACGGCAGATAAACTTGTGCACCAGGACGTTCCTCTGCTGGCCGATACGAAACGCACGGTCAGTCGCCTGATTTTCCACGGCCGGGTTCCACCAGCGGTCGTAGTGGATCACATGCGAAGCAGCGGTGAGATTCAACCCCGCCCCACCGGCCTTGAGCGAGAGCACGAAGAAGGGCGTCAACTCATCGTCCTGGAATCGCTTGACCAGCTCCCGGCGCCGGGCCACGGGGGTGCCACCATGGAGCACCAGACCTTCGCGGCCAAAGATCGAACCCAGAAATGCCGCCAGCGGCTCAGTGGTTTCGCGGAACTGGGTGAATACCAGCATCTTTTCCTGCTTGGCGGCAATGACTTCGGCCAGTTGGCGCAGGCGGGCGAACTTGCCGCTGTCTTCCGCCTTCCAGGCCGCGTCACCCAACCACTGCGACGGATGGTTGCATATCTGTTTGAAGCGCATGAGGAAGCTCAGCACCACACCTTTGCGACCGATGCCTTCGGCGTCCTCAAGCGCGGCGGCCAGATCCTTCACCGCACGCTGGTAAAGCGCCGCCTGGGTCGGGCTCAGGTGGCACCAGGCCTTGAGCTCGGTCTTGTCCGGAAGGTCGTCGATTACCCGCTTGTCGGTCTTCAGGCGGCGCAGGATGTAGGGCCGTACGAGTGTTCGCAGCGGGCCGAAGTGCTCGGCCTTCGCCAGCCGCCTGGTAAAGTTGGCAAAGACCTTGTCCGAGCCCAGCAAACCGGGGTGGGTAAAATCGAAAATGGACCACAGGTCGGACAGGCGGTTTTCCACGGGGGTGCCAGTCAGCGCGATGCGCGATTGTGCCTGGAGTTGCTTGACCTGTCGCGTTTGCTTGGCGCCCGGATTCTTGATCGCCTGTGCTTCATCAACGATGGCAAGGCGCCATTGGATGGTCCCCAGTACCGGCTGGCGAAGCAGCGAGCCAAAACTGGTGATGACGAGATCGATGTCCGCAAGCCGCGCGGCGTCCAGCGCACGCAAATCGGCCGCCGGCATGACCGACGGATGTGCGATCAGCAGGCGCAAGCCCGGGGCGAAGCGCTCGGCCTCTGCCGCCCAGTTGGCCAGCAGCGATGCGGGGGCAATCAGCAGGCTGGGCCGCACCTCGGTGCTTTCACGCTTCATCACGAGCAGCAGCGAGAGTACCTGCATGGTCTTGCCTAGGCCCATATCGTCCGCCAGGCAAGCGCCCAGTCCGAGCCGGGTGAGCAGGTACAACCACCGCACGCCGGCCCGTTGGTAGGGCCGCAGGTTCGCCTTGAGTTCCGGTCCCGGACTGATCTGCGCCAACCCCTCCGGCTGACGCAATTCCTGCAGCATGTCGGCCAGCCAGGGCCCTGCAACAAGCTGCGACCAGTCGAGGTCAGCGGGATCGGCGTTATCGTGGAGCGAAACACCCGCCAGAAGGCGTAGGGCCTCATTGAAAGGCAGACCGGTTTGTGCCGCCTTTTCTATGGCCTCGAATCGCTTCAGGAGGCGGCTGAGCTTTTTCTTGTCCACCTCGACCCAGCGACCACGGATGAGTTGCAAGCCATCGACGCCTTTGAGCAGATCCCTGACCTCGGAGGCGCTGAGACGCTCGCCGTCGAGGGAGACCTCCATGCTGAAATCGAGCAACGCATCCTTGCCCAGGAGCGAAGGCGGTCGTGCTCCGACGCTGGCTTTCACAACGGGGCGAACAGGGCGGCCCGCCTGCCAGACGCCTGGCGTGCGTACGACAATCCCGGCGGCTTCCAGTTGGGACAGGTCCGAGAGAAAGCGATGGGCGTCAAGCGGCGTCCAGCGCAGCGGATGGTATATCTCGCCGGTATCCACCATTTCGCGAAGCCAATCGCAGTGTTCCGCGGCGCGCTGCACCGGCAGCAGTAATGACAGGAGCTGCGCCTTGCTCCTGGCTCCCGAAAATTCCGCCAGGGCCTGCGACAGTGGCTGGTGTTGCGCTTTGCCATGGGCCGACAGGCGCGAGGTGTAAGTCGCAAGGAAGGCGAACGGTGACTCCGTGTCCTTGCGGTTCTCAGCGAGGTTGAAATGCACACGGCCGACCAGATTCCAGGCCGGGTGGCGCAACTTGAGGAAATCCTGAAGCGAGACCATTGCGGTCGCCAGTTCCTGGTGCAAGGCAGTATCGATCTCGCCCCACAGCGTGGTTAGCACATCTGGCGTTAGATACTCCCCGCCCGTCATCGGCGGCGCATCGGCAATCAGGGCATCGAAGTCCTTGGCAGCGGGCGTGACGACCGCAATCTCGCCGCCCTCGGGTGTGGCGCACAAGGCGGTGACATAGCGCGCGGCAAAATCTCGCCACCAGGCCCAGGCGGGCGGCAAAATGCGGCCGATTTCCGCCGTTCCCAGATGCAGCAGGCCATGTCCTGCGCCAAGCGAAAAAGAACTGCCTAGCCGCGGTCGTATTTCATCCGCCAGTAGTGGCGCGTCGTCCTCTGGAACTGCAAGCAGGTGACCACCCGGCGTCAGGTGTGGCGCGAGAATGTCGGAAGCAGTCAAAAACGCCCGTCCTCATGGCACTGTTGCAACAAGCGCTGAAGCGGCCTGTTTTCAAGGAAAGCGGCCTCGGAATCAACCGGCAGGCCCGCCGGCCCAGTGCGAACTGGGCGAAGTTCCGTCTGCGCGTGGTTCGCCGGGATTGTGGGGTGGGCCAAGCGTCCGGGGTATGCCTGGTCGCTGCGTTGAGCATGTCTTGTGAACTGTCTTTTCATCTGCTGTAGGACAACCTGACTGCTACGTATCAACTGACGGATGCTCGCCCCCGCTCTGCCACCGGCTGACCGACCTTCAACCTTCACGGCGGTCCCCGTGAATTTTCGAATCCGGCCAGGAGAAACAGGGCTCACGATGAAAGGGTACCAAAACCTGACTCATACGAGTTGGGATGCCGATGGCGCTCCCACCCGCCCGCCGAAAATCAGTTGCGCTTGTTACAAACGACCAAATGGCAGAGTGTCCTGTTGGACCGACCTGCGGACGTTCAACGCTGCTCCTTGAACCTCCGGAGCCGGGCATCGACCGGGGACGCCCCGAAGCCTAGTCACGCGCGCGGTGTGTTAGCGGCGAATGGCCTGCTCAGATGCGCGTTGCGGAATCTCGCCGGGCGTGGTGGGCATCACCGTTAATGCAAGGGGCAGCACCATGGGATTTTCTTGCCGAACGTTTCTGATCGCTCGCGACGATACCCTCTCGCGGCTCTCAGGCACCAGGTTCAATAGGATGCTGCGAGATCCGGCAAGCCACAGTCTGCCCGTTTTTGCGGGGCAACGAGCGCGAATGGCCAGCGTCGTAGTCGAACTCGTGGCCAGAAACCCGGTGCGCGTCGTTCGGAGCACGTTTTCCATGCTCACTTTCGATGCGGAAGGTCGCATCGACGCGAGCAGATTCGAAAAGCAGCAATTTGCCCTCGCGGAGTCGGTCGTCGCACCTGTCTTTGACGTATTCGATGAAGACATCAACCAAACGGTCGACGACGCGACTTCCCGATTCATTGCACAGGGAGGCCAATGGGTTCCGTCACGCGCTTTGGCGCGCGTCATAGATCAGACCGCGTTGGGCCAACGACAATGCCGACACCTGTAAGCGGTCGCTCACAGGCTGCTCTGCGGCATCGAGTTGTCGATTCTCTCGAGCGTCGGAGGTGGGGCAACGGCGATCAGATCATACGGTCCTCGCGTAAGCTGCCACTCACGAGCGTAAAGTTTATGGTTACCCGAATGGCGGGTTTGGCCAATGATCCGTCTGTGGACTTCGCCCCTCGAACGTCCGCAACCTCATTTTCTGGTGCCGAATGCCAGCCATCTGTCGTGCCCGCTTGACATCATCGCCGTGCAGGTAGATGAAATGCGCTGCAGCACATTTCAAGTACATGCAGATGGCTACCGACCTGCTGCGCGAAGTTACCAGTCCGCTGGGCCGTCCGCCCTCCGAGTAACGTGGGCGCAGTGTAGTACCCCATGCTGGAGATCGCAAAAATCTTCCGCGCCCAGGGCCAATATGGCGATGCACGGTGTCGCTGAGCCTGGGGCAGCTGAAGGCGTCGACGTAATGCCGTCATGGCGAACTCCTTCGAGATGGACAGGCAGGAACTGCACTGCCATCGTCGCATTCGAAGGAACGCGCTTCGCGGGCGACCGAAGCCGCCACCGTCGGCCAACCCACTGCTCCCGCGTCAGCGGGTCAGTTCAAGAAAAATTATTCTAATAGCCTCATCGCAATGCGCACTTTTAACCGGTTTTGCGTTTTCGCCCGGCGGACGTGTACTTCAGTCCCCTTTGCCACAACTTGCAATGCCTTGCTTGACATCTCGCAAGATACGGAAGCTGGACGAGGCTGCTTCTACGGGTGACCGGTACCGTCGGCACCAAGCTTCAACAAATCGCTCCAAACTGTCATCTCGCGTCGTGCGACTGATGTTGGATCACCTCGCACGACCTCAAACTCCGTCGTCCTGCCCGCACGCGAGAAGCGGAGGTCGAAGATCTGCTCACCAACGCGCAAATCTCTGAGCGTGATATCGTCCAACCAGGGTGGCAGAACCGGGTCGACGTACAGCATCCGGTGCGGCGCATCAGGCTGCAGGCCAAGGAGCGCTTGCAGCAGTGAGAAAACCGATCCCGCAGCCCATGCCTGTGGCACGTTGGCACCCGGATACTGGACGGGAAAGTTCGTTGAGTTCCGATTCAGACCACCAAAGAGTTCAGGCAATTGATCCAGCGCGAAGAAGCGCCCTGCACCGCACACGTCGTGCATGATCTGACCGGTCTCCCCGGCATAGCCATAGCGCTTGAATCCCTGCGCAATCAGGCCGTTGTCATGTGGCCAGACCGAACCGCTCTGGTAAGAATAGGGGTTATAAGCGGGGTGAGTGGCTGAAAGTGTGCGTATGCCCCATCCGCTCCACATGTCTGGCTGCATGAGTCGCGCCACGACTCGTCCTGCACGCTCGGGCGGGACGATACCGGACCACAGACAGTGGCCAGGGTTGGACGCGACGCTGAGGACTTTCTTCTTCTCCCCGTCAAGTGCGAACGCATAAAAGCCGGTCGCCTCGTCCCAGAAGGCCTCATTGAACCGTGTGAAGAGCGCGGCCGCTTGCTTGCGCAAGGCGGTCGCCGAATCAGCATCGCCCAGCGCGTCGTAGATTTGCGCCATTCGAAGCCACGCATCGTAGACGTAGCCCTGCAACTCACAGAGCGCCTTGGGCCCCGTCACCAGCGTCCCGTCGGGATACACCACCGCGTCGCCAGAGTCCTTCCAGCTCTGGTTTTCAAGACCGGCCGACGAGCGCGTCGCATACTCCTGAAAACCATCACCATCGCGGTCGCCATAACGGTCGATCCACTCAAGGCACCGTTTCGCGGTCGCGAGGTGACGATTCAGCAGTGCGTGATCGCCGGTGCAGCACCAAGCAGCATGCAAGGTGATAAGGTAGAGAGGCGTCGCGTCCGCGGTTCCATAGTATGGGGTGTGAGGCACCAGCTTGAGTCGGGCCAGCTCTCCCAGACGCAGTTCGTGCATGATCTTGCCCGGCTCCGCATCGCGATATTCATCGCACTCGGTCGCCTGCCAGACTCCAAGCACGTCCAGTGTCCCACACGCAAAATCGGAATAGACGAGCAAGGTTTGCAGCGAGGTGATCAGGCTGTCACGGCCGAAAAGCGCCACGAACCACGGCAGTCCCGCAGCCGGCACGAGTCGACTACGGCTCGCACCGTGAACGGGAAGCCGCAATGCCGCGAGATCATCAGTTGCCTGACGAAAGAGGCGCAGCAACGCATCGTTGCTGCTCTCCAGTTTGAGGACCGCGCCCTGCCAGTCCAAGAGCCGCCTGCGGTTTTCCGAACAGTCGCCGTCATGTCCCGCGCACCAGTCTGGCGCCGGATAGCTTTTGTGGCCATCCGAGAGATCGTAGGTGAGACAGCTATGCCAGTGAGCGCCAGGCGCCAGTTCGATATCGAATGTGAGTCGACCATTTGCATACGCTGCTGGCGTGCCGCTGCGCCGGGCTGTTACAGTGAGCTTGCGAAGAAAATCCTCGTTCCGGTACGTGGTCGTGAGGCGCTGCTTGTGCTCGGACCATTTCGTCGCGATGTGGCCGCGACGGACAAAACGGCCGGACTTGACCTCGAAGATGTCGGCAAAATCACTGCGCAGTGCGATCTCCAGGTTGAAGCGCACCCGCGACTGACCATAATTGATCAGATCTACATCCTCGTGCACGCCACCGCCGATTTCACGACTTAAGACAAGCCCGACTGTGTGCGGCGCGATCAGGCCGGCTTCGGTGATGAGTTCGCGATTGACCAGAAAGATGCGAGCGTCAAACGACGTGATCGTGCCGCCGTTGAGCAGATCCCACGGCTCACCGTTCGCGAACATCGTCCAGTTGCTAATGACGCGCGTGTCGTAGAAATACAGCCCCTTATGGCTCAGCCTGTTGATCTGCCCGTCTGGCTCGGTCAGCAGGACGGTATGTCCCTGATGGATGGCGAGCTGTGGTGGGCCTACCTTGATCTCAAGCGACATATTTCTCTCCTCACGGTCGGGATCTACTGATCTGCAACGTACATACCTGCGGCCGAACCAGGTTCCCTCCACTTCGTTCAACTCGAAGGACCAGGCGAAGTTCGACAGCGCTCTCCTCATTACGCGCTCTGTATAGCGACTTCGTAATCAAGGCGGCCGCGCAACCACGCAGCAACTAACCAGAAGGAAATGCAAACCACCCATCGTTCGGTCGAGCCCGAAATGGCGAAGAACGGTTAAGAATTGGTTAGCAATCCCCGAGGTAACCGCAGTACCAAAGGGGAAAAATCGATGAACACGTCAGGCTGCAAATCACGCCAGGCCCAGGTGGCGATGTCGCGTGACGGTCCGGACGAGCGGTGCAATTGACCCCTTCCGATCGTCACGCCTTTCAATCGGGCAAGACCGGCCCGACCCTGCCGGTTTTTTGGCGTCAGCAAGATCGTTATCTGTCGTGTCAATGACGATATGGCTGCGATTGGTACGGACCGGATAACGCCGCCAGACAGCGCCGGCCGGGTCCGGCATGAATGATGCGCTGATGACAGCATCAGCACTGCCGGTACGAGCGAAGACCGCCCCGATCGCAAAATAACCTGCCATCGTCGCGAAGTCAGTGCATCGCGCGTCAGCACCACGACCTGGCCCCTAGGAGACGGACGCCATGACTCTATCCAGTCTTTTGCGGCAACCTGCCGAGCAGCAGATCGCCAGCCTGCCGCTACCCTGCTCGGTGTCGCTTCCAGACGGCGAGCGCATCGGAGCGGCGCAGCCACAGCTGTCGTTCGTCATCCGCGACATGCGCGCGCTCTGGCACCTGACGCAGGGCGCAATCGGGCGATTGGCGGAAGACTACGTGGAAGGCCGGCTGGAGATCGAAGGTGACATGCAGGACTTGATGGCGACCGCACCCGCGTTGCTTCGCCAGGATCCCACCCAAGAAGCGCAAGGATGGCTGATGCGCAGGGTCAATCGCACCCGTCGCGCAATCTGGGAACGCACACACCATAGCCGGGCAACGGATGCCGCGCAGATCCGGCACCATTACGATATTTCCGACGACTTCTATGCTCTTTGGCTGGATCCGCTGCGCGTGTACTCATGCGCGTACTTTTCAGCGCCCGTCATGTCGCTGGCCCAAGCCCAACAAGCCAAGCTCGATCACATCTGCAGAAAGTTGATGCTCCGATCGGGCGAGCGCTTTCTCGACGTCGGCGCCGGTTGGGGCGCACTGTTGATGTGGGCTGCTGAGCACTACGGAGTCACCGCGACCGGCATCACGCTGTCGACGAACCAGCACGTCTACGTCGACCGGCTTATCGAGCAAAAGGGACTGCGCGGTCGGGTCAGGATGCTGCTGCAGGACTACCGCGACGTCGACGAATCCGTGCCTTTTGACAAGATCGCATCGGTAGGTATGTGCGAACACGTTGGCCGTCCAAACCTGCCTCTGTACTTCGAGAAGATGCACCGTTTGCTTAGACCGGGCGGCCTCATGATGAATCACAGCATCACCGCTGGTGGCGCGGATAATCCGCAACTCGATGGTGGCATGGGTGATTTCATCGACAGATATATCTTCCCGGGTGGCCAACTGGTGCACGTTAGCGTGATGATGGACGCCATGACCCGCGGCCACCTGGAACCGGTAGACGCCGAGTGCCTGCGACCACATTACGTCCGGACGCTATGGCATTGGGCCGAGGCCCTGGATGCGCATCTCGACGAAGCGCGTCGAGTACTTGGTAGGGATGCAGAAAGGATCATCCGGGCATACCGACTCTATCTCGCGGGTTCGGCCATGGGATTCGAGCAAGGATGGACATCGCTGTTTCAGATTCTAGCGGCGCGCTCCAGTAACGTGCTCGAGCGGAAGGATGGTTCTCCCAGCCGCCGGGGCGCCGTTCGAGATGAGTATCCGTTTAATCGCTCATACATGTACGAACGGAATACAACCTCCGGATCCGCCCGATCCGCAGACAATGGACCGGTGGCGAGTTAATTTCGACCGCCTGCGGCGCGCGGCCATCTCCATGCTTTCAGGCGAAATGCGATCGCATCGGCCACGCACCTTGCAATGAGCGTGGCAAAGCGGGTTGCGCTCGAGATGTAACGCTTGCATGACGTGGTATTTCATCGACTGTCTGCCGGGTGGCGTCTTGCGGTTTTTCTTCAGAATAAAAAATTCCGAAGCGGGGGCAAATAAACCCGCCTCTTTAACGACGCAAGGCCGCCGGTGATGCCCGAACCAGCTTATGCACACGGGGGCCCTTTAACGGAGGCATCCGCCTAACATTTGCGCGCAACGCCGACATCAGAAAGCGCTGTTTTCATGAAAACAGCCCCGGCACATCGAGGTCGGCCATCTTGTCTAGCTCATCCCGGCGCGTGTCACACGCCCGGCGAATCAGGGCGCCTTCGGCGTCCGAATGCCGGACGCGGCCAAGACTCTGACTCCTGCCAGCGTTCACCTCGCTGACAGGTCTCCCCGCTTGCTTCGCACTACCGTCCCATCGTTCCGTCCTCGACCACGTGGTACGCCACCGCACCGCTTTGTCCGCCGGACTTGCTGTGATGCGCGGACCTTCTTCAATCGCGTGGCCGCAACTGACGCCCCATGGCCGGGCTGAAATCTCGCGCCGCCTTGTTCATGGATGAATTTCATGCGACGGACCTGATCCCGTACTGGTGGGCCGCAAGCGCGCGCTACAGGCCGCTGACGTCGGCGTTGGGGGCGGACCTGGAGCCGGTTTGGGCGGACAGATACGCTGCTGTTGAATAAAAACATACCGGGGACAATCTCTTCACGTAGCTCTAGAACCTTTTTGCACTTGCCCTCATCCACGGGTCGTTTTTCGCCTGGCTTATGTTCGTTTGCCGACACAAGAAAAACAGGCTTTCCCCAACGCGCATACATAAAAGCATGCGGCGTACTAACATCTTCCCTGTCGGATCGGCAATTTTCTGAAGATGTGGGATTGGAAACGCTACGGCAATCGAACCATCGCGTCGGTCGCCGACAGCGCGGATACCAGCGTGTCGATTGAAGCCGGGGATTCGCAAAGTCTTCTCGCGCTCACCGGAGGCGACCATGCCTGAAGTCCTGATACTGAATCCGGGCGGCAAGCCTGACTGTTGGTGCGAGAAGTGCCACCCGCTCACGTTGACGGACATGCGCATGATCGTGTGTCCGGACTGCGGCGACAAGCGATGCCCACATGCGACCGATCACCGGAACGCCTGCACCGGGTCAGCCATGCCGCGCACTGGTAAGCGAGCGCCAATTCGCAACCCAGCTTGTCTCGAAGGAACGAAGGGTCACGGCACAAGAGGCTCTCGACCGGGAAGTCGTCTTCCAGGGCGCGTATCGCCACGCTCGAAGCGCAGGTAAAGGACGCGCAGGCGCGCATTCTCAGTATCCCCGCGCCGCTTGACGAGTATCACGAAGACATGCGTCCGGTCGTATGGTGGGCGGCGGACGAAAACGGCGTATGGCTTGGCGAACCGGCGTGGATCGGCAAGCCGGATGGTAGTGACTGGCCCGGCTATCACACGCACTGGACGTTTCATCCGCAGTTCCCGTCCGTTCCCGCGCGTGCGGCGCACGTCGAGCCGACCGCGCCGGACGAAGTTTCACGCCTGTCCCGCTCGTGAACGCGCAGACATTGGAGAAGAAATGAAGGAACTGGAAGACTGCCCGTTCTGCGGATCGGGTGACGTCCGCGGCAGCAGCGGAATCGTGCATTGCTACATCTGCAAGGCGCAGATTCAGCGCGCCACGACTGCCGCCGCGTGCGAGGCGTGGAACACTCGCGTGATTTTCATGCGCAACGGCTTTAGCATCAAGGAAGACCAGAACGACCTGAAAGACTACGTTTATCGGGCCGCTGCGGAGTTGCTTGCGCGCGACGGGGCGGCTCTTGCCGCACCGGTCGCATGGATGACGACCTATGAAGTACCGCCGAAAACAACGGTGCGTTTGCTCGCGGACATGAACGAACGCCAGCGCAATTACGTCATGAAGCACGCAATGAAGGTCGTCGCGCTCATGCCGGGCGAGACGTTGAAAGACCGCCCGCCACTGTGACGAGGCACTCGAAGTGAGCGCGATCCTGAGTGAATGCGGCACGTACCGCTACCGGCTTGAACGCCGGATTGAGACCGCCGTGGCGTTGCACACCGTGGCGTATATCGGCATGAATCCGTCCACCGCGGACGCCACGCTAGACGATGCGACCGTGCGCAAGTGGCGCGGCTTCACGACCCGTTATGGCGGCTCGCATTTCGTCGTCGGCAATCTGTTCGCCTACCGCGCAACGGACGTGTGCGAGCTTGCGGCGGCGCGTGATCCGGTTGGCCCGGAGAACGACGAGCACCTGCGCGCGATCATGGCGAACGCCGATGTAGTTATCCCGTGTTGGGGCATTCGGGAGAAGGTGCCGCGCGCCCTGCGCTACCGGTTTGACGAGGTGGAAGCGATGCTCCTTGATAGCGGGCGACAGATAAAAACGTTCGGCTTCTCGAAGTATGGCGACCCGTTACACCCGCTCAAGCTGGCCTATTCAACGCCGCTTGTGGATTGGAGCCGATAATGCCCGGATATATCGCAGAGTTCGGCGGCAAGTACTGCGCGTGGAGCACGGTCACTAACTCGCCGACGTCCACCCTCATGACCGAGTGGGAACTGTTTCATTATTTGCGCGAGAAGAATCCCGCGACGGACTGGGAACTGTTTCAGGCGCGCATGGCGTGCGTTCGCGAGTTCGGTTGCAGCGGAGGCTATTTCGGTTTCACCAAGGCGGACTTGCTGGCGTTCAACGGCGCGGGGCCGAACGAAACGTGCGTCGCCACTGAAGCGGAAATGGTCGCGCTCTACAAACGGGAGTACCCATGACGAGAGAGCCAGTCCACGAGCGTGGTCGCGTGATCGGCCACAACATCACCTATCCGCCCTTCTATGTGACGGTGCGCGATGCGCGCGGGTATGAGTCGGTCATTCAGGCACAGCCGGGCCGAACGGTATTTGAACCCCTCACGCGCCGGCGTGGCATGTTTGACGAGGATTGAATGAGCCTACTGGACTTTCTTCGGCAGCAGGAAATCGCTTTTCGCGAAGCCGCGCCGGATGACGCCCCGATAATCGTGATCGAGCACTGGCTCCGCCCGTGTCGATCGTTGCACTCGTCGCGACGTTCGACTATGCGGCATGTGAGCGGCGGACCCGTGAGGATTGAATGAGCACCAATGTGCATCAAATTGCGAACTACGGCGTCTCGCGCGACTATGCCCGACTCGCCGAACTGGCGAAGGCGCATAGCATTATCTGCATCGTCACGCACGATGGTTTCCGCGACGTGGCGAAGGCCCTCTATTCGAGCTTCAAGGACGGCGAAATGTGGCAGATAAGCGCGCGCGGAACCGGGTACGTGTGGGCGGATAACGTAGAGGATTTTGTACGTAAGTGCGAGATAGTCGCACTCGAATTTATCGAGCCGCCAACGAAAGAGGATTGGTATGGAAAAGCGGTATGTGATCATGGAACTGCCTGACGCGAAAGCGCTGCCCGCGCTCGCGAACGTCCCCGGCACGGCCTACCCTGCCTGCTGCTGCGCTCACACCTGTAGTCGAGCGCATCGGCGTGAATTTCGCCGTGCCGTAGGCGTGTTCGTTCGCCTCGCCGGTCTTGACGACGAAGCGGAAACATCGATATGGTTCTGATAAGCGTCCAGCCGCCGCCAAGGGGATACATGATGCTTTTTCATGCAGGAACGTGCGGAAGTCACGCTCGTTTGCGTTGAGCAGCTTGGCGACTTCGCGGAACCCGTCAGGCCGGTTGCTTCGACATAGCGCTCTACGAACTCGACGGCAGGCACGGCGACGCCAAATGCTTTTCTGCGATTCGACTTGTTCCGCTTGATCTGCCGCAAGGCGAAGGGCTTCGCCAAAGTTCTTCGGCAAGACGACGCAGACGCGGCGGGCGCGAGGCTATACGAGCCAGTCTTTCGGACCGACGGAAGCACTTCGCGCGCGACCCACTCTCCGAACTTCTCTGCGGCAGGGAACTTCGAGGGCATGACAAGGCGGTACACATCGCGCTCAGGAATCACAGTTATCTGTTGGACACCAACCGGCGCAGGGATGCCCTGAATCCGGGCACCCTTGCAGTGTTACGCGCCGCCCGGCATTGGGCTGAATGATTCGTTCGTCCCTTCATGGCCGAGGCGCTTGAGATTGCGACCGGAGACCCCGTTGGTCGGCTTGAAGGGTCTCCTTAAAAACAAGGAGACCTCCCTGTCTTGAACCAGGCCGTCATTCGCAGCCCAGCGCAGTATCATGTCTTTCTCTGTGTGTGTACGCGTGACTTCGCCGTGACCATCACGGCGTCACGTTTGACGTCACGCGTGACATGTTCGCCACCCCGGTGTCGCCACACCGTCCTGCATTCTGGCTGATTCGTGAAACAGCCACGCCAGTGGCGCCGCGCCGACGCGCTGCCGCGCCTGGGTGATGGCGCTCTTACTGACAAACGACGCATCGGCCACAGGTAACGCAAGGTCCAGTTCATCGACAACCTCGCTGATCGACTGGTGCCGGTACAACGTGAGCGCTATCACCAGCCATACGACCTGTTGCGCGGGCAGCCGACGCCGACGTACGCTGGCACTGCCACTGGCCTGCACTGCATACTCGATCCATTCGTATGGCAGATGCTGATCCAGCCCGCCCCAATCGAGCGGCGGCCGGGATTCAACACGGAGGCGCAGATCATCGACCAGCATGGCGACGAAAGCTAAGGAAGGTCTGCAAAACTCCTGGTGTTGGCGTGTAGGTGGGCTATCCTGGAAGAAGCATAGTTACTAAGCCGAAACAAAGTAACCGGACATGGATCATGCCGCGTAACGAACTGACGGATACTGAAACATGGATCGGACCAAAGCCGGAATTCTCTGCAACGAGCGCAGAACTGCTCGAACACGCTGCTTAAGATGCCCGGGACCTTTGATAGCAAGCTTGCCGATCTTGTGATGTTTGAGATAACCCCACACGAGCTCATCCGGATTCAGATCCGGCGAGTAAGCAGGCAGGAAGAAAAGACAAAGGCGTCCATCTGATGCTGCGGCAAGCTGGCGGATCGCTTTGCAACGATGAACTGGATGACCATCCGCAATCAGGAAGAACGGCGCATCGGCATTGAGTACCAGTCGCCTGACGAAATCGACGTACGCCGCAATCCTGAAGCTGCCTTCAAAACACATGAAACGGAGTTGACCGCGCGGACTGATCGCCGAGATCAGGTTCACCTTGAAGCGAGCGCCAGTGGTTTCGACAACGGGTGTCCGGCCGATCGGTGCCCAGGTCGTGCCGCTGTGATAGTCCGAGCGCACCGTCGATTCGTCGACGAAGAAAATCTGTGCCCCACAGCGTTTGGCCTGCCTGACAATCGCCGGATATTCGTCTCGCATCCATGACTCGACCAGTTCAAGGTTGCGTTGGTAAGCACGCGCCAGCGGCCGCTGCGGTGAAAGTCCGAGCTTCCTGAGCAGCCGGCCGACCGATACCTCAGAGAGCCGGACATTGAAATGTTCGCGAATCAACTCCCGCACCATGTCTCGCGTCCACAACGCAAACTCGAACTTCACCTGCATGGGGTTCTTCGTTGTGACCGTCCGATAGACAAAGCGGATAGCCTCGGACGACATCGTCGCAGCCCGCCCCATCTTCATCTGCCGGCACTGCCGGCGCACCGATGATCGTCGTCGACATCCTCGAGCGCAGCGCCCCGATCCGCGCACCGCCGATGTGCCGGGCTCAGACATGAGCACAACGTTTCCCCGATATCTGAACCGACCGTCGGCTTTGCGGCAACGCGGCCCACGAGCGGACGTTCGCGCCTGGCGCTTCGAAAGGCGCCTCCCACGTGCGCATCACCATCGTGATTGCACGACAGCGCCGCTTCGCTACGGCGTCAGCGCCCGTCCGGCATCCCGCCTGGCCGCACCGCATCCGACATCGCTGAACATCCCGACCTATCAATCGCCATAGCGGCGAGTTCCGACCACAGCGAAGCACTCCGCGGTTTCCTCCATCGGGCTTATTCGACGCCTGCCGGCACGCGCGGAGGCATTCACATTCCTGCGGGCGATGGCAGGCATCGAATAAGCCTTAACGAACGAATAAGCCTTACCGAACCTTGTCCTTCCTGCTCGATCGGCAGCACCTCATTGCGAAGTTTGAGTCTAGCGGAGAGTATGTTAGAGCAAAGATCAAATGTCGTAGCCTGAGCGTTTTCGGCTCATGCCGGGGCGCCGGTTCTGACTGCCGGAATCCATCGATCGGCTCAAGGTCATCGAGGTGCCCATCAGCCTTTCTTCCTCACCGGCCGCGCATAACCCGTCCTGCCTGTTTGGCCCTTGTCGTTCAGAACCAGCATGTCTGCTTCAACGTCCTTCCAGACCGTCGTGCCCGCAGCGATCGTCGCGCCGCGCCCGATCCGCACCGGCGCGACCAGCTGCGTGTCCGAGCCGACGAACACGTCGTCCTCGATCACGGTGCGGAATTTGTTGGCACCGTCGTAGTTGCAGGTGATCGTACCCGCGCCGATATTCACGCGCGCGCCGATATCCGCGTCGCCGATGTAGGTGAGGTGGTTGGCCTTCGAGCCATGACCGAGCACCGCGTTCTTGATCTCGACGAAGTTCCCTACATGAGACTCATCTTGCAGCGCCGCGCCTGTGCGCAAGCGCGCATACGGACCGACAACGGCCTTCGCGCCGACTTCCGCGCCTTCGATGTGCGTGAACGCATCGACGCGCGTACCGGCGCCGATACTCGCGTTGCGAATCACGCAGTTCGGCCCGATGCTGACGTTGTCGGCCAGCGTCACACGGCCTTCGAACACGCAGTTGACGTCGATCGACACGTCGCGGCCGCATTCGAGCGTGCCGCGCACGTCGACGCGCGCCGGATCGGCGAGCGTCACGCCCGCGACGAGCAGCGCGTCGGCGACATTGCGCTGATGAATCCGCTCGAGTTCCGCAAGCTGCTGCTTGCTGTTCACGCCGAGCGTTTCCCATTCGTCGTCGGGCTGCGTCGTGACGACTTCAAGGCCCGCTTCGATTGCCATCTCGACCGCGTCGGTCAGATAGAACTCGCCTTGGGCGTTGTCGTTTTTCAGCGACGCCAGCCAGCCGCCGAGGCGCGCAGTCGGCGCGACGATGATGCCGGTGTTGATCTCGGCAATCCGCAACTGCTCCGCATTCGCATCCTTCTGTTCGACGATGCGCGCCATCTTGCCCTGCTCATCGCGAACGATGCGGCCATAACCGGTCGGATCGGCGAGCGTCACAGTGAGAACGCCGTAGCCGCCCTTCCCCGCACGATCGGTCAACGCCCGCAGCGTGCTCGCACGCGTGAGCGGCACGTCGCCGTACAGCACGAGCGTGGGCGCCAAAGGATCGAGAAGCGGCAAGGCCTGCTGCACCGCGTGGCCCGTACCGAGTTGTTGTTCCTGCACAGCGAACTGGACGTCGGGCGCCGCAACCGCCTCGCGCACCGTTTCGGCGCCATGGCCGATCACCACCACAAGACGCGTGGGTTCCAGCGTCCGGGCAGTGTCAATCACGTGAGTGAGGAGCGGCCGGCCGGCCAGGGGATGGAGCACCTTGGGAAGCGCGGACCGCATGCGTTTGCCGGTGCCTGCCGCCAGAATCACGATATTCATGTCGTTAGCGATTAAAAAATTTCGGGCTGTTCGCCCGGATAACGAGGGTACGAAGGTCGATGCCGCGCGTGACTTGCAGCCGGTGATCAGCCCTCTTCACGGAGTCTCACAGCGATCCGCCGCCGTCGCCGGCTTCACCGCATTCAGGTCGAACTCCGCTTCCTGCAGCCCTTTCGGACTCGTTGCGACCCAATGCAATTGCGTCTGCGAGCGCACGAGCCCGACGCTGCCGGTGTAGGTCCATCTGATCGGTGATCGCTGCGTGCCTTCCAGTTCGATCGACGAAGCCGTCACCCGCAAATGCAGCAGCCGTCCATCCTGTGACGGCGTGAACGCTCGATCGCCAATCACAGCGATACCCGCCTCACGTACCGACGCCGGCATACACGCGAGCGTCGCGGTGGTCTCGCCGTTCTGATCGATGAGTTGCGCAAAGCCTTTGCCGTCGACCCCCGTGGCGACCACCAGAAAGCGGTCGACGGACGGCACATAAGCCGCCGCATACGTGTAGTACTGCAAGCATGGTGCAATCACACGCGACTCGCCGAGCGCACCGCTCGCGGGATCGAGCGTCGCGGCCTTGAGCCGCGCGAATGTCTCGCCGGGCACGTATTGCTGCCACACGAGCAGCGCGCGCGTCGGCGAACCGGCGATCATCGGCCACCACTCGCGCACTCGCCGCGCGACATCGACCGCCTGCATCAGTGCGCCATTACGGTCATAGATCTTCGCGTAGACGCCGTTACCGGTACCGAGATTGTCGACGCCGCCACCGTCGATCCAGTCGTTCGAATAGAACACAACGAAGCGCGAGCCGACCGCCGCGACGTGCCCCGAATGACCGCCCGACAGTACGTCGACCGGATAAGGCCGTACATCATGAAGGTTCGACGTGTAGACGCCGTAACGCTGGCTCACCTCGTTCGGCGTATTCCATCCGTCCTCGAACGTCACCATCACGCGGCCACCGTCGTTCTGCGCAACCGACACCGGCTCCTGCGCTTCAGGCCGACTGATAAACACGTGCGGCTTGCCGAGCTTCGCCTGCTGCGGCGTCCAGCGCGCGATGTACACGTCGTGCGTCCAGTTACGGTCGCGGCCCGCGCCGCGTGGCGGCAGGCCCGAGCTGCTGAAGAACACGGTCGATACGCCGCGCGCGTCGGTCGTCACGCTGATCCCGTGCATATAGGCGCGCAGATCGCCCGTCGGCACGCTGGCCACCGCCGCCCTGCGCCCGGCCGCCGAAGCGCATGGGACGAGGCCAGACGCGAGGCCGCATGCGGCCGCCACTGCGAGAACTGCAAAGGTCGTTCGCATGCTGTCCGGTTACTCCACGGTGACGGATTTCGCGAGGTTGCGCGGCTTGTCGACATCGGTGCCCCGCGCGCACGCAGTGTGATACGCGAGCAACTGCAACGGCACGACGTGCAGGATCGGCGACAACGGCCCATAGTGCTCGGGCAGCCGGATCACGCGCACGCCTTCGCCGCTTGCGACCTGCGCATCGGCATCCGCAAGCACGAACAGCTGTCCGCCACGCGCGCGCACTTCCTGCATGTTCGACCTCAACTTTTCGAGCAGCGCATCGTTCGGCGCAATCGTGATGACCGGCATTTCGTTCGTGACGAGCGCGAGCGGCCCATGCTTCAGCTCGCCCGCTGGATACGCCTCGGCATGCACGTAGGAGACTTCCTTCAGCTTCAGTGCACCTTCCAGTGCGATCGGAAAGTGCACGCCGCGCCCCAGAAAGAGCGCATGATCCTTGCGCGCCAGCGCCTGCGCCCATGCAACGATCTGCGGCTCCAGCGCGAGCACGCTGTTCAGCGCGGCCGGAAGACGATGCAGTTGCCGCAACGCGTGCGCTTCCTGGTCGGCGCGCACGTGTCCGCGTTCCTTGCCGAGCGTGAGCGCAAGCAGGAACAGCGCGACCAGTTGCGTCGTGAAGGCTTTCGTCGACGCGACGCCGATCTCCGGTCCCGCGCCGGTCAGGTACCGCAATTCCGTGAGCCGCATCATCGAGCTGTGCGGCACGTTGCAGATTGCGAGCGTATGGTGATGGCCAATCTGTTGCGCGTGCTTCAGCGCGGCGAGCGTATCGGCCGTCTCGCCCGATTGCGATACGACGACGACCATCGCGCACGGATTCACCACGCTCTCGCGATAGCGATACTCGCTCGCGATTTCCACCTGCGTAGGAATCCCGGCGATCGATTCGAACCAGTATTTCGCCGTCAGCGCCGAATAGTAGCTCGTGCCGCACGCCAGCAGCAGCAGCGAATCGATCTCGCCGAAAGCGCGTTCCGCCTTCGCGCCGAACAGCGCGGGCGCGATCGCGCGCACGCGCTCGGTCGCATCGGCGACCACCTGCGGCTGCTCGAAGATTTCCTTCTGCATGTAGTGGCGATACGGGCCGAGTTCCGCCGCGTAGTGGCTAGCGTGCTGCGTCTGCACTTCACGCCGCACGCTCGCGCCGTCGCGATCGACGATATGCACGCCATCGCGCGACAGCACTGCGACGTCCCCCTCTTCGAGAAACATGAAATGCTCCGCGGTGCCTGACAGCGCCATTGCATCCGACGCCAGATAGGTGCCGCTGCTCTCGCCGACGCCGATCACGAGCGGCGAACCGGCACGCGCGCCGATGACGCGGTCCGGCTCGTTCTTCGCGAACACCGCGATCGCATACGCGCCGCGCAGACGCTGCAACGAGCCTTGCACGGCCGTCAGCAGATCACGCAATTCGTCCTGTTCGCGCGTGTAGTGAATCAGATGCGCGATCACTTCCGTGTCGGTATCCGATTCGAACGCGTAGCCGAGCCCCTTCAGTTCCTCACGCAGTGCTTCATGATTTTCGATGATGCCGTTGTGAACCAGCGCGATCTCGCCGCGCGAAAAGATCGGGTGCGCGTTGTCGGTGACGGGCGCGCCGTGCGTCGCCCAGCGCGTATGCGCGATGCCTACCGTACCTGACAGCCGTGCTTCCTCGATCTGCGCCGCGAGATTCGCGACGCGCTCGACGCTGCGCACGCGGCGCGGCGCCCCGTGCTGCAACACCGCAACACCGCACGAGTCGTAGCCGCGATATTCGAGGCGGCGCAATCCCTCGGTCAGAACCGCGACAACGTCGCGTTGCGCCACTGCTCCTACTATTCCGCACATGGTGGTCTCCGTGGTGCGTTCCGTAATGGTTGTGAGCTTCTGCGCCACGCCCTCAGGCAGCCTGACGCTCGAACTCGGGCATCGACACGACGTGCGAGATCATGCCGTCGTCGTCGTGATAGGCAACAAGGCAGCGGACCGCGTTGCCGACGGCGATTTCGCGCGTGGCATGATGGGGCACGTCGGCGCTGACGGGCATGCGGCGCGCGCGGTCTGGTTTCATCGCATCCATCTGGCGACCGAAGGTCCATAGGATCATCGCCGTCGCGACGGCCGCGATGCCGGCGATGCCGGGCATGAACGCGTCAAGCGACAACTCTTCGTCGCTTGCATTCGCGAGGCACCAGCGGATATAGGCGGCTGCCAGCACCCACATGCACAGCACGAGTGCCGGCCGTACGATGCGATACCACGCGACCGAGCGCATCGCCCGGCCCTTGCTGGATTCTCTTGTGAACTGAGCGACGGACTGCTTCGAGACATCGATGATCGGGAAGTTCATGGTGTGTACCCTTGTCAGGAAGGTTAACTTGATTGCGTAAGTTCGAGCGAGGCATCGTGCTGCGGCTGCGCAGCCAACCCTGTGGATGAATCGACCATGACGGCGCCACTCGCGCGGATGCCGCGATCGGGACTGACCCAGCGCGCGCGCTTGCGGCGCCGCTGGCTGACGACGCCGGGCAATGCGATGACCGACGCAATCATGCTGATGGCCCAGAACGCGACCGGATACCAGACGGTGTCGATGAAATAGCGCAACAGGTTGGTGTCGTAGCGCCGGTCGATCAGACAGCCGAGCAGGATCTGCGCGCAGCCCGTGGCGAACAGCAGCACACCTGTGCCACGCGGGACGAAGGCGAAGCGCCATGTTTCGGGCAGCGTAAATATCGCCGTGACCGCCATCATCACAAGTGTGAACAGCATGCAGTACGCCCACACGATGCTGACTGCGTATTCCAGAAAGATCGGCCACATCATCATGTTGCGACGGGACAGCACCTCGCCCGCATACTTGAACAGCACCTGGATACCGCCCTTGGCCCACCGCAGACGTTGCTTGTAGAGGCCGCGGAGCGTCTCGGGCATCAGGATCCAGCTCAGCGCGCGCGATTCGAAATGAACGTGCCAGCCCTGCACCTGGAGCTTCCAGCTGATGTCGATGTCCTCTGTCAGCATGTCGGAACTCCAGTAGCCGACTTCCTGCAACGCGCGCTTGCGGAACATCGACACCACGCCCGATACCGTCAGCAAACGCCCGTACAAATGCTGTGTGCGTTTGATGAGGCCGACGATTGACGAGAATTCGCCCACCTGCATGCGTCCCAGCAGCGACGAGCGCGTGCGGATGCGCGGGTTGCCCGTCACGGCGCCCACCGACGCGTCATCAATAAAGTGGCGCAGCATCCAGCCGATCGCTTCCTTGTCGAGCAGTGAGTCGCCGTCAATGCACATCAGATACTCGGCGTCGCTCAGCATCGCTGCCGTCGTGAGGCCGATTGCCTTGCCCTCGTTCTGATGCTGATGCACGACCACCAGCTTCGGATAGACGTTGACCAGCTCGTTCAGGATCGCGCCCGTTTCGTCACGACTGCCGTCGTTGATTGCAATGATGGTGTAGTTGGGATAGTTCAGCTGATCCAGACACGCAATCACCTCGCGCACGTTGTCCGCCTCGTTGTAGCAGGGCACCACGACCGACACTTTCGGATAAGACGGGAGCGGTCCGGCCGTCTTCTGGCTCGCGTGCTTCCGTTCGATCAGCAGATAGTGCAGCAGTCCGCCGACCATCCACAGATACGCCATCAGCAGCGGATAGTAAAAGACGAAGTTCGATATGACGCTCATCACATTTTTCATTGTTGTCCCCTAGCATGGGCTGTGCGTGGGCGGGTTCACCCGACACTCAGCCCAACATTCCCTGGTTGGATCGCAGCGTGCCTTGCACCGACATCACGTCGCGCAACACGGTCGTGTCCGGCCGGTTCGCGATGAAGTCGTCGGGCCCGTAGCCCAGGTGCACGACGCCCGCCGCATTGAGCCGCTTCATCTGCGCGCGCAGCACGCCCGCTTCGACAGGGCGTTGCGACTCACGGTTGACGGCCGGCAACTCGAACACTGTCTTCGCCAGTGCGCCCGGCTGCTTCCCCACTGCCTTTGTCAGTCCGTCGAGCCATGCATCGTCCGGCCGTTCACCGGCGGCTCCGGGCGCCGCGACCAGTGCGATGAAGTCGTAATTCACGAGCGACGACGCGAGGCTCTGCGAGAAGTTGCGCTCCGCGTTCGCATCGAATACGGCTTCGGCGGGCAGCGTGCGCGCAGTCAGCACGTTGCCGCCGCCCTGATAGGCGCGCACCCGCTCGGCGAGCTGGTTCGTGAACGCGTTCAGATACGCGGTCTTGCCGGCGACCCAGCGCTGCATCAGTTCGTCCGATGCGTGGATCTGCGCGATGTCGGCCGGCAGGCCCCACGACCGGTAGACGGCAAGCGCCGCAGCGCCCGTGTCTTCGTAGGCGTTGAGCGTCGCATCCGGGCCGAACACCACGCCGTTGAAGCTCGCATAGCGCGTGAGGTCGTCGTACAGGTCCTGGATCACGGCGCGCGCGACGGGATCGAATGGGCTTAGGCGCGGCATGCGCGCGTCGCGCGCGGCATTTGGGCTGCCGGCCGCCACTTCGACGAGACGGCCCGAAGCCGGATGCTGCGGCGGCAATGCGAACGCGAGCAGTGGCATGCGGGCGTAGACCTGCACGCCGGCGCGCGTGATCAGTTGCCACGCGGTGCGGTTGAAGAGATCGGCGCGCATCGGCAGGTGGCGGTTCGGGAAGTACGTCGCGCGCGCAACACCCGTGTTGTCCGGGTCCGAATACGCCTGCAGATACACCGATTTCGGTTCGAGATCCTTGATGCGGTCGAGCAGCCGGCCGAGCTTCTCTTCACTCTTCTGCGGGTCCAGGTCGTACATCTCGTCGAGCGATACGTTGACGACGCGCTCCACCGGGTTGTGCTCGCCGCGATACGCCTGCGACGAACGCATCTGCGCGATCAGCGTGCCGACGTCCCAGTCGTACGACACGAGCAGACGCCGGATCTGCGTGAGCGGCACGTCGGGCGTGTTCGGCCCGTCGTCGAGCGTGAAGTGCACGGCCATGCCGAGCGCCTGCGATGCCTTGATCAGCGCAGCGTTGTACATGCCGTACGGCCATACCGCGGAGCGCACGGTGACGCCCGTGTTCTGCTGGATCAGATCGACGCTGCGCTGCAGGTCGCCCTTCACGCGTGCGTGATATTCGTCGTCGGTTTCGTAGCGTTTCAGATCGGCGAGATACAGATGCGCGCTGGCGGCGGGCAGCTCGTTGCCTTGCGGATTCGCAAGCGCGCCGTGATGCATGTGTCGTGCGTGTGCGACGCGATTTCGACGAGACCCGATTGCGCCATTTCGCGCAGATCGTTCCAGCTCATGAAGTAGTCGGGCGGCATCACGGACTTATGGCTGATCCGCACCGCCTGGCCGGCCGGTGTATCGGTCCAGCGCGTCACGACGCCGATCAGCGCCGGATAGCCGTATTGCTGCAACAGCGGGAACGCACGCGTGCACTGGCTTTTATAGGCATCGTCGAAGGTGAGCAGCACGGCGCGCGGCGGCAGGCGCGGGCCGCCGTTGCGTGACGCGACGATCTGATCGACGCTGACCGGGTGAAAGTCTTTCGCCTTCAGCCACGCGAAGATCGTGCTGAGCGTCGCAGTGCTGATCGCGCAGGTGTCGGCGACCGTCGACACGTCCGCGTGAAGGTCGTCGCGCACGTCGTGGATGGCGAGCACGCGGAACGTCAGACCGTCGTCAGCGTCCGGCGGCGGCAGACGGTCGAGCGCAAGACGTGCCTGCGCGGCGGGAACCGCGGCGAGGCCGGCGGCGAAAGTCAGAAAACGTCTGCGGGTGAGCTTGTCCATGATGGCCTACAGAGGAATGTTCAGGTTCAGGTAGATGAGCTTGCTGGTCTCGCGAACGCGGTCCATGCGCTGGCTCGCTACACCGATGCCGTAGGCGAGCGATGCGTGCGCGCTGAACTGCCACTGCTGTTCGAGGCGAACCTCCCACAGCATGCTGGTGCTGATGTCGGTCTGCCGGTAGCCACCGACCGTTGCATAGGCGCGGTTCGCGAGCGACTGGTCCGCGTTGCGCCACGAGGTCCACTGGTACATCGCAGTGAGCTGCGCGGTCAGGTCACGATGCGGACTGAAGTACGCGGCGTTCGTGAGCGTGTTGCTGCTCGTATTCAGCTCGACCCAGGTCGCGACGAGGTGGCTGGGCGTGTTGATCAGGCGCTCGTACCAGGTCGCCACCCACGACTGATTGAGGTTCGAGTCGCTGTAGCGCGCGGCACCGTAAGCGAGTTCGAAGTAGCGGTAATCGTCCACGTCGTAGCGGATCTCGCCCGTCGCCGCGCGGCCCGTTACGCCCGCCTGATAGGCCTTCCACGGCAGCGTGTTGACGTTGCTGTCGACGCCCGCCGAGAATTTCCAGTGATCGTCGGGCGCGAAGCGCAGACTGCCGGCGCCGCCCGTTTTCGCCTGCGGTCCTGTCGAGCGGTCCACTTCGGCGGCTGCATCGATGCCATGAAACCGGAAGTCGCCGCCGATGCCGTTGCGAATGCGGCTCACGCTGTTGCCGTCGCCGGTGTTTGCGCGTCCGCTGAACTGATGCGCGAAGACGCGCCAGTAGTTCGCGATCGGCATCGAATAGAGTTGCGTATCGACGCCCCAGTCGTTGTCCGCGATGACCGAGTTGCCCTTCTGTCCGTTCGCCGCGACGATCAGTTGCGGGCTCTTGTATGCCTCGAAGTCGCGTTGAAACGTCTTCACCGTGTTGTTGTCCGGGAAGCGGTCGCCGAACGTCGCGTTGACGTCCGCGGCGCGGTCGTACTGATTCAGTTGCAACGCGGTCCTGCCCAGGCCCGCAACCGTTTCCACGTCGCCGGGGTGATCGACGAGCGTGCCCGCGTAGACCTGCTCCGCCTGATGCGGGCGCTGCTGCACAAGCGTTGCATCCGCTCGTGCGCTGATCAACGCGGGATCGAACGGCGCTTCGTGACGCAGTTTGTCGAGCGCCGCAACGCCTTCGCGCGTGCGGTCCGTGTAGAGCAGGTACTGCGCCTGCAGCTTCTTCACACGGCCATAGTCTTCGCTGACGTCTTCCGGATGCTCGGCGAGATCCGCGCGAATCGGCGTGCTCGCCGTGATCGACTTCAGTAGTTGCTGCGCATTCTCGAAACGGCCCGAGTCGAGGTAGGCAAAGAAGAGACCTTCCTGCACGTCGATGCGCTTGAGCGCGTGCGGTTCGAGCGACGGCGTGAGTGGCTCGACAGGCGTCTGCAACGCACGCTCATAAGCCGGCGCGGCCTTGCGCGGCTCGTCGAGATAGGTGTAGGCGTCACCCGCAGCGGCGTAGGAATGCGCAGGCATCGGTTGCGGCGAGCGCGCGAGATCTTCGTACAGCGCCGTCGCTTCCTTCATGCGCCCGACGCCTTGCAGTACCGCGACACGTTCGGCGAGCACCGCACGGCGCAGGTCCCCGTAGTCTTCGCCGGCCGGCATGCGACCGAGCATGTCGTCGATGTGGTGAAGCGCGGCCCGGGTTTGCGCAAGCCGATCGGGCTCGTCCGTGGCGAGCGATTGCTGACGTCCCCAACGCACTTCCGTTTCAACGACGAGCGCTTCGATCTGCAGCAGATCATGTTCGGAGAATGCATCCGCACTGGCACGCGCCTCCTGCAACGCTAGTTGCGGAGCGCCCGCGCTGGCTTCTTCAAAAACGCGTTTGCGAAGCTGATCGCGTTCGGACACGACCTTCCCTTGCGCAACCGTGGTTTTCGCGATGGTCCCTTCTGCGACGTTCCCCGGTGCCTCCGACGCAGCGCTCGGCTGCGCCGCGCAATAGTCACGCATCAACAGCATCAGCAGCAGGGCTGTCGCCTTGACTGCCGCGTGCTTGCGTCGGCTAGAGCTTTTCGTTTTCATGGTTCCTCGTTTGTCGATGCCGACGTTCAGACAAATCGAGGCCATGCGTCATGCAAATGACGCATGGAGAACATTCAGAGAGCCTCGGAGGTCTGGCGTGCGGCGTGGAAGTTCAGGGTCTTATTCAGCATCCGGTCACTGCTTCGCAACGACCAGGTCCACTTGCGCGGCGAGGCATATAGCGAAGTTCGTACCAGGCGGCACCCGATCCTGCTCCGGCAACGATTCGGCTGCTGAAAGACTTTGCGGCGCAACGACCCGCCGCTATATTCGTTTCATCGGTGAACGGTTCGAAGAACGTCAAATTATCGTCAGGGACGCGAATAGCCAGTTGGCACGAAGGGCTCGCTCGACGCAGACCGATGCACAACAATGGCCTGCTTGTGCAATTGCACTAGAGGTGCGAAGTGTTTCAAACGTGATACAGCGCGCCAGCCATGCATCGATGATGATGCGTAAGGCGAAAACACCGCATCGCGTCGACGCCCTTTTGACGGGTGGAAAAACCCGGATGAAATCGATCTTGAACGGGAATAAGCCAGTACATCTCGATGCACGCGTGCAGAAAAACACTTCTGGAACGTTTGCCGCAAGATGTATCGCAACGCTTGCACCGCCCTCTTCGCGGCGACGCGTTCCCATGTGGGCTAACGCACAGAGCAAGCATGTGCGCGTTATGTATTGTCTCGCTGCACAAGAAAGAAGATAACAAAATCGGGCGCTCTAACGGGAGTGGCAGAGATCGCCGTAAGGCATACATCAGCGATGCTAAATAATATGATGACGGGGAAAACGATGCGCCAGGCGTGAATATCGAACCGCCGATAGACGCGGTGATTCATTGAGCCGACTTCACATGGAACGCGAACTGAAAATGAGTTTGGAGCGGGACAGGCGAAGAAGTTGCGCGACTCGCCTTTTCTCGCATCGCTGCTGACCAAGGGGTGGTGTCGCGACAAGAATGGCAGGACGAGATAAATCCGATATGATCAGGATGCTTATATCACCAGCGAATAGAAGTGGTCGGCGGCAATCCGCTGGATGCCAGCGTCTTTCACCTGTCCGTTTCTGATCATATGCGTCACTTCGATGCCTGACAGGATGACGCGTGGGGCGACCGATCGGCCGGTGGACTCCTTGCCGCTCATGCACTCGGCGCGTCGGGCATTTACTGCGGCACCGTGTTCCTGCCGACTCATGAATCGTTTGCCCACAACTACGACAAGCAACGCATTGTGGAGGCGCAGGCCAGCGATACTGTCCACACCGACGTCTATGCGATCAACTGGCCGCCGGGCGTGCCCGTGCGGGTGCTGGCCAGCGCTCGTTGAACCAGCAAGCGGCCGACCCGGGTGCCGTGTGACGAAGTGATCGCCGCCAGCGCAAATGGCATCCGGTTTCGTTCCTGCACCGCGGCGCGTGTCAAGCTACTTATCGCCTCAGTCATGCAGCCAAAGGCTGTCTAGGTGTGACGTGCGAGGCCATCGTGACGACTGACTCGCGCTCCGGATTGAGGGTGACGGCGCCGATTGGCGTCCAGTCTCGCGTGCAGCCTGACCGGGCTGTCGCTGAATACGGCCGCTTACCAGTCGCAAATTCTCAGCGCCGGCTTTAAATCAATTCCGCGTGGACAAGTTAAAGCGTTGAAGCGGCGCAGACCTTCAATCTAACGCGCAAGCAGACGCTGTAATTCGTAAGCGACATTTGGCGGCCGTCTTGACGATCAGAATTTGATCTCGACGAGGCGTTCGTTGACGTCCTGGAGGTCAAAGGCAGCAGGATCGAAGCTACCGCCACACCAGTCGAGCAACCGCTGGTGTTCATCATGAGCGGGATCGATGATCGTGTCGAGGAACTCGATGTAGCCGGGTACGCCGCCAACGTCTTCCGGCGGACAGGCATTGCGGCCGCCCAGGCAGATGGGCGAGCGCAACTCGGGATCAGGCGGCAGGACCTTCTCGATCTTCACACGGATGCTGCCAGTTGTCACCGTAATCGTAGATGTAGGTGAATGACTTCAGCGCACCGAGCGCACGGCCCAGGTTCACCCGCGCCTCGTTGAGCATCGGCGGGTCACTCGGGAAGTCCGGATCGGGCACCCCGTAGTTGGTGTCGCCGAACACGAATTCGTGCAGGTGGCCGCCATCCCAGCCCATCGCCCACAGCAGCACGACGTGCAGCTTCGGCAGCTTGATCGAGGCGGGGGCCAGTACCCGTCTCCAGACCGCTGGCTTCAGATACTTCAGCTCGATGTGCAACTGGTAGACCGGCACCTGTGAATTGACCGCGCGTAACGCGGGTTTGCGAGTCGATGCCATCGTCATGCGGCCTGCTGGAATGGCTGCTCCACCGGCATCAAATGCCACGGCAGCAACGCGTCGATCCGGTTGATGGGATGCTCGGCAATGCGCTCGAACACCGTGCGCAGATATGCATACGGTTCGATGCCATTCAGGCGTGCCGTTCCGATCAAACTGTAGATGACCGCCGCACTCTGTCCACCGCCATCAGAACCCGCGAACAGATAGTTGCGCCTGCCGAGAACCAGCGGCCTGATCGATCGCTCCGCGGTGTTGTTATCTATCTCGATGCGCCCGTCTTCACAGTAGCGCACCAGAGCAGGCCAGTTTCCCAGCGCATACCGGATCGCCTTGCCAAGGCCCGACTTCGCCGAGACCTGCGCGAGCGTATGTTCCAGCCAGTCCTTCAGTGTGTCTGCGAGCGGCAATGCCCGCGCCATGCGCACGGACTGCCGGACCTCCGGCTTGCGGCCGCGCACCTCGCGCTCGATGGCATACAGGGCCGCGATACGGCTGAGTGCCTCCTGTGCCACCGGCGAACGCTCCAGTTCGTACAGGTCGTAGAACTTGCGCCGCACATGCGCCCAGCATGCTGCCTCGATGATCGTGCCATCGCGGTACAGCGCATCATAGCCACTAAAGGCATCTGCCTGCAGGATGCCCGACCAGCCCTGCAGATGCGTACGAGGTCGCTCTCCCTTACGGTCGGGCGAGTACTGGTACCAGACTGCCGGGGGTGCCCGGCTGCCCGCCGGCTGGTCATCGCGCACATACGTCCACAAGCGTGCCGTACGTGTCTTGCCGCCTCCGGGTTCCAGCACCGAGACGGGCGTGTCATCCGTATGGATTTTCTGCGCCTCACGCACATACCGGCCAACGGCATCCACCAGCGGCTGCAGCAGTGCGGCGCACTCGCGAACCCACGCGGCCAGCGTGGCACGATCGAGTTCAATGCCGGCACGGCGATAGATTCCTGCCTGCCGGTATAACGGCATATGGTCAGCGTACTTGGCGACCATCAGCAAACGTTCGCAATTACCGATGAGCACCAATGACGTCGCGCCGCCCGCTTCTCTCCAGCAGCCTGCGACTTCCTTCACCGAGGTCATCACGGAAGCCGCGCCGTTCTGCTCCCGTGACCAGCCTCGACGATCTGATCGGTATTAAACCGATCGCAGAGGCGCTGATCAAGACGCTCCCCGGTAAGGCACGTACCGGACGGCTGGACGAAATGAAAGCGCTGGAGCTACTGCAGCAGATAGTTTTGCTCTGACCCAAACCAACCATTCACCTGAGTTCCGCGGCGGCCGGGCTGCCGGCGGAACGGAGTGCGATCTCCGCAGCCGTCACGGCCGGGGTCGTTGAGAAGCGAACCGTGCCTCGTCTCATAGCGGATTTGATGGCTTTCGCCGGATGAACCCGAAACGTATCACTTACAGTCAACTCGCCGGCGGCGTTTCTTCGTTTGCCGTAGACCGCACGAAATGTGTCACAGTTTCGCCAAGAAACGTGTCAATCGCGGCGCTTACTCTGTCGAGCGAGAGAATGTCTTGAAATTTTAAGCAGTTACCGCGTGCGAACGAATTGTGTCACCGCACATGTCGGCAAAGCGGCGATCATGGGCTGCTGTACCCGGGTCCAGGTACGAGAACCAATCAAATCACGAACCCAGTCGCCCAACGTCAAGACCATCGTTCCGGCCAACGCCTACGCATAGCCGAGGGTTTTGATAATCATATAGCCGACCTCCCTCCGTTCGAATCGAACGGCCGGCGTACAGTCAGGGTGCGAACACCGACGTGACGCACAGGAGGCCAGCATGAATAAGTTTAGTGGAATCGACCTGCACTCGAACAACAGTGTGGTCGTCGTTAGCGATGACGCTGACCGGGTTGTCTACCAGCGACGGTTGCCGAACGATCCGGTGCAGATCCGGGCGGCGCTGGCGCCGCACCGCGAAGATCTGGTGGGCGTGGTCATCGAAGCGACGTATAACTGGTACTGGCTGGTGGATCAGTTGATGAACGATGGCTACCGGGTGCATCTGGCCAACCCCGCGGCAATCAGGCAGTACGAGGGACTGAAATACAGTGGTGACTTCACCGATGCCGCCCATCTCGCACAACTGCTGCGTCTTGGACTATTGCCTGAAGGCTACATTTATCCAGCAGAAGAACGTCCGGTGCGTGACCTCTCTCGCAAGCGGATCCAACTGGTGCAGTGTCGTACGGCCCAGATCCTCGCGATTGAGAATCTGTTCTCACGCCATACTGGTGGGCAGATGCAAGGTGAGCGGGTTAAGCGTCTGGATGAGATGCAGGTGAATGGATTCGGTTTTGCATCTGACGTGACGCTCGCGATGCAAGCCAATCTCGCGGTCATGCAAACCTTGCAGGAGGAAATCGGGATCATCGAGAAGCGACTCATGGAGCGGGTGAAACTGCGCCCGGATTACGCGTTGCTGAACACGGTGCCGGGCATTGGCCCGGTTCTCGCAACCACGATCATGTTGGAAACCGGGACCATCTCCCGTTTCACCAAGGTTGGCAATTTCAGTTCGTACTGCCGCTGCGTAGACAGCCGGCGTGAAAGCAACAGCAGGAAGAAAGGCGAAGGTAATACGAAGAACGGCAACAAATATCTGGCGTGGGCGTTTGTCGAGGCGGCCAACTTCGCGATCCGCTCGTGCCCGGAAGCCAGACGCTTTTACGAGCGCAAGAAACGCTCGCGAAACGGGATTGTGGCGATCAAGGCGCTGGCGCACAAACTGGCGCGCGCCTGCTATCACATGCTTCGGGAGCACAAGTCATTTGAGGTAACCCGCTGCTTTGGCTAAAAGGTGGTGCAAGGGGAACGAGCCCAGTAATGCGACTGGTGGAAAGCCATGGTTTTGATTGGGCCTTTCCTTTGCCCCACCGACTGCTTGCGGATGACCGGGTCGCCCAGGCGATGAGCCACCATTGACTGGCGTTGCGCAGGCAACAGCCACGGTTCTGCGAAACCCATTGGACCTCGTCTGGCACCAACGTTTCTCTGGGGCGGCAATGGCCGCCAGGGCAGCCGTGAGTGACATCACGGCATGCTTGATCCCGATGGGTGTCTGGTGCGATCCGGTTCGCAACCAGTTTGGAGAAAACGGATGCGGCTACGATCGGCAGACAGCATGGCAGGTAACAGAAAGAATTCCGCCCGATTGCAGTGGCGATAAAAATACCATCGCCACTGCAATCGGGCGGTGAGTAAATTTGTGCCTTGACTTTGGTCGGCTGATGGGTGTCGCAATAGCGGTGCTGCGGTAAAGTGCGGGTTGCCAAAACTTTGCTTGTGCCCACGATGAAGAAGACCGCAACACCACGAATGGCCCTTGCTGCTGGCGTTGCCAAGGTGCTGCAGCGGTTGCACTATCCGCTGGACGTGATGTTGTTGTGCGTGCGGTGGTATGTGGCCTATTCGCTAAGTCTTCGGAATCTTGAGGAGATGATGGCTGAGCGCGCCATTGGCGTGGATCATTCAACAGTGCATCGTTGGGTCATCAAGTTGGTGCCTTTGTTCGAAAAGACATTTCGCAAGCACAAGCGCCCGGTGGGCAGGAGTTGGCGCATGGATGAAAGTTATATCAAGGTCAAAGGCTCGTGGAAATATCTTTATCGCGCCGTGGACAAGGCGGGCAACACCATCGACTTTCTGTTTAGAGCCAAGCGGGACAAGGCTGCTGCCCGGCGGTTTTTTGAAAAGGCAATCGGTCAGAACGGCTCGCCCGAGACGGTGACCATCGACAAGAGCGGTTCCAATCTGGCAGCGCTTCATGCGGTGAATGCCGAGCGCGAGACGCCCATCAAGATTCGTCAAGTCAAGTATTTGAACAACGTGGTCGAACAGGACCATCGGGCCATCAAACGCATCACTCGGCCGATGCAGGGGTTCAAGGACTTTGACTGCGCTCGCGTTATTCTCGGTGGCATTGAGACCATGCACATGATCAAGAAAGGGCAGATGAAATGCCGGGTAAAATCCCGCTGTCCGCTGCGCAGCAGTTCTACTCGCTCGTTTCATAAGGTATCCGTTGGATATCGCATTTTCTCGTCCCTCCCGTCTTACTGCGACACAACCAGAAATCGAACGCGCTCCCTGGGCGGGGATCGAGGCGGATTATCCGGCCGCGCAGATCCAGGAAGGCATTTGATCCGCAAAATTCGCCGAATATGGCGAGCTGGAAGGACCACACGTACAATGCCCGCGGCAGCGCACCGGTCCTATGCTTACTTCAACGTTCGACGATACACCGCAATGCGTATTCTTAATGGACATTGTTTACTGATCTTGAGTTTGTTGCTTGCCTGTTTGGCGCCGTCAACCGTGACGGCAGCAAGCTTTGACTGCAACAATGCCAAAACCCGTTTCGAGAAAACGGTTTGCGCGGATCCGAAGCTATCGGCTCAGGACTCAGCGGTGGCGCAGCGTTACCACGCGGCCTTGCCGTTGCTTTCGGAGCCGGGAAGAATGATTCTGCGCAGAGGGCAGGATCAGTGGCTCGAAGTCGTGAAAGTCCTGTGTCTTGGTCATAAGAGGAATGAAAGCCCTACCTCCTGTCTGCGACGGCAATACGCCGACCGATTCGAAGATCTGCGCAGCGCCTCCATGTCGATAGATCCCTTCGTGTTCAGCCGAATTGACCATTACACGTCAATTGGAAAGGAAACATATACCGGCATGCCTTTGGAACAGCACACGGGCCTGCCAAGAATCGATTACCCGCTTTCAACGCTGGCAGGACAATGGAATGCCGCGATAGTTCGAGCGGCGGCGACAGCGCGGGCGAACCGGTGTTTCGGAGACCCCGGAGATGCCAGCGACCAGTTTGTGAGTTTCACGGTCATGTCAGCGACGCCCGATTTCATCAACGTCGAGATGCAGCACCTTGAGCAATGCCATGGGGGAGCGATATCTGAAGATATAAACAACATCTCCTACTGGCTCAAGCCAACCCTGCATCGGCTTAAGGCCGAGGACGTGTTCAAGCCGGGTAGCGGATGGGAAACCTTC
The DNA here is from genome assembly GCF_050436325.1 of Paraburkholderia lebeckiae. Taxonomy (NCBI): domain Bacteria; kingdom Pseudomonadati; phylum Pseudomonadota; class Betaproteobacteria; order Burkholderiales; family Burkholderiaceae; genus Paraburkholderia; species Paraburkholderia lebeckiae. Next base: position 506,468 of record NZ_JBNDLZ010000001.1, read on the forward strand.
TTACGCGATCGCGCCTCGCGCGCGTTGAACGTCGACCCATTCTTTGCCGACCGCGTCAGCAAGGACGTGCGCGATCCGACGGCGTGGTCCTTCACCAAGGAGGGCCTTCTTATTACCTTCGACCCCGGTGAGGCAGATGCACTCGAGTCCGGTATTGTCAAATTAACCGTACCCTGGACCGATCTGCATCGTTTCCTTGCGCCAGGAGCGCCGATACCGCGATGATGATTTAAGCGCGGCCCCCGCGCTGGCCCCGCGAAGCACGAACGATCGACGCTACGAATGACACCGCCGCTGCGTGAAGGTCCATTGTCGTTGCAAAGCCGACCTCCGAATGTCCACGCGATAGCATGGACCAGTGACCGGAACTGGCCGAATGCGCGCCGACGGCGACCGCACCAAATCGACCCAACGCGGTCGACGACGCCGATCAGCACGTACACGACGTTGCGCTGGAGACCATTCGATGACCACTATTGCTTCAGGCTTTTATCCTTTTGGCAAGCTGATACAGGCTTGAGCTTCCCCCCGAGCAACTTGGTGATTGTCATCGTTGTCTTGTCGGTCTCGACCGACAGGCAACCGCATGAGTCGCCCTTATCGGTGTCCGGCATATGGTCGAAGCCACTAGCTTGCGTGTCGATCGATGCAATGGTCCACGTACCTTCGCGATCCGACAGGGTGAGGCTGGACGGCATGTCGTTCTCGATCCATCCACAGCGCGTTTGAGCTGCCACCACAGGCCGGGGCAGATATAACGCGACCAGCAAAATCGTTACGAAAGGAACGTCGAGGGCGAAACGCCGGCTTTTCATCGAATGAATTCTCAGGTTGATCAAGTCCAAGTCCTGCCAACGCGGATCATAAACGAATTTCTTAAGTGTTCACGAGAAATTGACTTGAAATTTGGAGCCATGGCCGGATAGCAGCTCGGCGAGTTCGGCGTCGATGGTTTCCTTCGTCCAGGTGACGAAGCGGCGCCAGTGATATTTCATGTGTTTCCAGACAATCTCGATGAGGTTGAGTTCGGGACTGTATGGCGGCAGATAGAAGAGCAGTGCTTTATGTTCGAAACCAGCGGTCAAGCGTGTCCTGATCAATGCTGTGATGGACGCTCGCATTGTCGAGCACGATCACAGTGGGCCGGCCATCGCCCTGCCGGATCATCGAGTCGAGAAATTCGACGACATCGGGGCCCTTCACCGTCGTGGCGCTCGCGGCGTAGATAAAACTGTTCTCGCCGAAGTTCAGCGCGGCGGCTACGTTGCGCCTGCAATGGCAGTTGGGCTCGACACCATGGGGCAGACCTCGTGGTGACCAGCTTCGCTGAACGGGCGGTGCTGCGCGAAAACCTGCTTCGTCCAGATAGAACAGCCGGCACTGCCCGTCGCGCGCGGCACATTGCAGCTTCGCGAGCGTGGCCGCTTTCAGCCGGAACGCCTCTTCGTTGCGCTTTTTTTGAGCGTGTAGCGATTGCGCTTGAACGAGAAACCTTCGCGCTTGAGCGTTGCACCGAGCGTTTCGATCTGGCATGGCAGCGGTTCCCCGTGGATGGCTTGCACGCGCTGCGCAATCTGGGCCAGGGTCAACGGCTCGGCTCGCGCCACCTCGAGGGCCGTGGCGATCATCGCTTCGGACAACGCCGGTCGGCGACCACCGTTATGACCGCCGATCAGGCCGCACACGCCACTGTCGCGCCACGCATGCGACCAGTTGTAGACGCTTTGTCCGCTCACACCAAGCTGCCCGGCGATGACCTTGGGTTTGATCCCGCGCCCGAGCAGCAACAGGCCCGCCGCTCGCGTGCGCGTGTCCCGATGTATGTGATTGATCGACAACTGCTGCAACGTCATTTCTTCGGCTTCGCTCAGCTCTACCACACACTTCATCCGCTACCCCGGCATCATGAAGGCGCCAGGTTAGCGAAATTCAAACGGATTTACCAGGAACACTTAACTCGTCGCGACCATATCTCGATACTAACTTAGTAATACTGATTTAGTAAAACACCTGACATGATGTCGCGAACAACCCAACAGAAATATAATGGCTTCCACACATCAAATTATTCAGGAAGCTGTTGCTCATCCCTCTCATACAGCGCGACGTATGCCTCTATCGGGCGAACCATGGTCGGCTTGCCAACCCATTTGGCCCAACTTTTCATCGCCATCCAGATCATATCGAGTGTCTGTTGTGGCAGCCCTTGCTGCGAAATCGCTTTGGCTATTACTGCAACGTGCTTTTCCTTTAGCCCCTTCGGAGACGCGATTTTGTACCCATTCTCATACAGGATATCGACCACTCGAGGCAACACGTTGTGGTACATATTGTATATGCGCGTTCCATACGGTCCACCGAACTGGTCGATGAGCATCCGTATCTGCCGCTTCATGTCGGCTCCCATGTGCGCCCCTTCCGTCGATCAGTGATGCAACTTGAAGTTCTTCGCCTTTGACGATCAGGTATTGCCCATCGTCAGGATGAACAATATCTCGATTTCTCGCGATCCGGAAGTCACAAACTGACCATTCTCGACACGAACTGTTTCACGTAAGGAAAAGTCGCCTCGAGTTTGTCCCGTCATCCAAGATATGATCGTCGGCATGGATCACCTGGGAATGGTCATTGATGAAACAGTTACAAGATCGTCGTCACGAATCCAATTTTTTGCGGGGATAAATTGTGTTTCAACAGGAAGCGGAAAGACTTATCCAGCGCTTTTGTATCTTTGGCGCGAGCAAGAAAATTCTCGACTCGTCTCACCGCCTTGTCGTCCGGTCACGTGGCACGGCCCTCGCGTATCGGAATTGCCTTTCGAACTTTTTGTCGTTTCGCGCTGCTGGCGGCTACCCGCACGCTGGACCTTTCCTGCGCGTTGAGATGGACGAGTTCTTGTTCCTGAGCAGCCTGACATGGCAACAAAAGACAGTCGATCAGCACAGGCAAGCTCTCTGCAAGGTGTTCTCAGTAGACTTGCCGCGTTACAAGGCCGCAATCCCGAGCTATGCACATGGGCGCGCCTACACGGACGCGGAATTCGAACGGATACTGCAAGCCACTGGACCCAAACACCGTCTTGCGGTCGCGTTGCTGTATCACTGCGGTCTACGCACCGAAGAAGTACTCAGAATTTACGATATCGGGTTACGCCCCCCCTCTCCAGATCGACCATGGCCCGACGACCTCTTTGCGGGCCTGAAAGAATTTTTCCTCTGCACATGCACAGGAAAAGGGGGGCTCACACGGAAGATCGCGATTCCTCTATGGCTATATGCCAAGCTCGAGCAGCACCGACTTACCCAACCCTCCACAACTCGCAACCGCGGAAAAAACTTCAAGTCGCATTTTGGTATTGTCGGCGGTCAGGCTCTCTCAATGGCATTTACACGTGCCTCGAAAATTGCCCTGGGCTTTAGCCTCGGTGCCCATGGGCTGCGGTATTCATATATCCAGCGGAGACTCGCGCAGCTGGAATCACTCCATTTCTCTCCGCTGGATCGGCTCGCCATCTGCAGCGCTGAAGCGGGTCATTTTAGGGAAGACATAACCTTACATTACACAACTCCGAGGAAATGACCCTTGTCCAAGCCTGACCTACCGACTGGACTGTTGGCCCGGAAACAGCGGAGCGGTCGAACCTTCTTTTACTTGCGGATAAGCCCGGATGAGAAGGAAGTGCCGTTAGGTGGCGAACAGGCGGTCGCGCTCGCCCGATACCAGGTTATTCAGAGAGACCGGTTTCTCACGACGACGAAAGGCGGAGACATTCGCGCACTTGACCTGATCTCCCAATTCAAGCGATGCAGCACGCCTCCTACAGATCGCCACGGTCAGTCGAGGCGAAAGTTTGAACTCAAGGCACTGGTTGACTTTTTTACCGAGACACGAAATCCAACAATTGATTCGATCCCAGCGAAGCACCGGTTTGAACAGTGGGTACTGCGCCGTGACGAGGTTAGAAATCTGGATTCGGTGGGACTGTTCCGGAGAATTTGGGGCTTCTTCTTCAAAAACGGCTATATTGTGCTTCAATGTCCGTGGGCAGTCACCGGGCAGCACGGGGAACGTGTGACACTCGAACTCTCGGATATCTTGTATCCGTATTCCGAAACACCGCTCAGGGAGATACTTCAAGTTTTGCTACGGCAGAGCAGCGATCCCTCGACACTTTTCAAAGGCGAAGATCTTGACGCACAGAAAGACTTTTCCTACGCGCTGCTGCGCGCAAAGGACGCTGCGTGTCGTGACCTCGAGCAAAGCCTGCGAAATGATCTGATTCCAGCACTGCACAATCTCACCGGCGCAATGCTGTCAGATGCCATCTTGTCGGCAACCCGAGTCAAGAATCTTCCGCCCGGCAAGATCAATCTCACTAACCAGACGCGCTCAATCATTTCGTCGGCTCGACAGCTTGTTTCATCGGGCAACTCCAAAAGCGAGATCGACACATGAGATGCCGCAGCGGTCATCGGCGCACGCGTTGGGCAACCTGCTCAGTGATCTTCAAAATATTCGGCGTAGGAGTCATCGAACATTTTAGTCCCAATGGGGCTGCCGGCATCCTGGCCAAGAATTTTCCCAGAACCCGCCGTCATGCCCGCCACCTGTACGGAATGAATGCCCCCCGCCGCAGGCCACATGCCATCGGCACCACCCTCACAAAAGAACATTTCCAATACCTGCTTGCAGAAGCGCGACCGGTAGTGTGGGGGCATCTCAAGTAGCGGCGTCAAGGCCGCCGGATACTCGACTGCGTTGAATGTGAGCTGGAGCTTCAGGGTTGCTTTCATCAAAACCTCTGAGCGGTCATGGCAGCTTCCCCTGCCAGAAGGAAACCAATCGCGTTTGCGACTTGCGGGCGGTCCACTGTATGCACATCGAAGCCGAACGTTCGCTGGAGCGCCTCCACGTAGTATCGCGCCGCGCCACCCGCCGAGTAGACTACAAGGTCCTCACACGTTCCAACCATTGTGACGAGCGCCCGCGCAATAGGATAGGTCACGTGAAGCGCATCACGGAGGAACGGTTGGAGATCGACCAGTTTGCCATAGACGTGCAAAGGCTGGTTGAGACGCAGGGCGCGGTCAATCCGGTCAATGTTGTCCACGCGCTCTCCCAGGGACTCTCCAACAAGTCGCGCGACTTCGCGGATCACAATTGCTGCTCCGCCGGGTCGGCCAACACTTCGTGCCAGGTCAACCTTTGTTCCACTCTCGACAGTAATCAGGTCCGAAGTGTGCCAGCCGCTGTCAATCAGGCAGACCGTTGTGTTGGGCGCAGCGGCCGTCGGAACTGTCGCACGCAGATACGCGAGTGCACCCAGCGGCTGAGGAATTACGGCCACCTTCTCTATTTTGCACACGCCATATGGGCCAAGGTCATGCGCGCCCGCGAAACGACGCTTCAGGAACTCAGCATGACGCATGGTGTGAAGCGGCAAACCAAGCACCAATCGGCGCACATTGCGCGCGCCAGTCTTGAGAAGGCTTGCCAGAACGAGCGCCGCATACTCTTGTTCCCGCGGAAAGTTGTCTGTCTCTGCTCGCACGGTCCGTGAGCCGGCAATGCTGTCGGGCTGTGTGTCCACCATAAACATGGAATCGTCGACCGGAATCTCGAAAGTCGTCTTTTGTTCGGGAAACAGACTGGTCGCTGCCGTGAGGCTAGAATTGATCTTTCTGATCGCGAGAGATGGGAAGGATGTTGTCTCGATTGAGCCGAACTGACGCACCGCGCATTTGACACCGTAGTATCCAATATCGCACCCCAGCACTTCAATATCACCCGTCATAGCTCGTTATCCTTAGAAAGATTACCTTCCACAATCGCCTTCATGCGTTTTTTAGCAGAATCGACATGCTTCTTAATTTCTGTTCTCCGAGTTAGCAAAAAAACTTTTCCTTAGTCATCCTTATTTAACTAGCATCACGAATTCTCTGCGTATCCGAGAGAACACCAAATCCGAATTCGAATCTTCTTCAAATATTGAACCCAGGCGGCAACATGCGGTGAATACCTCATCGATTCCGATGAGGCCTCGATTCCCCCGTTACAAGCAGAAATCAAACAACAGGAACAACGAGCAGTGAAAGGTTGTGACGCCACTTCAGGCGTGCGCGGCCCCGCGAGGCGCGGCTTCTTTTACGGAAGCCCCATAGCCAGAACGAAAACGTCCGTCCAGCCAGAAGGCACGTTCATGTTGATGGGGTAAGCGCCAGATTTCCTCGATCTCAAAATTCCTCGAGCAGATCAAGCCATTCCCCAGCTTTGGATTGCATGCGGCGCGAAAGCGCCGAGTCGTTGAGCGCACCTACATCTGATCACTTTTCGACTTCCAAAAGCTCAATTCATTTCGCACCATCCAATTTTCACATTCAAAAGATTGATTCGCGTTTTCACTCCTTCGTTGTGACCCCTCATTACAGGGGCTTCGATTCAGGTTGTACCAATCATGCCGCGGAGGCGGCCTTAGAGCTGAAAGTGATCGTACTTGCGATCGGATACACGACGCAAGTGTCCCGAGCGATTTACTGTTTCATTTAAGGCGTGGCCCCCCTATTTCGGTTGAGGTTGCCACCTGCAAGTCCACGGTATGGATGGGACACGAGCATTGCTGTTTGCTCGAATGAAGCAGAGGTACGATGGAAGAGGCCTGTGGAACCGCACGGGCTGCCAGACGAATGCTCCGTTGCACAGTGCATGTATAGAGGCGGAGATCCGCCATAACCTGTCACTTCGAGGCGTGATTGATTCGCCGCTGAAGCGCACGTGCGCTCAATGAATCAGGCGGACCGCTGGAACACTGGCTGTCAGTGCGCTTTCTTATGGAGACCATGAAGCTCAGCCACCGTGGTGCGCAGATGCTTTGGTCAGGATCTGGGTGGTCTGTTCGAATTCCTGATTCTCACGCTCCAGCCTCATGATCTGCTGTTGGTCCAAGTGGTGTCGGGCCAGCCCAAAGGCACCGCTACCTCCTCATGACGTCGCCCTCACTGGATTTGCCCCTGTACCTCCGGACACCGCCTCACACTTGAGTTGATGAATCGGTTTTGCGCCTGAACTCGCGTGGCGAGCGGTACTTCAGCGCTCTATGAGGGTGCTGCTCGTTGTAATGCTCGAACGCGACCGCGAGATTGCGCGCTGCGGTTGCGACATCTGGCTTCGGCATGAAGGCGACATAGTCTCGCTTCATCGTTTTCACGAAGCTTTCTGCCATGCCGTTACTTTGCGGGCTGCACACCGGTATGGTCAACGGTTTCAAACCAATGTCAGACGCAAAGGTCCTGGTTTTCTCCGCCGTGTAGCCTGAGCCGTTGTCCGTCGGTCATTCAATTTCAGCCGGTGCCTTCGGGACGTTGCCAAAGCGCTTCTCGACGGCTGCCAGCATGACGTCACGCACCACGTCGCCACTGTGGCCACCAGTTGTCGCCACCCAGCTCATCGCTTCACGGTCACAGCAATCCAGAGCGAACGTGACACGCAGCGGCTCACCGTTGTCGCAATGAAACTCAAAGCCGTCCGAGCACCAGCGCTGGTTGCTCTTCGCCACCGCGACCTTGCCATCATGCCGGCGCTGCGGGCGTGGAGGGAGCGCTTTGCACTGTAGCAGCAGGCCGTGAACGCGCATTACCCGGTACACCCGTTTGGCATTGACGGGGGCCGCGCTCTGGTTCTCCCGCTGCCGACGCAACATACCCCAGACCCGGCGATAACCATAGCTCGGCAGGTCAGTGACGGTCAGCCGTATTTCTTCGACCAGCCCGGCATCGTCCGTCTTCCTGGCGCTGCGTCCATCCTGCCAGTCGGCTGGACGTGCAAGCCTTGCCGCCACGTTTGAGCGCGCTACGCCGAGAACGTCGCAGACCTGCTTCACTGCTCGTCCCCCGGCAATGATGGTGAGCGCGCAATCCATTTTCGCGACTTCGCCACCTCCACCGCCTCACGGAGAATCTCGTTCTCCATTGTCCTTTTGCCGAGCAGTCGCTGGAGTTCCCTGATTTACTTCAGCGCATCGCTCAGCTCCGACGCTGGTACGACTTCCTCGCCGGCACTGACAGCCGACAGGCTGCCATCCTGATACAGCTTGCGCCAGTGAAACAGCTGATTCGGATTCACGCCGTGCTGGCGTGCAACCATCGAGACCGACTTGCCCGGCTCGAAACTCTCTCTCACCATCGCCAGCTTCTCTTCCGCTGACCACCGCCGCCGGCGTTCCGGTCCCGTCAACACTTCCATCACTTCTTGTTTGTTGTTAGTCAAAAACACAGTCGTATGTCTACCCGCTATTTTAAGTGGGAAACTGTGTCCGGCGATTCAGGGGGCCGCTCCACTCACCGTTCGCGAGCTTCCAGCGCGGCACGATCGCCCCAATCGCTTCCCCTGATAGGGGTGTTCTGACTGACGCCCAAATTCCATACTCACCGCGCGCTTCTGCACTCCGGCGAATGACGCAGCGACTTCTCGTTTGTGCCTTCCGCTACCCCATTCACTTAGACGTTCGCGTTCCGGGAAAATCCAGGGGCGGCTCGCGTATGCCGTGGAACAACGTCTCAGATTGAGAAGCATGCAACAAAGAGGCCGGATAGGCGTTTCGCCTGTGTTGTCAACGCCGATTAGAAACTGACCCACCGCAGGCCGCCACCATCGTCATGCCTCGTCTAGCCCAGCAGCTCGCCTCCTTGCGCAAACAGCGCGACGAAATCGCCGCCGAAGTTGAGCGACTGGCGCTTGCTCACCCTCTTTGGCCAGTCCTGACCAGCATGCCAGGAGTCGGTGTCAGGACTGCCGCCAGACTCCTCACCGAGGTCGCGCACAAAGCATTCGCATCGGCAGCTCACTTGGCGGCCTGTCGCTGGCCTCGCACCAGTTACCCGGCGCTCAGGCTCATCCATCCGTGGCGAGCATCCGTCCAGGCGCGGCAACAAGGTACTCAAACGCGACTTGTTTCTATCGGCCTTTGCGGCCTTGAGAGACCCCATCTCACGGGCTTACTACGCGCGCAAGGTCCAGCAGGGCAAGCGACATAACCAGGCACTCATCGTAAGCACCTCACGACGACCGTCGTAGACGGCGGCGAGAACCGACATCAAAGTGGTGCCCATCATTTTCGATTTGATGGACATCACTGTGACAGAGTCGGAAGCCAGGCCGGGTAGCCGCAAGGGACGCCCGAATTATGATCGCGAGTTTCGACGCCGGCTTGCGGCCGCGGCATGTGAGCCTGGTGCGTCGGTCGCGAAGCTGGCGCGGGACAATGGCATCAATGCAAACATGCTGTTTACCTGGCGGCGTCGCTATCGCGAGCAATTGCAGGCGGAAACGACGTGCCTGATTCCAGTGGCGGTGGTTCATGAGACGCCGCCGCAGCGCGTGGCGATGCCCCCAGATGCAAGGGACGTCTGCAACCGGACTGCACGAGCCGGGACGATCGAGATCCGGTTCGGTGACGTGGTAGTCAAGGTCAACGGCGTTGTCGACGCCGACACGCTACGCGTCGTCCTGGGGAGCGTGCGATCGTGATCTCTCTACCCACGGGTACACGCGTCTGGCTGGTGGCAGGCGTCACCGACATGCGCTGCGGGTTCCAGGGGCTGGCGGCAAAGGTGCAGACGGCGCTCGAGGACAATCCGCTGGGTGGCAACGTGTTCATCTTCCGGGGCCGGCGCGGCGATCTCGTGAAGGTCATGTGGGCGACCGAAGACGGGCTCTGGCTTCTTGCGAAGCGGCTTGAGCGTGGTCGCTTCGTCTGGCCACACGCCGATGGCGGCAAGGTCCATCTGACGGCGGCGCAACTGTCGATGTTGCTCGAAGGCATCGATTGGCGGCAGCCGCGTCGTACGGCTGCGCTGTCGATGTTGTAAACCGCGAGGAAGGCTCGTAAACTGCGCCACATGTCGAACGGCGCTGAACTTCCTGACGATGTTGCAACCCTGCGGGCCTTGCTGGTCGAGGCGCGTGCCCAGCTTGCCGAGCGCGATCTGGAGATCGGGCAGCTCAAGGCGCAGATCGACAGGCTCAAGCGCATGCAGTTCGGACGCAAGTCCGAGCAGTTGGACCGGGAGGTCGCGCGGCTCGAAACCGCGCTCGAGGACTTGACCGGTGAGCGTGGTGTCGCTGACGTGCGACGCGCCCACGAATCAGGCGCGAGCACGCCTGTGGGCGACGCATCGCCGAAAGAAGCGCTGCCGCCGCATCTGCCACGCGAAGAACGCGTACTCGACGCCGACGCGACCTGCCCGAAGTGCGGCAGCGCCATGCAGCCGCTCGGAGAAGACGTGTCCGAGCAGCTCGCCCGCGTCGCGGCAATGTTCAAGGTGATCCGCACGATCCGGCGCAAGACGGTCTGTCCGTGCGGCCACCACTTCTCGCAGCCGCCCATGCCCGGCCTGCCGATCACGCGCAGCATTGCCCATCCGAGCCTGCTGGCCGACATCCTCGTCTCGAAGTACGCTGACCACGCGCCGTTGTACCGGCAGTCGCAGATTGCCGCGCGCGACGGCGTGAAGCTGGATCCGGCCAGCATGGGACGCTGGGTCGGCCAGTGCGAGGCCCTTTGCGTGCCGCTGACCGAGGCACTGCGCCGCTACACGGTGGCACCGTCGAAGCTGCACGCGGATGACACGCCGATCCCGGTGCTCGAGCCGGGCAGGAAGAAGACAAGGACCGGGCGACTGTGGGTGTATGTGCGCGATGACACCCGTTCGGGCTCGACCGAACCGGCCGCGGTGTGGTTTGCTTACTCGCCCGACCGCAAAGGCATCCACCCCCAGACCCATCTCGCTGGATTCGAGGGCATCCTGCAGGCCGACGCCTACAGTGGCTTCAACGAACTGTACGAGAGCGGCAAGATCCGTGAAGCTGCATGCTGGGACCACGCGAGACGGTACCTCTACGACGTGCATGCCCGAACGCCTACCGAGGCGACCCGAGAGGTGCTCGAACTGATCGGTGGACTTTACGGCATCGAGGCGGACATCCGTGGCAAACCCGCTGCTGAACGGCTGTGCCTGCGGCAGGAGAAAAGCGTGCCGCTGCTCGCGACCATCAGGACGTGGATGACGGACAAGCTCGCAACGCTGTCGAAGAAATCCGAACTGGCCAAAGCGATCCGTTACTCGCTCAACCAGTGGGACGCGCTCGCGCTGTACTGCGAAGAGGGTCGTGCTGAGATCAGCAACGCCCTGGCCGAAAACGCGCTGCGCTGTGTGAGTCTGGGCCGCAAGAACTTCCTGTTCGCCGGCTCCGACAGCGGAGGCGAGCGGGCAGCCGCGATGTACGGTCTGATCGGCACATGCAAGCTCAACGGGATCAACCCGCGCGCCTACCTCGAATACGTCCTGACCCATATCGCTGACCATCCCATTAACCGCATCGACGAACTGTTGCCCTGGAACGTGGCCACGAAGCTGCCTCGGCAGTCTGGCCCATCGGCGTCTGCTGACACGTAACCCGATTCCCGATCATGCCTCACGCGGGCGCCGCGTTGCGGACGGCCGTCGCGAGGTGCTTACCACTCATCGCACTGGCACGGCGACGCTGCGACGTCCTGTTCGCCATGCTGCGAGACGGCACCTTTTACGAACCCAAGTCAGCCCCTAACGCTTGACGAACCACATAGGGGCACCCCCCGCATGAGCAGCAGCTCATTATTGTTGGCAGTTCCTTGAACTACGCATGGTAAGCGTCCGACGCCGGTCTCCAGGGACCGGATTTGCGCCCTGCCCTCATCTCACGATCAAGTGCAGTAGCCCGCCGTGCCTCCTTTATCTACACGGTTTTTGACAGGAATACGGCTGTGTCACATTCAGATTCGATATTAATTTCATTAAATTCAATTGGTTAGAGTGAATTTTGTGCTTCACATCCCTCGTTAAATGAAACGAGGCCTCGACGGTCCCGCGCTGTTAAGTGTTCCTGGTAAATCCGTTTGAATTTCGCTAACCTGGCGCCTTCATGATGCCGGGGTAGCGGATGAAGTGTGTGGTAGAGCTGAGCGAAGCCGAAGAAATGACGTTGCAGCAGTTGTCGATCAATCACATACATCGGGACACGCGCACGCGAGCGGCGGGCCTGTTGCTGCTCGGGCGCGGGATCAAACCCAAGGTCATCGCCGGGCAGCTTGGTGTGAGCGGACAAAGCGTCTACAACTGGTCGCATGCGTGGCGCGACAGTGGCGTGTGCGGCCTGATCGGCGGTCATAACGGTGGTCGCCGACCGGCGTTGTCCGAAGCGATGATCGCCACGGCCCTCGAGGTGGCGCGAGCCGAGCCGTTGACCCTGGCCCAGATTGCGCAGCGCGTGCAAGCCATCCACGGGGAACCGCTGCCATGCCAGATCGAAACGCTCGGTGCAACGCTCAAGCGCGAAGGTTTCTCGTTCAAGCGCAATCGCTACACGCTCAAAAAAAGCGCAACGAAGAGGCGTTCCGGCTGAAAGCGGCCACGCTCGCGAAGCTGCAATGTGCCGCGCGCGACGGGCAGTGCCGGCTGTTCTATCTGGACGAAGCAGGTTTTCGCGCAGCACCGCCCGTTCAGCGAAGCTGGTCACCACGAGGTCTGCCCCATGGTGTCGAGCCCAACTGCCATTGCAGGCGCAACGTAGCCGCCGCGCTGAACTTCGGCGAGAACAGTTTTATCTACGCCGCGAGCGCCACGACGGTGAAGGGCCCCGATGTCGTCGAATTTCTCGACTCGATGATCCGGCAGGGCGATGGCCGGCCCACTGTGATCGTGCTCGACAATGCGAGCGTCCATCACAGCATTGATCAGGACACGCTTGACCGCTGGTTTCGAACATAAAGCACTGCTCTTCTATCTGCCGCCATACAGTCCCGAACTCAACCTCATCGAGATTGTCTGGAAACACATGAAATATCACTGGCGCCGCTTCGTCACCTGGACGAAGGAAACCATCGACGCCGAACTCGCCGAGCTGCTATCCGGCCATGGCTCCAAATTTCAAGTCAATTTCTCGTGAACACTTATGTATCGAAATGGTGAAGCGCGAAGTACGCTGTCCCGGTCCGTAGGGCCGCACTCATACGCGACACCTAGCGGCCGACTTCGCGTGACTGGCCGTGGTAATCTCCAATCGGCAAATGGCGCCCCCTCTGTCCGACTCACGTGGCACTTCCGTCGGACTTTTGAATCGTGAATGCGGGATCCGAGCAATTTGGCAGGGAGAAGTCGGACTTTGGTGCGACTTGCGCCACTCATCTTGCGCCACAGCCCACTGCGCGGACGAGGATGAACTGATTGGGACCGCTGCTGTGTCGGCTCGAGTCCTGCCCACCTGCAAGCCCCAATGAGGGGCGCGCGCTGAATCTCGGCTACACGACGCCAGCAGGAGTTTGGGGCAGCCAGGGCGAGCGGTGTAAGCAGGCGCACGAAGATGCCGCACCAGGGTGTGTTGACTTTCGTGCATTACTGTGCCAGCATACGCACCATCGCCGTCTTGAGTTCATCTCTTGACTTAATCTGCGGAATGAATCTGAATCCTTGAGCGCCGCTTCCCGGCACTCGTCGCATGAACGATTGATGTCCTTCGGTCGACTCTAAAGTCAGTTGTGGTCGATTATTGGCCCAGAGCGTGTCAAAACGGGCAGCGACTGGGAATTAACGAAGCCTGGCTTGACGCAGGTCTCGACTTTTCGATTGCGGCGATCCGAGCGTCAAATCACAGCGAAAGTATTGCGAAGGCGCAGCACCTCCCAACAGGGCTCACGCCCGCATCGCTGTCATCAACGCTTCTGAACCGAGTAGCTTGATCACCCGCTTCATGTTGTACGCAAGCACGTGCAAGCTCATTTCTGTGCTCACCCGCTCGATGGTCCGTGTCAGGAAATGAGTGGCGCCCATCCATGCCTTGATCGTCCCGAACGGATGCTCGACAGTCTGTCGCCGGATGCGCATCATCTCAGGCGCATGATCAAGTCGCGCCTGCATCTCATCGAGAACATCTTCGTGTTCCCAGCGTGCCACGCGACGTTGAGTGCCTGGAGTGCAATCCCCCTTTAGTGAGCATTGCTGGCAATTTGAACTCCAGTATTTACTGATCTTCAGACCGCGCTCAACAGTTGAGAATCGCCAGATTAGCCGCTGGCCCGCCGGGCACCGATATTCGTCCGTCTGTGCGTTGTAAATGAAGTCATCCTTGCCGAAGCGGCCATTAGCCGTTGCGCTCGATGTCACCGGTTTCGGAACGAGCACGCTTATTCCAGCCTCATGGCATGCGAGTATTTCCTCGCTCTTGTAGTAGCCCCGGTCCGCAACTGCAGTGAGCTTGTCCACGGCCATCTCTGTACGGGCAAGCTTCGCCATTGACGTCAACTGATCACGATCGATCCCATCATTGATAACGACGTGCGCGACGATCAGGTGGTGCTTTGCGTCAACTGCAGTCTGCACGTTGTAACCAACAACCCCCGTACCTCGAGTCTTCATCGAACGGGCATCTGGATCCGTGAGCGATACCTGTTTGTCGGGTGCTGCGTTGAGTTGGACCTCGATCTCCTTGAGGCCTCGCATCTGCTCCTTCAAGGCCGCAATCTTGTCTTGCAGTCGCTCCGTCCTGACCTTCGCGATTGCAGGCTCCTGACGATCCGCTGTGTCCATCGCCTCAAGATAGCGAGCAATACTTGACTCGATGTCGCGCATGCGTCGTTCAAGCTTCGCGCTCGTGAAGTTACGGTCACGGTGGTTCACCGCCTTGAACTTGCTGCCGTCAATCGCAACGATCGCTTCGGCGAAGAGGTCCAGACGCTGGCATAGCATGACGAACTGACGGCAGACGCTACGGATCGCTTTGCCGTTGTCTTTACGGAACCGCGCAATGGTCTTGAAGTCCGGTGCAAGGCGGCCTGTAAGCCACATCAGTTCGACGTTGCGCTGGGCCTCGCGTTCAAGGCGGCGGCTCGACTGAATACGGTTCAGGTAACCGTAGATATAGATCTTGAGCATCACCTCGGGGTGATACGACGGCCGACCGGTCAATGCTGGTTCGACGCCTTCAAACCCAAGCTTATGCAGATCAAGCTCATCGACAAAGACATCAACTACGCGCACGGGATTGGTGTCCGTCACGTAGTCATCGAGAGCTTCAGGGAGGAGAAAGCTTTGCGTACGATTGTCGCCTTGAACGAACCGTTTCATCTTGCTCATCCTTCGCTATCGGATGGCAAATTTTAGCGCTCCAAAATGCGTTTTGACACAATCTGGGCCACACACTGCTCATCCAAACTCAATTTATTGTTCCCTGCCCGTCCAGGTTCGACCGGGCTCGGCGCAACCATTTCTCCTTGTAAATCCCTCTCCGAGCGGTCCTGTGCTTTAGGGGGCCCACATTGGCACCGCTTCTGGCGACTTCAACCGGCAAGGTCTACCCGCGCACATTGCGACGCGGGCAAAGTACCGGCCGCTCTTCAGTGAAGCGTGCCGGGGTCGTCGCCCCTGAGCCAACCAGGAGTCCAGAATGGACAAGAAGCCGCCCAGGAAGCGGAACCGCCGAAAGGTAACCGATCGGCCGGAAGTGCGCGCCGTTTTGGTGAAAGCACATTACTTGAAGCTGACGTCGAAGCACGCAAAGGCCTACTCCTATCAATATGTCGCCGGCATGATCCTCCGGGAGACAGACATTAAACTGAGCCGGATCACGGTTCAAAGGGGCCTCATCGATCACAAGCTTCACAAACCGTGGCGGCGGAAAGACTAAAAAGCGCCCCCCAAGTTTGAACTAGCGTCACCCCTCTCCGCCGCTTCTGCGGAGGGGGATTTTTTTCAACGAGCCAACGGGAACGCGTCTGCCTGTCAAGCGCTCAAATAGAAAACCCGATCAAGGCCGTTGGCGCATCGCGTCAACCGATTTCCCGGAATCACTCACCTGGCCGGTGCTGCCAATCCCTGCTGCAATCACTTGTCACGCGAAGCACGTTGAGCTCGAAGATATCGAATAATCGTAAGCGCTATTTAAAGCACACCGGATCGTCAGATATGGGGGAGAACAGGGGTTCGAGCCTGTCTATTTTTTCCCCAGTTGTTTCACGCCATGCGCAGCAGCGTCGAATTGGCTGCCCGTCGGTCGAACAGTTCGGCGTCGAAGTCGTCGCCCGCCCATGTTCTATAACTCTTCGCTTCGTCGCCTTGTTCCAGACTTAGAACGGGCAACATCTCTGCATATCCGTAGGTGCCACCCACGTCCTCGGGCGGGCAGGCACGTTCTCCAGCACCAATCCACGCCTCGCTGTGCGGCTCATAGTCGGTTTAAGTGACTTCTTCCACGTGAATGTCATGATGCCAGTCATCGCCAAAGTCATATCGATAGAGGAACCGGTGTCCCGGGTATGCAATCCGGCATAACCGCGCCTTGCGGTCATCGAGCATTTCGGGATCTTCAGCAAACAGATCGAGCATGTTGTCGTTGTCGCCCATCGCGTAAGTCCGTCCGTCGATCTCGAAGTCATTGGAACGGCCCCGTCGAAAACCGGACACGAGGTAACGCTTAAACTTTAAGGTAGTCTTCCGCCTATGCGCCTATGTTTAAGCCTAGCTCCCATGTAGAACCCGTTGAGGTTCTGACCCAGCCGGAACAGCGCCGGCGCCGCTCTGTCGAGGAGAAACTCGCGATAGTGCGTGAGACCTTCGAACCCGGAGCGAGCGTTTCCGGGGTAGCCCGTCGCCATCAGGTGAATGCGAACCAGGTGTTCGCCTGGCGCAAGCTGTATCAGGATGGCAGCCTGTCAGCCGTGAGTGCCGGCGAACAGGTGGTGCCAGCCTCCGACCTGGTCGAAGCGACGAAGCAGATTCGCGAACTCCAGCGGCTGCTGGGCAAGAAGACCATGGAAGTGGAAATCCTCCGCGAAGCAGTGGAGTACGGCCGGGCAAAAAAATTGATTGCGCGCTCACCATTGCTGCCGGGGGACGACCGATGAAGACGGTCTGTGAAGTCCTGGGTGTGTCGCGCTCTAATCTTGCGGTCAAATCGAAGCGCCCCGCCGAGTGGGTCGACCAGCGCAAGACGCCAGCCCTGGACGACATGCCGCTGGTCACCGAGCTTCGGGGGCTGGTTGCCGAGCTGCCCACCTACGGCTACCGGCGTGTGTGGGCGCTGCTGCGGCGAAGCCGGGACGCGCAGGCCCAACCTCGCGTTAATGCAAAACGGGTTTATCGGGTCATGCGTACCTACGGCCTGCTACTCGAGCGCCGGCCTTGTCATGCCCAGTCCGCACGCCGGCACGACGGCAAGGTCGCGGTGGAGCGAAGCAATGCGCGCTGGTGCTCGGACGGCTTCGAATTCCGTTGTGACGATGGTGCGCCATTGCGCGTCGTCTTTGCATTGGACTGCTGCGACCGCGAGGCCATGAGCTGGGTGGCGAGCACGGGCGGCTACACCGGTGACATGGTGCGTGACGTGATGCTTCAGGCCGTCGAGAACCGCTTCCACGGAGCGCTGAGAACCGACAATGAAATCGAGTGGCTTAGTGACAACGGTTCCTGCTACATTGCCGACGAGACGCTGACGTTCTCGCGGGCAATCGGCCTGAAGCCCGTCACGACACCCGTCAGAAGTCCGCAGAGCAACGGGATGGCCGAGAGCTTCGTCAAAACGATGAAGCGCGATTATGTCTCGTGGATGCCCAAGCCTGACGCCAGGACGGCGCTGCAAAACCTGGCCATCGCGTTCGACCACTACAACGAATCGCATCCGCACAGCGCTCTGAAATACCGCTCGCCACGCGAGTTTCGCCAGCAAGCAAATTCACTAACCTAAGCGTGACCGCGTGTCCGGTTATGCAGGGGCGAGTCCAGTCATGCAAATGCGAGTCGGTCCATCCAAAGGCGGCTTGCAGGATGTGATGCAGCTTGCGCAAGGTGATGTTGCCGTCGACATGGATCCGTCGCGAGACAGGCGGTTCGATGTCACGGATCTGCGCGTGAAGTGTGTAGATGGTGTAGGACTTGGTCATGGATTCGTGCAAAGCATCGTATTGGACGCGGGCAGGATTCGATTATCGCCTGCCTTCGCACCGGCGACCGTGTCTGCAAAGAGCCAGGCCTTTCTTCCTGTGCAGAAGGGGCGGATGTCGCGCTCGATCCAGTTATGCCGACTCCCCGATTATGCCGCGTCATGCATGCGCGTGACGGTGGGTAGCTTCCGACTGTCTGGTCGTGACTGCGGTGTTTTTGCGTTAGCGATACAGACCGAGCCACGGCGGTCGGCAACACTTCCGCTTGCCTCGATGTCACCGTGAGAAATTCAGACCCGATGATCAGACACGGTCGATGTCGCGAAGACCCGAGCACGCGGGCTGTTGACTTCTGGCCTGGCTGAAAGTCGCGGACCGCCGCCGCGAACTACGGACTTGCAACTTGCTTACGCTGGCGGCGATAAGGCGGATGATCATCGCGAACCCACTTCCGGCTAAAGCGTGGCGGCGAGCCGCGCCTGCAGCTCCGCCGGCACTTCTATGCCGCGCACAATTCGGGTCACGTTTATAGAAAAGCAGGCTTTGCGACACGTAGAGTGACCCCACTGCTGTTAGCGCCGATGTAAAAATGACCCACCTCGCCGAAGTAAACCTGACCCACCTCGGGGGAGCAAGATGGCGGCTTTTTGCCGTCGATGCTAAGTCAGGAGCAAGCAGTGGAAATCAAGGTGTTGGCAAGACGGGGAATGGGCGTGCGAGAGATAGCCAGGCAGATGGGCATCTCGCGCAATACGGCGCGTCGCTATCTGCGCGACGAACAGGCCGGGCACTATAAGCCGCGCGAGCCACGTGCGACGAAGCTCGAGCCGTTTAAGAGCTATGTGCTCGAACGCGTGGCGGCAGCGCGGCCGCACTGGATTCCAGCGACGGTGTTGCTTCGCGAGTTGCGCGAGGCCGGCTATGAAGGTGGCATCAGTCAGCTGAAGGCATTTCTCGCGCCGCACAAGCGAGCCGAAGCCGAGCCGGTGGTTCGCTTCGAGACGGCGCCTGGCAAGCAGATGCAAGCGGACTTCACGGCCATTCGCCGGGGCCGCGCACCGCTGTTGGCGTTGGTGGCCACGCTCGGCTACAGCCGTGCGAGCTTCGTGCGCTTCACTGCTGGCGAGGATGCGACGACGCTGTGCGAGTGCCTGCGCGAAGCGTTCTTCCACTTCGGTGGCACGCCTGAGCAAGTGCTGTTCGATAACGCAAAGTCGGTGATTATCGAGCGCGATGCTTTCGGCGAAGGCCAGCATCGATGGAATACGCAGTTGCTCGCGCTGGCGGACACGTACGGCTTTACGCCGAAGGTATGTCGCCCCTATCGAGCCAAGACCAAGGGCAAGGTCGAACGTTTTAACCGCTATTTGAAGGAGAGTTTCGTGGTACCGCTGGCCGCTACCCTCAAGCAATCGGGCCTTACGTTGGATGTCGACGCCGCGAATGCGCACATCGGACGTTGGCTTACGGAAGTCGCCAACGTGCGCGTTCATGCGACGACACGCGAGCGTCCGGCAGCGAGGCTGATGGTTGAACAAGCGGCGTTGCTGCCGCTACCGGCCACAAAGACGGCCCCCTTCCCGGCGACGCCTCGGCCGCGTCGCGTATTACCGCGCGAGAGCTTGCAACATCCGCTGGCGGTCTACGACGCGTTGCTGGAGGTCGCCGCATGAATCTGCAATACGAACGCATTGCCGGCCTATGCACGCAGCTCAAGCTCGACTGTGTTGGCCGCGACTGGGGCTCGCTCGCGCAGCACGCTGCAACGCGCGATGCGAGCCTGGCCGACTTCCTCGAGCAACTGCTGACGGCGGAGTTCGACGCGCGCGAAGAACGTAAGCGGCAGACGCTCACGAAGCTCGCGTCGCTGCCGAGCGTTAAGACGTTGGAGCAATACGACTTCGGCTTCGCCAGCGGCGCACCGCGCGCGCAAATTCAGGAGTTGGCGAGCTTGGCGTTCATCGAGCGCGCCGAGAACGTCGTACTGCTGGGGCCGTCCGGCGTCGGCAAGACGCACATCGCGAGTGCGCTGGCCTATCGTGCGACCCAGGCGGGCATCAAGACGCGGTTCATCACGGCCGCTGACTTGATGATGCAACTGGCAACGGCGCGGCAGCAGAACCGGCTGAAGGAGTTCTTCAATCGAGCGGTTGTCGGGCCCAGACTGCTCGTGATTGATGAAATTGGCTATTTGCCCTTCGGGCGCGAGGAAGCGGACCTGTTCTTCAACGTTGTCGCCAAGCGCTACGAGCGCGGCGCCATCGTGTTGACGAGCAATTTGCCGTTCACGCAATGGGCCTCGGCGTTCGCCGACGACCAGACGCTGACGGCCGCAATGCTCGACAGGCTGCTGCATCACGCGCACATCGTGCAAATCAGCGGCGAGAGCTACCGCTTGAAGGACAAGCGGAAAGCGGGACAAACGAGCACGCGGGCGAGCGCGAAGGCAGCCGCGTGATAGGGGCCCGGGTGGGTCAGTTTTACTTCGGCGATTCGTCGAAAAGTGGGTCAAATTTAAATCGGCGTTGACAGATTGTGCCTTTGAAGGCTGAATGTGCCATCGCCAGGACTTGAATGTGCCATCGCCAGGCCGTTTTCTGGGGTTGAGCCTTGTGGATATCGTAATTTCCCGGAAGCTACCAGTGGATTGGGAATTCGCTGAGAGCCTCATCCAGTAAGGGATTACGGGCCATCCGGCCTACGGCTCCCGAGCCTGGCGATCGACGGCACATGAGTGCAAAAAAGCCGGTTGCCGAACCGAAAAGACAGGTAAATTCCGGTAGCCCGGTTTTTGCCCTGGCGATGGCACATTCAGCCCTGGTTTGTCGCGTGCTTCTCGCTCCGTCTCAGTCGCATTATTCCCCGGAAAGCCTTATAGACAGGCGCGTTCAGCGCCCAACTGACGATGGCACAGCTCTCGTGTTTTCATCGAATTTTCAAAGATTGAGGAGCGCGTGAGGAGCCATTTTTGCCCTAACGACGGCACATTCGGGTCCTGGCGATGGCACATTCAGAAAAAAACCATGTGCGATCATGGACTTACGGTGTCTGATTGGTCGCCCTGGATCTCTGTTTTCGGGGTTTACGTGGGCAGTTGGTGTAGATCCATGCGTCGGAAAAATATTGCCCGTCAGTTCCATATGTTGGCGCAATCTGCGCTAATGCTTGCTGGATAAGACCGTGAGGTCGGCGACCCAAGCCATCTGGCCGCTGGATTTGCCTGGCGATAGCACTATCGCGCCATCACGATGCAACATGCAGACATCCTTGGGATGTTCACTGCCAGCTAATGCTGCCCGGACCATCTGCTCTCGAAAGAGAGTTGAATGACGTGGCGTTAAATTCGCCCGTCACTCTTGATCCGGGGCGATTCAACCCAACATCGCATCTCGAACTGAATCGGCCGATCTCCCGAAGATGCCCAACAAGAAAAACCATCGTTCATTGCTTCAGCCATCGGCGGCAGCACATTCAAAGGCGCTGTTACTCCCTATGCCGCGAAAGGAGGCGTCTGATCTCGTGCTCCGCGCCCGGATCGCGCTTGAGCGTCTGCGCAATGGCGAGGCGGACCGATCGCTGATCAACCTGGTCATGCAGGTCACGCTCATCGCGAGCTTTATCACCCGGGCAGGACACGGAAAGCTTAATATCGAGGTCCTTGAAAACGTTAGGCGTGGTCTCGAAGATATTCTCGTCGAGGCCGATGCCACCGGGACGTGGAATGTTCCCGAAGCGCTAGTCAACGGCTTGACTGCCGTGATCAACGAGTACGACCGCCAGATCTGCGTAACGCGTATGGAGATCCTGGTCCGGGCGAGCGATCACCTGGAAAGGCTTGTTCACCAGGCAGCACGCGATACCGGCGCCGCAGACGGCCACCTCCGGATCGCACGCTAACCCTTGACGGTCACCCGAGCAAGGTGTTGCACTTCAAATTTGATCGCGCCGGGAATAAACATCGACCAGGCCATGCGCTTACGGTCGGCCAGTGAATGAATATGCGTGCGGGAAAGACTGGCGATCGACAGACTTCACGATTTGCTAGCAATGCGCGGGAGCGCACATAACGGACAGATCGGCAACCGAAAATCGAGCTTTTGCTGGCATGCCACGTTACACTGCCGTCGAAACCATATACATCCCCGCCCCTGCGTACACTGAAGGCGCTGTTGCAAACAGGTCCTCAAACGGTAAATCATGGAAATGCGCGTCAGTTATGAACACAGCCTCGCGTCGTCCCCCAACGAGTTCATCGTTCAGGTACCTTCGCAGCTCGTGAGCGATGTTCCCACCAGCGTTTCGCGGGCTTTGCTGGCTGAGTACGTCGCCAACCTGATCATTGAGCGGTCGCCGACCATCGGGAAGATTCGCAATCTCAGGGTTCTTTAGGCTGCTCTCATTGCGATTTTTACGCGCTGGTAACTGGAGCTCAGGCCCCGGATTCCGGTGGTTAATTCACCGTCAGTCTTCCCCGTTGCGAGCAGCGCCAGCTCGCTCATCGCGGAGCAACAGCGAAGGGCCGGGTCCTGGACGCGGCATACCCACGTATCGAAGAGTCTCAGCCCGTGCAAGGACGAGGCTGCGCTGCGAAAAACATGCTCGCAGCCCCGTCGGTTGCTACCTATGCCTCAGCAAGGGTACTCACGACCGCGGGTGCCGTCTGCGACGCCGCAGCTTCGACCGGAACTGCCGACTTCACTGATCCCTTGGACGTACGCGACTTTCGGGACGCCGCTGGCCTGGCGTCGCCAGTCTTCGGCGTGCTCGTTCTCGCCGGTGCGGCGGCTTTTTTCACGGGCGCCTTCTTACCCGCCGGCTTTACTGCTACCGCCTTTTTGCCCGTGGCTTTCTTCGCAGCCGTCTTGCTGGAAACGATTGCTTTGCCGGCGCTCGCCTTCGGAGTGCCTGCGGGCTTCGAGGCTGTTGCGATCAGGAATTTCGTCCGGTCTTTTGCGCTGGCGATCCACGCCGGTGCCCGACCACGACCGCTCCATGTCGCTCCTGTCTTCGGGTCCTGATACATCGGAGGCTGCGGTCCCCGTACGTACTTGCCAGCTTTTCGCGCTTTCTGCGGCGTCGTTGCTGACTTCGCCGTAGTCCCCGTAATCAGGAATCGGTTGCGGTCTTTCGCATTAGCCATCCAGGCCGGCGCTCGACCGTGGCCGGTCCAGGTCGCACCCGTCTTTGGGTCAGCATACTTCGCAGCCGATGCTTCCTGTTTCGCTGGCGCGGTTACGCCATGTTTGCGACCACGATGTTTGCCCGCAGACGCTTCGATATCAGCAATGGTTAGCGCATGCTGTTGCATCAGACTCCGGATCTTCCCAATTACCCGTGCGGAATCTCTTGCCACCACTGCTGCTGCCTGGGCCTGCAGTTTTGCGATTTTTGCCTGAACGGATTCCAGCGTAGCCATGTTTTCTTTTCCTTTGGATAAGGTTGTGCGCCGCACTATGCCATAGTGCCCAGCGAATACAAATACAACAACCTACATTACAGCTGCTCGCGAGCTAATGCACGTCAGAGATGGTCGGCCCTGGCTGACGGGATATCGGAGTATTCTAATTGCCACCGTGAATGAGTTCCGAATTCAGCGCATGCTCAAATAACGTAATGATTCAATTGAAGGAGAGTTCTCACGCCCCAGGCACCAGGTACGGCAGTTTCTCTTGAGGCCTTCATTCCACTTGCTCTGAAGATGCGGTATGCGTCGAGGCCAATGACGAAGAACCAATAAAAAAAGCCCGTCTGAAAGCGGGCTTCCGTGGATCTGGACACTCTCCTCAGGCGGCTGCATCCTTCAGTTTCTTCAGCGGACGCACTCTCAGACGGACAGTCGCCGGTTTGGCATCAAACCAGCGCTCCTCGCCCGTAAACGGGTCCTTGCCGAAACGCTTCTTCTTCGCCGGAACCTGCTGCACGCCAATCTTCAGCAGGCCCGACAACGTGAACTCGCCCGCCCCTTTCTTACGGTTGGTCAGTAAAAAGTGTGGGTGGATGGAGGCTCGGGGAGCGTGCCAAGTGCATGATAGAGCGCGATTTCCGTGGCTCTGAAGGTTCGGAAGCCGTACGCTTTTCTCATGGTGACTTTGGCTTTGTTGTTCAACCCCTCGATGACGCCGCTGGAGAACTGTTTTCGTGCACGGAAGTAGTTGAGGATCAGCTCCCGGTGTGTGCGCACCGTCCGGGCGAACTTCTTCATCGGCTCGATACGTGAGCGCATTACCTGAGTGCACCACTGGTCGAGGAATTTTCCGGCCCACACGGGCGAGATGTAATCCCAGAGTTGCAGGAACTCTTCTTTGAGCAGATAGGCTCGCACGCTGCGCAGGTTGTACTGAAGCAAGTCACGCAGACGAACGCGTTGCTTACCGGTGAGATTCTCGCGCCGCTTGAGCAGGCACCAACGGGATTTCTTGAGCACCGACTCGTAGCCGTCGCGAGTCATGCGCCGGGCCTCGTCGGCACGAACTTCGTCGATGGCCTTGTTCATCCTGGCGACGATGTGAAAGCGGTCGAGGATATTCAGAGCGTTCGGGCAATGACGCGCGATCATCTCCAGGTAGGGTTGCCACATGTCCGAGCACACGAATTCGACCTTCTCACATAGCGGCTTTCCGATCATGGCAAAGAACTTCGCGAAACTCTCTTTCGTGCGCTCTTGTCCGACGCAGAGCAGTCGCGTATAGCCGGCCTCGATCTGGTAGACGAGCGTGAGGTATTGGTGTCCGCGGCCATACTGGATCTCGTCCACGCCGAAAGCGCGGATCGTGCCGAGCTCGCGATGGCTCAGCCCCCAGTCGACGACCCATTCCACTGCGTTGAAGACCTTCTCCCAACTGGTTCGGAAGCTCTGTGCTGTTTCTTTCCAGGACAGCTTACGCGCCCATTGCGCCAGGAAGATCATGTAAGCGCGGGTGAGCGTGTGCTTGCCGTTGGCCCACGGCAGCGCTTCGACCTTCACGCCACAGGCACGACAATCGACGCGTCGCATGGTATAGAGCAGAAACACGGCAAAGCCCCAGACGGGGATAAACTCGAAGCGGCGCTGTGTGAGCGAGTCGTAACCCCGCGCAGGCCGGTTACAGCATGAGCAAATCGGCTTCGAACCCTTGCGCGGCCGAACGTCGATCTCGATGGATTGAGTTGTCTCGCACAGCCGCGCCCCTTCATATACAAAGCCGGGAAAATGATGACAGGCGTTAAGCAGACGGGTCAGCAACATGGTTAGCAAGCCCAGAACCGGCAAGGACAAAGCCGCCATTGTCCCCGAACAGCAAGCGCTTGCGCAGTACGTCCCAGATCTGCATAACTGGCCTGCGTCGTGGCAAGTCGACGACGAAGATATTCCGACTGGACAGGCAATCGTGGCCATACTCACGCCTTTCCTTGAGTATCTCCTAACCTTGGGATACGCACGCAACACATTGCTTCGGCACCGCGATCACATTTGGATGCTCGGCGGCGAAGTGATCCGGCGCCGCCATGAAGATCCCGATCTCCTTACTCTTCCAGTGGTAACCCTCCTCGACAAACTCATCGAGGAAGACGGCGGCCCCCTCATCTGGCCAGCGATCTCCGAGTCCGCACAAAATACCTTTGATGCAACTTGTCGCAAGCTCTATCAGTATCTGAATCAAGCTTCACTTGGCTAGCCGCGAACACTAATTCACCCACAGATTCCGCCGACGACCCTTTCTTATGAACGGCGCCGAGGATGGTGTTTTCGAGTGCGGCGAGCACCGCCTTTGCCTGCTTCGGCTCAACACCGGCTTGCGTCGCAACATGAGTCGCAAGCGACGCCTTTGAACTGCTCTTTCAGGGGCTTGGGCGTCGCGTTTGCGGCAGCCGTCTTCTTTTCCGGCGCTGCTTTCTTCGCTGCGGGTTTCGTTGCAGCCTTCTTCGCTGCAGACTCTGCGGTCTTCTTTGCCATTGAAATCCTCTTTCGGTTTTTTGAGAACCGCTTAAGACGACCCACGACGCTGCGCGTTACTGCGCCGTCTTAAGGTGGGCCCTAGCGTAGCAATGGTTGTTTCTCCATGCAAGGAGATGAACCCTTTAAACAGGGCGCTTTCTGATTTCAGCCGCAGTATTTGCCTGAGGTTGAGTTTGACTCCAGCCGCAAACGCGGCGATTCAGGCAGAGGCAGATTCGACGATCCAACAACAAGTGCTCTTCATCGGCGACCGCCGGCAAAGGCCAATGCACGATCATTACGCCGTCGACGGATCGATGCCTGGTCACTGCGGGAAGGCATCATTTGGACGCCCTGCTGCCGGAATGGCGCGATGCGAGCTGCCGGACATGGCGGCTTCTGTCAGTGAGAAAACAATGTCCGCGTCGGTTAGGCCTTTCAACCGCCGGAGCGCCCGCTGTCCGGCAGGGTGGGATGGTGTGCCTCTCCCATTCGCGGCGGGTCTTCGCTAACTCGTCAGCAAGCAACTGCTCGTCTGGAAGTACAGTGTGGTACTCAGGGGCGAGCACCTTGTTGGGCAGGCCGTCAAGCGCATAGCGCGCGATAGCCGCGTTGGTTCTTGAATACAGGATCAAGCCGACCGGCAGGTTTTCGCCGGGTAGCGTCCAATGCTCCTTGGCATGATTGAGCTCGGTCAGGTTCAGATCGATGATCACAAGACATCGCAGGCGCCGATGGAAGAACCGCAGGCCGACGCGGAATCAGCTGTCACCGATTCTCAACCTTCTCTGCCGTCCAACGAACGTGAAATCACCGCCCAGTTCGAGCACGAAGTCTTCCAGGCGATGGATCAACGCTTCTTCCAGGTCACTTTCGGAATATTCGTCCTTCAGGTCAGAGGAACTCGAGTATATACGGGTCCTTGATCGCTTCCTCAGCGCTCACTGCTTCGCCCGGCTTCGCGACAGCGCCCTTTTCGAGCATGGCACGCCTGTTTCTGGACATTAACGTACGCGTGTAAAACTGACTGCCAATCTGTCGTTCAAGCTGCCGCACGCTCCAGCCACCTCGCAAGGCATCCGCTTCGCAGAACGCCCGCTCTTCAGACAAACGCGTCCGTCGTGTTAGCCTCACGTAATGCGTCCAGGACAGCGGCAACGTCGGCCAACTGCTCCAGCTGAAAAATCCGAATCGGTAATTCGGATTTTGGCGTGACTACACGGGTCCGCGATTTCCGAATCACTCGTTCGGAAATCTCGCCTGGCTGGAAGGCCAGGGGAAACCGGCGCATCAACCCGAGATCGTCGGCATCGAAGCCACGTCCAAACAGCCCGGTAAGACTGATCGACACGCGTGGCAGGACTGCCTGACCATACGCCGCACGCTCCTGTCCCCCTTGCTGCGATTTTACAATCCGCCGGCCGACCAGCCCGCGCCTGTCGCCGAAAGGCGTTGGAATGCGTGGCAGTGCAATGACCGTTAGTTGCATTGGCTGACCTTTACTGCTGTGCGTCCGCCGTCGTCCCGATGAGGGTTCCATGCAAAGCATGATTTTCTATCGTGAAATACAATTTTTCCGGGCAATAATCTAGAATAAGTCATGTGCGTCCTGCCTTGGGACACGGATGGACTGGAATCGGAAGATGGCGAGTGTGAAACGAAATATCCACATCTCACATGAATTATTCTTTCAAACTCGCGTTTTGTTTGCGTAGCCTGGAAAAATTCATGCACATTGATCACCCATGGCCAGTAAATCGCTCCAGCGGCTCATGGAGGGCGTCCCGCGCGGACAGCCGCTCGATCCCCAGATGCTCCGAGACTGCGGAGTCGGCCCCCAGCAGACCACCTATCTGGCGAACGCCGGGTGGTTGCAGCGCCTTTCGAAAGGAGCCTATCTCCTCGCCGGTGACACCCCTACGCGCGACGGCATACTCGCGTATCTCAGCCGGCACGTGAGCGGCCTGCACGTCGGTGGCAAAACCGCGCTCGACTGGCAGGGTGTCCGACATAACCTGACCAGCCGTGAACGCGTCGTACTCTGGACCGTGCGTCCCTACGTCATGCCTGAGTGGGTCAGCGAGCACATGCCTCATACGCTGCAGACCACCAGTCTGTTCGACGACAACCTCCCCGAAGGCTTCGCAATCTCATCGTTGCCGAACAGGGATCCGTCCATCCTTGTTGCCGAGCCCGAGCGTGCACTGCTCGAGCTCGCGAGCGACGTCGGCAAACGCCTCTCGAAAGGCCAGACCCTCGAGGAGGCGTTCAACATCGCGTCGTCGTTGCGCAACCTGCGACCGAAGGTACTGGATACTCTCCTCACCAATTGCACGAGAGTAAAGGTCGTCAAACTCGTGCGTGATCTTGGCGAATCAAGCGGATATGCCTGGGGAAACGATCTGCAGCGCCACGTTGACAGGCTGGGTCCCGCAAAGCGCTGGTCCAGCAGCCGCAAGGGGGCACCTCCTTTGAACCTGAAGGCGTAACGCCCGTTTCGGAACAGCCGTGACCAGAAGGGCTATCACGTCACTGTCGCCGGCGCGAGCGGCAAAAGCAGGGGCGATGACGTGAAGCTGACCGTCGCTTCGGCCGACACACAGATCAAGGTCGAAGTGAACTACGTCTTTCGCGGCACGCAAACACCAACCATCATGCGTACAGTCGTGCCGCGCGCGCAGCACATGTTCCGGGTCGACTTCGAGGTGCCGACGCTCGCCGATGCCGAGTTGTACGGCAGCAAGCTCATCGCGGCACTGGACCGCCAGCATCCTCGCGACATCTTCGATGTGCAGCGCATGCATGATACGTACGGCCTGCGAGGCGATTTCGTTGCCGCTTTCGTTGGCTATCTCGCGGGCCACAACCGCCCGGTTCACGAGGTTCTCTTTGCGAAGCCACATTCACTGGCGCACGAATACGAGGCGGGATTTGTCGGCATGACGGTCGACGAGGTCAGCCTCGAACAGCTCGAGGCAGTTCAGGCAAGACTTCATCATGATCTTCCCCGCGCGCTAACCCCGAAGCATCGCAAATTTCTTCTTTCCCTGGTCAGCCTCGAGCCAGACTGGGCGCTGATGCCCTACGACCATCTGCGTGACATGTCCGCGATACGCTGGAACCTCGAAAAGCTGCGCAAAGTCCGTACGCGTGACAGATAGCGCTGAGTCGATCAGCAGACTCTGCCGCGCGGAGAATTTTCGACGCTTGATGGCGATAGTGGCCATGGCCCGATGATCGTGCGCCAACAGCGATTGCCGGACGATCGACGCAATTCTCATTCGCACTGTTTTTTCACACCGAAGACTTCCGAAGCGAACCATGTTGGCTAGCCGCATGAGCCCGAAAAACCTGTCATCGCTCCGATTCGCCAACGAAAACACCGCTTCCAGAGTCGCGGGGTAGGCCCTTGCGGGGTAACCGCTTGCCTTCCGCAGAATGAATGTTACAAACATTGGCATTCACCTTTATCATCCCGAGACTTCCCATGACCACAACAGCTGCACGAACCGTGCTTGAACACTGTCTGATTGCCAGTTTCGCGATCATCGCTGGCTTCGCTGCGATGCTCATCTGCGAACACGAGCGCAGCCCTCGACTGATGAATACCCACTGGCCGCAGGCCGGACTACACGCTGCCGCGGCGGCCGCCCTTGAGTTCAAGAAGGACCACGGGCGGCTGCCGTATTCCCTCGACGAGCTGCGCAGCACGCAGGACGGGATATACCTGCCGCGCAAATTCGACCTCCAGGGGGTCATTTACTTCCGCGACGGAGACGGCCATCCCCGGCTAAGCTGGAGGGGCGACGTCGATCATGGCGCCGCATATTGCAGTCTCGACGCCGCGCTGCACGAGCACTGCTAGCGTTTCAACCTCAGCGAACTTCATCGCCAACCCAAGGCATAAGCCATCGTGTCGTGACGCCTTGACCGCTCACGTCCTGTTCGGCTGGATTCACGTTTCTGTTGATCTGTACGATCGCCACCAAGGTCTGAAGCGAGGATGACCAATAATCACTCACTTGACGGTTGAGGGGATGCTACCAGGTATGCCGCCGCCCGATTTTCCCTGCGTGGCGACGCGCACAAGGGCTTTTTCGGCTCCGGGACTTGGTAAACGCCAATCGTCCAGACTCGCCTTACTGCAAGTAAACGGAGGGTGCATCAACCGAAAGAAGCCGATCACCACAGGCTGCGGTGGCATCAAGAACTCGCCAGCAACGCTCGTCTGTTTTCGAATCGCATTGTGACTCTGAATTTCGGACGGGCCGCGATTCCATGTGCAAGCTGAATGTCCGAGCGAGCGTCTCAGGCGCTCTCTCCCCATGCGAATGCTGGCCTCACGCTTCAACGCCCCGGGGCGTGTGACCGCTCAAATGCCGAAGTCTCAAGGCACGCCAGCATCCGGGACGATAGAGGAAGCGTCCTCACTGTCGGTGGCGCGAGTATCTTTTTCAGATACCGTTGAAACGCTGCCGACGTAGGTCGCTCTGCTGTCGGCGTCACTGGGTACCGGACGCCTGAATGCATCAAGATGGCTGGCCACGATCCGTATACGTGAATGTCCCATCAACCCGCTTAATTCCGGTCAGCTTGCCATGAAGTTCGTCCCGCTTACCGGGTGAGTCACTCGAAGCGGGCTGGCTTCAGGCCTGAAGGTGAGCTTTTCCGGGAGGCTTCCGATCTCGGCATCGAACACCCCTATGGCGGGAGTTTTTCGTACGGTTGCTGTGCGTGTGATATCGAGTGGTATGTATGGGCTTGCGGCGAATACTCCCGCCAATTTCATCGTCTCGTTGGCCATGTAGAACCCTCTCTCCACGCGAAACTAGCATCGCGAGAGACGTGCGCGAATATGGAGGCATCCCATAATTCCGTAAGAAACCCAGTGCAATGAAAACCGCCAACTACATCCACATCACCGCAGAACTCTCCACTTGCGGCTGCAATATCAATATGAGCCCCCACGCACGTCTGCGGGCAATCGAGCGTTCGTCCCTTGCTCCGAGCCGGGTGCTGGAACTGGTGGCAAGGCGCCATGCTGTGTTGCTGCCGTCCCGCGCCGCAAACCGTTCCTATCACCTCCTCTATGACAGGAAGGATGGATTTCATCGTCGCGGTCGTGGCGATCGACGGCTGCAGCGGGAGTAATTCAGCCAGCGTCGTGACGGTTCTGACGCGCGAGCAATTCGAAAATGACGCTGGCCCCATCGCGAAGCAGTCGCTGCGTACGGCAGCGAGCCGTGCGCTCGATGCTGTCGACTTCAGGCGCTGGGAGGAAAGAGAGTACGGTCCAACCGGCGTGCGCCGCCGATACCGCGTGTTCACTTACTATAAGAAGCAGGACGGCAGTACCGAGTGTGAGATCTTTCGCAACGCTCCGGTCTGCGATCACTTCGTCGACGAGAATGCGCTCACAAACGCCGCTGGCCACCCCGGGTTCTGGGACTGGTATGCGCGCCTCGCGAGCCGTGCCAACCTACCGATCGATTCGGTCGTCTCGATGCGCATCGCCGACACCGACAAGATTCGTCTGGATCTCCGGGCGGCGGCGCGCAACTGCCCCTATTGCGATGTGAGGAGGGCGCACTGAGCATCACCGCAGGGTCGTGCGGTTGCGTACGCTCCACGCCTGATCACCGCCAGTTCCGTTCAGCGACGCGAACATGCGGATCGATTTGGGCTGCTTTCGCCGTTCGGTCTGCTGCGGCATGCAGGCATGTCGACCTGCAGTTCAGAAGAACGCGTCCAGTGAGCGGTGAGCCGCGGACCGTCCCCCGCGAGTTGGGGGACCATCTGGGCGAACGGGGATTGGTGGAAGACGAGGCTGGCCAACAATGCGCATGACGCAAATGCTGACGCGTGGGTTACGGGGGCGAGGCGAGACGATCAGCTCTCTCGGCAATGATCGCGGAGCATCAAGCACTACAATGTCGACATAGGATTGCATCGGCGGGCAGGCAGAACATTTTCCAGGGCCCTGCGTGAGTGCCTCGACCGCTTTCGATGTGCATTGTGGTAGCGCGCTTCGGTCGGCGGGTATTCGCGGGCGTCGCTCACCTCGCGATTGGGCAGTCCGCGAGCAGCGAGCAACGCCGGGTTCAAGACGCTACCAGGAGCCTTCCTTGACGGAATTGCGGCCTTCACAACGACGCAACTGGGAAACAAGTCATGAAACGATTACATATCGGTCTCGGGACGCCGGAGGATTTCTTTGCGGCAGGCAGACGCATCGCACTAACTGCCGATCGCCGCGAGCCGATTCCGGAAATCTGCAGCGTCACATTTGAAGATGTGGAGGAAGTTCTGGCGCTTCTGACGCGAGCGAGAATGGCGGTATTTCGTGCAGTGAATACAGAATCGGCTTCGATCGCAGCAATTGCAGCGCGTTTGCATCGTAACCTCGCTTCTGTAGAGCGCGACGTCGATGCGCTGCGGGACGCCGGGCTCCTGTCTGTGGAAAGCTTGCCGGATGCTGCTGCTGGAGACCACGCGATCGTTCGTGCGAAAGCGGTTCGGGTGGATCTTCATGTAACGCCTTGACCGGATGGCTTGTATCGGCAGGCCGTCGGCACTGCGCCGCCGTCGCCAGACTGATGAGGCTGTTGGCAATTTAAGCTACGGCCATTTCGGTTTCGAAGCGAGGAATGTCTTCGACGCGTGTATTGTCGAAACGCGCCGACCGGACACGATTCCTACGGTCCCTGCACTGCATCATCCCGTCCGCCATTTCCCGGCGGCGCACCAGCGGTACGCCTGTAGCAAGGCAACGGGCAACATTAAGGCATGGAGGCTTGCCTTGGGTAGCGCTCACGATCGAACTGATGGATGTATCGCCATGAAACATCGGAAGTTAACCGCCGCAATCGCGCAAACATTGATCGTTCGGGGGGTACGGCAACGGCCCGCATGAAGCGCAATGGAGGGTTTCGTTTGCTTCAATCGTCGCTGTTGAACTGCGCCATCAGTTCGCGTAGCGCCTCCGCAGCGACCGGAAACGCGACGTCGCTGCTCGAATTCTGTTGATTGTCTCGCACATCCGCACTCCGGTGCGCCGGTGCTCAATGGATCTCGCGACTAGCGACGGACTTGCCACCTGCTCAGCAACTGTGAGGTCAACACGGGGACGGCGTGGGCGGCGCGCCGCCCCACCCTCGCCGATGTTGACGGCTGGAATTTGCAGCGTCTTGCCTCGCAAGCGGCACCGGCATACGATTCAAATCAACGGGCCCGTACTGCGCCATCCGCATTGCCAGATCAGGGAAAGACGCGCAAATCAGAACCCGCGCGAGAATTCTCAACAGGAGCCGCACAAATGACGAGAAGAAAACGTCCCGATCCGCTGCCTCGCGAAACGTCCGACGAGCTTCGGGCTCGTCTGCGACGGTTCGCCCTCCTCACACGTGAACAGGCCTTGCGACCTGCTACCGTGCCGTTCCCCGAGAACGTGACTGTACTCGCCGGCCCGCTCCGCAAGGTCGACGCAAGAGGGAATGAAGTGACGGACGACTCCGGGCATGATTGGGGAAGCAAATCTGAAACGAAGAAGGAATAGCGGAACAAAGAAAACTCCCCTCCTGCTTCGGGTACATCTGGGCGGTGCTCGCAGGTGCGCAGCGGCAACAGACGTCTATCACGACGCCTTCCTTCCACCAAAGCCAGGGCGATCGAATATGCGAATCGTGTTAGCTACGTGCCATTCGACGCCGTTGGCAGACCAGAGCCCGACCAGGTCTGCCTTTTCAGGAACGATCCCTTCCCGCTCGCATGCGAGCCGACACTGTCGGCGCGCTTCGGCCCGGTTCAACCAACCAGCATTGGCACATCGCGGATTGCACAGTACGCAGTCGATGTCTGGGAATTCTCCGGAAATCTGGCAGCGTTTCGTCGACAGCCCTTGTCGATGGACCGCATCCAACCATGGGTCAGGAAACGCAGCGTCGAGACGCTGCGGACGATTCAAGCCTCTGTGTCAGGCGCTACGCTCATCGCTTGCCTACGATTCAACTTTCGATCACATAGTTGAGGAGGCCTTCCGCGCCTTCCTCTGACGAGTTCGCTACCGGCTGCACTGGGTCCTCCGCAGCCCGTCCGACCAGTTCCTGGCACGGACGTCCCCACACGGCTATTCCTGAAGCACGATGGTTTCACGGACGCAACGCAAGAAGTTCGAGTTGCGCGTCGTTGACCGTCTGTTACCCGCGTGGCCACCTTCTTCCCTTTACGCGTGCGCTTGTTGCGCCTGATGCGACTTGCGCTCTGAAAGTTCCGTGAGAAGCTGAAACCGTCACGAACGCTGGTCACCGACGTCTGTGACAAACCAACGACGCGGTTTGGCAGGTTAAGTCTCTCCGTCACCCGCTGATGCGATCGCCATCACAGCCGCTGTCGATTCAACTTTATCAATAGGAATCCAAATCAATGAATAGACGAAACAGAATCTGGAAAATCACCGTCGATGAGGCCCGTGGCTTTTTTCTCGACGTCGTCGATCCTCTCATCAGGCTGGTCAGATGGATACGCCATCGCGACAGAAAGTGATCTCTTTGCATCGTCGAATCAATGGCTAACCCCTTTCAGGAGTCGACATGAGGATTCACCGTTTCACTTCCAGGCAGACCGGAAGTCCCGTGACTCGCATTTCGAGCCGACGGATGACGTTCTATGTACCAGACGAGGTTCCCGTCGAGGTTCTCCAGCTGTGGCTCGCCCGTCTCGGGGCTGATCTGCCACGACGGATTTCGACACTGCGCTATGTCCGCCGACGTGAAATCCGGAGAAAGCGTGTCCCGGTTTGCCGGTTCAAGAGACGTCGCATCAGGCGCAGGCGGGTTCGCGTACCTGTCTGTTTCCGGCGCCACGAAGCAGTCCGCTAAGCCACGCGCCTGGCGTCCCGTTCCCGCGGTCGACTTGCATCGTGAAGAACGGGGCCCACACTGAACTGGAATCACCCGGACGACAACGATCGTCGGCCGGAACCTTCTCCCTGTAAATTGAAATGAGAAACTCACGATCTGTTCTTCTCGCAATTTCGCGTGTCGCCCTTGTTCTCGCATTTCTCGCTTTCCTGCATCACGAATGGCACGCGTTGCTTGGGCATGAACCTTTGCACATCCCTGCTCTTTACGCCGCAACGCTGGTTGCAGCTTTGCTCATCTGGATTCCAGACCGGGAAGTGCGTGGCTGGACCTGGACAGCATTCATCGTCCTCACCATCGGCATGACGCTCGTTACGCTCACTTTCACGGTGTGGAGTGTCGCCGCCATATCATCCGTTGCGGTCGCGACCTTCAATCTCTGGCGTTTGCATCAGCAACGGGCGCCTGCAAGGATCGTTGTCGAAGGTACCCGCGTCTTCATACCGCTGGAAATGAAAATCACCCCGCAAGCTGCACCGCAGGTAACAGGTCAAAAGCGGTCACCAGAGAAACGCGCAAGGGTGGCGGCACCGTCCACAAAGCCGGCCGTAGCAGAGCAAGTCGCAGTTATCCCCGTGCCCTCGCCGCAAGCCGCCCCGATGCAGGAGCCGCGTGCAGTACGGGCTGAGCAGATGACCATCCCCACCTGGGATTTCAGCGAGAATGTGCGGAACCCGCGCCATAACTTTTCTGCTGTCGTTGGGATGCAGGCCACCAAGGCACGACTGCTCGGCGCAGCGCGACAGATTCTTGGCACTCCGAAAACACACAGGAACGGCATCCTGCTGTTCGGCGACCCGGGTAACGGCAAGACGTTCTTCGCTGAGGGGTTGGCGGGCGAGCTCAATGTTCCCTTTCTTTCGATCAGCTACGGGGATACGGCGTCCAAGTGGATCAACGAAACCCCTGAGAAGGTCAAGGCAGTTTTCACCGAGGCACGACGGATCGGAAACTGTGTGCTTTTCATCGACGAGATAGACTCCTTCATCAAGCCACGCGACGGCAACGGGCACCCGATGGACCGTGACCTTACCAATGTCCTGCTCGCCGAGAGCGTCGGAGTGCGCGGCTCGAAAGTAATCCTCGTCGCAGCAACAAACTTCCTCGATCAGGTGGACAGCTCTGGCACACGCGACGGTCGCTTCGACTTCAAAGTCGAATTGCCGGCGCCTGATCTCGCTTGCCGCATTGCGCTTCTGGCGCGCTCGATTACCGAGGAACTGGGTGAGGATTTTGCAGAGATCGAACCGATCACTGCGCTCGCGCGCCGGTGGGAAGGGTTTAGCGCTGCACGCATGACGGCGCTGGCAGGGCAACTGCGTGAAATGCATCGCGATGCGCAATTCACGGGACCCGTGACGTTTGAGATCGGTATGAAGGCGATGCGTCTGCTCCAGGGACGCAAGGGACGACTGCCCGAGGACGTCAAGGATATCCCAGCGATCATCATGCCCGATGCATCCCGCAACGTACTACGTGATCTTGCTTACCGCATGCGTGAAATCGAAAACCTGGAAAAACTCGGCTCGACGCTCCCGCGCGGCGTCATTTTTGTCGGGCCGCCCGGTTCAGGCAAAACGCAGGCTGCGATGTCTCTCGCCAAAGCGAGCGACTGGGCATTCCTCAAAATCACAGGTGCGGACATCATTGCGGATTCACGCGCCTGGGACAGGCTATACCGTGAAGCGTGCGATATCCGTCCTTGTGTGGTCTTTATCGACGAGGCGGATGGGATCCTGCAGGATCGACGACATACTGGACATGGAATGGCGACCGAAAAAATCCTCGACACGCTCGATGGCGCTGCGGGGAAAACGCCTGATGTGCTTTTCGTCGCTGCAACCAACCACTACGAACGGTTTGACGCGGCGGCAATGCGCAGTGGTCGCTTCGACGACGAGATCCATTTCGATGTCCCTTCGGACAAGGCGATGGCAGCGTACATACGAAACATCATCGCCAGCAAACTCCAGGGAACCTGGAAAGTGGACCCTGGTGCCGTTGTAGAGATGATCAGGCTTCTGGCCGGCCGGACTATCGCTGACGCGGACGCGCTCCTGCGCAAGGCGATCACCATCGCGGCGCTGCGGCGGATGCACGAACGTACCACTGATTTCCGCGCCTCAGACGTGGTACAAGGTGCGCGAGCAATATTTATCTGAAGACACGCATCTTGAAAGAGTCCGGTCCACAGAGATTTTGGGGAAGCCAAAGTATCGACGTGCGTACGCTCCGGCTGCGCAAATTGCACGACCGCGAAGACCTCATGTGCATGGTTATTGTCACGTGGGGCGTTGCCCTTCATCCGTTTCGCCGATGCCGCACGTTCAGTCAAAAAGTCATTAAGGCAACGGGTGAGAGCAAGCGGATTGTGCAGGACAAAATCAACTGAACGCGTCAGCGACCTGAAGACCTCTGACTATCCGATCCTAAAGAAAGTGACCGCCCGTATCAAGGTTACCACGCGCCTGTGATGGCGGTCGAACATGGACGGCATATCGTTAAGCCGATAGGCCACCAACACTGTTGTGCAGGGAAGCGGACCTCCCACGACACCCGCTATCCCGACGCATACGACGATTCAGAATCGTCGCATGCGTCGGGACTCGGAATGGAAGACGCTCGGTGTCGTGACATCGGTCGACGATGCAATCGCCGTTGTGAGCTGTCATATCGGCGACGCTCGCAGGACCTCGCGCAAGCTCAAGCAGAACACAAGCTCGTCAACCAGGTCATGCAGGGGCTGTCGTTTCATTTCTACTCCTCCTTATCAAACGTGCGGACCTAGCCTTCAGCTCACGTTTCACGCACCGAGTCGCAATGCAGGGGACCCGGTGCGTGCACTCATTGGTTTGACTTAATGATCGCCACGCTGAGTTGATCTATGAACGCCCTTAACGTCGAGCGAGTTTGCTGCGCACGGCGACGTTATGCGCGATGAACTGTGAAAAGCGACGATCTAGGTCAAGTGCATCCCACATTGCGGCGAGATTGGTGGCGATACGGTCGCAAGCCGCCTCGTCGGCCGCCTGACTATGCACGTGGATCCTGAGCGCTTCATGAAACGCTTCCCCCTTCTCCACCACGATGTTCTCTTCGCCCGGATACTCCGCCGAAATGATGGCGAGAAATTCTTCACAGGCATCCCCCTGAAGGGTGCGCAATTTCTGCTTAACTACATCGAAAACCGCGTTCTGCAGAGTAGTATTTTGCGCTAGTACGACGGGGCAGAACGTCAGGACAATTGAAGCTCCGCCGTCGACGTCACCAACAAGCTCGAAACAGAGATGACCCCAATCAGTATCGCGGCCATAACTGAAGATGGAAAGCTTCTTGAGAAGCCGACGATAGCGTTGAGCCCGACGAATGTTTTCCGCGTCGAAGGTTGCTCTTCGGTGTAGCGACTGGTCATCCAGCTTCGGCGCGTCGCGTCTTAGCATCGCTTCGCGCGCTTTTACGTCGACGAGCCACTCCGGTTCTACGTCAAATCGCAATCCGAGCTTCTGCGCGAAGAGCTTTTCAGTTTCGGTCAGCGGGCTTGCATCTCGATGTGGCTTCGAAGACTTGCCGGACGTTCGAAGATTGAGTGTCTGTTTTTCGGGTGAACACGTCGAGGGGCGTAGACGCATTAGGGTCTCCTTTTCGAAGCTGGACGGCCCGTGTCGGATGCGACACGCTGAGGCGTGCTTTCCAGCGAACACACGCGGGAAAAGGCAAGCGATCAATCACCGTTCGCCGTTTCCCTCAAGTCTTCGTTGGTTCGCGCAGCCGAAACTGCAGCAATCGACAGAGAATCTATGTGTCTTATTTTCCGTAGTTCATTCGCGCCATCTCGGCGCTGCGGGCTAGGCGTTACCCGATATGCCACGATCAAAGAGCGTCTCCTGGTTGCGCAATCGGACGATGTCAGAAAATGCCACATTGTTCGGGTAGCGAAGTACTTCACCTAGATGCCCGCCACGAGGCGGCGAGTACTTGCAGTGATTCGTCGGGCGCGGCCGATCAACTCCACTAGTAGGTGAGCGGAGGGCTTATTTGATTTATAAAGGGGCGCCGATACGCTGAACGGACAGACTCTCTTCGCAAAATTGCAATACACCACACCGACCGCGCAGTTCAAGCACGAGGTTTGAGTAAAGCACGTTTGAGCCTAAGGGTTCGTGTACACCGAGCTTTGGATGCTCCAAGCTCGATGCGGAACGCAGTACATCGCACGATAATGATCCCGCGGCGGCCTCGCGAACATCGACCTACCGGTTGCGGAAACTGAGATGCCCAACTTACATGACTGAGCATTTTGACATGTGCCCGATACGATCCGACATCCACAACGAGCCAAGATTGACTCGCGGAGATCGGTTGTGTGGGCACTAATGTGCATGCCGAGTGAACGGCTGATGGAAGTTTAACATAGCAGGTTAAAACCCGCAACAGCGCAAATGCCTAGCTTGCCGGGCCTAGTGCCGAATTACTGGCGAGCCTCGGGTCAAGCGCGACATCGTAGTGAGGCTCAAATTCTGGCAGCGGGGTTACCGGCGGCTCGACAGGGCGAAACTCCGAAGCTGCTGCGTGATGGAGGAAGAGCGTGGCTACCGGGCGGATGCCAGCCGGCTCGCTGCCATTGCTTTCCTCATCTTAGCGAAGACATGTGAACCAAAAGCGTCGGCGACCACGCGATTCACCGTCAGAATGTTATCGGGAGTGAGGGTCTCGCGAGCGACTCCCAAGCGGGTCATGAGCCGCTGCTGAAGCAGTTGGCTAATGAAAGACTGAAACATCTCCTTGCGCACTGCACCCTCGGCAGCTTCGAAGAATTCGCGGCCAGCCAGAATTTCTTCATTTCGCTTTGCGGTGGCTTGGTCAGCCTGAGCTTGGAGCGTGGCCTTCAGCGTCGCTTCCGTTGCGTCCCGGGTGCGAGCTTCGGCGCGATCGGCCTCTCGCTGTCTGGTTTGGATCGCGATCATTTGCCGGTCCGCTTCGCCGATCCGGTAATTGCCTTGGAGTGCTTTAAACAAGTACCCCTTCGGGCTGCTCGTGATCTTGCCCCGGATGAGCTGGTGCCGGGTGTACTCGAGTGCCTGCTCGAGGCGCTCGTTCGTCCATGTGTGCCGGTTCGCTGCCAGCCGTTCAAAATCTGGCGGGTCGAATGCAAAGTCGTTGAGAAGCAGGAGGTATGTGTCGTCCGAGATACCGGCGCGCGCGGCGTCAGCGCCCTGCTTCTTGCGAAAGCGGAACCGAATCCGCAGCTTGTCGGCCGGAACGCGTTCGGCGTTTGGCTCCCAGCTAACGTCAAAATCGGATTCGCTGTTCAGCTGTTCGATGGCGGGCCCCAAGAAGTGTTTCTTGAACTCTTTGAGATCCTTGCGCGACTCCCCCACTTTCCCGGGCCACTCCAGTACGTCTTCGTAGGGGAACCACTCTGTTACCCCGTTGCCTTCGCAGGGGATAAGCCGGTCGTAGATCGCGCGCGCAAGGGAAAGCGTGAGCTTGGCCGCGGCGCGGAGGCTTAACCAGTGTGCTTTATACGGGCTGATGAGATACCGGATCACACGTCCCGATAGCAAGATGCAAACAACGTTGCGTTCGATATAGCAGTCACCCAGCAGGCCAATGGTCCCCCAAGAATCTTTTTCCGTCAGCTCCTCGATGGACGGCGCCGTCATAATTTCCATGCGGGCCTGGGCCGCCGCCCGCATCTGCGCGACGAGATGACTGTGATTGCGACTGTCATACTTCATCAGGAATTTGAAGAAGTTGATGTCCGCGGAGAATGTGTAGACCTTATCGTCGACCAGGTCCTCGGGCGCTTTGCTGGCGACGATGTAGTACGCGGCATCGAGCACGCGCCGAGCAGCGATGCCAAGGCCTCGTACGCGTGTGAAGATGTTGTTGCGCAGAAAACCAATGTCCTGGTCTGCGCGATGTATCGGCGTGTCTTTGCCCGACATGTCGTCGTAGATGTCCAAGGCAAGCTGATACGGGGTAGCAGGAAGGATCTGATTTTCCATTCGTTGGACCGACCAAGATTCCCGGCACTGTATCAGCCGGTTGACGCCTGTCAACACAAAAACCGCCCCTGTCTGCGGAAGGCAATCCAGCACAAAAGTGCCCACCTGGCCGCAGCCGACCCAGCACAATAACCAACCCGGTCGCCCAATTTCCATCCCGGGGGCCCCAACTAGCAGCTGATGCGTCCCAATTTGCGCCCTCTCGCGCACAAAAACCGTCCCTAGGCGCCTAATAACCGTCCCTGTCCACAGCGAATTTCGTTGAAATAAAACGATTTTTTGATCACTGTATGTGAGTTTGTGGGTTTATGTTTACAAAAACCAGACAAACAGCGTGCAGGAATCAGGAAAAGCGGCGCTTCCTTCCGTTGCCGCACCCTTTAACTTATTGAAAATATTGAGTTTTTCGGGCCATATGCGGGGTCCCACAAAAACAGTCTCTGGGGCGGTTTTTGTGCATAATCCGCTGCCTTTGCATTTGAGGGATCCATTCTCGGTCGTTCGTCGCTCAAATGAGCGAGCGCCACCGCTCAGGGTAAAACAACAGAAAATCAATTACTTACGGGGTTTTCCGATCTGAGAGCTAGAATTTGCCACTAATCACATCCTTGTTTACGCGGAATCGTGTATTCTGCGCTTCGTGGTCAAGACCAAGGAGAAGCGCAGAATGGATGCCGTAGCCACCCTACCGTTGGAAAGCAGGAAAGTAACGCTTCGTGAAGTAGCAGATTTTGCTAATAATCTCGAGCCCTTCACGGACAATCTTCGGGAACAGATCCTAGCGCCGCGGCCGCGCAAGGTCGCGCCTGTTTATACGATTAGTGAGCTAGCCGAGATGTGCAGTTTGTCCCGGCAGCAGATTCAGTATCTGGTGACGAAGGACGATTCAGGGCTTCCCGCTGGAACCCTCAATGGCACCGGCCGCAGCCGGACCTTCACCTTAGCTGAAGTGCGCACCTGGGTCAGGATGGCGTCGGATATTTACCAGACGGGTGTGGGCGGGGCGGATGGAACCTTCCGTGGAAAAGTGCTTACGACGGCGCAGCTTAAGGGGGGGTCGGCAAAGACGACCACCACGGTGTGTCTAGCCCAAGCCTTGACGCTGCTAGGTCGAAAGGTCCTGCTGATTGACCTTGACCCGCAGGCGTCTGCGTCTGAGCTGTGCGGTCTCTATGCTGAAAAGGAAATCACCGGCGACGACACGGTCCTGCCGTACATCTACGACCAAAAAGTGGAGGGTGGCCTTGGTGCCAAAGTCCAGTCGACGTACTGGGATGGACTCGACATCATTCCGGGGCACACGTTTCTATATGGCGCGGAATTCCTTCTCCCGGCGCGCCAGAAGACGATTCAGGGTTATCGGTTCTGGTCGGTATTGCGCCAAGGGCTTGAACCGCTGCGGTCGCAGTATGACTACATCTTGATTGACACGTCGCCATCGTTGTCCTACATGAATCTGAATGCGCTGCTCGCTGCCGATGCGCTGGTGATGCCCATGATTCCCGAGAACCTGGACTTCATCAGCTCCTTGGCATTCTGGCGTCTGTTTTCGGACGTGGCTGAAGACTTCCTGCCCTATGAAGAGGACAAGGTCTACGAGTTCATCTCCATCCTGTTGTCGAAGGTGGACTACGGGAAAACATCGTCGGCGCCGGTCGTGCGGCAATGGGCGCAGACAGCCTACGGTCGCTGGCTTGACCCGTTTGAAATTCCGGCCAGCTCGGTGATGAGCGGCGGCGCCCTGTCGTTCTCGACCGCGCTCGATGTCGTCAGCTCGCATTCGACCGCGAAGTCACTTCAACGCGTCAAGCAGCCGATGGTGCAATACGCGAAATGGCTCGACGACATGTTCGTCAAGACCTGGAAGGAGGCAGCATGAGTGGCAATATTCGCGAGCAGTTGATGGCCAAGACGGCCAACCTGCCCACACCGGGTGACTTCAAGGGCGAGAAAAAGGAAAAGGACCGGAGCGCGCGTGTCTCCCAAACGATGCCGGGTATTACCGCGTCCTTGGCGGCCGCCCAACTGCGGGTTCAGGAGCTCGAGAGACAGGGCGTCGAGACGGAGATTGCGCTTGGCAACATTGTTCCAAATCCGTGGCAGCCTCGGCGGCAGTTCAATGAGGACAAGCTAGCAGAACTGGCGCGCTCAATTGCGGAGGCTGGTCTGTTGCAGGCGGTGGTGGTCCGCAGGGCCGGCGATACGTTTGAGCTGGTGGCTGGCGAGCGCCGCTGGCGTGCCCACAAGCTGCTCAACAAGGAAGCAATTCGCGCGGTGGTCATCGAGTGCACGGACGAGGACATGGCCGCGCTGGCGTTGATGGAAAACGTCACGCGCGACGATCTGTCAGACTACGAAATTGCGATCGCCGTTCGTCGTGCCGAATCGGAGTTTCCGAATCGGACTCGGCTAGCCAAGGTGATAGGAGTATCGCGCAGTGACCTGTATCGGTTCCTGTCGTTCGACGACCTGCCCGACTTCGTAAAGAATGACCTTGATCTGAAGCCTTCGGTCCTGAGTGCCGCAACTGCCCACGAGATTGCTCTCGCGGTGAAGAAAGGTGGTGACGCCGCGATCAAGGCATTGGAGGAACTCTGGCCAGGAGTGGTCTCCGGTGAGCTGGTTCAGACCAAAGTCGCCGCGGCAATAAACGCGGCTGTCATCCGGGGCGCGCCCACAGCGGATGCCGGAGATCGGAGTATCCTGAAAATCTTCGCCGGGAAGGTTCAAGCCGGTAGCATCACCAAAGATGTCAAGGGCCTTACGTTCAAATTCAAAGCAGGCGTCGTGACCGAAGAGCAGGAGCACGAACTCCGGGAGTACATCGGAAAGATGTTCTCCATACGCCCCGAGTGAATGACCATGCGACCCGCCTTCCCGGCGGGTTTTTTGGTCGCGGCAGTGCGCGCCGGGAGCGCCCGTTAGAAGTGTCCAGATTTGGACAATTTCTGACCGTGAGTGATTCACTGAACACCTTGAACGTCCCTGCGCGCCTCCCCGATGCATGCCCCGAGCACATAGGTTTCGATACCGCTACCGAGGCCACTCCCTCGGACGTGCGACTACTCCGAGCGCTTTGGGTGACGTCTCGTAACTTTCCAGATAGGATTTCGTCGACGCTGTAACAACCGTCTTGTGGCTGTCCAGATCTGGACACCGTCAAACGGGAAGCCCAAGCGGAAATGACGCGCGTGCGGCCTTAAGACGTAACACGCGGCGCCTCTTGGC
Organism: Paraburkholderia lebeckiae; assembly: GCF_050436325.1. Taxonomy (NCBI): domain Bacteria; kingdom Pseudomonadati; phylum Pseudomonadota; class Betaproteobacteria; order Burkholderiales; family Burkholderiaceae; genus Paraburkholderia; species Paraburkholderia lebeckiae. The sequence goes on from NZ_JBNDLZ010000001.1 coordinate 550,499, forward strand.
AGAGCAGACGGAATGAACGTCTCGTCAGGGATTTACCGGTCTGCGCGGCTCACGACCATGTAAGCCGGCTTGCTTGCGGATGCCGGATTGTCTTGTCTTCCCCAAGATCCAAATCACCCAAAAAAGTGTCCATATCTGGACACGCAGCGGCCGCGATAGGTCGGCCGTGGTGACGCGGGCAGAGAACAGCAGAGCACGACCTCGCTTGTCTGAATGGTGCAACCTGCGGTCAGCGCCAGCAGCGTTTAGCGCGGATCGTGAAGAGCGGAATTCCAATGGTGGCGTTGGAGAACTGGGAGACGCCGCCCGCGAACAAAGATGCAATCGCAGACGTACAGCAGATCTTCGATGCCGTGGTCGACTGTGAGCGCCCCACGCTGGCCTCCAGCGTCAATCTCCGCGGGAATCCTCCCGGGAAGCCACGGCAGGCTACGTTCGCAAAGAAAGCGATGAGCACCGTCAGCACCAGTCTACCCAGCGCCACGGCGGTGTGGTCGAACTGGCTCCTGTAATGTGCATACCTCGCCTCAAGGATGCGCCGGAGCACCATTGCCGGAGGAGTTGAAGGATCTCAATTGGGCTCTAGGGCAACTTCCCCGACAGACGCGGGGCCTTGCTGCAGTCCATGAAGCGCGGCAGCACGACGGGTTTCGCTGCCCTGGTCCACAGCGGATCAGGCTCGATCAGACCGCAACAGCCGCGTCGTGCCGGGCGAACTGCGCAACGCCACGGTCAGCCACTCGGCCGGCGGATTGTTAATCTCCATCCAGACACTGTGCGAGGCTAAGAAGCCTATTCCGCGGAAGAAGTCGACCACCGGCATCGACGTGGGGGGCCATTTTGCGACGCTCGCAGACGGTTCGCAGCTTGCAGCGCTCAACAGTTTCCTGCGACACGAGAACGCCTTGCACTCGCTTAGCCTAGTTTGAACACTAAGGTCAGGTTCGGTAGCGACTAGAAGAAGGCGCTCATCCAGCGCGTCCAGGCCCGCATCGCCAATGCGCGTCCCGACTACCTTCACAAGACTTCGGCCACGGTCAACAAGAACCACAGGCTCGTGTCTATCGAAGAGCTAAAGGAGCGCAGGATGCCGAAGTGGGCTTCCCGTAGCGTTGGGAAATCGGGCAGGAATGTTCGGGTCGCGACCGACCTCAACACTTTTATTCCCTGATCAACGGTGAGCCGAGTTCCGACGCAACTCGAATATAAGCTGGACTGGAGCGGTGGCTGGCTGATCGCCGTGCCGGCGCATCGCACGAGCCAGATGCGTACCGCTGGCGAAGTGCCTTTTGTACGAGCGCGTATGCGTGCATCATACCGACGTCGTCGGCGCGATCAGCATGCCGGTCCGAGAACACCGCATTGCAGCTGTGGAGAAGCGCTGCAATGGGGACCCTCTGCCAAGTAGAAACCGGCGAAATGTCGCACGAGGCGTAGCGCATCGATGCCGCTGCCCGCGTCACTGCGTCCCTGAAACCTCAGCCGAGCGGAAGCGATGCCGTGCGGACCATCGGGATCCCGTGGGCGGGAGGAGGCGCTGGCAGCCCAGAACTCAACCTACGTGCCCCAGATACGCAGGGCGTCCCTTCCCGTTCGGAGCGGTAAAATTGCGAACGCGGCGTGACCTGGGGGGTCGTGCTTAGTACATAGCTGGCATGGAGCCCGGCAAGGCACATAACTTCGCACACCTAAGGTATTGCCGTCCGCCCATCTTAGGTTATGACTAGGCGTTCGAGCCTTCACGACCGCATGGCGCCGAAGCTCCGTGAAACATCAATCAACAATTTGCGTTTGCTCGAAAGCCCCGTCCTTCGGGGCTTTTTTGCAGTTTCCAGCAATTGTTTCACGGCAAATCCGAACGAAGGACGACAAAAGGTGAACGTTTGCTCGTCGCATGGCCGACTTCGGTCTAGTCCTCGTCCGATCGTAGTGGTCATTACGTAATTTGTAACGCCTATTGGCCTGCTGCCTGACGCTTCCCGGCTGTTTCTTCAGGAGCGACAGACGTTCGATTCTCGTAGGACTTTAAACCTGTCTCAACCGCGTCAACAAACTTGTCAACTCGCGTCGGCGGTCGAAATCGCAACTAACCGTCAATCCACGCAAACATTTCCATCGCTTCGCCACGAACCGTTCTGCAAACAGAGGGCAGTTTGCCACCGTGGGGACGTCAACGAACGGTGACGATCACTCGCTCGGCGCGCCGCGGTTTTCGCTGCCCAGTCGTAGATGCACTCGACGCCCAATGGCGAGGCGGTCTCGCCTGCACATCGCAGGTGTTGTCGACAGAATCGACGGGCGGCCATAGCAGAAGTGCGAACGGCACCATCCACACCGGAAGGGCGCGTCGATCGCATTGCTGTTAATGATGAACGGGCTCTCGCGCATACATTGCGGGCAACGAGTCAGGAGTGGTTGTCGATGCGCCGGACAGTGATCTTCTTTCTCAAGCTGATGCAACACACTGTGGTAGCCGTGGGCCGCGCACTGCCGGCAATACCGGAAGACCGTGCGATACCGTTCATGCACAGCCGGATCGATCATCGATGCATCCAATACCTTTCTGGGTAGCCGCACCAGGTGGAGCAGGAGCGCAATATCGATAGCGTCCCGCCGTGGTGCGACGCCTTCACGCGGATCAACATCGGGACTCATCAGGCGAAGGAGCACATCCCCGGCTGTGCGTTGGCGCAGGCGAACTTCCACAGGGTCGAGACGAGGGACTCACCCGGCATCAACCATGCGATGTTGAAGTCGCTGCCCAGCGCGAGCCTGATTTGCCATTCATCGAACGTGAGAATCGGAAAGCGCGGTGTCCTGAGCGCTTTCCGATTACGCCGTTGCGAGCACGCGTCCGGTGGCATCACGGGACTGGATATAGCCGCAGTGATGAACGGCGTGCGTCCACAAGGTCGGCTCTGGGCCGTAGCCGGGACCATCCTTGATCTCGCTTTCCTTGAGCACGATCTCGACGGCGCGTGAGAACGACTCCATCGGGATCTCAAGGCTGCCGGGCAAGCTCGCCTTATGATGCGCCGCCTCGAAAGCCTGCCACAGCTGACGGGCATCGCAGACCAGACGATAGCCCGCGTCAAACGCTTCGGGTACGTAAAAGCGTGGGAAGCTCCAGGGTGTGCCCTCCGGATATGCAGTCTGATCGTAACCATTCAGGCACGTGGCGACATCCTGGGCATGGCGGATACCATAGAACGCGAGTTCGTCAACCACGAGGCGTGCAACGATTTGCGTCTTGCCTGCGACCTGTAACGCAGTTTTCTGCGCGAGCAGTTCCTCCTGCCCGACGAGGAAGGTAAAGAGCTTGATCTGCTGGCGATCAGGTACATCGTGCACGTCGCGGAGCCATTCATATTCGTTCTCGTTGTACCGTTGAGCTTCGTCGCAGAACAGGAGCACGGCGCTGCTTCCAGATCGTGCGGCTGCCTCGCGAATACGGAGCGACAGGCGGGAGCGTTTGGCCGAGCTGGTACCGGCGTTCGGCGCGTGATCGCCCACTGCCTCCAGCAGATTCGCAAAGAAGGGTCCTTCCGCATGCCGCGGTTTGTGCTCGCACTGAGCGTGGTAGGTCGTTATCTTCGGAAACTGACGCGCAAGAAGGAGTCGAACGTACTCGATGGCCCGCGTTTTACCAACGCGCGATGGCCCATAGATGAGCGCGCCCATGATGCGGTAGCGCAGGCAGCGCGTGAGAGCTCATAGAATGCCTCGATCGCCGGGGTCGCAAGACGATAGTTGCCGGTGACAAGTGGATGCAGCGACGGATCGACCGGACGCGGAATCTGAAGCGACATGACACACCTCGCAGTTTGAACAGCGGAGTTAAAACACCTGACCGGTGCCAATCGAAAGCTTTCTCGGGCGAACCGCGATGCGTGGCTTAAGTTCGTTGACCGTGGTCGCTTGCGCATCCATGCCTGATGATGTGCCCGGCGTGACGGTGTTTGTCCCGGGAAGGCGGGGCGGACCGACGGGAGTGCGAAAAGTCGGTGCCGATCCGAGCAGGCGCGTCGCATGAGCTAGCTCCGTCGCAGCTTTGCGGGTGCTCTTCGCCTGCCTCATTTTCTCGTCGACGTAGGCTTCAATCGGGTTGGGAGCGAGGTTAGCGTCGCGTCGCCGCCGAGCCGGTTGCCCGAGGATCTGCTGACGCAGTTTCAGGTTATGTGGCACCACACGCCACGCGCCTTGTGCCTCGAGTACGCCCAGCTCCATGCCGGCAGCGAGGAAAGCGCGCACGGAGCGCCGGTCGTCGGCGTTCATGTAAATCAGCAGATGCTGACCGATGAGGTGCGTGCCTGTTGCAAGGACACGGTTGGTGCAGCGCACGCCATACAGGTTGATGTGCGGACGCACGCCCTGTTGCAGGTAGGCCCGAACGCGACACGGCCGTGCCGACTGCATCAGGCAAAGGGTCCGGCGCTGATGTTCGGCGAGCCAGACGAGCATCGTTTCCCTGCCCCGCCCGAAGTACTCCATCGCTTCCAGTGGAGTCGCGTTGTTGAGTCCCCGGTGCGGCGTGCCGTTGTAGCGTGAGATGGCGTACTCAACGAGCTCCGCCAGTTCATCCAGGGAGACGTAGAGACGCAGATCGCCTTTGGGATCCGAGAGCGCCCGGCGAAGATCGCGTATGTGAGAACCGGTGTATCCTGGCAGACGTGAAGACAGCCGACTGACTATCGTGCCGAAGAAGCGTTCGATATAGGGCCGCTCGTCCGGGCTGTGTTTCGGGCCGGCATCAGCGAGGCAGCCGACAAATTCGCACAACGCCCTCATCGTTTCGTCGGCGAGATTGGCCTTCGCGCTATCGAGCCTGATCCACTCCCAGGTCACGTAGCCCAGTTCAGGCATGTTCGCTGACGGAAAGCCGTCGTGTGGTCCGTACCCGAGGCCTGGTATGGTGAACGTTCGCGGGCGATGCGGCGTCAGTGCATTCTCGATGGTCTTGATGACGTCGTAGCGGCTGTACTCCCTTGCCAGTGCAATGTGATAGCCGAGCACGGCACGCGTGCAAACGTCGATGATCACCAGCAGCCATACTCTTTCCATCTCGGATTCGTGCGAGAAACCTAGCGGATCGCGCACGACCACCTTGAGACGGACGTCCAGCCGGTGACCGTCGAACTCGACGGCCTGATATGGCCGGACCGCTGGGGGTGCACCGGTGTCGTCGTCAACGCGCGGCAGGCCTTTGAGATGCGTGGCGCCCGCGGAGCGTGCAGCCGAGCCGAAGTTCGCAGCATCTCCGCCTTTACCCGTCGTGAAAGCGAGCGGATCGCATGGTCGGCTGTGTTCAGCGGGTAGCCGGCCGCCGTCAACCCGACTGAGCGGCATTGGCGCAGGAAATTGTCGTGTAGAGACTGCAGACCGCGCAGCCGCGTGCGCAGATGCCCGTCAGTATGGATCTGCTCAAGCCATACCTTGCGTTGCTTTACCGGAAGCAGCAGCCACCCTGTCAACGTCGGGTGGCGTTCAAGCAGATGCGCGAGCGCACCGGCGGCACCGCGGCTGCCGCGCTCGCCGCGCACCTGCACATCATGCACTCGCGCATATTCCGCGATGCGCACGTAGGGGATAAGTGCCCGGAGCCGAAGGGGCGGCCGTCAGCGTGGGTGGTCTGGGCGCGCTCAAGCCACCGGTACAACTGCCGGCGATTGAAGCGTGTCGTTTCCTCGATGATCCTGATCGGTTCGCCAGCGATGTAGCGCAGGATGGTCTGCCGCCGTGCCTCGAACTTGGGGCGGACCGGTTCGTCGAGTTCGGTATGGGCGACAGTGGGCCATGCGGCGACATCGATCGTCTGCAACTCCGGCTTGCGGCGACTCATGATGACGCCTCCAGCGCTACGAAAGAGGTGAGCAGCGACAGCGGTTGCGTCTGAAGTGCCGACGCGCTGACACGACCGCTGTGGAGCAAGCTGAACAAGGCAGCGCGAACAATCACCGGGTCATTGGTCAGGAACTCGCGCTCGATATCGAGCAGTCGCCGTGGCTCCTCCACGAATTGCATGATGGCCGGTGGTAACGTTGCGGGTACGAGGGCCCGGTTCGCGACAAGGTAGGGGAGGATGCGCTGCCAGTTGTCCGTCCACGCACGCGCCGCGGCGAGTTCAGCCGATGCGACAAACCGGATCGCTGCGGTGCCAGCGTCAACCTCCGCGCGTGACGCGTCTACATCCGATCCCGAAAGCAGTTCGCTTAGTACAACCAGTTCATCGCGATCAACGTAGCGCATCCAGAAATCGGTGAGGTGACGCTTTCCGTTGATCAGCACATAGCCCGGTCGCTCGCAGAAGTTGATCACCTTCGGGTTCGCCTCGAGCAGTAACCATTGTTCAAGCAACGCACGACGATAGAACATGACGCGGCGCGCGAGCTTGGGGCTGAAGGCTTCGAATCGGTGTGCGCCGCGTGGACGGCCAAGTGCAACCGACCTGGTCGCGTGAAGGGTATCCGCCACGAGACCAGCCTCCTACCGACGGGATTCGAAGTGTAGGAGGCGAGTTGGCAAATTTAATACGGACATATGCGAGTTGACACTTTTATGCCGATTCGAAGGGCAATAAAAGTGTCAACTCGCGAGCGTTCTGGCCCGCGGTTACTGGCGCGAACCGGTGACAGATTCTTTACGTCCTACGCTTGCTGACGGCGAATTGGAACCGCCGCCACCACCGCACGCGGCGAGCGTTGCAGCAGCAACTGCGCAAAAAGTCAAACGTGCGATCTGAGCTTTGCGAAAAGAAGCTTTCATAATTTGTTATCCTAATTGACTAATTGTCCTGCCTGCTTTGAACGATGATTTAACTCAGATCGGATGGTTCCCTGTTGATTTCATGCCGGCTTTTCTTCTTTGCTGATCTGCTCAGGACGATGTCACTGAGACGGGCGCTTTTCTAAACGGTATAAAAAACATATCAATGCGGGCGAGAACACGCACGCTCGTTTGTGTGGTAACGACCGTCCGGCAGCGAACTTAGGGCTGGATAAGATTTTTTTGAGGGTCGAGGCAGCGAACACGTCAGCGTGGCGAGTTCGTCGCTGCCTTGCCGTCTTCGGGCAGATTGCCAGCAAGGCGCTCATACAAAACGGGCCAATCAACTGCAAGCAGCGGTATGGTCTTGTCCTCGCGGGACAAATAGGCGAAGAAGCGCTGCCAGCCGTCAAGGAAGATGCCTTTGCCCGGACTGAGCAAGCAGGGCGGTCTGGCAACCTGGGGAACTGTCGCGTGTGGAAACTGCGCAGCGACAGTGTCAAGAATTGTCGATCGGAAGCTCTGCAGATTTTCGCTGTGCATGCCGACCGAGAGGTAGCTCTCTACTGCTTCGACCACACAAGTCGTGCTCAGTTCAACGTAAGCAGCGCGAACATCGCTGATCGTCACCGATGTGAGAACGGCTCGTGCCTCTGTGTTGCTGGCTGTTCGCTTTAATACGGAAAGCTTGGCGAAATGAGGCAGCGCTCGAAAGTTGGTCTCCCCGCCTTGCAGCGCGTCTTGAAACGGTGGATAGCACGCCAGCCACGAGGGTGAAACGCAACTGACCGATCGAGATTCTTCGACTAGTCCGTCGACCGGGACGGTGCGTTTCTGTGGCTGCAGTTCTCTCAGGTTCATTGTTATAAAAATAATATCTATACGGCGTCAGGTTGACAAGGGTTGTCACGCAAGGTGATGGCCACAACTAGGCTAACGGTCACGCCACGACGAACGTTAGGTGGAGGCGCCACTTTTTTTGGTCCGGGCTGCCCCCGGCGGCATAGTAGTTGTCGCCTGGGCGGCCGGACTTCCTGCTTGACGCTTATATGAACGCCGCCCGGCTTGCAAGGAAATAACACTGCGACGCTCGACTAGGGTTTGGCTGCAGGCTTATATCCGGCGTCTGCAGCGCGATGCTGCGCGCCCTGATGGAATGCGCCAAGAACGGCCTCTACTATCCAGCGCGCTCGAAGCGCTCAGCGTCAATCAGGCTTATGTTCTTGCGGTCCAACCTATCTTGCCATCACGTCGTTATTTACCTTCGCAACCTTCCAGCGTACTTGCGACTCGCTGTTTTGCTACGCTAGGCAGCCTGTCGCATGGTCGCATAGTCCTGCTGATACGTTTGATCGTGAGCGAGCAACGCCCACGCAGTTCGTGCCATTTTGTTTGCCAACGCTACTGTCGCCACATTTACGGGCCGCCTCAGCAATAGTTGATCGCACCAGAGTCCCTTGTTCTTGCTTTTAAACAAAACGGCGCGTGCCCCGTGAATCAACAGCGTCCGTATATAGTTGTCGCCTTGCTTACTTATGCCGCCCAACCGGACCTTGCCACCGGTACCGGTCTGCCTTGGAACGAGTCCGAGGTATGCTGCCAGTTCACGTCCTGATTTGAAAGCAGCGGGGTTGCCAATTGTCGCGACCAAGGCGGTGGCCGTCAAAGGGCCGATACCGGGAATGGACGCTATTTTTTGGCATGCCGACTCTTGTCTTTGCCAGGTAGCCAACTGCTTCTCCAGTTTTTTGATATCGCCGTCGATTCGATCGATGAGCTGGAGCTGATCGCGTTAAGCGTCAAATAGCGTGCCCGGAACCGCCTGTTCAACCTCATGAAGACGCTCGCGGACATCTGCCAGGCCAGCGATGCGGCCCGCAATGAGCACTACACCAAATTCGTACAGCAGACCGCGTAGCTGATTGACTTGCATGGTGCGAGACTTGACCAGCAATGAGCGTAGACGATGCAACGCCAGGGTTGCCTGCTGATCCGCCGTCTTTGGTGCCACAAACCGCATGCCTGGTTGTTGCGCGGCGACGCATATCGCTCGAGCATCCGCTGCGTCAGTCTTGTTGTTTTGAACGAATGGACGAATGAACTTGGCATGCAGCAGAATGACTTCATGACCCAGCGCTGCTATCTTGCGCGCCCACCAGTGAGCGCTTCCGCATGCCTCAAGGGCTACGCGTCCCGCCACCCGCTGGCCGAGAAACTCGATGAGCTGTTGTCTGCTAAAACGCCGGTTCATGATCTCGCCGGTTTCGGGTTCTACCCAATACATCTGGAAAACCCGCTTCGCGATGTCCAGCCCGTAGGTCGTGGTATCCATGATGGTTTCTCGCCCCTCAAGTGTTGGCAATAACGACACTCTGGCATAGCGGAACGGGTTATTCTGAAAGGACTCCAGTCACCGCGACTCCCTGGTTCCGGGTTGACGACATTAATTTTTTCCACGGCCGCAGAACGGGAGTTGAAAGAACAACCTCCCCAACTTTTGCACGGTCTCGTCGACGTTTGCCGTTGCGACACGGCGGCAACCCACGTAGGAGCCCAACTTTCGAAAGAACGGCTTCGCGTCGACGCGACGTTCGCCGCGGGCTCGGCTTGCGGCAGTACTGCGGGCGAAGGTAGCCGATCGGCGGAACAGGCAATTCGAAGCGGAGAACCGGCAGCCGCGAGGACAATTCGCTGCCCCCGCCCATAGCGCGACGAGCGCCTGACAAGGCCTGCTTGGGCAGAAAGTATCCCGGGCCGGCAAAGTGCGCTTCAGTGGTGCACTGCAGCAACTGGTGCTATAATTTTAGGCAGTGGTTTTTCTTGTGCTCTATTTCAACCGGCCCGCTCCTGTCGGCAGGCCGCGTCTCTTGCTCGCTGCGATCCTACAACGGGTGGCCGCCTGCCTCCGTGAACGTGTGCGCCTCGCCGGCCGCCGTGCGCTGGCTGCCGGGTCTCGCTTTCGCGGGCAAACCTGTCCAAGGAGAATGTATGGCAACTTTTGATCGGGAAGATTCCGGACCGGAAACAGCCGCATCCGCACCGAATGTTTCGGCTCGGCGCGCATCGAAGGCCAGGGCCGCCGCAGCCGTGCTACCGATGGACGCAGTGTCCACGGTGTTGCAGGACGAAGAGCGGCAGCGTCAGATGCGCGCGCTCATCCAGTTAGGAAAAGAGCGCGGCTACCTGACTCACGCCGAAATCAATGATCACCTGCCGGACAACTTCGCGCAGACCGTTGCCATCGAGACCATTGTCAGCACCTTCAATGACATGGGCGTAGCGGTCTACGAACAGGCGCCCGACGCGGAGACGTTATTCCTGAACGACGCCGCGCCGGCAGCCGTGTCGGACGACCAGGCCGACGAGGAAGCGGAAGTCGCGCTTTCCACCGTCGATTCTGAATTCGGGCGCACGACCGATCCCGTGCGTATGTACATGCGTGAAATGGGCGCGACCGGATTGTTGACTCGCGCGGGCGAGGTTGAGATTGCGAAGCGCATCGAAGATGGTCTTCACGAAATGATCCAGGCGATTGCCGCCTGCCCGGCGACTGTCTCCACGATCCTTTCGAGTGTAGAGCAGATCGGGACCGGTGAACTGCGCATCGACGAGCTGGTCGACGGTCTCAATGAAGACATTCCAGCGGCCGAGCTGTCAGTGTCGGACCCGGCTGAGACACCGGATGTTGACGCGGATACCGCCGATGGCGACGACGAGCAGGGAGATGAGGACAGTGAGATCGGGGAGGGGGATTCGGCGAAGGCGAACGAGGCGCGTCTGAAACAGCTCACGAGCGACAGTCTCGCGATATTTGCGCGAGTGCGCGAGTTGTTCGATCAGATCCCGCATGCCGACGCCGCGCAAGGCAAGGGCCACGCAAGCTTCGCACGCGTGTGTGAAGCGATCCGACGCGAGATGGCGCCCATCCGCTTCACGGCGCGAACCATCGACCGGCTGTGCGCCGACGTGCAGCGACAGGTCGCACAGGTGCGAGCGGTCGAGCGGCGCATTTTACAGATTGCCGTTGACCGGTGCGGGATGCCGCGCGAGAAGTTCGTTGAGTCGTTTCCGGGGCACGAAACCGATCTCGGGTGGACCGAAAGGATGGCGGCGGGGTCGCGTCAGTACGGCGCCGCGCTCGGACGCAGTCTGCCTGCGATCCAGGCCGAACAGCAGAAGCTGATCGATATCGAAGCGAACGTGGTACTGCCGCTGCAACAGCTGAAGAAGATCAACCGGCAGATGATGGCGGCTGAGTCGAAAATGCGGGAAGCGAAGCGCGCGATGATTGAGGCCAACCTGCGCCTGGTGATCTCCATCGCGAAAAAGTACGTGAACCGCGGCATGCATTTTCTGGATCTGATTCAGGAAGGCAATATCGGCTTGATGAAGGCCGTCGACAAATTCGAATATCGACGCGGCTGGAAGTTTTCGACCTATGCAACGTGGTGGGTGCGGCAAGCCGTCACGCGTTCGCTTGCCGATCAGGCGCGCACGATTCGCGTGCCCGTGCATATGATCGAGTCAATTAACAAGCTCAACCGGATCTCGCGCGAGATCCTGCAGCAGACCGGACGCGAGGCTGATCCTGCGGCGCTTGCGCAGCGCATGGAACTGCCGGAAGAGAAGATTCGCGGCATGTTGAAGATCGCCAGACAACCGGTGTCGCTCGAGACGCCCGTGGGGGAGGACGCCGACGCGACGCTTGGCGATATGATCGAAGATCCAATGGCGGCATCGCCCGCGGACGCGGCCGTGCATGCGAACCTGCGCGCCGCGATCGATGAGGCGCTCGATGCGCTGTCGCCCCGTGAAGCGAAGGTGCTACGGATGCGTTTTGGAATCGATACCACGTCCGACCATACGCTTGAGGAACTCGGTAAACAATTTGACCTGACGCGCGAACGGATCCGGCAGATCGAAAGCAAGGCGATGCGAAAACTGATGCACCCGGGTCGAGCCGGCAAGCTACGGCAATTTCTCGACCATTGAGCCACGGGCCGGGGCCGTCGGCGCGTTGCGCTGTCATTAAGGACGGGATCCGCAGTCGACCGTCGATCAGGAACAGGACGATTCCTGGCGCGCACCGGGGCCGGGTTACCTCGATGCGCTTCATGCGTCATTGCACAATGGGTCGTGGCACGCTACCGACTCACAACAGGACGGCCTGCTGCAAAAGTTCCAGCGCCTTCAGTTCGTCCAGTCGACCCGTGCGTGCCTTACCTGCCAGCGTCTTGATCAAGGCTTCCGCGATCGGTTCGATACCGTGAAGATTATCCAGGCTGGTCACGGAAGCGAAGGAGAGCAGCGCCGGACTGCGCTGCGGTGGTGCGGCGGCCGGGAGCGACTCAGGGGTTGCGGGTGTCGCTGCCGGGAGTTCGCTATCACTTTCTTCTGGCGAGCCACCCGCAGGCTCGTCGGGGGCAGCACTGACATGACCCTGTGGGCTGACGACGATCGTTTCTTTCGCTCCGGCGACATCCGCCGAAACAGGAGAGAAGCTGTCCGCACCGGTCCGGCCCGCCGCCCGCACGCGCCCAGTGTGCGCCTTCACTTCTGCGGGGTTCACTGGCACGCCATCCTTCGTCGCGGCCGCGAGCGGCTCATGCTGTTCAACGGATGCACGACCGCGCGAAGCAGGCGTAAGCAGACGCGACACCGACTCTGGAATGTCAGCTTCGGAGCGCGGCGTGTCCAGCCAGCCAGTTGGCAAACCCAGTCGCTCGGTGAAGCGGTTGGCTTCGACATCGTCCATGCGTTTCTTGCCATATAGCCGATGGGCCATGTTGGATCCGCTCATCGCCATGACTACACCAAGTTTTGCTTTCGATCCGTTGCGACCCGTGAGAATGTGGAGGTTAGCGCGTCGAATGTTCTCTACCGCGGCCCTGTCGTCTAATGCCAGCGCTTGCTGTTGGGTTGTTCCAGGAGATGTCCTGCGTTTCGAGGGCAATCCTTTTCGCGGCGCATGAGCGGTATGCGGTTCGGCCATCTGGCTTCGACTATTCCTGACAGCTCTGGGCGACCCGCCAGTTGCTTTCTTCGGCATTTGCGCTTCCTCGGACAAACTATCTTTAAGAAATGACTGCTGGCCGCCGTTCAGGGCGGAAGCGGGCATGGGTGTTTCCGACACTGCTTCCGGTTCGTCGTCTGTTTGAACGAAGTCGAGCGGTGATTTCAGGCGGGCAATGGTTTCGGCCGCGAGCGCAGGATTGGGCTGGTCAAAGAAACCGTGAGGCAACCCAAGCGTGGTTTCCATGTGAAAGGCGGTCTCAGGCGTGAACCTCTCGCCCCTCGTCAGTTCGGCCACTCGCGCCATGTTCGATCCAAGTCCCAGGGCGATATTCTCTGCACCCACCCTATCGATCAGGAACTGGAACGATCGGGTTTTGAAAATGGAGGCAGTCTGGGCGGAGTCTCGAGCAGGTGCATTCACGTACGGTTGTCTCTGCCGGTTGGACTGAGATTTCTTCACGTGACGAGGTTGGCGCTGGCCGCTGTCCCGAGATCCCGCATCTCGTCCGCGGGGTTGACTCATAAAGTAGGGCTCCATGCGATCATTGGTGTTCCGACTTTTGAATTATAAAGGAGGCCATATTGGCATTTGCTGCGTCAGCTCTGCTGGGCGGAAATGTACGCGTGAGCCGAAGCCCCAGCGCGATACCGCGTCAGCGTTCGCATATGGGCCAGTTTGCTCACGCCGCAAGGATCGCGTCGAACTGTCCCGGAAGAACACGGGCCTCTGCCGGTTTACGACCCCGGCCGAGTGTGCAGGTATCGTTGCAGCGTGCATACCGCACACCTTGAGGTCCTGGATGGCCTGGAGACTGTGGAAAACCGGGAAGCGGCAAGACGAGACGCGGAGCTCGCCCAGCGATGCACATCCGTCGATAAAGCAACTTCTGGGCATGTACCTGGGCGGCGGTTCAGCACCGTTCGCAGGGTGGGCCGCCCCTGGCATCACATTCATGCCCGACGTCGAGCCAGTCCTCCGAAACGGCGTTCGAGGATATCAGCTTGCCCTCTGGTTCTGGCTCTTTGCCGAGAAGCACGGCACTATCGCGGCACACATGGCCCGTGAGTCCCCTTCGGCCTGCTCGCTGAGGCAGCGGAGCCGTCGTCCGGCGACAAATCGATGCGCTCCTCGACCTCCAAAACCGCCTCGCGCATTCATCGTCCGGTGCCAAAGAGCATCGTCTATCAAAGCGGGTAAGCCTGTCATTAGGTTCGTAGCAACGCAACAGCAATAACCATGGCGTAACGGCGGCAGCAACAGGGATTCAGCGCGGTTGATGCCACCGGCTTTGTTGTCACCGCCTGCAACTATCGGTATATCAAGAATGGAACTTTGGATTCAAGTCTGCTCGTGGTGCGCCGACCATTGCGTGAAATCGGCCACTGAGCCTTTGCATCAGGAACTGACGCTAAATCGCGTTGGGGCGGTGAAGGATGCGACCAGAAGAGCACTGCACCCGCGGCCGGTGCGGCTGTTATCGAACGCAGGGAGCTTTAACGCATGTCAGGCCCAAACTCGTACGATAGCGGGTGGGCCACCGTTTACATTTCCACCCACCCATCAATGCTGGCATATGACGACAAGGGTGTACATCGCAGCGAAGTCGGTTTTGGGAGTGCCAACCGGCCGAGTGCAATTTGTGGCGCTGCTGTCGACCGGTGACTGGGTGTATCGGTCGCGAAAGAACCTTGAAATATCGTTGTTAGCGACTATGCTCCGAAGAGCAATGCGCGGAGAGTAGCACCAATTGCCAGTTTGAGTCCTGGCCGCGCATGTGTGCACTTCAATAGAAGAAGCATCTGGTTGTTCGAGCAATCGAACACTTGCGCTGGCTCGCTTACTGCCCAGACCAACCGCATTGATTTTCTAACGGGCATGCATTACGGCCTTGTGAGCAGACTCATCTGTCAGAAATTGATGACGTGTTTGGCGTGTTTTATTGAACATTTGTGTGGCTGTCTGCGCACAATTCTCCATTTTTACACCGCGTTAGGCGAAGTATTGGACGCAGAGTCAATATCGATTAAACATCGCTTCACGCCTGCTCGCGCTCGCCACTTGCGCGATGGAATTCATTGAATTTCTACAGGGTGGCGAGCTCGAGGTTCGGCTGACAGCCCCCGACGATTCACTTTCCCGTCGGCGGGTTCGTCACGGGCGCTTTTGTGGGCCACTGGCATCGCTAACGCCCGTGGGTAAGCTACGTCTCTTTCTGTCCAACGCATGTCTATCTCTTTCATGACAATTAAATACACCATATCAAATGGAGGCATAAATGATTGCATGTTCTCTCATTTCATCGCACCGCGCTCCGCAGAAAGAACGTAGGTCCGCTTGGAGAGTCAGGCTGCGTTCCATTCTCCTGTGCACCATGATTGCGCTAACTACGTGGTCGGTTAGCCAGACGCCGAAGGCGCAAGAATTGTTCGTTGACGACGCCGGGGACAATACTGTTAAACGCTTTGACGCGTCGAACGGCGCCTATCTCGGTACTTTCGTCCCTCCCAGTAGTGCCGGGCTGACCGGACCTGCCGGAATTATTTTTAGTGAAGGTCAGCTCTTTGTCGTTAATCAGAAGAGCTAGCGTCAAGACTAATGGAATGGACGCCCCCACCCGAAACCGGCATCGATGTGCCAAAGTGGAAGTGTCAAAGCCACCACCTGAACGAGGGGAGGGTTCTGTCGCACTAAGAAAAGTGCGTTGAACAATGGCCAGCATGCTGAGGACTACTTATACCGCCAACGAGTAGAACTGCTCCGCGGGAGTCTGTCCGATACCACAGTCTTTCATCTGCCCTTTGGCGATCATATGCATAAGTTCAATGCCGCTTAACAAGATGCGCGCACAACGAAATATCTTGAATCCCAACATGGGTCGGGTACGGCGCTTTATCGCCCGATGGTCTTGTTCCACGATGTTGTTGAGATACTTGACCTGGCGGATCTTGATAGGCGTCTCACGCTCGGCGTTCACGGCGTGCAGCCCGGCCAGATTGGCACCACTCTTGTCGATGGTTACGGTTTCGGGCACGCCATTCTGATCGATGGCCTTCTCGAAGTACCGTCGGGCCGCTTCCTTGTCCCGCCTGGCTCGCAGCAGGAAGTCAACCGTGTTGCCGGCCTTGTCGACGGCGCGGTACAGATAGGTCCATTGCCCCTTGACTTTGATGTAGGTCTCGTCGACACGCCAGCTCTTGCCGACCGGGCGCTTGCAGCGGCGGAACGCCTTTTCAAGCACCGGCAGAAGCTTGATGGCCCACCGGTGAACGGTCGAATAATCGACCGCGATCCCGCGTTCGGCCATCATCTCTTCGAGATTGCGCAAGCTCAGCGGGTAGGCCACGTACCAACGCACGCACACCAACATGATCTCAATCGGATAGTGCAACCGTTTCACCACCTTGGCTACCGCCGGACTGAGCGCTTTCATTGTCGTTCACATCGTTCTGTAAGGTCCCCCCAGCATACCAGCCGCCGCTATTGCGACGGAACCCTCCGACGTCTATGCGCAGCAACGCTTTCGGACTGTCACCATCGGGCGTTGGCCGTGCTGTTTCACGCCTCGAGAAGCAGGTAGGCGTGCGGCTGCTTGACCGTACGACGCGCTCGCAGACGCTGACCGACGAAGGGCGGCGTTTATATGACGCGGTTGGCCCGCATCTGACAGGCATCGAAGAGGCAGCTTGGGCGGCGTCGGGTTCAGCGAACGTTGTGCAAGGAAAGCTTCGTGTTAGCTTCGACCCGTTCTTTTCAAGGACGGTGCTCGCGTCAAGATTGCCGGACTTTTTGGCACACCGTCCTGACCTTTCGCTCGAACCCATCATGCGCGACGACGTTGGCGACCTCGTGCAGATGGATTTGACCTCGCGGTGCGATGGTCGAGCGATTTCGTCTTCTTCATCACGTCATCTTAGCTGACCAACGCGCTAACGTGACAACGCCCCGCACACGGCACGAGCCTGTTCATTTCATCGAGAAACACCTCGCGTCGCGTAGGTTTGCGCCGCGCTCCGAATCCCGAGCATTGATCGACCGCCATCGCCAGTGTCAGTTGCTTCATCGTTTTTGCTTTTACCGTTGCATGTCCACGCTATAACGCATGACAGCCATGAGTAGTGGACTTGATCAAAATTACCTTAAATAATGGAGTCTACTTACGAATACGTATAAACAATAAGAGTTAGTGTTCTTAGCTTGTAAGTCCAGCGAGTTCGGTGATAAGGGGAAGCTGATTGTAGAAGGCGTGCAGGTTTTCTCGCACCAGGGCCGCCATTGAGCCCCGGGTTTCAGCGGTTGCACTCGAACGGTGCGGTTGCAACACGACGTTGTCGAGTGTGGCGAAGCCGGGGTCGATCGAAGGCTCGTTCCAGAATACGTCGAGGGCGGCACCACCGATACGCCGCTCACGCAGGTATTGCAACAGCACGGGTTCATCGACGATGCTGCCGCGCGCGATATTGACTAGCAGGCCCGCGGGGCCCAGTGCGTCAAGAAGGCGCGCGCCCACGAGTGACCGGTTAGCCGGGTGCGCGGCGGCACAAATAATCAGGAAGTCGACCTCGGCAGCGAGCGCGACCGGGTCGTCAAAGTATTGGTACTGAAGATCGTCGAAATGGGCGCGATCATGATAGGCAATCACCATATCGAATGCGGCGGCGCGCCTGGCAACCGCACGTCCGACGCGTCCCATCCCGAGCACCCCGAGCCGTTTGCCGAACACGCGCGTAGCGAGCGGCATAGTGGCTCGCTCCCAGTCACCGCGACGGACATAGGCGTCCCCGGCGGGCAGATGACGTGCTAGCGCAAGTAAGAGGCCGACGCCCATGTCGGCGACATCACCCGTCAGTACGTCGGGCGTGTTGGTGACACGAATGCCCTTGCTACGGGCGAGCGGCAGATCGATCGCGTCGACCCCGACCCCGTAGCATGCGATCAGCCCGAGGTTCGGCAATGCTTCAATCAAGCGCGCGTTGGCGCCGGCTTCGCCGTTCGTCGCGACCGCACGGATCTGCTGCGCGACATCGGCGATCAGCGCGTCAGGATCGGGCGAGTCGGACAGCACATGCAACGTGTAATGTTTCGCGAGTTCGCGCATGTCTTCATTCGGATATCGATGAACGACTAACAGATCTGGCTTTCGCACGTTGTCTCCTGACGCTGGATTGGTACCGATAACATAGCATTTGTCCGAACAATCGTCTATAGCCGTATGAAGACGGTTCGCGTGCGTGGGAACTGGTGAGAATCATCTCGGAGGCGGACGCGCCGAATCCGACGGTGGTGCATCGATGCCGACCTGCCGATCGGCCCGGTAGTCGACAAAATGGCAGTTGCTTCGTCAAGTTGCGGCGAGTTCTTCAGAGCAACTCTTATGCTCGTCACGACACGCCAATTCAACTTTGTCGGCCACAAGAGGTGTCCATCGTCGGCATATCGGCAATTGACGGTGCGCTGTGGGAGTTGCTCGGTAAAGCATCGGGCCTGCCCATTTATCGTTTGCTGGGTGGACATCATCAGACGGTGCCGGCATATCACAGCGGCGGCTTGTGGCTGTCCAGTTCGGCCGATGATCTGACGAGAGAGGCGCAGGACTCGGTCGGTCAGGGTTTTCAGGCCATGAAAATGCGTCTGGGTAGCGCTACCTTCAGTGAGGATGCGGCCTGGGTCCGAGCCGTGCGCGAAGCGATTAGGCCGAAGGTGAAACTGATGGCAGATGCGAATCAAGGTATGACGGTCCCGACAGTGCCATCCGCCTTGGTCGCATGGAGGAATTTCAGCTTGCGTGCTTTGAAGAGCCGCTTCCAGCCAACGATCTGGAGGGTGTGGCGCGTGTCGCTGCAGCATTGGATACGCCGATTGCAAGCGGAGAAACCTAATACACCCGGTATGGTTTCCGGCAGATGCTCGAATTGAAATCGGCCGATATCCTGATGCCAGACCTGCAGCGCTATCGAGTCACCTGTTCAGTGAGATGAGTGTGCAGGTACTGGCTAGTCTGGCCAATACGATATATCTCGAGTATATGCCGTGGTCTTCGAATCTTTACAACGAGACAATTGAATTCAAAAATGGCAACGCGGTGGTTCCCGAGCGTCCGGGTTGGGGCTTTACGTTTGATAAGACAATATTAGGTCGCTTCAACAGTGTTGATCGCCAGCGTCGCCGTTCGTTGCGACCGCACGGATCTGCTGCGCGACATCGGCGATCAGCGGGTCAGAGTCGGGCAAGTCGGACAGGACAGGCAGCGTGTAATGTTTTGCGAGTTCGGCCATGTCTTCATTGGAATACCGATGAACGACTAACAGATCTGGCTTGCACACGTTGCCTCCTGATGCTAGATTATTCTCATATGGTACCGGTACCATATGAGCAAGAACAATGGTCTGTAGCCATCTGATAGTGGTCGCAAGCCCGTCATTCGAAAGGAATCAGCCTTGACTTCTATTGATAGTCGACTCGGAAACATTGCGTTTGCGCCATCCGTTGCTTTTCTTGGTATCGGCCTGATGGGTGAGAGGCAGGCGCGCAGGTTGCTGCAGGCGGGCTATCCCGTGACTGTCTGGAACCGTACCGCGCAAAAAGCCGCCGTACTCGCCGGGGATGGGGCGCGCGTCGCTGAAACGCCGCAACAGGCAGTGGAAGAGGCGGACTTCGTCATCACGATGCTGGAAGGCGGCGCGATCGTCGGGCAGGTGCTGTTCGAACAGGGTACCGCCGAGTCCTTGCGCGCCGGCGCGACCGTGATCGACATGAGTTCGATTCGTCACGATGAAGCGTGTGAGCATGCGGGCAAACTCGCGGCACGCGGCGTGTTTTATCTCGATGCGCCGGTGTCGGGCGGTACACACGGAGCCGAGCAGGGTACGCTCGCCATCATGTGCGGCGGAGACGTAGACGTATTCGAGCGGGCGCGCACCCTTCTTTCGTGCATGGGTCGGCCAACGCGAGTCGGGGCGCATGGGGCGGGACAACTTGCGAAGCTCGCGAATCAGATCATTGTTGGGGCTACCATCGGTGCGGTTGCGGAAGCGCTACTCTTCGCGCGACGGGGCGGGGCCGATCCGGCGAGCGTGATTGCCGCGCTCACCGGTGGTTTTGCAGATAGCCAGATTCTGCGGGTGCACGGGGCTCGGATGGTAGACGGAGACTATACGACGCGCGGCCGGTCCGAGACGCACCTGAAAGATCTCAACAACGCCATCAGCACCGCGCATAACAGCGGAAGTCCCACGCCGTACGCACAACTCACCGCAGAACTCCTGGCCGCGCTGATTCGCCGCGAAGGCGATCTTGACCACTCTGCGCTGATGCGCGAATTCGAGCATCGCGCGGCGAATGCCGACGCCTGACGCGCATTGCGTCGTGCCCGGCGCGCCCCACGTCCGGATAGGGCGATCAGAGCCCGCCGAGCTATCAGCGTTTCACCTGCCTTTGCCAACGGCGTCACCTAAAGCAGTCAGATCGCGACCTCGCGTTTCCGTTGACAGCATCGTGCCGATCAAAGTCAGGACAGCGAGCGTCGCCATATAAACGCCCATCACCCAGAACTGGCCCCCGGACAGACCAACCAGATAGAGTCCGAGCAATGGTGCGAGGCCGCCGGCCAGCAGCGCGCCGATTTCGCGCGACAACGCGACGCCCGAATAGCGGTATCGGTTGCCGAACAATTCGGCGAAGTGCGCGCACTGGGAGCCGAGCATGCTGTTGGCGCCGATCGCAAAACCGCCGACGAGCGCAATGGTGACCCACAGAGGTTGACCGGTGCTGATCATCCACCACGCAGGGATCGCCCAGAGTACCGAGAAAAGCGCGCCGAGCTTATAGACCAACAGACGACCGACGCGATCGGTGAGTGCGCCGAAGAGCGGCGTGGTGAATATGCTCAGCAGGCTGGCGATCAGCACGGCACGCGTACCGACTTCGCCCAGCATCGCTCTTGGCAGATGCTGCTGGGCAGTGACGAAACCTGACAGATAGGCGATCGCCACTGCAGTATAGATCGTCGAGCCGCCCGTTTCAGCCAGCCGCATGAGCGCGGTAGCGATCAACGGGCGGCGGCCTGTTTTGAGCATGAGCCGCATCGGCGCATGGATGACCTCGTGATTTGCCTCGAGCTGCTCGAATACCGGGCTTTCCTTGAGCCGCAGACGAATCCAGACGGCCATGCCGATCAGCACGATGCTGCCGAGAAACGGCAGCCGCCAGCCCCAGGCGAGCATCTCCGACTCGCTTAGCGTCGACTGCAAGACATGAAAGGTGAACGTGGCCAGCGTGAGGCCCGCGAAAATGCCGATGAACGGCAGCGCGGCGTAGAAGCCGCGCTGCTTGACCGGCGCCATTTCCGCCATCAGCGTGGCGGCGCCGGTCTGTTCCGCGCCGGCGCCGAAACCTTGCAGCAGGCGCAGCACGACGAGCAGCACGGCACCGATCGCGCCGGTTGGGAGTGCGCCGATCAGTGTCGTCGCAAAGCCCATCAGCGCGACGGTGGCGAGCAGCACGAATTTGCGCCCTTTGCGATCGCCGAGCGATCCGAAAAACAGACCGCCGAGCGGACGCGCAAGAAAGCCGGCGCCGAAGGTCGCGAAGCTCGCCAACAGGCCTGCCGTCGTACCGAGACTCGGAAAGAAGACCCGGTTGAACACCAAAGCGGAAGCGAGCCCGTACATCGCAAAATCGTAGTATTCCAAAGCACTGCCGATCGCACCGGTGAAAATGGCCCGTCGCAGTTGCTCGGCCGTTGTCGTCTTCTGGCCGGAATGGGAAACGGTCTGCGAAGATAGGCCGGTTTTCAATGCCTGCTCTGAACTCATTATGTCTCCTGTGCCTAGCGCACATTGGGGGTGGTGGCGCTCGGGGCGGCGCCATGTTCTCTGCTCGATACTTCGTCGCCAAACGGCACGGCCGCAGCGCGTGACAGCCCGCTCAAGGAACTGGTACCGGTAACATAAATGACGTTAGCACGTGGCGAATTGGCTGCGCAAGACGAGCTGTGCAGGGGTTTTCCCGTAGGCGCGTGAATAGGCAGATTTCGGCAGGTCGCAAACAGTTGGAAATGCGGTGCGCGGATCGCCTGACGACAGGCGCGGTTGCGGTTGCAGGCGCGGACCTGGAACGCCGACCGGATGCCTGGCGCAGCCCGGTCTCATATGGCTTCCATGACTTTCCACGCACTTGCAATGAGCGATACGATGGCCTCCCGATACCCTGTGCCGCGCGCATGTCCGATGTCGCCCGGCATGCCGGCGTTTCGAAAATGACGGTATCGCGCGTGCTGGCCGGCGGCAGTATGTCGATGGCGACACGCGAACGGTTGAAGAAGGCAATCGACGAACTGGGTTATGTGGCCGATGCGGCAGCGGGGGCGTTGTCATCGGGGCGCTCGGAGTTCGTCGCCGTGCTGGTGCCCTCGCTGTCGAGTTCAAACTTGTTCGATACCGTGCGCGGGCTGAACGCGGCGCTTGCGCCTCGCGGTCTGCAACTCCTGCTGGGCGATACCGATTATCGTCTCGAGCAGGAGGAGCGTCTCGTGCGCTCAATGTTGCGTCAACAGCCCCGATGCGTTGCATTGACCCGAGGCCACCATACGGAAGCGACTCGCGTGCTGCTGGAACGTGCCGGCATCCCGGTCGTCGAGATGTGGGACCTGCCGGGGCAACCCGATCGATCGTGGCGTGGGATTCTCAAACGTCAAGGCTGCGCGGGCAATGGCGCGCCACCTCCATGAGCGCGGCTACCGGCGTATCGGCTTCGGCGCAGCCGTGTTCGACGTCATCGAGCAATCGCCCGCGAGGCTTCGTGAAGTTGAGTGTAGAGCGTCAACTACAAGGTCCGGCCGCTTTCGACGTTCAGCTCGAAGATCGTCGAGTGATGCACCAGGCGATCGATGGCAGCCACCGTGATCGCCGATACCGCTGACGGCGTTCCCAAAGCGTGTCCCCGCGCCGCTAGACGACGCCGAACGTTCCATCGTTTCACAGGTCAAGCGCCTGAGTTCGGGATCGCCGCCGTGGAGCGCGTTTGACGCCGGCAAGGCGATACCGTTGGTTGAACAGCTCGCGATCGGGCTTGCAGACAGCCAGAAGCAGGCGATCCGTCTGGCCCTGTCGTCAAAGCTGCCGGTGATCACTGCCCGCCCTGGTTTTGGTAAGACGACACTTGTCAATTCGATATTGACGATCCTGCGCGCCAAGCAGGTCAGCACTGTTGTGTGCGCCAACCGGGACGGGCGGCCAAGCGACTGTCGGAATCGACCGGACTTGAGGCGAAGACCATTCACCGGTTCCTCGAGGTCGATCCGATGAATGGACAGTTCAAGCGTAATGAGGAGTCGCCGCTGGAATGTGACCTGCTGGTGGCCGATGAGTGTTCGACGGTCGACGTGCCGTTGGCAAGCCAGTTGCTCAAGGCCGTGGCGTCCACCACGGTTGATTTCGTCGGCGACGTGGGTCAACTGCCGTCGGTTGGGCCCGGGCAGGTTCTCGCGGCTTTGATCGAATCGGGCGCAGTGCCGGTCCTCGTGCGCCTGGCCGAGGTGTTCCGGCAGGCCAATGCTTCGCGCATTGTTCGCAGCGCCCAACAGATCAAATCAGGGGCTGTTCCCGTCCCTGTCGGGAAAAGGCGAAGAGTCGGATTTCTATTTTGTGCCGGCCGATGAGCCCGATGCAATCGCCCAGACCGTCGTCAGCCTGGTCAAGATCCGGCTACCCAGAAAATTCCAGCAGGATCCGGTGCGCAATATTCAGGTTCTATGTCCGATGAACCGTAGTCTCACCGGCGCTCGGAGCGGATGCCCAAGCAGTAGCCCACGATGAGCATGCGGATCATGAGTTCTGGATCAATCGAAAGTCGGCCAATCGGACTGTAGAAAGGCGCGACATGCTTACGAAGATTGCGGAGATCGAGAGCCCGATCGATGCCTCTCAGCAGGTGATCGCGAGGCACGTGATTATCGAAGTTGAACAGGTAGAAAAGCTTGTCCTACCCGATATCCAGTTGACACATCATGAGCGATTCGCTCCGCGTCTATCGATATCAGAAGGATACCTAACGACCAACGCAAAGACGACTTTTTCAGCGGCATCGGTCGATCAGCGGCATTCGAAACGCCTGCTAGGACGCCTAGTGAGGGACCTTTTTCGGGCGAACCCACATCCCCCAAGGGCTATGGCATTCACGGCAATCTCGTCAAACAGTCGTGGGGGTTACTTTCAATGAGGTGATTGGGGATGAATGTGCGCATTCCTAGCCAGCATGCCGGGATGCTGCCCGCGCTGGAACCGGCTCAACGGACTGATGTAGACACGCGTTCTATCTAGGTAATTACCCTTATATATTGCGCTGTTTTGGCGGGCTCTAATAAACGTATCTTGACGACAAAATACATATCTAACGCCGTGCGGTGTGTGACACGATGTTAATCGATAGAAGAAAGAGGAAAACTTGGCTAAGAAAATTCTTGTCTCATTGGGTATCCACGTCGACGCCGTGGCGGGCTGGCTCGGCTCCTACGGTGGTGAAGACTCGCCCGACGACATCTCGCGGGGGATGTTCGCGGGAGAGGTCGGTTCGATGCGTCTACTGAAGCTGTTCGAGCGTGAGAATCTGAAGACCAGTTGGTTCATCCCGGGGCACTCGATCGAAACCTTCCCGGAACAGATGAAGGCAGTCGCGGCGGCCGGCCACGAGATCGGCATGCACGGGTACAGCCACGAGAACCCCATCGCGATGACGCCGGAGCAGGAAGAGGCCGTGCTCGACCGCAGTATCGAACTCATCACGGAGTTATCGGGCCGACGGCCGACGGGCTACGTGGCGCCCTGGTGGGAATTCAGTCCCGTGTCGAACGAGTTGCTGATAAAGAAGGGCATCAAGTACGACCACAGCCTGATGCATAAAGACTTTCACCCGTACTACGTTCGCGTCGGCGACACGTGGACCAAGATCGACTACAGCAAGCACCCCAGCACCTGGATGAAGCCGCTGGTGCGCGGGCAGGAAACCAGTCTGGTCGAGATCCCGGCGAGCTGGTACCTCGACGACCTGCCGCCGATGATGTTCGTCAAGAAGTCGCCGAACAGCCATGGCTTCGTTAATCCGCGCGACATCGAGCAGATGTGGCGTGATCAGTTCGACTGGGTCTATCGCGAATACGACTATGCAGTGTTCCCGGTCACGATCCATCCGGACGTCGCCGGTCGTCCGCAGGTGCTGTTGATGCTTGAGCGCCTGATCGACCACTTCCGCGCGCACGACGGCGTGCGCTTTTGTACCTGTGACGAGATGGCCGACGACTTCCTGGCGAACAATCCGCGCGGCTGACCTGGCTTCGGGGTAGCGCTCGCGCGCATCGCCGCTGAATGCAACTATCTGCATTTTGGAGATCACCAATGAGCACAGGCTAGCAGCCTTTGAATGAACGAGTCGCCGGGACGGTATCGACGGCGGCCCCGCGTACCCGTTGGCTCCAGTTCGGCCTCGATGGAAAGGTGATCGACAAAGGCCCAGGTCGTATCACTGATCGCCTCCACGAGGCGCGCTGGAAGCTGGGCGCGCACGGCCCACCACTCGTAACACCCGCTACATGTTGGCCGGGCATGAGCGATAGAGCTTGATTCCTACGGGACTTCTCATTGCAATGAGCTACAAGCGCTTAGACAGAGCGAAGACAAATATAGTTAATTTAATTAATAGGGGTAACAAATGAACGTGCGAAATCTTTTCCCGCTTACCGTCTTCGCTTTCGCCGCGCTTGGTGCGGCAACAGGCGCGGTCGCTGAGGACGAAACCGTAGTGAAAATCGGACACGTCGCTCCGCTAACAGGCGCCGCGGCACACGTGGGCAAGGATCTGGAAAATGGCGCCCGCCTCGCCGTAGAAGAGATCAATCAGGCAGGACTTTTCATCAATGGTCACAAGGTAAACCTGCAACTCGACTCTCAGGATGACGCTGGTGACCCGCGAATAGGTACGCAGGCTGCGCAGCGACTCATCGATGACAAGGTCGTCGCGGTGGTCGGGCACCTCAATTCCGGGGTGAACATCCCTGCTTCCAGACTTTACAACGACGCTGGTATTACGAACATCACGCCCGCAGCGTCAAACCCGCTTTTAACCATGCAAGGGTTCAAGACGGAATTTCGTCTGGTTGCAACGGATGCTGACCAGGGACCGGCTCTTGCCAAGTTCGCGGCATCAAATCTCCGCCTGAAATCCGTGGCGGTCGTTGACGACGCGACAGCCTATGGTGAAGGCCTGACCAGAGAGTTTGAAAAAAGCGCGAAGTCACAAGGCTTCGCAGTGACGTCCCACGAGGTCACTAATGACAAGGCTGTAGATTTTCGAGGGATTCTTACGAAAATCAAAGCCGACCGTCCCGAATTGATCATGTTCGGCGGAATGGATGCTACGGGCGGCCCACTGGCTAAGCAGGCCAAACAACTGGCGATGGATTCGAAACTGCTGATGGGCGATGGTGCATGTACGTCGAACCTCGGCTCGCTTGCCGGTCCGGCCGCAGCAAACATCTACTGTTCCGAGGGCGGCGTTGCCTTGTCGGAGATGCCACGTGGGCGCGCTTTCCAGAATGCGTATGAGAAACGCTTCAATGTCCCAATCCAGAGCTACGCGCCGTACAGTTACGATGCGGTTTATGTCATCGTAGATGCAATGAAGCGGGCTCAATCCATCGATCCCTCAAAAATTCTCGCGATGATGCCGTCGACCAACTACCCTGGCGTGACCGGTCAGATTCGCTTCAAGCCCAACGGAGATTTATTGAATACCTCGGTTTCCATCTATCAATACAAGGATGGTCAGAAGACGTTCGTCCAAGCGCTGAAAGACTAATACGCTACTGAAAGCGCACGGTGGTAATCAAGAGGCCCCCGTTCGTTCAGACAGTCGTAAACAGCCGCGGCAAGCGGCAGTAAGACTAACCTTCCGAACAAGTAAAGGAATATACATGGCATCAATTTTGAATAGATACTCCTTGAAGGGTAAGGTGGCGATTGTGGTTGGTGCCGGCGGCGAAATCGGCCGCGCCATCAGCAAGGCTTACGCGCAAGCGGGCGCCGCGGTCGGGTGCCTTGATTTTCATAAGTCGAACGCGGTTACCACGGCTCTCCAAATCACCGAGGCGGGCGGCCAGGCACGCCCTTTCAGAGTAGATGTGACCAAAGAGGACGAGGTCGGCTCGGCGATCGATGCGGTGCATGCCGCATTTGGCGGCGTGCACGTCCTGGTCAACTGCGCGGCCACGTCGGACCCGAGCGGCACGGTACTCGACTACAGCCTGGCGGAGTGGAATCAGGTATTGGCGGTCGATCTGACCGGCTGCTTCCTGGCCAGCAGGGCGGCGATTCCGCACATGATCAAAAGCGGCGGCGGATCGGTGATTCACATTGCATCGCAGTTGGGCGGGGTTGGCCGTGCGGGCCGGGTGGTGTATTGCGCTGTAAAAGGGGCATTGCTCAACATGGCGCGCGCGATGGCTGCCGATCACGCCGCGCAGGGCATCCGCGTCAATACGCTTTCGCCCGGTGCCATCGAAACGGACAGACTGGTGTTCCGGTTCGGGTCGATGCAGCAGGCGCGTCAAGAGTTGGCGCCCGAACATCTGCTGAACCGCCTCGGGCGACCCGATGAAATTGCCAGCGCTGCGGTTTTCCTCGCGAGCGATGCATCGAGTTTCATGACCGGTGCCGATCTGCTGGTAGATGGCGGCTACAACGCCACCTGAAATCATTCACAAGAACGGCCATCGGAAGCGGTATGACGACCGTAGGAGAATGCCGGATCGGTGCGCACTTCCGGCGGCGCGCCAGTCTCATAGTCCGATGCGGTCTGGCCGGCGGCATAGATCGTGTCGCATGCACTCGCATTGAGCACCGTCTACATCGCACTGATCGCGCGTATTTGTGCGGACCAGCGTGCGGCCTGATCTCATGACATTGAGTCGCTGGCAACATGCCAAAGGAGTGGAAGATGACGAACAGGTTGAAAAAATTGGAAAGCTTCAAAGACTTGAAAAAGGTGGGTTTCATCACGCCGTCGTCGAATACCGCACTGGAGCCGTTGACGACGCAAATGACGCATCCGATCAGCGACCGGGTCTCGACTCATTTCAGCCGGGTGCCGGTGAAGACGCTAACGCTCGACACCCGGGACGTCGATCAGTTTCAAACGCAGAGAATGTTGGATGCGGGGACGCTACTGAAGGATGGCGGCCTGGACGCGATACTCTGGGGCGGCACCTCGGGCAGCTGGACCGGCAACGGACTCGGGGCCGATCTGACACTGTGCGAGGAAATCGGCCGGGTGACGGGCGTACCGGCTTCGACCGCGTCGCTGGCGCAGATCGAGGTCTTGAAGCACTACGGTATCAGGCATTTCGGACTGGCGGTTCCGTATGCCGAGGCACCCACCCGCAACATCATCGACGCCTACGGGGCTGAGGGATTGACCGCGGTGAAGTCCGCCCGCCTCGATGAAACCGAAAACACTCGCATCGCCCATGTGCCGTTCGAGCGGATTAAACAATTGCTGCGTGAGGCGGATTCGCCGCAGGCCGAGAGCATCGTCGTCGTCGGCAACAATTTGCCGGCGACCATCGTTGTCGACGAAATGGAAGCGGAATTGGGGAAGCCGATCTTCGACAGCATCGGGGTGACGCTGTGGAAGGCGTTGCAAATGACCGGCATCCGTGTGCCGTTACACGGCTGGGGCAAGCTTCTGCGGGACAATCCGGTGCTCACCGCACTTGAGCAGACGATGGCCACGCTGTTGCAGGCGACCGGTGCGAGCCGGACCACCGTGCGTATCGATATTCCCGCTCACAACTGCCACATGGATACGGTGTGCGCCGAAGCGATGGCGCCGGGCATCGTCCCGTTGAAACTGAATTCTTCGATGAATCAAAGAAGTCTACCGACGGTGAAGTGGTTGGAAGCGAATCGCGATTTGCTGATCCAGAGCGATTGCGCGAACCACGCGGTGAAGCCTCCGAAAGCGTTGACTGCCGTGTACGGCGTCAAGGCGCAGATGCTTGCACCCTTGATGTCGGGGGACGAGCTGATCGGATTCGTATCGCTCCACTACGTGCCTAGCACGCGCGTCTGGAGCGAAGGTGAAATTGCCACGTTGCGAAGCGCAGCGGCGCAAGTCAGCCGTATATTGGAGGAACATGGATGGGCGGGTCAGGTCAGGCAATGATCGCGAAACGAAGTCAATGGTCACTGGCTTGCGAAAAATGCAGTATCTAGCGCAGCCCTTTCCCAATGGGCAGTTGCGCAGCAACAATCTGGCTCATTGTCTTCCGAACAAGGCCATCGCGCGGGTCGCCCGTCTTATTGCAAACAGAGGCCTTCGCAGCTTTAACAAACTATTCATGGGCTTCAAGTCCGACATACTCCTGGAACAAGGGGCAACCACGTCGTTATGACGGACGCGCAAAAAGGGCGGTTTTGGCAGCAATTTCCATGCGTCGTGTCAGCCTGTTTCGGGTTGAGCCACACTTTAGTTTAAGGACGCTGAAATGGCGGTTTTAATTACCGGCGGCGCCGGATTTGTCGGTCTGAATGTGGCGGAGAACTTGCTGGCGCGGGGCGCAGACGTTATTTTGTTTGGTCCCGACGCGCCGCCACCCACAGCGGTCACATCCCTCGAGCGTCATCCTGGCCAGCTATCGTTGGCCCGCGGCGACGTATCGGTGGCAGCCGATCTCGATACGGTGTTCGGTTCGCATGCGATCGACCGCGTCGTCCACGGCGCGGCCATTACCGCGGATCTGGCGCGCGAGAAGCGCGCCGCACGCGACATCTTTACCGTGAACCTGCTGGGTACGGTCGAACTTCTGGAAGCGGCGTTGCGCCACCGCGTAAGCCGCGTCGTTCAGCTCGGGACCGGTTCGATCTTCGGCGCGGCCGGCACCGCCAGTGCGATGCTGGATGAGCAAACCAGTCCGGCTGTTCCTCTTACCATGTACGGCATCAGCAAATACGCGGCTGAACGCACCGCGCTGCGCTACCGCAGCAGCCGCGGCCTCAATCTTGCGGTGGCGCGGCTAGGCGTTGTGTTCGGCAGATGGGAATACGACACCGGGATACGTGACACGCTCAGCCTGCCGCTGCAGTTATTTAATATCGCCGAGGCGGGTGGTTCAGCAGTCGTTCATAAAGGCGCGGGCGATGACTGGGTGTACGCGACCGACGTCACAAGCGGCATTGTTGCACTGCTCGACCGGCACGATACGCCGGAGCCGATTTACCATTTGTCGGCCGGCATACGCTGGTCGCTGGCGGGATGGTGTCAACATCTCAAGCAGCGCTTTCCGGCGTTCCGCTATGAATTCGCCGAAGCGCTGGAACGGTGCACGGTCGGACGGAGTGCATCAACTCCGCGTGCCCCAATGAGCATCGAGCGCCTCAAACGGGACACCGGTTACCAACCCAAATTCATGTTAGACAACGCGTTCGAAGATTTTTTTAATTGGCGCGCCCGGTTTCCATCGTTTGGCAGGCCAGACGGAGCGTCGTTGGCGCAAGGCAAGCCAGCACCAGACGGAGAGTGAGCATGTGTGGAATGTGCGGGCTTCTAGGCGGCGGCAATCACTGGTCTAACACGATCCCGCCGGGCACAGGGGCGAACACGCGACGCCAGCGCCTCATCCATGTGGCCTTGGCGAACCGCGTGCTCGCCTTGTACCGGCTCAGGCTCGACGATTTTCATGGACAGTCGTTCGTCCTGTCGTCCCCGACGGGCACAAGCGAACTCGTCGGCGATTTCGCGCAGGTCTGGCGCGTTGCCGAGCAGATGCTGGCAAGGCCGCTCGATCCGCTCACCCTTTTCGCCGCGGACGAAGCAACGCCACCCTCATCGCCACCCTCGGCGACCGAGTAGACGCCACCACCCTCCACCGTTTCACGGACGAGCAATCCACATCATGAGCTTAGGTTACGACGTCCTGCCGGTCACACTCGTCACCGGTTTTCTTGGCAGCGGAAAGTCGACGTTGCTGGCCGACGTGCTTCACGGCGACGCGGCAAAAGACACGGCCGTCCTAATCAACGAGTTCGGCGAAGTGGGACTCGATCATCTGCTGGTCGGTGAGGTCGATGCACGCACTGTGCTGCTCGATAACGGCTGTGTCTGCTGCTCGATTCGCGGTGAGCTCAAGGAGGCCCTGGCGACGCTGTTTTCGCAACGCGCGCGCGGTGACCTGCCGCCGTTCTCCCGAGTAGTACTAGAAACCACAGGCCTCGCGACACCGGCGCCGATCGTCGCGACATTGCTCGCCGATCCGGTGATCCGCAGTCACTATGCGTTGAATGCGACTGTGACCGTGGTCGACGCGCTCAACGCCGCGCAGCAGCGCGCACGTCATCCGGAATGGCTTGCGCAGGTGAGCGCTGCCGACCGGCTCCTGATCAGCAAGTCGGACCTCGTCGACCCTACAGACATTGCCGCGCTGGCCCGCACGCTCGCGGCGCTGAACCCGGTGGCGGAAGTGGTGGTACGCGCAAGCGCGGCGGACACGGTCGATAGACTTTTCGCTCCCGCTAGCTCGACCGACCTGATGCGTCGGCTCGGCAGCGGGCAGCGGGCGCTGCGGAGGGGGGCGGCATTTCCGGGCTTCGTTTCGGCCGCGTCCGCGGAACGCTCCACCGAATGCTACGACGCGCGCGACGAAGGCAGCTACCGCGCTTGGTCGAGCGATGATCCCTCGTCTCTCGCGCACCGCCGCGCTATTCCGTCGCTTGCTGTGCCCGATCGACCGGCGCCACAGGACATCGTGTCGTTCTGCATGCAGATCAACGAGCCGATTGACTGGCAGGTGTTCACGATCTGGTTCACTATGCTGCTGAACCGTCACGGTGATAAGATCTTGCGCGTCAAAGGCCTGCTGTCGATCGCGGGCTGCGCTCAGCCGGCGGTGCTGCACGCGGTACAGCACCTGGTCCATCCGGTGCTGCATCTTGACGCGTGGCCCGATACCCAGAGGAGGTCGAAACTCGTCTTTATCACGGAGGGGCTCGCACGCGAGAGCGTCGAAGCGTCATATGCGTGGTTCCGTCAACGCCTCGAAGAACCTCATCATTGAACACAGTGCGCGCTAAACCCTCCCGTCGCAAGCCCGATCCGCCGACACCTCATTCGCCCCCACTGTTGCCAGACGACATACCAGGCGAATCGTCCCGACCGGCCCACGCACCCGCGGTTCACCGTGGCAAGGTCGAACTGCGTGTACTGGGCACCACTTCCACGCTGCAGGAACACATCCGCAAGCACGCCGAGAAAGATCTTGGGATCCGGCTGCGCTTCATCATCGACGACAGCTCGGCGGTGCAGCGTGCAGGCGTGATGCACCCCGAGAGCTACGAAATCTACGACCAGTGGTTTCACAGCATCGATTACCTGTGGCCCGCGCGGGCGCTTCAGCCGATCGAACTCGCACGAATCAGGCGCTGGCAAGAAGTCAATTCGCTGCCACGTGCGAACAGCCTCGCACGGCATAAGTGCGCAAGCGCCGGCAGCGTTCCGGTTGACCGCCTTTACGTACAGCCTGACGGCTCGCTTGCCCGCAAGGCATCCGAGCGCATCAGCATGCTACCGCTGACGCACAACGCTGACAGCTTCGTATATCTCCAGGATGCGTTGCCGCCGGCACTGGCGGCAACGCCGGAAAGCTGGGCGTGGCTGCTTGCGCCAGAACTGGTCGGCCGCGTCGCGTTGCAGGCGGACGCAGCGATCGGGGCAATCGATGCCGCGCTCGCTGTGGAGGCCAGCGGTCTCATGCAGTTCGCGGACATTGGCAACCTGACGATCGAAGAGATCGACGCGCTGATCTCGACGCTGATCGGCTTCAAGCGGCGTGGCCACTTTGCCGGTTTTTGGTCGACTTTTGCAGACGCTGCGCAATTGATGATTACCAACAAGGTCGCGATCCAAAGCGTCTGGTCGCCCGCGGCCGTCGAACTGCAGCGCGCCGGTCTGCACTTCCGGCTGGCCAGTCCCAAAGAGGGCTACCGCGCATGGTTCGGAGGGATGTCGCTGTCGCGTGTCGCGCAGGGACGCGTACTCGATGCCGCGTATGATTACCTCAACTGGTGGCTCGACGGCTGGGCTGGCGCTGCCATGGCGCGACAGGGCTTCTATATCTCCAACTCCGAGCGCTCGCGCGGCTATCTCGAGGCTGCGGAATGGGCTTACTGGTACGATGGCAAGCCCGCTGAGTCGGAACTGCCGGGCCCGACCAGCAAGCACCTGATCGCCGCGGGTCAGCAACGCGATGGCGGCAACTATGTGTCGCGCATGGGCCGCATCGCGGTGTGGAACTCCGTGATGGACGAGCACAATTACC
Organism: Paraburkholderia lebeckiae; assembly: GCF_050436325.1. Classification (NCBI taxonomy): domain Bacteria; kingdom Pseudomonadati; phylum Pseudomonadota; class Betaproteobacteria; order Burkholderiales; family Burkholderiaceae; genus Paraburkholderia; species Paraburkholderia lebeckiae. Next base: position 583,633 of record NZ_JBNDLZ010000001.1, read on the forward strand.
TGGTGCGTCGCTGGAATGAATTCAAGCAAGCCTGACGACGCACAGAACACCTGAAGATGACAAGACGCACACGCACTCCGGTTTCGCTTCCGCCCTGTACGCATGCGGAAGCATCGGGCGATGCGGACATCCGACTACGCTATCGCCTGATCCACGACCACTTGAAGAAGGCGATCGCGCTCGGACGCGTGGCTCCTGGACTGGTGTTGGTCGAGGCGCCGGTCGCACGGATCTTCGGCACGAGCCGCGTGCCGGTGCGCAAGGCGTTTGAGATGCTGCATGCCGGTGGGCTGCTGCACACGTTCGAAGGGCGCGGCTACCTGGTCGCACATCCCGACGGCAGCGTGGCAGAACCGCTACGCGCGCCGTTGTCCGAAGCGACACTCGGCTTGGACGAGGCGCCGGTTGCGCTAGCGCTGCCGTCGAACAGCGAGCGAATCTATCACTCGCTCGAAGCGGCGGTCTCGATCGGGATCGCGTTCGGTCATTTCCGCATCGACGAGAGCGTCGCGGCAGAAGCATTCGGCGTGAGTCGCAGTACGGTACGTGAAGCGCTGAACCGACTTCGCGATCTCGGACTGATCGAGAAGTCCGCTTACTCGCACTGGCTTGCTGGTCCGCTGACCGCGCGTGCGGTAGCGCAGGACTATGAACTGCGGATGTTGCTGGAGCCGGCCGCGCTTCGCGCCAGTCAGCCTTTGCTCACGCAAGATGTGCTCACCGATGCGTATGCCGAAATCGAAGCTGCGATCCGCGACCCCGATTCGATCGATGCGGATGGCTTGCAGCGGCTTGAGAGCACACTGCACGTCGACTGCCTGCACCATGCGCACAACAAGAAGCTGCTACGCATGATCGGGCATGCGCACATGCCGCTGACGGTGAATCATGCGTTCCATAACGCCTTTAATCTGCATCCCGACGTGGCGACGCTAACGGAACATCGAGCGGTATTGCGGCACCTGCTCGATGGCGATGTCGACGCGGCAACCGAAGCGCTAGGCGCGCATCTGCATGCCGCGCAAGAACGCACGCTGAAGCGTTTGAAGGTGCTGGCAGTGCTGCCCGAACCCGATTTGCCGAAGTACATGCAACGGATCGCGTGATTGACGGGTGCATCACGTTTCTCCGAGCTGCGTCTGACGCGCAACATTTTCAAGATCCGCTTGTTACGACTGCCGGTGGCCGCAAGCTCGGTGAGAACTTCCGCTTCCGTCTAATGGAGCGGGCGCCACGTCAAGATACCTTCCCAGCGGTGGCGCACAACGGCTGGTACAGCGTCTCTGAGCCATAGATGGCAGCTAAATTTCGCAAGCGTCCCCTCGAGGACGGACATTCGAGCGGCGCCGCCCCCCCGGAGGCGTTGTCACGTTCGCGCGCTGGTCAGCTAAGATGACGTGATGAAGAAGACGAAATCGCTCTACCATGGCCATCGATTCCCGGCGTCAGTCATCAGCCCCCGAACGGTCAGTTGAAACTCCCCCGCTTGTGGTCGCGTAAAATCCCCCACCCTGTGAAGCAGGGCCAAGGGGTTATTTAGCTGCTTTTTGTTTTGCGTGCAAGCGTTTCGGCGGCCTCTTTGAGGCGATAGCTGCGACCATCGAACTCAAGCAGGTGGCAGTGATGCATGAGTCGGTCGAGGATCGTGGTGCTCATCGTGTTGTCGCCAAGGTATGTGCCCCAATCCTGTACAACGCGGTTCGATGTGACGACCACGCTGCGATGCAGTTTGTAGCGCTGATGGATCAGGTTTTGCAGCAGCGCGCCGGCGTCGTTGGGGATCGTGCGCGACAGAAACAGGTCGTCCAGCACGAGCAGATCGCTGTCGAGGATGGCGCGCAGCCGGGCCTCGCGCTGGGCAGTCGGGCTCAGCGCGTACCGGTTAAAGAAGTCGTCGGTCTCAAGATACTGAACCTTGTGGCCTTGCAGGACGGCCTGGTAGGCGACGGCCTTCGCAACGTGCGATTTCCCGGTGCCAGGTTTGCCGATGATCAGCGCGTTGTCGCCGGCGGCAATGAACTTTAGCGCGTGGAGCTGGAAGCAGGCCTGACGGGGCAGTTTTGGATTGAAGGCCCAATCGAGTTCGGCGAGCGTGAGTTTCTCTTCGAGGCCGGACAGCTTGTAGCGGCGATCGATGAGCCTGGACTGGCGGCGATCCAGTTCGTCCTGCAGGATCAGTGCGAAGGTTTCAAGGAACGGCTGCTGGGAGCCTTGGGCCTGCAGCACGCGCGTTTCGAGCGTATCGCGCACGCCGGACAGGCGAAGCTGTCCGAGAGCCCGTTCGATTTCCGGTAACGTCATGGTCATGCTGGTGTCTCTCCAGTCGGAGGTTGAGGTTCGGCACCGTGCTGGGCGCCGAGGCTAAGGAGTTCGCCATATTCGGTAGCAGGACGGATCAGCGGGTGATCCTGGGTCAGCGGCAAGGCGAGCTGTGGCGCTTGATCGAGGCGCTCGAGCGCCTGCTCGAACAGCCGTTCGACGATCGCACGCACCTGTTTGTAGCGGTAGACGTGGTTGCGCAAGGCGTGATCGCAGGCCTGTTCCACAAGCCGGGCGGGATACTTCTTCGCCAGACCGACGATCCCCCACATGGCGCGATGGCCGACGCGCCCTTCGCTGTCGAACATGTGCTGGCACAGCGCCTTCGTTTGTGGCCCGACGTCGCCGGCGCTCGCGAGTAAGAAGGCGCTCTGGCGGGACGGGTTGAACGGGCGTTCATTGTCGGGCAACTCAAGCGAACCGGCGTTGACGGCGCGCGGGTGGGTGCGCAGCAACGCCTGCGTACGGCGCTCGCGAATCTCGATCGTGGTGTCGTAGACGCGTACCGAAACGAGACTGCCGATGGGCGCGGGTCGGGCCGCATAGTTGCTGCGCTCGACGTTGACGGTAGTATCGTCCCAGACAGTACGCACCACCTCCGTGAAGTAGCGAAAGCCGGTGACCGGCAGCGGCCGCAGATGCGGTTTCTCCTCCTGGAACATGGCTTCGACCTGCCGCCGGGCACTGCCGTGGATACGTTTGGCGGCCCAGTTCGCTTCCCAGTGCATCAGGAAGTCGTTCTGGGCTTCAAGTGATTCGAAACGCCGATCGGTGAGCGCAGTGCCCTGCGTATGTTGAATCGCGTTCTCGACGGTCCCCTTTCGATTCGGGTCGCGCACTCGGGCAGGATCGGCGATGGCGCAGTAATGTTCGAGCATCGCGCCGTACAGCCGGTTGATCTCGGGTTCGTACAGGTCTGGAGTGATGACGCCTTCCCGGAGGTTGTCGAGCACGACGTAGCTGACGGCGCCACCGAAGTAGCGGAAGGCTTCTTCGTGAAGCCGGGCCCAGACCTCCTTGCTGGACTTCCAGACTACGCGCCGGAAGCTGCGCCTGGAATACCGCAGCGTCATGACGAACAGTCGCGGACGCCGGTACCGGCAGTCTTGGGATCGCGGGTCAGTGCGCCTTCGCCATAGTCGACCTGGGCCTCCTCACCGGGGGCGAACTCGAGACGGTCGAACTGTTCGGGATCGATGTGGCGCAGTGCGCGCACGAAACGCTTGACGCTCTCGTAGCTCGCGGTGAAGCCGAACTGGTCCACCAGATCCTGATAGATCGCCTGGGCGTTTCGCTTCAGGCGGACCTGCTGTTCGATCCATTCGCGATGCGGTTCGCTTGCCGAGCGGGCGAAATTGAACGTCGCGGCCTTGCTGGAAGCGTCAGTTCAGGTGCCGGTGGTCGCGGTGGTGGGGGACTTTGCGTGACGGCCGTTTCGGAGCCGGCGGTCACCATGGGGGAGTTTGCTGACGCGAGCTTCTCCGCCTCGAAGATCGCCTGATAACGACGGATCGTCTTCCGGTCGATGCCCGTGAGCCGCTGGATCTGGCGCTGGCTCTTGTTACGTTCGAGTAGTGTAAATACGGTGCTTTGCAGGTGCGGCTTCAAGACGTTCTATATGAACGCGCCCCGTTTGAGCAAGCGCTCGTGTGTTCTGACATGACAGGGTCGGTTGCAGCTCTATATCCGGGCTTATTGCAGCTGCTACGCTGCGGCCCACTATGAAATCCGCTGACCCGCGCCTCATTCACTCCGCGAGCTCAAGGCTCTTCACGTCTTTCAGGCTTGGCGGGTCACGGTCCTACCTGTGTGTCATCACATACGATTGCCTGCGCAACCTTCGAAGCTCGTACTGCATTGAACGTTGATTTTCTGCATGACAGCAGTGGCTTACGCCGGCTTCACGCTCAAGTGGTCTTTCTGGTAAGGCCTGTTATGGGCCAGTAACGCCCAGATCGTGCGTGCCATCTTGTTGGCTAGCGCAACGGTCACCACATTCGGCGGTCGGCGTTTGCTGATCTGGTCGATCCACGGCCCTGTTTCCTTCGCATGAGTGAGCACGCTGCGGGCGCCGTGAATCAGCAACTTGCGCAGATAGGTGTCGCCCATCTTGCTGATGCCATGCAGGTTTATCTTGCCGCCCGAGCCCGTCTGCCGCGGCACGAGTCCAGCCCATGCGGCAAACTCTCGGCCTGACCGGAAGGCCTTGGGATCACCCATCATTGCGACTGCCGCCGTCGCCGTCAGCAGTCCAACGCCGGGAATCTCGCTGATCGCCTTGACAGCCGGATCATCCTTCTTCCACTCGCGCATGCGCCGTTCGATCCCGGCAATCTGCTCATCCAGTGCCGTCAGGCCGTTCCACTGTTCGCGCATCGTGTCGATGAGCACGGCCGGCAGCCGTTCGGCCACCCTGGCGAGCACTTCAGGAATCGCCTTATCCAGCGCAGTCCGTCCTTTACCCATCACCTCGCCGTATTCAGTCAGCAGACCGCGCAATGCGTTGATCTGCATCGTACGAAACTTCACCAGCTGCTCGCGCATCCGGTGCAGCGCCAGCACAGCCTGCTGCATTTCTGTTTTGACCGCCACCGGTTTGCTGGGCTGTTGCACCGCCCGCCAGATCGCCTGCGCATCTGCCGCATCGTTTTTGTTGCGAATGTTGAAGGCCTTGACGAATTCGGCAGGCATCAGCTTCACCTGATGGCCCATCTTCGTGAGCTGCCGAGCCCAGTGGTGCGCCCCGCCACACGCTTCCATACCGACGAGACAGGGAGCCCGGTTCGCGAAGAACTCGAGAAACTTTGCCCGCTTGATCTGTTTGTTCACGATCTCGCCAGTTTCCTGGTCGATGTAGTGCACCTGAAACACCGTCTTCGCAATATCAACGCCCACCGCCGTAGAGTTCATCTCTGGATCCTCCGGTTATCGGGAATTCGTGCATTTTGCACCTTCGTGCATCGATGTCGTTCGTCTGTGGGATCCACGATCCTTGCTGGCGTTTACAGGTGGGGCGCGTTCATTTCAATTCACTCCCTGAGCTCCTTCTTGTTCGAAGGAGACGAAGATGGACGTCCTGCAACACCTCTCCCGCCAGCTCAGTTGCTCAGCCGACGGTCGTCAGATGGGGGAGTTTGAAGTGACCAAACCCGAATTGGTAAGGAGCGTCGCCTGCCGCTGATGGCATGATCCCGTGCCATCATGGGCTGACATGCCACCATCGTCGTACGGAGAAAGTCATGAACGCCATTGCCCGCATCGGTGTAGATCTTTCCAAAAACGTGATGCGAATCCATGCTGTCGATCATATGGGCCGCGTTGTGGTCCGCAAGGCCGTCACGCGCGCAAACTTCCTCAACTGGTTCGTCAACGTCCCGCCGTGCCTCGTCGCCAGGGAAGCATGTAGTGGCGCCCATTACTGGGCGCGGCGGCTGCGTGAACTCGGGCATGAGGTACGCCTGATTCCTCCACAATTCGTGGCGCGTTACCGCAAGGGCGGCGCTCGCATGAAAAATGACGCCCTCGATGCCGAGGCGATATGCGAGGCGGCCAGTCGTCCCCACATGCGGTTTGTGCCGCCCAGGTCACCCGCGCAGCAGGGCGTGCTCGTGCTGCACCGCCTGCGCAGCGGCTACGTCGAGGAGCGAACTGGCCTTGTAAATCGCATCCGCGGCCTGCTCTCAGAATTCGGCGTGTTCATCCCGCAGGGCATCCACCGGCTGCATTCTCTCTTTCTTCAGCACGTTGAAGACGCCAGCAATGAGCTTCCCGGTATTGCCCGAGAAGCATTAATGCGCGCCTGGCAGCACTGGCATGCCCTCGATCTCGAGATAGCCTGGTTTGACCGCCTCATTGCAGCACACGCACGCGAGGACGAGCACGCCGCGCGCTGCATGGATATGTGCGGCGTTGGCCCACTTACCGCATCGGCCACGGTGGCCACGATTGCTGATGTACATCAGTTCAAGAACGGTCGCCAGATGGCAGCCTGGCTTGGCACAGTACCCAAGCGTCTAGTGCAACCATCGCGCGCTCGTGGGGATGCCAGTCCCCTGTTGTTCCGGGGTCGTGCTATTCGCAACCCGTTGACGAAAAAGAGGTGACGAGATGAAAGTGCAACTTTTAGCTGTAGTCAGTGCAGTATCCCTGCTCACTGCGACCGGCGCCGCCCACTCGCAGCAAATGCAACCGTCGGGCACAACTGACCCGTCGTCTGCCCAGCAGCCCATGACAACTGCCCAGCCGGCCACGACTATGGACCGCGCCCCTGACCTCGGATACGGACCCCAGCCCGGCGGAAGCAGCGGCAGCGGCAAAGCCAGAAACGGTGCCCCGTGCACGGTGGGCCTGTCCTGCGATATCTATGAGGGCAGCTAGCGCGGACCCGAAGCGGGCTTCGCATGTCCGAAAATACCGTGTCGATTTCGAGTTTGGAGCACGCGAATAGCGAATCTCATGCGTGGAAACCCAACGTAGATTAAAGGGCTGTGGTGCAAACTGGGTAGGCGGGCGAGAAATCGCCCATGTTTCGGAGACCTCAACGAGCTGAAAGAACCGCCATCCAAATCGAGGGCGAAGTGGTATCTTTGAGGTGCATGCTGGTGAGATCGAACTGGGCTTTGCGAATGCGATGCATCAGTTCGATGCCGGAGAGGGTAACGGCGGCGCTGTGGAACCGCTTGAACCCAAACATCACGTTTACCCGCGATTTTGATGTGGCGGTGATCCTGCTCAATGAGGTTATTCAGGTACTTCGAGGATCGCAATTTCGTTCGCCTGGGTAGCGACTCGTCGGTCCTCATCTCGCGGACCGCCCGATGAGATGCCGCGTAGCCGTCCAGCGTAATCGTCTCAGGAGCGCGTCCCTGAGTTCTGATTGCCTTCGCGAAGAACGCCTTTGCTGCCGCCACGTCGCGCCTCGCGCTGAGGCGAAAATCGATCGTCTCTCCCGCTCGGTCAACGGCGCGGTAGAGATAGGCCCATTTGCCGCGAATCTTCACGTACGTCTCGTCGACTCGCCACGACTGACCGGCTGTCGTGGCCAACCGATTCCAGCGTTTGACGAACTCCGGCGTGTAGCGCTTCACCCAACGCAGGATCGTAGTGTGGGCGAGGGACAGGCCGCGCTCAGCCATCATCTCGACAAGATCACGCAGACTGAGCTTGTAGCGCAGATACCAACGCACGCAAAGGACGATGACTTCGCGGTCGAAATGACGCCCGTTGAACAACCGTTCGAGATCTTTCAGCTTGCTCATTGGCCCGTGGTTGTCAAAAACTCAAGAGTAACAGACCGACGCACCGGAATTGCACCGCAACCCCCTTGACTAGGTTAAAGAGCTAGCCCTTGTAACGTTGCGGCGGGTGCGCAGGCGGCGCAACGACATGTTCTTTGTATACTCGGCGAGCCCACGCTCAAGCAGCCTGTGAGAGACTCCCGCCACGGCGACGGCTATCGCGGTCGTCAAAAACAGGAAGGGGAAACCGGTCGTCAAATTGCCATATCCGTTGCTGACAAATGGACCGGGCAGTCCCTCTTGCACCAACGGGTGCCACAAATATAGAGAAAACGATATGTCGCCAAGGTAAGTCAGTGCGCCTGGCACGGCCATTGTGACCCGCTTGCTGGCGAGCACGAAGACCAGCATCATCGGGATCAGCGACAAGCCCCATTCAGTGATTCCGTGTCCGAGCCTAAAGCGGGACATGTATTGCCAGACGACGAATGACACGAACGCGAAGAGCAACCATTTCAAGGTTGTCCTGTCGAGAATCGCGATACGTGAATGGTAGATCAGTCCGATCGCGACGCCCGCAGCGAACTGCCAGACAATCGGGGAGGTCATGAGCTTCACGTACGCGTGTTTGAACCCGTAATCGGTGTACGTATCGAGCGTGACGCCGCCATGCAGGTATGGGACCAGTAACAATGTCACACCCAGCCATACCGCGAGCACGATCCATCGTGCCGGTCCGAACAGCATCGACAGGCCGAAGACCACATAAAAATACATTTCATAGTTCAGCGTCCACCCAACCGAAGGCACCGGGAAGCCGAAATCCGGCGATACGCCATCGCCGGTGGGGAGGAACAACAGGGTGCAAAAAAGTTGCCGCAGATGGCCTGGACTCCGAAGAAATTCGGGGCCGTGCAATACCAGCAGAACAAAAGCGGCTGACGCGACCGCATAGACCGGCCAGACACGGGAAAAGCGCTTGACCAGGAATTCAGCCGCGCGCATCGGCGAGGCACCGGACCGGGCAGTCGTATGAACCATGATGAAGCCGCTAACAATGAAAAACAGCACCACTCCCATCGAGCCAGCAGCGCCGAACAGCAGATCGCCGAGGCCCGTGCCATAGGGACTAATGAAGCGGCTGCCGTGGTAAAGCACAACCATCAGTGAGGCGATTCCACGAAATGCCTGGATGAAGCCCAATTTTGTGTTCGGATCTGGAGTATGGTTTTCAGGCATCTGAATACAGTGGAGGGAAAAATGTGAAGCGATGCGGGCCACCTTCGTTGCCAGCTTTATCATGTATTGCGCCAGGACTGTTGCGACTCCCGAGCAGGACTGGACGTCGTTCATCGCGACGAGAAAGGCCGCAACTGCGGACCGCATGCATAGCAACCGCGAAGCAGGATGGGCGCTCAGGTCACCGCCATGTTGCCCGCATGAAAGTGACGCACTAACGAAAAATCCCACGAGGTTCGCGAACTCTGACACCGGGCCCGCCCGACAGGGGCAGGCAAACGGGATACGGCCCGAGACACACAGTCATCGAGAGGCTATTGCGTGGAATTCCAAGGCTTGCAACTCGAAAAACTGAACCCAAACATGCAGCCTAGGTTCGGCTCAATGATATCGCGCGGCTTTTCACGCAGATGTGACGGATCTCACAGTGGCTCTGATGTTGGACGGCTCCCGCCCTTCGGGTTTCAGAGGTGGCCCCGTTCGTTCGGACAGTCAGATCGAATGTCCGCGCCGAATGAATTTTGAGCCACCGCGCCGATCGAGCTTTGAGCCGGGGTGGAGACCGGTCTGAAGAAGGACCGGTTGTGAATAAGTGTATGGGTTTCGGGAGTGCTTGTCCTCCTTCGTGTGAGGTCCCATTGCGCAGTGGAAGCCGCGAAGGGCACCGTAGCGGCTTCCACTGCGCGGCAAGCGACGATCAGGCCGATTCGTTCGCGCTCGCACCGTCGGCTCTGCGCACCGCTTCACGCGAGCGGATACGCTTCTTTGCACTGGCGCTGCTATGGCGGAAACGGTAGCTTTCGTTGCCGGTTTCCACGATGTGGCAGTGATGCGTCAGCCGGTCCAGCAATGCCGTGGTCATCTTCGCGTCGCCGAACACACTGGACCATTCGGCGAAGTCCAGATTCGTTGTCACCGCAACGCTTGTATGCTCGTACAGGCGACTCAGCAGGTGGAATAGCAACGCCCCGCCGGCCTGGCTGAAGGGCAGATATCCGAGTTCGTCCAGAATGACCAGGTCGAGGCGCAGCAGGCTCGCCGCGATCCTCCCGGCGCGTCCCTGCGCCTTCTCCTGCTCCAGTGCGTTGGCCAGATCCACGGTCGAGTAGAAGCGCACCCGCTTGCCGTGGTGCATGATGCCGGACACGCCGATGGCGGTCGCCAGATGCGTTTTGCCCGAGCCCGGTCCCCCGACCAGAACCAGGTTGTGCGCGCCCTCGGTGAACGTCATGCTGGCCAGTTGAATGACGAGCTGCCGATCGACCGGCGAGCCATCGAAGTCAAAGCCGGCGATGTCGCGATGCACCGGGAACTTCGCCGCGTTCATCTGGTGGCTGACCGAACGCACGGCCCGATCCGCGACCTCGGCCTGCAACAGTCGTTCGAGCAGCCATTGGGAAGACGCCGCCTCGACATTCCCCTGTTCAAGCAGTTCGGCCCAGCCGGCAGCCATGCCGTGCAGCCGCAAGTGTTTGAGTTCGACGATCAGATCACGCATGACCGGCCTCCGGCTGTTGCAGCGCCGGGCGCAGCCCATCGTAGCGCGATGTGTCGGCCAGCGGCGGTGTCGTCAGTTGTAGCGCAGTTTCGATCTTCGGCGGCATCTGCACGCTGCGCATGCGCGACAGCACGTTCACCACATGCTCGACGCTCACGCGCCCGGAGGGCGGCGCCTGCTCCAATGCAAGCTCGACTGCAACCACTATGGCATCCAGACCGCTTTCCGGGACCAGCGCCAGAACCTTCGCCATTACCCGGTCACCACCTGGCTCACGTAGTAACGCCCGACGCAGGCGTTGCAGCGGCTCGGGCATGTCCTGGAACGGCGCACCGTTACGCAGCGCCCCGGGCTTGCGCTGGATTAGCGGGATATAGTGCTGCCAGTCGTATCGCACCAATCCTTCGTCGGCCAATCGCTCATGGGCGGTCACCACGGCGTCATCGCCCACCACCACAACACGGCCCGGATAGAGCCGCGTGCTGAGCATCTGGCCTGCGAATTCGCATGGCACCGAGTAGCGATTGCGGCCAATCACCACCAGGCAGGTCGACGAGACGCGTGCCGCACGCTCAACATAACCGTCAAACGGTATCGGCATCGGCATCAGATGGGCGCGCTCCTGCTCGAACACGTCGGCGACGCTCAGGTCACGATAGTCCGGGTGCTTCACCTGATCCCACAACGACCGGCATCGTGTCGCCAGCCATGCATTCAGATCAGCGAAACTGCCGAAGCGCTGCGCACGCGCCTCAATCCAGATGCGCAGACGGCTGTCCTGCACGTTCTTCTCGACGACGCCTTTCTCCCAGCCACTGGCGACGTTGCAGAAGTCCGGATCGAACAGGTAGTGCGAACACATCACTGCGAAACGCGGATTGACCGTGCGACCCTTGCCTTTGTGAACCTTGTCTACGGCCGTTTTCATATTGTCGTAGATGCCCCGGCGGGCCACCCCGCCGAAGGCCGCGAACGAGCGCGTATGGGCATCGAACAGCATCTCGTGCCCTTGGCTCGGATAGGCAACCAGCCAGAACGCCCGCGACGCACATAGCTTCATGTGCGACACCTGCAGCTTGCGGTAAATGCCGCCGACAACCAGACCTTCCTCGGACCAGTCAAACTGGAATGCCTCGCCCAGCTCGAATCGCAACGGCACAAACGCCGATTTCGAAACCGCCTTGCCTTCGCCTTGCCGCCAGGCCCGGATGAAATCGGTCACCCGCGAGTAACAGCCGTCGTAGCCGCCGGCCTTGATCTCCTGGAACAGCATCCAGGCGGTGCGGCGTTCCTTCTTCGGTCGCCGTGCGTCGACACTGAGCGCCTGCACCAGCACCTCATGAAACGGCGTCAACCGGGTCGGCTGGGAGCGCCGCTGATACTTCGGCTCCTCCTGAACATCCATGTTCAGATATTTACTAATTGTGTTGCGCGACAGGCTTGTGAGACGTGCTATCTCGCGTACCGACTTGTTCTGGCGGTGGAACATCCGCCGCACCTTGCCAATCATCGTCATCGGGATCATCCCCAAACACCCTGCCAGAAAAACTAGCAGGATAGGTTGATTGCCCGGCTCAATTTTCAGTCGGCGCGACCCCTACATGTGGCTGAATTTTCGGTCGGCGTAAACAGAGACACGCGCTGACTACACATATCGCCTGCGTCAGCAGCACAGCATTCAGAAAGTGGCTGGACGACCAGGCGCCGCAAGTCCTGCCAGAAAGTCTGCTGGGCAAGGCGATCTCATACACGCGCAACCAGTGGACGTATCTGTGTCGCTACGTGAGCGACGGGCTGGCCCCCATCGACAATAACGTCATCGAGCGAGACATCCGTCCATTCTGTACCGGCAGAAATTCATGGCTGTTCAGTGACACGGTTGCCGGCGCGAAGGCAAGCGCCATGATCTACAGTCTTATGCTGACCTGCAGGGCCTGCAACGTCGAACCCTACGCCTACCTTGTGCACGTGCTCACCGAACTACCGAAGCGCGAACCGCATGCCGACGTGACTGACCTCTTACCGTTCAACTACGCGAAGCTCACAGAAACAGCAGCGCGTTGAGCTTGATTCGGTCGCCACCTCGCAAAACCTCTATCGATCGATTTGCTCTCGCATACCCGTTCGCCTTCGCGCGTCGATGCGCGCTCGGTGTGCTAGATCGCGCGCTTACACCCATTGGACGTCGCCTGGCACCAACGTTTCTCTGGGGCGGCAATAGTCGCCAGGGCGGCTGCAGACCTGCGGCATGCTTGATCCCGATGGGTGTCTGGTGCGACCCGGTTCGCAACCAGCTGAGAGAAAGCGGATGTGATCAGGCTGCGTAGGCAGCATGACAGACAACGGAAAAGCATCGCCGGATTGCAGTGCCGATGGAAATACCATCGCCACTGCAATCCGGCGATGGATGAATTCGTGCCTTGACTTGGGCCGGCTAATGGGTGTCACGTTGACGATTCCTGGGCAAAGCGGTGGCAGTTGAAAGGGTCGCTCCGAAGACAGCAGACGGAGTTTGGGGCGATGCCAGTGAAAAGGCGCCATGAGTCAAATCGCGCAGCGAGGTGCTTGCGATAGAGAGAAGCGCGCAGCAGATGTCGCTTGAGTGCGAAGTGCTACCGTGCCCGAGTTGCGCAGGCTCGGGCATATGCCCGGTCACCTGAATCAGGCCGAGTACAGCGCCCAGAATGCCGAACGTCCGCGCGTAGCCGCCCGCCTGCTGCCAGATCCGCGCAGCCGCCATGTGATTGCGCTCATACGCATCCAGTTCTCTTTGCAAGGCGTCTTCGAGGACAGCAGTCGACACGCCGTTTGCCAGAAGCTCCAGACCTCTTTTGGCAAACGGATTAATTCCGCCCGTCTCTATCGACTCGAACACCGGCATGCCGTTTAGCTTCGCCTGATCGGCCCCACTCGATCGGGAACAGACAGACTTTCCCGGTCGACTTGCCGCGCCTTCACAAAAGCAAGGCGCAGTTGCTTGACGCCGTCATAAAACCTCGCCCAGGTGTTCTGGATCATCACGGCGCCGATGGTGCCGCCCAGTACGATGACGAATGCCTCCGCCTGAAACAGGGAGGCGAAGTGCCCACCCTCGAGCGAAAAGCCGGCAACGATCGCCCGTCACGCCAAACACCGCGCCAAATAGCGTCAAAGATCCATACGTCCTCGCGAATGGCTTTGAACCCGGAGTAAAAACAGCCTGTTGCCCGCGCGCTGCGCGTCAGGCATCCAGATTGGAAAGCGGCGCCGTAGTAGCCGCGGGAGATTTGATCGCTCGCACGGTCTCGAGGAATCGCTGTTCGATCTCGGCAATCTCGAGCGGATCTATCTTGATTTCGCGACGCATGACCCACGACACCTCTTTCTTTCTCGCCTCGGTCATCACCGAAAGCAGGCGCTCGGCAATCGGCTGGCCCGTCACCGCGAAAAGCAGTTTCGCGAGGTCATACGTATCGAAAGCGCTCACCGCTTCGAACAACGCTCTTTCATCCACAAACTCCAGATCGTCGAGCGACTTAAGGTCGCTAAGACCACGGGCATTGCGGCGCGAAAAATAGCTGATTCCTTTTTCCTCGACGTAACTCAACACCTTGGTCTTGCGGAACGCGAAGATGTCCTCCGCGATTTCCGCATGGGACAGCTTGTTGAGAATCAGCTTCTTCTCGACGCCAATCAAGGTTTCCAGATCGTCCAGCTCGATCAGCTCCAGCTCGCTGCAGATGGAGAGGTCGAGTTCGTGGTCCGCCACCTGCTGGGCGCGCTCCGTGATCCGAACCGGATCGAACGTGATCAGTTGCCGGCTCCTCGCGCCGTCCTGCGTGGAATATCGCGCTGATGTGTTGCTCAGGTGATCCGACCGGCCCGGTTCGAGTGTGACGAGGTTGAGTTTCTCCATCCGCTTGAGCATGGCCATCACATGCGGGCGGGAATGGCCGGCAATTGCATGGCACTTCTTGATCACGTCGGGCAGCGGCACTGAGAACTCCTCGCCTTGAGGACGGCGCATGCGGCCGTCAAGCCTGTCGGCGTTCTCGCTTCGCGCCATCAACGCGAGAACATGCGCGTACGAAACGACACCTGGGAGGAAATCAGCGTGCGTATTGGTGGCGAGGACATCATCCTTCTTCTTCACGCGCCGGATCATCGTGCGTACGAGATGGCGAAGCAGCGGCGATACGCGCTCGAGCTCCTCTTCCACTACGTGCGCTGCGATAACGGTCAATTGACAGAAGCTCAGTGCTTTCGCGGTGTGCGCTCGCGGTTCGGACGGCAACAAGGCCGCTTCGCCGAAAAACTCGCCCTTTCCTAGCGTGGCGAGAATCACTTTCTTTTCATCGCATTGGGTCGAAAGCTCGACTTTGCCATCTGCAATGACATAGATGACGGCGTCGCCCGCGAAGCCTTCAGAATAGATGACTTCGCCCGGAGCGGCGGTGCGCGACCATGGCGATCGTTGGTGATTCAAGATTCTTTCCCCCGAGCAGTTGCCCTCGATCAGCGCGCCCCTTGCTGAAGGCTCGAGCATGTCCGATGGTCCTTATTTGACTGGTAACGACATGCGAAACGCATCTTTAATGCATGCAATCATCATACTTACTATTGAGATCTCCCTAAAAAATGACAACGGATTCTGTGCTGGCGCGTCATATCTTGCGGGGCAACGGTTTGCGCGATGCACTGAGCGGCGAGCAAGGAACCGCGCGCTGCCGTCGCTCCTGCTTCGGACGCATATCCCCGCGATGCTTGCTTTGAATGGTTTCGTTCGGCACCAACATGGATTCGAGATACGAAAGAGCTTTGCGGATTCCCCGTTCTGTCGAGGCAACGTGGTGGTGCGTAAAAAGACGTCGGACCGAAGCCCGACGTGAAACCGGCGCCATACCGAGGTGCTAAGCGCCGGCCGAGAGACGGAATTTTGCCATTCCGCTTGGCAATTGCTGTGACGGCAATCATATCGAAAGCGAAGCCTCTCAATCTTGGCAATTGCCCATAAGACCGAACGGCAGTGACGTCAGCCGGAAAGTTGGAGGGTGGTCGCGGCCTGAGACCTAAAAGGGGAGGATGAGTTCTAGCTGGCGCCGACATGCGGCTTATCGAACAGACCAGGCAGTCCAGTCGAGGTGACGCTACAGCCTTGTGAACTGCTCTCGACAGCTACCGCACAAGGAGTGCCCCGATATGGACTTTGATCGCGCGCAACAGGCATTGGAAGTCGCGCAGGCTCAGTGCCCGAAGACCGACCCCCGAGAAATTGACGTGTGGATCAGTGCAATCACGCGAGCACGCGAAGCGCTTTTAGAACTTCAAGTCACGGAAGATAAAGCCGTCGCGGCTACTCAGATGTTCGCGGAAAAGCGTCTTGCAGGTTGGCGACACCGCGGTGGTCACTTGGCAGCCGTGATGTTCTCACGCGGCTTTCGCGGGGCATCGAGGTGATTGCGCCCGCCGTCCACTGAGGCAGGGCGCCTGCGGTTGCCATATCCGGTGTTGGGCGGGGGCGCCGATCTCGCCGTCCCCTAATCGGTCACGTGAATCTCTACGGCTCTTGGATGGGTCAACTCGAACTTGTGCACCCGACCCGAACGCACGTCGAGCAACAGGCGGGTGATCACATCGATTTGCTTCGATTCGAATTCGATGTCGCCGCGCGACTGGCTCTCTACCTCTTCCAACAACGAACGACGACAACGAGCGAGATACGCGATGGCGCTCACGCGACGCATAAAAAAACGGTCCATTCCACGTGCATTTCAGTGGTGACTCCCAAATCGGGCAGCATGGCAAGTTACTTCGAGTTGAAGATGTTTAATGTGACCGGCATCACAAAACTGGCCGCTAGCCGGCCGGACGGCTACGAACGTTTCCGGCCCAACGGATCGGCAGCAAGCACACCGCCTCCCAGGTACTCGTTGAATGAGCTCAAAAGCAGCGTGTCGACCATGGCCTCGTCAAGGTCTTCGAACTTGATGCCGCGCACTTTGCAGATGACATCGAGCGTTTCTCTAGCGGCATTGATAACGTCGGCGGCAGTGGGTTTTAGCGTGTCCATGAATATGGTTTTCGGCAGGCTCCGCGAAAACTTAATCCGTGCTGGCGGAAGAAATCAGCCCACAACTGTGACTCCTGTCACTGACTATTTCGGCAGTATGACTGTGACGCAGAGGCTGGCCAGCCGTGAGGAATCAAGGACAACTCCCGGAAGTCGACTGCGAAGAGCTGGCGAACGAGTGATCGGCGCAGCGGCCCGTCTGGCAAGATGCGCAGAGTCAATATGAGGCTGACTCCAATGACCACGTTGAAAAGCCGACTGGCTGGCGCGAGCCCAACGACCTGCGATATGTGACGTTCGAAATCATCGACCCACCGATCCCCTTTCGGTAGGAACGCCAGATTGGCACGGCCGGATAGCGAAACGGGCCACGCAAACATCGCGTGACCCGTCGCATAGAATCTGGTGCCCCCTGTCTGATTCGAACAGACCACCTCATGATTACAAGTCAAGTGCTCTACCAAATGAGCTAAGGGGGCGAAAACTGGTGCCCATGGGCAGGATCGAACTGCCGACCTCTCCCTTACCAAGGGAGTGCTCTACCACTGAGCCACATGGGCATTTACTTTCATGCCTTTACACTGGAGCGGGAGACGAGGCTCGAACCAGGGACCTACGGATTAACAGTCCGGCGCTCTACCGACTGAGCTATCGGGGAATCGGTTTTATCAACAGGAGCCGGATTGTACGGTATTAGTTATGCTTATGGAACTGTGACTGGACTCTTTTCAGCGCCGGATCCAGCCCGCGATATCGGCCGGGTACGGGGTCCTACGTTTGGGTGCGGGCGACATGGCGACCTTCGGCGACATGGAGAACGCATAAGTGAGTGTCGCCGGTGTCGCCGTGCCGCCCGCAGGCAATACCTGTCGTCGACGGTTACTGGCCCGCGTATCAATTGTCCAAGGCCTTCATACTCTGACAGCCGGTCGAAATACCGCCACGCGCCTCGGGCAGTTCGATCTGCTTGCGCCGCCGGATCCTCGGTATCCGCGAGCCGCAGCCAGCTTTTTTGCGCATCGATTTCAGGCGGCCGTGCAGCGTCGCAGGCGAACCGAGTTCGCTCTGCGCCATCAGATCCCTGACCGATAGCCGTTCGTTGGCCTGTACGGTGCGGGCCACCAACTCCCGAATACGTGCTTCCAGCGGGTCGAGCGGCAGCAGGGAAGATCGCTGACCAGGTGATGTCCCGGTCAGTTGCAGGAAGCGCAGGTAGATGTCGGCAGGGCGCGTCATAACGTGCCGGAATCCGCTTCCTCGCGTCGATGGGTATCGACGTCTTTCGCGTCGTTACTCTCAGCGAGCATCTTCAGGTTCAGGGCAAGCACTGCTGCGCTCAGATCGCGGATGATCTGGCGAGCCTGCTCCGGTGCCAGTCGAAAGGCGTGTTCGCCGGCCTCAACAGAAGCGTCCGATGATCCTTCTGCGTACAGGCGCATCGCGACGTGCCGGCTCGTCGCGTCAACCCGCCAGACGTGTACCGGTACGAGCGAAGGAGCGTCGATGTTTACCTCGTTTGACGTGCGGTTCTTTGCCTCTGACATGTTTGTCCCGGAACAATAACGGCAGGCTAGCCTGCGCCCTCGGCAGCGCGCGCCAGGTTGGCGGTCCGTTGCAGTTCCACCTCCAGCAGCGCCAGATTCAGGCCGGCAATCAGCTCCTGGGCCTGAGCCGGTGTCAGAACAAAGCCGTGTTCGCGGGCCGGCGTCGAAGAGTCGGCCAGGGCACGGCCGGACAAGCGGATGGTGGCCTGCTCGCTGGTTGATTCGGCGTGAACCTTCCAGCGGCCTAGCGGGACCAGCAAGTGGGGGGACATGATTTTGCTCGTAATGGGTGGGTGTTCTGACCTGACGTGCTTTCTTCCGGAAGCCTTCAGGATGCAGTCGGGGTTACTGTGGGCCCGCGGTAGTGGGGCGTGACGACAGGCCGCTCCATCTGGGCGCTGATCAGAACGCCGTCCGTACCGGTAGCATCGGGCGCGGCAGCGACCAGCGTCATCGCAGCCGGATCGAACACCGCGATGCCCGACAGCGACGAGCTTGCGAACGGGCAGGGTGCCGCACCAAACGAGAGACTGATGTCGTAGACGCCGCCGTGGTTGCCATGCGGCGCCAGTTCTCCCGTGAACGCACATCCGGTCGAGGTCGTTCCGCTGATTGCGCCACTGGCCGAGACGGTCAGCGAGGAAGTTTCGAGCCCGCCTGTACTCGCGGCCTGGCCGGACCAGGCGCCAGCGAGCGAGGTCATCGACGGTGCCTGGTCGTACAGGGTGTTGTAGGCCGAAGTGAAAGACGGGCTATGTTCGTTGATCGAGACGCTTCCGTCCAGCGACTGCTTCGCCACGTAGGTGGCTGAGAGCGAGGCGCTGGTTACGCTGTGATTCAGCATGTCGAAAGCACGCCCGTCTGACGACGAGAACGTGCCCCCGTCCGAGATCCCGGTGCCGGTCACGACACCGGCCACCCCGGCTGCGCCGCCGGGTGGTCCGAAGAACACGTAGTACGCGCCGGTTTCCAGCACGACGCCAGTAATGCGCTCGTTTGCGGCACTGGTCCCGCTATACAGACCTTCGGCGGCTGCCTGCTGATGTACGGACAGCGGTGATGAACTGGACATGCCTCCCCCGCACGCGGCGAGCGACGCGCACAAAGAAAGCGTAATCGGGACCTTGATCATTTGCTGCTCTCACATCTTCCGGTACGCCAGGTCAGGCGCACCGCGTTCCTGGCGACATTGCGCCATGGACACGTTCATTGAATTTATTTGCCGCGAAACAGGCGTCGTCGCCCGGCCACGCCAACTGGACAGAAAGCGTTCAGTGCGAAAACGCTGCCGGCAGCTCGTTCTTCAGTGCCGCCGCGTAGGCCACACGCGCGGTCGTGGCGATCGCCAGCAGGGATTGCAGGCGCTGGATTTCTGCGTCGGTGACCTGCAGGTTGGCGAGCTGCTGCTTCGCGGCGTCGCTCAGGGCGTCGATTTCGTATGCGACGTCGTCAATCGTAATTTCAGCCATTTCTATCTCTTGAATTAAACAGTTTGAATCCTGGTTTAAAAAACCCCGCCCCCTTGTGAGGGGCGGGGTCTGTCAACAGCTACCTGTCAGAGCGTAGCGTTATGCTTTAGTGCACCGTCAGGATGTGGCTGCCTGCGGCGATGCTAGCACCGGTCAGGTCGACGTTGCCCGTCAACTGAACCACCACGTCACCGGCGCCCAGTGCAGTGTGAGCTGCAGCGGCCGAGCTGGCGTTGTTCACTTCGACGACGTAGGTGTTACCTGCGAAGTGGAAGTAATCGATCAGGCCCGTGCCGGCCTTTTGTTGCAGTACGCCGTTGGCGACGGTTGTAGCGCTACCACCGTTCTGCGCGTTCATCACCGAAGCCTGGCTAACGGCCAGATCCAGTGCCTGCGCCAGCGTCGTTGCCGACGCCACATTTACCTGCGAAGCGGTACTAGTAGTGCCACCACCTGCGAACCCTTCAGTCAGCGCCCCACCTGCTGCAGTGAGGTTGCCGAACGCGATGTTCAGGTGACCGAACCCCGGCGCAGCTGCACCGTTGATCACCGTCTGGGCATACGCTGCCGAAGTACCACCCGTCAGATCGCCGGTTACCACCACGTTTGCCGTGCCACCGAACGGCGTAGCCGTCGTGCCAAGGTTCACCGTCGAGCTACCACCAACCCAGAGGGTATCCGCACCGGTCGTATTGCCCAGGTTGATCGTATCGCCGCTACCGAGCGAACCGGAGATGAAACCTCCACTGAGAACGCCACCGAGGGTGTTGGAACCCGCATCGACACTGATCGTATCGCCGCTTGCTGCTGCGGCAATCAGGGTAGTGTTGGTGCTTGCGCCATTCGTCACCGTGATAGTGTCAGCGAGGCCATTGGCGGCGATCGTAAAGCTGCCTGAGGCCGTGTGAGTCGCATCACCGATCGTGATGACGTCACCCGCTCCGCTAGCGAAGATGGTGTCGCCACCCAGGGCACCCTTGATCGTCAGACCAGCCTGCGACAGCGCAGTCGTATCGCCAAGGGTCAGCGTACCGCTGTTGCCCGCCACGCCGCCGCTTGCGTCGACCAACGTCAGTGCCGTATCGGTGACGCCGTGAATGACAACGTTGCCGCCACCCGTCACGTTGATGGTTGCCAGCGTGTTACCGCTGTCGACCAGCGACGTGATCGTTTCGTTGCCAGCGGCATTGATCGTCAGTGCGTTGTCACCGTTCAGCGTCACCGTACCGAACGTGCTGGCAACACCACCTGCATCCTGGAAGTTCAGCGTGAGGCTGTCCGAACCGGCCGTGCCGAGCTGCGTGACCGTCAGGTTGCCGCCCGTGAGACCCGATGCGACGTCGATCAGGGCCGAAGCTGCCAGGTTGTTCAGCGTGGTCGACGTCGAGCCGACTGCCTGCGCCACGCCGGCCGACTCGACAGCGCCGAGGCCGAGACCCACGTGCGAGAAGCCGGTTTCGTCATAGACCAGAGCCGTCGTACCCGACACCGACTTGAAGCCGGCAACGTTCGTCACGTCCGTTGCAACGACCGTGCCTGCGGCTGCCGTGCCACCGAAGCCCGTCACACCTGTCACGCCGACCAGGTCAGTGATCGAGTCGAGGTTCTGGTGGGTAGCAGTCCCGGGAATCGTAGTGCCATTACCACCAGTGGTCGCGAGCGTCTGTGCGCCGTCGTCCGTCACGACATAGGTGTTGCCACCGGTCGAGAAGGCTGCGACCAGGTTGCCGCCCGTGCCGTTCAGGATGATTTCCGCTGCGCTGACCAGTTGCGCCGACGTGAAGTCCGACAGCTGGTGACCGCCCGTGGCGCTGAACGTGATCACACCGTTCGATGCCGTGTAGGTCAGGTTCGCAAGGGCCGTGAACAGCGCGCCGGTGCTGTCAATCGAGTAAGCCGAACTCTGTGCATTGGTCACCGTCGAAACAGCCACGGGAGCCGCAACGTTGGCCAGCGCGGTCTTGGCAACCGGCGTAGCCACTGTGCCGAAGGTCAACTTGTCGCTGGTCTTCGCGCTGGTCGTGACCTGGAAGCCGTTGACGCCACCCTTCGTTCCATTGAAGGTCGACACAGCACCATTCGCCACCACGATCGTATCGACCACACCCGTCGACGCCGCCAGGTTAATGGTTTCGCTACCTGCACCGTAAGCGCCATTTGCAGTCGCAGTAGCGTTTGCTACCCAGCTGCCACCTGCACCAACGGTGATCACGCCGCCGCCCGCACCCGTGGTGATCGAGTCAACTGCGACAACTGCGTTGGTCGAACCTGCAACGTTGATTGCGCCGCTGGCCGTCAACAAACCGCTGCCGCCAGTTACCGTACCGCCAGCTTGCGCGAGCGGCACATTGGTGACATCGACCGCGCCAGTTGCTGCCGAGGCGTTGATCGTCGTCACGACGCTGGTGGCCGAGGTCAGGGCAGCAGCTGCATCCGTTTGCAGCGTCAGAACCAGGTTCTGGTCGCCCGTCACGGTCACCGTCTTGGCAGCCGTGTCCTGGATCGTCACCGAGTTGACGTTCACGCTCCCCGTAGCCGTGCCAGCCGGGCTGACGTAGCCCAGGCTGTTGACCTTCAGGTTTTCGATGCCGGTCGTGATTACGGTTGCGGTAATCGAGTTGCTACCGGCCGTCGGCAGGACCGTGCCGCTCTTGTATTGCGTCGTGCCGTCCGTGCCGACATTCAGCGACAGCGTGTCGTTGGAGCCGGTCGAGGTCTTCAGCGTGTACGTCACCGCCGCGAGCGTATCCGCCACCGCGTTGATCGCCGGGGTCAGCGACAGCGTGGCGCCTGCAGCCACGTTCTGGAACGAGACAGCGCCCAGCGTATCGCCCAGCGACAGACCGGAGAAGCCGCTGGCGTCGAACGTGCCCGAGCCCGCCGTACCAATCGCCAGGTTAGTAAAGCCCTTGATGCTGGCGTTGTTGCCCAGCGCGACGTCCGTAAGGATGTTGCCGGTGTAGTTCGCCACCAGGGTGTTGACGCCCGAACCGCCGACGATCGTGTCGTTGGTCGTCGGGGTGGCTGCGTTCACGGTGCTGTTGCCCGACAGCGTGACCGTGTCATTGCCCGAGCTGCCCGCACCATTGAAGCTGGTAACCGTGGCATTGATGCCCACCGTCACACCGCCGGTCGACTTCGTTGCATCGATCGTGGTCAGCTTGCCGAAGCCCGACAGATCGCCGAGGTTCAGTGCGCCTGCGCCCGTAGCCGTGACCGTCGTCAGCGCCGCGTCAGAAATCAACGTGACAGCCGCGGTGTTGGTGGGGTTCGCAACAGAAGTGGCCGTGCTCACAGCAGCTGCATTGTTGAACGTCAGCGTAGTCGCTTTTGCAGCCGACAGAGCCACGGCCGATGCTGCCGTACCGGTGGTGCTGATCGTCATGCTCGTAGCGGTTGCGTCGGTCACGCTCGCTTGACCAAGGACCTTGGTCACCGCATCGTTTGCCAGCGTCAGTGCCAGTGCGTGTGCACCTGCTTCGTTGACGGTCACTGCGGTGGCTGTCGTTGCGGAGCTATCGGCGATCGACAGGTTCGTCAGTGCGCCGCTGGTGATGGTCGCGTTGCCCGAGATGCCGTCGAGGGCGACCGTTGCCAGCGTGCTGGTGCCGATTGCCTTGCCTGCGCCCGCGCCACCCGTTGCCAGGGTGGTTTGCTCGTCAGTGATGGCAACGGAGCTTGCACCCGTGATCGACACGGACGTTGCGCCGTTGGTGTTGACGATATCGGTGCCGGTGCCGAACACGTTCGCGGCGCCCGCAGCCGTCGTACCCGCCAGCGATTCGTTGACGATGGTCACGTTGCCGCTTGCGAACGATGTACCGTTCAGCAGCGCGGTGCCCGCCACGTTCAGCTTCGGTGCAACGTTGCCGACCGAAACGCTGCCGTTCGAAGCCGTCGTGTTGATTGCGACTGTCGTGCCGCCAACCACGGTGAATGCATCGGTATTGGTGCCGACAAACGTGTCGGTGGTCGCCACTGCGCCGGTGACCGGCGTGGCGGTCGCGCCAGCGGTAACGCTGCCGCCCGTCGTGTTGACGGTGACATTCACGCCGCCGTTGACCGCGACGGTCGAGCCGAACTGACCACCGGTTTCAACGGCCGATTGCGTCACGGCAACGTTGCCGGTCGCGTTCGTCAGGGCCGTCGAGTTGCCGACCGTGACCACACCGCCTGCAGCGGTGATGGTGTCATTGGTGCCGCCATAGACCGAAACGCTACCCAGCGACGAATCCACAACCGTCACTGCGCCCGTCGACTGGCTGCCAGCGACGCCAGACCCCGCACCACCAACTACAACGCTACCGGCATTTGTCGTGACGTTGACGGTCGTACCGCCCGTAACACTGACTACGCGGTTTTGCGTGTCGAGGACGCGGTCAAACGCCAGCTGCGATGTGTCCGTGACCGTGACCGTGCCGCTCGGGGCGACCACGTTATTGCCGTTCACGTTACCGATGGTGACTGCACCGCCAGCGTCCGTTACGTTGACGTTCGCGCCACCGTAGACAGTGACGTCTGCGGCATTGCTTGCTGCAATCGTGCTGACCGAAGCGGTGTCAACCACGGTGACATTGCCGGCCGGGTTCTGACCTGCAACCGCGACCGATCCGTTGAAGTTGGCCGCGCCTACCGACACGCTGCCCGCGTTAGTCGTAATGCTGACATTGTTGCCGCCGACGACGGTGACGGCCGCCGGGAAGCCAGCTACCGAATTCGTCGCCGGAGCATAGCTCAGGGGCACAGCGGCGGTGTCGTTAATCGTGATGTTGCCGGTCGGTGCAACCACTGCAGCCGTGCCGCTCGCAACGATGCCGCTGACACCAGCAAACCCGCCAACGGTAACGACGCCGCCAGCCGAGTTGATGGTGACGTCCGTACCGCCAAAGTCAGTGATCGCTACGCCAACACCATTCGGGTTACCGGTCGTGGCGTTGATCGTCACAGCGCCCGTCGCATTGGCCGGCGAAACCGAGGTCTGGTTCGTGCCAACAATGATCGAGCCGGTCGGCGCCGTATCGGTGACGTTGACGGTCGTACCACCGTAGATGATCGAGTTACCCACACCAGCTTCGGTCACGACGATGGCGCCGGTCGGGTTGGCATTGGCCAGCGTAAGGCTGCCAATAGCCACGCCTGCACCGTTCGTATTCACGGTGACCGTGCTGCCGCCGAGCGTTTTGACCGTACCGCTACCGCTTTGGTGAGTGACGTTGATTGCCGTTGTGCTGGCTGCCTGAATGTTGTCCGTACCAGTACCGCCCGAGGTCACCGTCAGGTTCTCCACGCCTGCGACGTTGGCCGTATTGAACGTGGCACCGCCGCCCGCATTGCCTTGGGTCTGCAGCACGATGTTCTGGATGTTGCTGATCGAAGCGCCGAGCGGAATGACATCGTTGGCCGCGGCATAGTCGTCGTTCAGCGTCAGCGTGTTGTTCGTGCCGCCGGCAGCGCCCGTGATGACGTCGTTGTAGTTCAGCGTCGGGCCCTTGCCATCGGTGTTGTACGGCGTCAGCGAACCCACGATGTCCGAACCAGTGACGGTATCCGCACCAGTAGTGAGCGTGACCGCCTGCGCGCTTGCGCCGATGTTTGCCAACACTGTCGGCAGGTTGTTCGCTGCCGTCGTTTCCGACGTCGCATCAACAACGGTTGCAAGTTGCGCGCGCGCAGTGTTCGCTGCTGCCGTACCCGAGTAGGCAGCTTGTGCCGTCGGCGATTGTTCCACCTGTTGGGTGAACGCAGTCGCGTAGGCATACTTGGCGTTCAGAATCGCTGCATCGGTGGACTGCGCGCCGTTGTAGATGTTCAGTGCAATCGATGCAAGCGTAAATGTACCGTTTGCGAGGGCGTTCACATAGAAAGCAAGGCCCGCAGTGTCGGGCCCATGACCAAACAGCGTTTGATAGATATGGCTGATGTAAGCGGAGTCATTCCCACCGCTATACAGTGCAGTGGATTCGGCCGAAGTGCCGAACGCGTTGATGACCGCAGACATGCTGCCAGCTTTGTCCACCTGGGTTGCCCAAAAGACCAGACCTTCTGGATCAGCCGGGCGGCCGTAATAGGCCAGGTAGGCTTGTTGTACCGCCTGAATAGCATTTGCTGAGGGTGCAGCCATGTATAGCTCCAATTGGTTCCGTTAACACACATGTGGTTTCGTCGCAGCTGAACTAGCAATTACGACATAGCTTGAAAACCCCCAGAGCCAAGCCATATCTTGCCTTATCCAACTGGAACGCCGATGGATTGTCTGACGAGTACTCAAGTCGTTTTGTGATGGCGCGCACAAAGTATCAAATACCCACGTGCCTCTCGCCGGGATATTTAATTGGCGAGGGTTGGCAGAGAAACGGAACCAAAAAAAATCCTGACCCATGAATTGCCCTACCGGGCAAATAGGAGGGACCGCCAATTCGAGGGAAAGAAATTGGCGGTTTGCTGCAAACACGCGCTGAAACTCTATGACCACCCAATATTATCGAGCTCGACTACCGCGACCCGCATCGCCAATGCCCCGGTCCGCGCACCGACGCAGCCGGATTCGTCAAGATAATCTCGCCGGCTACGATCCAGTCGAACAGGGGCGGATCGCGGCGAGCTGCAGCCTGACGGTCGCTGCAGGCCACGTCTGGGTCTGCAGTTCGATCCAGGTGGCGACATGCTGCGGCTGTATGGCGGTGATCGATGACGCACCAACGACGGCGCACCAGCCGAGGAATCCGCTGGCGGCGCGCGCGTACGGGCGCCGCGTATGCGGGTTGTGGACAGTCGACGCCAAGAATCCAAGGAAGAGAATCCCGGCCCGGTCGCCAGCGGCGGTGACCAGGACAGGAAATGGCGCTTGCAGCGACAGCATAGCGACCTGCTGGCTCATTCGTTATGCCTGCATGGCTGGCCGACCATAAGATGGTTCAGGGTCGACTAATTACCAACAAGGCCGTACGCGCCGAGGGAAAAGTGGCTCGACAGCAGATCAGGCTGGTCTTTTTCCACGTCGCCCGAACCTGAGGCGGGCTCTGCGGAAACCTGCGGACCTTCCGCAAGCGCCTGCTCCTCGAGCGCCCGGCTTGCATCTGAGTGCTCCAGCGTCCACGTGAGTTCACGGATCAGGTCCGCTATCCGCTCCTGCTGCATCAGGTAGTGTCGGTTGGTGGACGAGCGGACGCTCTCGTCCGACTCGGAAGCCACTAGCAGTGACAGGTTGACATAGCCTGGCATGGCAGCCGGCTCGATAGTCCAGTCGACGATCCAGCGTCGGAGACTGTATTTCTTGCCGCGTGCGGCTTTTCCCTTTCTGTT
Organism: Paraburkholderia lebeckiae; assembly: GCF_050436325.1. Classification (NCBI taxonomy): domain Bacteria; kingdom Pseudomonadati; phylum Pseudomonadota; class Betaproteobacteria; order Burkholderiales; family Burkholderiaceae; genus Paraburkholderia; species Paraburkholderia lebeckiae. Next base: position 610,290 of record NZ_JBNDLZ010000001.1, read on the forward strand.
CGACTCGGGTGTCATAGGTCTATTTCGGTGAGTGTGCGCGGTGGGCGTCAAGGGTGAACTGCCCAGTTGCCGCGCCAAGGTGTCACCTAATTTAGTG
>NZ_JBNDLZ010000002.1:0-955000 GCF_050436325.1 Paraburkholderia lebeckiae
GTGCGCGCAACGAATATTCGGTGTCGACGTGATCGATGAACAGCGCTTCCGCGAACGCACCGAGGCGCTCGTACGCGAGGCGCGAGACCACGCAACCGGAGGACAGCAGAAAGGAGCAGGGCTGCAAGGATGCGTCCGCTTCGAACACCAGCGTGCGGATCGAAAAGCCGTTGCTAACCATCTGCGGCAGGAAGTGCCTGACGTTCTCGTCGTAAATACGCGGTCCGATCGCGAAAGCTCGTGGGCCGAGCGCCTTGCATGACTCGAGCATCAACCGGAAGTAATCGGTGCTCACCTGCGAATCCTGATCCAATAGCGCGACGGCGCCGAGGCCGCGTTCGAACATCCGCGCAAGGCCCCGGTTATAAGCACCGGCAATGCCGCCACGATTCGCGTTGCAGAGATACTCCGCGCCGTGCGCGTTCAGCGCATTGGCCAACGCGCCGGAGGCCGCCGGCGAATTGTCGACGACCAGCAACGGCGTGCCGTGCGCGCAGAGTTCCAGCAGGTGAGTCAGGTGCTCGGAAGTTGGGCGGTACAACACCACCAGCGCACCGAGCAGCGGCACTGCGTAACCGGCGCTGGCCGCAGCGCCGGGAGAGGAGATCGTCTGGCTCATGATCGTCACCCTGTCAGGAGTATTAATGTCCGGCGCGTTGGGCCGATACGCCGCGCCAGGGTTTGGTGGCCCACATCAGCGCCGCGAGCGCGAGGCACACGAGGCTCGCCATGTAAAACAGGTCGTTGGTCGCCATCATGTACGCCTGTTGCTGAACGACATCGCGGATGGCCGCCAATGGGTTGGCGCCGAATCCGAGCGTTTGCAGCGACCGCGTGAAAAGGCCGGTGCCCTCGGATGCCTGCGTGACAGATTGCGCGAGTGTGCCGTAGTGATGTGCCGCGCGGTTGTCCCACCAGGTCACGCTGAGGGCGGTGCCGAGCGCGGCGGACAGCGTGCGCAGGAAGTTCGACAGGCCCGATGCGGCAGCGAGCTTCTCGTTGGGAATGCGCGACAGAATCGCTGCGCTCAGCGGAATGAAAAAGCAAGGCAGGCCGATACCTTGAATAAACGTTGGCGTGACGATTTGCCAGAAAGACATCGTCAGCGTGAAGTGCGCGTCCCATGCCAGCACCGCGAAAAACACGAGAAAGCCGAACGATGTCACGACGCGGGCATCGAACCGGTCCAGAAAAATCCCTATCAGCATGGAAAAGACGAGGGCGAGGATGCCGAGCGGCGCAACGGTCAGTCCGGCCTGAAACGCGGAGTAGCCCATCACGGTTTGCAGCCACAGCGGGAAGATGACGCCGATTACTGAGAAGCTGACCATCCCGAGACAAATGATCGCGACGCCGAAGGAGAAAGTGCGATCGCGAAACAGGTCGAGGTCGATGACGGGAAAAGGTTCAGCCGACTCCCAGATCAACAGGCAAACCAGCGCGAGCGCGGCGATCAACGACAGCGCAACGATCAGCGGCGAGTCGAACCAGCCGTGGTCGCGCCCGAGGTCGAGCACCGCCTGTAGTGCGCCCACGCCGACGACGAGCAGCACGATACCCATCATGTCGATCGGCGGCTGCCGGGCATCCGGACGCTCGCGCGGCAACAGCGCGGCGCAGGCCGCGAAGGCGAACAGGCCGATCGGCAGATTGATGAAGAAGATCCACGGCCAGGAGAATTGATCGATGATCCAGCCGCCGAGCACCGGACCGAAGATCGGCGCGAGCAGCACCGTCATTGCCCAGAGTGCAAGCGCGAGCACCCGCTTTTGCGGCGGAAACGAGCGCAACAGGATGGCCTGCGACAGCGGCACCATCGGACCTGAAAAGAGTCCCTGCATGGCGCGGCATAGAACGAGCAGTTCCAGGTTGCCGGCGATGCCGCATAGCAGCGACGTCAGCGTGAACAGCAGCACGGACCAGACGAAAAGACGCGCTTCGCCGATCCTCTGCGACAGCCATCCCGTCAGCGGAATCGCGATAGCCGCCGCGACCGAATAGGAGCTGATGACCCACGTCGCCTGGGAATTCGACACGGCGAGGCTGCCGGCGATGGACGGCACGGCGACGTTCGTGACCGTCGAGTCGAGCACCTCGATGAAGGTGGCGAGCGAGAGCGCGAAGGTCAGCAACGCGAGCCACGCGCCGCGCAGTGGCGGGGCGTCGCGGCCGCCGACGTCCTGTATGGCCATGCCTCTTGAAGTGCTCATGTGGACGGTATTTCCCGAAGCCGTTCAGGCGACCGAACGGATGCTGAGGCCGCCGCGCTGATCTGCGCAGCGTTCGATGTATCGCGCGGCCGCCTCGCAGGCGTCGGGCGCTGCGTCGATGAGCCGTTTGGCGATCGTGCAACGGGCCGTCACGAGCTTGTCCGTGGTGACGCGCACGAGTGCCGAGGCCTGCGCCTTGCCGCTTGCAGGACTGTCGATGCGAAGGCCGCAGCCGCTTTTCGCGACGCGCTGCGCATTGTCGAACTGGTCGTGCGCGAACGGGGTGACGACCTGTGGAATGCCAGCCGCGAATGCGAGCGCCGCCGTGCCGATGCCGCCGTGATGGACCATGGCCGCGCAGTGCGGCAAGAGCATTCGCAAGGGTACGAAGTCGCGCACCAGCACGTCGCGGCGCGCGAGCGCCCGCGCTGCGGCGGTGCCGGCCAGCACGATCGCGCGGGCACCCGTGCGGCGCACGGCTTCGTCGACGGCGCCCAGATAGGTCCGCTCGTCGATCCGCGAGGAGCCTGGCGTGAACACGACCGGAGGTTCGCCCGAGGCGACGAAGGCGCGCAGTTCGTCGTCGAGGGCGTTGGGCGCTACATCGTTGAAGAGGGGAAAGCCCGCCATGAAATGATTGCGCGGCCAGTCGGGTTGAGCAGGGGCAAACCAGTCCGGGAACAGGCACAGCACGCCGTCGGGCGAGTGCAGCCACTCACCGAGTATGCGGCTCGCGGGCGCAAGCCCAAGGTTTTCCCGGACGTCGTTCAGAGCAGGTCCGCACGCCTTGTCGAGCACGCCTTTTTCGATCATTTCCATGCACTTTGCCCTGACGGGCAGCGGCAGCCACAACGGCACGGTCAGACGCTTGTGCGTGGGAGGAGCGCTCGCGGAAAGCAGCGTCGAAGGCGACACCTGGACCGATACGTAGGGCGTGCCATGAACCTCTTGCATCAGACGCGCGGCGAACGCCCACAACGAGCCGACCAGTATGGTGTCGGGGGTCGCGATCGCGGCGAGCGCATCGAAGTGAGGGCGGATAGTCGGTGCGATGACGGTCCATAGCGTGCGAAACGAGGTCCGCGGATTCCACAGCGCCGGGCTTGCAATCGCCCGCGCATACTCGTCCCACGTACCAATCGGCACGAACGTGAAGCCGTGTTGTGCCGCGAGCGCGGCGAATTGCGGATGCGTGCAGAACACGATCCGATGTCCGCGTTCTGCCAGGGTTCGCGCAATGCCGATGAACGGATGAACGTCGCCTGCCGAGCCGATTGCAGTAATGACGATTTGTGCCATGGTTTGCTTGCGGCTCCTCAATAGAGCCACGGCACGAGGGCCCGTACCTCCTCGCGATAGGTACGGTACGGCGCGCCGAAATACTCGGAGAGCCACTGTTCCTCGACGCGCACCTTGTACGCGAGCGAAGCGAAGATCAGTACGAAGCCGATCACGCCGCGCCATTGTCCGTTGACGAGCGCGGCGCCGGCAATCGCCAGCAGGCAACCTGAGTAGATCGGATGGCGCACGAGCGCGTAAGGACCGCTGCGGACGAGTTCGTGGTCGGCTTTCAGCGTGACCGACACGCTCCAGTTAGGCCCGAGATGGCGACGGCCCCACACCGAGAAAGCGAGACCGGCGACAACGATCGTGAGGCCGATCCATTGCTGCAAATCGAAATGAGCGGCCGCCGGACTCGAGATGGCGACGCCGTCCGGCAACACAATCAGCGCACAGCCGATGATCAGCGGGATCGACTGAAGCGTGCGTGAAAGTCGATCCTCGCGTTTTAGGGTTTTCTTCACACCGGACGATGCTTTCATCCAGTAGGCGACCCAGACGGCCCATGGGCCGAGGACGGCAAGCGTGTGATAGATCGTCATTTTCCGCTCCCGAATTCGACGTTCAGTCCCGAGTGAGCAAACGTTTGCGCTTCTGCCGCGGGCGAGAGCGCGTCGAGCCGTGAACGATCGAACTCCTGGTTGACGCCGAAGAAGCCGAGAATTTCGTCGCGCATCGTGGCGGCCTGTGCCCGCCCTTCGAGTTCAAGGAAATGCCCGGTGTTCGGTGCGGTCGCGAACTGCGCGTGACGGACATAGCGCGCCATGGTGCGAATGTCGTGCGCAGTGGTGTATTCGTCGAGCTCGCCGTTGATGAACTTCACCCTGCAGCGGATGTTCGCCAATTGATCCAGATACGTTTCGGCCCTTAACGCCAGTATCTGCTCGACGTGAAAGGCGACCTGGCGTTGCTCTTCCTTCGGCAGGCTCGTCAGATAGCGGTAATTCAAGAGTTTCAGTATGCGCGGCAGATGTTTGCCCACGGTGTCGTTCAGCAGTTGCGCGGCTTGCAGATTCTCGCCCGCATTGAGCAGGTGCCTCGCCTGCGTCACATAGGCGACCATCGCATCGTTGAGAAACGGTGAGAAGGAGCCGATTACCGCCCGCTCGATAGAAGCAGGCTGCCGCGCCAGCGCGAGCAATGACGCGAGTCCTCCCCAAGACACGGAATACAGGAAGCGGGGCTCGAAGTGTTGAATCAGGTGCAGCAGGATTTCGACTTCGTCCTCTTTCGTCAGGAGGGAACCGGCCCGATTGTGCTGCTTTGATTGCCCCGCATAAGGCAGGTCGAAGCAAATGACGTTATATCGCTCGCCGAGATACTTGATTGTCTGTCCGAACGACGCAGTTGTCGCTAAAGCGCCATTCACCAGTATTACGGTTTTACGACCAACTTCAAAAATATGCGATTCGACTTGTACTTTAAGCGAGTTAGGTAAATGAAAGATACGTTTTTCGATGGACATAGAACCTCCTGCATTTGGAAATGCATGACGAATTGACGTTTAAATGTCGGCGACAATGCGACATACACGACAGGACGCAGTCAGCTAAGCTGCTGAAATCAATCGCATTTAATGGTGGTTCGGCGCAATGTCCGGCGAATTGATGTTGTCTGAACAAATGTGAAAAATCAAGCGCGTTTTCTAATTTTTTATATAAAAAAATCGTGTAAAAAATACTGCTTCATGCTTAATGAATTACTATTTCGCGGAGCGCCGTAAGCACCATTAGCATGGAAATTCACGGCGTCGGAAAAAAGCAAAGCCGGCCGCAGCGCACGCATCGACGCCATTCACGACGCGCGAATGTGTCTGGAAACCAACCCCAGGCTTCTCATCAGCGCAAATGCCGGGATGACGGAAAGCGCGAAGATCACCTGCCGCCCGGTTCGATTCAACGAATAACGGTTGCAGTCAGATTTGCGAAACGGGTAACCGGACGACTAGTCCTAGCTGACCGTGAAGCCGCCGTCCGCGGCGATGATCTGCCCGGTGACATAGCTTGCGGCAGGGCTTGCGAGAAAGAATACGCTCTGTGCAACCTCGATCGGGGCGGCCATTCGTCCCATCGGAATCCGTCCTGCGCCTACGATCGGCCCTCGAATCTTGAACGTCGCGCTGATGTTCTTGCCCCCCTCGCTGGCCATGCCGCCCGGAAGGATTGAATTGACGCGGATTCCGTCGGCCGCGAACTCGCTGGCCAGTGATCGCGTGAGGCTGTCCACGCCGGCCTTCGCGGCGTCGTAATGGGCGTTGACGCCCCACAGCGTGGGTCGCAGTGCGCCAACGGAGGAGATGTTGACGATCGAGCCGCCGCCATTCGCCTTCATGCGCGTGATAGCCTCTCGGCAACACAGGAACGTGCCCCGCAGCGTGACGTCTTGCATCTGGTCCCATTGTTCGACGGACATTTCAAAGAATTCGGCCTTCGAACGGTGCGCCGCGTTGTTTGATCAGAATGTCGACACCGCCAAACTTCGTATCGACGGCTGCGAATAGTGCCTTGACGGATGCTTCGTCGGCCACGTCGACTTTGCATGGCATTGCAATGCCGCCGTCCGCATCGATATCCGACGCTGTTGCGGACGCGGCATCGGGGTTCAAGTCGGCAATCACGACCTTGGCGCCGGCCTCGGCGAGCAGTCGCGCAATCTCGCGACCGAGACCTTGCGCAGAGCCGGTAACAACGGCGGTCTTGCCCGCGAGATTGAACCTCTTCGCGAGGTGCGCGCCGATCTGTGTTTCACTAAACATGGAATGCTCCGTTTTGAGTGTCAATGAAGGTCGCGCTGTTCGGTTCGCTTCAGTCTTGCCGCTGTGGCCCAATCGTTGGTAGTTCATCGGAATTCACCAGACAGTGAAGATGATTGGGTGCGGACGTCTTCAGCTAATCAGAAATCCGCCGTCGAGCGTAATCGATTGGCCCGTCATGTAGCGGCCTGACGGCCCTGCGAGGTACAGCACCGCGGCGGCAATATCGGCGGGATCGCCCCATCCCAGCGGCAGACGTCGCTCCGCATCCGTACCGGGTCCCGTGAGCTTTGCTGTTTTCAGGCGAGCCTGCATATCCGGATGAAACTGAACCTTGCCGGGCACTGCACCGGGAAGCACGCAGTTGACGAGAATCTGGTCGCGGGCATAGTCCAGCGCTGCGGAGCGCACTAATCCCGCTACGCCCGCTCGCGCGGCACCGTAGGCGCCATTGCCATTCAGTACGGCATGCGTGGCTCCCATGGTAGTCACGTTCACGATGCGTCCACCCCGGCCCGCGGCGAGCATGTGCTTGATCGCTTCTCGCATGCAAAAGAACACAGACTTCAGGTCGATCGCCATCACTTCGTCCCAGGCGGCTTCGGAGAACTCCGTAAGCGGCCCGTTATTGGTCATGGCCGCGCAATTGACCACGATGTCCGGGCTACCCCAGGCTGCGCTGACCTGATTGAACAACGCAATCACGGAGGCTTCACGTTCCACGTCTGCCTCGATAGCGATTGCTTCGCCGCCCGCCGAAACGATTTTGTCGACGACCGATTGCATGTGCGCTGCGCTGTGATCGGCGACTACGACCCGTGCGCCAGCCTCGGCCAGCACAGGGGCGATATCGATGCTGGAATTGCATCCCTTGTCAGTCACGACAGCGATTTTTCCGCTGATGCCGTATAGCCGCTCAAGCAAGGATGTGGTCATCGAGTTGTCTCCAGGGGGCCGTGTGTCGTTTTTTGAACGGCAGGAATGAAGCGACTCAGCGCGGTGCTAGCGGGCCTCGTCGAAACGGGTTGAGCGAAAATACGCACATCGTTCTAAAAACGCAACGATAATACCAGCCGGGATTTCCCTCGTTGCGGGTCTTCAGACGTGCCGCGCAACATGCGCGTGGAGAACGTCGGTCCGCCAATGATGATGTCGGCACGAACGCACATACAACCTCACAGGAAGGTGCCAAGATGAATGTTGCGAAAAGAAGCCCCGCCCAGATGGAATCGCAGCGACCGCAGCCAGATACCGGCACGCTTCCTTTGCAGGTTGAGGACATCACCCCTTCGTGGCTGACGTCGGCGCTCGCGCGCAGCCATGAAGGGGTGGCGGTCGAATCACTGGCCATCGACGACGTGATGTACGGCACGGCTACCAAAGTCAGGGTGCATCTTGCTTACAACGCAACAGGGCGCGAGCTTGGCTTGCCGGAGTCTCTGATCGTCAAGGGCGGTTTCGTTCCCGAGTACCGGAACTTGAACGCCTACATATACGAATACGAGGCGAAGTTCTTCAAGGAAGTCCATCCCTGCTTGCGTGCAAATGTGCCTGCCTGCTTCTATGCAGAGACCGAAAGTCGAAGCGGGCAGTCGATCGTGATCCTCGAGGATCTACGTTCACGGGAAGTGGAGTTCTGTCGCGTGCAGCGGACGCTGACGTTTGCGCAGGCGGCGGCAAACCTGGACGCGCAAGCGCGGTGGCACGCGCAGTTCTGGCAATCGCCTGCGCTCGAAAGCGATGGCGAACTGGCGTGGCTCGCGTCGCAAGACCCGCTGCCCGATGGCGAGTCCGGCACCTATCACTGGGGCCAGTTGAAACCCGAGGTGTTCGCCCGCTATACACAGTTGCCGCGCGGGGCCGCCGTGCCAAAGCGGTTTCACGATCGTGACTGGATGGAGCGGGCGCTCCTCGATCTGCGCGCTTTCGACCGCATCGGGCCGATGACGTTTCTCCATGGCGATGTTCACCTCGGAAACCTGTATTTCGACCGCGACGGCACGCCCGGCTTTCTCGACTGGCAGTCATATCGACGCGGACCGTGGGCTCATGACGTCACGTACTTCCTGATATCGGCTCTGGATATCGCGGATCGGCCGAGATGGGAGCGGGCGTTGCTCGAATACTATCTTGAGCGGCTCGCCTTTCACGGCGTCAACAACCCGCCGTCACTTGAAAGCGCGCTAGATGCCTACCGGCGCCACATCGTCTATGGGCTGTTCTTCTGGCTCGTGAATCCGGTGGAGTGGCAGGTCGAAGTCAACAATTGTGCAGTCGCGCCCCGGTTCGCGATGGCGGCACTCGATCACGAGATTCATGATCTCATGGGTCGATAATCCACCAGGCGTTGAGCGACACGCACTTGACGTCGCCGTTTCCGCAGGAGTACAGTTTTGCGATCGACATTCTGAAATGTGAATGCCGGGGGAATAATGTAGGAGGCAAAGCATGTCGGAAATGGTCGCTCGACGCAGCACAACCTGGCCCAGCGTGTATGCGTGGGCAGGACTCGGTGCGCTTTTCGCTTTTGCACAAGTCCGCACCTACGTCGCATGGATTCGTTCGGAGGACTTCCGCCCCGTCGAGTTGGGCGCGGACCCGCTACCGGAATCCGTGAAGGCGACGATCGACCATTACCAGTGGGTCAGCGTGCTGATCCTGATTCCCATAGCGATCTGGTATGTCTACGGAATCGTCAAAAGTCGCCGCATCGATGCGGTGCGTTTGATGATGATCGGTTGGCTCTCGGCATATTGGCTTGATCCGTGGCTGGACTTTCTTCGCCCGATGTTCACCTATAACGCCTATGCGCTGAACTACGGCTGCTGGTGCCGCTTCATTCCATTCTGGCAATCGTCCCATGCTCGCATCGCCGAGCCTATCCTGATCGACGCGCCAAGCTACTTCTATACCTTTACAGGCACCGCCGTAGTGGCGGTGTGGGCGATGCGCGCGGTCCGTAAGCGTTGGCCCCGCGCGGGCAACGTACGACTCGCACTCGCTGGTTTTGCCGCCATCTGGATGACAATGGGCTTGCTCGACATCGCGGCCAGCCGCTTCATGGGCTTCGACGCGTGGCCGGGTGCGTTCCAGAGTGTCTCCTTCTGGGGCGGTCACTACTACCAGTTTCCGGTCTATGAGTTCCTGCTGTTTCCGTCTGCTTTCGTGGCGTCGGCCTTCCTTCTGCTGAACGTCGACGAAGACGGATATACGGCCATCGAGCGAGGTGTCGATCGTGTCGGGTGTCATCCAGCGGTGCGCACGGCGCTTCGGGTGCTGGCTTTCATCGCGTTTTGCAACATACTGAATCTGGCCTACACGAGCGCGATGGGTGTGCACGCGGTGTATGCCGATCCGTGGCCGGCGGATATGCCGAGCTGGCTCGCTAACAACCGTTAGGCGCACAGTGCCCGCCATCGTCGAACGCCATAGCGGATAACCGATGACGCATTGCAAGCCGCATCGCTTCGCCGACGTCGAGTATCGTGTAGAAGACGAGATCGCTATCGTCACGATGAGCCATCCGCCAGTCAACGGATTAGGTCTGGGCATCCGTCGCGGACTCGTTGCCGCGTTTGAAGCGGCCCGGCGCGACGCGCGGGTTCGCGCGATCGTACTCAATGGCAGTGGACGCGGCTTTTCCGCGGGAGGTGATATTCGCGAGTTCGGCACTTCCGCGGCCACAGCTTCGCCAGCGTTGTCGCTGCACGTTCATCCGGTGATCGAGGCGAGCGACAAGCCGGTTGTAGCCGCTATCCACGGGTTTGCCATTGGCGGTGGTCTGGAAACCGCGTTGGTGTGCCACTACCGTGTGGTCGCGGACAATGCGCAGATCGGTCTGCCCGAATGCAAGCTCGGCGTGATCCCTTTGTCCGGCACGCAGCGCTTGCCGCGTGTGCTGGGCTTCGCGAAGTCGATCGAATTCATTCTTGGTGCTCAAATCGTGCGCGCAGGAACCTTCCGGGGCACCGCGTTATTTGACCGGATCGTCGATGGCGATGAGCATGAAATGTCGCGCCTTGCGATCGAGCTTGCGCGTGAGAAGATAGGCGGTACATCGTTGCCATTGATTCGCCGGTTGCCATTGCCTGATGGCGATCCGGTTTCCATTGTCGCTGAAGCGCGCTCACGCCTCGGCTGTAGCGATGCAATAGAAAGCCAGTGTCTGGATGCCATCGCCGCCGCAGCCGAGTCGCCCGATTTCGATGCCGGCATGGCCGCAGCGCGTGCGATCTACGATCGGCTCGTTTCGTCCGATCAGGTATCAATGCAACGAGATCGGTTTTTCAAGTCTCGCCGGGACGGCTCCGCTCGATAAGCACCAGCTGATTTGCTACTACGCGGAAAGTTGCTTGCGCAGATCGCCTTTTCGCACCTTTCCCGAAGGCGTGCGCGGCAACTCTGCGACGATGCAAAGTTGCTCGGGCGTCTTTTGCTTCGCCACGCCCGCGCCGGCAAAGTGGGTCTGGACTGCGATCAGGTCGAGCGACGTGCGTTCGTGCAAGACGACGACCGCACAGACTCTTTCGCCATATCGTGCGTCTGGCTGCGCCACGACGGCGACATCGCGCACGGCCGGATGAGTGGCAAGTACTCGCTCTACTTCGAGCGACGATATATTTTCTCCTCCGCGAATCACGATGTCCTTCTTTCGGTCCGTGATGGTCAGGCAACCGTTTTCGTCGAGACGGCCGATATCGCCGGTCCGGAACCATCCGTCGTGAGTGAACGCGGCCGCATTGAGCGCCGGGTCGGTGTAGCCGACGAACAGCTCCGGTCCTTTGATCAGAATCTCGCCGTCGCGTCCGGCAGGCAGGTCGCTGTCCAACTCGTCGACGACGCGCACCTGCGAGCCGGGCTGAATGCGACCGTCCGTGCAGGCCCGGATATCAAAAGGCGAATCGGCCCAGCCGACACTCACTGTCGAATGCTCGGTCAGCCCGTACGCGCGGGTTCCCGCGAATCCGGCCCGATCGGCCATGGCGACGTGCTCCGGCGTGACACCCGTGCCGCCCAGACCGTAAGAAGCGAGGGACGCCAGGCTGCGCCCGTCGCGGCGGGCGGCTTCGAGGAGCCCCTGGAGATGAAACGGTGTGCCACCCGAGAGGCGCACGCGATACTCGTCGACCAGTCGCGCGGCAAGCGAGGCGTCCCATCGGTCCATGAACACCATCTCGGTGCCTGTAATGAATGGACGCAACAGGAAATTGAAGCCTGCAATATGGCCAGCAGGGAAGGGCGTGAGATACGGCCCAGGCCCGTCGATGAACGGAATCTGCCACTCTGCGCCTACTGTGCGATGAGAGTGCTGCACGCCTTTGGGCGAAGCTGTCGTTCCTGACGTGTACAGCAGCAGGCAAATGTCTTCCGACGTTGGCGGGTCAGCAGGGCGGTGTTCATGCGTTGTCGCGGCGAGTCGTTGCAGTGCGCCGAACGTGATGCCGTTCGAGGGCGCCCGATCGCCAACGACGATAACGCGCTCGAGGTCGGGCGTGTCGCCGAGCGCGGCGACACGCTCAAGGTAGTCGGTTCGGGACCAGAAATCGGGCACGCACAGAACGCGGGCGCGGGATTGTCGAAGGATGAAGCCGACTTCGGCGGGACCGTAGATGTGGACGATCGGCACGAGTACCGCACCGATCTCCAGTGCAGCCAGATACAGAAGCGCAGTTTCGCGCTGTGTGGGAAGCTGTATCGCGATCACGTCGCCTCGACGCAGACCGATGGCTGTGAGTGCCTTGCCAATCTCTTTCGCGTCGTGCAGCAGGGACTCGGTGGTGCAAGTGTAGGCACCGCCCTGGGTATGAAAATGGAGTGGCGTCGCGCCGTGCTTTTCGACGGCGCGCGCGATCAGGGCCGCAAGAGGCAAACCGCCCGACCACGGCGCAGTTTTCGATTCGCGCAGATTGGAATTCATGCTAGCAAGGCTCGCAAGAGACTCACCAGCGCGAGTGGCTGGTCAAGCATCATGTGATGGCCTGCGCGTGGCATCGTGATCGGACCCTTCGCGCCGGGAATCGCAGCTACGATGCGGCGCGCGCGATCGGCGCAGACCACGCTGCTGCACTCGGCGTGAACGTAGCTGACGGGAACCGCGATGCGGGTCAGCAGGTCTTCTTCGCCTTCGACCGGCTGGAGATTCCGCAACTTCGGGTCGAAGCGCCATACCCAGCCGTCGGCGGTTTGACGAAGTGATGTCCGCGCGAGATGCTCGAGCAGCCACGGCTCGCAATCTTGTTCCGGGATGAGTCGAAAGCGACTGAGTGCAGTATGCCAGTCAGGATAGGGACGGGGCGGCGGGCGTCGTTCCACTGCAGGCAGGGTTTCGCCGCGTAGCATGAAATACGAATCGAGCACGACTGCATGCGAGAGACGGTCGGGAAAGGTCGCGCACGCCTGGAGCAGACGCGATCCGCCGAAACTGTGGCCCACCGCGACGCACGGTCCAGAGCCGATTGCATCCGCCACAGCGACGAGGTCGCGCACGAAAACGTCGGCGCTGTATTCCTGCCTGTAGGCGCTCTCGCCCATGCCGCGGAAATCCAGAGCAAAGACGCGAAAGCGATCGGTGAAGAAGGGCGCAATGAAGTCCCACCAGTGCGTGTGCCCGAGAAAACCGTGTGCGAAGACAAGTGGCGGCTTACCGGTGTCTGCGGCGTTCCACGAGACATAATGGACAGTCACCCCGCCGCCTTCGGTGAAGTGAGATCGACGCGGCTGGGCCATGGCGTGGTCGAACCATGAAGGGATACGGTCATTCATTGCGGATTTTCCATTGCCTGAGGCTTGCACACGCGGTCCATCGACCAGCTATGCGAGTACGATGTGCTGTCGATTCGCATCGATCCAGTCCACCATCGGGGTGAGCTTGACACCACGTTTGGAGAGCGAATCGATATCGACGCGGTACCCGACCGCGTTGATCCATTCTTGCGCATTCACCCATCCGGGTGCGAGACCCTTTGCTCGGGCTTCATCCGGTGACACGTGCAAAACGTTGATCTGTGCGCCCAGAACGTTGCCGAGGCGATTCGCCACTTCAGACATCGTGAGTCTTTCCGACGCCAGCGGCACGGTCTCACCGTGCCAGCGTTGCGGATCGTTTAGCGCGCTGCCCGCGAGCGCGCCCACGTCGTCGGCGGCAATCCAGTCGAGTCGTGCGTCGGGTAGCAACGCGCTGAGCAGCAAGCCTTCGCGCAGGTGCGGAAACATCGTGCCCGCTTTTGGCTCAGCGAGATTGTCCATCATGAATGCCGGTTGCAAGACCGTCCACGATTCGAAACCCGCGGCGCGAACGGCCTCTTCCACTTCCCATTTGTCCGTCCAGTATTTTCGGTTCCAACGTTTCTCGCTCCAGCCAGGAAACGTCTCATGATTGCCGGCCTGCGCCACGGAGGTGTGAACGAACTGCGGGACCTCCGCGTTGCGCGCTGCGTTGACGAGCGCAAAACCCTGGCGGCGTTCCCTGTCGCTGCGTTCAAAATCAGGCAGGAGAACGGAGAAGACGGAAACGACGCCCTCCATCGCTTTTGCGAGCAAGTCGCGGTCGTCCAGATCTCCCCGTAGCGCCTGCGCATCCATTTCGACGAGTGCCCGCGCAGCCGGCGAGTCTGGATTTCGTGTCAGGAAGCGTACCTTGCGTCCAGCCGCAAGAAGATGGCGAGCCGCGGCGCCTCCTTGTGCGCCAGTGGCGCCGATGACGAGTACCGCGGCGGATGAATCGATCATGACTTGTCCCGAGGTCGAACGTTAGACGTTGGCCCAGGCGTGTCACGCCTGGGCGGCTCGCGCGATGCCGCTAACCCTGTGACAGCCATTGCAGGCTCGTGGCCTGGTTGCTCACAAGCATTCGTTCCGATATTAGCACGATGTTCACAAAACAGCGAGCAAAGGATGCCAGTGATCGATGCTTCAGAGTTGCCACGCCAGAGAGCAAGGCGAATGGCGCGAGGCGCAAAGACGAAGCTTCGTCTTCGCGCCTGACACGACGATCAATGCTGCGGGCGCAGCGTTTGAACGAGGCCGCCTTCATGTGCAACGATCACCTCGGATCCCGGCTGATAAACCCCGGCAATTTCGTCTCCGCGCAGGCGGTTGCCCTGGAGGCCGCGCAGATAACTCGTGTCGTCGAGTCGCAACACATGTTCACCATGCGCGTCGCGCACGACGATCTGGTCCGATGCGATCGACGTCAGCGTGCCCACATAGGGCAGGCGGGGCTCAAACGGGAAACTTCCGCCGTGCGGCAGGATGCGCGTGTCGAGTGACAGACGAAAACGGTCCGAATGATTGCTGAGACCGGAGTGCGGCGTGCGTCGGCTCATCAACAGGACGTCGCCCACGCGGTAGTTCGTGCGGCGCCATGCGTCTTCTGGCACGCTCGCGAGATCGATGGGAACGATCTTGTCGCCGTCCTTCCTGTGCAGGCACGGAAGCTTATGCAATCCTTCCGCGACGGCCAATCCGCCGACTTGCGCATCGATATCGCTGAGCGGAATCCAGCAGATAATGAAATCGAGGCGGTCGCTGTAGATCGCATCTTCATGAATGAAGTCGAACCGTGTGCGGCTTTTGTCGATAGCGGGCGGCGAGGTGCGGTATTCGGTGAAAGGTACCCAATAAAGCGGTACGCCGAACAGCCGCTGAAAGAATGCACGAACCGCGGGGTCGTCCATCACGGTGCGTGCCGCACGCTGCTCGTTCATCGCCTTCACGGGAAAAAAGCTGAAATTTTCGCGGTCTTTGCCAGTCCATCGCACGTCCCGGTCGTTGCGGTCCACGAAGCCGTTGCTGTCGAGGTGATCAACAAGCAGACCGCGCATGCGCTCCAGCGGCTCGTGGTCGAGAACGTCGCGAAAGAACAGGTAGCCGTCTTCTTTCCAGCGCTCTTGCAACCCGGCGTGATTGCCGAGCAGGTCATTGGAAACGTTGAATTCCCGCATCGTCGGCACGATATCCACGCCTGGTGTGCTCATAAATTGTCTCCTTTGGTCGCGGGGCGCTCTGATGTCGGCTCACAGCAATCCGCGTTCTTCCGAAGTGCGGGTCGTGGTGTCGATGCCAAGTTCCCGCAGTGTCTCCAGAACGGCCGTGGTCGCGGAGGCGACGGCTGGGAACCCGGCATACGGAAGCGCCTGAATGAGCACCCCTTCGAGTTCGCGTGCGCTCAGACCGTTGCGCACGGCAATGCGGACGTGGTTCTTCAGTTCGAGCGTCTGCCGGCTCGCGATGAGAATGCCCAGCGTGACGAGGCTGCGCTGCTTGCGCTCGAGTTTGTCGTCGCCCCAGACATCCGCGAACGCGTAGTTAATGGCAAGGCGTGAAATGTCGGATCCGAAACCGGTGGATTCGCTTGCGGCCTGTAAGCCGGCTGCCTTGTCTTCACCCATGATTTCGCCGAATACCTTTAAACCATAGGCAAGTTTTTCTTCGAGGCTATTCACTTGTGTCTCCTGTTTAACCGCGGCGGCGCGGCTATTGATAGCGGATGCGACTCACCCGAGTCGCCTTGGACGTGGTTCGTATTGTAGAACGACATTCTAAAATGTATGTTGAACGGTGCTGGACGTCAACATAGTGCGCACCCGATATGACCAGGGTTCGTCCGTAGTGCACCGTAACGGGACAAAGGCGATATGCTGGGGACACCCGATATCAAAGCAATATCACGTCATGGAATTGCGGCATCTCAGACACTTCGTTGCGGTTGCGGAGACCCAGCACTTTGGCCGTGCGGCTGCGCGCCTAGGCATGGCGCAGCCGCCGCTCAGCCAGTCGATCATGCGGCTGGAGGAGCAGCTTGGTATCAAGCTGCTCGAGCGTACACCGCGAGGCGTTTCGCTCACAGCCGCCGGAGCCGCGTTGCTCGCGGAAGCGAAGCCACTGATCGCGCAAGCGGAGCTGGCCGAGCGGCGCGTACGGCAAGCAGCCGACGAACTGGCGAGCCTGAGCGTAGCGTTCGTGCCGATGTGTGCACTGCGAATCATGCCGCTAGCCATTCAGGGGCTTCGCAAGCAATGGCCGGGCGTTGACGTCCGGTTGATCGAGCGCGGCAGTGCTTTGACCGTCGCCAGCGTGAAAAACGGCAGCATCGACCTGGGCGTGGTAGTCACCAGCTCGGCGGACGTCTCCGGTTTGGAAAGCGTGGTCATCGAGCGTCTGCGTGTGGTGGCCGCGGTTCCGGCGAAGTGGCCCGTGGCGGCGCAGCCTTCAATTCGTATCGCGGATCTCGCGCGATACCCGCTCATCATGTTCCCTCAGCAGATGTCGCAGCCGCTGTTCGCTGCGTTCGAGACAGCGCGCCGCGAGGCGGGGCTGTCGCCGCGGGTGACCCAGCAAGCGCGCCATCCATACACGATGCTCAACCTCGTGTCTCATGAACTGGGCGTCGGTCTAATGCTGGACTCGGCGCGATACCTGCCCGTGGAGGGTGTCGCCTTCGTCGACATCGAGGATGTTCCGGCTGCAGGCGAAACTGAGGTGTCGCTGGTGTGGTCCGATAGACCTCACAAGCCCTACCACCGTTCTATGCTCGACATCATGCGCGATATCGCGTCGCCGGCGGCGGGGTGATACGCGCTCGCGCTGCTCGACAGCTTCTTCCATGCTGCTCCTTTCGTCATCCGCTTCTCATTCGTCTTGACACTCCAAAGTGGTGTGTTTATCTTTGCGAATGACGTTCAGAAAACAACCCGCTCGCGTGGCGAGCCAAAGGAGGAGCAATGAGCACGAATGTGGCGAGTCTTTTCAATCTCGATCAGAAAGTGGCGGTGGTAACAGGGGCAGGCTCAGGCATCGGCCGCGAGACGGCTTTGCTGCTGGCGTCGGCCGGCGCGGCGGTGGTCGCGGCGGACCTGAATGAGGAAGCGGCGCAGCAGACGGCCAGGCAAATCGAAAGTGCGTCTGGCAAGGCTATCGCGATCAAAGTGGACATCGGCGATGAATCGTCGATTCTTGCGATGTACGAAACGGTGCAGGCCAAACTTGGGCGCCTCGACATTCTCGTGAACAACGCGGGCATCTATCCGAAGACGCAATTCGTCGAGACGTCGGTAGAAAAGTGGGACAAGGTGCTCGGCATCAACTTGCGCGGCACCTTCCTCTGCATGCGCGAAGCGATCAAGCGAATGCAAGGTGCCAAAAACGGCGGTTCCATTATCAATATTTCGTCAGTGGCTTCGCTGCAGCCGGTGATTTTCGACAACGGTGACTACGGCGCGTCGAAGGCTGGCGTTAACAACCTCACCAAGGTGGCAGCGCTCGAATTCGCAGCAGACGGAATTCGCGTGAACGCAGTGCTGCCCGGCGGCGTGGCAACCGAGGGCGCGGCCGCATCGACGAAGGTTCATCAGGCTCACGGGCCGATCACCCAACCTGGTCGCATGCCGCTGGGCCGCATCGGCGTCGCCTCCGATATCGCCAGGGCAGTGTTGTTTTTCGCGTCGCCGGCATCGGACTACGTCACCGGTCAGCTTCTCGCTGTCGACGGCGGCTTCCAGGTCTCCTGATCACTCGTCTGCGTGTCATGTTCGGATCGCTAAGCTGCGTCGAGAACGCAGCTTAGCGCTGCAATTCCCTTTCCCCGATTGATTGCCGACCCGTTCGCACACACGTCCATGTGTGTGGCGGGCGCTCGCGCATGCGCGTCGGACTGTGCCTTGTCGGGTAGTGAAAACACCGACGCCATTAATTGAACGACTTGTTGCATAACCATATTCCATGGCCTAGGATGTCCATCAAGAGGCGCCATGCAAGCGCCCGAGAGGCATAAGCCTGATCGGAGACATGCGATGTACTTTCTCGACAGCGATTTACGCGGTCCTCTTGCCGACTATACGTACGACTATCGTCGCCAGCGCGCTGAAAAGGGTGCTGCGTCGTCGGACGAATCGGCTCGCGCAAAACAATCGAATTGGGTGGCGCGCGTGTTGGGCGCGGTGGCGCCTCGTGCTCTGGGCAAGCTGCGGACGGAGGGCCGGGCGCGATGAAAACGCTGACTCGCGAGAGCGCTCGGGAAGCGCGTAGAGTATGGCTCCCACTCATTCTCCTGTCGATTTCGGCGGCGGCGGTCTGGCTGCTGCAACGCGATGTGCGCATGGAAGAGCTAGGCCGGTCCGCACTCTTCGACGTCGTGATGATGTTTGCCGTGCTCGGGGCGACGGCATTGGCGGGCATCATCGGATGTGCGATTGCGAGCCGTGCGCGAGCGCAGGAAGCCGACTTGTCGACAGGCGAGGGTTATTGCTTCATTGGCGCCGTGATCGGTGCGGTCGTCTTTTTTGTCGCCATGACTATCTAACGGTAGAAGCCATGAATGAAGAACTGAGCGCGCGCGTCGAAGCACTGTTGGATAAGCAGGACATACTCGAATGCGTACACCGCTATTGCCGCGGGGTCGATCGCATAGACCGGAAGTTGACGCTGTCGGCGTACCATCCGGACGCAATCGACGACCACGGCGCATTCGTCGGGAACGCAGAGGAATTCGTCGACTGGGCCTTTGCGTACCATACCGAGCATCAGTTGTCGCACCACCATATGGTGTTCAATCACAGCGTCGAATTGCAGGGCGACGAGGCGCACGGAGAGACGTACTGGCTTTTCTTCGGAGAAAATCGCGTCAAGCCAGACACGCTAGCGGTGGGGCGCTATATCGACCGCTTCGAAAAGCGTGATGGCGTATGGGCGATTGCCGCCCGTGTCTGCATCTCCGAAGCGATCAACGAACTGAGCCCTGCGGAAGTGCCCTCTGCGTGGCGCGAAATCCTGATGGGCAATGGCGTCAGTGCACGAAATCGTGAAGACGTCTCTTACGAACGGCCTTTAAAGACACGCCAACCCAGCGAGGTTTAAGGCCAGACGCAAGCCTGCAACGACGCTTGCCACTACGGACACCAGCATCGATATGCCATGAAAGCCAACGTCGGCAGGAAGCCGACGTTGGCTTTCAGCTATTGGGTAATGGTGCAATCGTGCTGTGACCGACAATCGACAGAAACTCGCGGCGGGTGGAAGGATCGTCACGGAATGCGCCCAGCATTCGACTCGTCACCAGCGATGCGCCGGGCTTGTGCACGCCTCGCGTACTCATGCACTGATGCGCGGCTTCGAGAATGACAGCGACTCCCTTCGGCTGCAGCACGGTGTTCAGCGCATCGGCGATCTGAACGGTCATCTTCTCCTGAATCTGTAGGCGCTTGGCATAGACATCGACGAGGCGCGCGAGTTTGGAGATGCCGACCACGCGATGCTCGGGCAAATAGGCAACGTGCGCACGTCCGATGATGGGCACCATATGGTGTTCGCAGTAGCTCTCGAAACGGATGTCCTTTAGCACCACCATCTCGTCGTAGCCATCCACTTCGGAAAACGTGGTGGCGAGAATCTGCATTGGATCGGAGTCATAGCCCGAGAAGAACTCGCGGTATGCGCGCGCCACCCGTGCAGGCGTTTGAATGAGACCTTCCCTTTCGGGATCGTCACCGGCCCATCGGATCAGCGTGCGCACGGCTTGTTCCGCCTCGTCCCGCGTGGGGCGAATCGACACTTCCTCAGCGCCAATCTGATTGTCTCGCTTGTTCATCAACTCTCCTGATCATTCATGCCTCGTGCAATCGCATCGGCGTCCGCGAGTGCGGCACACGAGTGTCGGTGATGTGGAGGAAGTGTATATAATTGCACAGTGTTCGTAAATACAAACGACCGGTTCGCCTCACACGCGACGTTCGAACACTGCGGGTCGAAAAATCAGGTTGCACTTACCAGGGATCAGCACATGAAAACGCGCATTACAGAGCTGCTTGGGATTCGATACCCTATTGTTCAAGGGGGCATGATGTGGGTGGGTCGCGCTGAACTTGCCGCTGCCGTCTCGAACGCCGGTGCGCTCGGCACCATCACCGCTCTGACGCAGCCCACGCCCGAGGCGCTGCGCAACGAGATCGTTCGGGTTCGCTCACTGACGGATCAGCCGTTCGCCGTCAATCTGACCATTCTGCCGACGATCAAGCCAGTGCCGTACGACGAGTACGTGCAAGCGGTCGTGGAGAACGGTGTGAAGATCGTCGAGACGGCGGGGCGCAATCCCGAGCCATATATGCCCGCATTCAAGGCTGCGGGGATCAAGGTCATCCACAAGTGCACGTCGGTGCGTCACGCGCTGAAAGCGGAGGCGTTGGGCTGCGACGCCGTGAGCGTGGACGGATTCGAGTGCGCCGGACATCCGGGCGAGGACGACGTGCCCAATCTGATCCTGTTGCCGGCCGCGGCCGCGAAACTGCATATTCCGATGCTTGCGTCAGGCGGCATTGCCGATGCGCGCGGCATGGTCGCCGCGCTCGCGCTCGGCGCGGATGGGATCAATATGGGTACGCGCTTCATGGCAACGCGGGAGGCGCCGATTCACGAGAACGTCAAGCGCAGGCTCGTAGAGAATGACGAGCGCAATACGGCGTTGATCTTCCGCACGCTGAAGAACACGTCGCGTATCTTCAGGAATTCGGTAGCGGAGCAGGTGTTGGAACTCGAGCAAAAAGAGGGTGTGACGTTTGCGGATCTCAAGCCGCTGGTGAGCGGTGAGCGCGGTAAGCGAGTGTACGAGACGGGTGACACCGAAGACGGAACGTTTCCGGCTGGCCTCGCAATCGGGCTTATCGAGGATATTCCCACCTGCGCGGAACTCGTGAGTCGGATGGTCGGCGAGGCGCGCGCACTCATTCATGGCCGACTGGCCGCGCTTGTAGAAGAGAGCTGAGTCCGCAAAAAGACGCCGTCGAACCAGGCTGACCGTGTCCCCGGTTTTAGCGGGCGTGGCAGCCGATGCATGCATGACGATCGCAATCAGGCCTGCGAAGTCGGACGACCTTGTTCGTCGAGTCGTTCGAGATGCGCCAGCAGCGACCGGGATGCCGCTGGCCAGAGCCTTTCGGGAACATCGGTATAAGCAAGACGCAGCCAGTCGTCGATCGAACCGGTCGGCAGTGCCTTTACCGCGCCGGCGATCTTTGCTTCCCGGGCGAGACGGTGTGCCTTGAGGCGGGCGATCTGGTCATGCGGTCGGTCCAGCAC
The DNA here is from genome assembly GCF_050436325.1 of Paraburkholderia lebeckiae. Taxonomy (NCBI): domain Bacteria; kingdom Pseudomonadati; phylum Pseudomonadota; class Betaproteobacteria; order Burkholderiales; family Burkholderiaceae; genus Paraburkholderia; species Paraburkholderia lebeckiae. The sequence continues at coordinate 21,370 of NZ_JBNDLZ010000002.1, forward strand.
GTACCCATGTGCGGGCAGAATAAAGTCGATCTCACGTTCGGTGCAAATCGCGTTCAACCGGTCGAGTGACGTAAGGTACGCCGTCATGTTGCCGTGGGGAGGATCGATGATGGTCGTGCTGCCATTCGGAATGTGATCGCCGCTGAATAGCAGTCCGTCTTCCAGAAGGACCAGGCACACGTGGTTGCTTGCGTGCCCCGGTGTCGAGACGACGAGCAATCGATGCGTCTCGCCGTCATGCGCGAGTGTCAGCAAATCGCCATCGAGCAATTCGCGGTCCGGAACGAAGTGATGGCTTGCCCTGTCGGCAGGTCCGGCCGACCGACCGAGGACGGGTGGCTTGTGCGGACACATGGACTGCAGTGGCCTCGCCCCGGGTGCGTGGTCCACGTGGGAGTGCGTGCAGACGATCATTCGAATATCGCCGCCCGTAGCCGCGAAGATGCGTTGAAGATGCGCCCGGTCGTCCGGCCCCGGATCGATCACGATGAAGCCGGTCGCCACCGTGCCGACGATGTAGCTATTCGTGCCTGGGCCCGTCATCAAGCCGCTGTTGCTGGCGGTCAACCGCATCACGTTTCTCAGAAGCGGGGCGGTTTGCGTCGATCGCCAATCCAGAGAGTGGAGCACCTGACCGTCGGGGCACACGAGACGCAGTTCCCCGTATGAGGGGTCGCCTTCCATGCAGCGCACGACACTGCCTGAGCTCAACCCACCGCGCGGACAACTGCTCCACAGCGACCTTTCAGAACTGCACGCCGTAAGCAGTGCATCAACCGAGTTGAACGGGCGAAGGCGTTCGAGCGTTCGCACGGTCGGGAAGATCATCGTGAAGTCGCCCGAGGCATGACGCGCCAGTGCCTCGTCGGGACGGAGCCACACGGGTTCGAACTGCTCGGCGCCGTCCGCGACAGCGGTTTGACCGACGGGCATGCGCGCCACGAAAAACTGCACGTCAAAGCGCCGCGGCAGATCACGATCGGTGACCCAATGCGCAAACGGATAGACCACATCCGCGGCGAGTGTGAGACCGTGCTGCGAGCAATGGTCTTCGATCGCTGTTGCCCGGTCTAGCTTCGCAATATCGTGGTCGTCGACGAAACCGCCGTCGTGTCGCCATGCCAGCAGCACACCGAGCTCTTCGAATGTTTCCCGAATGGCGGCCACGGCCTGAACCGCTTGAGTATCGTCTTGCGTGGGGCGCCGTCGTACGCCGCCGGCGATTCGTCCATCGGACGGGTCGATTGCGCCACCAGGAAAGACAAACGCGCCCGGCGCGAAGCTCGCTTGCGCCGAACGTCGTGTCATCAGCACTTCAATGGCGCGCGAACGCTCGTATTGCGCGTCGCGTAGCAAGAGCATCGTCGCAGCGGGGCGTGGTGCCACCGGCTGCCGTTGCGGGTGGAGTCGTTGTTCGGGGCGTACCACGTTTGTCCCTCTGGTTGAATGGATAACGCTGTGCGAACGAAGCCCTAAATGCGCTCGAAGATGGCCGCGATGCCTTGACCTCCGCCGATGCACATTGTCACGAGCGCATAGCGCCCACCGCGACGATGCAACTCGTGAATGGCCTTGACCGCAATCACGGCGCCGGTTGCGCCGATCGGATGGCCGAGCGAGATGCCCGATCCGTTCGGGTTGACCTTTGCGCTGTCGAGTTCCAGCTCCTTCGCCACGGCGCAAGCTTGAGCGGCAAACGCCTCGTTCGCTTCGATCACATCCAGATCTGCGACGGTCAACCCTGCGCGCTGTAGCGCCTTGCGTGTCGCGGGGACCGGGCCGATGCCCATGTATTGCGGATCGACGCCCGCGTGAGCCCAGCAAACGAGTCGCGCAAGCGGACGAAGGCCCCGTTGTTCGGCGGTGCGACGGGCCATCAGCAGGACTGCAGCCGCGCCGTCGTTGAGGCCCGACGCATTGCCGGCCGTGACCGTACCGTCTTTCTGGAAGGCTGGGCGCAATTTGGCGAGATCGGCGATGGTCGTGCCCGACCGCACATGCTCATCGGTGTCAAAAACGGTTTCGCCATTTTTCGTGCGCAGTGCTACGGGCACGATCTGCTCGCGGAAGTTGCCGTCATGAATAGCTTGCGCAGCGCGCCGGTGCGATTCTACGGCGAGCAGGTCCTGGTCGTCGCGCGAAATGCCGTACTTCTTTGCGACGTTCTCCGCGGTTACGCCCATATGGCAAGCGCTGAACGGATCGGTCAACGCGCCGACCATCATGTCGACCAGGCGGATGTCGCCCATGCGCGAACCCCAACGCGCGCCGCTCGCAACGTATGCCGCGCGCGACATGCTTTCTGCACCAGCGCCGATCGCAATTTCCGTGTCGCCGTGCGCGATAGCTTGCGCAGCGGAGATGATTGCCTGGAGGCCGGAGCCGCATAGCCTGTTGAGCGTCAGTGCCGGTGCTTCCGCGCTGACACCGCCTTCCATCGCGGCGACGCGCGCGAGATACATGTCGCGAGGCTCGGTATGGATCACGTTGCCGAACACCACTTGACCCACATCTTCACCCGGCAGATTCGAACGCTCGAGCAGCGCGCGAACGACGGTTGCGCCTAGCGTCGTGGGCGGAATGCTCGACAGCGCGCCACCGAAGTCTCCAATAGCGGTGCGAACGGCAGCGGTGACGACAACCTCTTCCGACATGATGGCTCCTTGGTTCCGGTAATCGGTTACGATCCGGTGTCATGTTTAACAATACGAATGACGTTCGGAAAGTAGCGCATTTCTTGTTTGCTGTCCACGTTGTTGTGCGATGCGCAAAGCTGCGATCGTGCCGAACATTGCGCACGTCGTTCGCGCCAGATTGCGTGTGTGCTATCAGGCCTTCCTCGTGGGTGACAACGGATAGACGTGGCTGGGATTTCGCGTTATTCTGGTTCAGCAAGATGATCGACGTTCAATTATTGGTTGAAACTGGCCCGCAACATTTCCAGGTATCGGAAGGCGATGCGAGCGCTCGCGGGACATGATTTGCCAGATAACAACAGGACGACTCAGATGGATGCAGGTACGGCTTCGCACGATGCCCTGATGGATGTGCCGTTTCGCCCGATTCGCGTCGGCAGCATGGATGCCATCGTCGAGCGAAGGCCAGATGGAAGCGTGGTGTATGAACTGAAGGAACCGCTCCAGGCGTATCCCGTCCGCTTGACGGAGCGGCTCGAACACTGGGCGAGCGTCACGCCCGAGCGCGCGTTGCTCGCGCGGCGGACGCCGGACGGCAAGTCATGGGAGTCTCTGACCTACCGCCAGGCGTTCGACGATGCGCGTGCGCTGGGGCAGGCGCTGCTCGATCGAGGATTGTCGCCGTCTCGTCCGTTGATGATTCTCTCCGATCGAAGCTTTGAACACGCGCTCTTCGCGCTCGCCGCATTGCACGTCGGGATTCCCTATATCCCGGTGACGCCCGCGTATTCGCTGTTATCGCGGGACTTTTCGAAGCTCAGGCAACTCGCGGCGGTATGCACGCCCGGCCTCGTCTTCGCGGAGGACGGCGCGCAGTATGGCCGCGCATTGCGTGAGGTGTTCGGCGACGTGGAATGTGTCGTCGTCGGTCCGTTGCCGGAGGGTCGTGGCGGTTCGCGCGTCGCGGAGTGGCTGAAGACGCCGGTTACAGCCGACGTCGACGAGGCGTTCAAGGCAGTCGGCCCGGATACGGTGGGCAAGATCATGTTTACTTCGGGAACGACCGGCGCACCGAAAGGCGTGATCTACCCGCAGCGCATGTTGTGCAGCAATCGACAGCAAGTCGCCCAGGTGTTCGCGTTTCTTCAGGACGGACCATCGGATCTCGTCGATTGGCTGCCTTGGCATCACACCTTTGGCGGCACGCATAACTTCGGCATGGTGCTGTACGGCGGGGGGACTTACTACCTGGACCCAGGCAAGCCAACGCCGGAGGAAATTGGCCCGACGGTGCAGGCATTGCGTGAAATCGCGCCGGCGGTCTACCTCAATACGCCGCAAGGGTTGGCCTCGCTCATTCCGCATCTGCAGGCGGACAAGGCTCTGCGCGAGAAATTCTTCAGCAAACTCGCGCTCATCTACTACGGCGGCGCAAGTCTGCCGAAATACATCTGGGCTCAACTCGACGAACTCGCGGTGCGTACCATCGGCCAGCGTGTGCTCATCATGTCGGGCATCGGCAGCACGGAAGCGGGCCCAACGCCGCTATCTGCGGCCTGGGATCCGCGACGGGAAGCGATTGCGGGGTTGCCCGTGCCCGGCGTCAAAGTGAAGGTGGCGCCGGTCGGCGCGAAGCTGGAAATCCGTTTCCTCGGCGACTGTGTGACGCCCGGCTACTGGAAAGATCCCGAGCGCACCGCCGCCGCGTTCGACGAGGAAGGCTATTTCCGCTCCGGTGACGCAGCAACGTTCATCGACCCGCAGCGCCTCGAACTTGGACTGCGCTTCGACGGACGGATCGCGGAAAATTTCAAGCTGTCCTCGGGCACTTGGGTCAACGTCGCCGAGTTGCGACTGTACGCGCTGAACGTGTTGGGCCCGTATGCGCGGGATATCGTGATTGCGGGGCACGACCGCGACTACCTGAGCGCGCTCGTGTTCCCTGACATCGAAGCGTGCCGTGCGCTTTGCGACGACCTTCTCGATCCGATGCCGGACGCCGACCAGATCATCAACAGTCGCGGCGTGCGCGCGTTCTTCCAGACCGGACTCGACCAGCTCGCCGCGCGTCCTGGAGGCAGCTCTACGCGCATTGCGCGCATCGTGCTCGAAAGCGAGCAGCCGACGCTCGATAACGGCGAATTGAGTGCAAAGAGCGCAATCAGCCAACGCAATGTGCTCGAGCGACGGCGCGGTGTCGTGGACGAGCTTTATTGCGTGCCGCCCACGCCGCGCACATTGGTCGGCAACGCTGGCGCAGCAGCGGGCGCAGATCGAGTTCAACGTACTGAAAACGCTGGAAGCTAAACAATGGATTTTCGCGTAGATCCCGCGGACATCGCGTTCCGCAAAGAAGTTCGTGCGTTCCTCAACGAGCATTTGCCGGCCGAGCTGGCCTTTCGCGGGCAGCAGGGCTTTCTGGCAGGTGACGACGATTCACAGCGCTGGACTTGCATCTTGCACGAAACGCGCGGCTGGTCAGTGCCGCATTGGCCGGTTGCTGACGGCGGCACAGGGTGGACCGCGATGCAGCGTTACATCTTCGAGGAAGAGTGCTATCTGGCCGGCGCACCGATACAGAATCAGGCGGGCGTGTCGCTCGTCGGACCCGTGATTTGCGAGTTTGGCAACGAAGAGCAGAAGCGGCGCTTTCTTCCTCCTATCCAGCGTGGTGAAGTGTTCTGGGTACAGGGTTTTTCAGAGCCGGGCTCGGGTTCCGATCTTGCATCGCTACGAACGACGGCGGTTCTCGATGGAGACCACTACATCGTCAATGGACAGAAGATCTGGACCAGCTTCGGCGCCTATGGTCAATGGAATTTCGTGCTGGTCCGCACGGATAGCGATGCGAAGCCACAAAAGGGCATTTCCTTCCTGCTGCTCGACATGTCGTCGCCGGGCGTTACCGTACGGCCGATCGCGTCGCTCGACGGCTGCCATCACCTGGCGGAAGTCTTCTACGACAACGTGCGTGTGCCCGCTGAAAACCTTATCGGCGAGGTCAACAAGGGGTGGGGATACACCAAGTTTCTGCTCTTTAACGAGCGGGCGTTTCTTGGCGCCGAAGCGCCTGCACTCAAGCGCTATCTGCGCAAGATCCGGCACTACGCCTCGCGCGAACGGATGGCCGGCAAGCCATTGATGCAGGATCCGACGTTTGCGGCACGTTTCGCGCAGCACGAATTGGAGGTTCGCGCTATCGACATGGCGGTGCAGAAAATCCTGCATCAAGGGATAGACGAGCGCAGTGGCGGTATGGCGATCGGCTCCATGCTCAAAGTGCGCGGATCCGAACTCCATCAGAAGCTCACGGAGATGCTGCTGGAGGTGATCGGCGATTATGGCGCCGTGTTCTATCCCGATCCGAATGAAGAGCGAGAACTGCGCGAGGCCCAGTTCATCGGACCTGAATACGCGCCAGGCCTGGCGGCAGAGGTCTTCTATCGGCGGGCTTGCTCGATCTATGGCGGGACGGCCGAAATTCAGCGAAACATCATCGCCAAAGCACTGTTCGATCTTTGACGCCGTATCGAGTCACGAACGGTATTCGATCCCCGAGACGTGGGATCGCATCAATTGGCGGCATAAAGAGGGTGCAGCATGGACTTTGAGTTGAGCGACGAACAGCGGATGTTGCAGGAAAGCGCGCAACGCTTCTTGCAAAAGAGTTATACGTTCGAACATCGTCGCAATCTTGCTTCGCAAGGAGGCGGATTTTCGCGCGAGACGTGGCGTACGTTCGGCGAAATGGGATGGCTCGGTGTCGCGGTGCCGGATGAATTGGGCGGGCTCGGTTTTTCGCCAGTCGAAAGCGCCATCGTGGCCGAGCAGATCGGGCGCGCGCTGGTGCTGGAACCATACGTCATGTGTGGTGTGTTCCCTGCGTCGCTTGTCACGCGCTGCGGGCGAGACGGGCAGCGCGAGGCGATACTTGGCGAGATCGTTTCGGGCGAGACTGTCTATGCAGTCGCGCAAAGTGAACGTGAAGCGCGGGGTCAGGTGCATTACGTGACGGCCACCGCGAAGAAGACAGAGGACGGGTCCTGGCGGCTGGACGGCTATAAGACGCTCGTGGTTGGAGCGCCCGTCGCAGAGCGTCTGCTCGTCGTCGCTCGCGCGGCGGGTGCAGCCGATGCTACGGACGGCATCGGGGTTTTCGTCGTCGATCCGAAGCAGGCAGGCGTGACGCTGAAGACTTGCGCGTTGCTCGACGGCACGCCATCTGCCGACTTGCTGCTCGATGGTGTGATCGTCGCGGAATCGAATGTTCTGGGTGAGGCTGGGCGAGCGTTCGAAGGACTGCAGGCCGCCGTTGACGAAGCGGTCGTTGCGATCTGTGCCGAACTGGTGGGCGATATGGAAGACGCTATCGAGCTCGCGTCGGAATACCTTAAAACGCGCAAACAGTTCGGCGTGACGATTGGCAGCTTCCAGGCGCTGCAACACCGGATGGCCGACATGGCGATCGAAGCGATGCAGGCGCGCGCAACACTGCACCGTGCGTTGCTCTCTATCAGCGAGGACAGGGAGAACCGGAGCGTCGAAATCTCGGGCTGCAAGGCACAGACCACGCGTAGCGCGAAGTTCGTCACGCAACAGGGCATCCAGTTGCACGGTGGTTACGGCATCACGGATGAATACAAGGTGGGCCATCACTATCGCCGTCATCTGGTGCTCGACGCATTGTTCGGCAACGCGGACTACCACCTGAATCGCTACGCCCGCCAGATTCAGCACGAGGCATTGGCCGCGGCGGCGTGAACCCTTTCGAGGCATTGCCATGAACGCGAAAGCAACCGATCTGCTCGGCGTGCAGAGTGACGAAACGGTTCTCACGTTGACACTGAACCGGCCCGCGGCCCGCAACGCGCTGAACCTCGCATTGACCGAAGCGCTGGTCGACGCATTGCATCGTTTCGAAGCGGACCAAAGCCTGCGCGTCCTCATCGCGACGGGCGCCGATCCGGCCTTTTGTGCTGGGCTCGACCTGAATGATTTTTCCGCGCCCGATGCGCCGCGCACGCGGGTCGCGGACATGATCGATATGTGGCCGCGCATCACCAAGCCGGTAATCGCGGCGGTCAACGGCGCTGCCGTTACAGGCGGGCTGGAACTTGCAATGGGGTGCGATTTCATCATCGCGTCCGAGCGCGCGCGCTTTGCCGACACGCACACGAAAATCGGTGCGCTCGCGGGGGGCGGCATGACCGCGAGGTTGCCGTATATTGTGGGTCCGCGGTGGGCGAAGCAGTTCAGCTTGACGAGCGATCCGATTGACGCGGCCACGGCGTTGCGCATCGGCCTCGTGAACGAGGTGGTCAGCCACGATCAACTGATGGAGCGGGCAGCGTCACTAGCGAAGACGATTGCGAGCCGCCGCCCCGATCTCGTCGCGACGGTCAAGCGGGTGATCGATCAGGGTGCGCTAGCTTCGCTGGAAGAGGCGTTGCGGATCGAGAAGGCGGCATTGGCGAAAAGAAAGCAAGGCGGCGGCATGGCGTGGCAGGTGGGGAAATAATCGATTGCCTGAGCGAAGCGCGCGACGCGAGGGCCGTGACTCTGGCTCAATCGACAATTTCGCCCTGAGGGGACTCGCATGGCAAATCTCTACGATTACTTTGCGGCGGTCTTGGGCCGCGCGTGTCCGACGCACGGTATGTCGCGGCCATCGTTAACGCAGGCGGCATGGGCTTTATCGTCGGCGCGGGCTTTCCTGATTCCGACGAATTCCGCAACGAGTTGCGCACCTGTCGTGAACTGACCGGTGCAAAGAATTTCGGCGTCAATCTCTACATATCGCGGCAAGCGGGCGGAGTGGAGCGCGTCGAGCAACAGATCCGCATTCTGATCGAAGAGAACGTCGCCTGCGTGGAGACCGCCGGTGCGAGCCCCGAAGCGGTCGTGCCGTTGCTCAAGGAGGCGGGCATCAAGGTTTTGCACAAGGTGCCCGCTGTGCGCTATGCACATACGGCGGTGCGGATGGGCGTCGACGGTGTGATCGTCGTCGGCAATGAGTGCGGCGGCCATCCGGGCATCTACCAGATCGGTAGCATCGTGCAGGCCGCGCAGGCGCCGCGCGAAATCGGCTTACCGGTTGTGATTGGCGGCGGCATCGGCACCGGGCGGCAGCTTGCGGGCGTGCTGGCGATGGGCGCCGACGCGGTCATCATGGGTACGCGCATGATGGTCGCCGAGGAGCCGTGGATTCATCCTGAAGTCAAGGCGAAGGTGGTGGCGGGCGACGGCAGCGAAAGCGTCGTGGTCAAGTCTGCGATTCGCGATCATCACCGTGTGCTGCGCAACGAGAGCGCCGAGGCGGTCATGGAACTGGATCGCGCGCAGGTGAGCGAGTTCGAGCGGTTCCGCCCTCACGTGATGGGCGCACTCGCGCACCAGGCTTACGTGACCGGCGACACGCGCAAGGGCATGATCGACTATGGTCATGCCGCGGTGTTTGCCGACGCGGTCAGGAAGGTCGAGGCAATTTTCGACGAGATGATCGACGACGCGGTGGCGGCGTCGAACCGGCTGAGCACGCTGACGCCGTAGACGGCTAGCACGGCCACGGTTGAGGCGGACAGGCAAGCGCAGCGCTGCCGCTACTCCAGCCACGTCCTGATCCCCGCGATGTAGTCGGCCATTTGCCTGCGAGCCTGCTCTTTATCGCGGGCAATGATCGCGCGCGCGATCTCGCGATGGTATTCCTTGATCCTCGCCACGACGCGGTCGCGGTCCGTTCGGCTGCGCCGATGAAACGTGGAATGCGCATCGGCAAGTTGCAGGACGATGCCGTCGAAGAGACGCAGTGCGGGATCGCCGCAAAGTTCAGCGAGCAGGAAATGAAATCGCAGCAACTCATCGGCGCCGGCACGGCCGTCGAGTTGCGCCTCGGCCTGAACCTGGTCGTGCACGCGTCGCTCACCTTCATGGTCGAGCCGTTCGATGACGAGATCCATGGCGGCCAGTTCGAGCGTGCGGCGCGTCGCGAGAATATCGCGCGGCGCGATGCCCGCATACTCCAGATAGACGCTGACTGCCTGCATCGTCGCGCTCAGGTCCGGCTGGGCGACGATCACGCCGCCTCCGGTGCCGCGCTGCACCCTCACGATCGAGTGGTGCTCGAGCAAGCGGATCGCTCCGCGCAACGCAGCGCGACTTACTCCATGGACCTTCATCAATTCCTGCTCGGAGCCGAGCGGTAGTCCTGCCGGCCATCCCAGATCGATGATGTGCTTCAGCAGCGCCATGAAGAGCGTCTGCGCGCGCGTGATCGGTGCGCCTATCGCATTGCGCTTGCGGCGCGACTCGGCAGGTGGGGGCAGCGCAGGCGTCATCGCGGCCAGCATCGAGAGCCACTGCTGGCGCGGGGCTTGGCCAGGATGCATGTTGTCGCGCAGCTTTTCGCGGCGTTGCGCGGCGAACTGGCTGAAGAGGGCGACGTCGGCTGCCGGGACGACCAGTGTCAGGCTCACCATGCCTTCGGCCTTCTTGCGGGTGCGATAAGCGGCGACGCGTTCGGCAGACGACTTTGGCATGTCCGGGTTCAGTATTAGATGCGAACGTCGTTCAATATATCGCACATGATCGTTACGTGTAACGAAGCTTTCGTGCGAGAAGGCAGCGCGCGTTTCCGGACCCGAGAGAAAGCCGGTAAATCAATACGTTAGCTTCTGTGCCCCTGTGCTGATCGCGCGCGGGGCGGGCGCGTGGCCAGACGAGCGGATCGACCGGTTTTCAGCCACGCGCGAGGATACCTATAGTGAGCCGCTCCAACTACTTCATCATCGTGACGGGTGTAACGACCATGAGCGACACCAAACTATCCATGCCGCGCCGCGGCGACTTTGGCTGGCAGCCTCTTGTCAGCGCCTTCGAGCCCACCATCGAGGACATGCTGTCCAATCGCGCCTACTTCGGCATGCCGCCCGAAGCGCTCTACCTGTGGGGAACGCTGCGCGACGAGGATGGCGAGATCTATTGCCCGATGCGGCGGATTCCCGCTGGCCTGCGGACCGACGCGAAGGACACGCGGCGGCGTTTCTACCTGTGCACGACGCTCGGCCACGACGACGGCATGCATATGCATCCGGTAGGTAAGGAATCGGTGCCGAACGATGGATTCGCAAGAACGCTCGAAGAGGAGCGCATTCACTGGCGAAGCCACCCGCAGGCGCCCGGCAATCGCTTTCACGTCACCTGGACGCCCGAGGATTGCAGTTGGTACGAAGAGAACGGCATGGATATCAAGGGCAAGCTCGTCAAGCCCGGCATGCACTGGTATCTGCCGGGCCGCGACGCGGGCATGTACTACGTCGCGAACATCTTCGAGATGGAAGGGACGATACTCGGAAAGAAGGTACGTGGCATGATCGGCTTCGATCCGATCCATATGTACGAGGGCGGCGAGATCTACAAGACGAAAGATGCGCTGGTGCAGGAGAAGCTGGAACTCGTCTGGTACACGTGGGCGACGCGTTATAAGGATGGCAGCATCGACTTCGGGCACTTCACGCTCGGTAACGACATGTTCGGCTTCGCGATTCTCGGCAACGAGAAAGGCGAGGTGCGCTTTACCTATGACGTGACGGGCACCATCGATTTCGGCGCGAATGGGTATTGGCAGGAAGGCATCCGTTACTCAGCGTTCGGCGAAGAGTGGGAGTTCATGCCCGATCCGCGCGGGCGTCTGGTCGGTCTCGGGACGCTCAAGAATCCGCAGGTGGACGGCCGCTGGCGGCGCGTGGGCGATGCGCGCGAGCCTGACGTGTGGTTCGCATGGGGCGAAGCCGCCCCTGAGCATGGCAGCCGCCCCATCAACCGGCTCCCGGGGCTTGGCACGCGTGTCGGCGTGAACTTCCGCAAATACTGAACTTCGGCGCTTATGCGCAAAGGGCGACGCCGAAGCTGAGCGTCGCCCTGCCGGCATTTCCGCCGGTCACTTCACGTATTTGCGAAACTCCGGCTTGCGCTTTTCGCGGAACGCATTGCCGCCTTCCTTCGATTCGTCCGTGTCGTAGTACATCGCAAGCGCCTGCATCGCGAACGCGCCGATGCCGCGGATGTTCTCGGTATCGATATTGAACGAGCGCTTTGCGAGCGCAATAGCGGTGGGGCTCATCTGCAGAATCTCGTCGCACCACTTCTTCGTTTCGGCGTCGAGTTGCTCCGCGGGTACGACGGCGTTGATGAGACCCCAGTCGAGCGCCTGTTTAGCGCTGTATTTGCGGCACAGGTACCAGATTTCGCGCGCGCGCTTCTCGCCGACGATGCGCGCGAGGTAGGCGGTGCCGAAGCCCGGATCGACCGACCCGACCTTCGGGCCGACCTGACCGAAGACCGCGGTCTCGGCAGCGATGGCGAGATCGCAGAGCGTCACCAGCACGTTGCCACCGCCGATTGCATAGCCGTTCACGCGTGCGATCACGGGCTTCGGAATGTCGCGGATGATGCTTTGCAGTTCCTCGATCGGCAGGCCGACGGTGCCGCGCCCGTTGTAGCCGTCGCCAGACTGGTCGCCGCCCGTGCAGAACGCCTTGTCGCCGGCGCCCGTGAGCACCACGACACCGATATCCTTGTTCCATCCCGCCGCGCCGAAGGCCTTGATGAGCTCCTCGACGGTGTTGGCGCTGAATGCGTTGTACACCTTCGGGCGATTGATGGTGATCGTCGCGACCCCGTCCGCCTCCTGATAGCCGATGTCCTTGAATTCCATGTCGTATTCCAATGTTGTTGATTGATTGCGTTCGCGCTGCCGTCTATCCGGCCATCGTCAGACCGCCCGACACGCTGATGACCTGACCGCTGATGAACGCGGCGTCGTCACTCGCGAGAAAGGCCACCACGCCCGGGATGTCGCCAGGTTCGCCCATGCGGCCGAACGGCACGGCCTTCACGAGGGCGGCCTTGATGCGCTCGCCTTTCTCGCCCTGCGCGAGGTTGTCGAGAAGCGGGGTCGCGGTCGGGCCGGGGCAAACGACGTTGACGGGAATCATCTGGCGGGCCATTTCGCGTGCCATCGTCTTCGTGAAGGCGATGAGGCCGCCTTTGCAGAACGAGTACACCGCTTCCATCGAGGAGCCCACGCGTCCCGCATCCGACGAGATGTTGACGACGCGGCCACGGCCACGTTCGGCCATCCGTCGCAGCACGGCATGGTGCATGTTCAGCGGTCCGTACAGATTGATCGCCACCACCTTGTCCCAGAACGGTTTCTCGGTTTGCAGGAAGAACGCACCCATGTCCCAGCCGGCGTTGTTCACGAGAACCTCGATCGGTCCCAGTTCTTCCTCGACTCTCGCCACCGCGGCATGCACACCTTCGTGATCCGTGATGTCGACGCGGTAGGCTCGCGCCTTGCCGCCCGCCGCCTCAATTTCCGCCGCGACACGCACGGCGCCTTCTTCGTTCAGGTCGAACAGCGCGACGGTCGAACCTTCGTCGCCGAATCGTCTGCTAATGGCGGTTCCGATCCCACCTGCCGCGCCAGTGACGACGACGACCTTCTCCTTGAGCCCCTTCATTGATTCCCTCCGTGATGTGCGAGGCGCTGTCGCGCCAGTTAATCCTTGCTCAGCGCTTCCGATACGGCTTCGCCCCTTCCTGTGGCCCGGGCGAGGAGCGCGCTCGCTTCGTCCGCGCTATATCCCGCTTCGACCAGAACCTGGATGCTGTGCTCGCCGAGATTCGGCGGCAGATAGCGAACGTTGCCGGGCGACTCGGAGAAGTGCACCGGTATCGAGGTCATGACCATGTCGCCTTCGGTCGGGTGCTCGAAGCGCTGGAAGAACCCGGTCTCCTTGATGTACGCGTCGTGCATCAGGTCTTTCAGGTCGCGCACGGGACCGTGCGGCACGTCCGCCGAGGCGAAGATCGCATTCCATTCCGCAGTCGTCTTGTTGCGGATGGCGTCGCCGACGATGCGATAAAGCTCGCTGATGTTGCGCATACGCTCGGTCATGTGACGAAAGCGCGGGTCGTCGAGCAGATGCGCTGCATCGATTGCGCACAGCACGCGGCGCCATTGCTCGTTATTCACGGCGAGCAGGCAGATATGCCCGTCTTTTGTCGCGTAGGGCCGGCGGTGCGGCGAGAACATGCGCGGATAGCCCAGGCCGCTTCCGTCATTGGAGCCCAGCGCACCTTCCCAAAGATGCTCGAACAGGTTGAATTGCAGCATCGTTTCGAACATCGGCACATGGACGAGCTGGCCGACACCGGTCCGCTCGCGGTGATAGAGCGCCATGCCGATCGACGACGCCAGCACGTAGCCGCAGAACTTGTCGACGATCACGGTGGGGAAGTATCGCGGCGAGCCGTCCGCGTCGCGGTTCATCGCGGCAATGCCGGTTTCGCCCTGAATCACGTCGTCGAAAGCGGGGCGGTCTTTGTAGGGTCCGTCGATTCGATAGCCGGCACCCGACGCGTACACGATGCGTGGGTTGCGCGCCCGCACGGTTTCATAGTCGATGCCGAGGCGCTCGGCGGCGCTCGGGCGCATGCTGTGCACGATGACGTCGGCGGTCTCGACGAGCTTGAGCAGCGCTTCGCGGCATTCGGCCTGCTTCAGGTTCAGGATCACGCTGCGCTTGTTGCGGTTCATGATCGTATAGAACACTGCCATGTCGGGATTGCGGCCAGGGCCATTCTTGCGGTTCTGGTCGCCTTCGGGCGGTTCGATCTTGATGACGTCCGCGCCCATGTCGCCGAGTAGCTGCGTGGCGACCGGACCGAGCACGTTGATGGTCAGGTCGATCACGCGGACACCGGCTAACGGGCCGGTCGCCGGTTCGAGGGGTTGTTGGGGATTTTCCATGCTCAGGCCTTGTACTCCTTGCCTTTAACGAGCCTGAGCGGCGTGTACACCATCACTTCCGTGCCGTCCTGCTTCATCACGCGGTTGCGGGTGCGCACCAGCCCAAGTCCGGGGCGCCCCTTGCTAGGCCTGCATTCGATCACCTCGCATTCCACGTGAATCGTGTCGCCCACATAGGTCGGGCCTTTGATGTCGAGTTCCATGTTGAGGAACGCGAAGCCGACGCCCTGCATGGTGGCCTGCGTGAGCAGCCCTTCCATCAGCGTGAAGACCAGCGCGCCCGGCGCGACGCGCCCCTTGATGGCCGACTGCTCGCGAAGAAACTCGATGTTGGTGAACAGAACTTCCAGCATGCCGGTCACCGAAACAAAATTCACGACATCCGTTTCGGTCACCGTGCGGCCCACGGTCTTGAACTTGCGTCCAACGGGCAGGTCCTCCCAGTGAATTCCCAGACCAACCGTTTCGATTTCTTCCATTGTCTGTCCTCTGTCGTTGTCGGCTCGGCTGTTAGCTGAGCTGTCGTTGTCAGTTCTTCCTGATGCGGCCCAGCACGCTGTCCGCGACGATGTTGCGTTGGATCTGGTTGGTGCCTTCAATGATCTGCACCACCTTCGCGTCGCGGAAATAACGGTTGATCGGGTACTCGTTGGAGATGCCTGCGGCGCCGAATAGCTGCACGGCATCGGTCGCGACCTTCATGGCGACATCCGACGCGAACATCTTCGCCATCGCCGCCATTGGGGCGAGCTCGCGGCCGCTAACGCCCGCATCGACGAGCGACGCCGTGCGATAGACGAGTTGGCGCGCGGCCTCGGTCTGGGTGACCATGTCAGCGATCATCCAGCGCACACCCTGAAAGTTGCTGATGCTCTGGCCGAATGCAACGCGGTCCTGAATGAATTTGACGGTGTGATCGATCGCGCCCTGCGCGATGCCAACCGCGCGCGCGGCCACGATGGGACGGCTCGTGTTGAGCGCCTCCATTGCCACCTTGAACCCCTGGCCGCCTTCCGGCCCGAGACGGTCTTCCGCGCGGATGAAGGCGTCGTCGAAATAAAGGGGGCACGACGCCACGCCGCGCGCGCCCATCTTGTCTTCTTCGTTGCCGATCGTCAGGCCCGGCGTGTTGCGATCGACGATGAAAAGATTGATCCCCAGCGCCTGTCCTTCCTCGTCGAGTGTCCTGGCGGCGACGAGAATGAAGTCGGCGATATGCGAATTCGTGCACCAGATCTTTGAGCCGTTGAGCACATAGCCGCCGTTCTTGCGGCGCGCTGTCGTGCGAATGCCCGAAACGTCGGAGCCGCTTTGAGCCTCGGTAATGGACAGCGCACCGCGCAACTCACCGGAGGCGAGACCCGGCAGCAGGCGAGCCTTCTGCTCTTCGGTGCCGCCTTCGAGAATCGCTCCGAAGGGTGTCCATTGCACGACCAGCAGATAGCCCGTGTTGTAGCAAACCCGCCCGAACTCCTCGACCGCGATGCAGGCCGACATCACGCTGCCGGCGCCGCCATACGCTTCGGGAAACGGCAACGTGAAGAGGCCAAGTTCCTTGAGCAGTGCGTACATGTCGTGCGGATACCCGGCCGTACGGTCGATCTCGTCGGCCCGCGGCGCCACGCGCTCCCTTGCGACGCGACGGATGAGGTCGCGGATCTGAAGTTGGTCGTCTGTTAGTTCGTATGTCACTTCGAGCTCTCTTGCTAACGGTTTTTTCGGACCGGCCCCGGATTCGTCTCCGGAGTGGGGATACGTCGCCCCGCCGACCACTTCCTGATCACATTCGAAGTCTTCACGTTTATGAACAATGTTCGATAAATTAAACGAAGGGCCAGGTGATCGTCAAGCGCTGAAACCGGCTCCCGCGGGTTTGTCCGAGGTGCGTCGGGAATTTGGTCGGGATGTAGTTTCAGCCTTGCGCGACGGGGCACGGCAGGGCTTTCCCGCCGTTGACAGCGCGCTCCCAGTGCGTTTAAGATTTGGAACAGTGTTCGGTTATTTGTTCCAATTTGGCCCGACAGAGCGGCTCGATTCGGCGCGAGCCCATGGCAAAACGATTCGGAGGAGCGGGGAATGGACTCTCTTTGTCCTGAAGTCGATTATCAGAAATTCCTGGCCGAGGGCCGCTTGATGATCCAGCGCAGCCGCGGCAGCGGCCGCTATGTCTTCTACCCGCGGGTGGCTGAGCCGGTTACCGGGATGCGCGATCTGGAGTGGGTCGAAGCCTGCGGGAAGGGTACGGTTTATTCCACTACCGTGGTGCGCCAGAAATCGCCCACGCCCAGCTACAACGTCGCAGTGATCGATCTGGAAGAAGGTGTGCGCATGCTGAGTTGTGTGGAGGGCATCGAGCCGGAGGCCGTGCGCATTGGCATGCCGGTGCAGGCGAAGATCGTGTACCGAGGGGATGCGGCATTGCTTGTGTTCGAACCAGCCTGACGCCCGCTAACCTGCAGCCGGCCGTCAACAGCCGGTCACACCGATGAAAGGTAGATCGAATGGAATTCAACTTGCGCGGGCGTACCGCACTGGTGGCAGGCGCCACCTATGGGATGGGGGAAGCACCCGGCTTGTCGTCGCTGGACCTTGCTGCGCGTGCGTCCGTTGACGCGCTCGCCCAGGTGGGACTTACGCCTGGCGATGTAGACGGCCTTTTCGTGTGCACGCCGGACGACATGCTGTCGGGGATCACGTTTGCCGAATACCTCGGTATTAACCCGAAGTTCACCGACAACAACCGAAGCGGCGGATCGGCGTTCGAAATCTACGCGCACACGGCGGCCATGGCGTTGTGTACGGGACAGATCGATGTTGCCTTGATTGCATATGGGAGCAATCAGCGCAGCGCGGCGGGCAAGCTCGTGCAGTCGTCGCGTCCTTCGCCGTGGGAGAGCCCGTATAAGCCGATGAATCCGGTGTCGTCGTATGCGCTTGCGGCAGCGCGTCATATGCATCAGTACGGCACGAAGCGTGAGCATCTGGCCGAGGTGGCTGTAGCCGCGCGCAAGTGGGCGCAACTGAATCCGGATGCGTATATGCGCACGCCCCTGTCGATCGACGACGTGATGGGCGCGCGCCTCGTGTCGGATCCGCTTTCCGTGCGCGATTGCTGCCTCGTGACGGATGGCGCGGCAGCGATCATCATGGTGCGCGCCGATCGAGCGCGTGATCTCACCGACAAGCCGGTGTATCTGCTCGGCGCGGCTTCGGCCACTTCGCACCGCGAAATCGCGAGCATGCCGGATCTCACCGTGACTGCCGCAGCGGAATCGGGCAGGCGTGCGTATCACATGGCGGGTGTGAAGGCGAACGATATCGATGTCGCGATGCTGTATGACGCCTTCACGATCAACACCATCCTGTTTCTCGAAGACCTCGGCTTTTGCCCTAA
The DNA here is from genome assembly GCF_050436325.1 of Paraburkholderia lebeckiae. Taxonomy (NCBI): domain Bacteria; kingdom Pseudomonadati; phylum Pseudomonadota; class Betaproteobacteria; order Burkholderiales; family Burkholderiaceae; genus Paraburkholderia; species Paraburkholderia lebeckiae. Next base: position 39,212 of record NZ_JBNDLZ010000002.1, read on the forward strand.
AGGCGAAGGCGGCCACTTCGTTTCAGACGGCGGCATCGCGCCGGGCGGCCGACTCGCGGTCAACACGAACGGCGGCGGTTTGTCCTGCGTTCATCCCGGCATGTATGGGCTGTTCCTGATGGAAGAATCGATGCGGCAATTGACGGGCCGCGCTGGTGAGCGCCAGATACCCGGTGCGAAGCTGGCGATCGCGCACGGTAACGGTGGTGTGCTCTCGAGCCAGGCTACGGTGATTCTCGGGACGCAGGAAACCCTGTAAAGACACGCTGTGAGACACGCCGCCCGCCAGGGTCACTGTCAACAGCTTTGCATGGGATCGGAGTAAGCGCTAAAGCGCTAACCCCGATCGACAGGAGACGGACAGATGAGCGAAGAGACCAGCAGCGACGCAGCAGAGATCGTACAGGTCCGGCAAGACGGTGCAATCGCGATCGTCACATTGAACTATCCCCAACGGCGAAACGCGTTTTCGCTAAAGATGCGCGAGACGTTGTACGCGCGGCTTTATCGCCTGATGCATCAGGAGGAAACCTGCCGTGCGATCGTACTGACCGGCGCGGGCAATACGTTTTGCGCGGGTGGGGACATCTCGGAGATGCAGACGCGCAAGGTGCTCGAATATCGACAGCGCAATGAACTGCCGCTCGGTATCTTCAGACTGATGGTGGGAGGCCCGAAAGCGATCGTCGCCGCCGTCGAAGGGTTTGCGTTTGGCGCTGGTCTGTCGCTCGCCGCTGCTTGCGATCATGTCGTCACATCATCGGCCGCGCGCTATGCGAGCGCGTTCGTCAAGGTCGGGCTGCTGCCCGATACGGGGCTCTATTGGTCGTTGTCGCAGCGCGTGGGCGGTGGCCTTGCACGCGAGCTCATGTTGAGTGCTCGTGAGTTCAACGGCGTCGAAGCGGGCGAGACCGGTTTTGCCAATCAGGTCGTCGAGCCCGGCGAGGCGCTGAAGGCGGCCTCGAAGGTGGCGCAACAGTACGCGGAACTGCCCTCGGTGGCCACCGCGCACCTGAAGGCCGCGCTCGCGACGGGCATCCGTACGCTCGACGACGCCATCGAAGCGGAGGTGAACCTGCAGCCCATCCTGCGCCGCAGCCGCGAACACCAGGAGGCCGTGAGCGCCTTCATGGAAAAGCGCAAGCCGGTGTTCGTGGCCGACTGAAGGAAGCCAACATGAGCGAAAAAGAAACGGCGGGAAACGATACGACGTCGCTGATCGAGGTGACCCGAGAGGGACCGGTCGCGATCGTGACGCTAAACAATCCCCGACGCCGCAACGCGATGGGACGTCAGATGCGTCAGTTGTTGCGCGACACGATGCATCGCCTGATGGTCGACGATCCGGACTCGCGGGCAATCGTCCTGACGGGCGCGGGCGAGCACTTTTGCGCCGGCGCCGACATCTCCGAGATGACGAAGCGCACGATCCTGCAAAGCCGCGAGATTCTGGCGGAGTCGTGCGTGGTAGTGCGTGAAATGCAGGCCGGACCCAAGCCGGTCGTGGCGGCCGTGGAAGGCGTAGCCTTCGGCGCCGGGCTGTCGCTCGCGGTCGCGACCGACTATGTCGTGGCTGCATCGAATGCACGCTTTTGCGCGGCGTTTCTGCGCGTCGGCCTGATTCCGGATACAGGTATTCTGTGGACGCTTCCGAAGCGCATCGGCATGGCTCGCGCGAGGGAGATGCTCTCGCTCGCCGCTGAAATCGACGGCGACAAGGCCGGCACGATTCACCTTGCCAATGAAGTCGTCGGGCCGGGTGCTGCGCGCGCAAAGGCAATCGAAGTTGCGCGCGGTCTTGCCGACTTGCCGCCGCTCGGCGTGGCGCTGCTGAAGGACGCGCTGACCAACGCCGCGACGACCATGGAAGGCGCGCTGCGAGCCGAGATCGACTATCAGCCCATCCTGCGTCAGTCGAAAGACCATCAGGCTGCCTGCAAGGCGTTTATGGAAAAGACCAAACCGGTCTTCACGGGTGAGTGAGCGCGGGGAGCAATGCGATGAGTATCGAGCAGAAGGAACAGGCCGCGGGCGCCGACGAGATCGTGCAGGTGCGCCGTCAAGGCGACGTGACCATTGTCACGATGAACTATCCCGAGCGCCGCAACGCATTCTCCATGAGGATGCGCGTTGCGCTGACGGAGGTCTTGCACCGGCTAATGCACGACGATCCGCAAACGCGCGCCATTGTGCTGACAGGCGCGGGCGGCCATTTTTGCGCGGGCGGCGACCTGTCCGAAATGCACGCGACCACTCTACAGTTGTTGGCGCTTCGTGAGCGTATCGCGGTGGGCGTGCGTCTGTTCAAGCTGATTTATACGGGCACGAAGCCGGTCGTCGCGGCGGTGGAGGGCACGTGCTATGGAGCGGGGCTGTCGCTGGCCGCTGCATGCGATGTCGTGGTCGGTGCCGATACCGCGAAATACTCATGTGCGTTCGGCAAGGTCGGACTGCTTCCCGACACTGGAATTCTATGGACACTGCCGCAAAAGGTCGGCGGCAGCAAGGCGCGTGAGTTGATGCTGAAAGGCGATGTCATTGACTCGGCCACGGCGCGCCGCATCGGCCTGGTCAGCGAGGTGGTCGCGAGCGGCGGCGCGCTCGATGCGGCGATCGAGGCCGCGGCGCGCTTCGCGAACTATCCGCCAGTGACGCTGGCACTCCTGAAGGCGAGCCTCGTCACTGCGGGCAATTCGATCGAAGATGCGTGCCGCCTCGAAACTGACCTCAATCCGCTGACCCGTCAAACGAGCGACCACGCGGAGGCGGTGACGGCCTTCATGGAAAAACGCAAGCCGGTTTTCACGGGTGCCTGACGCTGCCATTCTCCATTGCTGTCTCTACTGGAAGTTCAACGCATATGTTTACGCCTGACCTGCTGAAGGACAAAAGAATCCTCATCACCGGAGGAGGCACCGGCCTTGGTAAGAGTATCGGCTTGCGCTACCTCGAACTGGGCGCCGATCTCGTCATCTGCGGTCGCCGCAAGGAAGTGCTGGACGCGACGGCCGACGAGTTTCGCGGCGTCGTGCCTGGCGCGCGTGTCACGACGGTGCAGGCGGACGTGCGCAGCGCCGAGTCCGTCGAGTCGATGATGGAGACGATCTGGCGGGATGGTCCGCTCGACGTATTGCTGAACAACGCGGCGGCCAACTTCATCGCGCGCACGGAAAGCCTGTCGGCGCGCGCGGTGGATGCGGTGCTCGACATCGTGCTGCACGGCAGCTTCTATTGCACGATCGCGGCGGGCAAGCGCTGGATCGACGAGGGTCACCCGGGCAACGTGATCAGTACCGTCTCGACGCCCACGATGACCGGCTCGGCCTTTACCGTGCCGTCCGCGGCCGCGAAGGCGGGTATTCTCGCCATGACCCGCAGCCTTGCGGTCGAGTGGGGCCCGAAGGGCATTCGCCTGAACGCGGTGGCGCCCGGACTGTTCCCGACGCCGGGCGCATGGGAGCAGTTGTACCCGCCGGGCTCGCAGGTCGAGCCGCAGGAGCGCTCGGTGCCGCTGCGGCGCTTCGGCGATCACGCGGAACTTGCCAATCTCTACGCTTATCTTGCGTCCAATGGCTCCGGCTACATCACCGGCGACATGATCGTGATCGACGGCGGCCGCTGGATGCAGGGGGTTGGCGGCCCGACCTTCCGCGCGATGCAGGACTGGACCGACGAGCAATGGGACGCCATGCGCGCCCACGCTCGCAAGGGTTGAACCATGGGTCCGCTTGCAGGAGTTCGAATCATCGAGCTGGCCGGCATCGGCCCGGGGCCCATGGCGGCGATGCTGCTCGCCGATCTGGGTGCGACGGTGTTGCGCATCGAACGTCGCCAGCCTGTCAAGCTCGGTATCGAGCGTCCGCTGCGCTACAACCTGTTGCTGCGCAACCGAAAGACGATTGCGCTCGACCTGAAAGACCCGGAGGCCGTCGAACTCGTGCTCACGCTGGTGGAGCGCGCCGATGCCCTGATAGAAGGTTTCCGACCCGGCGTGACCGAGCGACTCGGGCTGGGTCCGCAGGCCTGCCTCGAACGCAATCCGAAGCTCGCCTACGGACGCATCACGGGATGGGGCCAGGAAGGTCCGCTCGCGCAGTACGCCGGTCATGACCTGAACTACATCGCGATCACCGGCGTCCTCAACGCAATTGGCCGCCGCGATCAGCCACCGTCGATACCGCTGAATCTGATCGGCGACTATGCGGGCGGTTCGCTTTACCTTGCAATGGGGCTCCTGTCGGCGATCCTGCATGCGCGCAACGGCGGCGCGGGACAGATCGTGGATGCCGCGATCGTCGACGGCACGGCCAACCTTGCTACCACGTTCTTCGGCATGCAGGCTGCCGGCATCTGGCGCGACGGGCGCGGGACGAATATCACGGATTCGGGATCGCACTTCTACGACGTTTATGAATGCGCGGACGGCAAGTGGATTACGGTCGGCCCCATCGAGGACAAGTTCTATCTCGAACTCCTCCGCCTGCTCGACATCGATCCGCGAACGCTGGGGACGCAGCTCGACGCAAGCAACTGGCCCGCCGCGCGCACACTGTTCGCGCTGAAATTCAAGAGACGCACACGCGAGCAATGGACCACCTTGCTCGAACACACGGACGCGTGCTTCGCACCGGTTCTGTCGTGGACCGAGGCACCCGAGCATGCGCATCTGAAGGCGCGCGGCACATTCATCGAAGTGGACGGCATCGTGCAGCCCGCGCCGGCGCCGCGCTTCTCCGCCACGGTGCCCGCGAAGCCGACGGCGCCCGAGGCGCCCGACGCGACCACGATCGACGCCGCGCTGGCGGCATGGCTCGAACCGGGCCGCATTGGCGAGTTGAAAGAAGCGGGAACGCTGGCCTGAGCCGCGCCCGACAGGCGACCCATAAAGACGAAACGAGACACTCATGGATCTGCGATATACCGACGAAGAGCTGGCGTTCCGCAATGAGGTCAGAGCCTTCTTCAAGGAAGCGCTGCCGGCCGACATCCGACGCAAAGCTACCTTGGGGCAGCGCTATTCGGCGGCCGACCTGCGCCGCTGGCAACGCATGCTCTACGAGCGCGGCTGGGCGACGCCAGCGTGGGACAAGGCGTGGGGCGGGACGGGCTGGAGCGCGGTGCAGCAATACATCTTCAAGGAAGAGCTGCACATGGCCCCGGCGCCCGAGACGCTGTCATTCAACGTGAACATGATCGGTCCGGTTTTGATCGCGTTCGGCAGCGAAGAGCAGAAACGCCATTTCCTGCCTCGCATCGCGAGCCTCGAATACTGGTTCTGCCAGGGATTCTCCGAGCCCGGCGCCGGTTCGGACCTGGCCGCGCTGCGAACCCAGGCGGTGCGCGACGGGGACCACTATGTCATCAACGGCCAGAAGCTCTGGACTTCGACGGCGCATCACGCGGACTGGATGTTCTGTCTCGTACGCACGGATTCGAACGGCAAGAAGCAGCAGGGCATCACGTACCTGCTGATCGACATGAAGACACCGGGCCTGACCGTTCGCCCGATCATCACGATCGACGGCCACCATGAAACCAACGAGGTGTTCTTCGACAACGTGCGCGTGCCGGTTGCGAACCGCATTGGCGAGGAGAACAAGGGTTGGGACTACGCGAAGTATCTCCTTGGCAACGAGCGCAGCGGCATTGCGCGCGTGGGCGTTTCGAAGATGCGCGTGCGTCACGCGAAGGATCTTGCGAAGCGCGTGCCCTGTGGCGACGGTGTGCTGTGGGACGACCCGCGTTTTCGCGAACGTGTCGCGGCCGTCGAGGTCGAGCTGAAGGCCCTGGAGATGACGCAGATGCGCGTGATCGCCGAGAGCAGCTCGCAGGAGAGTCATGTGCCCGATCCGAAGACCTCGATCCTGAAGATCAAGGGTTCGGAGCTCCAGCAACTCTCGGCTGAATTGCTCCTCGAGGTGGCAGGGCCGGACGCTTTACCGCTCGATCTCCACTTCCTGCGTGGGCTTGCCGATCCGGTTCGGGAACCCGAATGGGCGCTCACGATCGCGCCGAATCACTACTTCGCGCGCCACGTCTCGATCGTGGGCGGCTCCAACGAGATTCAGAAGAACATTCTCGCCAAGTCCGTACTCGGACTTTGAGCGACGGGCGAACTGCGGAGAAGCATGAGATATGGACTTTGATTTCACCGATGAGCAACGCATGCTCAAGGACAGCGTCGAACGGCTCGTCAAAGACGAGTATGGATTCGAGCAGCGCGCGAAGTATCTCGCTGAGCCGGACGGTTTCAGCCGCGAGCTTTGGGCGCGTTACGCCGACATGGGTCTGTCGGGCCTTTCGTTTGACGAGGAATACGGCGGCAGCAACTGCGGTCCTGTCGAAACGATGATCGTGATGGAGGCGTTGGGGCACGCTCTCGCCGTCGAACCGTATCTTGCGACGGTCGTGCTGGGCGGCGGCTTGGTGCGGCTTGGCGGCAACGCGGCGCAACGTGCGGCGATTCTGCCGCAGATTGCGCAGGGCGAGTTGCAGATGGCGTTCGCACACAGCGAGGCGCAGGCGCGGTATGACCTGGCGGACGTCGCGACCACGGCACGGCGCGAAGCCGCCGGCTGGGTGCTCGACGGCGCCAAGCGCGTTGTCCTCCACGGCGGCAGCGCCGATCTTCTCGTGGTGTCGGCGCGCGTGTCGGGTGGGAGGCGCGAGCGTGACGGCATCGGGCTGTTCGTGGTTAGGGGCGACGCAGAGGGCGTGACGCGCCACCCGTATCCGACGCAAGACCGACTGCGTGCGGCCGACATTCAGTTGTCCGGCGTGCGCGTTCCAGATAGCGACGTTCTGGGCGCGGCGGGCGCCGCGTTGCCGCTGATAGAAACGGTCGTTGCGCACGCCATCGCGGCGGTGAGCGCGGAAGCCGTAGGTGCAATGGCAGCTGCGCACGAAGAAACCGTGGAGTATCTCAAGATCCGCAAGCAGTTTGGCGTGCCTATCGGATCGTTTCAGGCACTCCAGCATCGCGCGGTCGACATGCTCGTCATGGTGGAGCAGGCGCGCAGCATGGCGCTTTTCGCGACCATGATGAGCGAGGAGCCGGACGCGGCGGAACGCGATCGCAGTATGTCGGCGGCGAAAGTGCAGATCGGACGCTCGGGCCGCTTCGTCGGTCAACAAGGCGTGCAATTGCACGGCGGCATCGGGATGACCGAGGAGTGCAAGATCGGTCACTACCTGAGACGCCTGAGCGTGATCGATATCCAGTTCGGTTCGACCGAACATCATCTGACCCGGCTCGCCAATGCAGGCGGACTGATCGATGCAGCAGCGTGAGCCGCGCGTCTAGCCAAGCAAACGGAAACCATTCATGAGCCGAATTTCCCCACCCGATCAATATCAGGAACTGCGCGACGCCTTGCGCGACCTCTCGAAGGAGTACCCGGACGAGTACTGGCGCCGTATCGATCATGAGCGCGTCTATCCCGAGGCGTTTGTGGACGCGCTGACGAAGGCCGGCTGGATGGCCGCGCTCATCCCTCAGGAGTATGGCGGTTCCGGCCTCGGGCTGACTGAGGCGTCCGTGATCATGGAGGAGATCAACCGCAACGGCGGCAACTCTGGCTTTTGTCATGGCCAGATGTACAACATGAATACGCTGCTCAGAAACGGCTCGGAGGCGCAAAAGCGCAAATACCTGCCGAAGATCGCGAGCGGAGAATTGCGTCTGCAATCGATGGCTGTGACCGAACCGACCACCGGAACGGACACGACGAAGCTGAAGACCACTGCTGTAAAAAGAGACGGCCGGTACGTGGTGAACGGCCAGAAGGTGTGGATATCACGCGTGCAGCACTCGGACATGATGATCCTGCTCGCGCGCACCACGCCGTTGTCGGACGTGAAGAAGAAGTCGGATGGGCTGTCGTGCTTTCTCGTGGACCTGCACCAGGCTATCGGCAATGGCCTGACCGTGCGGCCGATTCCGAACATGGTCAATCACGAGACAAACGAACTGTTCTTCGACAATCTGGAGATTCCTGAAGAGAACCTGATCGGCGAGGAAGGCAAGGGCTTCAAGTACATCCTCGACGGACTCAACGCCGAGCGCGCACTGATCGCGGCCGAGTGCATCGGCGACGGCTACTGGTTCGTCGAGCGCGCGTCGAAGTACGCCAGCGAGCGTATCGTGTTCGACCGGCCCATCGGTATGAACCAGGGCATCCAGTTCCCGATCGCCGAGGCATACATCGACGTGCGCGCGGCGGATCTGATGCGCTACAAGGCCTGCGAACTGTTCGATAACCATCAACCGTGCGGCGCCGAAGCGAACATGGCGAAGCATCTCGCGGCCACGGCTTCGTGGAAAACCGCCAATGCCTGTCTGCAGACCCATGGCGGCTTCGGTTTCGCCTGCGAATACGATGTCGAGCGCAAGTTCCGCGAAACGCGGCTCTATCAGGTAGCGCCGATCTCGACTAACCTGATTCTGTCCTACGTCGCCGAGCACGTGCTCGACCTGCCGCGTTCATTCTGAACTTCGAGGAGGAGATCATGCGCTTCGAGACCATTCTGTACGACGTCAAGGACCGGGTAGCGACGATCACGCTGAACCGCCCGGAACACATGAACACCTGGAACGACCAGGTGGCGACCGAGGTGTACGAGGCAATGCAGGCGGCCGGCTCGGACCGTGGCGTTCGCGTGATCGTTTTCACCGGCGCGGGCAAGGCGTTTTGCGCGGGCGGCGATATTCACAGCTTCGGCGGTGATCCCGCCGCGCTCATGACGAAGCTTCCGCGTCCGTTCGATATGCGCAAGCGCGCCGACTGGCAAACGCGCTGCTCTTACTACCCGGCCATTCCGAAGCCGGTGATCGCGATGCTCAACGGCGCCACCGTCGGCATTGGCCTGATCCACGCCCTTTTCTGCGACATCCGCTTTGCGTCCGAAGACGCGACCATCACGACGGCATTCGCGCGCCGCGGCCTGAGCGCGGAATACGGCATGGCCTGGATACTCGCGCGCCACGTCGGCCAGGCGCATGCGCTCGACCTGCTGCTGTCGGGACGAAAGATCAAGGGGCGCGAAGCCGAACGTATGGGACTCGTGAATCGGGCAATTCCGGCGGACAAGCTGGTCGAGGAGACCTACGCGTACGCGCGTGAAATGGCGGAGTACTGCTCGCCGCGCTCGATGCGCATCATGAAGGAGCAGGTCTGGGAGGTGCCGTTCCAGACGCCCCACGAGGCTGTGATGTACGCCGGGTTGGACATGCCGATCGCCAACCAGTGCGATGACTACAAGGAAGGCATGGCTAGCTTTCTCGAGAAGCGCAAGCCCAACTTCACGGACTACTGAGCACACACAGGACTACCACCTCATGCTGAACTATGAAGTCGTCAAGAACTGGCCGATCGAAGATGTCACGCAGACATATAGCGAGCGCGACGTGATGCTGTATTCGCTGGGTCTCGGGTTGGGCGCAGACCCGCTGGACGCCGAACAGCTGCGCTACGTATATGAAAAGGACCTGCAAGCGATGCCGACTTGCGCGGCCGCGTTCGCGTGGCCGAAATCGTGGATGCGCGATTCGCGTACGGGCATCGACTACCTGAAGCTCGTGCACGGTGAGCAGGACGTTCGCTTCATGCGCCCGATGCCGGTTGCAGCGACCATCGTCAGCAAGACGCGGGTGAGCCGCATCTCGGACAAGGGCGCGGGCAAGGGCGCGATCGTCGAACTCAAGCGTGACATCATCGACGCCTTGACCGGCGAACAACTTGCCGAAGTCCGGCAGGTGTCCTTTCTGCGCGGCGACGGAGGGTTCAGCGCGCGGGTCGGGCGCGAGCGACGCGCCGCCCGAAGCGCTTCCGGCTGTGCCGGAGCGCGCGCCGGACGCGGAATACGTGTTTTCGACCGGCGCGCATGCAGCGTTGATCTATCGCCTTTCGGGAGACGCCAACCCGCTGCACGCGGACCCGGAGGTGGCGTCGAAAGCCGGATTCAACCGGCCCATTCTTCACGGCCTCGCGACCTATGGCATCGCGGGTTACGCCGCGATTCGCACCTTCGCGGGCAACGACGCAAAGCGTCTGAAGCGACTCGCCTTGCGCCTGACTGCGCCGGTGTATCCCGGCGAAGAAGTGCGCTTCCAGTTCTGGCGGGACAGTGACACGCGTCTGCATCTGCGGGCGCGCGTCGACGCACGCGATGTGGTGGTGCTGAACAACGGAATCGTGGAAATTGCCTGAAACCGCGGCCCGGCAGCGCCGACGTGCTTTGCCGGGCCGCGACTGGAGCCTGACGATGGACCTGAAAGAGAGTCCCGCCGACAAGGAATTTCGCGCCACGGTGCGCGAATTCGTAGCGACTCATTTGCCCGACGACATTCGTGAGCGGGTGCTGAACTTCCGCCATGTGCCGCGCGAAGACTACGTGCGCTGGCAACGCATTCTGGCCGGGAAGGGATGGGGCGCACCTGCATGGCCCGCGCAATTCGGCGGCGCCGCCTGGAACGCCGCGCAGCGCAACATTTTCGACGAGGAATGCTTTACCGCCGGCGCGCCGCGCCAGATGCCGTTTGGCCTTTCGATGGTTGGACCTGTAATCCAGAAGTTCGGCACCGACGCGCAGCGCGAACGGTTCCTGCCGCGCATCATCTCGATGGAGGACTGGTGGTGTCAGGGCTACTCCGAGCCGGGTGCGGGTTCCGATCTTGCGTCGCTCAAGACGCGTGCGGACCGCGTCGAGCGCGACGGTCAACCGTTCTACGTCGTCAATGGCCAGAAGATCTGGACCTCGTTTGCCCAATGGGCGAACTGGATTTTCTGCCTGGTCCGCACGGATGGCAGCGGCCGCCCACAGGAAGGCATCTCGTTCCTGCTGATCGATATGTCCACGCCCGGCATTACGGTCAGACCCATCCGCACGCTTGACGGCGGCCACGACGTCAACGAAGTGTTCTTCGACAATGTGGCAGTGCCAGTGAGCAATCTCGTCGGTGAGGAGCATCGCGGCTGGTCGATCGCGAAGTACCTGCTCGGCCACGAGCGGACCAACATCGCCGGCCTCGGCAACTGCAAGCGTTTCATGCGACGTCTGAAGGAGATTGCCAGCACCGAGCGTAAGCACGGCAAGCCTCTCATCGAGGACGTTCGCTTTCGCGATCGCATCGCCAGGGTGGAAATCGATTTGATCGCGCACGAATGGTCGCTGCTGCGCGTCGTCTCAGCCGAAACTGCAGGACGTCCCATCGGACCGGAGGCTTCGGTGCTGAAAATCCGCGGTTCGGAGATTCAGCAGGAGCTTACGGAGCTGATCATGGAATGCGCAGGCCCCTATGCGGTGCCATTTGTAAGCGAAGCACTGGAGGCGGACTGGCGCGGCGAAACCGCGAACGGCGAGCTGCTCAACGCGCTGGCCGCGCACTACCTGGACTGGCGCAAGATTTCGATCTACGGCGGTTCGACTGAAGTGCAGAAAAACATCATCGCCAGGCAGGCGCTCGGCATCTGAGGACACGCCATGGACTTCACGCTGGTTGAAGAGGAACAGATGCTGGCCGACGTGGTCGGCCGTTTCGTCGAAAAGGAATACGACTTCGAGGCGAGGCGCCGTCTCGCCGCTACTCCCGAGGGCTGGTCGGCTGCGCACTGGACTACGCTCGCCGAAATGGGCGTGCTGGCACTGAACGTGCCGCAGGACCATGGCGGCCTTGGCACGGGGCCGGTCGAGACCATGCTCGTGATGGAGGCCTTCGGCCGTGGGCTCGTACTGGAGCCGTTTGTTTCGACGGCTGTGATCGGCGCGAAGCTGATCGGGCGCGCAGGACACGAGGCGCGCAAGGCTGAGCTGCTGGCCGGCATCGCCGACGGCAGCCTGAAGACCGCGCTCGCGACGCTCGAACCTGGTGCGCGTTTCGATTTGTGGAACGTCGCGACGAGGGCAGAGCCAACGCGTGACGGGTTCGTCCTGAACGGACGGAAGGGCGTCGTACTGCACGGCGACAGCGCGGACATTCTGCTGGTTTCGGCGCGTACCGCAGGCGAGCAGACCGACAGGCACGGCATCACACTCTTCGCCGTCGATGCGCGAACGCAAGGCGTGAGCGTCAAAGGATTTCCGGCACTCGATGGCCAGCGTGTCGCCGAGGTAGTGCTGGACGACGTACACGTCGGTGTAACGGCTGTCATCGGTGCCGTCGATCAGGGCTACCCATTGCTCGAATGGGCCGTCGATCAAGGCATTTTTGCGCTGTGCGCGGAAGCGGTCGGCGCCATGTCGCGGCTGAGCGATCTGACCTTTGAATACCTGCGCACGCGAAAGCAGTTTGGTTCGCCGATCGGCAAATTCCAGGCGCTGCAGCATCGCGCCGCCGATATTTTGACCGCGGTAGAGCAAGCGAAATCGATGGTCTTCTTTGCTGCCGCGAAACTTGGCGAGGACGATGACCTGGAAGCCCATCGTGCTGTTACAGCCGCAAAGGCGCTCATTGGCCGCAGTGCACGCTTCGTGGCGCAGCAAGCGGTACAACTGCACGGAGGGATGGGCATGACGGACGAACTTGCGGTGGGGTGGTACGTGAAGCGGCTCACCTGCATCGACATGACCTGGGGAAACACCGAACACCATATCGAGCTGTACGGCGCGTTCCTCTAATTGCGGTTAATCAGATGAAGAATGGTCCCGACCGCTCATACCGGTCGATTCGAAAGGAGATAACTAATGTCAGTAGCTGCTCATGGCGCGACTCCGGAGCGGGCGCCAATTCCCGCGCACGTATTGCCTGAACGCGTGTTCGACATCGATATCTACAATCCGCCCGGTGCCGAAGACGACTACCATCTCTCGCTCAAGCAGTTGCACGCCGAAGGCATTCCCGACATTCTCTGGACACCCCGCAACGGCGGACACTGGATCGCGACGCGCGGCGATGACATCTATCACATCCTCAAGGACTACGAGAATTTCTCGTCGAAGCAGCTAACAGTGCCGCTCGTCGAGCATCAACCGTTGCCGCCGATCTTCTTCGATCCTCCGCAGCACACCGCCTATCGCGCGCTGATCGCGCCTGCGTTCATGCCACAGGCAATCGGCAAGCTCGAGGAAAAGGCGCGCGAAATGGCGATCGAACTGATCGACGGCTTTTATCCTAAGGGCGAGGTGGAATTCGTATCGGGGTTTGCGCAGCATCTTCCGATCGGCATTTTCATGAACATGGTGGCGCTGCCCGCCGAGGATCGCGAGTACTTGCTCGGCCTCGCTGACAAGATGGTCCGCCCGGTCGATGCCAACGAGAAGCTCAAGGCGCTCGGTGCGATTTTTCAGTACCTGGGGGTGAAGATTGCGGAACGCCGCGCGAACCCGGGTGACGATCTCATCAGCAAGATTGTTCATTCGAAGATCGACGGGCGCGCGCTCACCGACGAAGAAGTGCAGGGGCTTTGCGGTCTCGTGCTGATTGGCGGCCTCGACACGGTTGCCTCGGCAATGGGCTTTATCGCGCGATTCCTCGCCGGCAGCCCGGCGCACCGCAAGCAGCTCATCGACAACCCCGAACTGACGCAGAAGGCCGTGGACGAGCTTCTGCGGCGCTTCCCTGTGGTGAATCAAGGGCGGCGGATCACACACGATTTCGAGTACAAGGGCGTGCAGATGAAGACGGGTGACATGATCATCATGCCGACCACACTGCACGGTCTGGACGAGAGAAAGTTCGACGATCCGCTGAGCGTCGATTTCACTCGGCCCACGCCGATTCATTCGACCTTCGGCAATGGCGCGCATCGTTGTCCCGGCTCGTTCCTTGCGCGCGTGGAGTTGAAGGTTTTTCTTCAGGAATGGCTTAAGCGGATTCCCGATTTCCAGATCAAGCCTGGCGAGAAAGCGGGTGTCCACGGAGGTGTGAACGGCACGCTATACCACTTGCCTCTTGTCTGGGACGTGGTCCGCTGAGGATCGGTCACAATGGCCTGAACTGGCCATTGTGATCATGTGAGTCTGTAGAGGGCGATCTGGAGCTCGGTGCGCCAGTCACATGGCGCGCCAACCGCTCCGTCCGGGCGCGATTCTGGCACAAGAACCTGCCTTATCGTTTTATGGAGATGCCTTGCTCAACGCTCGCCAGACGACCTTCATGGCGTGACGGAACGAGTCCGCATTAACTGTGTCCGCGCCGGACCGGCGAAGAAAGACGACCAGACCATGCAGATGTGAAAGGAGTAGGGCGCCGCGCAACGTGCATTCTCCCGAAGGCAAGGTTGGGTTTATCTGCGCGATCAGTTCCGCCAGGAGACCCTGAAAATCCGCAGTAGATTTCGCCATCAGGACATGCAGAAAGGGCTCGTGCTCTGCGAGGCTCCAGGATTCCAGCACAAAGGCGCTGACGCGTTTTCCGCCGCTCGCCGTCAGTACGGAGAACGCCTCGTCGACGATGACATCCAGTCGCGCTTCCGGTGACCGGGACTTGTCTTGGGCGATCGCCCGATAGTGCTCGAAATAGCGATCCGTGTATGCCTCGATCGTGGCCCGCAATAGTTCTTCGCGGGTGCTGAAGTAGTGCTGCAGGGTCCTCAGTCGAATCCCTGCCTCGCTGGCAATTCGGCGTTGAGTGAAACCAGCGTTACCTTCGGATGCGAAGACCTCGATCGCCACTTCGATGATGGCGGGCACGCGGGTCGTTCTGTTCCCGCGCCGTTTGGGCCCGTCTGCTGCCGTGTTGCCGAGGTCTGCCGATGAGATGGTCAGGTCTTTCATCTGTTGTGGTCTCCTTGGCGTCTGCTGTCCTCTCGCTTGTTGCCAGTCCGGGATGTGTATCTGCGGGCTATACCCCGCCTGATACGAGCGGCGTTCGATCCTGATCGGGCAGCGCCGGCATTAATCTGATGATAGTCAGATGACGAATAAATATGTGTCTGCCGACTAATTAGCTTTTAGATAGAGTCTGATCCAGTCACTAGTGACATCACATATCCTACCCGAATAAAGGGTAGATTTGTCCATACCAGCATTTTCCCTGGTGTTATCTGGGCTTGATAATGGGTCGGCTGACTACTAGTATTTAGTCAATCGACACATTACGCCGGAACCCGACCATTCCCGCTGTGTCGCAAGCCGAAGCAGCAGATTCGCAGGGTTTGGGGTTGGCCGGTTAGAGTCGCCAATTTGCGTTCGCGGTTGTGATGTCAGCAGCGCGCACAGGCCGTAGAAGGAGCTGGACATGAAGGTTGCGGAAGGTTCTTTGCGTTCGCTGATCGACAAGTGGATTGCGCCCACTGCAACCACCCCGGTGCGCATCACCCGATGTACTTTCGCAAATTCAGGCCAGACGAGGTGGGTACTTGCGCGGTCGTCCGCCGCTGAGAACTCCCTCGCGATATTCTTCTTTCGGCACGACGACGGGGCATGGCGCGTGTTCCCGCCTCCTCCCCGCAAACCAGAAAGGCACTTCTACGCAGGAACGGGATAAGGGATTCGTCTGATCGCGGTCCATGACCAGCCTATACAAAAGGACTGCAAAGGAAACTGATCCGATCGCACAAGCGTTTTCTGCTGCTTCTGCGATTCACCTGCTTTCGCGCTTGAATGGAAAGACGAACGGCGGGCTCATCGTGGCCTGTACTGCGTTTTCCGAAAGCCATCCATGGTTTGCATTGCCAATCCGCGCAGTCGAATCGGACACCTCGAAAATGCAAGCGTCGCCACTGTCTCGTCAGCGTCACGCGCTCCGCACGCATTGGGCACCACTGCGACCCTGGCCATGCGCGGACCGCTTCGAGTTCATCACCAACTCAAATCCACGTTTACCCCGCATCTTGAACGTCGTTCGTAAAATTGCATCACCTAGGGGTGAGCGAGCGTTGACAGTCGAGTTTCGGGCGTTTATCTTTGCGAACAGCATTCGCATTCTGGTTGCGAGGTTGGAAGTATGTGAGGCGCGATGCTGACGAGGTAGGGAGGCCGGTTTCGCTTCATTGCAAAAGTCTGCGGCAGTCCAACGGCCTGGGCCTTTTCTGCGGCAGCTCGACAAAGACAAGAGGAGACGCATGAAACAGAAGAGTCTAAAGCCAAGTGCGATAAGCCTTGGCGTGCACGCGACCTGCATCGCTGCAGCGTGCGGGTTGTGGAGCGCGAACGCCAACGCCTTCCACTTCGATGTGCCGAACCCGGACATCGACATGGAATGGGACAACACGCTGCGTGCGGACTACGGCATCCGGCTTCAGAACCCGAGCCACTTCTACACGAACAGCCCGACCTACGACGAAGGCGATCTATCGACGCCGAAGTTCAGCACGATCCAGTCGAGGCTGAACCTCTACAGCGAATTCGATTTCAAGTACAAGGACACGTCCGGCTTCCGCATCAGTATGGACGCGTGGTACGACCCGACGTTCAAGAATCACAATACGAGCAATCCTGCATTTCCTCCGAACTATCCGAACAACGAGTACACCAGCTACATCAAGAAGTACTACCAGGGGCCGAGCGCCGAGCTGCGTGATGCGTTCGTGTTCCACACTTTTGACCTCGGTGGTCACTCTGTCAACGTCAAGCTCGGCCGGACGGCAGTCACCTGGGGGCAGTCGGCGTTTGCTACGCTGGGTGGCGCGAACTCGGTGGCCATCGGTCAGCAGCCGCTCGACCTGATGAAACTGACGCAGAGCCCGAGCGCTTCGCTCAAGGAAATCGTGTTGCCGACGGCTCAGGCCAACGTGACGACGAACATTACCGACACGTTCTCCCTCGGCGCGCAGTACACGTTCGAATGGAATCACGATCGGCTGCCTGAAGGCGGCACATATTTCGGCGGTGCCGACCCTATTCTTTACGGCCCTCCGATCGCCAGTTACCAAAACATTCCGGGGCTGGGCACATTCGCGATTCCGCGCATCGCGCCGACGAAAGGCCAGATCGGCGATATCGGCATCGACGGCAAGTGGCGTGTCGATTCGATCGCAACGACCTATGAATTCACGTACCGCCACTTCGCCATGAAGATGCCGTGGGCGGCGGTGCTACTCCCGGGTGCCGGACCAGAACTCTTCCCTGGCACCAACCTTCCCGGTGTTACGGCGAAGTACGGCAACGACGTGAACCTGATCGGCGCTGGCTTCAACAGTGCGGTCGGCAGCGCGGCAGTGGCAGGCGAGCTGTCATATCGCTGGAACATGCCACTCAATGCCGTCAACACGACGACGGTCAACGATGCGCCGACGGGTCGCACGCTGCACGGTCTGCTGAACGTCACGCAGTCGTTCGGCAAGACGCCCTTGTGGGACAACATGTTCCTGCAGGCGGAATTCGCGTTCAACGAGCTGCTAAGCGTGCAATCGAATGCGCGGAATTTTGCCAACTCCAGTTATGACACCACGGGCCAATGTTCGGCATCGGGCAACTCCGCGTTCAACAACTGCTCGACACGCTTCTGGGCCGGGATCGGCATTGGTGCGAGCCCGCAGTGGTATCAGGTATTCCCTGGGGTTGATTTGACGATGCCGCTGTTCGTTAATCTGAATCTGAAGGGCTACTCATCTGTCATCACGCCAGCGGCCGAATCACAGGGGCAGAACACCTTCGTGGTCGGGCTTGATTTCACGATCTACAACAAGCATGAGGTGGACATTACCTACACCTACTACATGAACAAGAAGGGGTACTCAACGGCGGGAGCCGCGACGGCGCTCGGTGCACCGTACAGCGACAAGTCGTGGATCGGCATTACCTATCAGACAACGTTTTGATGATGGAGGCACGTGTGAAAAGATTCCCAAAGCTTCTTAAGGCGCTGGCGATACTCGCCGCGGTTTGGGCCTCGCCGTATACGCTGGCAATCGAGAGTGGGATCACGCCGTTCGGCGCGGAAATTGCCGGCAACAAGGACGGTACGATTCCGGCATACACGGGGGGCATCAAGGACTTTCCGACCGGGTTCAAGGCCGACTCCGGTAAATGGGCGGACCCGTTTCCTGGTGAAAAGCCTGTTCTGCAAATCACCGCTCAGAACTATCAGCAATACACCGACAAACTGAGCGCCGCCTCGATCGAGCTGTTCAAGCGCTATCCGACCTACCGGATGGACATTTACCCGACGCACCGCTCGGCTTCGTATCCGGACTGGTACCTTCAGAACTCGGAAAAGAACGCGGAAAGTGCCAAGCTCGAAAAAAACGGCCTTTATATCGATGGGGCGTTCGGCGGCAAGCCGTTCCCGGTGCCGAAAAACGGTCAGGAGGCGCTGTGGGACTGGGAAATACGCTACGTCGGAACGGCCCAGAAAAACAACGTGAAAACGTGGCTCGTCGATTCGAGCGGCACGCCGATTCTTGCTGCGCAGTTCAAGAGTTCGCTGCTCTATCCGTATTTCGAGCCGAAGTACGAAGCGGAGTTTCGCAAGAAGGGTCCCCTCGCGATCTGGTATCAGGTATATAACGACTACGCGTCGCCGGCCCGTCTGATTGGCGACACGACGCTCTTCTGGTACTTCACGGATTCGGCCGATCACGATCAGCAATCGTGGGAATACAACCCGGGCCAACGCCGCGTGCGCGTGGCGCCCGATCTCGCCTACGACACGCCGAACCCCGGCTATTCCGGCGCGATCACGATGGACGACATTCAGTTGTTCTACGGCAAGATCGATCGCTGGAACGCGAAGCTGGTCGGCAAGAAGGAAATGTACATTCCGTACAACGACTACAAGCAGCAGTACGACACGCCGGCCAGCAAGATCACCACGCCGCATTTCGTGAATCCCGATTATGTCCGGTGGGAACTGCACCGCGTATGGGTCGTGGATCTGACGCTCAAGCCGGGCGCGCGTCACATCTACAGCAAGAAGACGCTGTACTTCGATGAGGATGGCGGCGGGGGGATGATGGATGCCTACGACCAGTCCGGCAAGCTCTATCGCGCCGGCTTTGAGACCACGGTTCCAGCGTACGACTACAAGGTGCCGTATTCGCTCGGTAACTGGTTCTACGACTTCAACAGCGGCATCTACATTTTCGGCAGCCATCCGGCGGACTCGCCCGGGATTTTCTTCAACGTGAATTTCCCAAATGACTACTTCACGCCTGAGCGTATGCAGTCCGCGGGTGTGCGCTAATTGCGCGCCGAGTTGAGGATGAGGTATCGAGTGATGCGTCCTGCCGGGCTTGCCTGGCGGGACGCATCACCAGCAGAACACGAAGCTCGAAAAGAATGGCCTGTTCGTTTCCGGCGCATTCGGCGGCAAGCCGTTCCCGGTGCCGAAGGACGGTCAGGAAGCGTTGTGGGATTGGGAACTGCGCTACGTGGGCACGGCGCAGCGCAATAATGTGAAGACGTGGCTGGTCGACTCGAGCGGCACGCCGATCCTCGCTGCCCAATTCAGGAGTTCACTGTACCGCCGGCCCAGGCACAAGGAAGGGCGTAGCACGTGCGCCGTGCCGGCTATGGCATGGCGCAAAAGGAAGTTTTCATAAAAAGCTCAGGACTGTTCGCGTGATCGATCGCCAGTTACTGTGAAGGAGACACAATGCGCAAGACCCTGTTTCGTTGGCTGGCAATCGTCGCCGCGGCATGCGCCGCGAGCGGGTCGGTCTATGCCGAATTCGCCGACCCGATGCGCTCGCCCGCCGTCATCAACCCGCATGCCGCGCATGAACCGCTGATGGCGCTGGCGCAGGCCGGACAGCGCCTGGTCGCGGTAGGTCCGCGCGGAGCAATTCTCGTATCGGACGACGCCGCCGTGCACTGGCGCCAGGTACAGGTGCCGGTGAGTTCCGATCTGGTGGCCGTTACGTTCAAGTCGGCCGCGCAGGGCTGGGCCGTCGGACACGACGGCGAGGTGCTCCATACCACCGACGGTGGCAATAGCTGGACGCGACAGCTCGACGGCCAGCAGGCGGCCAGGCTGATGAGCGAGTACTACGCGAAGCAACAGGGCGATTCACCTGATCTCAAGGCATCGCGCGAAGAGGCCGAACGCTTTGAAGCAGACCACGGAGGCCGTCCGTTTCTCGACGTCTGGTTCGATGACGAGCGTTCCGGCTGGGTCATCGGTTCGTTCAACATCATTTTTCATACCGACGACGGCGGCAAGAGCTGGGTGCCCTGGTTCGACCGCGTCGACAATCCCAACGCACTGAATCTGCATGCGATGCGCCGCATCAACGGGACGCTTTATATTGCGGGCGAGCAGGGCTTGCTGCTCAGGCTCGATCCCGGCAAGCAGCGTTTCGTCGCGGTGCCGACGCCTTCGAAGGGCAGCTTTTTCGGTCTCGCTTCGTCGGGCGACGCGCTGATCGTCTACGGGATGCTCGGCAGCGCCTATCGCTCCACCGACGGCGGCGCGACGTGGGCCAAGCTGACGCTGCCGACTGGCGCCAGCATTCTCGCTTCGGGCGAACTGCCGAACGGTCATCTGATTCTCGCGACCCAGGCGGGCGAGCTGCTCGAGAGCGCGGACCACGAAGCAAGCTTTCATACACTCGGCGCGAGCCAGCCAGGCGGCATCTTCGCCATGGCGCTGCGCGGCGACACCGCGGTGCTGGCCGGTGCGGCCGGCCTGTCGCGGATCGCATTGTCGAAGTCGCACTAAGGGGGAGCAGACATGGCTGGCGGCAACAATGCCCAATTCGACAAGATGCCCGTGGTGGCGGATCTTGCCGAGTTCGATACGCGCTCGGGTAACGCGCTCGAGCGGTTGATCTTCAACCGGCGTCCGTGGCTCATCATCATCTGCGCGATCATTACGGCGGTGCTGGGATTTCAGGCGCTGCGGCTCGATGTGAATGCGAGCTTCGAGAAGATGATTCCGCTGTCGCATCCGTACATCAAAAACTACCTCGCCAACAAGGCGGATCTGAAAGGACTCGGCAATTCGCTGCGGATCGTCGTCGAGAATCCGTCGGGTGACATCTACGATCCGAAATATCTCGCGGCGCTGCGGCGTATCAACGACGCGTTGTTCCTGATTCCGGGCGTCGACCGGCCTGGCGTGAAGTCGCTCTGGATGCCGATCGTGCGCTGGAACGTGGTCACGGAGCGCGGCTTCGCAGGGGGACCGGTGATGCCGGACGGCTTCGACGCGTCCGCGCAGGCAGTCGAACGGCTGCGCACCAACGTTGCCCGCGCCAACATCGTGGGCAGCCTCGTGTCGAACGATCTGCATTCGAGCATGATCCAGCTGCCGCTGCTCGATCATTACGCCGATACCGGCAAGCAGCTCGACTACGCGAAGCTCTCGCACCGGATCGACGAGGTCATCAAAGCGGAGGGCCGCGGCGAGGTGCAGGTTCACGTGGTGGGCTTCGCGAAGCTGATCGGCGACCTGATCGACGGACTCAAGCTGGTAGCGATGTACTTCGGCGTGGCCGCGGGGATCGCCCTCGTCGTGATCTTTCTCTATACGCGCTGCTATCGCAGCACGCTGCTGGTGGTGGCGTGTTCGCTGATTGCCGTGGTCTGGCAGCTCGGCATCATTCGCACGCTCGGCTATGTGCTAGACCCGTACTCGGTGCTCGTACCGTTTCTCGTTTTCGCGATCGGCGTCTCGCATGGCGCGCAGAAGATGAACGGGATCACGCAGGACATCGGGCGTGGCACCCATCGCTACGTGGCGGCGCGCTACACGTTCCGGCGGCTTTTTCTCGCCGGTCTCACGGCGTTGCTTGCGGACGTGGTTGGCTTTGCCGTGCTGATGGTGATCGACATTCCGGTAATCAAGGATCTGGCATTTACCGCGAGCGTTGGCGTGGGCGTGCTGGTCTTCACCAACCTGCTGCTGCTGCCGGTACTACTGTCATACATTGGTGTGAGTCCGTCGGCTGCTCGACGCAGCGTGCGTGGCGAGCAGAACGACGCGCGCGGCACCTCGTCGGCGGGCGCGTTGTGGAATCTGCTTGATCGCTTCACCGAGCGCCGCTGGGCTGTCGGTGCGATCGCTTGTGCGGCGGCGCTCACGGTGTTCGGCTTGTCGATCAGTCAGCACCTGCAGATCGGCGACCTCGATTCGGGCGCGCCGGAACTCAGGCCGGAGTCGCGTTATAACCTCGACAACGCGTACACCAACGCGCACTACGGTCTGTCGAGCGACCTGTTCGTCGTGATCGGCAAGTCGTCGCACGGCACCTGCGACGCCAACAACTTCCCGCTGGTGCTCGAGGCGGACCGGCTCGAAACCACACTGCGGGGCGTGCCGGGGGTGCAGACCACCACCTCGGTCGGCGGTCTCGCGCGCTGGGTGACGTCCGGGTTCTACGAGGGCTACCCGAAGTGGTACACGATCGACCGCGTGCCTTCGATCGTGAACAAGACGGTGTGGCAGATCCTGCTCGATCATCCTGATCTGCTGAGCCAGACCTGCGGCACCGCACCGGTCATCGCCTATCTGACCGATCACAAAGCGGCGACGCTGTCGCGCGTGATGGAGGCTGCAGAGGCATTCGCGAAAGCCCATAGCGACGCCGATCATCAGTTCCTGATGGTCGCCGGGTCGGCTGGCATCGACGCGGTGACGAACGTCGTTGTTGCCAAGGCGAACCGCACGATGCTGTTGATGGTGTATGCGGCGGTGATCCTGCTGTGCTTCATCACCTTCCGCAGCTGGCGCGCGGTCGTGGTGGCGGTCGTGCCGCTCGGGATCACGTCGGTGCTGTGCGAGGCGCTGATGGTCAAGCTCGGCATCGGCGTGAAGGTGGCAACGCTGCCGGTGATCGCGCTCGGCGTGGGCATCGGCGTCGACTATGCGCTCTATCTGCTAAGTGTGCAGCTCGCGTATCAGCGCGCTGGGCAGCCGCTGCGTGTAGCCTATCGGCACGCGGTGCAGTTCACCGGGAAGGTCGTGGCGCTGGTCGGTGTGACGTTGGCTGCCGGCGTCGTAACGTGGACGTTCTCGCCGATCAAGTTCCAGGCTGATATGGGCATCCTGCTCACGTTCATGTTCCTGTGGAACATGATCGGCGCGCTGATCCTCATTCCGGCGCTGTCGCATTTCCTGCTGCAAGGCATTTCGCGTAAAGCAGTGGCGAAGGGCGGCGCCGCCGGTTCCGCGAAGGTCGAGGCCTGCAGCGGTGAGGCAACGCTGCGGTCGTGACTGCGTAACGGGTGCCGCTCTTCGCGCGGCACCCTGGCAGGACAAAATAATTGGCCCGCTATCCGTGGAGATAGCGGGCCGGTTTGCCTGCAGTCACGCGGCGCGTTGGGGCGAACCGCTCGTTGCGCTACACCACCGACATCGAGAAGCTCAGGATCTCCGAGACCCCGCCGTCGACCATCAGCATTTGCCCATTCATGTAAGAGCTCGCTTCGGAGGCGAGAAAAACCGCGACGCCGCCGAGTTCCTCGGGGTTCCCCCAGCGTCCCACCGAGATATGCGAGCGCACGATTTCCTTCATCCGCGGGTTGGACGTGACAGGCTCGGCCATTTCGGTGAGGAAGTAGCCGGGGCAGATGCCGTTGCAACGAATGCCGTGTCGGCCCAGTTCCGCGCCGAGCGATTTCGTCAGTCCGGCAATCGCGTGCTTGCTGGCCACGTACGCCTGCAGCTTCTCGCGACCGAGCACCGACACATAAGACCCGACGTTGATGATGCGTCCGTGTCCGCGTTCGATCATCGGGCGCGCAACTTCCTGCGCGAGCACGTAGGCGGCCGTGACGTTGGTATCCATCGTTCTTTGCCACATGTCGAGGTTCGACTGCAGAAAATCACTCCACTCGCAAATGCCGGCATTGTTGAGCAGGACATCGATGCGTCCGTGGCGTGCAAGGACGTTGCGAACGCCGTTTCTGATTGCGCCCTGATCGGTGAGGTCGAACGGTTCGATATCGACGTCGCCGCCGGCTTTACGAATCGATTCCGCGGCGGTTTCGAGACTCGCGCGCGAACGCGCGCACAGTATCACCGTGGCACCCGCTGCCGCCAGCGCGTTAGCCATGGCGAAGCCGAGGCCGCGCGACGCGCCGGTGACGAGCGCAATCTGTCCTTCCAGTGAAAAGAGCTTCATAGTCTGACTCCCGTCGATCATGCGAAGGCTGTTTACTGGTGGCGAATGACGATCTTGCCGAAATGCTGCTGGCTTTCGAGATGCCGCAGCGCATCCGGTACGCGCGCAAAGTCATAAACCGAGTCGATGACGGGCTTGAGCTTGTGCAGTCCGATCGCGCGGTTCATCGCTTCGAAATCCTGACGTGAGCCGACGCGGATCGGCGCGATCGACAGTCCGCGCGTGAAGAATCCTTCGCCGGGAGAAGGGGCGCCGGTCAGCAGTCCGACCACGCTGATGCGGCCGCTGTCGCGAGTGGCGGCAATGGACTTGCCGAAGGTTTGGGCGCCGCCCACCTCGACGACCAGATCGACCCCAAAGCCATCGGTCAGGCGCAGCACGGCGTCATCCCAATTCGGCGTGTCTCGGTAGTTGATCGTGGCGTCGGCGCCGAGTTCGGCAAGCCGTTTGAGCTTCGCATCGCTCGACGAAGTCGCGATCACGCGCGCGCCGAACAGACGGGCGAGCTGCAGAGCGAACAGCGATACCCCGCCAGAGCCCTGTACGAGCACGGTTTGGCCCGGCAGCAGCGGCGCATGCTGGCACAGCGCGTTCCATGCGGTGAGCGCGGCGCAAGGCAGCGTTGCGGCCTCCTCGTCGGAAAGATGATCCGGAACGCTAACCAGTTCTTCCTCGCTCAGCACCGCCTTGTCGCGCAGCATGCCTTCGACGATAGCGCCGCGGCCCAGCGTATCCGCGTGTTGCGGGCGGCTGCCGCCGTGCCAGTTCTGCGCGAAATTGACCATCACCCGGTCGCCGGGTCGGAAGCGCCGCACGCCTGGGCCGACGGCAAGCACGACGCCCGCGCCGTCCGAGGCCGGAATGAAGTTAGGCGCCATCCAGTCGCGATACGCACCGTTGACCAGCAGCAACTCGCGGAAATTCAACGAACTCGCATTGACCTGTACCAGTACCTGATGAGCGCCGGGCGGCGCCGGATCGGGTTCCTCGCGCAATGCCAGACCCGCAATACCTTCAAACCGTTCACATCGATAGAGCTTCATTGGTCGTCTCCATGGTGTCGAACGAGGGCGTCGAATTGAGCGACTAGCGACGTTCTCCTCATTCTTCTCGTTGACAGCTACAGAAAGATGAGTTCAGAATATAGAACATTGTTCAACAAAGCGTTCGGAGCGTCAAATTGAAAATACTGGTCGCGGTGAAGCGCGTGATCGACTACAACGTGAAACCTCGGGTGAAGTCCGATGGTTCGGGCGTCGATCTGGCCAACGTGAAAATGGCCATGAACCCATTCGATGAGATCGCGGTGGAGGAGGCGGTGCGCCTCAAGGAAGCGGGCGTGGCGAGTGAAGTCGTCGTGGTGTCCGCGGGAACCACGCAATCGCAGGAGGTACTGCGTACGGCGCTCGCGATGGGGGCTGATCGCGCGGTGCTGGTGGAAAGCGATGCGGATCTGCAGCCGCTCGCGGTCGCCAAGCTGCTGGCCGCCGTGGCCGCTCGGGAAACTCCGCAACTGGTGCTGCTCGGCAAGCAGGCCATCGACAACGACGCGGGACAAACCGGCCAGAAGCTCGCCGCGTTGCTCGGTTGGCCGCAAGCCACGTTCGCGTTCAAGACGGAAGTGGACGGTCAACAACTACTCGTCACGCGTGAGATCGATGGCGGACTCGAACGTGTCGCGCTCGATCTGCCGGCGGTGGTCACGACGGACTTGCGTCTGAACAGTCCGCGCTACGTGACGCTGCCCAACATCATGAAAGCGAAGAAGAAGCCGCTGGAGACGCTGAGCCCCGACGCGCTAGGGGTCGACGTTGCACCTCGTCTGAAGGTTCTCGAAGTGACCGAGCCGCCGGCGCGTAAGGGCGGCGTGATGGTTCCCGATGTTGCAGCGCTGATTGAAAAGCTACGTAACGAAGCGAAGGTGATCTGATCATGACTATTCTCGTTATCGCCGAACACGACAACGCAAGCCTCAAGCGCGCCACGCTCAACGCCATCACGGCGGCGGGCGCTGCGGGCGGCGAGATTCATGTACTGGTCGCAGGCCACGGCGCGTCGGCGGTGGTAGAGCAGGCCGCGAACGTTGCCGGCGTCGCCGAAGTGCTCGTCGCGGATGCACCCGAATACGCGCATGGGCTGCCGGAAAATCTGGCCGCACTCGTCGTTTCGCTGGCTAGCGGTTATACGCACGTGATCGCGGCCTCCACGGCCGTGGGCAAGAACTTCATGCCGCGGGTGGCCGCGCTGCTCGACAGCGCGCAGATTTCCGACGTGATCGCTTTCAAGGCCCCCGATGTGTTCGTGCGTCCGATCTACGCCGGCAATGCACTCGCCACGATCCAGTCGTCCGACGCGATCAAGGTCGTCACGATTCGTCCGACCGCTTTCGATGCGGCCGCTACCGGTTCGGCCGCCGCGCCGACGCGCGGCGTCGCATCCGCAGCGGCTTTCGACAAGGCCCGTTTCGTCGGCCAGGAACTGACGAAATCGAGCCGGCCGGAGCTTGCGGCAGCCAACATCGTGGTGTCGGGCGGCCGAGGCATGCAGAACGGCGACAACTTCAAACTGCTCGACGCGCTCGCGGACAAGCTTGGCGCCGCAGTCGGCGCGTCGCGCGCCGCGGTCGACGCCGGCTTCGTGCCGAACGACTATCAGGTCGGCCAGACCGGCAAGATCGTCGCGCCTCAGTTGTATATCGCAGTGGGTATCTCGGGCGCGATTCAGCACCTCGCCGGTATGAAGGACTCGAAAGTCATCGTCGCGATCAACAAGGATAGCGAGGCGCCGATCTTTCAGGTGGCCGACTACGGTCTGAGCGCCGACCTTTTCGACGCTGTCCCGGCACTGACCGCGGCGCTCGATTGACGTTCGCCCGGATTGACACCGACCAGAACGCTGTTCAAGATAATTGAACAGCTAGTTGCAATATGGCCGTCGACTGCGCGGCCACCACATAAAAAGCCGGAACCGGTGCCTACGCCGGCCATATGACGAAGGAGATAACAATGGGTAACACCAGTCCCGATTCGTGTGAGCACACTGTCCGCCTCGATTTTGTCCCGAAGGACAGTTACCTGTCGAAGCAGTTTCTCGAGCGCGAGAAAGAGCGCCTCTGGCCGCGAATCTGGCAGGTCGCCTGCCGTCTGGAAGAGATTCCCAACGTGGGCGACTTCGTGACCTTCGACGTGGCCGGCGAATCGGTCATCGTGGTGCGAACCGCGGGAGATCAGATCAAGGCCTTCTTCAACGTCTGCCAGCACCGTGGCCGGCGCCTGACTAATGGCTGTGGCAAGGCCGCGAAATTTCACTGCGCCTATCACGGCTGGCAGTGGAATCTGGATGGCAGTCTTGCGCGTGTGCTCGACAGGCAAGATTGGGAAGGTTGCCCGGACATGGCTGACGGGGACCTTCGTCTCACGGACCTGCTGGTCGATACGTGGGGCGGGTTCGTGTTCATCAATATGGATCCGGATGCAGAGCCGCTCGCGAAATTTCTCGACCCGGTGCCGGAGATCACGAACTGCTTCGAGTTCGAAAAGATGCGCTACCGCTGGTACAAGTCGATTCGTCTGCCGTGCAACTGGAAGGTTGCACTCGAAGCGTTCAACGAGGGTTATCACGTAGCGGCAACCCATCCGCAACTGCTCGACGTCGCCGGCGATGACGTGACGCGCAGTTTCTCCTATGGCCGCCATGGGATGTTTGGTTATTCGACGGCTACGCGGATGATCGGCGCGCCCTCGCCGCGAACCGGCAAGCCGATGCCGGAAGACGTCCGCCATGGGCTCGTGAACTTTTTCCGGGTAATGGAAGAGACTCTGAAGGCGATCAATACCGCGCGCGATTACGAAGCCGCGAAGCGCCTGATGACCGAAATGTCGCCGTCGGGTAACCAGTTCGAAGTCCTTGGGAAGGCGATGGAATTTCAGCGCGAGGCGGCCATCGCCGAGGGTGCGGGCTGGCCCGAGATCTCTTTCGAGCAACTGGGTCGCGCGGGAGCGGACTGGCACGTGTTTCCGAATCTGGTGTTCCTGCCGTACCCGGACGGCGCGTTGTTCTATCGCGCGCGGCCGGATGGCGACAACCCGGATTCGTGCATCTACGACATCTGGTCGCTGCAGCGCTTCGCGCCTGGGGCGGAGCCGCCGTTGAAGCGCGAGTTCTATTACGGCGTGGACGACTGGAAGGAGAACGCGCAGGAGAACTTCGGCCTGATCCTGTGGCAGGACTTCCAGAACATGACCAACGTTCAGCAGGGCATGAAGTCGCGCGGCTTCAAGGGTTTGCGCACCAATCCGCTGCAGGAATCGTCGGTTTCGAACTTCCATCGCGCGCTGCGCGAATTCATCGCGCGGGATGAGTGATGTCGACAAACTGGGACGCAACCTACGACTTCGTGGTGGTCGGCAGCGGCGGGGGTTCGATGTGTGCGGCGCTTGCCTGCAAGTCGGTGGGCAAAGAAGCACTGATCATCGAGAAGCAGGCGAAGGTCGGCGGCTCGACCGGATATTCGGGCGGGGTCTGGTGGCTTCCGAACAACCATGTGATGAAGCGTCACGGCGTCAGCGATTCCTATGAACGCGCGCGCCAGTACTTCGATGCGGCGGTTACTTATCAAGGCCCGGGCACTTCTGACGCGCGACGCGAGGCTTACTTGCGCACCGGCCCGAAGATGGCCGAGTTTCTCGAGCAGCAGGGCATGCAGTTCGTGTACGCGGACGGCTGGTCCGATTATTACGACACGCTGCCCGGCGGCGAGCCGCGTGGCCGGTCGCTGCTGGCCAGGTTGTTCGACGTGAAGGAACTGGGCGAATGGGCGCCGCGTCTGTCGCGCTACAAGGGCCCGTCGATGCCGGCCAACTCGGACGAGTATCCGCAACTGTTCCTGATGAAGCGGACGTGGGGCGGCAAGCGCAAGGCGATGCAACTGGGTGGCCGGATGCTCTATCAGAAGATTACCGGCAAGGAACTCGTGGCCAACGGCGCGGCGATTCAGGGGCGCATGCTGCAGATGGCGCTGCGCGCGAACGTGCCGATCTGGACGGACACGCCGGTGCGCGAGTTCATCGTCGAGGACGGACGCGTGACCGGCATCGTCGCGGTACGCAGCGGCCGCGAGTTGCGCGTGCGCGCTCGCGAAGGCGTCCTGCTGAATACCGGCGGCTTTTCACACAACGCGGAAATGCGCCGCAAGTACCAGCCGCAGCCTTCGTCCGCGCACTGGACCAATGCGAACCCAGGCGATACCGGTGAAATCCTGCAAGCCGCGATTGCGCTCGGCGGCGCAGTGGACTGCATGGAGGAAGCGTGGTGGGTCGTGACGTCGCTCGGTCCCAACGAAGAACTGCCCGAAGGTGCACGCGCGCCGGATGGCTCGCCGCTGCCGTTCATGCATCACCTCGACCTGTCGCTGCCGTTTTCGATCATGGTCGACCAGGACGGCGAGCGCTTTTGCGACGAAGCGGGAGCGTACATGGAAATCGGTCAACGCATGTACCAGCGCCACAAGCAGACGGGTAAGGCCGTTCCCGCATGGGTCGTGATGGACAGCCGGCAGCGTAAGTACTACCCGTGGGGCACGGCGATGCCGGGCCAGATTCCGCAGAAGTGGCTCGACAGTGGATACATGATCAAGGCAGACACGCTCGAAGAACTGGCCGCGAAATGCAGCATCGACCGTGCTGGGCTGCTCGAGACCGTCAAGCGCTTTAACGGCTTCTGCGAAACGGGCGTCGACGAAGATTACGGTCGCGGCTCGCGCGCATTCGATCGCTGTCATGGGGATCCGACCATCAAACCGAATCCCAATCTCGGGCCGATCGAGGACGGGCCGTTCTACGCCGTGCGCATGTATCCAGGGGATGTGGGCACGGCAGGCGGTCTCGTGACCGACGAGTTCGGACGTGTGCTGAAGGACGACGGCTCGCAAATCCCTGGACTGTACGCCACCGGCAACTGCACGGCATCCGTGGTTGGCCGGTGTTATCCGGGCGCCGGCAGCAGCATTGGCGCATCGTTCGTGTTCGGTTACATCGCGGCGCTGCATGCGAGCGGCGCGCAAAAGATCTGGTGACACAGGAGAGTGACGAATGAATGCCTATCAGCCGCCCAGCAGCGAAGTCCTGGTCGACATCTACAGGCGCATGGCTCTCATCAAGCAGAACGATGAGCGCTTTCGTGCCGTTATCAAGGCCGGCAAGCTGGTGATGCCGTACTACTCGCCGCGCGGCCAGGAAGTGATTCCGTCGGCGATGTCGGTGTGTCTCACCGACGACGACTACATCTGCACGATCTACCGCGGCGTCCACGACATGATCGCCAAAGGTGTGCCGCTCAAGGAACTCTGGGCCGAGCTCGGAGGACGAGTGACGGGGACCTGCAAAGGCAAGGGCGGCCCGATGCACGTCACGCATCCCGCGTCGGGCGTCATGGTGACGACCGGCATTGTCGGCAGTTCGATGCCGATCGCAAACGGGCTTGCGCTCGCCGCGCAGATTCGTGGTGAATCGCGCGTGGCCGTGGCCTACTTCGGTGACGGCGCATCAAACATTGGCGCCTTCCACGAGTCGCTGAACATGGCGTCCGTGTGGAAGTTGCCGGTGATTTTCGTCTGCCAGAACAACGGCTATGCCGAGCACACCAAATACGCGTATGGCACGTCCGCGCCGAACATCGCCCAGCGCGCCGTCGCGTACCAGATGCCGGGCATCACGGTGAACGGCAACGATCCGATCCAGATGCACAAGGCGGCGCACGAAGCGGTCGAACGCGCGCGCAACGGCGGCGGCCCGACGCTGATCGAAGCGAACACGTTCCGCTTTCAGGGGCACGTGTTCGGCGACCCGGACGCCTATATGGACAAGCACGAAAAGGCCGCCTGGCTCGCGAAGGATCCGGTGCCGCTGTTCCGTCAGTGGCTCATCGATGCGAAGCATGCGACCGAGGAGCAACTGGTTGCGATGGAAGCCGAACACGAGGCGCAGATCGACGCTGCGGTCGAATTCACGCTGTCGAGCGAATATCCCGATGTCGCGGAGCTTCGGCGCGACATCTTCAAGGACGAGGTGCTTGCATGAGCCAGCAGCCAACCAACATCAACACCATCCAGGCGGTCAACTTCGCGCTCGACGACGCGATGGCCGCCGACGCCAATGTAATCGTGCTGGGTGAAGACGTTGCCGACGGCCAGGAGGGCGGCATCGTCGGCGTAACGAAGGGACTGTCGTCGAAATACGGCACGTCGCGGGTGCGTTCGACGCCGATTTCAGAGCAGGCCATCATCGGTGCGGCAATCGGCGCTTCGATGGTCGGGATGCGTCCTGTGGCGGAAATCATGCTGATGAACTTCACGACCGTCGCGATGGACATGATCGTGAATCACGCCGCGAAGCTGCGGTTCATGTCGGGCGGACAGACCCATGTGCCGATCGTCATCCGTACCATGACGGGCGCGGGCTTCGGCACGGGTGGCCAGCACGCCGACTACCTCGAGGCCTGGTTTGCGCACGTTGCCGGCATCAAGGTCGTCACACCGTCGAATCCTGCCGATGCGTATGGCTTGATGCTGTCCTGCATCCGTGATGACGACCCTTGCCTTTTCATCGAGAACATGCCGACCTACTGGAATCCGGGCAGTGCGCCGGAGCGCGGCGTGGCGATCCCGCTTGGCAAAGCCAACGTCATTCGCGCGGGCACCGACGTGACGGTGATCAGCTACAGCCGCCGCGTGCAGGAAGCCATGGCTGCTGCCGAAGTGCTGGCGAAAGACGGTATCGCCTGCGAAGTGATCGATTTGCGCACCGTCTCTCCGTTGGATACCGAAACTGTCCTGACTTCGGTTGCAAAAACCGGGCGCGCCGTTGTCGTGCACGAAGCCGTCAAACCGTTCGGCGTGGGTGCGGAAATCGCATCCCGTATCTACGAAGCCCTCTTTCGCGAGCTCAAGGCGCCCGTGCAGCGCGTAGGCGCGCAATTCTGCCCCGTGCCGTTCTCGAAGCCGCTCGAAGACGCGTTCGTACCGGGCGTGGCCGAAATCGAATCGGCGGTTCGCGCGACGCTGGAATGACAGGCACGAACACCCGGAATTCCATCATCAATAGAGCAAGGTCATGACCACACAAGTTCTGCTTCCCAAACTGGGCTTTTCCATGAACGAAGGCACGCTAGCCGAATGGCTGGCTGACGACGGCGCAACCGTGAGCGAAGGGCAGATTCTCTACGCGCTCGAGAGCGACAAATCGATTCAGGAGGTCGAGTCGCCCGCGTCGGGCACGCTGCGCATCGTTGCCCAGGTTGGCGAAGTGTATCCCGTCGGCACGGTGCTGGCGGAAATCGTCTGATTGGCCGCAGGCCGTCACGCTGTCCAACAGTCGTTCGAAGAGGCATCCGCGATGAGTGTCGAATCCGTTGCTACGCGACCGCAGTCCAATGTGAATACCGGCCCCGGCGAGGCCGCAGTCCCCGCTTTCGGCGCGAATCTGCCGCCTTGGCCGCAGGTCGATTTCGCCGAATTCGGCGAGGTGGAAGTCAGGCCGGTGTCGCGCATCCAGAAGCTCACAGGAGCCTTCCTGTCGCGCAACTGGCTGACGATCCCGCATGTGACCCACCACGACGACGCTGATATTACGTCGCTCGAAAGTTATCGCAAGGCCCGTAACGAGGCGGGCACGGCGGTTAAGCTGACGCCGCTCGTCTTCCTTATCAAAGCGGTGGTGCGGGCTTTGCAGGAGTTCCCGCAATTCAACGCGTCGCTCGACGGTGACGGCAAAAACATCGTTCTGAAGAAGTACTTCCACATCGGGGTCGCCGTGGACACGCGCTTCGGATTGCTCGTGCCGGTGCTGCGCGATTGCGACAGGAAGAGCGTCGAAGAACTCTCGGTGGAACTTGCAGCAATTTCGCAGAAGGCGCGCGAAAAGGGTTTATCGATGGCAGATATGTCGGGCGGTTGCTTTTCGATCAGTTCGCTCGGCGGCTTTGGCGGTACTGGTTTTACGCCTATCGTCAATGCGCCGGAGGTGGCGATTCTCGGCGTGACTAAAACCCGGCTGGTAGCCGCGCCGGCGGACGACGGCGGCGTCAGCTGGCGCAAGATGCTGCCCCTGTCGCTCAGCTACGACCATCGAGTGATCAACGGAGCCGACGCGGCGCGCTTCGCCGCATTCATTGGAACCGTGTTGGCCGATCCGCAGACGCTCGCTGGCTAACAGTCGATCTGGCAAAACAACGACAGGATTGAGATGAGAACCCTTGGCGAGATGATCGAGCGAAACGCTCGCTTGCATGCCGACCACACGGCGCTCGTGTACGCCGACCGGCGTCTGACGCACAGTCAGTTGGCGGAGCGCGCACGCCGCTTTTCGGGAGCGCTATATGAGCGCGGCCTGCGGCGTCAGGACCGGGTTGCGATCCTCGCGATGAATTGCGCGGAGTACTACGAGAGCTACCGTGCATGCGAGTGGGCCGGCTTCATTCTGGCAACCGTCAATTTCAGGCTGGCCCCCGCAGAGATTCTTTATATTCTTAAGGACGCGGCCCCTAAGGCGCTCGTATTCGAGGCTCAGTATGCCGATGTCGTAAACGGACTGCGTTCGCAACTGCCCGAAATCGAGCAGTACATCTGCATTGGCGACGCGCCGGAATGGGCCGTTTCATTCGAGGCGGTGATGAAAGCCGGCCCAGTGGAAGGGCCGCCGATCCGTTCGAAACCGGAAGACTACGCGTACCTGATGTACACGAGCGGCACCACGGGACGTCCCAAGGGCGTCGTGCGCACGCACCATGCCATGTGCGTCACCGCGGAAAGCTGCGCGCTGGTGACGGAGTTTTCGGGCAATACCCGCGTGCTGCAGACGACGCCGGCATTCCACGTCGGCGGGATTGGCTTCGTCAATTCGGTGGCCTGGATGGGCGGCACGACGGTCGTGCATCGCACCTTCGAGCCGAAGCAAATGCTCGAGACGATCGCCGAAGAACGCATCACCTTCACGTTCATGGTTGCCGCGATGCTTCAGGCGGTCCTCGATGTGCCCGAACTGTCGAGCTATGACGTGTCCAGCATCGAAAACATCGTCACGGCGGCAGCCCCGGTGCCTGCACCGCTGCTGTCGCGCGGCATTCAGGTGCTCGGCCCGGTGTTTTCGGTCCAGTACGGCATGACCGAGAGCAACGCCTGCTGGTTGCCTGCGCACGAGGTCAAGCCCAAAGGGTCTCCGGAACAGGTACGGCGTCTCGCATCGGTGGGGCGCCCGTGCCCCGGCATCGACCTGCGCATCGTCGACGATCACGGCAACGATCTGCCGCAAGGCCAGACCGGCGAGGTCTGGCTGCGCTCGCAGACGCAGTTGAGTGGCTACTGGAACAACAGCGTGGCGACGGTGGAAGCACTGCGCGATGGCTGGTATCGCTCGGGCGACATGGGCTACCAGGACGAGGACGGCTACATTTTCCTCGTCGACCGCAAGAAGGACATGATCATTTCCGGCGGCGAGAACATCTACAGCCGTGAAGTCGAAGATGCGCTGCTCCATCATCCGGCAGTCATCGATGTGGCGGTGATCGGCGTGCCGCACGAGAAGTGGGGAGAGTGCGTCAAGGCGATCGTCGTTTTGCGCCGTGGCGAGCAAGCGGGCGAAGCCGAATTGATCGAGTTCTGTCGCGGCTTGATCGCGAGCTACAAATGTCCGAAAGCCATTGCATTCGTCGACGAATTGCCGAGGCTGCCGACGGGCAAGATCAGCAAGGTAAGTCTGCGCGCGCAGTTTGCCCGGTGAACGGCAATCGCCTCAATTGGAGGGAATCGACCATGGCCAAATGGCTAAAAACATCGGAGTGCGTGAAGTTTGAAGTGGCTCAACGCGTTGCGCGCATCACGCTGAGTCGTCCGGACAAGCGCAACGCCATCAACAATCCGCTTCTGCAGGAACTCAAGGCGGCGTTGCTCGAAGCCGACGACCTCAAATCGGTGAACGTGATCGTACTGTCGGGAGCTGGCCGCGACTTCTGCGCAGGCTACGATCTGGTGACGACGTATTCGGATCGGGCCGCGGACGCCGCTGATCCGGGTGACTATCGTGGAACGATTCGCAGCTTCGACGACGACTGCTGGTCGATGGAGCGGCAGTCGGAGACGGTCAATCTGATGGCCGATATCCACAAGCCGATCATCGCGCAGGTGCATGGCAACTGTCTTGCGGGCGGCACGGATCTCGCGCTGGCGTGCGACATGGTGATCGCGGCCGACAACGCAAGGATCGGCTTTCCCGCCACGCGCGCGAACGGCTCGCCGCCTGCGCATATGTGGTTCTATCACGTCGGCCCGCAGTGGGCGAAGCGTCTGCTGCTGTCTGGCGACTCGCTGACGGGCCGCGATGCCGCGAAGATCGGGCTCGTGATGGATGCGGTGCCGGCAGTGCAGCTCGAAGCGGAGGTGGGCGAGTTGGCACGCCGTCTGTCCTTTGTCGATGCCGATCTGCTTGCGGCCAACAAGCGCATTGTCAACATCGGGCTGGAGCTGGCCGGTTCGCGCACGCTTCAGCGGCTCGCGGTGGAAAACGACT
Organism: Paraburkholderia lebeckiae; assembly: GCF_050436325.1. Taxonomy (NCBI): domain Bacteria; kingdom Pseudomonadati; phylum Pseudomonadota; class Betaproteobacteria; order Burkholderiales; family Burkholderiaceae; genus Paraburkholderia; species Paraburkholderia lebeckiae. Next base: position 74,715 of record NZ_JBNDLZ010000002.1, read on the forward strand.
CACGGGCTCACCAGAGCCTGGGGCCGCGCCGCGCGCAGTTCAAGGCGGACATGGAAGCGGTTGGCCTGAAGGAAGCGCTCAAGCGCCGCGACGAGCCGTTCGGCGACGGGATGATCCGCCTGCATGCTCGCGGCAGTTGACCAGACCGTCGAACGGACGAACCAAACTCAGACGAAGATCCGAACATCATGGATGTTGAACTCACTTTGAACGGCGCGGTTGCGACGCTGTGTCTGAACCGCCCCGAGAAGCTCAACGCGCTGACGCCGGAAATGCTTGATCTGATTCTCGGCCACCTCGATCGCATCGAAAAGGATCCGGAGATTCGCGCGGTGATTCTCACTGGCGCAGGCCGCGCATTTTGCGCCGGTGCCGACATCAAGGGCAGCGGCGCCGCGCCACCGCAGATGAGTGTGGCGCACGCGCGCGCATCGATGGCGGTGTATCAGAAGATCGCGCTTCGGTTGTACAACCTGAACAAGCCAATGGTCGCGGCGGTACGAGGCGTTGCCGTGGGAATTGCCTGGAGCTTTGCGCTGTGCGCGGACCAGCTCATCGTTTCAGATACGGCGCAGTTCATTCCCGCCTTCCTGATGCGCGCCACCTTACCTGAAGGCGGCATGGTGCATCTGCTTGCGCGTCATTGCGGCGAGTTTCGCGCCAAGGAAATCATGTATCTGAATCGCCGGCTGAGCGGCAAGGAAGCACTCGATATGGGTCTTGCCAGTCACCTTGTCGAGGACGGCGAGCTTGACGCGGCTGCCGAAAAGCTGGCTGGCGAGCTGGCGGCTGGCCCGACTTTCTCGCTCGGGCTGACCAAGCAGTTGTTCAGGTTGAACCGCGGTGGCATGGAAGAGTTTCTTGCGCAGGAACTGAACGCGGTGGCGCTTGCGGTGAACTCCGAGGACGCCGCGGAGGGCCGGCTCGCGGCGAGAGAAAAACGCGCCCCGGCTTTCAGAGGCCGCTAGGCGGAGCACTCGCACAAGCGCGGCGAAGTGGCGCGACAGAGCAGACAACGGGGCCGCAAGAGAGTCAGGAGTCAGGCATGCATTTCGGCTATAGCGAGGAAGACGAATCATTTCGTCGGGAAGTCAAAACGTTTTTCAGTGAGCATGCGCCGGCCGACATTTCACGCCGCTGGCGGGTCGGCGTGCATCCGCCTGCGCGCGATGACATCCGCAGATGGCAGCGCATTCTGTACGAGCGCGGCTGGGGTGCGCCCCATTGGCCCGTCGAACATGGCGGCACCGGCTGGAGCGCGCTTCGCAAGCATATCTTCATGGAAGAGCTGTACAACGCCGATGCCATGGACTATGGGTGGCAGTCGACGCAGATGGTGGCGCCCGTCATCATCGCGTTCGGTTCGGACTGGCAGAGGGAGCGTTTTCTCGGGCCTATTCTGCGCGGCGACGAGTTCTGGTGTCAGGGCTTTTCGGAGCCGAACGCGGGCTCGGATCTGGCTGGACTGAAGACCACGGCCGTGCTCGACGGGGACGAGTACGTGATCAACGGCCAGAAGATCTGGACCAGCGACGCAACGATCGCCGATTGGGGCTTTTTCCTCGTCAAGACCGATACGAGCGTCAAGCCGCAACGAGGCATTTCCTTCCTGCTGGTCAAAATGGACACACCGGGCATCACGGTGCGTCCGATCGTTTCGATCGAGGGCGGCAAGGGCCTGAATGAAGTGTTCCTCGAAAACGTGCGTGTGCCGAAGTCGCATCTCGTGGGCGAGGCCGGCATGGGATGGACCTATGCGAAGTACCTCCTCGAGAAGGAGCGCACGGCGAGCGCGTTCCTGTACTTCAACAAACGCGAGCTGCAACGCGCGAAAGACATCGCGGAGCAGGAGCGGGAGGACGGCGTACGGCTCATCGATACACCGGGGTTCGCGCGCAAGGTCGCGGAGGTCGAAGCGGACCTGATGGCGCTCGAATGGTCGGTGCTCCGCATCCTTGCGGAAGAGAAGAGCGAGCGCAATCTCGATGCGGTCGTCTCTGCGCTGAAGATCAGCGGGTCGGAGATGCAACAGCGCGTGACACAGCTGCAAATGGACGCACTCGGTCCCCGCGCGATGCGTTTCGAGGACCACGGCGAGCCGCAGGGTGATCTGGCGGTCGACGAAAATTGGCCGGATTACATCGGCGGCCGCACGTCGGGCTATCTGATCGCTCGCGCATCCACGATCTATGGCGGCGCGCGCGAAGTGCAGAAGAACATCATTGCCAAGCTGGCATTTGGACTGTAGCCATGGACTTCAACTTCTCCGAAGAACAATTGATGCTGAAGGACGGCGCAGAGCGATACGTTCAGCAGGAGTATGGATTCGAGGCGCGCACGCGCATCGCATCGGGGCAAGAGGGTTTCAGCCGCGAACATTGGCGCGCCTATGCCGAACTTGGCTGGCTCGGGCTGACGATGCCGGAAGACGTCGGCGGTCTCGGGTGCTCGTTCGTTGAAACGGCGATCGTGATGGAGGCGCTCGGCCGCGGTATGGCGCTCGAGCCGGTCGTGCAGACGGCGCTGCTTTGCGCCACGATCATCGAACGAGGCGATGCGCGGCGCCAGCGTGAGACGCTGCTGCCCGCCGTCATCGACGGCACGCTGCTGCTGTCGCTCGCGGACAGCGAAGCGGGCAGCCGGTACACGCTGGGATGCCACGCGCAAACGCACACGCTCAAGAGCGCCTCGGGTTACGTGATCAGCGGCGCGAAGACACTGGTGATCGCCGGCGCGTCGGCGGACCAGCTGCTCGTGACGGCGCGAGTCGAAGGCGCGTCGCAAGGCGTGGGCGTTTTTCTTGTCGATCGCCGGGCCGCGGGCGTGACGTGCCGGTCGTACCGCTTGCTCGATGGATCGCGTGCCGCGGATATCGACCTGCACAACGTCGAGCTCAGTGACGATGCATTGATCGTCGGACCTGAACGCTCGCTGCAGGTGCTCACGCAGGCAACGGAACTCGCCAGTCTCGCGAGCGTGGCCGAGAGCCTTGGCATGATGGAAGCCGTGATGGCGATCACCTCGGAGTACATCAAGGGACGCTCGCAGTTCGGCCAACCTATCGGCAAGTTCCAGGCGCTGCAGCATCGCATGGCTGAGATGTTCGTCGCCACGCAGGAGGCGCGTTCGATGCTGTACTGCGGGATCGCGCACCTGAACGGCCCGGCGGCCGAATGCAGCCGCGTCATCTCGGCGGCCAAAGCCGTTGCCGCGCGCGCCAATCGCTTCGTTTGCGCGCAGGGCATCCAGTTGCACGGAGGCATGGGGCTCACCGAGGAATATCCGGTAGGGCACTACTTCCGCAAGATGACGATGATGGAGAAGATGTTCGGCGATATCGACTTTCATCTCGACCGCGTTGCAGCAAGCGGCCGGACACCGATAACGGCCTGAGACGAGGAGCAGATCATGCAACGCGTGAAGCAAAAGATTGCCATCGTGACCGGGGCCGCATCCGGTATCGGCGCTGCCTGTGCCGCCATGCTCGCGCAGGAGGGCGCCTTGCTCGTCGTGGCGGACCTGAATCTCGAAGGCGCGCAGGAACAGGTTCGTCGTATTAACGAAGCGGGGGGGCACGCGGTCCCGGTGCAGGTCGATATCGGCGACGAAAGTTCGATCGATGCATTGTTCGATCTGACGCTCAAGACTTGGGGCGGGCTCGATATCCTGCATAACAACGCCGCGGCCACATCGCTTTCCAGTACGGTCGATGCGGCAGTCGAGGCACTCGACGTCGGCGTCTGGGACGACACGATGCGCATCAATCTTCGCGGCACCATGCTGGCCTCGCGGTGCGCGCTGCCGCTGATGCGCGCACGAGGCGGCGGTTCGATTATCAATACCTCTTCCGGTGCCGCTCAGGCGGGCGCGCTGGGGTACAGCGCGTACGGTGTCTGCAAGGCCGGTATCGAGGCGCTGACGCGCTACGTCGCCGCGCAGCACGGCAAGGAGGGGATACGCTGCAACGCGATCGCTCCCGGCCTGATCGTCACGCCGGCGACCCAGGCGTACTACGCGGGGGAGACCGGAGAGATGATGCTGAGCCACCATCTCACGCCTCGCCTCGGGCGGCCCGAAGACATTGCACACGCGGTCGTATATCTCGCTTCGGACGAGGCGGCGTTCGTCACGGGCCAGGTGTTCAACGTCGATGGCGGACTTCTTTCACACCAGCCTTACTATGCCGACGAAATCCGCGCGCGCCCGGCCGCGATGGCCAACGCTAGGAAGGGGAAGGCATGACGACGGATTCAGCGCTGCTCGCGCGTGTCGAGCGCATTGAGGCGCAGCTCGCCATCCAACAATTGCCCGTCCGATACGCGCTCGCGGTCGATTCGCGCGATCTGGACAGCCTGGTGCAACTGTTCGCCGAAGACGTCGATTGCGGCCGATGGGGCGTAGGGCGCGCGGCATTGAAGACGTTCTACGGGTCCGAGCATATTCTGCGCGGCTTTTATCGCAGCATTCACCAGATCTGCGGCCACGTCGTCGATTTCATCGATGCCGATCATGCGACGGGAAGCGTCTATTGTCGCGCGGAGCACGAGGACAACGGAGCGTGGGTGGTGATGGCGATCTGCTACTTCGATCACTATGTGCGGCGCGACGGGCAGTGGTGCTTCGAGCGTCGCGACGAACAGCATTGGTATTCGACGGACTGGCTCGCTCGCCCCGGTGCGCCGCGCTTGCAGAACTGGCCCGGCAAGTATGAAGGCGATCGGTATCAGCCGCGTCTTCCGCAAGGATTTCCGACGTGGGCGGCGTTCTGGAGCAACAGCGAACAACACGCGATCGACGCGTTGACGAAAGCGCCGTAAGCGCGGTCTCGTCTTCGGCTCCTGGCCGCACCACGTAGCCATTCGTGGAACTGGCGAGGAATGCAAGGAGTGAGCTCCGCGCAAACTTCCGCATCGTTTAGATCGACGCCGATCCCCTGTTCGCCGAGCGTCGTCAGATACGGCGACAGCGCCGCGCGGATGCCTGAGTCAGCGCCGGTGATCGGCGTCGTGCGGCAGGCCTCCGTGCTCCTCGCGCTTACGCCGTCAGAGCGGGCAGACGCACCACCAGCCCGTCCAGTTCCGGCGTCATGAAGATCTGGCATGTCAGACGGCTGTTTTCGCGCACGTCCATCGCGCAGGTGAGCATGTCGACTTCATAGGATTCCGCCGCTGGCATGTGGCTGCTCCAGGTGTCGTCGATATACGCGTGACAGGTTGCGCAGCTGCAGCTGCCGCCGCAATCGCCGAGAATGCCAGGGATCTGATTGTTCACCGCTGTTTGCATGACTGAGTCGCCAACGTTGGCGCTTACGGCGGCCTCGCTGCCGTCCGGCTGGATGAATCGAATGAGCGGCATGGCTTCTGAACCTCTGAAAAATGAATTGGACTAGGGAAGCAGACTTTTCAACGGGATCGATTCGTTGGCGAGATCGGCGGCGCGGACCGGAATTTTCTCGGCAACGAAACGCTTGGCCAGCACGAATTCGGGTATACGGCTGACCGTATCGGCTGCGAGCATGACGCCGTCCTTGAGATAAAACGCCGAGAAAGAGCGGGCTTTGGGATCGCCGCGCAGGACAAACTCGTCGTAGCCGAGGGACAAGCCGACCATCTTGAGCTTCAGATCGTATTGGTCGGACCAGAACCACGGCACGCTGTTGTAGACACGCTCCTTGCCGCACAACGACGCAGCGGCGGTGCGGGCCTGCTCCAGCGCGTTAGGGACGGACTCGAGACGCAGGCGACGTCCAAGGGAAGGGTTGGGGTGGTTGGTGCAATCCCCGACCGCAAAAATGTCCGGGTCGGACGTGCGCGTGTGTTCGTCGACCATGATGCCGTTGTCGACAGCAAGGCCGGCCGCTTGCGCGAGTTCGGTGGCGGGCTCCAGTCCCACGCCGACGATGACGAGATCCGCGGCGACGCGCGTGCCGTCCGCGCAGCACACGGCGGCAACGGCGTCGCCGGATGCGTCGAGTTCGAACCCACTCACGATCGCGTTGGTACGGATCTCGACTCCGGCTTCGCGGTGAACTTCCTCGTAGAACCTGGAAAGCTCGGGAGCCGTGACGCGCGCGAGGACGCGCGGCAACGCCTCGAGCACGGTGACGCGCAAGCCGCGCTTCACGGCTACCGCGGCCACTTCCAGCCCGATATATCCACCGCCGATGATCACGAGGCGCGAGCCGGCATGAAACTGGTTTCGAATGCGCGCGACGTGATCGAGCGTGCGAAGGTAGTGAAAATTCTGCAGCTTCTCGATCGCTTCGATACCCGGCAACGCGAGGCGCCGCGCGCGGCCGCCGGTGGCCAGAACCAGTTTCGTATAGCTGATTTCGCTGCCGTTGGACAACGTGACCCGTTTCGCGTCACGGTCGATGCGCTGCGCGCGCGTGTTCGGGATGAACTCGACACGCGCTTTATCGTACGTCGACAGCGGTTTCAGGTACAGCTGCTCGGCGGTCGATTCGCCCGACAGGAATGCCTTGGAGAGCGGTGGCCGTTGGTAGGGCAAATGCGGTTCTTCTCCCACCATCACGATGCGTCCCGTCCATCCCTGTTCGCGGATCGCGGTCGCGCATTCTCCCGCTGCGTGACCCGCCCCGACGATCAGCGCGATGTTCTCTGCGTCTCCAGCTGTCATGAGGCTAACTCCATCTCGCACGGCCGCACGCTCGCTGCGGCCACAGTAAGTCTGAATAATGTTCTAAATTGTGAACGACGGTTGCTGCGACTGTCAATGCTCATGAACCCCGCTGGGCCGATGCGGAGCTGACCATCGCCTCGATGCCAGCCAACCGCGAAACGAATCAGATAGGTGCGCATGCGCTCGATATGTGCTGTCGTGAGTGCCTTGGCTCCGGAGCGCGCTTCCTGCGCGTAAAGCTCGTTGAGCACCAGATGAAACACGGACTCGACGAAATGCTGCACCAGTTCGACGGTCTCCGGCGTGACGCGGGGAAGTGCCTTGGCGAAGGCGTCACGGTAGCGCGCGGCCGCAGGCGCGTATTGGTCATAAAACGGCGCCGTGAGATCGGGGCGCTCCAGAAGACAGCCAATCTGGGTTAGCAGGCGCAAGTAATTTCGCCACCCCGGATCGCCGCTCTTCAGATGCGCGAAGGCTGGTGCGGAAAGTGCGGTCACGATTGCTTCCACGTCGGGACGCTTGCCTTGCAGCGGCGCCAGTTCGGCCTCGAGCGATTCGATGACCTGCCGGCTGATCACCGCGGCGCGGCGACCGATCGCCTGCTGAAACAGCGCGTCTTTGCTGCCGAAGTGGTACCGCGCGAGGCTCAGTTCCATGCCGCAGCTCTGCATGATGTCGCGAATCGACGTGCCGAAGTAGCCGTGCATCGCGAACAGCCGCTCGGCCGTATCGAGAATGCGCTCTGGCGTCGTGCTGCGCGCCGTGGCACGCGGCTCATTGATGGCAGTCGCCCGTCTGTTGGCGGCGTGCGTGGTGCTGGACGGCATGGTTTCCCTTTGATGGCGGGCGCGAGCCAGAAAGCGCGCAACAACCCCTTCCGCGAATGATAAATCGATCTTGCACACTTGTGCAAAATAGAACATAGTTCAACTATTGGTACCACGCGAAAGCAGAGGTGCCTGCAAACAAACGATTAACGGAGACAGGAACCATGGCCGGCGCGCTGCGACTCGAGGACTTCGACGATCCTAAGTTCAACCCCTTTTTCGAGGATTCACTCGCTTACGGTGCCGATGCGGACCCTTATCCACGCATTGCGGAACTGCGGGAAAAGGCTGCGGTTCAGCACGGTGACTACCGTGTGCTGATGGGCGGCGCGGCGGACCTGACCATGTCCGACGTCGCGCACTATTCCGTATTCGGATACGACGAAGTCTCGAAGGTGCTTGGCGACCCGGCAGTGTTTTCAAACAAGTCTTACGAGCGCAATCTCGGCATCAGCTTCGGGCGCAGTATCTCGACGATGGATGCGCCCGAGCACCCGCGCTACCGCCGCATCTTCCAGAAGGCCTTTTTGCCGCACACCGTCGCGGCATGGGGCGATACGCTGGTCGACCCGGTGGTGAGCGAGCTGATGTCGAAGTTCATGGATCGCGGACATGCGGATCTCGTCAACGAGTTCACGCTTCACTACCCGTTCAACATCATCTATCGGCAACTGGCATTGCCGCCGGAAGATGTGAAGATCTTTCACAAGCTCGCAATCGCACAGACGCTGGTTTCGATCGATGTCGAGCATGGCGTGGAGGCATCGACGAAGCTGGGCACCTATTTCGCGCGGCTTGTCGACGAGCGCCGCAGTAATCCCGGCGACGATCTGGTGAGCTCGCTGGCCACCGCGGAGGTGGACGGTGAGCGGCTACCGGACGAGGTCGTCATTTCGTTTCTTCGCCAGTTGGTGAATGCGGGCGGCGACACGACCTATCGCGCGACCAGCGTACTGTTGCTTGCGTTGCTGCGCGATCCGGTACAGCTCGAAGCGGTGCACCAGGATCGCACGCTGGTCGCGGCGGCGATCGAAGAGGCTCTGCGCTGGGACGGCCCCGTGCTGATGCAGTCGCGTATGGCGACGCGTGATGTCACGCTCGGCGGTGTCGAGATTCCTGCCGGCGCATTTCTCGACGTGGTGGCGGGCAGCGCCAATCGCGACCCCAGCCGTTTCGCCGATCCGGACAGGTTCGATATCTATCGCAAGGCGGGTCACCGGCACTTTGCATTCGCCTATGGCCCACACGTGTGCATCGGCCAGCACCTGGCGCGCGTGGAAATGACGCGCGCGCTCAACGCGATTCTCGATCGCCTGCCCAATCTTCGGCTCGATCCGGCCGCGCCAGCTCCACAGATCAACGGGATCATGATGCGGGTTCCGCATTCGATTCCCGTCATCTTCGGCTAACAGGAACAACGCCGGCCTCGCGTGCTGTGGATGGGGCTGGCCGACAAGGCACGGACGGTGGAGAACGCATAGATGACCGAGTTTGACTTTATCGTGATTGGCGCGGGTGCGGCGGGTTGCGTGCTAGCCAATCGCCTTTCAGAGAGCGGGCACCATACCGTGCTACTCATCGAGGCAGGTCCGGAAGATCGCAATCCGCTGATCCGGATGCCAAAAGGCTTTGGCAAACTGTTGGGCGACCCAGCTCATGCCTGGTTCATTCCAGTGCAGCCCGATCAAGGCAACGGGCATCGCAACGAAATCTGGCTTCGCGGCAAGATGCTCGGCGGTTCCAGCAGCATCAACGGCATGGTGTATATGCGAGGTCATCCCGAAGACTACGACGGATGGGCCGAACTGGGTGTCGAAGGCTGGAGCTGGCAGAACCTGGCGCCTTGCTTCCGGCGCATCGAAGATCACGCGCTCGGCGCCGATGAGTTGCGTGGAGAGGGCGGCCCGCTGAAAGTGTCACCGTATGCGCAGCGCAATCGTATCGGCGACGCCGTACTCGAAGCGTGCCGGTCGCTCGGCGTGCGGCGCGTGGAAGATATCAACAGGCTCGATCACGAGGGTGTGGCCTATCTGATCTATACGATACGCAACGGTCGTCGGCAAAGCTCGGCCGAAGCCTTTCTGAAGCCCGCGAGGGCGCGCAAGAACCTCACAGTCGCTACCGGCACGCAAGCCGCGCGAATCGTGTTTGACGGCACGCGCGCCGTCGGCGTGCAGTGCGAAAGCGGGGGGCAGCAGATCGCTTACCGTGCGCGTCGCGAGGTCGTGCTCTCGGCGGGCGCGATCGAGTCGCCGCGGCTTTTGCAGTTGTCGGGCGTTGGCGATCCCGGCCATCTGCAATCGCTTGGCATTCCTGTCGTGGCGGCGAGTCCGGGGGTCGGACTGAACCTGCGCGAGCACTATCTATATATGCTGCAAGCCCGCCTGCGGCATTGGCGGGATTCGCAGAACCGGCAGTTCAGCGGCATGCGCTTATGGCGCAACGCGATGCAGTATCTGCTGTTCCGCCGTGGCGTGATGTCGCTCGGCTCGTACCAGGTGGGCGGCTTCGTCAAGACCGCGGCGGATGCGATGCGTCCCGATGTCCAACTGATGATGGCGCCGTACTCGATGGATTTCGGCGCAGCCGGTTACGCGTTCGAGCCTTTCCCAGGCATGCAGCTCTTCAGCTATCCGCTGCGCCCGCGCAGCGAAGGGCACGTCAGGATCCAGTCCGCGGACCCCCGCGTGCCGCCCGAAGTCGTCGCGAACTACCTTGCCGATCCGTACGACCGGCAGATGGCTGTCAACGCATTCCGGTTCATGCGCAGCGTGCTGGCCGCCGAGCCGCTTGCCAGCCTGCTGGCAGGGGAGACACGCCCAGGCCCCGCCGTCCAGACCGATGACGAGATTCTCGACCTCTACCGGCGTGAAGGCCAATCCGGCTATCACGCTTGCGGCACCTGCAAGATGGGATCGGACACGCTTGCCGTGCTCGATTCGCGGCTGCGCGTGCGCGGTGTCGAACGCCTGCGCGTGATGGATCTCTCCGTAACACCCACGATGATCTCCGGCAACACGAATGGCCCCATGATGGCGATGGCATGGCGCGCCGCCGGCCTGATCCTGGAGGACGCGCGATGAGCCGCCTTGAAGACTACAGCGGGCGCTTTACGAACATCGACTTCGAGCGACGCGACGGTATTTTGCAAGTGCGCCTGCATACCGATGGCGGCCCGCTCAAGTGGGGCGCGCTCGATCGCAGCATTCACAGCCAGCTCGGCGAGGCGTTCTACCAGATCGCACGCGACCTCGACAATCGCGTAGTCATCCTGACCGGCACCGGCGATTCGTTCTGCGACGCGATGAATTACGCCGAGATGCCGACGGAGCCACTTGCGCAAGGCTGGCCGCGCCTTCAGCGCGAGGGGCAGGACCTGCTGATGCAACTGCTGGACATTCCGGTTCCGGTTATCGGCGCGATCAACGGGCCGGCACTCATTCATGCCGAGTTGCTCGTGCTGTCGGATATCGTGCTGGCCTCCAGTCGCGCCGAAATCTCGGACCAGGCGCACTTCGTTCACGGCGTGGTGCCGGCGGACGGCGTGCAGATCGTCTGGCCGATGCTGATTGGCCACAACCGCGCCCGCTACTTTCTTCTCAGCGGCGAGCGCGTCACGGCGCAGCGCGCGTGGGAGCTTGGCGTCGTCGGTGAAGTCGTCGCGCACGATACGTTGCTCGAACGTGCGTGGCAAATGGCGCACGAACTCGCGGCGAAGCCGATCGAAACGCTGCGATACACGCGCGCGGTCTTCACGCAGCCGTTCAAGCGCCGCATGCTCGACGAACTGGGCTACGGGCTCGCGCTCGAAGGGCTCGCCGGTATTGCCGCGCAGTCCGGCAAGACGTAGCCCGTCAACGCGAATGTTCACGAATCGGAGACACGATATGAACTTGGTAGTGCAAGCATCAACGGAGCGCAACGCGATCGTTCAGCAGGCGCTCGACCGCGCCACGCGGGAAGGCGGTGAGATCGGCGTGCAGGTGGCGGCCTATCTGAACGGCAAGCTCATGATCGACGCATGGAGCGGCGTGGCCGATCCGTCCACCGGCCGTCTGGTCGACGGCGAAACGCTCTTCAATGTGTATTCGGTGACGAAGGCCGTTGCAGCAACCGCGTTGCATATCCTGGCCGACCGCGGGCTCATCGAATACGATGCGCCGGTGACGTGCTACTGGCCAGAGTACGGTGCCCACGGCAAGCAGAAAACGACGGTGCGCGATGTGCTGACTCATCGCGCGTGTGTGCCGCAAATGCCCGAAGGCGTCACACCGGAGCTGATGTGTGACTGGCAGTGGATGACCAGCGCCATCGCCAACCTTGAGCCGCTTGCGGAGCCGGGGACGAAGACGCTGTACCTCTCGATGACGTTCGGCTGGATCGTTGGCGAGCTGGTGCGACGCGCCGATCCGAAGAAGCGCTCGCTGGGCCGTTTTGTCCGGGAGGAGATTGCGATGCCACTCGGCATCGACGATCTGTGGATCGGCATTCCCGACGAAGTCGAACCGCGCATCGCACGTCTCACCGATGCAATGGTGCCGGTTCCCGCGGAATACCTGCCGCCGCTGTTCCTGCGCTCGATGCCGCAACAGGTCGCATTGGCGCCGCAAGTGTTCGAGCGCCCGGACGTGCGGCGCGCGGAAGTCGCGGGCGTTGGCGGGATCTTCAATGCACGCAGTGAGGCGCGCTTCTGGGCAATGCTGGCATGCGGCGGCGAGTTGGACGGCGTGAGGATACTCTCGAAGGAGCTCGTCGCCACGCTGAACACGCCACGCGCCAATAGCGAGGAACCCGACCCGGTGATGTTCGGCTTTCCGATTCCAATCACGATCGGTGGCTTCTGGTTCGGCGGCAACCATCCGCCGGTGACGGCGGCACGTTCACCGCGCGCCTTGTGCCATCCGGGGCAGGGCAATTCGATCGGCTGGGCGGACCCGGATACCGGGCTCGCCGTCGCGATCTGCCATAACAAGCTGTTCAACCCGACCACGCCGGAAGAAGATCCGCTGCTTCCGATCGCTGCGGCGATTCGCGACGCACTGGATCTGAAGTGATTGGCACGATGCGCATGGATATCGAGTATTTGCACCAATGGACTGGGCGCACCGAGGAAGTGCGGGACCAGGTCACCTCCACGCCGATGGCGGCCCTCAGCGCCATGCTTGACCACGATGACGCGCTTTCAGCACGTGGAGATGACTTGCCACCGTTATGGCACTGGCTTTATTTTCTTCCGGTTCATCGCCAGTCGATGGTGGGGGCGGACGGTCATCCGAAACGCGGCGGCTTTCTGCCGCCGGTCGATTTGCCTCGCCGCATGTGGGCGGGCAGTCAACTCGAGTTTCTACGGCCGCTGAAAGCGGGTAGCACGATCACGCGTCTTTCACGCATCGAGAGTGTCGCGCACAAGCATGGACGTACCGGCGATCTCGTGTTCGTGAAGGTCAAGCACGAGGTCAGCGACGCTCATGGCCTTGCGATCGTCGAGCGCCAGGATATCGTGTATCGCGATCATCCGGCTGCCAGCGAAAAGCCGGCAGCATTGCAGGCCGCGCCCGTCGGCGCTCAATGGGCACGCGAGGTCAATCCCGATCCGGTGCTGCTGTTTCGCTACTCAGCGCTTACGTTGAATGGTCATCGCATTCACTACGATCGGCCTTACGCGATCGGCGCTGAGGGGTACGAGGGACTCGTCGTGCATGGCCCGCTGCTCGCCACGCTTCTGATGGACTCGCTCGGATCGGAGCTGCCGGGCGCGCGCGTCGGAGAGTTTTCGTTCCGCGCGATCAAACCGGTGGTGGACACTTCGCCTTTCTATGTTTGCGGAAAGCAACACGAATCGGACCAAAGCAAGGTGAGCTTGTGGATCGCCGGCAGCGACGGATCGTTGCGCATGGAAGCCACGGCTACTCTGGTCTGATCGTCGAGCCGGTCCGCTGGCGGGGTCGCCGTAGCCGGCCCTGACGCTGAATGGGAGACTTATGCGTTCGTTTCTTTTTGTGCCGGGCAGCAAGCCCGAACGATTCGCCAAGGCACTCGCGGCAGGCGCCGATGCGGTGATCGTGGACCTGGAGGACGCTGTCGCAGATGCGGACAAAGCGTCGGCGCGTGCGCGTGTTGCCGGTGCGGTACGAACATTTTCGGCATCGGCGGTTCGCGTACTGTTGCGCATCAATGGAGCGGGTACGCAGTGGTTCCAGCAGGACCTCTCGCTCGCAGCGTTCGATGGTATCGATGGCGTCGTGTTGCCCAAGGCGGAGAATCCGGCTGCTTTGGCCGCTGTCGCGGCGGCAACGGCGAAACCCATCTTGCCGATCATCGAATCTGCCGAGGGTGTCTGGAACGCACTGGACGTGGCGCGAATGCCCGGCGTCGAGCGACTCATATTCGGTTCGGTTGACTTCGAGCTCGATCTGGATTGTGACGGTTCATGGGACGCGTTGCTGCTCGCGCGTTCGCGTATCGTGCTGGCCTCCCGCGTAGCGGGCATTCAGTCTCCAGTGGATGGCGTTACCGTGGCAATCGATGACGAACGACAACTCGCGCACGACTCGTCGAAGGCGCGTTCGCTGGGCTTTGGCGGGAAGCTGTGCATTCATCCGCGCCAGGTTGCAGCGGTCAATGCGACGTTCAGCCCGAGCGCGGATGAAATTGCCAAGGCGCGGCGAATCGTCGATGCGTATGAGCGGGCAGAAGGCGGGGCGGTGTCCGTAGATGGACGGATGGTGGACTTGCCGGTATTGCTCAAGGCGAGACGCATCGTTGGCTTGTCTGAAAGCGGGCGAGGTTCAGAGGAAGGGTAAGCGGTGTGGCGGGTGAGCGCCGCACCGCCCGCGCCACCACCGCATCATGTGGCGCGGGCGTGACACGGTATCGCTTACACCGGATCCCAGGGCGTGAGCGTCATGGACGGCACGTTCGGGAAGAAGCTCGATTCGAACGCCGGCATGACCTGCTCGGCAATTGCTTCGGGCGTCCAGCCGCCGTCGCGATGCAGCGAGCGGATCATGCGGATCTGGTTGAAGAAGTAGATCTCGTTGGCGCGCACGCCGAAGATCTGACCCGAAACCTTTGCGGCCTGGTCGGACGCAAGGTAGACCGCGAGCGGCGCGATCTTGCGCGATTCCATGCGCTTGAGAATTTCGACCCGTGCTTTTTGCTCAGGCGTCTCCGAGGGGATCGAGGCCGTCATCGCGGTCCATGCCCACGGCGCGATGCAGTTCGAGCGCACGTTGAATTTCGCCATGTCGAGGGCAATCGACTTCGACAGACCGACGACCCCCATTTTGGCGGCGGAGTAGTTGGCCTGTCCGATGTTGCCGATCAGACCCGAGGTGGAGGTCATGTGAACGAAGCTGCCGCCGTTTTGTGCCTTGAAATGCGGAGCCGCCGCGCGTGCCACGAAAAACGACCCGTTCAGATGCACGTCGACTACGGCCTTCCACTCGTCGAGGCTCATGTTGAAGAACATGCGGTCACGCACGATGCCGGCGTTGTTGACCACACAGTCGATGCGGCCGAACGTGTCCAGCGCGGCCTGCACGATCTTCTGCGCTGAATCCCATTCGGCGACGCTATCCGTCGAGGCAAGCGCTTGCCCGCCGGCCTCCTTGATTTCTTCGACGACGCGCTCTGCGGCGAACTGGCCGGATTCGGCGTCGCGACCAAGGTCGTTGACGATGACCTTTGCGCCGCTCGCCGCGAATTGCAACGCAAAATCGCGCCCGATGCCGGCACCCGCACCCGTTACCACTACCACCTTGTCCTTGACGAAATCGCTCACTCTTGTCTCCGTTCGATAGGCGTTGATGTAAAAAAGCTCGCTTCGGTATAATATCAAAACTGAACGGCGTTGCATAATATGAACGCTAGCACGTTGATGCAAAGTGTGACGACTCATCCATTCGAAGACGACCAAATGATAGGAGACGCGAGATGAACCCTACGAAAGACTGGACCGTGCCGGACCATGTTCCGCGAGAACTCGTGGTCGATTTCGACTATATGAATCCGCCAGGCGTGCAAGACGATGTTCATATGGCGTGGAAGACGCTGCACACCGGGCCCGATATCGTCTGGTCCCCGTACCATGGCGGCCACTGGATCGCCACGCGCGGCGAAGACATCGAGGCGATGCAGAAGGACCACACCCATTTTTCGCATCGCAGTGTCAACATCCCGCCGCTCAACGAGACGCAGCTCGTGCCTCTCGAGCTTGACCCGCCCGAACATACCGCGTACCGCAACTTGATTACGCCCGCTTTCCTGCCGCAAGCTATCGCCTCGCTGGAAAGCGACGTGCGCAGCCTCGCAATCGAGCTGATGGAAGAAATCGCTCCACGCGGCGAATGCGAGTTCGTCTCGGAGTTCGCGAAGATCCTGCCGATCGTGATTTTCCTGCGTCTTGCCGATCTTCCGTTGAGCGATCGAGGACAATTGCTCGAATGGGCGGAATGGGCCGTGCGCGGCAACGTCGAGCAGCGCAACGAATCCCAGCACCGGCTGATTGGCTATATCTCCACCTGGGTGGAGAAGCGCAAGGCAGAGGCGGGCGGCGATCTCGTCAGCCTCATCGCCAACGCGCAGATCGAAGGCAAGCCGATCAGCCCCGAGCGCATGTTTGGGATGTTTATCGTCGTGCTGTTCGGTGGTCTCGATACCGTCGCATCGATGATGGGTTTCATCGCGCGCTTTCTGGCCGAGAATCCGGCGCACCGGAGGCAGCTGATCGAGAATCCCGATCTGATGGTGTCGTCGGTCGACGAACTGATCCGGCGCTTTGGCGTGGCGAATACGGCGCGGCTCATCACACAGGACATGGAATACAAGGGCATCCAGTTCAGGAAGGGTGACCAGATTCAGTTGCCGAACTCCCTGTTTGGCCTCGACGACCGCAAGTTCAGCGATCCGCTCGCCGTCGACCTGACGCGCAAGCCAGTGCTGCACGCCGCGTTCGGCAACGGCCCGCATCGCTGCCCGGGGTCGTTCCTTGCGCGTACGGAGATCAAGGTTTTCCTCCAGGAGTGGCTCAAACGCATTCCCGATTTTCGCATTCGCGAGGGCGACAAGCCGCGATGCGGCTCGGGCTCCGTCAACGGCATGCTCTATCTGCCGCTCGTCTGGGACGTAGCGCCCTGAAGCATCCCCACCCTCAACGACTCATCGACGATCATGAAAAAGTGGCAATGCATTTTTTGCGGTTTTTACTACGACGAAGCAATGGGACTTCCCGCGGAGGGCATCGCGCCTGGCACTCGCTGGGAGGACATCCCCGATGACTGGGCATGCCCCGAGTGCGGTGCGACCAAGGCCGACTTCGTGATGTTCGAAGTGGAGGCCTGAGCGTGCGGGCGCGCGCACGGCGCAAGGCCGTGCGCTTCATCGCTCAGGATCAGGCGCGCTCGAACACGGCGGCAATACCCTGGCCACCGCCGATGCACATGGTCTCGAGCGCATAACGTCCTTTCCGGCGCGTCAACTCGTGCAACAGCGTTGTCATGATGCGCACGCCCGTTGCGCCAATCGGGTGGCCCAGCGATATGCCAGAGCCGTTCACGTTGAGCCGGTCGGTATCGTGCCAGTTCCAGCCTTTGAGGACTGCCAGCACCTGACACGCGAATGCTTCGTTTACTTCGACAAGATCCATCTGCTCGAGCGTAAGCCCGATGCGCGTCATCAGCTTCCGCACTGCGGGCACGGGTCCAATGCCCATGCGTGATGGCTCGCATCCGGCCGCGGCCCAGCCGGTCAGCCAGGCCATGGGTTCGAGCCCGAGCGCTTCGAGGCGGTCTTCCGCGACGACGAGGCAAGCGGCAGCGGCATCGTTTTGCTGGCTGGAGTTGCCTGCGGTGACTGTGCCGCCCGGCATTAACGAGCGAAGCTTGCCGAGGCTTTCCATGCTGGCGTCGGTGCGGAATCCTTCATCTTTGGAAAACGGAAGCGGCTGGCCTTTTTTCTGAGGAACGTTGACCGCCACGACCTCTTCGGCCATATGGCCAGACTCCCATGCGGCGGCCGCGCGTTGATGGCTGCGCAGCGCGAACTCGTCGGCGGCCTCGCGGCTGATGCCATAGTCGGTGGCCAGATTTTCCGCGGTCTCGATCATGCCGGAGATAAAGCCGAAGCGCGATTCCGGCTGTGAGCGCTCGCGGCCCCGCGCGAGCCGGTCGTGAAACTGGACGGAGCCCGACCGTGCGCCCCAGCGCATGTCCGTGCTGTAGTACTCGATATTGCTCATACTTTCCACGCCGCCGGCCAACACCACGTCGGCGGCGCCGGTCTGCACCATCATCGCGGCGGTGACGAGCGCCTGCAGGCCGCCGCCGCAACGTCGATCAAGCTGCATGCCCGGCACCTCCACGGGCAAGCCCGCCTGCAGCGCAATCCAGCGGCCCACGCAAGGTGTTTCGCTGTTCGCGTACGATTGCGCGAAGACGACGTCGTCGATGCGAGCGGGATCGAGTCCAGCGCGCCGGATCGTTTCATTCGCGACGAGCGCGCCGAGGTCTTCGACGCCAACGCCGCGCAGGCTACCGCCAAAGGTGCCGACGGGCGTTCGTACAGGGGAGACAATTGCCGCGCGTTTCATCGGACGTTTCCTTGCAAAGTTTGAAAGTTCTGATTCGGCCGGGTTGCAATCAGCCGACGAGCGTCGCGCTTCTTAAGCGATTGGAAGGCGGGCCGCCCGCCATCTGATCGAGAGCGCTGCGATGGTCCGGATGGGCGATTGCCAGCATGCGTTCGCGCCGTTGGCGCAGCGTCAGGCCGCGCAGATCGGCCACGCCATATTCGGTCACCACGATGGCCGCGTCGCTGCGTGGCGTGCTGACCGGTCCGTTCAACGACGCGACGATGCGGGTCGCGCCCTTGCCCGCTGTGGACGGCAATGCGATGACAGGAACGCCGCCACGCGAGCGCCGCGCGCCGCGCAGGAAATCCAGTGCGCCGCCCACCGCGCCCACATACACGCCTCTGGCAATTTCGGCGTTGATCTGGCCACTCAGATCGACCTCGAGCGCCGAGTTGATGGCGACGAACCGGTCGATGCTTGCGAGCACGTTCGGATCGTGCGTGTAGCGGGTCGAACGAAACTGCACGGCGTCGTTTCGATGCGCGAACTCGTGTATGCGGCGACCCCCCATCATCACGCCAGCAATGGTCTTGCCCGTGTCGATGGTCTTGCGCACATTGTTGATCACGCCGCTTTCCATCAGATCGGCGACTCTGTCGCCGATCGTGCCGGAATGGATGCCAATGTCTCGCCGATCGTTGAGGCAAGCGAGGATCGCTTCTGGAATCGCGCCGAGGCCGAGTTGAATGGTGGCGCCGTCTTCGATCAATCCGGCCGTGTGCCGTGCAATCGCCAGCTCCGTCGGGCTGACGGCGCTGGGCGAACTCTCGGGCAGAGCGCGCGACGTCGGGACAATGAAGTCGATGTCGTCGTCGCGAAGATATCGCTCGCCGTAAGTCCAGGGTGCCTGTTCGTTGACTTCCGCAATGATGACGCGCGCGCGCTCGAGCGCCGGGATCAGATACTCATGCGCGACGGACAAGCTGTAGCGGCCGTGCGCATCCGGTGGCGCCAACTGCAGTAGCAGGACGTCGATCGATAGCTGACCCGACTCCATCATCTCTGGCAACTGCGAATAATGGCAGGGCAGGATATCAAGCGCGCCAGCCTTGGCCAGTGCGCGGTTGGAGCCGCTCCCGCAGTACGAAACGAAATCGATGCAGTCCGCGTGCTCAGGCCGGCACGTGTCGTAGTTGCCGGCGCCGAGAAAGACCCGGAACGCGCCGATGCTGTGCCGCTGCTGAAGTAGAGTGCGCGTGAGCGCAAGGGGCTCTGCGTTCGATTGGCCCCATGCGAGGGTATCGCCGGGGCGGATGATGGACGCGAAATCGACGGCGTCCGCCTCTAGCAGTAATGGCATGGTGTTGTTTGCGTCAGGTGGCGGGTTGCGCAAGGGCCAGGGCTTCGTCGTGCTGCCCACGTACTGCGCCGGTCGCGACGAGTTCCGCAATCCGTTCATCGCTGTAGCCGATGCTCCGCAGCACGAGTTCTGTGTGCTCGCCAAGTTGTGGAACGGCGAGCGGTGGCGACCCAGGCTCCAAACGGAAGTGAATCGGGCTTGCAACGTGGTTGTGTCCGGACGGATCCCTCTGGACCATTCCGCGCTCGTGCGCATGCGGATGGTCGAGCGCTTCGGCGAGCGAGAGCACCGGCGCCACACTGATGTTTCGGCCTTCGAACCAGCAGAGCCATTCATCGAGTGTGCGAGTCAGGAAGATTTGCGTCAGAAATTCCCGGACGCGTATCTGGCCTTCACCGGCTGGGCCGATCGCGTCGGCGACGAGATCCGGACGGCCGAGTGGTGTAAGCAGGTTGGTTGCAAAGCTGTGTTCCCGGCCGCCAAGGCAGAGCCACTTCGAATCGGCGGTCTCATAGGTGTCGAGCAACGCAAGCCCGCTGTCGCCTTCAGTCGGCCCTCGCAATTGGCTGTCCGGCGCGTTGAGCAAGCGGCCACTCAGATACGGCTGCGATGTGAGCGCCGCATCGAAAAGCGCCATGTCGATGTAGTCGCCGCGCCCCGTTTCCCGCGCGCGCAGCAGCGCCATCAACACGGCGGACAACGCCGTCAATGAACCGGCCAGCGCAGCGAGCGACGGCCCCGTGGCAATTGGGATTCCCCGGCCATCGCGCGGCAGCGTGCCTGCAAGCGATTGAACTACCGGATCGTGTGCGGGCAATTGAGAGAGCGGGCCGGTTTGGCCGAATGCGGTTATCGCACAATAAACGACTCCCGGGTTCGTCCGGCTGATCGTGTCGTAGTCGATGCCAAGCCGAGCGGCCACGCCCGGCCTCGACGATTCGATCACGACGTCGGCCTCGTTCATCAGCTTGATCGCGACCTCGCGTGCGTCCGGATGTTTCAGATCGAGCGCGATGCTGCGCTTGCCGCGGTTGATCGCGGCGAAGAACGCGCCGTCGGTGCCGGGTGCGCCGCGGGTAGGGTCGCCGGTGACCGGTTCGATCTTGACGACGTGCGCGCCGTGATCGGCGAGGTTGGCGGCGAGGAACGGACCCGGCATGAATTGCGACAGGTCCACGACGCGAAGGCCGGTCAGTTTCATGCCAGAGCAGCGCTGAAGCCGAGCTGGCGTTGCGCAATCGCGGCGGCTTCCTTCACGATGCGACCGATCAATTCCGCACAGGTCGGCAAGTCGTGAATGAGGCCGGTCACGATACCGGCGGGGAAGGCGCCGCCTTCCACTTCTCCTGTCACGAATGCGTCCATCCAGCGCAGCGCTCCGGTCAGCGCGTAGAGGTCCGAGCGCGTCACGTTGCCGGCGCGCTCGAGTTCGAGCGCGGCGAGACTCACGCTGTTCTTGACCACCCGGCTTGAATCGCCGATCGAGCGGCCAACCAGCACCGTATCGCGCTCGCTCGCTTCCAGCAGCCGTTGCTTGATCGCAGGGTGGACGGGGGACTCCTGCGTGAGCATGAATCGGGTTCCCATGTTGATGCCGTCCGCGCCGAGCGCGAGAGCCGCCATCAGCCCGCGCCCATCGGCAAAGCCGCCAGACGCGAGAATCGGCACCTTCAGCTTGTCGGCGGCGGCGGGAATCAGGATCAGTCCAGGGATGTCGTCTTCGCCAGGGTGCCCCGCGCATTCGAACCCGTCGATGCTGACGGCGTCCGCGCCGAGCGATTCCGCCTTCACCGCGTGGCGAACCGTCACGCACTTGTGCACGACCTTGACGCCGTGTGCCTTGAACTCGGCGATGTATTTCGCCGGATTGCTGCCTGCTGTCTCGACGACCTGGACGCCTTGAGACACGATCGTGCGCACATACGCGTCATAGTCGAGACCGACATTGGCGCCGAGAACGGTCAGGTTGACTCCAAAGGGCTTGTCGGTGAGCGAACGCACCCTGTCGATTTCGCGCGCGAGTGCATCGGCGCTTGCATGGGTGTGCGCGGAGATGAAGCCGAGACCGCCAGCATTGCCCACGGCCGCCGCCAGTTCGGCTCGCGCCACCCAGCGCATGCCGCCTTGAATGATGGGATATTGAATGCCGAGTAATTCAGTAATGCGATTGACATACGGTTTCATCGCGCGCCTGTAGCCTGGATAGGAGGTCTGGGTGCCAGAGAATGCGCGTGACGCGCGTACCCTGGCGGGCTCTGTTCGCCACGACAGCGTGGCGCTTTTTAGCAATTCAACAATCGCGAAACTGAGGTTTGCGCTTTTCGGCGAAGGCTGCCATGCCTTCCTTTCGATCTTCCGTGGCGAAGGTCGAATACGCCATACGCCGCTCGAACAGGATGCCTTCTGCCAGGCTCGATTCGTAGGCGCGGTTGACGCACTCTTTCGCCATCGCTACGACGGGTTGCGAGTATCGCGCGATCTCGTCGGCCGTTTTCAGCGCTTCCTCGACGAGCGTGTGGGCGGGCACGATGCGGCTCACGAGGCCGCATCGTTCGGCTTCAATGGCGTCCATCCTGCGGCCGGTGAGGATCATTTCCATCGCCTTCGATTTGCCGAGCGCGCGCGTAAGGCGCTGCGTGCCGCCAGCGCCGGGAATGGTCGCGAGCGTGATTTCGGGCAGGGCGAACCGGGCGCTGTCGGCGGCGAGAATGAAGTCGCACATCATGGCCAGTTCGCAGCCTCCGCCTAACGCAAGACCCGCGACCGCGGCGATGACCGGCTTGCGGCAACGCGACGTGCGTTCCCAGTTCGACGTGATGAACTGATTCTTGTACACGTCCATGTACGTCCATTCGTTCATCATCTTGATGTCGGCTCCGGCGGCGAACGCCTTCTCGCTACCGGTCATCACGATGGCGCCGATGGCAGGGTCGGTTTCGAGGTCGTCGAGTGCCGCCGTCAGCTCATCCATCAGCTGGTTGTTCAGTGCGTTATAGGCTTGCGGACGGTTCAACTTGATCAAGCCGGTTTTCCCGTGCGTTTCGACGATGATCGTCTCGTAGGCCATGGTTCTTCCTTGAACGAATGAGGGTGAACACCTTGGCCCGGATGGGGCCTGCTCGCCGATGATTTGCGTGTCTGCGGTGCGCCGCTCGGCAGCGTCAGAGCGTATCGTGCGTTGCCAATTTTGTGAACGACGTTTATGATTCTGAATGTGTGACCCGGCTTTGTCAATTGAGCGCGAGGTCAGAATTGCTAACCGGAAAACACCGCGAGGAGACACTGCATGACCACTCGTCACGAGGACGGACAGATTCGCGTTGAGCAGCGTGGGAACCTGCTCTTGATGGGCATTGACCGGCCGGAAAAGCGCAATGGTTTCACGCCGAAAATGTTCACCGAGCTTGCGATGGCTTACACGCAACTCGAGAAGAGCAGCGATATTTTTTGCGGGCTGGTATACGCCGAAGGCGATCACTTTACGGCAGGGCTCGACATGCCAAAGGTCGCGCCGTTGCGCCGCGAAGGGAAACCGCTGCTTCCTGAAGGCGAGGTCGATCCGTTCAACTTGCGCGCGCCGCAGCGTACCAAGCCGGTCGTCATTGCGCTGAAGGGAATCTGCTTCACGGTCGCGGTCGAATTGATGCTTGCATCGGAAGTGGCTGTTGCGGCCGACAACTGCCGTTTCTCCCAGCTTGAAGTCAAGCGGGGAATCATGGCAGGTTGTGGTGCGACGTTTCGCATGGTGCAGCGAGCCGGCTGGGGCAACGCGATGAAGGTACTACTTACTGGCGACGAATTCACCGCCGACGAGGCACGGCACATGAACTTCGTGCAGGATGTCGTGCCTGCGGGGGAGGAGTTCGACCGGGCGCTCGGGATCGCCGAGCGAATCGCGGCGCAGGCACCGCTAGCCGTGCAGGCCACGATGCAGAACGCGCGCGTCTCGCTGGGACAAGGCTGGCAGGATGCTTACGCGACGATTCAGTCGACCCAGCAGTTTCTCTACAACACTGAAGACGCGAAGGAAGGCGTTCAATCCTTCATCGAAAAACGTACGGCGAAGTTCGTCGGACGCTGATGCAAGGCTTCCGGCGCAGCCGGTGTGAATTCAAGGGGACCGTTTGCTATGACAAAAGGCGCATTGGCGGGTGTTCGCGTACTCGACCTGAGCCGCATTCTCGCGGGGCCTTGGGGGGCTCAGATGCTGGCGGATCTCGGCGCGGAGGTCATCAAGGTCGAGCGTCCGGGCAAGGGCGACGATTCGCGGCAATTCGGCCCCCCGTTCCTGATGGATCGGGAGGGAAAGGTCACGCGCGAGTCGACGTTTTTTATTAGCGCGAACCGAGGCAAGAAGTCGATCACGTGCGATATCTCCACGGCGGAAGGCCAGGCGCTGATCCGCTCGTTGGCGGCGCACTGCGACGTGTTGCTCGAGAACTATAAGGTTGGCGACCTCAAGCGGTACGGGCTCGACTACGACAGCCTCAAGGTGGTCAATCCGCGCCT
Organism: Paraburkholderia lebeckiae; assembly: GCF_050436325.1. Taxonomy (NCBI): domain Bacteria; kingdom Pseudomonadati; phylum Pseudomonadota; class Betaproteobacteria; order Burkholderiales; family Burkholderiaceae; genus Paraburkholderia; species Paraburkholderia lebeckiae. The sequence continues at coordinate 98,623 of NZ_JBNDLZ010000002.1, forward strand.
GATCTACTGTTCGATAACCGGGTTCGGTCAGACCGGACCGTATAGCCCGCGTCCCGGCTACGACTCGATTTTCCAGGCGATGGGTGGCCTGATGAGCGTGACCGGAAACGGCGACGACGTGCCGGGCGGCGGGCCAATGAAAACCGGGCCCAGTCTTGCGGACATCCTTTGTGGTCAGTACGCCGCTTCGGCGATCATCGCAGCGCTTTATCATCGCGACGCGGCGCAAGGCGGTACCGGGCAGGGGCAGTACATCGACCTGGCGTTGCTGGACGCGATGATTGCTGCCACATCGCACTATGCAAGCCAGTATCTCGTTTCAGGCCAGATTCCCATCCGGCGCGGTACCGAGGGCAACGGTGGTATGCCGTCCCGCATGTTCCGCTGCGCCGATCGCGACATCATGATCGTGGCGGGCAACAACGAGCAATATGCGCGCATGTGTAACGTTCTGGGGCACCCCGAGCTAGTCAGCGATCCACGATTCAGCGAGATTGCGCTGCGCGTGAAGAATCGTCGCGCGCTGGGCGAAGTGTTCGAGCCGCTGATCGTTCAATGGCAGAGCGATGAACTGCTCGCAGCACTCGACGCCGCCGGGGTGCCGGCCGGACCGATCAACAATCTGGAGCAGGTGTTCGCAGATCCGCATGTGCAGGCACGCGCGATGTGCGTCGAAGTTGCGCACCCGCTCACGGATAAGGCGGTTCGGATGGTCGCCAACCCGGTCAAGATGTCGGGCACGCCTATCGATTCGTACGGGGCGCCGCCGATGCTCGGACAACATACGGACGACGTGCTGCGTGATGTGCTGAGTATGTCGCAGTCGGATATCGATATCCTGCGCGAAAAGAAGATTCTATAGAAAGGACATCAACGGCGAGTTCGGCAAGATCAACGTGGTGATGGTGAAAAGTTGCAGCTAAGGAGGGGAGTCATGACGACTGAGAGAAGCAACAGCCGTATCGTATGTACAGACCACGTAGAACTCGGGTGTATCCACTCCGGCAGGGACGCCCCGAATATCTCGCGTCCGCATCAACGTTCGGATACTCCCGTGCGCAGCGGAAAGTCACCTCAGTGGGCTTGGGCGAACTGCCGCAGCGAGTTCGACTGGATGGACGTGCACTTGCCGTTCTTCACGTCGGAATGGTTTTAAGAAATTTCTCAACAGACGAGATCGAGTCTCAAAGGTAACGGCGAAAAAACGCCTTGGCTCGGTGTCCCGCAGCCAAGGCCAAACTCCACACGCTCTCGCGAAGTGTGTGAGAGGAGAACCACCTGATCGCTCTTCAAGCTTCGTGGTACGCGCCCGGCGGGAAGCTCACTGCTCGGATCGAGGCTCGCGATAATGCAACTGGACGTTTCATATATTGCACCGTGTTCAAAAAGACGCACTAGAGCATTGACTGTCCGCCGTCCACACTGATAGTCTGCCCGGTTATGAAATTAGCGTCGTCACTACATAGAAATGCAACTGTTCGTCCAATATCGCGCTGAGGATCGCCGAAGCGGCCAAGCGCAATTTCAGAGAGATAGCGAGTGCGTTCCTGAGGATTGGCTTCGAGGTAGGCTTCGGCGGCAGGTGTGAGCGCTGCCGGGCAAATGACGTTGACGGTAATGCCGTAGACGCCCCATTCGCGCGCGGCAACTCGCGAGAGCCCGCGAATGCCCTCCTTGGTTGCGGCGTACGCGCCGAATCCCTTGAGGCCTTCGATACCGGTGCGCGAGCCGAAGTTGATGATGGCGCCGCGGCCCTGCGACTTCATCCGCGGCAATGCGGCCTGCATGAAATACAGCGTGCCGTACAAGCCCGATTCGAGCGTGTTGCTCCAGTCATCGTCGGTAACGGACTCGAGCGGCACCCCCGGGCTGCTGCTTTGGGCATTGTTGATGAGTGCGTCCACACGTCCGAATCGCTCGACGGCAAGCTCGACCGTCCGCACGGCGTCGGCACGATTGCGCGTATCGCCGGGCACGACCAGCACTTGCGAACCGAGGGCGCTCAATTCCTCAGCAGCCCGCGTGAGTTTGGCCTCCGTGCGACCAGTGAGGACCAGACTCGCCCCCTCGGTGGCAAGCGCAAGGGCGATGCCGAGTCCAACGCCTTGGCCGCCTCCGGTCACGATGGCGACCTTTTCTGCCAGTTTTTTCGTGTACATGAGTGAATCCAGAAGTGAAGGTTGATGTTGCTGTTCGACGCGCGAGCGTATTGCGTAAATGGTCTGGAAGATGATGCTTCCACATTTCAGTTTTTCGAACGATGTTCAAATATATCTCAAGCGGTGTGAGGGAGCGCCCTGGCGTATTCCCGAATTCGGGTGGTGTAAAAGTGTGCCAGATTGTGATCGATGTAAAACTATGTGAATAGTTCCCGTATAATCTATACAGTCAATTCATGGGGAAAATCATGTTGAAAGAGACCTCAGCGCCGGCGGACCGGGACGTCAGCGGGCCGCGCTCGCTGACCCGACTCCTCGGAATTTTCGATGTGCTGGCGAAGTCTCCGGACGGGATGTCGCTAGCAGAACTGAATGTCGCTCTCGAGTCACCTAAGAGCAGCCTGCTCAATCTGCTGCGACCTCTGGTGGCGGAAGGGTACTTGATGCACGACGTAGGCCGCTATCGCCTGGGACCGTCGATCTTCCGGTTGTCGGCAGGCGTGATGGCCGCGTGGAATTTTTCGAAGATACTGCGCCCGTTCCTGGTGGATCTCTCGAAGAGCACCAATGAAACCGTGTATGTCGGTGTCCTTGACGTCGAACACAAAGAGATCACCTATGTCGACGTGATCGAGAGCGAGCAATCGGTGCGCTATTCAATGCACATCGGTTTGCGTCGCCCGCTCTATTGCACGGCTGCGGGCCGCGTGCTGCTCGCCCATGCACCGGACGCTTTCGTTAACGACTACATGAAGACGGTCAAATTCGAGCGCCGCACCCCGCAAACGATCGCAACGAAGAAGGCGTTGCGTGACGAACTCGACCACATCCTCGAAACCGGCCTGTCGGTGAGTCGCGGTGAACTACTGCCGGATTCGGCCGGCGTGTCGTCGCCGATCTTCGGACCGAATGGCAATGTCATCGCGGCGATGGCAATTGGTGCGCCGCTCGAACGCTTCGACCGCGAACGTCACCGGCTCGAAGAGAACATGATCAGAGTCGCACAGCGGGCGTCTGCGTTGGGTCAGGCAGAAGAGGAGTGACTCGCCAGTCGGTCGGCGGCGCAGTGAAGCGGGTGCTTCAATGCGCCGCGGTCGCGGTCGCGGTGCGGTCGAAGAATCGTTGCACCCACGCGCAACGGATCGGTCGCAACGACCGTCAGCGTGTACGACGCTTCGGCAGCATGGAGGCGACCAGCAGTCCGGCGATCGAACTACAGGCGATGTAGACGAATACCGAAACATAGCCGCTATCGGCCGGAAACGATGCACCGTCGTGTCCCGCCGTCGCGCTGCGCAGCAGCGCAAATACCGCCTGGGCACCTACCGCGAAGAAACACGAGAAGAAAACGTAGAGCATCCCCGTTGCCTCGCCTGTCTGATGTGCAGGCGTCGCTTCCACGATCTGGTTGTACAGCGCCGTGCTTGCGAAGGCGAGGCCGAATGAGCACAGCACCGCACCTGGAACGAAGAGCAGCAGGCTGCGATGAAGCACGATCAGCGAGGCCCAGCCCAAGGCCAGTATGAGCATGCCAATCAAGGCAGCGGGCCGGGCCTTGTAGCGGGCCGCAACCCGGCCGCTCCATGGGCTCGCGACCAGCGCGACGATGTTGACGCTGAACATCAGTAATCCGGCCGCCGTCGCGCTCAACCCGAATCCGGAGCGCGTGCCGGCAGGTTGCTGGGCGAGCAGCGAGAAGACCTGTCCTAGTTGCATGGCGCCTGCCGCGAGGAATGCCATGCATGCATTGGCCAACACGACTTCGCGCGTCTTCAGCAGACGCACATTGATGAGCGGATGACGCGCCCCGTGTTGATGGCGTGCCCAGAGTCCGAGCACGATCATCCCGCCAGCGATCAAGCCCCACAGCCGCGGATCGCCGAGCCCCCACGTGCGGATTTGCTGCACGGCGAAGAGGATGGCGCAAAGTGCCGGAGCGAACGCGAGACCTCGAACGTAGTCGATCCGCACGCCGGGATTCGGTGGCGACGGCGGTGCCCACGCGCGTACCGCCGCGACGGCCACGACGCAAAGCGCGACTTTGAACCAGAAGCCGCCCTGCCACGAATAGTGATCCACGACAACGCCCGCGCAGATGTAGATCAGCCCCGCCGACACCATGCCTGCCGCGCTGATCATCCCCACCGCGGCAGGCAGCCTGGCGGGTGGCAGATTCTCACGAACCAGACCGATGGAGAGTGGCGTAATGCCTGCCGCGATTGATTGCATCGCACACCCCGCGACGAGCATGCCGACATCGGTCGCGCATGCGGCCACGACTGCGCCCGCCGCAGCGACCGACATCACCACGAGCAGGATGCGGCGGTAGCCCAACAGGTCGCCGAGTCGCCCGCTCACCGCGGCAAAGACGGCCGAGCCGAGCCAGTATGCGGTGACGGTCCAGCTCACGGAGTTCGACGCAGGAAAAGCCTTGTAGAGCGTGACCAGCACGGTGTAGATGACGGTGATGCCGGACGAGGCCGCTACTGCGGCAAGCAGGATCGCCATCGTGAACCCGCGCGGTGGACCCGCTACCGGTTGCGCTCGGTGTGCCGGCTGGGAGAGTACTTCGGCTTGCATAAACGTCTCCGGTTGCGTGTCTTCGTTTCGATTATACTTATATACGAACGTCGTTCGTATTGCTGTTTTTTTTTGGAGAATTCGATGCCGACCGCAAGGGTCGCGAGGCCACCGCCCGATATCAAATCGATATCGACGTTTTCGAGTTCGATATGAGAGTTTTTTGGTCGATGGCTTGACCCGATACTTCTCTCAAGGGCGCACGTTCTGAAGCGCTCCCCACGATCAGGAGCGAGACCATGCAAACGTATCAAGGGAAGATCTACGACGCCGACACGCACTTCTACGAAGTCGAGGACGCATTCAACCGTCATTTGCCCGAGAAGTTCAGGAAGGACTGGTCTTTTACCAGCCGTGTCACGGCAGACGGCAACCGCTGCATGTATGTGGGCGACCGGAAGGTGGAAATCAGCGAGGGCTACACATCGGCCGAGGGGCACGTTCCGCCGCCGGGCAAGCTGCATGAGTGGCTGCGCGCGATGAAGGATGGCAAGGATAACGTCGATATGCGGGTTTCGCCGACGCCGGACATGTTCAACCGCGACGCGCGCCTGAAGAAGATGGACGAATTCGGTGTTGAAGCCTGCACGATGTACATAGGCGAAATGGTCGCGTGTATTTCCTACCTCAACGAGCCCGTTGCGGCAAATGCGGTGTTGCATGCGTATAACCAGTGGATGCTTGACGACTGGGGCTTCAACTACAAAGACCGCATCTACACGACGCCGGTCGTCACGCTCGACGATCTCGATGCGGCTGTCGCCGAAGCCAGGTGGCTGGTTGCGAACGGTGTGCGGGTGATCCTGATGCCGATGGGGCCGTTCAATGGCCGTGCACCTGCGGATCCGTACTTCGATCCGTTCTGGTCGATCCTCAACGAAGCGGGCGTGCGCGTCACCTTCCATGTGTCGGAAGCGATCTACATGAAGGATCATATGGCGGTGTGGGGCGAGCCCGTGCAGCAGTCGCGCCAGCGTCAGACCGCCTTTGTCTGGATGCACGGTTACGGCGAGCGGCCGGTCATGGAAACGCTGTCGTCGTTCATCTTCTACAACTTCTTCGAGCGCTTCCCGCGAGTCAAGCTGTGCAGCGCCGAAAACGGTGCCGAGTGGGTGCCTTCGCTGCTGGTCAAAATGGACAAGTGCCGGGGGATGGCGAAGAATGGCTACTGGCCGTGCGGTCAACTGAAGAAACGCCCGAGCCAGATCTTCAAGGAAAATGTCTTCGTGGTCGCGTATCCGGAGGACGACATCGCCCAGATCATCGCTCAAACGGGATCGTCGGACTTCCTGTTGATGGGCTCCGACTATCCGCACGCGGAAGGCGTGCCCGAACCGAAGGACTTCGCGTCGGAAGCATGCAATGAGCTCTCGGAAGAAGACACGCGCAAGATCATGTACGACAACGGCCGCCGGTTCATGCCGCTGCACGTGTAATTGGCCTTGTACCGGTCGGCGGCGGCAGACGGTCTGTCGGTCCCGCGCGATTTCTTCATTATGAACAGGCTAGCCATGAATATTTCGGACTATCAGGCGCTATTGCTCGAACGCGATGGCGGCGTCTTGACCGTTACGCTCAACCGGCCGGAAACGTTGAACGCGTTCGACGAGCAAATGGACATCGAGATGTCACGGCTCTTTCTGGATGTCGCCGAGGACGTCGAGACCCGTGTCGTTGTGTTGACGGGCGCAGGGCGGGCTTTTAGCGCGGGCGGCGATATCGAGCATATGCAGCAGGTCATCGACAACCCCACGCTGTTTCTCGAAGGCATGCAGCGTGCAAAGAAAATTGTCTTCTCGATGCTGGATTGTCCGAAGCCGGTCATCGCCAAGATCAACGGTCATGCAATTGGTCTCGGCGCGACGATCGCGCTGTTCTCGGATCTGAGCTACGCGGCCAATCACGCAAAGATTGGCGATCCGCACGTGAAAGTCGGCTTCGTGGCGGGCGATGGCGGCGCGGTGATCTGGCCGCAGCTCGTGGGCTATGCGAAGGCCAAGGAATACCTGTTGACGGGGGATCTCGTCACCGCGGAAGAGGCGGCACGACTGGGTCTCATCAATCATGCCGTACCGGCCGACCAACTGGATGCCGTGGTCGACGCGATGGCGAAGCGTCTCGCAAACGGCGCTTCGCGCGCCATCCAGTGGACCAAGGCGTCGATCAACATTGGCCTGAAGCAATTTGCGCATGCCATTCTCGACGCGTCGATTGCATACGAGGCGCTGTCGAACCTCACGGAAGACCATCAAGAGGCGGTCAACGCGTTTCGCGAGAAACGCGAGCCGGTGTTCAAGGGACGTTGAGCTTTTACAGTGTCCGGCGCCAGCGGTACAGGCGGCGCCGGGCGCGGCGAGGGAGGGATGCACATGCAACGGGTAGTGGCGATAACGGGTGGATTCGGCACGCTTGGGCGCACGGTTGGTCGCGTGTTTGCGGAGAACGGCTGGAAGGTCGCGCTGATCGACAAGGCGCTCGAGCCGGAGAACGCGAGCGCGGAGCAGCTGCACGCTTCCTGGTGGCGAGGAGGCGTCGAACTGACTGATCTCGATGCGGCGCGCTCGGCGCTTTCCGCGCTCGTCGAGCAGCTTGGCAAGCTCGATGCGATCGTCAACGTAGCGGGAGGCTTTAGCTGGGAAACGCTGGCGGACGGCAGTCTCGACACCTGGGATCTGATGTACCGGACGAACGTGCGCACGGCAGCGACTGCGTCGAAAGCGGCACTCGACTATATTGCCGACAGCGCGGAGGGCGGACGCATCATCAATATTGGAGCCGGCGCCGCGCTGAAGGCGGGTGCGGGCATGGGAGCGTATGCGGCCTCGAAGTCAGGGGTGATGCGTTTGACTGAGGCGCTGGCCGAAGAACTCAAAGGCCGATCCATTACCGTCAACGCTATCTTGCCAGGCATCATCGATACGCCACAGAACCGCAAGGATATGCCCGACGCTGACTTTTCCCGCTGGGTACGGCCTGAAGAAATCGCCGAGGTGATTCTCTTTCTCGCGTCTGGCGCCGCGTCGGGGGTGACCGGTGCGTTGATTCCTGTCACCGGGCGTACGTAAAGATCCCGAACCGGAAATAGCAGTTGACGCCCGAGTCAAGGCGCCAACTGCAAATCGCGTTTCAGGTGAGGTGTTCGAGCGAGTCGTTGCTGAACCCGAGGAACGGCTCGCCAAGCCGTGCGCGCCGCGCCCAGTTCGGATCATGTAGAAGCGAGCGTCCCACGCCAACAAGATCGAACTCGCTACGTGAGAAACGATCGAGCAGGGCAGTGAGGTCGGGCTGCGCCGCTGTCGCGGCCCCGGCCATTGAATCGTAGTAGCCCTTGTTAATGCCGATCCCACCAACAGTCATCGAAAGCTTGCCGGTTACCTTCTTCACCCAACCGGCGAGATTCATCTCTGAGCCCGCGAATTCCGCCCGGTTGAAATAGCGGGTGCTCGCCTCGAAGATGTCGACGCCAGCATCCGCGAGCGGCGCGAGAATGTGCTCGAGTTCGTGCGGGTCGTTGGCGAGACGCGCGCGGAAATCCTGCTGCTTCCACTGGGAGAAGCGGAACGTGATCGGCATCGTCGCGCCGATCGCTTCGCGGATTGCGCGGACAACTTCGGCGGCAAAGCGGCTGCGCGCCGTGAGATCCTTGCCCCATCGATCCGTGCGTTGATTGGTTTCTGCCCACAAAAAAGCGTCGATCAGATAGCCGTGAGCTCCGTGAATCGCGATGCCATCGAAGCCGGCGGCCGTCGCATAGCGCGCGCTTCGACCATAGGCTGCAATGACGTCCGCGATCTCGGCATCGGTCATCGGGCGAGTTGGCGGCATGACGCGCTCCATGTAACCTGCGTTGAGCGATGTCATTCGTCCTTCCGGTCCCCACAGTCCCGATGGGCGCAGTGGCGAGGCGCCCGGGAAGGGGCCCGTATTCGCCTCTTTCATGGGTCCCATATGCCACAACTGAGGAAAGATGATTCCGCCGCTAGCGTGAACTTCGTCCGTCACGCGTCGCCACGCGGCAACTGATTCCTCTCCGGCGAGCACGGGAATCGAATTTTCTCCGAGTCCGGCTTCGCCGAGCGCCGCGGGGTGATCGACGCCGACGCCTTCCGTGATGATCAGGCCTGTCTCGCCCTGCGCACGCCGCTTGTAGTAGGCGGCGACGTCACTACCGGGCAATCCGTTCGGCGAAAAGCCGCGAGTCATGGGTGACATGACGATACGGTTGGCAAGCGTGACCCCGCGCACGGCGAGGGGCGAAAAGAGCGAATTGGTATCCATTGGACATTCACATAGGTGACTTGTGTGCGAATAATGATACGCTATGTTCTATCGATGAAAAAGCAATATTGGCGCCGTCTCGTGTGTGTGTGCAGGCGGCGTTGAACAGGAGGATTGCATTGGAGCAAGCAGACTCATTGGCGGTAGACGCGCTCGAAGAGAGCGGCGCAAAGCTCATCCCGGAGGGCTTTGCACTGATGCCGGAGTTCGGTCCCTTCCATCGGATGTTCGGACCTACCTACTTTCGCAAGAGCGAACGCGGACACATCGTCGGCATGTACGTTCGCGAAGCGCATCGCAACCTTGGCCACATGATGCACGGGGGCGCTGTTTGCATGCTGGCAGACACCGCCATCACGTGGGCGAGCAAGTATTCGCGTCAACCAGCCGTCAGGGTGTTGACGACTGGCTTGACGGTCAATTTCATGGGGAACGCGGAGCCGGGCGACTGGGTGGAAGCACACGTCGACGTTCTACGTTCGGGAAAGCGGGTGATTTTCTCCGACTGCCGGATCTGGGCGAATGCGAAATGCATCGCCCAGGCGTCGGGGCAATTCCAGGTGATGGGTGAAATTGACAGCTAGTGCGTCGGCGAGACCTGGATGGCCGCGCGAACGTTACGGCATTGACCGGGCTCGAACCTTATCCAGTGCCGCACGGTACCTCCACGCGGTCAACAGAAGCCGATGAATCCGCTCAGCCCGGCGTTTCCGTTCGGAACGGGTGGTCTGAACCGCGAGATGCACTTCGGGCGCGCCTGTGACCAGTGTGAGAAGATCGCGCGCCGCGTTCGAGGGATCGTCGATGGCGATTACGCCGCTGAGCGCGGCGGCTTCCAGAACGCCGGTTAGCGGCTCCAGCATCGTCACCACGAACTGCAGAAACTGCCTTGCGACATCGGGAAAGCGAATCGCCTCGCCAATGACCATGCGTGAAGTGTGCATGCTGTCCGGTATTGCCATGTGTTCGACGAGCGCATCGATAAGGTATGCCATGTTCGTAGAAAAATCGCGGCCCGGTTCCAGGTGCTCCGAGATCTTGCCCCGCAGATCGGCCATCCCGCGCCAGACGATGGAGCGAAAAAGCTCTTCTTTCGTGCCGAACTGGCGATACACGGTCGTTTTGCTGACGCCAGCCAGCGATGCGATTTCCTCGACCCTGGCGGCGCCGAAACCTTCTCTGATGAACACGGATTTGGCGGCGTCGAGCAGCCGCTCGCGCAACTGAACTGCATCGTCGTGGGTGGGCCGGCCAGCCGTTCGAGGTTTGTCCGCCGCAGCGAGCCGCGAGGCTCCGTTGGGAGCCTGAACTGACATAGGTTTGTACATCGGGGAGTGTTTGATGTCGGAATCAGAACATCAGTATACTCATGAGCCCAAGGGGGCGCCAGTAATGGCGCCCCTGGGGCTCGGACCGCGCGCAGCAGGGCTCAAACGTTGATCATGCCACGTACATACGACTCCATCGTGCCGGCGCACGAGAGCTTGTCTTCGCCTTCTTCGAGATCGGCGTAGCGGCCGACTTGACGGACCAGCGGCCCCTGCAGGCCGTCGGTGTTCTCCGCCGGTGAAAAGTCGACCACGACCTTGTCGCCAGTGATGAAACCACCCCAGTATCCTTCGGCCAGCAGGTCGAAAAACGCGAAGCGCCCCTCAACGACGCCCAGTCCATCCGCAGGATTCAGCAGTTGCTCTCCCGCCTTGTCGAGGACGAACGGGACGATCCACGGGCAGATTGCATAACCCTGCGCAACTTCCGACCAGGGGCCGGTTCCGATCATCTCGGACATGCCATAACTGTTCTGGACGTTCTCGGCACGAATACCGTAGAAGCGGATGATTTGCTCCCGATAGTCGGCGGGGGCCGAGGTGCCCTTCAAGCCGCCACCGGTGGTGATTACCGTATCCGGATGGCAGATGCCATCGGCGATGCCGCGCTGACGGGCGCGCTCGATGAGCGTCCAGTGCAACGACCAGTTGCCCTGGACGAGCACCGGAACTTCGCGCTGCGCGGTTAGCTTGTCGAGAAACCGGTCGATCATCTTGCCGGTATGACGCTGGCGCGCCACCGCCTGCTCCTGAAACGCCGCGACCTCGCTCGGTTTCGCGGAGCCGTCGGCGATTGCGCGGCGCATGCGGCCCATCGAAATCGTTGCGGATGCGAGCACCGGTTCGTCGAACATCAGCGTGGTTTCCGCGCCGAGCCGTTGCGCTGCGTTCAGTACCGGTTCGATATGCCGATGCGCGCCGGCAGGCGGCATCATGAGGAAAGCCGGGCGCTTGCCGAAATCTCTTCGGATCATTGCGTTGCCGTAGACGCCCAGCTTCACGCACGACTCGGTGACATTGTCGAGATCGGCTTGCGTCTGACTGATGAAGCTGCACTTGCCGGATGTGCCGCTCGAGCTGAAAACATGGTGTCCCGCTGTGCGCAGACGGTCCATCCATGCGTCGACGTTGTCCACGCCGTCCAGATCGACTTCGGCCACCCGTTTGCTCGAGAGCGTTTGCAGCCATGCCGAAAGATGCTTCCAGCGGCCGTTGTCGATGAATGACTCGGGGTAGCTCTTGTAGATCTGATGCGCGAACAGCAGGGGCACCATATCTTCATGGCGGGTCACCTCGTTGACGCCGACATCTTCCGCTCTGCGACGCAGTAGCCTGATCCGTTCGCGGCGCTCGGCGAAGCGCTCTTTCATGGCAGCGAGCTGAAGCTCGCGAAGGTTATCGGGGTGCTTGCGAAACGGGTCGCTTTCACCGCGCAGCATTGCATAGAACGGGTCCAAAGCGGACATGTCGTCTCCAGGGCTATGAGTTGCCAGGCGTCAGTGGTCGAAGTCGGTGGAACTCGACACGTCGAGCCAGGCTTCGAGGTCGTGTTGCACGGACGAAAGTTTCTTCCGAACAAGGTCGACGGCGTCCGGACCTAGCGGTAGCCGCAGCGGTGGGGTGTCTGCGGAAACCGCGCGCACGATGGCGTCGGCAGCCCTTGCCGGGTCGCCCGTCTGCGTGCCGTGGTAGCTGCTCATGTAACGACGCATCTTGCCCACGGTCTCCGTATAGACGGGTGATTCGACCTCGCTCCACTTCAGCGATCCGCCTGCGAAATTGGTGCGGAAGCCACCCGGCTCGACCACGGTCACACGAATCCCGAACGGGCTCAGTTCACGAGCGAGCGATTCGGAAAGCCCTTCGATCGCATGCTTCGAAGCGCAATAGAAACTGCAGCCCGTGATGCCGATCACCCCGGCAACCGACGAGAAGTTCACGACATGACCGCGGCCGCGCTCGCGAAAATGAGGCAGTACGGCACGTATCACGTTGACCGTTCCAAACACGTTGGTATCGAACAGCTGACGTGCTTCCGCGTCGGAGACCTCTTCAAATGCGCCGAACAGACCGTAGCCCGCGTTGTTGACGAGTACGTCGATGGGTCCCGCGCGCTCGATGGCCTGCTCGACGGCGCGAGGCACCGCCGCCGCGTCGGTCACGTCAAGCAGCACACAGTGGGCGCGTCCGGGTGCGAGATTTTCGAATGGCGTGATCTGTGCGTCATTCCGAACGGTCCCGACCACTTTGTCGCCGCGAGCGAGGACCGCCTCCGCAAGCGAGCGGCCGAAGCCGGACGAAACGCCGGTAATGAACCACACGGGTGGGTTGGTCTGTTTTTCAGTCATTGTCGATTGACCTTCAGATGAGTAGCAAACATCGATTTAATTGGCGGTCCGGGCCTCGGTCATGTCGGCGATCTCTCCGCGGACGTAGGCGTCGATCGTTCCCGCGCAAGACAGCTTGTCGTCGCCGCCGGGCAAATCCTTGTAGCGCACCACGTCGCGAATGATGGGCGTGCGCACGCTGTCGATGCCGTGACCGAACTCCACGGTGACCTTGTCGCCGCTGATCAGGCCGCCCCAGCGCCCATCCGAGAGCAGGTCGATCATGGCGAGCCGTCCCTCGACGATGCCTTTCCCGTCCGCAGGATTCAGCAGTTGTTCGCCGGTCGAGTCGAGCACCAGCGGGACGAGCCAGGGCGGGACCGTCCACGCCTTCGCTTCGTGAAACCACGGGCAAAAGCCAGATATTTCGCCCATGCCGTAGCCGTCGTTGAAGTTGGTCGCGTTGAAGTTGAAGAAGCGCTCACACTGTTGCTGGAAATCTTCTGGCAGATTCGCACCTTTCTTGCCGCCGCCGATACTAATGATCGTGTCGGGGTGAAAGTCGGCGTCGGGAATGCCACGCTGGCGCGCCGTGGCGACGATCTGATAAAGCATGCCCATCATGCCCATGATGAACATCGGCTCGTGACGCCGTTCGAGAAGTTGGTCGATGAACTGCCGGAAATCGGCTTGTACGCGTTCGCTGCGTTCTCGACTTTCGTTCTGGAAGGCTTCGATTTCACTGGGGAGCGCGGTGCCGTCCGCGATGGCCCGCCGCATGCGCGCCATGCGCGTGGTGTGCGCGGCGCTTTGCGGCACATCCGACATGTAATGAAGGTCGCCCGGCATCGCAATCGATTCGGCGAATTTCGCCATGCGCTCCGTTCCAGTGTAGGAGCCGGAGGAGGGCGTCAGAAGGAACACGGGATAGCGACGCGACGGATCGCGCATGCCGCTCGCCGCCCAGCGAATGCCTTGGGAGAGGAGGCGCCAGCCGAGTTCGCGGTCGGCTTCGCTCTGGTAAATGAAGGACTGCTTGCCCGAGGTTCCACTCGAGCTCATCACGTAGTGGCCGTTTCGACGCAGCGCATGGATCCAGTCGTCGAGATCGGCGATCGTGCCGTAGTCGAGTTCGTCGATCTTGCGGGTTGTGAGCGTTTGAAGCCACGCCGTGAGGTGGCGCCATTTTCCCTGCTCGATGAACGAATCGGGATAGCTCTTGTAGACGGAGTCGGCAAAAAGCAATGGCACGGCGTCGCTCATGCTCTTCACTTCCGTCACTCCGGCCTCGCTGGCTCGCTTGTCGAGAATGCGAATCTGCTGCCGGCGCTGCGCGAAGCGCTCGCGCACGGCTTGCAGTTGCGCGGCCTGGAGGCTTTCCGGCGCGTTGCGGAAGGGGTCTTGAAGATCCGTGAGTTGAAGCAGCGTGGAAAGGGCTTGCATTATTGCTTCTCCTCCGGATTCGGGCCCGATTCCTCCGAGACCCATTTCATGAATCGATGGATCGGGAACATGCCGTCGTGCGGATAGCCGCCAACCCCATCTGAAATAGACTCGCCCAGTGCCACGATGCGTTGGACGCCAGCGCACGCGAGCGCGTCGCGCACCTCTGTGACCCGGTGCGGCGGATAGATGCCGACCGTTTGCGTGGCGACGGTCGCATAGCGCGCACCGTCGCGCAGGCTTGCCACGGGAACGACGTTGACGGTCTTGCAAATGGGATGAAAATCGACCATTTCTTCCGAGCGAATGACGAGCCCCTTGCCGTCGTATCCGCCGAACACCCGGTAGAGCGGTTCCATCTCACGCAGCACATCAACCGCTTCGCGAATATCGCTGGGCACCAGCGGGCCCTGGCCGTCGCCATAGCGAAAGTCCTGGCCGAGCGCCAGCGCTAGTTGCCCGGCATAGCGGTCGGCGTCGTCTTCGTCGCCTTCGATGAATTGATACCGGCTCGCATTGCACGCGTCCTGGTTGAACGACAGCACATCGGCTGCGCCGGCACGCGCGACGTCGCGCAGCACCTCGTCGGATGCAAAGGCTTCACGGCCGACCAGCGAGATAGATACCTTCGGATCGAACGCGACCAGCTCGAGCCCGGGGCCAGCGTAGCGCATCACGTGCCGAACCGCGCTGTCGCCGCCCCATACGACAATCTTGTCGAAGTACTGCGGACGATAAAGAATCGACTCGACATTTTCGTCTCCACCCCGCGCCAATACGCAGCCGAAAACGACTGGGTGACGGGATGATCCGGGTCGATGTCGGCCATCGTGCGCAGAATTGCAGTGGCCGTGAAAAGATCGTTCGAAGGGAGCTTGAGCAGGTGGACGCCTTTCGTCAGCGCCGCGCGCATGACCGTCATGGCAGCCACCATCGGCGAGTTGCCTGCGAGCACATGTACGAGGCGCGGTGGAAACGCGCGCAGACGACTCGGGCGCCCGCGCAGCGTGCGCGCCACCCAACCGTCGACGAGGCGCGCATCGCCAAGACTTATGCGCAACTCGTCCTCGATCACCTCGCGTGCGAAAAGGTTGGGAATGTCGCGATAGCAGTTTTCGAGAATCCGTCGCCCGAGCGGACTCACTTTGATCATTGACTCGAGCGCGGCCTGCATCAGCGGATTGACGTCCAGATGCAAACGCGGCCCCAGCTCGACAAGAAAGTCGATAACCTTCGCAATCGGCATATCGAAGGCGGGGCCTGACTCAGCTCGCGGCCACACGAGGTCGTCAAGGTCGATCCTGGGTGTGCAGAACCCTTGGCCAAGATCACGCGATACGTGCCTGATGGCGCTTCCGTTGACAGTGCGACCGCGATATACGTGAGGAACCGGCAGCGGCACGAGGCTGGGCTCCTGCGCCGGGTTCCCGCGTTGCCTTTCCGTTGTTTCGGGGTGCTCCATAAAAGCTCCTTTTCAAATATCGATGCGCGTTGACTTGGGGCGCAGACGCTGGTCCGTTCCGAGCTTGCTATCGCTAGTCAGCTCAGATTGACGATCATCCGATCGAGTAAATGTTTGACGGTTCGGACTTCTTCGACCGTGAAGCCGCGAAGCTGCCGATTGCTTGCATCGACGATGTGCGGCAGGGTTCCGCGCAACAACTGGCGGCCGTTTTCAGTCAGTGTGAGCTCGACACAGCGTCGGTCGGAAGTGCTGCGAATTCGTTCAATCAATCCTCTTTTTTCAAGCGAATCGAGCTTGCGGGTCATGATGCTGCTGTCAGCGAGCAGCACCCGGCACAAGGCGGTAGGTGTGCGAGCACGTCCGTCGTACAGTGCTTTCAGGATTCCCCACTGTATTGCTGAAAGCTCGCTCGCAGCGAGCTTTCCGTCGATTTCCGCGCCAAGCAGAAGACGAACCAGGTTCATCTTGAACGCGACACTATCTTCAGTACGGTATTCCTCTGGCGCAAGTCTCTGTGCGAGTTCGGCGCCAGCCGGTTCTCGCTCGAGCGTGACGGAGTCGGACAGATTCATCGATTTCC
Source organism: Paraburkholderia lebeckiae (assembly GCF_050436325.1). Lineage (NCBI taxonomy): Bacteria > Pseudomonadati > Pseudomonadota > Betaproteobacteria > Burkholderiales > Burkholderiaceae > Paraburkholderia > Paraburkholderia lebeckiae. The sequence continues at coordinate 114,783 of NZ_JBNDLZ010000002.1, forward strand.
TGCCAAAAAAGTAGCTGCATTTGCAAGCAACTATATGCACGGCATTCGAAATATGCAACGATAGGCGAGGTGTGGTTTTCCCCATGTTGCGACGGGGAGCAGGTATGCGCGACGATGCGCACGCGTCTTTTTGTTTGCAATCTTCGGGAGGAACCTTGTCGGAATCTGGTGTGGTAAGTGACATGGCGTTGCCTGTCGCTGTTGAGGAAGTGACCGCAAAGTGGCTAAGCTCCGCGATCGCGTTCCGCTTTCCCGGCGCCGAAGTAACTTCGTGCAGGCACGTGGCGGTATTGGCGGGCACGTCGACCAAGGTACGCGTCGCGCTCGAGTACAACGACGCGGGACAGGCAATGGCGCTGCCGGCACGCATGATCGTCAAAGGCGGTTTCGAGGATCACAGTCCTTCGATGAGAGACATGTATCGCAACGAAATGCGTTTTTATCGCGACGTTCTACCGTTCATCAATATGAACGCGCCTAGATGCTTTTTTGCAGGCACGGATCCTGACGCCTGGCAATCGGTCGTAGTGATGGAAGACCTGAGCGAGCGTAACGTTCAGTTTTGCCGTGCCCAGCAATCGCAGGGCTACGAACAAGTCGCCCTACGGTTGAGTGCGATGGCGCGCTATCACGCGCAAACATGGAACAGCCGGGAGTTCGACAAGGGCGGTCGGCTCGAATGGGTGGGAGAGCGTTTTTCGGACTGGTCGCTGGAATACCAGAACCGATATCTCGAACCGGACGTCTGGGCGCACTACATATCGCTGCCGAGAGGAGCGGCAGTAAGCCGGTATCTGCACGATCGGGACTGGATGATGGCATCTCTCGCGCGCATTGCGCGCGAACATAAGAGCAAACCGGTATGCCTTATTCACGGCGATACGCATCTGGGAAATCTGTACGTCGAAGCTGACGGGACGCCAGGTTTTTTCGATGCCCAGGTCAGTCGGGCACCCTGGAGCCTCGAGGTCGCCTATCACATAGGGTGCGCACTCGATATCGAGGACCGTCGCTCATGGGAGCGGTCGCTGCTCGAACACTATCTCTCGCAGTTGGCGATTGGCGGGGTCGAGGCGCCCGATTTCGACGAAGCGTGGAACGACTATCGACGCGATCTCGCGTATGGATACTTCATCTTTGCGATTAACGAAACCCGCTTCCAGACCGAAGCAGTGAACACCGCGTATGCGGCACGCTTTGGCGCGGCATTGGTGGATCACGGCACGGTGGGCGAATCGACATGATCCAGGCCAATAATGCAACCGTATGTTGCATTATTGGCTTCGCGAGACTAAGCTCGACCATCGGCAGCCTCCTGCGAGTTATGGCTTGAACGTGAACGTGCAGATGCTCGCTCGAACGTTCAAGATGACAATCGACTTTCATCAACCGATTACAGCATGCCCGTTCCGAAAATCTTTCATCAACGTTTAAGCGGCAAGATCGCGATCGTGACCGGCGCAGGATCGCTCGGTCAGGGTTTTGGCACGGGCAAGGCCATTGCCTGTCTTTTTGCGGCGGAGGGCGCGTCCGTCTGTCTCGTCGATCAGCAGTACGAGCGGGCGGCGGAAACGCTCGCACTGATCACGGAAGCGGGCGGCCGAGCGTTCGTATCGACCGGCGATATCACGGATGGCGCTGTCTGCGCGCGCATTGTCGAAGAGACCGTTCAGCGGTATGGAGGCCTGGACATTCTCATCAACAACGTCGGTATCTCAGGCGCGCCGGGGCGATTGGAGGACGTCGACGAAGCGTCCTGGGACCGTGTGATCGACGTCAATCTGAAAAGTGCGTTCTTGATGAGCCGAAGTGCGGTGCCGAAGATCGTGGCGCGCGGAAGCGGGGCCATTGTCAACATCGGTTCGGTCGCAGGCATCCGCAGCCACGGGTCGGCCGCGTATGGCTCGTCAAAGGCGGCAATGGTCGGCTTTACGCGTGAACTCGCGGTGATGTACGGCAGCGATCAGGTTCGTGCCAACGCGATTGCTCCGGGGCATATTTTTACGCCAATGGTGGAAAGCATGCTTGACGACAAGGCTCGCGAACGTCGCCGCAAGATCGCGCCTCTCCCATTGGAGGGAGATGCATGGGACGTCGCGGCCGCCGCGCTGTTTCTCGCCAGCGACGAATCGCGATTCATTACCGGCACGTGTTTACCCGTGGACGGTGGCGTGACGCAGATTGCGGCGCTTGCGGCGTACGATCTGGTCCAGCAATAGCCACCGTATCGGGCCGGGTACGTCGGGCAGCAAAGCGTCACTTTTCGCTGTGCTTTCCTGGTCAAATTTTCTGGTAACTTAGCGGGGCCGAATTTGACCCGCGTTGCAGGAAACGGCACCTGTCTGGCATTGGCATGGCCGTCGAATTGCGGTTAATGCCAATCGCCCCTTTGCTCGGCACGCGTTTTTGCGATCCGAGAGGCGAGGGTCTCCACCGATCGATGATGGCATGACTGCTCGCAAGGCCGCAGATTCGCTTTTTGCCGCGTTAGCGGACGCTTCCAGACGACAACTGTTGGCGCTGCTGAGCAAGGGGGCGCAAAGCGCAGCCGCATTGGCGCGTGAACTGAACATGTCACGTGCGGGGGTGACGCGTCACCTGAATGCGCTTGACGAGGCCGGCTGGATCGATGTTGCTGTCGATAACAATGGCGAGGCGTTCTATTCGAGACGTTCTCAGGCTGAAGCACAATTCCTGACGGAATGCGTAGCGTTGCAGAAGTCAGCATGCCCTGAAGATGGCGATGCGTTGGACCAACAGGCCGCAGTGTGGGCGCGCGAGTGGCCAGCGGAGGACGCGAACATCTATCTGATCGGGCAACGACTTCTACGGCTATCTGCGCACATCGACCGGGCGCTCAAGGAAGCCGCTGCGAGTCAAGGCCTGCTGGCAGCCGAACTATTGCTATTGGACGCGCTTCTGGTTTCAGGGCCACCGTATACCCAGTCTCCAACGCAACTGCAAAAACCACTGGCGATGACGCTCGGCGGCATCACCAAGTGCGTCAGCAGACTTGAGCAGATCGGCTTGGTGGAGCGCTTGCCGGATCCGGCGGATGGGCGTGGAATTCTCGTGCGAATGAAGTCACGGGCGCGCAAGGTTTTAACGAACATTCTCCATGAGGGGACGTATGGCACCGACTGGGTGGCATCCAGTCATATGACGCCTGAGCGGCGAGCGGCACTGTCGATTTTGTTGCGGGAACTGCATCTGTTCGCGGACGCAGAGGCCGCACGTCGGAGTGCCGAGCGCGCCTGACATAGTTGCGGTGCTCACCGTCTCGATAGCAACGCCTGACTCATCGCCATCTCGGCTGGCAACAAGCGCGCAAGACGCAAGACCAGTCACAGGCCCGCGTTCTTAGCGGGCCTTCTTCTGCGTCTTTTGTTGCCTCCGACGCATCTGGTGGCAATCACCACTTCCCCACAACGATACCTTGCCGAGCGATAGCTCCGCGGCAACGCATTGGAGCGCTGTCTTCTCGTGCTCGCTCGGTACAAACACCAGGATTAACCGAGATACTTTCCCAGTAAAGTAGATTTACAGATGTTGGTGACGAGCAGGACATTCACGCCAAACGGAGATCCGAGCGATGAGGGCCGCGTATTTCACGAGGGTAGGTTTGCCGCTGGAAGTTAGGAGTGTTGCCGATCCCAGTCCAGCAGCCGGAGAAGTCGTGCTAAAGATTCACCGCTGCGGTATTTGCGGATCGGATCTTCACATGACGGATGGGCACGCTCCGCATTTCACGCTTCCAGAAAATTCAACACTTGGCCACGAATTCGCTGGCGAGGTGATTGCCCTGGGAAAGGGTGTAGAGAAGCTGAAGGTTGGCGACCCAGTTACCGCGCTGCCGTTCGTCGGATGCGGGCACTGCGCGACTTGTCTATCCGGCAAGCCCAACTTTTGCGCGCATTTCAAGGGCGCCGCCGCCGGGTTCGCTCAGTATGCAGTCATGACCGAGCGCGTAACGACCAGGCTCCCGAAGACGTTGAGCATGGAGGACGGCGCACTGATCGAACCAATGGCGGTTGGCTTGCACGGCGTTGCGTTGGCAAAACTCACGCCGGGTGCGAAAGCGCTCGTGATTGGCGCGGGTCCCGTCGGGCTCGCGGCGACGTTCTGGGCCCGCCGCCTCGGCGCCGGACGCATCGTCGTCACCGCTTCCTCACTGCGGCGCGAAGCGCTTGCGCGGCACATGGGTGCGGACGAGTTCGTAGTTCCGGAGGAGGGGCAGGATCTGGCGGCGCTGGCTGGCGAAGCTCTTAAGGGTTCACCAGACGTCGTTTTCGAATGCGCAGGGCAAAAGGATCTGATTGCGAAGGCGATTCATTGCGTCAAGCCGCGGGGTGACGTCGTAGTGCTCGGCTTCTGCACGGTGCCAGATCAATTTATCCCGGCAGTAGCGGTGTGGAAGGAAGTGCGAATTCAGTTCGCTGTCACCTACAGTATGCAAGAGTTCACTCATGTCGCTAACGTGTTCGACGCGGGCTGTGTCGAACCGCGCGCGATGATCACGGATCGTGTGTCTCTCGACGCGTTGCCCGAGATGTTTGAGGCTCTGCGCAATCGCTCGACGCAATGCAAGGTAATGGTGAATCCATGGCTGAGCTGAAATCCTGGCGCGACTATCTCTCCCAGTTGGCAACCGCGGACAGTCTGCTCGAATTGACTGAAACACCCAGCGATCCTCAAACACGCGCGGAGCTGTATCGGCAGTTTCAGATGAATCTTTCGCTGGCCTACTTCATCTACTTCCAATCCGATCCGTTTCATCCTGACTGGCTGCCCTTCCTTAACTCAGTCTTCATGCTGCAGCCGAATCCCGACGATACCTATTTCGTCGCACCGTTGCGAGGAGACCTGCGATACCGGATAGTCGGAGAGCGCGGCAGCGTGCATTTGCTGACGCTCGACCTCGGCCGCGGGATCATGGGCACTACCGATGAAGCCCATCCGCCGCTCGGTCAGTTCGACCTCGACGACGTAGAAATTGGCGATGACGGCAGCTTCGAAATTTTGTTGAGCGCACGGCGTCCTGCCGGGTACGACGGCAACTGGATCGAGCTGCATCGCGAGGCTGACTTCGCCATGCTGCGCCAGCGCTCTTATGCATGGGGAAGGGAACGCGACGCGCGAATCGCTATCGAGTGCCTCGATGCTCCCCTGTTGAAGCCGTCGATGGGCCACGAGGAGATCGCGAGGCGTACCGGCGAGTTGATGGACTACGCGGAGCGCTTGTCACGTCGCTGGCTCACCCATATGCAGCAACTGCGCACGCGAATCAAGGTGAACGAGTTCGAGTTTTTCGCGTTCGGCGGTGGGCTCGCGAAGCAGGCGTACTGGCAGGCCATTTTCGATTTCGGTGATGACGAAGCGCTCATTCTCGAAACCGCGCTGCCGCAGACGCGCCGCTACTGGAACGTGCAATTGAACGACACACTGTTCAACGCGCTTGACTATATCGATCACCAAAGCAGCCTCAATGGGCATCAGGCACACGTCGACGACGACGGCCATTTTCGCGCGGTGATTGCTCATCGCGATCCCGGTGTCCTGAACTGGCTGGATACATGCGGCGTCAATCGTGGGACTGCGATAGGCAGATGGTATGGGTGTAGCTCGGAACCAGTTCCGACACTCAAACGTGTGCCGCTTTGCGAGTTGCGCAATCACTTGCCGGCAGGAACTCGCTTCATAGAGGCGAGCGAGCGCGGCAGACTTCTGCGCGAGAGACGCATAGGTGCGCAGTTGAGACGGCGGTGGTAGCGACAAGAATGGATTTCGGGAGACAACAGATGTCAGTATCGAAACGATTCACGGGTGCGGAGGACGAACTTCACGCGAGCGCGAGTGCTGTCGCTGGCCTGACGGATTTCGGCTCCAGCGCTGAGTACAGGCCGGGCCTGACACAGCTTTTGAACGCGCTCGACGAAGATGGTCCGCGCTTCGCGCCGGGCGGACGGGAATTTGCGTGGAATGCTGTTGTCGGTGCTTTGGTTTCGCGCCTGACGATGGTAGAGGGGCTGCGCAAGCATGCCGATGTGTTGTCGCGGACGCCGCGGCGCCCACTCGTCATCACCGGCATACCGAGAACCGGTACGACCGCGCTGCACAAGCTGCTTTCGGTTGATCCACAATTTCAGGGTTTGGAAAAATGGCTGACCGTCTTTCCGCAGCCGCGGCCTCCGCGCGATACGTGGACCAGCCATGTTCAGTTCCAGGCGACCGCGGCCGGGCTCGAGGCCTTTTTCAGGTCAGCGCCAGAGATGCGCGCGGCACACAATATCGTGGCTGACGAGGTAGATGAATGCCTGGAAATACTCAAGCAGGGCTTTTGCAGCAATCTGTGGGGCTCGTCGTTCCGTGTACCTCAATACGATCGCTGGTGGCGTGAACAGAGCGAATTGCCTGCATATCGTTACCTGGCAAAGACGATCAGTCTCATCGGTGCGCGAGACAGCGAAAAGACGTGGCTCCTGAAGAATCCCGGACACCTGATGCAGTTACCGGCGCTGTTCGAGGTCTTTCCCGATGCATGCGTGGTACAGACACATCGAGATCCAGTGGCGGCGCTGCCTTCGCTCGCGAGCGTGCTGGCGATGGCGCGTCGGATTTCTGAGGGCGAGCAGGTCGACAGGCACGAGATCGGCAGGCGCGAACTGGATAACTGGGCGCGCGCCAGCGAAGCGGCGATTGCGGCGCGCGCGTCCTTGCCGAACCGGCAGTTCCTCGATATCAGGCAGGCCGACTTCCACGCCGATCCGATTGGCACCATGACGCGTATCTACGGTCACTTCGGCTTCAGACTGACCGCCGAAACGATGGAAGCGATGCGCCGACGCGTCAAGCAGAGTCCCGAACGCGCTTATGGCGCGCATCGATATACGCAGGACGAATTCGGCCTTGCACCGGCAGCGATCAGGGAGCGCTTCTCCCGCTATATGACCACCTATGGACTGCACTGATGAAAACGCCGTCGCTTTCCCCGTTTTCCGGCTTTCTACAGATAGCGTACGTCACCACCGATGTGGACGAGGCAATTGAGCGCTTTCGCAGAGAACAGAAGGTGCCGACGTGGGCGCGCTTGCCGGGTATTGAAATAGAGTCCATCGCGGGACGTCGCTGCAAGCTGAACATCGCGCTCGCGTTCGTGGGGTCGCTTCAGCTGGAACTGATCGAGCCGCTGTGCGGCGACGACCGCGTGTATCGCGATGCCCTGCCTCGAGACGGCTTCGCGATTCGCCATCATCACGTAGCGCAGCTGATCGAGAGCGAAGCGGCATTCGAAACACAGCGTGAGCAAATGGCTGCCGCGGGCGTGCCCATCGTCATCGACGGCCAGTCGCGTGGCTCCGCCCGGTACTTCTATACGGATCACCGGGGGACGCTCGGACACTATATCGAGCATATCTGGTACACCCCTGCCGGTCTCGCAGCGATGGAACAGGTGCCTCGCAATGGAGTGGTCCAATGAACACTGTCAGCACGGCGCTTTCGGTTGACGACGATCACTGTCTCGCAGTGCACATCGCCACGGCGGCCGGCGGCGCCTTGAACGCGATGCGCGCGTCGGCCGTGCTTGCGGGCAAACCGTTGGGCGCAGTCGGCGATGCCACGGCGAACGAGCTGATTGCAGACATTCTCGCTCGCACCCGACCAGATGACGGCTTTCTGTCGGAAGAATCCGCGCCGGATCCAAAGCGGTTAGCTCTCGATCGTGTATGGATCATCGACCCGCTCGATGGCACGCGCGAATATGGCGAACGGCACGAGGGGCGCGAGGACTGGGCGGTCCATGTGGCACTGACGGTTTGCGGCGAACCCCGCGCTTGCGCTGTGGCGCTTCCGGCTCGTGGGGTCACATTCGGAACGTTATCGCCGCCGGAGTTGCCCCCAGCGCCCGAAGGGCGCCTGAAAATTCTGGTGAGCCGTTCCCGCGCTCCGGAACTGGCGCTGAGGGTCGCCCAGCGACTGAATGCTGAACTTGTCCCCATGGGCTCGGCAGGCGCAAAGGCAATGGCGGTACTGCGTGGCGAGGCTCACGCGTATCTGCACGCAGGCGGTCAATACGAGTGGGATTCGTGCGCTCCAGTAGGCGTCGCGCTCGCGGCTGGCCTTCACGCCAGCCGCATAGACGGGAACCCGTGCATCTATAACGGAGTAGACGTCTGGATGCCCGATTTACTCATATGTCGACGTGAGATCGCCGAATCGATGCTGGCCGCCATCGCGGCCGCGCTGTGAATCCGCTTTGTAAAGGATGTGCCATGACGACGTTGACTCATTTGCGGCGACTCGAAGCCGAGAGCATTCATATCATGCGGGAAATCGTCGCTGAGGCAAATCGCCCAGTGATGCTTTACTCGATCGGCAAGGACAGCGCCTGCATGCTCCACCTGGCAAAAAAGGCCTTTTACCCAGCGCCCCCTCCGTTTCCGCTTCTGCATGTGGATACCACCTGGAAGTTCCGCGACATGTACGCGATGCGGGACCGGATGGCTCGCGAGACCGGAATGGAGCTGATCGTTCACCAGAATCCGGAAGCGAAAGAACTGGGCATCAACCCGTTCGATCATGGTTCGCAGGTTCACACCGACATGTGGAAGACCCAGGGGCTGAAGCAGGCGCTCGACAAGTACGGCTTCGATGCCGCTTTCGGGGGCGCTCGCAGAGACGAAGAGAAATCGCGTGCGAAAGAGCGAATCTTTTCATTCCGTACGGCTACCCACCAGTGGGACCCCAAGAATCAGCGACCCGAACTGTGGCGCTTATATAGCGCGCGAAAGAACAACGGCGAGTCGATCCGCGTGTTTCCCCTCTCTAACTGGACCGAGCTGGACATCTGGCAGTACATCTACCTCGAGAATATCCCCATCGTGCCACTCTATTTCGCGGCGAGGCGGCCCGTGGTGAATCGGGACGGCATCCTGGTGATGGTGGATGACGACCGCATGCCACTCAAGCCGAATGAGAAAGTAGAGGAGAAAATGGTGCGCTTTCGCACGCTTGGTTGCTATCCGCTTACCGGTGCAGTCGAGTCGAACGCCACGACATTGCCGCAAATCATCCAGGAAATGCTCTTGACGACGACCTCCGAGCGGCAGGGGCGCTTGATCGATCATGACGGCGCCGCGTCCATGGAGAGGAAGAAACAGGAGGGGTACTTCTGATGGCACACGTCTCTGAGCTAATCGGGACCGATATTGAACGGTACCTGAAGCAGCACGAAAGAAAGAGCCTTCTGCGTTTCATCACATGCGGGAGCGTGGATGACGGCAAAAGCACGTTGATCGGCCGATTGCTCTACGAATCCAGAATGCTGTTCGAGGACCAGCTTGCCGCGCTCGAAGCCGATTCGAAAAAGGTCGGTACGCGTGGCGGGGAAATAGACTACGCGCTGCTGCTGGACGGTCTCGCTGCGGAGCGCGAGCAGGGCATCACCATCGACGTCGCCTACCGATTTTTCTCGACCGACCGGCGCAAGTTCATCGTTGCTGATACGCCCGGGCATGAGCAATACACCCGCAACATGATAACGGGTGCTTCTACGGCCGATCTTGCCATCATTCTGGTCGATGCTCGCAAGGGCGTTCTGCAGCAAACGCGGCGGCACAGCTATCTTGTGTCGTTGATCGGCATTCGCAACGTTGTTCTCGCAGTCAATAAGATGGATCTGGTCGGGTACTCGCGCGAACGATTCGACGAAATCTCCCGCGAGTATTGCGAATTCGCCAGAAAGATTGGCATCCCTGGTGTGACTGCAATGCCGATTTCGGGCGTAAATGGCGACAACGTTGTTGAAAGGAGCACGAAGACGTCGTGGTACGAAGGGCCGTCCTTGATGCATCACCTCGAGACTGTCGAGATCGACGAAACGCATATGCAGACGCAGCCGTTCCGTTTCCCAGTGCAATGGGTCAATCGCCCCAATCTTGATTTCCGCGGGTTTGCAGGCACTATTGCGTCCGGTGTGGTGCGTGTCGGGCAGCGTATACAGGTACAGCCATCAGGACGGGAATGCACTGTCGCAAGAATCGTGACGGCGGACGGCGATCTTGACGAGGCCTTCGCGGAACAGTCCGTGACGCTGCTGCTCGCCGACGAAGTGGATGTCTGTCGTGGAGATCTGATTTCAACGGCCGATTCGCCTGCGCAGGTTGCCGACCAGTTCGAAGCAACGCTCGTGTGGATGAGCGACCAACCCATGCTCCGGGGGCGCAGTTACTTGCTGAAAATTGGCACCCGGACCGTCACGGCAACGATATTACCGCTCAAATACAAACTGAATGTCGATACGCTCGACCGCGTGGCGAGCGAGACTCTCGCCTTGAACGAGATCGGTGTCGCGGAACTGGAGTTTGATCGCGCGATTGCTTTCGATCCGTACGAGCAAAACCACGAGACGGGCGGTTTCATAGTCATTGACCGTATGACCAACAGCACGGTCGGTGCCGGTATGCTGCGCTTCGCACTGCGCCGCGCGAACAATATTCGCTGGCAGACGCTGGAGGTCGACAAACGCGCGCGGCGGGTGCTGAACGGGCACCAGAGCGGCGTTGTATGGCTGACAGGGCTTTCAGGTGCGGGAAAATCGACAATTGCAAATCTGCTCGAGAAGCGTTTGCACGCGATGGGCAAGCGAACCTATCTGCTCGACGGGGACAATGTTCGTCACGGGTTGAACAAGGATCTCGGATTCACGGCCGAGGACCGGGTGGAAAATATTCGACGCATTGCCGAGGTGGCGAAATTGATGGCAGATGCGGGCGTGATCGTCATTACCGCATTCATTTCGCCGTTTCGCGCGGAGCGCGCCCTGGCACGCGAGCTGATGGAGGAGGGTGAATTTATCGAGGTCTTCATCGACACGCCACTCGAAGTGGCCGAGGAGCGCGATCCGAAAGGACTTTACAAGAAAGCGCGTAGCGGCGAGTTGAAGAACTTCACAGGCATCGATTCGCCTTACGAGATGCCGCAGAATCCTGAGATCCACATCAACACTCTGACCGTTTCTCCCGAAATGGCCGTAGAGGTGATTTTCGAGAAACTCCAGACCGCGGGATTTCTTGACGTGTCGAGGGGAGCGCCGCTCTGAGACGGGGCGGGCGGGCGCTTCGCCCGTCGGTCCCGTCCCATTGTCGGTCCCTGCTCGTTCATATTGTTATACGTCATTCATTTATATATACTCTTCGCTGTCGGCTATGGGAAATGCTGAACGCGATTCTCGTGTCGACGGCGCCCTCGACGGGCAACAGTCCAACGAGTGTGTCGACGTTTCGAGGCGACAGGGAGGCAGTGGGGGATGGCGGAAAACAATCAGCAAGGTTATGGACCGCGCGAGTCGATGGAATACGACGTGGTGATCGTCGGCGGCGGTCCCGCAGGCCTCTCCTCGGCGATCCGCCTGAAGCAGCTGGCAGCCGAAAAAAGCGTCGAGATTGGCGTCTGCGTGCTGGAAAAAGGCTCGGAGATCGGGGCGCATATCGTCTCCGGCGCTGTCATGGACCCGCGCGCGCTCAATGAACTGATGCCCGACTGGAAAGAGCGGGACGCGCCGTTGAACGTGCCCGTGACCGAAGACAGATTCCTTTTCCTTTCCGAAACGCGTGCGAAGTCGGTGCCGAACTGGGCATTGCCGGACAACTTCAAGAACCACGGCAACTACGTGATCAGCCTCGCGAACGTCACGCGCTGGCTGGGCCAGCAGGCCGAGGCGCTGGGCGTGGAGATCTTCCCGGGCTTTCCGGCCGCTGAAGTCCTCTACAACGACGACGGCTCGGTCAAGGGCATCGCCACTGGCGACATGGGCATTGGCAAAGACGGCGAGCCCACCGAGAACTTTCAGCTCGGGATGGAGCTGCACGCGAAGTACACGCTGTTCTGCGAAGGCTGCCGCGGTCACCTCGGCCGCCAGCTCAACGAAAATTTCAAACTCGGCAAGAACGCCGATCCGCAGGTCTACGGCATCGGCATCAAGGAGCTGTGGGAGATCGATCCTGCGAAACATCAGCCGGGTCTGGTGATCCACACTGCCGGCTGGCCTCTGGAGTCGGACACCTATGGTGGCTCATTTTTGTACCACATCGACAACAACCAGGTGGTGGTGGGCTTCGTCGTTGGTCTCGCTTATCAGAACCCCTACCTTTCGCCGTTCGAGGAGTTCCAGCGCTACAAGACGCACCCGGAAATTCGCAAATTCCTGGAAGGCGGCAAGCGCGTGTCGTATGGTGCGCGCGCAATCACCGCCGGCGGCCTGATGTCATTGCCGAAGCTCGTGTTTCCGGGCGGCGCGCTGGTCGGCGACGACGCGGGCTTCCTGAACGCGTCGCGCATCAAGGGTTCGCACGCGGCGATCAAGACCGGGATGCTCGCGGCCGACGCCGCGTTCGATGCGCTCCAGGATGGCCGCCAGCACAATGAACTGGCAGCCTACCCGGAAGCGTTCAAGCGGTCGTGGCTCTACAGAGAACTGTACAAGGCGCGCAACTTCAAGCAATGGATGAGTAAAGGCCTGTATCTCGGCACGCTGATGGTGGGTATCGAGCAGAAGGCTCTCGGCGGCAATGTGCCTTGGACGCTGCGTCACCGGCATCGGGATCACGAAATGCTCAAGCCCGCGTCGCAGTGTAAGCCGATCGAGTATCCAAAGCCTGATGGCAAACTAACGTTCGATCGACTGTCGTCTGTTTTCATTTCGAATACAAACCACGAGGAGAATCAGCCGGTGCACCTCACGCTCAGGGACGCGAGTGTGCCGGTGAACGTGAACCTGCGGACGTATGCGGGCCCCGAATCCCGCTTCTGTCCAGCAGGCGTCTATGAGTATGTGAAGGACGATCAGCAGGAGGACCGTCTGCAAATCAACGCGCAGAATTGCGTGCACTGCAAGACCTGCGATATCAAGGACCCGACACAGAACATCATGTGGGTCACGCCGGAAGGCGGCGGTGGGCCGAACTATCCAAACATGTGAGTAGATGATAGCTACGTCCCAGAGGTAAGTCTCAGAATGAAACTGATTCGGTCCATCGACGAATTGCGCGCGCAGTTGCGCGGTCAAAACCGTACCGCATTCGTGCCGACTATGGGCAATTTGCACGAGGGGCATTTGTCGCTTATCCGGCTCGCCCGGCAGCACGGGGATCCCGTCGTCACGAGCATCTTCGTCAATCCCCTGCAGTTCGGGCCGGGGGAAGATTTTGAGCGTTATCCGCGAACGCTGGATGCGGATATCGAGAAGCTCCAGAAGGAAAACGTCTATGTCGTCTTTGCCCCTACGGAACACGATCTATACCCACAGCCGCAAGAGTACCGGGTGCAGCCGCCGGGAGGCATGGGCGACATGCTGGAAGGCGAATTCCGGCCCGGGTTTTTCCAGGGCGTGTGCACGGTGGTAATGAAGCTGATGCTGTGCGCGCAACCGCGTGTTGCCGTCTTTGGAAAGAAGGACTACCAGCAATTGATGATTGTTCGGGAGATGTGCAAGCAGTTCGCGATGCCAACGGACGTTGTCGCGGGCGAAACCATCCGCGATTGCGACGGTCTTGCCTTGTCCTCTCGCAATCGTTTCCTGACGCCCGCAGAGCGGGTCGAGGCGCCGATGTTGCATCGGCTTCTGAATCTGATCCGCGACAGGATCTTGAGCGGAGACAAAGATATCCAGGGCATCGAACGACGCGCATTCTCCACGTTGGTCGACCGAGGTTGGCAGCCGGATTACGTTTCGGTGCGCAAGCAGGTCAACTTGCGGTCTCCAGCCGCACAGGAGGTGGATGCGGGCAAGCTCGTTGTCGTCGCGGCTGCGCGCCTCGGAAACACGCGACTGATCGATAACCTGGAAGTCTGAGCTTTCCATGCATAGCTTTGCCGCCGCACTTTGGAACGCCCGAACCATTTTATTGAGCAATGCATCTGCGCAATCGTGGAAAAGCGGGCGCGAATTCTGCGTGTTCGGCAAACGCTCAATGATCGTCCGCGACTCGGCACGCGTGATCGAGCAGCCCTTCGGCCGTGCCGCTGCCGCCTTCGATGTCGATACCGCTGTTGACGATCAGCCAGCCATCCCGAGCCGCGGACGGTCCCGCGCCAGTAACCAGGATGGTTTGCGTAGCCATCGTCGCCGGATCAGGATTGTCGCGGGCGACGATCCGGAACGGGTTGTCGGCGCCGCTCAGCGAGTTCACCCGCATGATCCTGTAGCGCTCGCCATCGAGCGTCTCCCAACGCCACTCGCCGGGCGTGTCGTGAGCGTGATTGGCGAGCGCGGCGCTGACTTCACGCCGCATGCAGTCGATGTGGATATGCAGCTGGTTTTGTGAGCGACGAGATTCGGAGTTGATTTCGAGGCCGAGCTGATCGTCGGGCAACTCGTGTTTGACCGCTTGCTGCACGTAATGACGCGAATCCCACGCGTCACGCCAGTAGTCCTTCGCATCGGGCGCGAGGATCAGCGGACTTTCGATGCCGGTGATGCGATCGGTCGGCATCAGCAGAAACTGCGAGCGGCCGAGAATGTCCTTCAGGACGACGTAGCGTTTGTCGAGATCGACGACCGTGCATTGATCTGGTGTGCCCGTGGCCTGCTGCGACGGCACGCAGCGGATGTCGACGATCTTCCACAGCGCGTTGGAATCGACCGTCGCGAGGCGCGCGCAGGCGCTGGCGGCGAAAGCGACCGCGAGCACGGCGCTCAAGTGAACGACGCGGCGTACGAGGCCGTGAGATGAGAGGGCGGTGGCGGGGTTCGTCATCGTCGCTTAAGGGGAGGTTCGGGCGGGCAAAGCGTCGGAATGCGGGCTGCAACGCGCAGGCATTAAAGCACAAACCTGATGGCGCGCACGTGAAACGCGGGCTTCAAAGCACCGGCGCGGGCAACGCTCCCAGTACCTGTTCGAACGCGACACCGATGGCTAGCAGGCGCCTGTCCGAGCCGAGCGGTCCATCGAGTTCGAGGCCGACCGGCAGCCCGCTGGCGCTGATACCCGCCGGCAGCGACAGCCCCGGAATGCCGGATGTGCTGGCCGGGTCGGTATTACGCAGGAACGCTTCCATCGTATCGATCGGTGGACCGCCGTCGATCGTGACCGTCGACGAGCCGTTCAGATCGTCGATCGGTACCGCGACGAGCCGGGTCGTCGGAAACAGCAACGCGTCGAGACCGGCATTCGCGAACGTCGCGGCGACGTAGTTCTGCAGCCGCGGTCGCCAGTAGTTGAGCGCCGCCGAGTAGTGCGAGCCGAGCACGTCGGCGAGCACGTCGTCGTAGATCGCGCGCACATCCGGGCTCGCGATGCGCACGGCCAGCTCGGCGACGGTTTGCACCGGCGCCCGATTCGCGACCAACCACGCGAGCACGTCGTCACGCGCTTCGTGAATGGCGAGCGGACCGCCGACCATCCCGTTCAGATGCTCCAACTCATTCATCGCGACCGGCACGAACGTGACGCCCGCCGCTTCGAGCTTTTGCAGTGCGGCGCGGGCGACGGCCTCGACCTGTCGCTCGAGAGCATCCCACAGCGGCGCGGGCAAGCCGATGCGCAAGCCATCGAGCGCAATCGCAGGCAACGCGCCGTCGCCGGTGATCACACCGTCGAGCAGCGCCAGGTCGGCGACGCTGCGTGCCATCGGCCCGACGGTATCGCGCGTATGGCTGATCGGCACCACCGCGTTGGGGTCGTGATAGCGCCGCTCGGCACCGCCATTGCCGACCGATGGACGCAAGCCCGCGGTGCCGGTCAGCGCGGCCGGGATGCGGGTCGAGCCGCCGGTGTCGGTGCCGAGTCCGGCGGGCGCGATGCGCGCGGCGATCGCCACCGCGGTGCCGCCCGACGAGCCGCCCGGTATCAGCGACGGATCGTACGGATTGCGCACCGGCCCCGCGTGCGCGGACAGGTTGGTACTCGTGATGCCGAACGCGAGTTCGTGCATGTTGGCCTTGCCAAGCACGATCGCGCCCGCGTCGACGAGGCGTTGCACCGATGGGGCGTTGGTGTTCGGCACGAAGCCCGCGAGCGCGGGCGTGCCGGCCGTCGTCGGTAGACCTGCGGTGTTGATGTTGTCCTTGACGACGATCGGCAAACCGGCGAGCGGCAGACGTGCCCGCTCAGCCGGCGGCAATGCGTCGATGCGCTGCGCCGCGGCGAGCGCGCCGTGGAAGTCGAGCGTGGTGAGCGCATTCAGGTGCGTGAGCGCGGCGGCGCGCGCGAGCAGGGTGGCGACGTAGTCGGCGGCTTTGAGGCGGCCCGATTGCAGCGCCTCGACCGCTTGTGTCGCGCTGAGCGCGAGTTGTGCGTCGACGGTCCATGTCATGACCGGCGTCTCCGTATCGATGGGTGCGTCGCGGGCGGCGCGAGTTTCGACTGCATCCGTCGAAGTAGCGGACAGGTCACGCGGGCAGACAGCGAACGCAAGGGTTCATCTATTCTGGCACATCCGCCTGAAACCCGATGCCGGGCGATGCGCAACGCGTGTCGCGCTCGCTGTCATCGATATCGATGCGCTCCGGGATCTTACTGGTGACTATCGATCCACATACGCCCCCAGTCCGACGCGTAGGCGAGCGCATGCTCTTCGTCGAAGAAGTAGTCGAGCGCGTCGAACGAATAAGCCTTGCGCGTATTCTCGTCGCGCTGCTCGATCGTCAGATTGGCGGCGAATAATCCGTTGGGGAGCAGTTGCGTTGCCGCTTCGACCTCGTAGCCCTTGTAGCGGATGTGTGAGTTCATGATCTTGACTTGTCTGTGTGTCCGCGAGTGTCGTGCGGGATACCAATGCTTGCGGCGCGGCCCTGTCGTTGCCTTAGGTGAGTGAAGCGGCGGGCAGGTCGAGCGTTGGGCGCGCTGCGCAGCGGGTGAACCAATCTTTCGTCGAAAGAAAATCAGCGTGGGGCGGAATGGTAATCAAAAGCCCGGATTGGATCGAAGTCGCTGTGTCCGGTGACTCTATTCGCGTGGGGGCGCGGTGTCTGTTATGTGGCGCACGGTCACTCGGCGCAAAGCGTGGCGTCGCGCGCGATTGCGGCGGCGTCACGTGCCGAGGGAGTATTTCAGACCGCGTGCAGGTTCACGGTGCGGTTCATGCGGAACTCATGCAGCGCTAGCAACGCACGTGCATGGCCGCGAACGGACCGGCCGGAGCGAACCGGACTTTGAAGCGTCATCTTAATGAGCGGCTGCCGCGCGGCTAAGCGACTTTTTGTTCTAACGATCTAACCCTGCATGAGCAGGTCGCCGAGCCGCTTTGCAATGCGCGTGAGCGCGCGGCCGATAAGCATATGGCGAACCGTTGGTTAGGCGCATGCGGGTCTGACGGTAAGATGGGCTCGTCTCCTCCATGACATCTCCTTAGACATGGGACTCGGCCTCGCTACGCAAGTGGTGGGGCCTTTTTTCGTGGGCCGTTGGCGGACGATGCGCCGCCGTGCCATCGCGGCAATGCCGGCATGCGCGTGCTTGCGTGGAGGCCGGTTCACGATGACGCCGCTTTTAGCATGCTACGATGCCCGCAGTGATTTTCCGCGAGATCGAGTCCAGCATGGCAACCCTGTATGAGACGCTCGGCGTGCCCGCGCACGCCACCGACGACGAAATCAAGCGGGCCTACCGGAAAGCCGCGATGAAGTGGCATCCGGACCGCAACCACGGTGCTGAGGACGTGGCGCGCGCGGCGTTCCAGGAAATCAAGGACGCGTACGCGATCCTGTCCGATGCCGAGCAGCGCAAAGTCTACGACGCGGTCTACGCCGAGCAGATGCGCGAGTGGGAGGCGCAGCACACGCGTCGGCAACGCGCGCAGGCGAAGCGCGAGACAGCGGCGCGCGCGGCCGACGAAGCCGCGTATGCCGAGATGGTGTCGATCGCGATCCGCTTCGCCGACCAGGGTCACAATCGCGACGTGCTGTTCGGCGTACTGCTCGGGCGGCAGTGCGAACCACGGCGCGCCGCCCAGATCGCCGACAGCGTCGCGGCGTTGCAGGCCGCGCGCCGCGACGAGGCGGACGCCGCGCAAAACGCCCAGCGCGCGGGAAAGACCGAGAAGAGCGCGCAAGCGGCGCAAGCCGAGGCGTCCGAGCCCGAACTGGCGGACCCCGCGCGAGACACCGGCACGGCCTCGCAAACCGCCCCTCACGACGCGCAGCCTTCCAGACGCGAGAGCCACGCGAAGCGCGACGAAACCGTCAGCGACATGCATCCGGCCGGCGCGCTCGGCAACCTGTGGTTTCAGTTCCTCAACAGCCTGAAGTTCTGACCCGCCGCCGACGGCGACCGGGCCAAACCCATCGTGCCGGACCCGGCGGGCCGGCGGCAGCGTCGGTTGATCTGGCAAATATTGACAGGTGCTGAATCAGCGGGCCGGACACTGGTACACTGCCCATCGTTCGCAAAGTTGTGCTCTGTGCCCGTGAGTCGAGATATCTGGTGCGAATCCCGAGGCGCAAATAATAGAGACGCCGTAGTGTCACGGGGGCGCAAGACTGGAGCGGCACAATTCCGCCCAGAGGCCAATAAAAATATCGGTACGGGGTAAGCGTGTCCAGAAAATATAAGGTGCTGTTTCTCTGCCGCGATAATTCGATCCGCAGCATCATTGCAGAAGCTTTACTGCGCGAACTGGCGGGGCACCGGTTCGACGCGTTCAGCGCGGGCCCTGAACCGGCCGCGCGCCTTCATCCCCTCGCGGTCGCGCAATTGCGGCCCGGCATTTCCGGGCGCGCGGTGCTGAGCCCTAAAAGCTGGCTCGAATTCACCGGCGAATGGGCGCCGCGCATGGATATCGTGATCGCGCTCGACGAATCCGTCGGCGGACTGCACGTGCCGGTATTTCCCGGCGCACCGGCGTTCGTCTATTGGACCATTACCGATCCGCTCGCGGGCGGCCACGGGTCCGCTGACGAGCAGGCCCGTCTTTTCGACAAGACCTTCTGGCAGATCGTCCGGCAGGTCAGCGCGCTTATCGAGCTGCCGCAATATGCGCAGCCTGCCTCGAATCATGCGAATCTCGCCGATGCGGCGAATGCCGTCAATGCGGGGAATACGGTGAATGCCGTAAATGTGGCAAGCGGTGGCACAAAAACGGTGCGTGGCACGGCGGTCCGTTTCGAAGCCGCAGCCATTGTGCCCGCGCCTTCGAGCGCGGCGGCCTGCACCTAGCGGTTATTCGGGCGCCCGAGCCGCGTGCCTGCGAACGGGTCATTCGACCAGTCCACCTGTTTTTTCGGTTGCGGCGCGGGCACCGGTTTTGCGGCCAATTCGAAATGCTCAATGCTCTGGCCGGCACTAATGGCCTGCTTCAACCATTGCGGCATTTCGCCATTGCCGTCCCAGCTGTCTCCGGTCGCATTGCGATAGCGCTCAGCCTTTTTGGCCAATGACTCGGTCGCCAGCGCTGCGGCAAGGTCTTCTGGTCTGATACCAAACTCTTCCATACGATGGCGGAGATACGCAATCATGCTATCTCGCTTCCTTTCGTCCATAGGATATTCGTCCTTCTAAAACGTGCAGCGTGCTGTCGAAGACAGATTGCGGGGAAAAAGCGGCGAAGCGTCGAGCCCGACTGAATGGGGCCGCCCCGCGGTGGGGTTGTCGATTGACGGAAATGTCATGTGCCGGGTTAAAAAACGTTGCTCCCTGAACCGCAATACGGCCTTGGACAAAGACGGCCGCTGGAACAACCGACCCTCGAACCGAGAGTCTCGATCAGCAAATATTTCAGCATGTCGCAACGCGACGAACGAGGCCGGTAAGCCTGACGTTCGCTATGAAAAACTCTGTGTCTCGATGCAATGATTGCGAATGGATGGAGTCGTTCCACGCTGTCCGTCTTTCACCGGACTTTCGCCGACGTGCGGGTTCGCTTTTTTGTGCGTTGTAGCAACATGATAACGCAATGCGCGAGCAAAGCACGCTTAGTTCACGCTGAATTTGTCGGTGAATGCGGTTTGTCGAACGGTGTGGACGATTGGCGACACTGCTGGAAGCTCCTGGATTGAATTCCGGGGTGCGCGAACTATAAAAGAAGGACGACAAGCTGCGCAATGCAGACTTACAGCCGCCTTGCGCGCCGATTCCGCCGACGCTCGGGAACGCGTCGAGTATTGGTTGCAAGCGCGGTAATTCTTCATCTGTTTAGTTCGGTGACCCGTCGCAGCAGTAGCGCATTGGCATCGACCCGTTCCTCGGCCCGATTGGGCAGGTTGGCTGTTCGCGGATCAATTCTTATGGAGGACGAACACTGCTGCGCCGGATTCGAGGAGTCCGGAAATGAGAGTACGTATATTGATGATTGCCGCGACCGCCGTTCTGTTTCTCGCGCCGAGAACGGCCATCGCGGATGAGTTGAGCGGCCAGGCGGGCCCCGCCGTGTCGGGTCGCGCGATGATGGAGCACGATGCGAACGAATCGGCGCAGGCGACGACCGACATGTCGTTCGGTCAGAACTGGGACTCGCGTGAGCAGGGCGTACGCAACGCGTCGTACGGTGGTGTGCCGGCGGGCGAGTCGCAAGCGGGAGGCCGGCGCGGCCGGTCATGCTCGTTCAGCACGGAGTGCAAGACTTATTTCGGTCAATGACCAGAGTTCGCGAGCGGCAGCGGGGCGCCAGGAACGACCCCGGATCGCGAGGCAACGAACGGGTGCCGAGCGCTGCCGCCGCCTCTCAGGCGCTTGATTGCAAGCGCATGCCATTTCACGCGAATGCCAATTCCCGCTGGGCATCAGCGCTGCGCTCGCCGAGGCGAGCGACGATATCGTCGAAGCCGCGCGCCGCGTCGTTTTCCGCCGCTTCGTAGTAACCGCGGAACTCTTCGAGCAGAGCGCGCCATGACCCATGCCAGCGCGTTTCTCTTAGACAGGCGCCGGACGAATCGGCAATACGCAGCACGCCGTTGTCCGGATAGAACGTCAGCGTGACGAGGCGGCCGTCGATGACGCAGGCGGCGGTGCAGGGGCGAGTCGTGACCATGTGTGGTGTCCTTTCGATAAACCAATGTATGTGCGTTAGACGCTGACGCTAGTTTTAGCAAACCCTGTGCCCGTGATGCCCACATGGGTGTGGCCATCGGCTCAGGCGTCCTTCGACGGCAAAATTCGCTCGATCAATACAGCCGTGTTCGCAGTATTCCAATGATTGACGACAATTTTTTGTATTCATCGCGCAGCGATGCGTAATCGCTTCAGTATCATCCATTAAGGGTTTGTGCTAGTCGTTCGGCGATTGCCAATCTGCCGCGCGCCTACTGCTTTTCAATGCATATCGACCGCGCCGATTCGACTGTTGTCAGGCAACCGGACAGAGTCAGAGCGAGGACGGCTTCGCCGGGCATCTGAGCTCAACGAATTGCAGCCGTCATCTTTTTAGGGCAAATGAATCGCCCACCGTCATAAAAGATTTGACGCCGCAAACCCGATTAATCGGGAATGGCGATGCGCCGCCACTTGTCTTGCCATTCCTTTACGCGTTTGCTAGCATCCCCGAAATCGTTTGAAATAGCCATAACGTTCGGCAATTTCCGGACCCGCTTACGTTGGGTCGCCCGGTAGTCCATCTCGTTACGAGGAATATGTTATGGCTAGCTCTCTATCCCTTCGCTGACGCTCGCGGGAACGCATGCGCAAAGCCGCGCGGCTCCTTGCGCAAGCTCATCCGCCACGACTCCGTATACCGATTGCATCGCATGGAGAAGCGCGCGCTTTTCACGACCAGTTCTCCGGGACGAATCGACGCATTAGACAGGAACCGCCATTGGTTCCAAAAAGCATAACCGCGTCCGATAAAAGAGATTAATAGTCGGTTTTTATTTTTATTCGAAGCGACTGCACCTGCCGGTGCCAAGCGTAGTACGCGATCTGCGACAAAACATTTGCCGTAACAACGACGCGATCAAAAGGAGCATTTCATGGCTTTCAATTCAACGGTCTCCGGGCTCATGCGGGTGAAGGCGATTGCGGTTGCGTTGGTGGTTTGCGTCGCGGCGGCGGGTCCGGCGCTGGCACAGGGCAGCGCGGCAGCGTCCGCGCCGGAACAGCGGGCAATTGGCGCCGCGGCGCTGCTGCACGTTCAGGCGCGCGTCGTCGCGATCGATCCCGCGACGAACAGCGTGACGCTGCGCGGCCCGCAAGGCAGCGACGAAACTTTCGACGTGAATCCGCAAGCCGCCGACGTCAGCAAGCTGCATGTCGGCGACGTCGTGACGATTGCGTACAAGAAGGCGGTGCTGGTCGGTGTCGACAAACTCGCGCCGAACGGAATCCGCCAGCGCATCGATACCGAAGTCACGCAGCCTGCGTCCAACGGTGTCGTTGCATCGGCGCGGCGCGTCGAGGTCGTCGCGACGGTGCGCAAGATCGATCGCAAGAAGCGCACGATCACGCTGCGCGGGCCGTCGCGCACGGAAACGCTCGACGTGGCGCCGGACATTGCGCTCGAGAAACTGAAGGTCGGCGATTCGGTGCGCGCGGTGTTCGTCTCGGCCATCGCGGCGTCGGTGTCGCGCAATGGCGCGGACGTCAAATAACGGCGATCGAGAAGGCTTAAATAAACTACGCTGAAGCGTATCGAGGTGCGCGGCGTCGAACCGCAACCGGCGGTTCGACGTCGCACCGGCCATTGCGGCTCAGGTTTCACGATGGTCATCGCGTCGCGCGCGAAGGAGCGGGGAATGGAACGGAGCGAAACGGAAACCACTGCCGAATCGGAGCGCAAACGGCTGGTCCGCAGCAAGATACACGTGGGCCTCGCGGCGCTCGGCACGTTGTCGTCGGTGTTCGGGATCGGCATTGCGATCATCGGCGGGATCAACTTCGACCAGACCAAGGTGCTGCTCGGCGTCGGCATCATCGTCGTGTCGACCATTCTGTATGTGTCGATGCTTTTCGTCGCTGCCGGGGATTAGCCGCTTCGCTTTCCTTTAGCGCTCGCTCCCGCAGCCGATCCACTTTTGCTATCGCCCCCTCCAATAGTCGAATTGTTGGCGCATCGCACCGTCCGTATATTGGCTGCAGCGATATACAACAACTCGATGGCACGCCGCACGGCGGCCCACAGGAGCACAGCAATGAATCGGATCGATCTGGAGGGGCGCACGGTCGTCATCACCGGCGGCGCGCGTGGCATCGGCTACGCGGTCGCGCAGCGGGCGTTGCGCTCGGGCGCGTCGGTCGCGTTGTGGGACGTCGATAGCGAACGGCTCGAGCGCAGTCAGCGCGAGCTGAGCGAACTCGGCAAGGTGAGCGCCGTCACAGTCGAGCTGACCGACGACGCCGCGGTCCAGCAGGCCGCCGCGCAAACGGTGGCCGAGCACGGCTCGATCGACGTGCTGATCAACTGCGCGGGCATCACCGGCGGCAACGGCACGACCTGGGAGCTTGCGCCCGACATGTGGCGCCGCGTGATCGACGTGAATCTGATCGGCCCGTACCTGACCTGCCGCGCGGTCGTCCCGCAGATGCTGAAGCAGGGCTACGGCCGCATCGTCAATATCGCGTCGGTGGCGGGCAAGGAGGGCAATCCGAATGCTTCGCACTACAGCGCGTCGAAAGCGGGGTTGATCGGGCTCACCAAGTCGCTCGGCAAGGAACTCGCGACCAGAAACATCCTCGTCAATGCGGTCACGCCGGCCGCGGCCAAGACCGAAATCTTCGATTCGATGTCGCAGCAGCACATCGACTACATGCTGTCGAAGATTCCGATGAACCGTTTCCTGCTGCCGGAAGAAGCGGCGTCGCTGATCCTGTGGCTGTCTTCCGAAGACTGCGCGTTCAGCACCGGCTCGGTATTCGACCTGTCGGGCGGCCGCGCCACCTACTGAGCGCGCTGCCCGCGCATTGCTCACGCAGTGCTCACGTCCCGCAGCGTATTGCACACGCGTCGAACGCGCGTTGTCGAGCCGCTTCGACGCCTCTCTCACGGAGCCCTTTCATGGCCATGCCTACCATCCGGCACGTGCGTGCCTTCATCGTTCGCGGCGGCGGCGCGGACTATCACGACCAGGCCGGCGGACACTGGATCGACGATCACATCGCGACGCCGATGGCGCGTTATCCCGAGTACCGCCAGAGCCGTCAGTCGTTCGGCATCAATGTGCTCGGCACGCTGGTCGTCGAGATCGAAGCGAGCGACGGCACCGTGGGCTTCGCGGTGACGACCGGCGGCGAGATCGGCGCGTTCATCGTCGAAAAGCATCTCGCGCGTTTTCTCGAAGGGCAGCTGGTGACCGACATCGAGAAGATGTGGGATCAGATGTACTTCGCGACGCTGTACTACGGGCGCAAGGGCGTCGTGCTGAACACGATTTCCGGTGTCGATCTCGCGCTGTGGGATCTGCTCGCAAAGGTTCGCAAGGAGCCCGTGTATCAACTATTGGGCGGCCCGGTGCGCGACGAGCTGGTGTTCTACGCGACCGGCGCGCGGCCCGATCTCGCGAAGGAGATGGGCTTCATCGGCGGCAAGCTGCCGTTGCAGCATGGTCCCGCGGAAGGCGAAGACGGACTCAGGCAAAACCTCGACAAGCTCGCCGACATGCGCTCGCGCGTCGGCGACGACTTCTGGCTGATGTACGACTGCTGGATGAGCCTCGACGTGCGCTACGCGACGCGGCTCGCGCAAGGCGCGCACCAATACGGCCTCAAATGGATCGAGGAATGTCTTCCTCCCGACGATTACTGGGGTTACGCCGAACTGCGCCGCAACGTGCCACGCGGCATGATGGTGTCGACCGGCGAGCACGAGGCGACGCGCTGGGGCTTCCGGATGCTGCTGGAGATGCAGTGCTGCGATCTGATCCAGCCCGACGTCGGCTGGTGCGGCGGCATCACCGAGCTGATCAAGATTTCCGCGCTCGCCGATGCGCACAACGTGATGGTGGTGCCGCATGGGTCGTCGGTGTATAGCTATCACTTCGTCGTCACGCGCCATAACTCGCCGTTCTCCGAGTTTCTGATGATGGCGCCGAAAGCCGACGAAGTCGTGCCGATGTTCAGTCCGCTGCTGCTCGACGAGCCGGTGCCGGTGAACGGGCGCATGAAGGTGCCGGACACGCCGGGCTTTGGCGTGCGGCTCAATCCGGAATGCGCGCTGGTGCGGCCTTATCAGCATTGAACGGGTCGAACGTTTTGAATCTGTGCCGAACGGCGAACCGCCGCAAAGGAGACCAAGGTGCTGCTCAAGGACAAAGTCGTGATCGTCACCGGCGGCTCGCGCGGCATCGGACGCGCGATCGCGGTGGCCTGCGCGCGCGAAGGCGCGGACGTGGCGATCAACTACTGGGGCGACAACGACGCATCGTATGGCCGGCGCTCGGCGGTCGAGGAAGTCGTCGGCGAAATCGAGGCGTTGGGGCGGCGCGCGATCGCGGTGGAAGGCAACGTCGCGGCGCGCGACACTGGCCAGGAGCTGGTGCGACGGACGGTCGACGCTTTCGGCAAGCTCGACGTCCTCGCGAGCAATGCCGGCATCTGCCCGTTTCACGCTTTTCTCGACATGCCGGCGGAGGTGCTCGAATCGACGGTCGCGGTCAATCTGAACGGCGCGTTCTTCGTGACGCAGGCTGCCGCGCAACAGATGAAAAAGCAGGGCACCGGCGGCGCGATCGTCGCGACGAGTTCGATCAGCGCGTTGGTGGGCGGCGGCATGCAAACGCATTACACGCCGACCAAGGCCGGCGTGCATTCGCTGATGCAGTCGTGCGCGATCGCGTTGGGGCCGTTCGGCATCCGCTGCAACTCTGTCATGCCGGGCACGATCGCCACCGATCTGAACGCCGAAGATCTCGCCGACGAAGCGAAGAAGGCCTACTTCGAAAAGCGCATTCCGCTCGGCCGCCTCGGGCGTCCCGACGACGTCGCCGATTGCGTCGTGTTTCTCGCGTCGGACCGCGCGCGCTATGTGACGGGCGCCGCGCTGCTCGTCGACGGCGGCCTGTTCGTGAACCTGCAATAAGCGGCGCGCGATGCGGGCGTCAATTGACCGTGACGGGCGTAGTCGGCGTGCCGGGTGCGGCGGCCGGATTGTCGCGCGCGAGGTCGCGCGAGAAGCCGCGCAGCAGTTCGATGAAGCGCAGCGCCGGCTCGGCGAGCTGCTCTTCCTTGCGCGTGAGAATGCCGAAACCCGCGAGACTCTTGCCGATTTCGAGCGGCAGCGCGACCAGCAGCCCGCCGCGCACATGATCGCGCACGACCGACTCCGGCAGCATCGCGACCGCATCGTAATTCTCGAGCAATTGCAGCGTCGCGAAGATCGACGCGCATTCGGTCAGATTGACTGGCGTGGCGAGCCCGGCACGCGCGAGTTCTTCCTCGAACAGCACGCGCGCCGGACTCGTGACGGGTTGCGCAACCCACGGCCACGCGACCAGTTCGCGCAACGTGATGCGCGTGCGCCGCGCGAGCGGATGCACGGCGCGAACGACGAGCAGCAGCGTTTCGCGCGCGAGCGGCTCGAAGCTGAAGTCGTTGTGCTGCAGAGGGTTGGTCAGGCGCCCCAGCGCGAGATCGACCTCGCGCCGATGCAGCAATTGCACGACCTGATCGCTTGTTTCACCGAGGATGCGCACGCTGAGCAGCGGGCTTTCGGTCTTCAGCGCGGCGACCGACATCGCCAGCAGATCGGGCGCGGCGCCCATGATCGCGCCGACGGTCAACTGGCCGTGACCGCCGCGGCGTTTGACATCGAGGTCTTCGGCGAAGCGTGTGAGTTCGGCAAGCGCACGGCGCGCGTAAGCGAGCGTGACGACGCCGAGCGGCGTCGGCGTCATGCCGCGCGCGTTGCGCTCGAACAGCAGGAAGCCGAACGCTTCCTCGATATCGCCGAGCATGCGGCTCGCGCTCGGTTGCGCGACGTTGACGGCCTCGGCGGCCTGATGCAGGTTGCGGGTGTCGTCGAGTGCGACGAGCAGGGCGAGATGCTTGAACTTGAGACGATTGACGAGTGCGACGGCGGCTGAATGTTGGCTCATGGTGCCAGTAGGAGTGCCCGTGCGATTCGGTTTGTGGATCGCCCAATCCCAACAACGGATTGAGAGGCTATCGATGCAGGAATTATAGTCGTTCGAAGAGCGACAGGAGACAGGCCGCAATGGAGACAATCGCTTTCCGGATGGTGCTGAACCCCGGCATGCGCGAAGAATACGAACGGCGTCATACGGAGATCTGGCCCGAGCTCGTTGACGCACTGCACAACGCCGGCGTGCGCGACTACCGCATTTTCTTCGACCCCGACACGCATCATCTTTTCGCGGTGCTCTCGCGCACTAGCGATCACACGATGGACCAGTTGCCGCAACTCGACGTGATGCGCAAATGGTGGCATTACATGGCCGACATCATGCAGACCGCGCCCGATCACACGCCGCTGTCGCAGACGCTCGAACCGGTCTTTCGTCTCAGTCATTGAGTCGAGCTGAACGCAGCTGAACCCCGCAACGACGCACGAACCTCGAAACGCTTTTCACCGGACGAAGGTGCCGCATGCAGGTTGTCGATTCGCATATCCATCTGTGGGATCTGAAGACGCATCGCTATCCGTGGCTGGAGAACCCAGGCGTGTCGTTCGTCGGCGATGCGCGCGATCTGAAGCATGACTATCTGCTCGACGATCTGCTCGGTGAAGCGGGTGACATCGACGTGCTGAAGCTCGTGCACGTCGAAGCGAATCACGATCCGGCCGATCCCGTCGAGGAAACGCGCTGGTTGCAGTCGATCGCGGATCGCGACGCCTCGCGCGGCATGCCGAACGCGATCGTCGCCGCCGTGGACCTGTCCGCGCAAAATGCGCCCGCGTTGCTCGAAGCGCATGCGTCGTTCGCGAATACGCGCGGCATCCGGCAGATTCTCAACGTGCACGACAACAAACTGTTCGATTACGTCGGCCGTTATTACATGCGCGAGCCGCAGTGGCGCGAGCATTTCGCGTTGCTGCGCCGTTACGACCTGTCGTTCGATCTGCAGTTGTATCCGTCGCAAATGGAAGAGGCGGCCACCTTGGCGCGTGCGCATGCGGACACGCTTCTGGTCGTCAATCATGCGGGCATGTTCGTCGATCGTAATAGCGTGGCCGGTTACCGCGCGTGGCGCGAAGGCATGCGCCTGCTCGCGGCGTGTCCGAACGTCGCGGTGAAGATCAGCGGGCTCGCGATGTTCGATCATCACTGGACCGTCGAAAGCCTGCGGCCTTATGTGCTCGAAACGATCGATACGTTCGGCGTCGAACGCGCGATGTTCGCGTCGAATTTTCCCGTCGACCGGCTGTTTGGTTCGTATACGGATTGGTGGCGCGCGTATGCGGCGATCGTTGGCGATGCGAGCGAGGCTGAGAAGGACGCGCTGTTTCGGCGCAACGCGGAACGGTACTACCGGATTTGACGCGCCGCCCGTCGAAGAGAAGACAGCCGCAAAAAAGGAGACACGCAGTGCAGCCATCCCTTTCCGC
Organism: Paraburkholderia lebeckiae; assembly: GCF_050436325.1. Classification (NCBI taxonomy): domain Bacteria; kingdom Pseudomonadati; phylum Pseudomonadota; class Betaproteobacteria; order Burkholderiales; family Burkholderiaceae; genus Paraburkholderia; species Paraburkholderia lebeckiae. The sequence continues at coordinate 143,205 of NZ_JBNDLZ010000002.1, forward strand.
GGTGCCGCGACTCGAATTGCGGCACGCGAGCAAATCCTTCGGCCGGGTGCGCGCGCTGTCCGACGGCGACCTCGTGCTGTGGCCCGGCGAGGTGCATGCGCTGCTCGGCGAGAACGGCGCGGGCAAATCGACGCTCGTGAAAATTCTCGCCGGGGTGCATCAACCCGACGCCGGCGAACTGCTGGTGAACGGCGAGCCACGCCGCTTCGCAACACCGGCCGAAGCGCGCGACGCCGGGCTTGCGGTCATCTATCAGGAGCCGACGCTGTTCTTCGATCTGTCGATCGCGGAGAACATCTTCATGGGCCGGCAGCCGGTCGACCGCTTCGGCCGCATTCAGTACGACGCGATGCATCGCGAGGTGGACGGACTGCTCGCGTCGCTCGGCGTCGAGATGCGCGCGGATCAACTGGTGCGTGGTCTGTCGATCGCGGATCAGCAGGTGATCGAAATCGCGAAGGCGTTGTCGCTGAACGCGAGCGTGCTGATCATGGATGAACCGACGGCCGCGTTGTCGCTGCCCGAAGTCGAGCGGCTATTCGCGATCGTGCGGAAGCTGCGCGAACGCGACGTCGCGATTCTGTTCATCACGCACCGGCTCGACGAAGTATTCGTGCTGACGCAGCGCGTGACGATCATGCGTGACGGCGCGAAGGTCTTCGACGCGCTGACCGCCGATCTGAGCACCGATGCGATCGTCGCAAAGATGGTCGGCCGCGATCTGGAAACGTTCTATCCGAAGGCCGATTGCACACCGGGCGACGTGCGTCTGTCGGTGCGCGGCCTGACGCGCATCGGCGTGTTCAAGGATGTCTCGTTCGACGTGCGCGCCGGCGAGATCGTCGCGCTCGCGGGTCTGGTCGGCGCGGGACGCAGCGAGGTCGCGCGGGCGATCTTCGGGATCGATCCGCTCGATTCGGGCGAAGTGTGGCTGACCGGCAAGCGGCTCGACACCGGCAAGCCCGCGGCTGCGGTGCGCGCTGGGCTCGCGCTCGTGCCGGAGGATCGCCGCCAGCAAGGGCTCGCGCTCGAACTGAGCATCGCGCGCAATGCGTCGATGACGGTGCTCGGACGGCTCGTTCGGCATGGGCTCATTTCGGCGCGCAGCGAAACGCAGCTCGCCAACAAGTGGGGCACGCGTCTGCGCCTGAAGGCGGGCGACCCGGGGGCGCCGGTCGGTACGCTGTCGGGCGGCAACCAGCAGAAGGTCGTGCTCGGCAAGTGGCTCGCGACCGGCCCGAAAGTGCTGATCATCGACGAACCGACGCGCGGCATCGACGTCGGTGCGAAAGCCGAGGTGTATGGCGCGCTCGCCGAACTCGTGCGCGATGGCATGGCCGTGCTGATGATTTCGAGCGAGTTGCCCGAGGTGCTCGGTATGGCCGATCGCGTGCTCGTGATGCACGAAGGCCGCATCAGCGCGGAGCTCGCGCGCGCCGACGCGAACGAGGAGCGCATCATGGGCGCCGCGCTCGGTCAGGGACTTTCACCGTTGGGACGTGCAGCATGATGCGCCATTCGACCCATCCCGCGCCGGTGCGGCAGTCGCTGCCGAAGCGTTCCGCCGCTTCATCGGGCGGCCTCGTCGCGAGCGTCGCGAAGAGCCGCGAAACCACGTTGTTCGTCGTGCTGATCCTGCTGATCGCGGGGACCGGGCTCGCGAAGCCGCAGTTCCTGAATCTGCAGAATTTGCGCGACGTGCTGCTGAACGTGTCGATCATCGGTCTGCTGACGGCTGGGATGACCGTCGTGATCCTGATGCGGCATATCGATCTGTCGGTCGGCTCGACGGTGGGTATCAGCGCATACGCGGTGGGCAGCCTGTACGTTGCGTTCCCGCATATGCCGGTGCTCGTCGCGCTGGCCGCGGGGCTCGCGATCGGGCTCGTCGCGGGCGGCATCAATGCGCTGCTCGTCGCGGTGGGGCGCGTGCCTTCGCTGGTGGCGACGCTGTCGACGCTGTACATCTTTCGCGGCGCCGATTACGCATGGGTGCACGGCGGCCAGATCAACGCGACCAGTCTGCCCGATGCGTACTCGCGGCTCGCGACCGGCACGCTGCTCGGCATCCCGACGCTCGCGCTGATCGCGATCGTCGTACTGGCCGGCCTGTCGGTGTATCTGAAGCAGTTTCGCGGCGGTCGCGAGCACTATGCGATCGGCTCGAATCCGGAAGCCGCGCGGCTCGCGGGCGTGAACGTCGAGCGTCGCGTGATGTCGGGCTTTTTGTTGTCCGGCGCGATCGCGGGCTTTGCGGGCGCGTTGTGGCTCGCGCGCTTCGGCACCGTCGATGCCAGCACCGCGAAGGGCATCGAATTGCAGGTCGTCGCGGCGGCGGTGGTCGGCAGTGTCGCGATTACGGGCGGCGTCGGCACGATCCTCGGCGCGACGCTCGGTGCGCTCGTGCTCGGCGTGATCAGCATCGCGCTCGTCGTGCTGCACGTGTCGCCGTTCTGGGAGCAGGCGATCCAGGGCGCGCTGATCGTCGCCGCGATCGCCGCTGATACGTTGCTGGCCCGCTCCGTCGCCAAACGCATGATGAGGAAACGCGATCATGGCTAAACCCGATTCCGCGCTGCTCACGCGCAAGCGCGAAACGCCGCTGCAATGGGAAGTGTTGCTGGTGATCGTGCTGATCGTGTCGCTGGTGTTGGGCCGCTGGCTGTCGCCGGTGTTTCTGACCGGCGCGAACCTGAGCAACGTGCTCGCCGATCTGACCGAGATCGCGCTGATGGCGCTGCCGATGACGCTGATCATCGTCGCCGCCGAAATCGATCTGTCGGTCGCGTCGGTGCTGGGCGCGTCGAGCGCGCTGATGGGCGTGCTGTGGCACATGGGTCTGCCGATGCCGGTCGTGATCGTCGTGGTGCTGATCGCCGGCGCGCTGGCGGGCCTGCTGAACGGCCTCGTGATCGTCAAGCTGAACCTGCCGTCGCTCGCGGTCACGATCGGTACGCTCGCGCTGTTTCGCGGTCTCGCGTATGTGCTGCTCGGCGATCAGGCGGTCGCGGATTTTCCGGCTGCGTATACGGCGTTCGGCATGAACACGCTTGGCCCCACGTTCATTCCGTTGCCATTCGTGATCGTGATCGTCGCCGCTGTGCTGTTCACGGTTCTGCTGCAAGCCACCGCGTTCGGCCGCAGTCTCTATGCGATCGGCGCGAATCCGACCGCCGCCGCGTTCTCGGGCATCGAGGTCGCGAAGATCCGCTTGCGCCTGTTCGTGCTGTCGGGTCTCGTCAGCGCGCTCGCGGGCATCGTCTATACGCTGCGCTTCACGAGCGCGCGCGGCGATAACGGCGAGGGCTTCGAGCTGTCGGTGATCGCCGCGGTGCTGTTCGGTGGCGTCAGCATTTTCGGCGGACGCGGCTCGATGGTCGGCGTGCTGCTGTCGCTGCTGATCATCGGCGTGCTCAAGAACGCGCTGACGCTCGACGACGTATCGAGCGAAACGCTGACCATCGTGACTGGCGTGCTGCTGCTCGCGTCGGTGCTGATTCCGAACCTCGTCGCGCGCTGGCGTGCGGCGCGCGACCGGCGTTTCATCGCGAAGTCCGCAGCCGCGTCTTCTTCATCCGCAACCTAGCTTCCCCTCTCTGTCCAACAACAACGCAGGAGACACTTCATGTTCAAACCTCTACGTCACACCGGCATGGCCGCGCTCTGCGCCGCGTTACTCGCGATCAGCTGCGGCGGCGCGTTCGCCGCGGAATTGAAAAGCGGGCTGAAGATCGCGTTCGTGCCGAAGCAGATCAACAACCCCTACGAGGTGATCGCCGACGACGGCGGCCTCGCCGCGATCAAGGAATTCGGCGGCGTGGGCAAGGCGGTCGGGCCGTCGGATGCGGGCGCGTCGTCGCAGGTGTCGTACATCAACACGCTGATCACGCAGCACCAGGATGCGATCGTGATTGCCGCGAACGATGCGAACGCGGTCGTGCCGTATCTGAAGAAGGCGATGGGCCAGGGCATCAAGGTCGTCACGTTCGACTCCGACACCGCGCCCGAGGGTCGCCAGCTGTTCGTCAATCAGGCGAACGCGGAGGGCATCGGCCGCGGCCAGGTGCAACTGGTCGCGAAGCTGATGGGCGGCGAGGGCGAGTTCGCGATCCTGTCGGCGACGCCGAACGCGACGAACCAGAACACGTGGATCAAGTGGATGCAGGAGGAACTGAAGAAACCGGAGTACTCGAAGATCAAGCTCGTCAAGATCGCGTACGGCAACGACGACGATCAGAAGTCCTTCGTCGAAACCCAGGGCTTGCTGCAGGCGTATCCGAACCTGAAGGCGATCGTTGCGCCGACGACGGTCGGCATCGCGGCGGCGGCGCGCTATATCTCGTCGTCGTCGAGCAAGGGCAAGGTGGCGGTGACGGGCCTCGGCACGCCGAACCAGATGCGCGCGTTCGTGAAGAACGGCACCGTGACCGCGTTCCAGTTGTGGGATCCGAGCGAGCTCGGCTATCTGGCCGCGTACGCGGCGGCGTCGCTCGCGTCGGGCAAGATCACGGGTAAGGAGGGCGAAACGTTCGACGCCGGCAAGCTCGGCAAGCGCACAATCGGCGCGCAAGGCGAAATCATTCTCGGGCCGCCGACCACGTTCGATGCGAGCAACATCGACAAGTACAACTTCTGAGCTGCGGCAACGCCGACTGTCCACCTGATTCCCGTTGGCGGTGCGTGGGCAGTCAGCGCAGCGGATCTCGGGGCTTTCGCGTGCGGTCCGCTCAGCGGCGGATCGCGAAACGCCGCGCATAAGCGGCGGATGGTGAGCCGCTTCCCCACACCGCGCCATCGATCAGTTCCCTTGTGACGGCCTCGCCGGTCACCCGCACGTTCACGCGCGCGGCGGCCTCGCGATACAACTGCGTCTGGTTGATGCGCGCGGCGACCGCGTCGTAGTCGTTGCGCGCATCGATGATCCCCCAGCGCTCGAACTGCGTGAGGAACCACGCGCCTTCGAATGGATGCGGGTAGTTGACCGCGCCGTCGTCGAAGAAACGCATCGGCAGGCGGCGCGGGTTTGCCGTGTCGAGGTGGTCGCCGAGCCGCGCCGCGATCAGCGTCTCGTCGATACCGATGTAGTCGGGCCGCGCGAGCCAGCGGGCGATCTCGTCGCGATGCCCGGCGCCGTCGAGCCAGCGGCACGCTTCGAGCACGGTCTGCACGAGCGCGCGCGTCGTGCGCGGATGCGCATCGACGAAATCGCGTCGGCATGCGAGCACTTTCTCGGGATGCTCGGGCCACACCTCGCTCGAATAAGCGATCGTTTTGCCGACGCCGTGCGCCTCGGCCATTTCATTCCACGGCTCGCCGACGCACAGACCGTCGAGCCGGTCTTCGGCAAGCGCGGCGACCATCTGCGGCGGCGGAATCGCGACACTGTCGACGTCGCGCAACGGATCGACGCCTTGCGCGGCGAGCCAGTAGTACAGCCACATCGCGTGCGTGCCGGTCGGGAAGGTGTGCGCGAACACGGGCTTTCGGCCGAGCGTCGCGAGCGCCTCGCGCAATGTCCCATGCTTCGCGAGCGCATCGGCGAGCCGATTCGACAGCGTGATCGCCTGGCCGTTGCGGTTCAGCACCATCAGCACGGCCATGTCGGTGCGCGGGCCGCCGAGGCCGAGTTGCACGCCATACACGAGCCCGTAAAGCGCGTGCGCGGCGTCGAGATCGCCGGCTAGCAGCTTGTCGCGCACGGCGGCCCACGACGGCTGGCGGCACAGTTCGAGCGTGAGCCCGTGCGCATGGCCGAACTCGAGCAGCTTCGCCGCGATCAGCGGCGCCGCGTCGGACAACGCGACGAAGCCGAGCCGCAGATGGGTCTTTTCAGGCGGCTCGGCAAAGGCCGCCGCGGTGACGGAAGTGGCTGGATTCATGAGCGCATCATTTGAGCGTGCCGGCCGACGCGACGACCTCGCGCGCGACCTCGGCGAGTTTGACGCCCTGGTTCATCGCGCGTTTGCGCAGACTCGCGTAGGCGGCCGGTTCGGTGAGTTTCTGCTGATCCATTAGCAGGCGTTTCGCGCGATCGATCAGCTTGCGCTCGGCCAGTTCGTTTTCGGCCTGCGCGAGCCGCTCGCGCAATTGCGACTCCTGCGCGAAACGCGCGAGCGCGACTTCGAGAATCGGCGCGAGCCGCTCGCTCGCGAGGCCTTCGACCAGATACGCGGTGACGCCCGCGTTGACCGCTTCGCGGATCAGTTGCTGGTTCGCGTCGTGGCTGAACATCAGTACGGGGCGCGGCGCGGTCGCGTGCATCACGGCGAGCTGTTCGAGCGTATCGCGCGACGGCGACTCCGTATCGATGATGATGACGTCGGGCCGCTCGTCCTGAACCGCGCGATGCAGCGCCTGCGGCGTCGCGGTGCCGGAGAGCATTTCGCAGCCGAGACAGGCGAGCGCGTCGCGCAGATCGCCGATGGGTTTGTCGGTGTCGGTGACAAGAAGAACACGCAGCATGGAGTCAGGGAAAGGGACATCTGACTATCAATAAAGCAATGGATATGCCAGTCTTCGTGCGACGGGCTTGGCGAGGTGCGTGAGAGTGGGTGCGCGCGAATGGCGCGGGCCGATTGGGTTTTTTGCGGGCGATGGCTGCGAATCGTTCGCCAAAGAGACGGTGCGGCCACGTCGGTCGCGCTGCACCGGCGAGGGGCATGCGGGACAGCGGGCGCCCGATGCACCGAAGCGGGGCATCGCGTTCGTCGCGGCCGCAGCCTTGGAGCCTTAAAGCCAGCGCGAATAACTGCGCGGTGAAAACAGCAAGGTCACCGCCATCATCGCGGCGATGCAGCCGGCGAGCATGATTCATGCGGCGACGAATCCGCCGCTCCAGTCGCGCACGATGCCGGCCAGGAGCGGCGCAATCGCCGCGACGATAAAGCCGACGCCCTGCGTGAACGCGACCAGCTGGCCGGCCACGCGATGATCGGTCGAATGATCCATCGCGGTCACGAGCGTCAGCGAAAGCACGCCGCCGAGCCCCGCGCCCGCGATACCGATCCACAGCAGCGGCGCGGCGTCGGGCAACGCGATCAGGCCGAGCACGTCAGCCAGCTGCGCGGACAGCGCAAGCAGCGCTTGCGCGCGTACGTGCACGGCGAGGAAAAGGCGCTGCGCGCGGGCGCCATCGGTGAATCCGTGCGCCTGGCCGGCCAGTTTCACGTACTGCTGACGGAGCTGGCGGGCGGCACCGGGTTGCTTGGACTGGTCGGGCAACTCGTCGCGAAGACAGAGTTGTACAAGGCGCTGTTCGATCCGTCGAAGGGTTCGAGCTGTTCCGCCGATGAGCACGCGCGGATCATCGACGCACTCGATGCCGACAACCTGCAGGCTGCGGTGACCGCGATGCGCGAGCATCTGTCGGAGCTGGAGGAGCGGGTGGTCGAGCAGGTGCGCAAGAGCGCGGGCGGGGAGGATTGGGGAGCGGTGTTTGGGGTTTAGCGAGACGCGCTGCGACGTGCGTGGTCACCGAAGCGGCGTGCCGCCAGATTCCAACCAAGACGCCGCGCGTGTTGCGGCGTACGACGGTCGAGCAAGCGCTGGCGAGCATCCCGAATGTCAGGGAAGACGTCTAGTTCACGCGCTAGGGCGGCGAGGCTGACGTAGCGCGTTCAGGCAGAACGCGGAGTCGGAAGGTATGGCGCGAGTCAGTCGGGCCTCGCGCTTTCGCATGGGTTCGGGCGGGCTGCCCGCATCGCCTGCACAACATCGCAGATACGCAGGGCGGCGCCGCGACCCCTGCTTACCTCCGCCGCGCCGCCTGGCGTGGCGCACCGCCGCCACTCGAACGCTCGTCCTTGTGGCGGAAATTGATCCGCCCCTTGGTCAGGTCGTAGACCGACAATTCGAGCGTCACGCGATCGCCCGCGAGAATACGGATATGGTTCTTGCGCATGCGCCCGGACGCATAGGCGCCGACCACGACGCCGTTGTCGAGCGTCACGCGGTAGCGGCTATCCGGAAGTACTTCGTCGACGATACCGTCAAGTTCAAGCAGTTCTTCTTTCGCCATGCATAACTCCTGGTCGATGGGATAAAGGGGAAATCGGCCGCGGGCATTGCGAGCGGCGCGACTGTGGATTCGTTTGAAAAGCAGCGGCGCCCGAAAGCACGCTGCGCGACATGAGTGACGCGCCGATGACGCCGCTCAAAGATCGCTGACCGACTGACCACTCACCTGGCCGTCGATCAGCCGTTCCGCATGCGCCATGCACGCGATGCGCGCCTTGCCCATGCCGTCGAACGGAAACAGATACTGCAGGCGAAATACCCGGCCGTCGGCCGCCGCATTGGCGCCGACGCGGCAGATGCGCACCGAAGCGTCGTAACCGGCGCCCGGATTGCGGGTCGCTTGCGCGCCCGCGGGGCGGCGCGGATAAACGAGCGGGTGAATTTCGTAGCCCTTGTAGGTCCTGACTGGTGCATTCATGAGAAACATGTCCTGTATTGCGTGGTCCACGCGCCGCGTGCGGGGCGCTGCTTCCCGGCGACGCTCCTTTGACGCGTCACGGCGCGGACCGGCGGCGGAGCACCGATGGGCGCGCCGCGATAAAAATGGTTGGCACAGGCCTGCTAGACCCGGCGGGCTCAATGACAATGGCCCGAGCGGTCGCGCGAAAACGCGGATTCGACCGAAAAAACGCTGAGGCCGCGCGTCAATTCGGGCGCCGGACGCATGATGCTGAACCGCTCGGTGTACTTCTCGCGACGGCGAATGCGGGCGGCGCATTGCCGGAGTGACGGGATCGCAGATAGAGGGCGGTCGAACAGTCGGGGGTAGTGCGGAGATGCCGGGTTGAAACTGCCTGGTGCTGCCAGTGCTATATGGGTGCGAGGTACAACAATTGCAACATGATGCCTGAAATAGGGCTGATTGGATAGTGCCAACTTCAGCGCACGACCGGAACGCCCGACTGGCGGGGCTTCGCGGGCGGTTGGCGAAGTCGTGTCGGATGCGGGACCGGTGACGGACGCGCGAATCGCGTGAGTGGCGCGCGCGAGGCTCGTTATCCGAAACGCGTTCGTCAGCGCGACGTCTCGGCGACGCGCTTCTGCAATTCGCGCGCGGCCACCAGCGGCAGGCGCGCGTCGTCCCAGCCGGCCAGCCATTCGACTTCCTTCGCCGTGAAGACCTGACCATAGTTGCGCAGCGCGTACTGCAGCGAATCGATGATGTGGTTGCGAATGATCTCCGGCGTGCGCTTGTCGTCGAGCACGGCGCGAAGCGCTTCGAGTGTGGCCATCGGTTGGCTCCGTTCGGTTGGGTGTCGGTGAATCAGTGTTTATCGCACGAAAAAAATGTGCTCGCGAGGTAGACAAAATAGCCGTCCGGCATCGATTCGCGGCGCCAGCGCGAGGCCGCTACAATGGCGACTTCCTGAATTGCGGACCGAGCGGGCGCGCCGGCATCCATTGCGTGCATCTGGCCTCGTCGTCATCCGCTATCGCGCGCCGCCTCCTTCGAACCTCGCGTTTTTTCCATGCGCAACCCGAACGTGTCTCCTGTCAAAGACCTGCTGCTGAAGCGGTACGCGCCGATCGCCGACGGCATCGCCGCGCTGCTCTATCCGTGCGCCGAGGTGGTGATTCACGATCTGCGCGACCAGACCATCGCGTATCTGGTGAACAATCTGTCGCGGCTCGAGGTGGGCGCGCCGTCGGTGCTCGACGACGCTCACTTCGCGGCGCGCGGCCAGACCATCGGTCCCTACGAGAAGCTGAACTGGGACGGCCGCCGCATGCGCTGCGTGAGCAACATCCTGTTCGACGACGACGGCAAGCCCGCCGGCATCCTGTGCGTGAACTTCAACATCGCGGTGTTCGAGGATGTGCGCTCGACGCTCGATCTGTTCATCAAGGGCGGCGCGATGACGGACGCGCCTGCCGACGATCTGTTCCGCGACGACTGGCAGGACCGCATCAACACGTATCTGCACACGTGGCTGCGTGACCGGCAGATCGGCATCAATGCGCTGACGCGCGAGCACAAGCGTGAAATCGTCGAGGCGCTGCACGCGCAGGGCGCGTTTCGCGGCCGCAGCTCGGCGAACTACGTGGCCGCAGTGCTGACGATGGGCCGCGCAACCGTCTACAAGATCCTGAAGCAGATGAAAGAGGGCGGCTGAGCTCCGGCGCGCCGCGCTTGAAAGTGCATCGATGACGCCCCAAATAAGGACAGACACACCATGCGCTACCGGCACTACAAAGGCGGCATTTACGAACTGGTCTGCGAGGCCACGCTCGAATCGGATCCGACGGTCACGATGATCGTCTACAAGGCGGCCAATGGTACGATCTGGACCCGTCCAGCGACGGTGTTTTTCGAGCTGGTAGAGCAGGAAGGTGTCAAGGTGCCGCGTTTTGCGCCGCTCGATGAGTTCAACAACGAGGTAGATGCGTCCCCCGCGGACTCGCCCATGCTGCCGTAATCACAGGAACAGGGAAACCGAATGCGTCTTTTGCTTGCCATCATTTTGCCGTGGCTGCAGTTTTTCACGATCGGCCGTCCGTTTGCGGGCATCATCTGCCTGATTCTGCAAATCACGGTGATCGGCTGGGTGCCGGCGGCCATCTGGTCGGTGTATGCGCTGAGCCAGTACAACACGGACAAGAAAATCGCCCGCGCGATGGGCAACGCGCGATAAGACACAGCGCGTGAGAGCGTCGGCGAGCGCGGCGCCAGGCCCCCATGCTCCCGCTCACCGTGCCGGTATCGCGACCGCATCCGGCACTTCGATCACCAGGTCGGTTTCCGCGACCGCCACGCACGGCAGGATATAACCGTCCGCCTTTTCCTCGCGGCTCACGCCGGGCCATTCAATCGAGTAGCGCACACGCCCAGACGTCATCCGGCACAAGCATGTTCGGCACGTGCCGTTGCGGCACGAACGCGGCAAACGCAGATTGGCGAAAGCGGCGGCTTCGAGAATCGTCAGCGAATCGGGCGCTTCGAAGCTCTGGCCGAGCGGCTCGACGCGAACCACAGGCGGGCGGGTGGGGGCGGACATCGTGCAAGTCAATGACTAGGTGCGCGACACTTTACACGGGATCGGACACCGCTTTATGCCGCGCCGCAACATCGGCGCGTCAGTCGCGCCTTCAAGAAAAAATCGGGGAAATCTTGCACGTGGCCCGAACTCGTCTAAAGTGAATCAATTCACCTCCGCGTGGCGCGAACTGACGATGCCGCGTCGAGGCGACGGCCCGCGTCGGCTGCATGGGACAAGGAGGAACGAGCGGCGGACGCGATAGCAAGCAATCAATCAGCGCGTGCATTACCCGAGCGCATCGTGCGCGCACTCTTCCAGGTGACTCCCATGCAGATCCAATTCCCGAACGAAGCCCCTGAATATTCAGGTCGCGAACTTACTTTGGCGTTTCCGGCAATGGTCGATGGGCAGAGGGTGGAGTGCATGATCACCGCGGAAGCGCTCGAAGATCACTTCGGCGCCGCGTCGCCCCGGCTGGAGGACATGATCGTGGCGTTCGACGCGCACCGGCCGCGCATCGAGGCCGCCACGCGCCGGCTGTTGTCGGAAACGCGCGCGCAGTGTCTCGTGCTCAGAAGCGGTTACGTGCGGTTTTACGAGGCGAACTGGCGTAACTGACCGATCTGAAGTTATCGGCTGGCTACCGGTACCGAAGCTTCGGCAAGCGCTACTGCTGCCGAAGCGCGAAGTTCGGATTCACCGGTGTCGCTGCCACTGGCTGGCCTGCGCGTAAGCCGCGGCCGCGTGCAATGCATCGGCGGCACGTAGCCAACTCCATTGCTTTCAAATGATCCGCCGCAGCGCCCGATCCCTGAACACCACATGGTGCGCGATCGCCGCGAGCGCGTGCAGTCCGATCACCCAATAGAACAAGTTGCCGAGCCACTCGTGCGCGTCCTTCAACAGCGGCCGCGCGATCGAATCCGCACGCACCAGCGTGAAGCCGATGTCCGTCCATGCGAGCGACACCGGCCGCCCGCCCGCATTGACCATCAGCATGCCGAGCAGCGGCTGCGCGAAGATGAACACATAGAGCGCGAGGTGCGCGGAGCGCCCGAAAAAAGCGAGCAGCCGATTGCTTTCGAGCTCCTCCGGCGCGCCGGCCCACAATCTCCACAGCAGCCGCAACACGGCCAGTCCGAGCACCAGCGTGCCGGCCCACAAATGCACGCCGGTCCAGAACGCGCGGCTGTCGGAGCCGCGCGGGCCGCGGATTTCGATGGCCAGATAGGCCAGCGCGACCAGCAGAAAAATCATCCAGTGGAAGAAAATCGCGGGCTTCGTGTAGCGGTCCGTCGTGCGGTTATATGAGGACATCGAGGCTCCTGGGGGGGCGACCCGTGCCGCTGCGACCGGATCGGTCGCGACCCGGTCGATCGCGGTCGAGCGTCATTCGAAACATCGGATGATAAACGGTCCCCGAACCCGACGACACATTCGCCCCCCCGACGGCGCGACCTCCTCACTCGCTGCCGAGATAGAAATACCGGAACAGGAAAATCGCCGCGATGATCCACACGACCAGCTTCACCTGGCGCGCCTGGCCCGTCAGCAGCTTGAGTCCCGCGTACGAGATGAAACCGAACGCCACGCCGTTCGCGATCGAGTAGGTGAACGGCATCAGCAGTGCGGTCAGCGCGGCCGGCACGACCTCGGTCGCGTCGTCCCACGGCAGGTCGACCAGTTCGCGCAGCATCAGGCACGACACGTACAGCAGCGCGGGCGCGGTTGCATACGGCGGCACCACTTCGGCGAGCGGCGCGAAAAACAGCGCCGCGACGAACAGCACGGCGACCGTGATCGCGGTCATGCCGGTACGGCCGCCGGCCTGCACGCCCGACGCGCTTTCGATATACGCGGTCGTCGACGAAGTACCGAGCATCGAGCCGGCGAGAATCGCGGTGCTGTCCGCGAGCAGCGCGCGGTTCAGCCGATGCATCTTGCCTTCCACCAGCAGCCCCGCGCGGTTCGCGACGCCCATCAGCGTGCCGGTCGCATCGAACAGCTCGACGAGGAAGAACACCAGCACCACGTTCAGCACGCCGCTCGACAGCGCGCTGCGGATATCGAGCTGGAACAGCGTCGGCGCGATCGACGGCGGCGCGGACACGATGCCGTGAAACTGGTTGCCGCCAAAGAAAAAGCTCAGGATCGTCACGCCGACGATACCGATCAGGATCGCCCCGCGCACACGCATATGATCCAGCGTCACGATGCCGAAGAAGCCCATCGCGGCGAGCACGACGTGCGCGTCATGCAGATTGCCGAGCGTGACGAGCGTGGCCGGATTGCCGACCACGACGCCGGCCGACTTCAGCGAAATGATCGCTAGAAAAAGACCGATACCGCCGGTGATCGCGATGCGGATCGAATGCGGGATGCCCTTGACGATCACCTCGCGCACGCGGAACAGCGTGACGATCAGGAACAGGCACCCGGAGATGAACACCGCGCCGAGCGCGGCCTGCCACGTGTAGCCCATGCCCTTGACGACCGTGTACGCGAAGTACGCGTTCAGGCCCATGCCGGGCGCGAGCGCGATCGGGTAATTCGCGTACAGACCCATGATCAGCGACGCGAGCGCGGACACGAGGCAGGTCGCGACGAACACCGCGCTCTTCGGCATGCCGGCGTCGCCGAGAATCGCCGGGTTCACGAAGATGATGTAGGCCATCGTCAGGAAAGTGGTCACGCCGGCTAGCACTTCGGTGCGCAGGTTAGTGTCGACGGCGTCGAAGCCGAAGTAGCGTTTGATCGAGTCCATGTGGCGGGTTTTCTCTCTTTCGTCGTTCAGACAGTGTTGTTTGTGATCGAGGCGGTGACAGCGCGGCGCGGCAAGGCAGGCCGCGCGGCGGGGTTACGGCGGAATTGTAATCACGAATGGCAGCGCCCCGGCGCCCGCGGCAGCGCCAGCAGGCCGCCCGGCCCCGTCAGGCGGGCGGTTTGCCGTGCGACTGTGGCGCCTGCGCATCACCGCGAGGCGCCTGACGCGCGAGCCAGCGATCGAGTTCGCCAGCAAACGCCTTGCCATCGCGCGCGCTGAAGGCGGCCGGCCCGCCCGTGTCGACGCCGCTGGCGCGCAACTGGTCGAGCATCGAGCGCATGCGCAGCCGTTCTTCGATCGTGCCGGGCGTGTACCAGTTGCCGAGCGGATCGAGCGCGTGGGCATTTTTTGCCAGCACGGCGGCGGCGAGCGGGATGTCGGCGGTGATCACGAGGTCGCCCGCGACGACGCGCTCGACGATCAACTGATCGGCGGCGTCGAAGCCGGACGGCACCTGAATCGCGCGGATCAGCGGCGACGGCGGCACGCGCAGGAACGCATTGGCGACCAGCGTCAGCGGCATGCCGGTCCGGCGCGCCGCGCGATAAAGCATGTCCTTGACGACGGCCGGGCAGGCGTCGGCATCGACCCAGATTGGCATGGTGCGGGTTCCGGCCGTGTGCGGCTGGTCTGCTGCGTCGAGAATGGCGGGACGGGATGATACCTTGCCGCGACGCAAGCCGCGCCCTGCCGCCCGCGGCGGGCGGCATTCAGGCTGCGACCATGCAAGCCGCGACCGCTTTACTGCACGGTCGTCGGGGCGTTGCCTTGCCGCTGCTCGCGGTGTTGCGCGACGATGCGGCTCGCGCGCTGCGCGTTCTCCGGATAGTCGATCCAGTCCAACGGATCGTAGCCGGCGGCGAGCCATTCCACGAGGTCAGCGCGGACCTGGGCGCGCGTTTTCGGCGCCGACGGGTCGGCGGGCTGCGTCACCGCTTGCGCGTAGACGGTGCTGATACTCACGGCGGCCAACAGCGCGCCGAGTCCAATGCGGGAAAACAGAGTCATGGCGGGCTCCTGCGGAGCGGAAAAAACAGCCGGGCAATATGGTTTATCGGTGCGCGCCGGGTAAGGCGGTAGAACGCAGCGCATCATTTCTGCCGGCAGATCGAACCCGCCGCGAGCCTCGTTCCCCACGTGAGCGCAAGCAACGCGGAAGCGGGCGGGTTTGCTGAAAACTTCGACGCTAGTCCGTGCCAAATGGGTGTCCTGACAAAATATCGTCCTATCACGCCGAAGGCTTGTTGAACCGTTCCATCACCGAGCTCAACAGGTCGATCGGCAGCGGGAACACGATCGTCGAGTTCTTGTCGGCGGCGATCGTCACCAGCGTCTGCAGATAGCGCAACTGCATCGCCTGCGGTTGCCGCGCGAGCGTCTGGGCCGCCTCCAGCAACTGCTTCGATGCCTGCAACTCGCCTTCCGCGTGAATCACCTTCGCGCGCCGTTCGCGCTCGGCTTCGGCCTGACGCGCAATCGCGCGGATCATCGTTTCATTGATATCGACGTGCTTGATCTCGACGATCGATACCTTGATGCCCCACGCGTCGGTTTGCGAGTCGAGCACTTTCTGGATGTCGGTGTTCAGCTGCTCGCGCTCCGACAGCAGCTGGTCGAGGTCGTGCTTGCCGAGCACCGCGCGCAGCGTCGTCTGCGCCAGCTGGCTGGTCGCCTCGAAGTAACGCGCGACCTGGATCACCGCCTTCTCCGGATCGACGACGCGGAAATACACGACCGCGTTGACCTTGACCGACACGTTGTCGCGCGTGATCACGTCTTGCGTCGGCACGTCGAACACGATGGTGCGCAAATCCATGCGCACCGCCTGCTGCACGATCGGAATGATCAATACGAGCCCGGGCCCCTTGACCTTCCAGAAGCGGCCGAGCATGAACACGACGCCGCGTTCGTACTCGCGAAAAATCCGCACCGACGACGCAATCAGCGCGACCACGAGCAGGATCAGGATGCTGCCGAAGCCGAATGTGAAGCCGATCATGAGTGTTCTCCTTGTAAGGCGTCGACCGACGTTACGGGCACCACGGTCAGTGTGAGGCCGTTGCGCGCCGTCACGCGCACGCTCTGACCCGGCGCGGCCGGCGTGGCGCTCGAGACGCGCCAGCGCTCGCCGTGCACGCGCGCCCAGCCGGCGAGCGGGCCGCCCGCCGCGTGTTCGGGTTCGGGCAGCAAGCCGCCGTCCAGCACCACGCCGACGCAGCCGATCAGCGCCTCCGAGCCCGTCACGACCGGCCGCCGCCGCGCGCGCAGCGCGAGCCGCGACACGCCGAGCACGAACGCGACGCTGAACACGACGACCGCGGCGATCAGCGGCAGCGGGATGCCGTAGCCGGGCACGTCGGTATCCATCAGCATCATTGAGCCGACCACGAACGCGACCACGCCGCCGAAACCGAGCGAGCCGAAGGTCGGCAGGAACGCCTCGCCGATCAGGAAGGCGATGCCGAGAAAGATCAGCCCGAGGCCGACGTAGCTGATGGGCAGCATCTGCATCGCGAACAGGCCGAGCAGCAGGCTGATCGCGCCGACTACGCCGGGCAGCACGAAGCCCGGATTCGCGAATTCGAAGAACAGGCCATACATGCCGAGCATCAGCAGAATCAGCGCGACGCTCGGATCGGTGATCACGGCGAGAAAGCGGCTGCGCCAGTCGGGTTCGAGCGTGATCAGCGGCGCATGCGCGGTGTGCAGCGTGACGCTGCCCGCGCTCGTGACGTACGTGCGGCCGTCCAGCTGGCGCAGCAGGTCCGGCACGTCGCGCGCGACGATATCGACGACGTGCTGCGCGAGCGCTTCTTCATCGGACAGGCTCACCGCTTCGCGGACCGCGCGCTCGGCCCAGTCGGCGTTGCGGCCGCGCATCTGCGCGAGGCCGCGGATGTAGGCGGCGGCATCGTGAACCTGCTTGCGCAGTTCGGTCGATTGGGTGTCGAGCGGCAGTGCGCTGGCGGCTTCGGACGATGCGCCGGGTGACGCAGGCGCAGGCGCGGACGCGCCGCGAGGCAGCGTGCGCATGTCCGGCAGTCCCGGCGTGCCCGACGTGCCTGGCGTGCCCGGGGTGGCTGGCGTTACCGGCGGGCCGCCGGCGGGCGGCTCGTTGCCGCCGATGCCCATCTGGATCGGCGTCGCGGCGCCGAGGTTGGTGCCCGGCGCCATCGCCGCGATATGGCTCGCGTAGACGATGTAGGTGCCGGCGCTGGCCGCGCGCGCGCCGCTCGGCGCGATGAAGGTCGCGACCGGCACCGGCGAGGCGAGGATCGCCTTGATGATCTGCCGCATCGACGTATCGAGGCCGCCGGGCGTATCGAGTTGCAGGACCGCGAGCTGTGCGCGCTGGCTGGCCGCGCGCTGCAAACCACGCACGATGAAATCGGCGGTGGCCGGTCCGATCGCGCCATTCACCGGAATCACGACGACGCTGTCGGCGGTCGCTGCGGCAACGTTCGCCGCGCTCGCCGCATTGGCCGCTTGCAGCGGCGCCAGCGCTTCGCGCGTCGCGAAGCCGAACGCGCATAGCACGCCGAGCACGGCGATGCCGCGCATCAAACGGCCCACGATGCCGCCGCGGATAAGCGGCTTGCGCGGACCGGACTGCCGGAGCGGGAGACGCGGAGTCGTGTTCATCGCTGACGGCCGTCGCGCCAGCCGGTGCGAACCGGCGGCGCGGGCCCATACCCTCGATCAAGGCTGGCCTGTTGCCGCTTAAAGCTTAGTCCGATTCGGCGCGTAGCGTGAGATCGAGCCCCGCGGCCCGGGCCGGCCGGTAGTCGGTCGGGCGCATGCCGGTCCATTTGCGGAACGCGCGATGAAACGCGCTCGGCTCCGCGAAGCCGACGGCGTTGGCGATATCGGCGATGGTGCGCTGCGTGCGCTGCAGTTCGGCGATCGCGATGTCGCGCCGCAGCGCGTCCTTGATCGACTGATACGTGTGGCCCTCCTGCTTCAGGTGCCGCCGCATCGTCGCCTCGGCGACGTGCAGGCGCGCGGCCATCTGATCGGCCGCGGGCCAGCCCGACATCGGCAGCGCGCGCAGCGTCTTGCGCACGCGCGCGGCGAGCGAACCCGGATTGCGGTACTTGACGATGAAGCTGCCCGGCGCATCGCGCAGAAACGGCCGCGCCGAGCGTGAAGTCTGGATCACCGGCAGTTCCAGAAACGCAGGGTGGAGATCGACGGACGACTCGGGCTCGTCGAAATACATGTCTTCGCAGAACATCAGCCGGTATTCGTGCGCGGCCGGCGGCGCGGCGCAGCGAAAGCGCGCTTCGAGCAACGGAATGCGCCGGCCGACGAGCCAGCACACTAGCCCGTACACGAGGATGAAATACGTCGCGTAAGCGAACATCGCCGGCTTGCGCGTGCCCGCGCGCTCGACGAACTTCAGGCGCACGCGCTGCGCGTCGGTGTCGATCGTCGCGCCGAGATCGTCGAGCACGAGCCGCATGAAGCCGACCGCGCGCGCAAGCGCCTGCGCGCCGTTGCGCGCGCCCAGCGCCATCTGCGTCATCGCGATGAAGCTGCCGCTTTTCATCCGATGCGAGTCCTGGCCGAAGAATTCGTCGTCGAGCGCGCGTGCGATGCCGGCCCACAGCGCGCCGTATTGCGCCGACGATACGCGGCTTTTCGGCGACGCGAGCATTGCCGCGGCAATGCCGGCCGCTTCGGCGAGCGCTCGCGCGTCGAGGCCGCGCGCCGTCGCGAGCGCGAGCGTTTCCTCGACGAGACTGACGGAGATCGTGCCTTTGTCGCTTTTCATCTGGATTCGGTTTTTCTGGCAAAAGCGCTCAGCATGGGCTTGGTCGTAGTTCATGAAGCCCCAGAAATGGCGAGGCCCCATGCACATGCATGGTAGCAGTATGGCAAAAGCGCTCAGCAAGAATGAGCGGAGCGAGCATCGAACGGCGCGGGCCGCTTGCCTACACTTGCCGCATCGCCGCGATCGCCAGCACGGCCGTCAGCACCAACGAGGACGCAGTCATGGACAGCTTCTACACCGACGAACAACGGATGATCCGCGACGCCGCGCGCGACTTCGCGACCGAATGTCTCGCGCCGCACGCGGCGCAATGGGATCGCGACGCGCAACTGCCGGCCGAGGTCGTCGCGCAGATGGGCGAACTCGGCTTTCTGGGCATGATGGTGCCGGCCGAGTGGGGCGGCTCCTACACCGATTACGTCGCCTACGCGCTCGCGCTCGAAGAGATCGCGGCCGGTTGCGCCGCCTGCGCGACGCTGATGAGCGTGCACAACTCGGTCGGCTGCGCGCCGATCCTGAACTTCGGCAGCGCCGCGCAGAAAGACCGCTATCTGCGCGAGCTCGCCAGCGGCCGGACGATCGGCGCATTCTGCCTGACCGAGCCACAGGCGGGCTCCGAGGCGAACAATCTGCGCACCCGCGCGGAGCGGCGCGACGGGCAGTGGATTCTGAACGGCAGCAAGCAGTTCGTGACCAACGGCGCGCGCGCCGGTCTCGCGATCGTGTTCGCGGTCACCGATCCCGAGCGCGGTAAGCGCGGCCTGTCCGCCTTCATCGTGCCGACCTCGACGCCGGGTTTCGACGTCGGCCGGCCGGAGCACAAGCTCGGCATTCGCGCGTCCGACACCTGTCCGATCTCGCTCGATCAGTGCGCGGTGCCCGAGGCCAATCTGCTCGGCGAGGCGGGCGAGGGTCTGCGCATCGCGCTGTCGAATCTCGAAGGCGGGCGCATCGGCATCGCCGCGCAGGCAGTCGGCATTGCGCGCGCCGCGTTCGACGCCGCGCGCCACTACGCGAACGAGCGCGAGCAGTTCGGCAAGCCGCTGAAAGACCACCAGACGATCGCGAACATGCTTGCCGACATGGCGACGCGCCTGAATGCCGCGCGCCTGCTCGTGCATCACGCGGCACGGCTGCGCTCGGCGGGGCGGCCGTGTCTGTCGGAGGCGTCGCAGGCGAAGCTTTTTGCGTCGGAGCTTGCGGAGGAGATCTGTTCGAACGCGATCCAGATTCATGGCGGCTACGGCTATCTGGAGGACTATGCGGTCGAGCGCCACTATCGGGATGCACGGATTACGCAGATTTACGAAGGGACGAGCGAAGTGCAGCGGATGGTGATCGCGCGCCATGTTTGAGGGCGGCGTTTGAGCGCACAATAGCCTGGCCGTGGATGCTCGCCTGGATCACCGCGGCGAAAAAAAACCGAGCGCGCCCCGCGCCATTCGCAACTACGTTGCATGGGACCGGAGTAAGCGCTAAAGCGCTAACTCTGGTCGACAGGAGACGACGATGACAGCAGCGAAAGCCTTTCTCGAAGCGCGCGATCTGCTAGTGCGCCATCGCACCGACTACGAGCGCGCGTACCGCGAATTCGCGTGGCCCGCGCTCGGCGAGTTCAACTGGGCGCTCGACTACTTCGACGCGATCGCGCATGGCAACGACAACCCCGCGCTGTGGATCGTCGACGATCCTTCCAGCGACGGTCTGCGTCTGTCATACGCGCAGATGTCGGAGCGCTCGTCACGGATGGCGAACTTTCTGCGCGGCGCGGGCGTCGGCCGCGGCGACCGTGTGCTGCTGATGCTGCCGAACCGCGTCGAGTTATGGGACGTAATGCTCGCCGCGATGAAACTCGGCGCGATCGTGCTGCCCGCCACCACGCAGCTATCCGCCGAGGACGTGCGCGACCGCGTGCAGATCGGCGGCGCGAAGTTCGTCGTGGTCGACAGCGCGGAGCTGGGCAAATTCGATGCACTCGACGTGCCGCTCACCCGCCTGTCGGTCGGTGCGCCGCGCGACGGCTGGATCGATGTTGCCGCCGCGTACGAGGCTTGGCCGCATTTCACGCCGGACGGTGTCACCCACGCCAGCGATCCGCTGTTGCTGTACTTCACGTCCGGCACCACATCGAAGCCGAAGCTGGTCGAGCATACGCACCAGAGCTATCCGGTCGGGCATCTGTCGACGATGTACTGGATCGGCCTGCAACCCGGCGACATCCATTGGAACATCAGCTCGCCGGGCTGGGCCAAGCACGCGTGGAGCTGCTTCTTCGCGCCGTGGAACGCGCAGGCCTGCGTGTTCGTGTTCAACGTCCCGCGCTTCGTGCCGAAAGACACACTCGCCGCGCTTGTGCGCTTCAACGTCACCACGCTGTGCGCGCCGCCGACCGTCTGGCGCATGCTCGTGCAGGAGCCGCTCGGCGACTATCCGGTGAAGCTGCGCGAAATCGTCGGCGCTGGCGAGCCGCTGAATCCGGAGGTCATCGAGCGCGTCAGGCACGCGTGGGGCATTACGATTCGCGATGGCTACGGCCAGACCGAAACGACCTGCCAGATCGGCAATTCGCCGGGCCAGCCGGTCGTGGCCGGCTCGATGGGGCGTCCGCTGCCGGGCTACCGGGTCGAGCTGCTCGACGCCGACGACCAACCGGTCGGCGAAGGCGAAATCGCGCTGCCGCTCGCCGAACGGCCGCTCGGCCTGATGACGGGTTACGCGAACAACGCCAACGCCACCGCGCAGTCGATGCGCAACGGCTTCTATCGCACGTCGGATGTCGCGCTGCGCCGCGACGACGGCTCCTACGTGTACGTCGGCCGCTCGGACGACGTGTTCAAGTCGTCCGACTATCGCCTGAGTCCGTTCGAACTCGAAAGCGTGCTGATCGAACACGAGGCGATCGGCGAGGCGGCCGTCGTGCCGAGCGCGGACGCGTTGCGTCTGTCGGTGCCGAAGGCGTTCGTCACCGTGCGTCATGGCTACGAAGCCGGTCCCGAACTCGCGCGCGCGGTGTTCGCGTTCTCGCGCGAAAAACTCGCGCCGTACAAGCGGATTCGCCGTCTGCAATTCAGCGAACTGCCGAAGACGATCTCCGGCAAGATCCGCCGCGTCGAATTGCGGCGCCGCGAAATGGAGCGCGCGGCCGAGCCCGCGCGTCTGCCGGACGAGTATTGGGAAGAGGATTTTCCCGACTTGCGGTGACTGTCTTTATTCCTCGCCATTGCTGGTTTGCCGCCCCGGTTTGAACCGCACGCGTTGAATTCGAGCTTCGGATTCGACTCGTCGGGGCACTGTTTTCTAAATCATAGGAGTTTCAGCATGAGCAGCCTTGCTTCGAACGAGACCGGCCGCGACGTTGCCGGCGCCGTGGCCACCGTCAAACTGCTGATCAACGGCGAGTTCGTCGAATCGAAGACGACCGAGTGGCGCGACATCGTGAACCCGGCCACGCAGGCGGTCCTCGCCCGCGTGCCGTTCGCGACCGTCGCGGAAGTCGACGCAGCGGTGCGCAGCGCGCACGCCGCGTTCAAAACGTGGAAGGACACGCCGATCGGCGCGCGCATGCGCATCATGCTGAAGTACCAGGCGCTGATTCGCGAGCATATGCCGCGCATCGCGAAGACGCTGTCGGCCGAGCAAGGCAAGACGATTCCCGATGCCGAGGGCGACATCTTCCGCGGTCTGGAAGTCGTCGAGCACGCGTGTTCGATCGGCACGTTGCAGCAGGGGGAGTTCGCCGAGAACGTCGCGGGTGGTGTGGACACCTACACGCTGCGCCAGCCGCTCGGCGTATGCGTCGGCATCACGCCGTTCAATTTCCCCGCGATGATCCCGCTGTGGATGTTCCCGATGGCGCTCGTGTGCGGCAATACCTTCGTGCTGAAGCCATCCGAGCAGGACCCGCTGTCGACGATGCAGCTCGTCGAACTGGCGCTCGAAGCCGGCGTGCCGAAGGGAGTGCTGAACGTCGTGCACGGCGGCAAGGAAGTCGTCGATGCGCTGTGCACGCACGAACTGGTGAAGGCGATTTCGTTCGTCGGCTCGACGGCGGTCGGCACGCATGTGTATCGCCTCGGCAGCGAACACGGCAAGCGAGTGCAGTCGATGATGGGCGCGAAGAACCACGCGGTCGTGCTGCCCGACGCGAATCGCGAACAGACCCTCAACGCGCTCGCCGGCGCCGCGTTCGGCGCCGCTGGGCAACGCTGCATGGCGAGCTCGGTGGCGGTGCTGGTCGGTGCCGCGCGCGAGTGGCTGCCCGAGCTCGTCGCGAAGGCGAAGACGCTGAAGGTCAACGCGGGTCACGAGCCGGGCACCGATGTCGGGCCGGTCGTGTCGCGCGCCGCGAAGCAGCGCATTCTCGGTCTGATCGACGCGGGCGTGAAAGAGGGCGCGGCGCTCGTGCTCGACGGCCGCGATGTGAACGTGCACGGCTACGAGCAGGGCAACTTCATCGGCCCGACGGTGTTCACCGACGTGACGGCCGACATGGAAATCTACCGCACCGAAATCTTCGGGCCGGTGCTCGTGGTGCTGAACGTCGCGACGCTCGACGATGCTATCGCGCTCGTCAACGCCAACCCGTTCGGCAACGGCGTCGGCCTCTTCACGCAAAGCGGCGCGGCGGCGCGCAAGTTCCAGAGCGAGATCGATATCGGCCAGGTCGGCATCAATATTCCTATCCCGGTGCCGGTGCCGTTTTTCAGCTTCACCGGTTCGCGCGGCTCGAAGCTTGGCGATCTCGGTCCCTACGGCAAGCAGGTCGTGCAGTTCTACACGCAGACCAAGACGGTCACCGCGCGCTGGTTCGACGACGACACCGTCAACGATGGCGTCAACACGACGATCCGCCTGCGTTGAAGGCACACACGGAGACGACATCATGAAGATCGGCTTTATCGGACTCGGCAATATGGGCGCGCCGATGGCGCTGAACCTGCTGAAGGCGGGCCACGCGCTCACCGTGTTCGACCTCAGCGCGCAAGCTGTGCGCACGCTCGTCGACGCGGGCGCGCAGCCGGCCCGCTCACCGCAAGCCGCCGCGAGCGACGTCGAATGCGTAATCACGATGCTGCCCGCCGCGGCTCACGTGCGCAGCGTGCTCGTCGCGGACGATGGCATCCTCGCCGGCATCGCGCCGGGCGTGCCGATCATCGATTCGAGCACGATCGATCCCGCCAGCGTGAAAGCGTTTGCCGAACTCGCCGCGGCTCATGGCAACAGCTTCGTGGATGCACCGGTCTCGGGCGGCACGGGCGGCGCGGCGGCGGGCACGCTGACCTTCATGGTCGGCGGCAGTGCGAGCGCGTACGAGCAGGTCAAGCCAGTGCTGTCGGCGATGGGACAAAACATCGTGCATTGCGGCGACACCGGCACGGGCCAGGTCGCGAAGATCTGCAACAACCTCGTGCTCGGCATCTCGATGGCGGGCGTCGCCGAGGCGATGTCGCTCGGCGAGGCGCTCGGTATCGACACGAAGGTGCTCGGTAGCATCATCAATACGTCGACCGGGCGCTGCTGGAGTTCGGACACGTATAACCCGATGCCGGGCGTGATCGAGACCGCGCCGTCGTCGCGCGGCTATAGCGGCGGCTTCGGCACCGACCTGATGCTGAAAGACCTCGGCCTCGCCACCGATGCCGCGCGTGGCGTGCGTCAACCGGTCTATCTCGGCGCGCTCGCGCAGCAGCTTTATCAAACGATGAGCGCGAACGGCGCGGGGCGCCTGGACTTTTCGGCGGTGATCAAGCTGTATCGCTCGCGTGAGCGCGGCGGTAACGGCCAGGGAGGCACGCAATGATCGACCTAGATTACGCACATGACGGCGCCGTTGCCTTGATCACGTTGAAACGGCCCCCCGCGAACGCTTGCACGCCCGACGCTCTGCTGCAATTGCAACGCACCGTCGAGCAGTTAAACGCCGATGCGCGCGTGCGCGCGTTCGTGATCACCGGCGACGGTCCGAAGTTTTTCAGCGCGGGCGCCGATCTGAACACGTTCGCCGACGGCAATCGCGAAGTCGCGCGCACCACGGCCGCGCGTTTCGGCACGGCCTTCGAGTCGCTGCAGAACGCGCGGCCCGTCGTCATCGCGGCGCTCAACGGCTTTGCGATGGGCGGCGGTCTCGAATGCGCGCTCGCGTGCGATATCCGCATCGCCGAGCAGCATGCGGTGCTGGCGCTCCCCGAGACGGCGGTCGGTCTGCTGCCATGCGGCTGCGGCACGCAGACGCTGCCGTGGCTCGTCGGCGAAGGCTGGGCCAAGCGGATGATTCTGACCGGCGAGCGCGTCGATCCGGCGACCGCGCTCAGCATCGGTCTCGTCGAAGAGGTGGTGGAGCGCGGCGCCGCGCGTGAAGCCGCGTTGAACATGGCGCAGCGCGTCACCGGTTTGAGCCCGCAGGCGGTCAGCTTCAGCAAGGAGCTGATCCATCAGGCGCGGCATGGCGTGCCGCGCGCCGCCGCGCTCGCACTAGAACGCGAGCGCTTCGTCGATCTGTTCGATGGCGCCGATCAGCGCGAGGGCGTCAACGCGTTCCTCGAAAAACGCGCGCCGCGCTGGCAGACGAGCCGTGCATCGCGGGAGACGCAGCGATGAGCGCTTTGCACGGCTTTGCGGTCGAAATGCGCGACGCGACGAACACGCAAGCCGAACCCGACGTGCTGTTTCGCGTCGTCAACCGCGTGGCGATCATCACGCTGAACCGGCCTGCCGCGCTCAACGCGCTGTCGCACGCGATGGTGCGCGAACTCGCGGTGCTGGTCGAGCATTGCCGCACCGATCCCGGGATCGTCGCGCTGGTGCTGAAGGGCGCTGGCGACAAGGGCTTTTGCGCGGGCGGCGACGTGCGCGAGGTGCATCGGCTCGCGACGCAGGGCGACCCACGCTGGCTCGCGTTCTTCGTCGACGAGTACCGGCTCGATTACGCGTTGCACACGTTTCCAAAGCCGGTGGTCGCGCTGCTCGACGGCATCGCGATGGGCGGCGGCATGGGCCTCGGCCAGGCGGCGCGGCTGCGCATCGTGACCGAACGCAGCCGCATCGCGATGCCGGAGACGCGCATCGGCTTCGTGCCTGACGTCGGCGCGAGCCGCTTTCTGAGCGTGATGCCGGCCGAGCTTGCGCTGTATGTCGGGCTGACCGGCGCGACGCTAGCGGGCGCCGATGCGATGCGCCTGCAACTGGCCGACCTGTGCGTGCCGGCCGACTGGCTCGCGAGCTTCGAGGAACGTCTGCAGCGCATGTCGCACGACGGCGAGCGCATCGACGCGCTGCGCGCCGTGTTCGAGCCGCCGTGCAATATCGTGCCGCACGCGCCGCTCGGCGCGCTGACGCAACTGATCCTGCGCCACTTCGACCGGCGTTCGGGCGTCGAGCGCATCGTCGCGACACTGCGTCAGGATCTCGAACGCGAACCGCCGCGCGAGGTGCGGCAATGGCTGCAAGCGACCTACGACGCACTGACCGCCCATTCGCCGACGATGCAGCACGTGACGCGCGAAGCGCTGCTGCGCGGCCGGCAGATGACGCTTGCCGATTGCTTCCGGATGGAGCTCGGCATCGTGAAGCGCTCGATCGAGGAAGGCGATTTCCGCGAGGGCGTGCGCGCGCAACTGATCGACAAGGACCGTCGGCCGCGCTGGTCACCGGCGACGCTCGCCGATGTGCAACCCGAGCGCGTGCGGCATTTCCTGAGTTCGCCGTGGCATCGCGACGCGCATCCACTGGCGGCGCTGGGCGCGGAGCATGGCGACTGACTTGCGCGGCGTATCGCATGCCGCGCGGGGCGCGCGGCCCGGCGCACCCGCGCCCGCCCTTAGGTCTGCTTGGCATGTCCCGCCCATCAGCCGCCGGTGCCAATTGTGGTCTGGCGGACACAAACTACGCGCGCCAATTGACATCTTTCCGGGCGCAATCTTAGATAGATAGTTCAGCCCCGTCCCGACCGGCAAAGCCTGCTCGCAGCCCTCATCACGGCGCTCGTCCGACCTGCGGTGCGTTTATACGTCACCGCTTCCCGCATTCTCGTGCTCTTGATCGATCAGGAGGCAATGCGCATGGAAAAGCCGTCAGATGAGAATCGCCGCTCCAAACCCTTCGGCGACAAACCCGCTTCCCACGTCGAGCAGGGCCCTCATGCAAAAAAGCTCGCCCTCACCGCGCCAGGCGGCATTGCGGTTCTGGTGGGCAGCGGTATCTACTGGGTGGTGACCTTTTCGCATCGCGTGCCGGATGCGGATTGCTTTCCTCCCGGCATCGAGTGCATTAAAAAGGTCGCCGCGGTGATGAAGGAAGTCAGCGACGCTGATCGCGCAACCAGCATGGGTGAGAGCTGGCTGCTTGCGTTGCTGGTCACGGCCTTCACGTTCCTCGTGTTCTATGTTCACATTTGCCGGGGAGAAGAAGAACGGGCGCGGACCATCGCGGAACGCGAGGTCGAGGAGAAGAAGCGTATCGCGGAAGAGGAAGGCGAGGCCGCTCCCTACGTCGACTCCCGCTCGAAGGGCAGTCAGACGGCGACCGGACCCACCGAAGGCGACGAGTCGGATGAACGGTCTTTGCTCGTGCCGTCGATCCATGCGTTGGGCCGCTGTTACGAAGTGTTGCAACTGCAACTTTACCTGAGAGCGGGTTATCCGATTTACTATGCCGTGCCAGAGGCCATTCTGAAGACCGAAATTTTGCGGTCCTGCGCGGCGGGAAAATCCACCGAGGAGTGCTGGGAAGAAATGTGCACGTTCCTGCGTGACAAGGTCTTCCGCGGCAAGCTGCCCGACGCCGGTAATCTGCAGAAGCAGTGCGTCTACGTGATCGACCGGACCAAGCCTCCCGCGTGCTTCATCAATCACGATGCGGGGCTGCTGACCTTCGAAGGCATCGATCTAGACGTGGGCTGGCGCGAACTGCCGCTACCGGCGAGTTACATGCTCGATGAACGCAGGGAGCGCTACCGCAAGAGAGTGCTTTCGTTCAAGCCGGCCGATGACGAAGCCGCGCTGCGAAACCTCTTGAATGGCGCAAAGAACAAGGAACTTTTCAAGCATATCTTTCATGGCGCGAAAGATGATGATCCTGATCCGGCTCACGGCAAGGATGCCGCCAACGACGCCGCGAAGGACACCGTCACGGTGAGATGACGATGCGCGGCGCACTGGATATCGGGAACGATGAATGCTAGGAATTTTCAGGTTGCTCCGACGCGGATCGCCTCTGGCGAAGCGATCCGCGCCATGACGAGGCGCGTCGCGCCGTACGTTGGCTGTTTCGTTGCAACGCCAGCAGGCAACTCCACAGTCAAACCTAGCAGGAAGGCACCATGGACAGGAATCGTGTAGAAGGTACAGCGAAGGAGCTCAAGGGCTCGGTCAAGGAAGCGATTGGCAAGGTCACCGGCAATCGCGCGAAACAGGCCGAAGGGGCGGCCGAAAAAATAGCCGGTAGGATACAGGCGAGAATCGGCGAAGAAACCGAAGAGGTACGAGAGCGTGTGAAGAGTTAGCGAGCCGAAACTTCACATACCCGCAGCCTCATTTATCCTGCCCCCCGGTTTCGGGCGCATCAAGTCAGGCACGCAAGCCGTGCAATGACGCACCGCGTGCGTAGCGCCTCGCACGCTGCCGGTGCTCGCCGCGTCGCGCCCTCTCGGCGCGGCGTTCGGACACACGGAACGTGTAAATTTCTGTTACGGTCCAGAGTCAGCCGGCGCACTCGTCGCGTCGGCGCCGCATCGCCCATTCGAGGACGCTTCATGCTGGGATTCGACGTCGGCGCGGCCAGGAAAATCTGGACCGCGTCTCTGCTCGCGCTGCTATTTTTCCTCATCTATATCGCGTCGACGACGGTGCTCGTCGTCGTGTTCGCGGTGTTTTTCAGCTATCTGATCTACCCGATGGTGGTGCTGGTCGAACGCGTGAGGCCGCGCCGCATGCCGCGCGTCGTGTCGATCGCGGTCGTGTTCGTCGTCGTGGTCGCGCTGCTCGCGGTGGTTGGCTCAGTGTTCGGCGTGGAATTGCAGGATCAGGCGACGCGCCTCGTCACGCAACTGCCCGCACTTCTGCGCACCGATGTGCCGAACCGTTTTCCGCTTCCGCATTTTCTCGAACCGCTGCGCGAGCGGATCGTCGATTTCGTGCGCAGCCAGATCGAGACCGGTTCCGACAAGGCCGTGCCGTTGGCGCGCAGCCTCGGGCTCGGCGTCGTTCATGCGGCGAGCAACCTGATCTACCTGGTGCTGATTCCGATTCTGAGCTTCCTGCTGATCAAGGACGGCGAACGGATGCGCGACGCGTTTCTGGCGTTGCTGAACAGCCGGCATCGCGTGCTGTGGAACGAGATCGTCGACGATCTGAACGTGCTGCTGTCCAAGTACGTGCGCGCGCTGCTGTTGCTGTCGCTCGCCACGCTATTTAGCTACGGCGTCGTGTTTTCGCTGCTCGGCGTGCCGTACGCGTTTCTGCTCGCGGTCAGCGCGGGGATGCTCGAATTCGTGCCGTTCGCGGGGCCGCTTGCCGCGGTCGCGATCACGCTCGTGGTAGCCGTATTCAGCGGCTATCCGCACCTGTTGTGGCTCGTGATTTTTATCGGACTGTACCGGCTGTTCCAGGACTACGTGCTCAATCCGTATCTGATGAGCGAAGGCGTGGAGGTCAGTCCGTTTCTGGTAATCGTCGGACTGCTCGCGGGCGATCAGCTTGGCGGCGTCGCTGGGATTTTTCTCGCGGTGCCCGTCATCGCGACGCTGAAAATCGTGATCGGCCGGGCGCGCGTGTTTTACACGGCGTCGCACGGGCAGGGCGAGGCCGCGCGGCGCGCGCTGACGGGCAGCACCGACGATGAGGCGTAACGCGCGGCGCGCAGTGGGCGAAGCGACACCGCGCGCCGCCTGGCATCGCTAACCTTCTCCAGCGATGTGAGCTTCAATGCCGGCGCGAGGCATCGTCGCGCCAGCGGCGCTGGCCGCCGCCACTTCGCGCGGCGCGCCCTTCACGCGCGAGACCCACAGCACCGCCGCGCATGCGACCGCCACTGCCGCCCAGCCGACGGCTCCATATCCGTCGATGCGGCCATCAGC
Organism: Paraburkholderia lebeckiae; assembly: GCF_050436325.1. Taxonomy (NCBI): domain Bacteria; kingdom Pseudomonadati; phylum Pseudomonadota; class Betaproteobacteria; order Burkholderiales; family Burkholderiaceae; genus Paraburkholderia; species Paraburkholderia lebeckiae. The sequence continues at coordinate 172,868 of NZ_JBNDLZ010000002.1, forward strand.
CGACGTGCTCAGCATCAAGCCGCCGAGCCACGCGCCGGTGCCGGTGCCGAGCGCCTGCAGCGCGCTGTTCGCGCTCAGGAACGCACCGCGTCGCGCGGGCTCGGGGACCGTGGTCAGCAGTGCCTGCATGGGCACCATGCGGCCGTTCATCAACACGAGGAAGCACGGGAAGAACAGCACGAGCGCGTAGAACGGCAGGTTCGGCAGATGCGTGATGAACAGCACCGGCACGAACGACAGCAGCGCCGCGCAGCGGAACACGCGCTGCGTGCCGAAGCGGTCGGCGAATCTGCCGACGAGGCGCGACGTGAAGAAGGTCGCCGCACCGCCGGCCATGTAAAGCCACGACAGCTGTCGCGGCGCGACGCCGTGATTGGCGACCAGCATCGGCGCGATGAACGGGATCACCAGCATGTGCGCGATCATCATCATGAACGTCAGCGCGAACGCGTTCAGATGGCTTCGGTTGCTCAGCAGGCGCCACAGCTCGGGCAGTACTTCCGCGAGCGGCGGCTGCCGGCGGCTCAGATGCGCGGCCAGCGATGGCACCTGTTGCGAGGCCGCGAACCACACCAGCAGCGACAACGCGACCAGCAGGAAGAACGGCGCCGCCCAGCCGAACTGCGCGCCGAGCATCACGCCGGCCGGCACGCCGGCGATCGCCGCGAGCGAGAACGCGGTCATGATCGTGCCGGTCGCGGCGCCACGCCGTTGCAGGGGGATCACGTCGCCGACGATCGCCATGATCACGGAGCCGAGCACGCCGCCCGTGATGCCCGCGAACGCGCGCGCAGCGAGCAGCAGCGCGAAGCTCGACGCGAGCGCGCACGCGAGGTTCGACAGCGCGAACAGCGCGTAAATGGTGAGCAGCAGACGGCGCCGGTCGAAGCGGTCGATATAGGTCGCCGCGAACAGGCCCGACAGCCCCGAGCACCACGAATACGCGGATACGGCCGTCGCGAACGCGGCCGGCGCGATCTGGAACGCGCTCATGATCTGCGGGCCGAGCGGCATCATCACCATGAAGTCCATGATGATCGTGAACTGCGTGAGCGCGAGCAGCCACAACAAACGACGCTCGTGCCGTGCAGTGATTGAGTACATCGGTTGATTTCCTTTTGTTGTCGTTCGAAGTACGTCGCTAATGCCGCGCGCGACGCGAGCAGAAGCTCAGTCGTCGATCGTTTCGTGGACCGCGACCGCGCCCTGTTTCCAGTAGCTGGCCGCGCGAATCCGCGTTTTGTCGACGCCGCGCTCGCCGCATAGATGCTGACGCACCGCGCGGATCGTTGCCGCTTCGCCTGCGGCCCACACGTAGCCTTCGCCGTTCTCCGGCAGCCAGATCTCGCGCACCGCGTGCAACAGCGGTTCGCCGCGCGTGCCGTTTTGCGTGTTGGCTTCGTTGCGATAGCACCAGACGAGATGCAACTCGGCCTGCGTCGTGAACTCGATGCGAGCCGACGGATCGGCGACCTCGATCACCGCGGCGACGCGCGTGGCGGCAGGCAACTCTTCGAGACGGCGCGCGATCGCGGGCAGCGCGGTGTCGTCGCCGATCAGCAGATGCCAGTCGAAGCCGGTCGGAATCACCAGCGAACCGCGCGGGCCGCCGACGCCCAGATACTGGCCCACCTGCGCCTGCGCGGCCCACGTCGCTGCGGGGCCCGCGTCGTGCATCGCGAACTCGATGTCGAGCTCGCGGGCGTCGCGATCGAAACGGCGCGGCGTGAAATCCCGCGCGGTCGGCCGCTTGCCTTCCGGGAACACCGGGCCGTCGGGGCCGGCTTGCGGCAGCGTAGGTTTGTCGGCGCCGAGGTCGGGGAAGAAGACCTTGATGTGGTCGTCGAACGAGGCTGAGACGAAGTCGTGCAGATCGTCGCCGGTGAAGGTCACGCGAATCAGGTGCGGCGTCAGCGCGCGTACCTGCTTGACCTGCAGCAGACGAAACTTCAACGGATGCCGTACGCGATGCACGGCGAGATCAGGGCGAGTGTGTTGCTCTTGCATGTGGGCGATGCTCCGGTTCGGTTCAGGAGGGCGCGCGGGTCGCCTCGTGGACGGGCGCGCGTTGTCAGGCGGTCGGCTCGCTGTCGTTGCCGGGCTTTGCGATGTCGCCACGGCTGCCGCCTTCGATTTCTTTGGCCGCGCGCATCAGAATCGCTGCGATGCGGCGCTGTTCGTCGGCCGGCGCGTTGTCGCGGCGCAGCAGCGCGTTCTTCAGCGTGCGGCGCGCTTCATTCAGCTCGGGCACCCAGCCGCCTTCGCTGATGTCGGCCGGCTCCTCGCCGGCAAACGCGCGGCGCACCGAATCCATCTTGCGTGCGATATGCGAAAGTCGCGCGAGCATCAGCTCGACGCGCTCGCGGTTCGCGGCCAGATATTCGCGGCCCGCATCCGCCAGTTCATAGCGCTTGCGGTTGCCTTCGAGCTGCACGGTGACGTAGCCGAGTTCTTCGAGATAGGTCAGTGCTGGATAGACCATGCCGGGGCTCGGGCTGTAGAAGCCGTTCGAGCGCGTTTCGAGCGCCTTGATCAACTCGTAGCCGTGACTCGGCTGCGCTTCGATCAGCGATAGCAGCAGCAGTTGCAGATCGTCGGAGCTGAATTTGCGGCCACGCGGGAAACCATCGCCGTCGCCGCCGAAGCCGCCGGGGCCGCCGCCGAAACTACCGTATCCGCCCGGACCGCCGAAACCACCGCCGAAGCGTGCGCCACGGCCGCCGAAGCGCCCCTCGTGATGGCGGCCAAAGGCGTGACGCAAAACGTGCAGCAGGTAGTGGTGGCGGGCGCCGGAGGAAGCGCATGCTTCGGAGGCGCCGAGGTCGGCGACTTCGCTCGCCTGCGGCGACGGAAGGCCGAAACCGCCATGAAAACGGTCGCGCGCGCCGCGCGGACCGGAAAAATGATGAGGATGACGCATCTGGGACTCTCCTATGAGTGTCGTAAGATGCATCTTACGATATATATCTTAAGACAGTCTGTCAAACTCTTTTTTGCGATCTATGGGCGCACAACAAAGTCTGCGGGGGGCGCAAGGTTCGTCGTTGGGTACAACAAAGTCTGCGTGCTAAATGTCGATAATCGATGCGTTCAACCCGGTGCCGTTCCGGTGCCTAAGATGTCAGGGGATACACTCGCGCCAACGTTCGACTACCGGGTCGAACGAAATCTGTCCTCGCATCGCGGTTGGCGAGGTGGCTGACGCCGGAACGCTGCGCTGACCTGGCGTGCGCGCTTCGCCTCTTCGCCGTGCAGGTAGGTCGAGGTCGTCGCGATCGAGGCATGGCGGAGATTGTCGCGCACCGTCACAAGTTCGACCCCGGCGTCGAGCGCGTGCGTGGCATGCGTGTGACGAAGCCAGTGGGGACTGGCGTGCCGCAGCTTTGCGGCGAGCGCCGGATTGCGCGCCAGGACATGTTCCCTGCCTCCTGGAAAAGCTCACCCACCACCTGCCGCAGCCGCGTCACGCTGATGCCGGTATTACCCGACGCGCCGTGACCGCCCCTCCGGCCCGTTTCCCGATTTCGGTCGAGTGCACCTATCAGCGGTGTGGCTGGCGTCCATCGGTTCCGATTGACCGGCAGGCTCCGTGACCTGAGGTAGCGGCGCAAGGCATCGCGTGCGAGCGGTGGCAGCGCCACGCGGCCAGGCTTGGCCCCCTTACCGGTCACCTCCATCCACCACGTGCCACGCGTCTCCACCTCGATGTCGCCGAGCGTCGCTGCCACGAACTCGTGCGCACGCAACCCGGTGGCGTAACCGAAATCCAGCATGAAGCGCAGTCGGTGTGCCGCGGGTGGCTTCCAGCCGGCGCATTCGAGCCGGTCTGCAAACGCGCGTACGGTTTTCCACTCGCGCCCTTCGAGAGCGTGCGCGGCGTCGAATGGGGTGCGCGGGTGAGCGCCGCGGACCGTCACGCCGGCAAACGGATTGATGATTATGTAATGCTGGTCGACCAGCCAGGCAAAGAGGGCGCGCAGCACCGACAGCGCGTAGGCGGCTGAGCGCGGGGTGGGCCCCCGCGCGAATGGCCGCCACGCCGGCGACGTGCGCGGGGAGGGGTGGCCCGGTCCAGCGCGCAGCGGGCACAGGACTCCGCAGGAAGGCGCGGAAGGCTGTCGCGTCCCCGGCGGTGAGCGAGGAGAGCGGCAGTCGGCGCTCGACGACGGCCCACAGTACCAGCCGTTCGGCTTCGCGCCGGTAGGCGCGCACCATGTGCGCCGATTCGTGCAGCCCGAGCCACGCCGCAATCGCCTCGACGTCGTTCATGGCAGCGAGGCCACACGGGCCGGGCAGCACCGTGCCCGCTGCCGGGCATGTCCGGGGCTCAATCACCAAATCACGTCCGTGCTGCGAGACTTTCCGGCGACAGTCCACCATGCCCGGGAGTATGTCAGTTCGACCTGGAAATATGCCCTTCCTCCAGATGTTTGCGACGACGTGGAGTGCGAGTGCGCCAGGCTGGCGAAACAGGCGCTCGACCTGGCGCACCTGACGCGTCAGAGGCATTGCGTCGCACGATGGAGGACTGACAACGCAGACGCCGGTCTCGAGCGGCAACTGGACGAAAGTATCGCCGTGAGAGAAGCGGGCCGGAAAAAGATGCTGGAAGGAGGGGCTGTGGCGCTGTCCAGCGAATTGACCCCGCTGGCCGGTGACGCGTCCCGAAGCAGCATGTGACCGGAACGTCATTCGCTGCGTCAGAAATCGGCGGTCGGGACACGCCTCGGGGCGCAGGGCGTCATCCGGGGAGTCGGGCAGGTGAGCAATTGGAAGGTCCATTCGCACGGATGTCTGACAGGGCGACCATGAAGCAAATTGCTTCGCGCCCCTGATAATGCGTGCCAGCTTTGCGCGCTCGGGCACGGCGTGCTGAGTGGAGTGCGCGGCATCGGTGCGGTTACGCAACAGAATCTCGCTGCAAATATAAGAATACCTATCTTATAGGCGACCTCGTGGCCTCAGATACGCTAGGCTGCGCCAGTGACCGCAGACTACAACAGTGGCTGGATCGTAAGCAGCTCTGAGGCGTATCGCGCGCCCATGCGGATGTAGTTGTCTGCTGCTTGACGCCGGTCGAGCCGATCAAGCGGCAAGAACTTCTTCGGCGGGTGAATCGCTTTCTGCCTGGCCCCGCATCGCAACCGCGCAGGGTGCGACAATCGACGCCGGCTTCGGGCCGCATTGCCAGGCCAATGCGTCGCAGCATTGTTGATGCGGCTCGAATGCTGTTGTCCACAGGGACGGCTTTATCCGCGTGGATGCTGCAGGCATGATCCGACGTTCGAGCTGCACACGTCGTTCAGCCGCGAACAACAGGAGATCAAGCCATGCATCAGGAACCCGTGCCAAAAGGCTACCTCGTCGCACACGTAAACATCACGGATGCAGCCGCCTATGCGATCTACTCAAAAGCCGCAGGCGAAGCAATAGCAAGCTTTTCAACGAAACATGTTGCGCCGAAAATCGTTGCAGTCTCAGGCAAACATGAGCATGTAGAAGGCGGTACGCACACGAAACACATGGTGATCGAGTTCGATTCGTTCGCGGATGCCAAGGCGTTCTATGAGAGCCCTGAATATCAGGCAGCGAAGGCGCTGCGCGCCGGGGCCGCGACCGGTAACTTTGTGCTGCTCGAAGGGACCGTCTAACCCGCCAGTAGTTCCACCCGAAGGAACCGAACTTGCGCCGATTTTTTCGTTGGAAGCCGATGGTCGGCGGTCCGGTTTCCTAGGGCCTGTTCACGCTAATAACGGGCTTGCGCTGGCCGCCAGAAGGGCCGAGCGCAAGGATTGCGACGCAACGAATACTCGACGTTTTCGCAAGGAGCATGACGGGGCGATCGGCCCTTCTGGCCGCCAGCGCCTTGAAGTTTTTTTAAAACAGGGGAACGTGCCTTTCCGCCCGTATTGCGGCGTCGGTCGTCGCTTGTTTGGCGCGGGCAAACGGTGCTCCTCTCTCGTTGCACTGCGCGCGGAAAGGCACGTTCGCAAGCCCGTGATTAGCGTAAACAGGCCCTAGGCAGCCGGCACTTCACGCATGAGCTCGTACTCTGCCACGCTCATCGGTTTGGCCACGCCGCGTAGCACGTATTAGTTAATCGTACAGCGTGGTGCGTAGCAAAGCTAACCGACTGAACGGAATGAATCGCGGCTGCTCGTCGAAATAGTGCACGGCCGCTGCCTGCGTGGATGAATTCAACGCGTTTAACATGTTGCCGCCGGTGTTAGTGGCCGGAGAACAGGACATCCGCAATGATGCCAGTTGCGATTGCGGCGAGCACGTAATCGCCGTTGACCCCAACCCAGTGATAGCCTCGCGGCGGCGGTTGCAGTCCGTGGCCGCGCCAGTCGTCGACCACGTAGTTGTGATCGCGGTACTCAGGAGGAAGCCGGTCGCCCTGGCGCCAGTCGGCATGCGGCATCGGGCCGCCCGGCCGGCCGTTATAGGCCTCGTGCGACATGGGGCCATGACCGTGCCTGGGGGGCGGACGCATCTCGTGTGGTTGCGGGCCGTGCGCCGACCGGTCATCGTGACGCTGATTGTCGTGAGGCTGGGCAAAAGCAGGGATCGACGCACCAAGCAGTGCGGCGATCATGAAGTGCGTGAGTAGTTTCGATTTCATGGCTGCCTCGACAGAAGAAGTGATTGATGAAACGGTCGCGTTTGACGGCGATGACGTTTCCCCGAGCCAGTTGGTGTATATGTGGCGCGCAGTGTTTCTGCGCACTTCTATGGAAAGACAGGCGGACGGTGTGTCAGTCGCCTGTCAGCCGGTTAGTGACCGAAGTAGACCGAGCCCGGACCGGTGCGAGCTGCGTCGCTCTTGTAAGCATGACCGCCCGTTGCGGACGAGCCGCTTACGACGCCACCCACTCCGGACGTGTCGGCAGCGCTATCAATCTCAATCTCAATCACTTCTTCACTGACTGCCACGACGGTCACTGCGTGACTGCCGCTCACTCCGGACGTGCCCCCCCGATGGGCATCGACCTTGGCTTCGGCGGCCTGGATGTCCACCGGATATTCGCTCGCGTTCGCATGGGCCGGGTTGTGGCCCACCGCTTCGATCTCGACCAGTTGCTCACGGACTTCCGCGCGGGTCAGTGGATGGTTTGCTGCGACGTTTGCTGCGGCAAAAACCGTAATGGGAGCAGCGAGAGCGAGGGCAGCCACAAAGGCGGTGACGATGTGGATCGCGCGCTTGGGGCGCTGCGCACGCTCGCCGCAGCCGACCCGCGTGCGCTCCGCGATCCCGCGCCGCAGGTGATGGTCATCCGCTTCGACGACAGCACGGCGGTGCTGAATATCCGCGTCTGGTCGAACACGGACATGTTCTGGACCATGCGTTGGGGACTCGCGCGCCGGGTGCGTCAAACACTGACCGACCCGCAATGTTCGCTGCCGTTTCGCACCCGTGAATTGCACATCGTGCCGAGCGCGACGGCCGCGGTGATCGTCGACACAGCCGCCGGTCAGCCAGGCTCATCCGCGATCAGAAAACCGGATCCGGGGGGTGTAACCCCGGTTCTTCGAGCCCGCGAATTGTTGGCAAGCTGGCATCTGTCGTTAGATCAGATAACACGCGCCCAGCAACCAGCCACGGAATTCCGCGCTGCCGAACGAATTGGACGATCAACACAAAATGCCAGGCCTACGCACCGACGTGAGCTCGACCAGGTCGTGACAGCGCAGCGTTCGGGCGGACAGGCAATCCGGCTGTTCGCCGACGAGCGGAATGGACCTCGTGGAGAGCATTGCGGCGCAAGGCTCAGCCCGGGCGCCGACAAAAACGTAGCCGCTTCGCGGCTGAAAGTGAAGGCCCGGATAGTTGGGGCTTTCCACCCCTTCATTTGCGGTCAGCGGACAAGCGTCGCGCAAAACAGCGGCCGACAGCGGCTCCGATTGTTTCCGGCGTCCAGGAACCTAACCAACCGCGCAGCGGCAGCATGCTCATGCGAGAGTATCGGTGAAGTCATGGGCACATCTGGCTCGGCGGCTGGCGAACCTGGGGAAGGGCTACAAAAGTCCTGGCGTTGACGTTTGGGTGGACTATCGAGGGAAGCTCAAAACAGATGAAAGCGTGAAATTCGGATACCGAAGAGGACGGGTTCGAAGAATGTTCCCGTCCTCGAACTCACCGTCAGACCAATTCGGCGAGCGCTGCCGCGTCGAACCCTTTCAGCGCGCCGTATTCGCCGTGTTCAACCTTTTTGACCCAGCTTGGGTCGTGGAGAATGGCCCTGCCAACGGCGATCAGATCGAACTCGTCGCGTTCCATTCGCTCGACGAGACGGTCCAGGCTCGCAGGGGTCGATCCCTCGCCGGAAAAGGCGGTGGCGAAATCCTTTTCAAGCCCGACCGATCCGACGCTGATCGTCGCGGCACCCGTCACCTTCTTGGCCCAGCCGGCAAAATTTAGCCCGTTTTCGCCATCGATCTCAGGAAACTCGGGTTCCCAGAAGCGTCGCTGCGAGCAGTGCAGGACATCGACCCCGGCTTCAACCAGCGGCAGTAGCCAGTCCTCCATGATCGCCGGGGTCTCGGCGACGCGCACGCTCAAATCCTGCTGCTTCCACTGACTGAACCGCATGATGATGGGGAAATCCGGACCGACGGCATCTCGCACGGCAGCGACAATCTCACTTGCGAAGCGGGACCGCTCCTTGACCGTCGGCCCGCCATAGCGATCGGTCCGCTGGTTGGTCCCCGGCCAAAAAAACTGGTCGATCAGATAGCCATGGGCGCCATGGATCTCTGCCGCGTCGAAGCCGAGCGCTTTGGCGTCTCTTGCCGCGTTGGCGAAGGCGGCAACCGTATCCGCGATGTCCTCTTCGGTCATAGCAACGCCGCGAGGATCGCCGGGCGCGACTAGCCCGGATGGGCTCTCGACCGGCGCATCGGGCTCCCAGTTGTTGAGGTAACGGGTGGAACCGGTGTGCCAGATCTGGGGCGCCATACGTCCGCCTGCGTCGTGGACGGCATCGATCACATCTTTCCAACCGGCTAGCGCGGCCTCGCCATGAAACAACGGAATGCCGCCGTCGTTGCGTGATGCAGGACGGTCAATGACCGTCCCTTCGGACAGAATAAGCCCCACGCGCCCTTCCGCGCGGCGCCGGTAATAGGCGACGTTCGCGTCGCCAGGCACGCCCTCGGGGGCAAAGAGCCGCGTCATCGGGGCCATGACGATCCGGTTCTTCAGGTTGAGCGAGCGGATTGAGAAGGGACGAAACAGGGTGCTGGTATCGGGGTGAGACATTGAACAGGCTCCGTTGCAAACAAAGGCATCATGGTATATGTTTGATACCTGCCGTCAATTAGGCACCTGAAGTCGCCCAGGTGTATCGAAGGAAACCACCATGCCCGTTCCCGAACTGAAATGCTTTTCGTCTGACTGTCCCAGCCGCGCACTCTTCGACCAGATCGCGGACAAGTGGTCGATGATGGTGCTGGCCGTGCTGGACGACGGGCCGCAGCGTTTCAACGCCATCCGGCGGCGCCTCGAAGGCGTCACGCAGAAGGCGCTCACCCAGAGTCTTCGCCGGCTCGAGCGCAACGGCCTGGTCTCGAGGACGGTCGTTTCGCTGTCTCCGGTGGCGGTGCAGTATCAGATCACGCCACTTGGGCGCACGTTGCAGCCGCCATTGCGGGCACTGCATGAGTGGACGCTCACCAGGTTTTCCGAGGTCGAGGCCGCGCGCCAGGCATTCGACGCGGCGGCGGGCGGAAGCGCGTTGGCGGAAGGATCAGAACATCGGCAGTTTGCTTGATGCGCGACCTGCAGGCCCTGTCGACCAGGGCCTGTGAGGGCGACCGGGACACCGCCGCCGAACGGGTTGGCCCATGGCACGCGGTATCCTCAAGCCTACCTGAGCTACTCTAGGTGCCTAATTGACGCCCAGGTCTACGGCGTATACCTTGGCCTCTTTTGACGAAGATGGAGAGCCCGGATATGCAAAACAGTCTTCAGTTCTATATCAACGGATCGTGGGTAGAGCCTGCCGGCGACACCGTGATCGATGTCATCAACCCCGCGGATGAATCTGTGTCCGGCCAGGTTGCGATCGGCGACGCCCGCGACGTCGACCGAGCGGTCGCCGCAGCTCGCGCTGCGTTCGAGACCTTCTCGCTGACTTCGGCCGAGGACCGTCTTGCGCTCTTCGACCGTATCATCGCCGGCTACCAGAGGCGTGCCAGGGATCTGGCCCAAGCCGTTTCGGAGGAGATGGGCGCGCCGCTTTGGCTTGCCGAGCAGTATCAGGTGCCCGTCGGTCTCGGCCACCTTCAGATCGGTCGGACTGCGCTCGCGGGCTATAGTTTCGAGGGTCCCCACGGCACTGCACACATCGTGCGTGAGCCGATCGGGGTCTGTGCGCTCATCACCCCTTGGAACTGGCCGCTCAACCAGATCGCCTGCAAGGTCGCCGCGGCGCTGGCGACCGGTTGCACGATGGTCGTGAAGCCCTCGGAAATCTCGCCGTATTCGGCGACGATCTTCGCCGAGATCATTCATGAGGCTCAGACGCCTGCGGGCGTGTTCAACCTCGTGCAAGGCGACGGAGCAGGCGTGGGCAATGCCCTGACCGCCCATCCCGATGTCGATCTCGTCTCGTTCACCGGATCCACGCCAGCCGGCATCCAGGTGGCGCGCAATGCAGCCCAGACGGTGAAGCGCGTGCATCAGGAACTGGGCGGCAAGTCGCCCAACATCCTCCTGCCCAGCGCCGATCTGGCGTCGGCTGTGGCGGCGGGCGTCGCGGGCGTCATGATCAATAGCGGTCAATCCTGCGGTGCGCCCACGCGGATGCTGGTTCCCGCCGAGCGGATGGCGGAGGCCTCCGAGCTTGCCCTGGCCGCAGCTGAGCAGTGGGTCGTGGGGCATCCGGCTAGCAGCGCGAAGATGGGACCGGTCGTATCTGAGGCGCAGTGGAACAAGATCCAGCGCCTGATCCAGTCCGGCATCGATGAAGGCGCGACGCTCGTCACCGGCGGTCCTGGCCGTCCCGAGGGACTGGAAACGGGCTTCTATGTTCGCCCGACCGTCTTCGCCAATGTGAAGAACGATATGGCGATCGCACAGCAGGAGATCTTCGGTCCGGTTCTCGCAATCATCGGTTATGCCGATGAAGCCGACGCCATCGCCATCGCCAACGATACGGTGTTCGGGCTGGCGGCTTACGTCCAGGGCGAGCCGGTCCAGGCCGAGCGGGTCGCGCGCAGGCTGCGCGCCGGCCAGGTCACGCTGAACTATGCCGACATGGACTTTGCCGCGCCGTTTGGCGGGTACAAGCAATCGGGCAACGGACGCGAATGGGGCGAGGTTGCCTTCGGCGAATACCTGGAGACCAAGGCGATCATCGGCTCCCGTAAGGCCGTCTGACGTAGCGGACGCAGCCTCACCTCGGCTGCGATCAACTTCACCCTCGTTGGCTTGCAGCCGACACTCGCGACAGTTAGGAGAGACGAACATGAAAATAGGCATCATCGGCGCAGGCAACATCGGCGCAACGCTCGCGCAAAAATTTTCCTCGAACGGGCACAGCATCAAGCTGGCCTCAACCCGCCCCCCCGACGAACTACGCCAGTTGGCCCAAAAGGTGGGCGCGGAACCGGTCACTCCGGCCGAAGCGGTCAAGGACGTCGACGTCGTAGTCCTTTCCATTCCTTTCAAGAACAACCCGGAGCTCGCCGGCCTGTTCGCCGATGTGCCGGCGGACGTCGTCGTCATAGACACCTCGAATTACTATCCCGTGCGAGATGGCAATATCGCCGAAGTCGACGACGGCAAGCCCGAGAGCGTCTGGTCTGGCGCCCACTTCGGCCGCCCGGTCGTGAAAACGTTTAACGCCATTCTGGCGGGCGTGCTTGCTGACGGGGGAAAGCCGCGCGGCGCAGCCGATCGCATCGCCGTACCTGTTGCTGGCGATGACGCGGCCGCCAAGGCGATCGCGCAGACGCTGGTGGACGAAACCGGGTTCGAGCCGGTCGATGCGGGAAGCCTTGCCGACTCCTGGCGCCAGCAGCCGGGCACGCCGGCCTATTGCACCTCCCTGACGGCGCATGACCTGCGCAAAGCGCTCGCGGCAGCGGACAAGGCCCGTGCGCCGCAGAACCTCCAGACGCTCATGGACCGACTCGGCGCGTACCCCGCTTTCCCGAGCACTGACGAAATGACCGCGCTGAACCGCGAACTCAATCGCGGGAGCTAAGTGGTGCACGGAGCCGATGACGCCGATCAGCGGGAACGCAACGATGGGCGCTTCGACGTGCCGACAACGGATCAGGCCATCTCTGTGTGCAGGTAAGCGTGGCACCAGCAACGGGTTGACCGGTGACCGGGGTCTTCAGACCGCAGTGCGGAGCTGATCGGCGAAGACCCACGGTGCGAGTTCGTCGATGCGGTTAATCGCATGGTCGGCGAACGTGCCGCAGCGATCTGTAGCCTGATCGGCACCGCGAAGCTCAACAACGTTGATCCCGAGGCAGATCTGCGCTTCGTACTCGCTCGCGTCGCCGATCATCCCATCAATCGCGTCGGCGACCTCACGCCGTGGGCCGTTGCCGCTCAGCTTCCCGCGCGTATGTAACTCAACTCCGCGTCAAGACGGTTTCGGCGACACGCTTACTGATGATCAGACGCGTGCGGCGCACCCTTCGAAACTCTGGCAGGGTCCATCGTGGATGAGTATGCGTCGGCGCTGTGCGACATGAGTGACGAGGAAACTCCGTATTTGCTGACGCTTGCGCATGCCGCGCTGTCGCTCGGCCTGACTGCGCTTCTCGAAGTATCCGTCGGGGTGCTATTTAACCGCATCGTGCAGCATCGGGGCAGGCTGGCCGTTCCATCGACTTTGCCCGGCAACGTGCTCGCCTATCTTCATGCCACGACCAACGGCGATTACAGCGCGGCGCGGTCGCTCGTCGCGCGGCCACTGAAGAGTTTTGCACTCGCGCTTTTGCTGGCCGCACGATGCGGGCTGGTCGACGACTTCGACTTGGAGCTGCGCAATATCGACCATCTCCCGTTGAACGTGTTCATTCTGCATAGCTTTCGGGACTTCGGCAGACTCGTGATCCGCGGCGGCCGGAACCATGTACGAGTTGAAAGAAATCGGCGTACGTGGCGGTCCTGTCGAGTTGGATCCGCCAGAAAGATCCGATCTTCCGCATAAGGTATTTGCGACTGCCCGACCATTGGAGGACGGCAGGTACGCAGCGCAATTGCGCGTTCAGAGGGCACTCGGTATGAAAGGAACGTACTCGGTCGAAGAGCACTGGGATCAGCTCGGTGTATTCCTCGACGCGCAAGAGGCTTTAGCGCATGCGAAGTCTTTCGCAACAGACCTGCTGGAGCGAAAGGCCTAGTCGCGAGTGGCGTGCTGGATTGCGCCACACCTATCAATGCGCGGATCTTTGCGGCAGGCCCACGACCGTAGATCCGCGCGACAACCTGGTGCTGTACGGCGTGCGTGCCGTGCAGAAAGCGATTCAGCTTTCGGTGCGCTCAAGAATGGGTATAAGCGGATACTGCACCACTCCGAATACTCCACCAAATTAGATGTGACTGGCCTGAATTCAACCGGCCTTAACTCACGATGCACCACTGGCAGCGAGCTTGACAAATAGTCTGGCTGCTTCGTTGCCATGGGACAAAGCGCGCAGTGCAAGGGAGAGCGCTAGCTGTGCGTCGTGGGAGGCCGCGCTACGATCCTGATCGAAGAGCTTGACGGCGTGGCGCATATGCTGCGCCGCCTGCGTGTGAAGCTCCACGGCCGCCGCATGATGTTTTGCCACGTCCGCGGCACTTACGGTTGAGCCGGTCGATGGAGGCGGTATTGATGGCGTATTGGCGCTGTGCGCGCCAGCGTCGTGTGCCTGATCGATCGCATGCAACGTGTGGCCATGGGCCATCATCGCCTGATGTGCGGCGTGGGCAAAGTCTTGACCGTCATCGAAATGCCGCGACGCCTCGCGGTGATGTCGCGCGGCCTGCTCGTGGTGTGACGCCGCGGCTTCGAGATGACCTTTCTTGCTGTGCTTCGTGTTCATGCCTGCTCCTGTGCAACATCAGGACTGACTCGGATGGCGACCGATTCGAAGACACAGTGGCGGGTCGCAACAAGGTCCTAATCTACACGCCCTTGCGCCTTCTGTGGCATTTGCGTCTCGCGGAGAATCGTCGCGCTGTAGCGATCACCGCGCGGTCAGCATCCGGAGGATTTTCTGCACGATGCGCTCATGCTGCTTCAGCGCCTCATCGAGCGTACGTGCTCCGTAGCTCGTGTTGTCTCGCGCTTCCTTTCCGGCGATGCGCGTCACGAGCAGCGAAACCTCCCCGGTTTTCGGTTCGGACACACCGCGGAAGCGGGTCGTGACCGTCACGCCGGATTCGTCCAGCAGCGTGCGGCGGAAGATCAGTTCGTTCTCAGTCATCCAGCGCGACCACTCGCCGTGGTCGAACACCTCGACAGGCCTGCTCTTCGCATCGAGGACATAGAAGCGTTTCCAGCTCGACGGGACGGAGCGTGCTTTCATATTTCAATGCGAAGGCGTAAGCAGGAAGCCGATCGCCTCCCGCCACCAGGTTTCGTCGACGCGGCCCATCCAGTCGTTATGTTCAGCCGCCTTCACCACCATCAGTTGTCTCGGTTCGGCCAGCGAGTTGTAGAGCGCTGAGCGTTAAATTGGGTAAGGTGACCCTGAGCACGTCAACCGGTCAGCAAACCGCGGATGTCCATGTTCAACGGATAGCAGGCATGGCCGGTGGCCGTGCGAACGCACATTACCGGATCGTAATCACCGGCCGGAGCGCTTGCCTGTATGATTTAATGGTCAACGCAAAGCGGAGCAGCCGATGCGAATCCTGGTGATCGAGGACGAGCCAAAAACAGCGGCCTATCTGAAGAAAGGTCTGGAGGAATCCGGTTACGCGGTCGACGTCGCGAACGATGGCCCGCAAGGGCTGATCCTCGCGCAGGAAGAAGAATACGACGTGATCGTGCTCGACGTGATGCTGCCCGGCATGGACGGCTGGACCGTCGTCAAGACGTTGCGCAGCACGCGCGCCACGCCGGTGCTGTTTCTCACCGCGCGCGACGACATCGACGACCGCGTGCGCGGCCTGGAGCTCGGCGCGGACGATTACCTCGTCAAACCTTTTGCGTTCGTCGAACTTCTGGCGCGCGTGCGTACGCTGGCGCGCCGTGGGCCGCCGCGCGAAAGCGAACGGATCAAGGTGGGCGACCTGGAGATGGATGTGTACCGCCGGCGCGTGAAACGTGGCGGCACGCGCATCGATCTCACGCCGCGTGAATTCTCGCTGCTGCAACTGCTGGCGCGCCGTCAGGGAGAAGTGCTGAGCCGCACGCAGATTGCGTCGTACGTGTGGGACATGAATTTCGATAGCGACACCAATGTGGTCGAGGTGGCGATTCGCCGGCTGCGCACCAAGATCGACGACAACTTTCCCATCAAGCTGATTCACACGGTGCGCGGCGTCGGCTATGTGTTCGAACTGAAGGACACTGCCTGATGCGCGTGCGCTCGCTTGCCGCGACGCTCGCGCTTGCCTTCGGCGCCACGACGCTGGCGGTTTTCGTGCTGGTGGGCAGCTTTCTGTATCTCGCGCTCGAAAAGGAGATCAAGGCGCAGGACAATCTCGACATCGTGCTTGCCGCGCGCCACGCACGGCGGCTTGCCGAGGAGCTGGAGACGTCGAAGGGCATTGGCGAGCATGGCGACCGTTTGATCAGCATCGTGCTCGGCAATCAGGCCATGTCGATGGAAGTGTTCGATCCCGATGGCAACCGGGCAGTCGAACACAACATCGCCGGGACTTTTGCCGTGCCCAATGCGGCGACCGGCGCGGCGACGCTCGCCGCGTTGCCGCCGCTCGCGCGCGTAGCGGCTTCGGCGCGTATCACCGAGGCCGATATCGGCGAGTGGACCGGCCGCAACGGCGCGCCGATTCACGGCATTCTCACCGACGCGCGTCTACGCGACGGCGAAACGGCGAGCGTGCTGGTGGCGCGCAACATGAGCGACCGCTGGCTGCTGCTGGACCGTTACCGCGACAGGCTTCACCTGGCGGGCGTAGCCGGCGTGATGCTGGCGATGCTGCTCGGTTATCTGCTGATCCGCGCCGCGCTGCGGCCGTTGCGCGATATCGCGGCTAGCGCGAGCCTGGTCACGGTGAATCGCCTCAATACGCGGATCGCGGTGGCGCGTGTGCCGAGCGAACTCGAGACGCTGGTGGCGTCGCTGAACGCCATGCTTGAGCGCGTCGACCACGGGTTTCAGCGTTTATCGCGTTTCACCGCCGACCTGGCGCACGACATGCGCACGCCGCTCAGCAACATGCGCGGCGCCGCTGAAGTCGCGCTCGCCCGGCCGCGTTCCGTCGATGAATACGAGTCGCTGCTCGCCTCGAATCTGGAAGAGTGCGACCGGCTGTCGAGAATGATCGAGAACGTACTGTTTCTGGCGCGCGCTGAACATCCGCAGTTCGTCAGGCACATGCGTGAGTTCGATGCGGCGCGCGAGTTGAGCCATATCGCCGAGTACTTCGAAGGGATTGCCGAAGAGGCGCTAGTGCGTGTGCGTGTCAGCGGCACGGCCAGCTTGACGGCGGATCTCGAACTGTTTCGCCGCGCGGTGAGCAATCTGCTGGCCAATGCCATTCGTTATACGCCGCAAGGCGGCGAGATCGTGCTGGACGCGAGCGCATCGGCCGACGCGGTGCGCGTGACCGTGTCGAATGAAGGACAGCCTATTGCCGCCGAACATCTCGATCGGATTTTCGACCGCTTCTATCGCATCGATCCGTCGCGCAGCTCGCTGCCGTCATCGGGCTTGTCGCGAGGCTCCACGGGATCGGCGGGGCTCGGGCTTGCGATCGTGCGCACGATCATGGAGTTGCACGGCGGCTCGGTGCATGCGCAGAGCGATGCACGGAGTACGCGCTTTGTGCTGGTATTTCGGCGGGGCGGGTGAAGGGTAGCCAAGGCGCTTACACAGATCCGGCCGCACGCTTGGCCTGATCGCCCCACGTCCCACCCAACGCTTTCAACAACAACACACTCGACTCCAACCGCCGTGCGGCTATCTGATCGGCGACACGCTGATTCGTCAACGCAATCGTCTGCGCCGTGACCACGTCGAGATAGCTGACCGCGCCCGCGTTGAATCGGTTCGTCGTGAGCCGCAACGACAGTTCAGCGGCCGTGGTGGCGCGCTGCTGGCTGGCGGCTTCGTCGGCGAGGGAATGCAAGGCGGACAGATTGTCCTCGACCTGCTGGAACGCCACCAGCACCGACTGGCGATAGTCCGCGACCGCGCCGTCGTATTGCGCCGTCGCGCCGTGCAGGGTGGCGCGGCGCTTGCCGCCGTCGAACAGCGTGCCGGCCAGTTGCGGGCCGAGCGACCAGAATAGACTCGGCGCACTCAGCCAGGGTGCGAAAAAGGTGCTTTCCAGTCCCGCGCTCGCCGACAGCACCAGATCGGGGAAGAACGCCGCCTGCGCGGCGCCAATCTGCGCATTGGCCGACGCTACGCGCCGTTCGGCGGCGGCGATGTCGGGGCGACGCTCCAGCAATTGCGACGGCAAGCCGACTGGAATCGCGGGCGGTGTGACGGCCGAGCCGTTCGGCGGCAGCGCGAAGCTCGAAGCCGGCTCGCCGGTCAGCGTGGCAATCGCGTGCTGCAGCTGTGCGCGCGTCACGTCGATGTCGGTGTCCTGCGTGCGCGTCGCTTCGAGTTGCGTCGTGGCCTGGGCGACCGCGGACGCATCGATCGCACCGTTTTTCAGTTGCTGCTGCAGCAGTTTCAACGCGGCCGCGTAGGCGGTCACGCTGTCGTCGAGCAGCTTCTTCTGCGTGTCGAGCGAGCGCAGGGAGAAATAGTCGACGGCGAGATCGGCGCTCATCGACAGGCGCACGCCTTCGAGATCGGCGTCGCTCGCCTGGGCGTCGGCCTGCGCGCCGTTCACGCTATCGCGCACGCGTCCGAACAGATCCGGCTCCCAGCTCGCCGACACGCCCGCCGAATAGTCCGGCACGGTCTTGCCCGCGAGCGATTTGCCTTCGACATTCTGTGAGGTCCGCGAGCGATCCTGCGCGACACCAGCGGTAATCGTCGGGAAAAAGCCGGCGCGCTGATAGTCCACCATCGACCGCGCTTGCTGGAGCTGCGCGACCGCCTTGCGCACGGTCTGGTTCGACACGTCGATACGCGCTTCGAGTTGATTCAGCACCGGATCGTTGAAGATCGTCCACCATGGGCCGCGCGGCGTGGCGTCGGCCGGTGCGGCCTGCGCCCAGCCGGGTGCGGTGCCCGCATATTGCGCGGGAATCCCGGCGCTCGGGCGCTGATAGGAGGGCAAGGTCGAGCACGCGCTGAGCAGCGCGCCGATCATCCCGGCCATCAGCGTGCGGTGCAGCCGCGGCCGTGAAAGAGACAGAGAAACCATCAGTGAATCCTTTCTGTGACGTTGCACTTAGCCAGGCATGGCCGGCGCGATCTGCACGATCTGGCCGGTGTTCAGCGAATCGCCGGGGTTGTCGATCACGCGGTCGGTGGCGGCGAGGCCTGTCGTGATTTCCACGTGCGTGCCGAAATCGCGGCCGATATGCACGGTCTTGAGCAGCGCCCGGCCGTTGCTATCGACCACGGCGACCGTCACGCCGTCCGGCCGGAACAGCAAGGCGCTGACAGGCAGGTCGAGCGCCGGCGTGGTCGATCGCAATTGCAGATGCACCTGCGTGTAAGCGCCGGGCATCAGCGCGCCATCCTTGTTATCGACGTCGATCTCGACGCGCAGCGTGCGGCTCGACGGATCGATCGAATCGGTGCTGCGCGCCACCTTCGCGGCGATGCGACGGCCCGGATACTGCTGGGCGGTGAGATACACGCCGGTCGCCGGCGTGACATACGGCGCGTCGTTCTGCGGCACATCGACGAAGACGCGCAGCACGCCGGTCTGCTGGATGTGGAACAGTTCGCCCGACATGCCCGCGGTGCCCGGCGTGCCGCCCGCCGTGACCAGTGCGCCGACGTCGACGTTGCGCGCAGTGATCACGCCGTCGAACGGCGCGGTGATCTTCTCGTATGAGACAAGCTCGGCCAGATGCGCGACGTTCGCCTGCGCCGACGCCAGCATCGCGCGGCGCGCTTCCATGTCGCTGACTTTGGTGTCGGCGTCCTGCTGCGCGACCGATTGCGTTTTCAACATCTCCTGCCAGCGCTGCGCGGTGGTCCTGGCGAAGTCGAAATTGGCCTGCGCGGTGGCTTCGTCGGCACGGGCCTGGCGCAATTGCGCGTCGAGCTCGGGGGCTTCGATTGTCGCGAGCGTCTGGCCGCTTCTGACCTGTGCGCCGATGTCGGCGTTCCAGTGTGCCAGGTAGCCGCTCGTGCGCGCGTAGATCGACGCTTCCGCGAACGGCGTAACTGCGCCGGGCAGCAGCAGTTCGTGGATGGCCGGCGCGGCGCGCGGTGTGACGACCGACACGCTGAGCACGCTTTGCGCCTGCGTCTGTTGCGTCAGCGCGGCACTGGCGTGCAGTCGCGGCACGATGCCGACGATCAGCAACGCCGCGGCAAGTCCGGTCAACGCAAGCGGCCAGAGGCGGCGGCGCGCGTTCGTGCTGGCGGCCGCTGCCGGCGTGGCGCCGGCATGCCGGGTTTCCTTGGCGCTATGCAAACGCGCGGTGTCGGCGGTCTCGGCGGACGCTTCTGACCGCTCGCCAAGCTCGGGCGGAAGGGATGAATCGTTCATGGGCAAGGTCTCGTCGGAATCAATGAGTGTGGGCGGGAACGCCGGATTCTTGTGTGTCGGTGCGTGCCGCGCGGCGTTTGTCGAGCCACGCATGCACCATCCCGTAGACGACCGGGACGAACAGCAAGGTCGACACCGTGCCGAGCGCGAGGCCGCCGATCACGGCGCGTCCGAGCGGCGCGTTCTGTTCGCCGCCATCGCCGAGGCCGAGCGCCATCGGCAGCATCCCGATCAGCATGGCGAGCGCGGTCATCAGCACTGGACGGAAGCGGCTGAAGCCGGCTTCGAGCGCGGCAAGCAGCGGCGGCTTGCCGCTGTGGTGAAATTCGCGCGCGGTGTTGATCACGAGAATGCTGTTGGCCGTGGCGATGCCGATGCACAGAATGGTGCCGGTGAGTGCCGGCACGCTCAGGCGAGTGCCGGTGCTGAACAGCATCCATGCGATGCCCGCGAGCGAGCCCGGCAAGCCGCTGATGATGATGAACGGGTCGAGCCACGACTGGAAATTGACGACCATCAGCAGGTAGACCAGGGCGATAGCAAACACGAGGCCACTCGCAAGACCGCTGAACGAGTCGTGCATCGCCTGCACCTGGCCGCGCATGACGATCGACGCGCCAGGCGGCAATTGCGGTCGGATCTGATCGACGAGCCGGGTCACGTCCGCTGCCACGCCGCCGAGGTCGCGGCCTTGCGCCGACGCGAAAATGTCGAGCACCGGCTGCACGTTGTAGTGCGAGACGACGGCTTGCTGGGTGACGCGTGTCAGTGTGCTCAATGCGCCGAGCAGGTTTTGCGGCGCCGGACCGCCCGTGTTTGCGGCCGTGGTCATCACGCCGGACCCGGTGCCTCCGGTTTGCGCGACCGGAATATTGGCGAGCGCCTGCAACGAGTTGATGTCGTACTGCGGCATCATCGCCATCAGCGGATAGCTCACGCCGTTGTGCGGATCGAGCCAGAAATTCGGCGTGGTCTGCGAACTGCCGGACAGCGCGATCAGCAGGTTCTGCGACACGTCGCGTTGCAACAACCCGGCCTGACTCGCGCGGGTACGATCGACGTTGACGTTGATTGCGGGGGCATCGCCGGGCTGTTGGATACGCGCATCGACGAGGCCGCGCACGCCGCGCAGTTGCGCGAGCAGGCGGTTCGCCACGACGCGGTTGGCGTCGAGCTTGTTGCCGACGATCTGGATATCGATCGGCGCGGGCAGCCCGAAGTTGAGAATCTGGCTGACGATGTCGGCGGGCAGAAAGGCGAACGTGACGCCGGGAAAATCCCTGGCGAGCGTTGTGCGCAGTCTCGCCACATATTGAGCGGTCGGTTTGTGCTTCGCCGCGAGGGTGATCATCACGTCGGCGTCTTCCGGGCCGATCGGGTCCGATGAGTCGTAGGTCAGATTGATGCCGCTCACCGGCACGCCGATATTGTCGAGCATCGCCGAGAGTTCCTGCTTCGGAATCATGCTGCGCACACGGGCTTCGACTTCGTCGGTGAGGCGCGCGGTGTCTTCGATACGCGTGCCGGTCGGCGCACGCAGATGCAGGCGGATCTCGCCAGTATCGACGGCGGGGAAGAAGTCGCGGCCCGCAAACGGCACCAGCGCGAGCGAGCCGATGCAAAACAGCAGGAAGATCGCGATGAACCGCCGCGGACTCGCTATCGCCGCGCCGAGCACGCCGCGATAGCGTTCGCGCAGCCGCTCGAAGCGATGTTCGAAGGCGGCCTGAAAGCGGATCAGGCGCGCAATCGGTCCATTACCCGTCACCAGTGCGTTGCTGCGTGCGCGCATGAGATACATCGCGAGCGTGGGCACCAGGGTGCGCGAGAAAAAGTACGACGCGATCATGGCGAACACCACCGCCTCGGCGAGCGGCACGAACAGATAGCGCGCCACACCTGAGAGCAGAAACATCGGCACGAACACGATGCAGATCGACAGCGTCGATACGAACGTCGGCACCGCGATTTCGCCGGAACCGTTCAGGATCGCGTCGTGCAGCGGCTCGCCGTTCTCCAGATGATGCGTGATGTTTTCGATGGCGACCGTGGCGTCGTCGACGAGGATCCCTACGGCGAGCGCGAGGCCGCCAAGCGTCATGATGTTGATGGTCTGGCCAAGCGCGGACAGCGCGATCAGCGAGGTCAGCACCGCGAGCGGAATCGACACCGCGATGATCAGCGTGGCGCGCCAACTGCCGAGAAAGAGCAGGATCATCAAAGCGGTGAGGGCGGCGGCGATCAGCGCTTCGCGCGCCACGCCCACGACGGCCGACTTCACGAACACCGATTGATCCGACAGTGCGGTGACGTGCAGCGCGCTCGGCAAGCCGGCCACGATATGCGGCAGCATCGCCTTGACCTGCTGGATGATGGTGAGCGTCGACGCGCTGCCGGACTTTTCGATGGTAAGAAGCGCGGCGCGTTTGCCGTCGCTGCGCACGATGTTGGTTTGCGGCGCGTAGCCATCGCGCACATGGGCGACGTCGCGCACATACACCACGCCGCCGGCCACCGTCTTGATCGGCAGATCGTTGAGCGCGGCTACGGTGTCCGTGCTGCCGTTCATCTGCACGTTGTATTCCTTCGTGCCGATCTTCGCGGTGCCGCCCGGCAGGATCAGGTTTTGCGCGTTGACGGCGTTGACTACGTCGAGCGGCGCGAGGCCTTTGGCTTGCAATGCGCGCGGGTCGATATCGACCATGATCTGCCGGACCTTGCCGCCGAACGGCAGCGGCACCGACGCGCCTTGTACCGTCGCCAACTGCGTGCGGATCTGGCTGTTGCCGAGGTCGTAGAGCTGCTGCTCGGAGAGCGTGTCGCTGGAAAGGCCGAGTTGCAGGATCGGCACCGTCGAGGCGTTATAGGTAATGATGTTGGGCGGCAGCGTGCCGGGCGGCAGCACGCGCAGGATCGATGCGGAGTTCGACGCTGCCTCGGCGATCGCGCGATTGATGTCCGCGCCCGGATGGAAAAAGATCTTCACCACCGAGACCCCGTTCAGCGATTGCGACTCGATATGCTCGATGTCGTCGACGTCCGAGCTCAGCGCGCGCTCGTAATTCGATGTGATGCGATTGGCCATGTCCTGGGCGGAAAAGCCGTTGTACGTCCAGACGATGCTGACCACCGGGATATTGATGTTCGGGAAGATATCGGTCGGCGTGCGCAAAATGGAAAGCGGCCCGACGATGAATATCAGCAGAGCCAGT
Organism: Paraburkholderia lebeckiae; assembly: GCF_050436325.1. NCBI lineage: Bacteria > Pseudomonadati > Pseudomonadota > Betaproteobacteria > Burkholderiales > Burkholderiaceae > Paraburkholderia > Paraburkholderia lebeckiae. Next base: position 195,854 of record NZ_JBNDLZ010000002.1, read on the forward strand.
ACCACGAATGTGTACGGGCGGCGCAGGGCGAGCCTCACAATCCACATGACGAATTCCTGATAAATAGCAAATAGAGTTGCCCGACCCAAGGCTCGCGCAGTAGAACTGCTGCTTGAATTCAGGCCTGGTCTGGAGTATGTGTGGGCCGTGCTTACCGGTTCCGGTCAGCCACAATACAAGTCTGTCATCTGCCGGATAACCGGACGCGCTTCGGGAATGCAATCGACAGCCGCCGCACGCAGATAGCAAATCCGTAGTCGCGTGGTCAGAGAAAGGCCAGGTCGTGCGATCGGAATGGAAAGCATGGCCATGTCCACAATTCCAAACCTGATAGGAGAAGCACGAACAAGCTGCTTTCCAGCGTTGCAGTCGCACCCGCCGCGGTCAGCCTTACTTTTGGCTGGAGCGCTTCCGCCCAAACCGCCATTCCGGGAATGACGCGCGCCGAAGCACGCCGGCAACGGGTGCAGGCACAGGCCGATGGGCTCTTGCCGATACCGGAGAACAACTATCCGCCGCCAGCCACGAGAATTGGCCGCAACAAGGAGCTCTACGCAATCGAGTACCAGAACGACCCGGTTAGCGCGACGGCGTTCGTCTCTACGAGCCCGACGGATTGGGGCGTCACGTGTGACTGATGCAAAGGGAAGACGAACGCGCGCCCACGTGCGGACTCTCGATGCGTGGGCGCGGGATGGCGCGATGAAGCGCGAACTAGTTAGAACTGGTGGCGAATGGCTACGCGCGTGATGACCTGATTTGCTGTCGTCGAAGGCGAATCTGCACCCGTGATAAACGCCGTGTTGAGCGGCGCCGCGGACGCACTGCCGCCCGCCAGGTGCTGATACATACCCTGCACGTACACGTCAGTACGCGGCGACAGGTTGTAGTCCGCCATCAGTCCTACCTGATGCCACGTCGGCTTCGAATCGCCGGCGGCGCTATCGAAGTGACCGATCGTGTAGTTGTACATCGCTCCGACGAACGCATTCTTCAGGAACTGATACTTCGCGTTCAATTCAAAGTTGTCGAACTTCAGGCTGCTTGCCGTATTCGCGAAGTTGCCGACATAGACGGAGCCCGTCGCGTTATTAAGCGCCGTGTGGCTATATACGAAGCCGAGTATCGCAGAGCCGATCGTGTAGTTAATCCCGGCGCCCCACACCTGTTGACGGCTCGCGAAAAAATTCGTGTCGTCGGCTGCAAGCGACCCACCGGAGTTTCCGCCCGGGTTGTTGATCTGCATGTACGCCGCTGCGACTGAAACGTTGGCAGCGACGAATTGTGCGCCGAGGCTATACGACCGGTTGTCAGCAAAGCCACCCGCCTGATTGCTAAAACCGTACAGACCGCCAAAAGAAAAGCCGCCGTAGGCGTTACTGGTGTACTTCACGCTGTTGTTCAGTCGGAACGAATTGTCTGAGTTGTCGTTGTCGTACGGATGCGACAACAGATAGCCGCCCCAATTGCCGTTCGCCGTAAGCGGGGCGAGATAGTCGACGACTGAATCATACTGACGGCCCATTGTCAGGGTCCCGAGCTTCGTGTTGCTCAAACCGATGTACGCCTGCCGGCCGAACATGCGCGAACTCTGTCCAAGTGCACCGGAGTTGACGTCGAAGCCATTTTCCAGTTGAAAGAGGGCCTTCGTGCCACCGCCCAGATCTTCGCTGCCTTTCACGCCCCATCGGCTGCCTTGTGCAAAGCCGCTTTCCATCTGCACAGCCGAACCTTGCTTGGTATTGTTCGTATAGTTCAGACCTTCGTCGATCAGGCCATACAGCGTGACGCCGCTTTGCGCCAGCGCGGCCATCGGGACGATCGTGCAACCGATCGCTGCGCCCGTAATGAGGAGTCGCTTCATGAGTGTAGATTCCTAAGGTTTGCCTGAGTACCTCGCCATGATCTAGCTCGCGCGCTGGTGCGTGGAGCCGGGATCTGACGAAAGGTATTTGCACTTTAGGACCTACAAAATGCCCGTCCACTGCAGTTCAGTATTGCTGAAATGGTGTTGTGCCGCCCCCACGGGAATGACAGTTTCGCGCTTGTCTTCATGTGGATTCTGGCGATAACGTTCTACCACGAAATCGACAAAGCGGCGGAGCGCCACCGCCATGTACGGTTGTCCGGAATAGAGCACCCACACTGTCCGCGCGTCGCCGCACAATTCGATGTTTTCGAACACTGGCTTTAATGAGCCGTCTGCCAGCTCACCTTGAATGAGCGAGCGCGAAAGCCGGGCGATGCCGAGGCCCGCCTGGACTGCGCGCTTTATGAGCAGTGGGTGTTGCATGCTCAGAATCGGCCGTACCACTACGCGCTGCGTGCCATGCTTGTCACGAAACTCCCAGTAACGACTCGGCGCGTCCGACGCGACGAGCACATCATGCGACGACAGTTCCTCGGGGGTGCGTGGCGGCCGCCGACGTGCGAAGTACGCGGGGCTCCCGACAATTACGTCCCGCGTCTGTGCGAGCGGCCGGCAAACCAGCGACGAATCACGCAGGTGGCGCTCGGCGCTGAAGCATACATCGAAGTCTGCCACCGTGACATCGGCCATGTTATCGAATACGGTCAGATCGAACTGCGTACGCTGCTCTTGCACCCGGTACGCCGCTAGTACTTCGGGCAGATCGGTCGAAGCATATGAAGAAGACGCCGCAATACGCAAAGATCCGACGGGTTGACCGGCAGCAGCTGCCATGCATTCGTCCATCATCGCGAGCTGCCTGAGCAGTTCGCCACAATGCTCCCGATACAACTGGCCGGCAGGCGTCAGGGACACCCGGCGAGTGGTCCGGTTGACAAGGCGCACGCTGAGATGTTGCTCGAGTACCGCCACGCTACGAGTGACGACCGAATTCGAGATACCAAGCTGCTTCGCCGCCTCGGCGAAGTTCAGGCAGTCGGCAACCTTGGCGAAAAGGCGAACGGAGGCTAATTGATTCATGGAATCGTTTCGCAGCGGTCGGGGATTTTAGGCTAGCTCGCTCGCGAGCCGTTGGGTAGGACAGAACAGATGCCTGCGCATGAACGATGCGCCTCGCTTCACGGCGCGGCCCATTGATCTTACGCTACGTCACACGCGTTTCCCCGCCGACAGACTGCGCGGTCTTCCGAAATCGCCGGCTTTGCCGATCAGTGTGCGTCCGTGGCGGGCATTGCATGTTTCTTTGTATTCCTTACCCTAATCCTTCTTCGCGAGGTCCATCACATGCGTAGGCGACCTCAACGGGCATAAGAAGAAACGCGGAAAGGATTGCTATGTTCAATAAAATCATCTTCGACTCCAGGTTTGACATTCGCGCGCAGACGCAGACATTCCTGACAAGCTTGTCACTGCACCGTTTCACTGGAAGATTGCGTTGGCGCCACTGAAACAGGCGATATTTCTTCACCTTTGTGAGTGATCGCATACAGCGCCTTATTGCGTTCAATCGCAGCTTCGCTTGGCGGATAGTCGTACTTCGGCGTAGGCACCACACCATCCCGTTGCGCCTCGATGAGTTCCGCATGAACGTCCGCCCGGGTCTTGCCAGTGGGCTGCGTCTGCGCCAAGGCGCTCATCGCGATCGAACACGCAAGGGCGCCAATCGCTATATGTGTTGTCTTTTTCACAGTTTTCTCCGAAGTCTCTAGGAATTTGCCAATCGGCCCGTTGATCGGATCCCATCAGGGCATGCCCGACGCAATGCACCGATGAGCCCATTGTCGTCAATTGACGTTGCTCCCGGACTGACAGCCTGATTACGATTTTGATATCTTCTTTCGGTCTTTGGCGATATTGCGGTGTGGGAGGATGGCTGCGGGCTCTGCCGCAACAAGGCGTTGAGGTAGGGGGTTGAACAAGGTCCGCACTTACGCACTGCAGAGGACAGGGCAGAGGATAATCATGAAACCTTGTTGATCCCCCAACAGGCCCGGATCCGTGACGGTCTCTGGCGTGTATGCGACGAGGCGCGTCTTCGCCCGGTAGTCGTCGACCGCGCCGGCGGCTGGTGCGCAGGAAGCAGCTTGCCGATTGACGAACAGTAGAGCGGCCGGCGTAGTCCGACCGGAAAAGACAGCCGGATCGGCTTGCGCGTCTCGATCACGTTGATCGACTCCACCTGGCGCGCTATGAAATTCGTCTTGACGGATGTTTTGACGCTGACCGATAGTCACTGCCGAAAAGTTCCGTTCATTCCACGCGCGTGCGTGAAAGACACAACCCGCTCTCCTTCATCGCGCGCTGACCCTGTTTACTTCAGCGTGCGCGACGATATCTTCGACCTGCGCCTGCTGCCGGCGATCGCATGACCGAAGCCAGTATCGCCGCCCGCTTCGGCGTTTCGCGCACACCGGCGCGCGAGGCGCTGCACCGTCTTCGAAGCGACGGCCTGATGCGCGGCTATGTGCGCGGCGGGTGGAAAGTCGTGCCGATCGACTTCAAGCGCTTCGAGGATCTGTACGAAATACGCAAGCTGATCGAGACGTTCCGCCACGGGACAAACGCAATCGCTCAAGAAACTGCGCAGCATCTCCCGAACGTCGTGGGCGAATCGGCGTACGGTTTAAAAAGTTTCACTAAAACTGCCCCGGCCTGTTCCGGCTCGACGACTCCAACGAGCAATGATTACCGCTCGTGTATCAGCCTTGTAACAAAATGTGACGGAGAACGGCCGAGCGGCCCGGTTGGTCCAAAAAATCAGGGTATTCATCAGTCTAAACCCAACCAGATCGGCAATCGGGACGCGCTGCATGGGCGCACGAGCATTTTTTGCCGGTACTTATAACGGACGCCGATTTCTGGCGAGTGCCCACCCGTAATTCGTGTTTCTTATCTGTAACAAATTGTGACGCGCGGGCAGCCTCATGGTCTTTCCCGTACGCGGATTTTGTTGTGATGAAACTATGCTCCCGATAGTTGGGTGATGCCTTGCGGAGCCTTGAATTACCGTGAGATGCGCCATCGCGCCCAATTCCGCCTGAAGCTTTCCTCAGACTTTTTCTGTTCGCCTCCCCACATTAATGTCTGCGCGACCCACTGACGCCCGGACTTTGCCAATTCTCATTTGTGAAACATTCGCTGTCATACATTCATCAAGAGGTCTTTCATTTGGCCAAATGAACTAATCCCAGTAAGCCTTTCAGCATAGATGGCACCGTTCTAGCTATATGTCCCGCACAGCGACGACGCGCATGGTTCCGGCAGTAACAGCGTCTCGATTTCAGGTGCCACAGAACAGCTGACGGGGGAGTTTGCTTCTGCGGCGCAGGAAAACTTCGGCACTTCCGGTTTTGTTTGCCGATGGTGGCGAAGTTCAAGGAACTGCGATGCCAGTCTGGACCGGCACCGCAGTTCCCGAAGAGAGTGGCATTGGGGAGAGGACGGGCTGGAGCGCATTGTCGAGGCGATGTGCTCCAGCACCGAACCGGTCAGCCAGGCCAAAACCGGCTGTGCAGTTGGCAGCCTTCACCAATGCCCGGTCCCGCAGCGGGCATGTTTAGTGTACCTGAGTAAAACAACTTCTTTTTCAAGGAGCATCAAAATGCAAAAAACTCTCGACCTGATCCGTGCCTTTGCGCGTGAAGAAGATGGTGTGACCGCGATTGAGTATGGTCTGCTGGCTTCACTGGTTGCGTGCGGCATCATTGTGGCTGCCACGGCTCTGGGAACTCAACTTAGCGCTACGTTCAACTACATCAGCGGCAAGTTGCTCGCGGCCAATCCAGCGTAAGCGCCAGTCGATTTGGTCATCGAGAAGTCGCAGCAGTAGTTCAAAGAGCAGTCCCTGCCTGATTCAGGGCTGCTCTTTCTTAACCAACGCCGAAATCGAAACGGGGGAACGCCATGAACGCTTTCGAATTTCCGGTCGGCGCGTGTCTGCTGGGTTTGGTGGCAACGGCTGCAGGTTTGGATTTGCATGAGCGGCGCATTCCGAATGTGCTGGTGCTCGTGGGCCTTGCGCTGGCATTCGCGGTGCAGTGGGGCCTGCACGGCGCAGGCGAGGGCAGCCACCGCTGGGTACTGGGCCTGCTCACAGGAGGCGGCCTGTTCTTTCCACTCTACCTGTTGCGCGGCATGGGTGCGGGCGACGTGAAACTGATGGCGGCCGTGGGCGCGTTCGTCGGACCACAGCCGGCGCTGGAGATCGTGCTGGTGACCTGCGTCGTCGGCGGCGTCTGGGCGCTGGCGGTGGTGATCTTCAAGCGCGAGTTGAAGTCGACCGGCACCAACATGCTGGCCATCCTGCTCTCGGGGAGAGCGCTGAGCGGCAGGCTGTCTGAAACAGGAAAGGACGCCGCATTGCCTTCTGTCGGGTCGCTGCCGTATGGCGTGGCTATTGCCTTTGGCACACTTGGCATCATGGTCCTGCACTCGGGGCAGAGCATCGGCTAATGCGCAGCCGGATTCAGAAAGAGAGCCCACGTCGAGGGGCAAGAGAAAGAAAAGACAGCCGAACAGGAACAGATAGAGAAGATTTCGCGTAATGCGCGGGACCAATTCGGGGGTACAACGTGAAAGACGAACAACCAGCGGCGCCGCAAGCATCGGCCGACGTGACGCATCTCCATGACGCAAGCCGCGCAAGCTCAGACGCCGACCTAGCCGGAACGATCCTACTGGCGCGCGCGCCGCGGACCATCGCTGAAACGGGCCTCGACCAGACCTTCCTTCTCGAACTCGTCGCCAAGTCCGCCTTCGTGACGGGCAAGGTGTCGCTCTCGCAACTGATGCAGCGGCTTAAGCTCGGCGCCAGCGTGCTCGACAGCGTCGTGTCGTTTGGCGTGCGGGAACGGATTCTCGAAATCGTCCGGCGCGGCGCCAGCGACCTCGATGTCGAACTGCAACTGACGGAAGGCGGCCGCCAACGTGCGTCCGAATTCATGAACCGCTGCCGTTACGTCGGCCCGGCGCCCGTGTCGCTCGCCGCCTATGAAGCGGCGCTGAAACGGCAATCCGTGCGGCAAATGCACGTGACGTACGCGCAGGTGCGCGCGGCCTTCGCAGGGCTGACGGTCCGGACCTCGCTGCTCGACGACATTGGCGGCGCAGTCAACAGCGGCAAACCGGTCATCTTCTTCGGCCCGCCCGGCAGCGGAAAAACTTCGCTAGCCGAACGATTGGGACGGCTGTTGCCCGGCCTCGTGGCTCTGCCCTATGCGATCGTCGTCGAGAACGAGATCATCCAGATCTTCGATCAGCTTGTTCACGAGCCGCACGATGCGGGGTCGCCCGATGGCCTGTTAAATGCGCCCGCCGACGCCCGCTGGCAGATTTGCCGCCGGCCCACGGTGCTGTCCGGCGGCGAGCTCACGCTCGAGATGCTCGAGCTGCGCTACGACGCTGCGAGCGGCTTTTACCAGGCGCCGCCGCATGTGAAAGCGAACGGCGGCCTGTATGTAGTCGACGACCTGGGCCGACAGCGCGTCGAGCCGGCCGAACTGCTCAACCGCTGGATCGTGCCGTTCGACCGCGGACTCGACATGCTCACGTTGCATACCGGTTTGCGCTTCTCGCTGCCGTTTGATGTCTGGGTCGCGTTCTCGAGCAACATCGCCCCGGCGGATCTCGGCGACGAAGCCTTCTTTCGCAGGCTCGGCTGCAAGCTCTACGTGGGCCCGCTGGATGTCGCCGAGTATCGCGTCGTGTACGAGCAGCGCTGCCGGGAACTGGCGCTGGCATCGGAAGACGACGCTTTCGACTACCTCGTCCATCACCTGCACATGACGTCTGGCAGACCATTGCTCGCGTGTTATCCGGGCGATCTGCTACGCATCGTGCTTGCCAACGCGCGTTATCAGGAGCAAGCCGCCGTGGCGGATGGGCCGAGCTTGCTAAGGGCATGGAACAGCTACTTCGCGGTGACGGGCGAGCACGACAATCCGCCACCGCCACAGGTCGTCGGCGCGCAGTGGACCGCAAAAAAAATCGCGGCCGGTTAAGTGACCGGTTAAGCGGCCGGAAATTCCAGTCGGAACACAGGGCAGGCATCAGGGAGAGTTGTCATGAAGAACATACGTGCGTTGGTGATGTTGCTGATCGCTGCGATCGCAGGGCTCGGTGCGGTGGCAATGGCATCGCGCTGGCTGATGGACCGATCGTCGGGCATGACTGCGAAGGTCGCGGTCGCCGCCGTCGATATCAACCTCGGACAGCGGCTGAACCCCGAATTCATCAAGATGGTCGACTGGCCGTCTGGCAGTGTGCCGCCCGGGGCGTTCACCGACGCCCAGAAGCTCGACGGGCGCGTCATGAAAAACAGCGTGTTGCGCGGCGAGCCGATTCTTGACGGCAAGCTGACGCCCGTCGGCACGACGGGTGGTCTTTCGGCTGTGATCGCGGACGGTCGTCGTGCCATTACCGTGCGCGTGAACGACGTGATCGGCGTAGCCGGATTTGCACTGCCCGGCAACTACGTCGACATCATCGTCAGCACGCAGCAGGACAAGGGTAGCGACAAGGGATCGAGCAAGGACGAAAGCATTTCCAAGATCGTGCTCGAAAAAATTCTGGTGCTGGCCGTCGCCCAGGAAGTGGGACGCGACGAGACCACGCCCAAGGTCGTCAACGCCGTGACGCTCGAAGTCACGCCGGAACAGGCGGAGAAGCTCGATCTGGCGCGCAGCGTCGGCACGCTGTCGCTGGTGCTGCGCAACCAGGTCGACACCGCGACGCTGCCGACGGTTGGCGCAACGAAGTTCACCTTGCTCGGTACTCCCGCTCCGGCGCCGGCCTCGGCACCCGCTGCGGCACCTGTACGTCCCGTGCGCGCACATTACGCGGCACGTCCGGCTGCGCCGCGTGACTGCGTAGGCGTGCTGTCGGGCGTGCTGGGCAGTGTCGAATGTTTCTAGACCGGTTGCAGCGGGGTCTGACCGGGGCGCCGCGGCCCGTAACAAAAATGCTGGAACGCAAGTCTCGACTGTAGATATCGAGTAACGGGGGCATGACCAAATGAAAACGAAACCGGGGTTCTCGCGGGGCAGCAAGAAGCACCGCTGCTCACTGGGCAGCAAAGCGCTCGCCGCGATTCTTTGCTTTGGGCTGGTCGGCACGCAGAGCGCCGAGGCGCAGGAGGCGATCGAATATCCGGCGCTGGCGAAGCGCGGTGCGACCCCGCCCCTGCCAGCGGGTCGCAATGCGAAGCCCATGATGGTCGCGATGGGGACAATGCCAGCTGGCGCTGCGGGTGCTGCAGGTGCCGCGATGAGCGGATCTTTCCCTCTGCGCGGCCCAAGCTGCACGGGCGAGATCCGTGACGAATCGACCGTCACCGTGCCCGTCGGCAAATCAATCCTGGTGCCCCTCATCGAGCCGACGCGTAACCGCACGCTCGGCAATCCAGCAATCGTACAGGCCACGCTGGTGTCTCCCCGTACGCTCTATGTTGTCGGCATGGCAGTCGGCACCACCAACATGATCGTGCAGGGCCGGAGCGGCGCCTGCCAGATGATCAACGTCATCGTCAATATCGACGCCAATGGATTGCAGCAGGCACTCGGACAGCTGTTGCCCGATGAGCGGGGCATCCGCGTGTCGACGGCAGCCGGCAACCTGGTGCTGGGCGGTCAAGTGTCGAGTGCGCCCGCTGCGCAACAGGCGATGCAGATCGCGCAGGCCTTCGCAGACTCGCAACCCACGCAGCAACAGCAAGCGGCCTCGTCGAATTCGGGCAACGGGATGCCGAGCATAAGCCAGCAGAGCTCGAGCACCAGCAAGCCGGCTTCAGTGATCAACATGATGTCCGTCGACTCGCCACAGCAGGTGATGCTCGAGGTCAAGGTGGCAGAGGTCTCAAAGACGCTGATCAATCAGCTCGGTGCAGCCGTCAACATCCAGGGCGGCTTCGGATCGTGGACGGGTGCGCTGGTGAGCAACCTGCTCGCCGGCGTGAGCAGCGCGCTCGCTATCAGCAAGGCCAACAACCGTCCGTTCAATCTCGCAGTCGATGCGCAGAAGACTGACAATCTGGTCAAAATTCTCGCGGAACCGAACCTCGTGACGATCAGCGGGCAGGAGGCCACGTTCCTCTCGGGCGGCAAGATCTTCATTCCCATTCCCCAGAGCAGCGGCAACGGCGTGTCGAGCATCACGCTGCAGGAGGAAGAGTTCGGCGTGGGGCTCAAGTTCACGCCGACCGTGCTGTCGGGAGGGCGCATCAGCCTGAAGGTGGCGCCGGAAGTGTCCGAACTGTCGCCCACGGGTGTGACGGTCTCGTCCACCAACGTGAACGGTGTTTCCATCCTGCCGCTCATCAACACGCGTCGCGCGTCGACGGTTGTCCAGATGCACGATGGCGAGTCGTTTGCGATCGGCGGACTGTTGAGCAGCAACGTGACGGGCGCGCTGAAAGCCGTTCCCGGTCTGGGCGAAGTGCCCGTTCTCGGCGCGTTGCTTCGTAGCACCTCGTTCCAGCAGGACCTGACGGAACTCGTGTTCGTCATCACGCCGCACCTCGTGAAGCCGATGCAGACCACGAACTATCCGCTGCCGACGGACAGCTTCTCGCAACCGAACGTCGCCGACGTCTATGCGACGGGCAACATGGAAGGCCGCCATGGCAGGACTTCTGTGGCACCGGTGGGTACCGAGCCGGGTAACGCGCCAACGCCGACACCTGTGCCCGCACCCGCACCTCAGGCGCCCGCTGCACCCGCAGCGAATGCACTGCCACCGCACGACACACAGGCCACGTCGAGTGCGCCCGCGCAGCCTGCCACGTCTGGCACCGCAGCGCCGCCGGAGAAGGCGCGGCCATCGGCTCAACCTTCAGCGCAGAACCCGATGACGGACGAGCAGGCACCACAGATCGCCCGCATCGAGAGTGCCGCCCGTCAAATCGCTGCACGCGAGGCACAACAGGACGTCGCGAACACTGATGCTTCAGGCCACGCGCTGGACCACTGAAGTCATCCCAAGGGGGAATCTCATGAAACTCGAACATATTGTCTTCGCGCGTCGTGCAGTCATCGTGGTGTCGATCTGTGCTGCGCTGGGTGGATGCATGTCCAGCACGCCGATCTGGGATGCACATATGGGCGAAGCGCTGAAAGCGGTCACCCAGGCGCAGATCATCGATCCGCATGCGGGAGAACGCGAGCGCTCCCCAGAGGGCATGGATGGCAAGTCCGCCGCCTCGGCGATGGCCACCTATGACAAATCCTTCAAGGAACCTGTATCGACGCCGAATGCATTTGTGATCGGCATAGGCAACGGGAACAGCGGCCAGTAAGAACCACATATGCGGGAGATCGTCATGCGTCGTGTCAATCAGTCGGGTGTATACGGTGCTGCGCATCGGCGCGAGCGCGGCGTCGTGGCGATCATCGTTGCACTGACGCTTGCAGTGCTGGTCGCCTTCGCCGGTCTTGCGCTCGATCTGGGCAAGCTGTACGTCGCGAAAAGCGAGCTGTCCAATGCTGCGGACGCCTGTGCGCTCGCAGCGGCGCGCGATCTCACGGGGGCTTTGCAATTGTCGATTGCAGAGGCAGCCGGTATCACAGTCGGGGAGGCCAACAAGGTGCTGCTGCAAAGCCAGAACGTGTCACTGGCCGTCAATAGCAATGTTACGTTCAGCAAGACATTCGGTGGTCCATACCAGGCCAAGAGCAGTTACATCAGCGCCGACATCCCGAACATCCGCTATGTTCGCTGCACGGTTACCAAGCCCAATATCAGCAACTGGTTCATGCAAGTCATTTCTCCGGCGCTGGGCACATCCACGGTAGCCGCCACTGCGGTTGCGTCGACCACGCAGGCGCAGACGACGTGCGCGTTGCCGATGTACGTCTGCCAGCCGCCGGCCCCGGCCACCATCAACCTCTACGACTGGTTGTGCAGCAAGACGGGACCGACTGTCCCGGCACCCTGCGACAAAATCAAGGGCAATTTTGGCTGGCTCGATCTGAGTGGTAGCGGTAGCGGACCGAACGGGTTGGCTGGCCTTTTCGCGGGTGACGGATATTGTCAAGTGCCGACTTCCGTGAACACGAAGCCTGGGCTGAGTAACTCGGTGCCTGCCGCCTATAACACCCGTTTTGGGATCTATGCCCACGGGCAGTACAACAGCCCTGCCGACGGGCCGTCCGATTTCACCGGCTATGCCTATACGAACGCATGGCTTTCGGCAGGCAATACCCAGCAAAGCAGCTTTACGGATTTTCTTAACAATCGCCTGAAATTTGCACCGTATCAGGGCGACACTGCGGCGGGTATATCCACCACTAACGGAAACGCCAGTCCACCGCCGAACAGCAACTACGTGCAGGGCGCTGACCGACGGCTCGCCGTCATCCCGATCGTCAGCAACTGCAGTTCGGTAGGCGGCGCCTCCACGCCGGTGACGATCGCCTCATGGGCGTGCGTGCTGCTGCTGCACCCGATGACGACCAATGCGACCAACGATCCAACGATCGTCCAGTACCTAGGTTCAGCCTCCGATGCAGGTTCGCCCTGCGCCACGCAGGGCATACCCGGTAGCACCTCGCTCGCGATCGGGCCGAAGGTGCCGGTGCTGGTGCAATAGGAGGAGTGATCATGCGCAAGGGCAGTCTTCGTATTCACCGCATGCGCGGCGTAGTCGCGGTCGAATTCGCGTTTGTCGCGATTCCCATGGTGCTGCTCCTGCTTGGTATCGCCGAGTTCGGGCATGCGTTTTACCAGTACAACACGATCGACAAGTCCGTACGTGATGCAACTCGGATGCTATCGGCCAATAGCCCATTGCAGGCTGACTATCCGGTGGCGGCTGCGCAATGTCTGATCGTCTACGGCAATACGGGTTGCACAGGTTCCCCATTGGTGAACGGGTTGCAGGCCAGCATGGTTGTGGTCTGCGACCAGGTCAATACCACCGGATGCACAGGGCAATTCAAGAATGTCCAGACCGATCCCAGCGGCGACACCATCAACCTCGTTCAGGTGAAAGTCACCGGTTACCCGTATTCGCAGATCACCGGGTTCTTCAACCTGACCGGACTGATCTTCGGCGATATTAGCTGTGTGATGAGGCAGTCATGAGAGCGATCGATATCCAGCGTAAGTATCGCCGGCGGCACGAGCGCGGCGTCGCCGCAGTCGAATTTGCGCTCGTCGCGTCGATGTTCTTCATGTTGCTGATCGGCATCATGGAGATGGGCCGGGTTCTCTTTTACTGGAACACGGCAGCCGAGGCCACACGGCTCGGCGCGCGGGTGGCCGTGGTGTGCGATATCAACAGCAGCCAGTCGGCAAGCAATCCGGTGATCAAGGATATGCAGAAGCTATTGCCGATTCTTCAGCCTTCCAACGTGACAGTGACGTACGCGCCAGCGGGCTGCGACGCCACGTCATGCACTTCGGTCACGGTTGCCATCACCAATGTCACGGTCAATACGGTAGTGCCCTTCGTGCCATTCAACCTGACCATGCCGCCCTTCTCGACGAGGTTGCCAAGAGAAAGCCTGAGCAGCGTGGGCGGAACCAATCCCACCTGTAGTTAAGCCACCGTCCGTGACAGGAAGCATGAAATGATCGACATTCTCATAATTTCACCCGATCCAGCGCATGCCAGCGTGATTGCGCGGATTGTCGAGGCGGGCGATTCCCACCATCGCGTCAAGACGTCGACAGCAGGATTGCCTGATCTCTGCACGAACAAGGAAGCGCTTGATGGCGTCGACCTGCTGATATCCGACGGCTCGCAACTGACACAACAGGACTTCGACGCGCTGTCGGCTATTGCGACGAAGCATGCCGATCTGACCTGCATGTTGCTGACGCCGTCGCCGTCCGCGGACCTGCTCATTCGCGCCATGCGCGCGGGGGTGAGGGACGTCCAGCCGTGGCCGGCCGATCCTCAGGATTTGCGGCATGCCGTCGAACGCATCGCCATGAAGTCGAACGGCACGCGACGCGAAGGCACGGTAATTTCATTCATTTCCTGCAAGGGCGGAAGCGGCACGTCGTTCCTTGCGGCAAATCTGGCGTTTGCGGCGTCGACAGCGGGTAAGCGCGCGCTGCTGATCGATCTCGACCATCAATTCGGCGAAGCGGCATTCCTGGTGTCCGAAATCACGCCACCTGCCACCCTCGCTGATGTCAGCGCACAGATCGAGCGGCTCGATCCCGCGTTTCTCGATGCGTGTCTGACCCATGTCAGCGACGGTTTCGATGTGCTGGCCGGCGCGCTCGATCCAGCCAAGGCGAAAGAAATCAAGCCCGAGCATTTGCAGCGCATCCTGAATCTGGTGAGGCACCGGTACGATCTCGTCATCTTCGATATCGGTCACAGCATCAGCAATGTGTCCATCGCGGCGCTCGACCAGAGCGACTGTATTTTCCCGGTGCTGCAACTGAGTCTGCCGTATCTGCGCGGCGGCCGGCGTCTGCTCGATATCTTCCGCTCGCTCGGCTACCGCAGCGACAAGGTGCGCGTGCTGGTCAACCGCTATGAAAAGAAAGGACCAGTGGGGTTGCCGGAACTGGAAAAGGCATTGGGCCTGCGGGTGGCCAGCGTGATTCCGGAAGACGGCGCTTCGGTGTCTGCGTCGATCAATCAGGGCGTGCCGATTCTGCGGCTCGCCAGATCGAGCGGTGTGGCTAAAGGCCTCTGTGAACTGGCGCGCTCCCTGTCGCCACAGTCCGAGACCGAACGGGGCGGCATCTTGCAGAAGTTCTTTGGCAGGCCGGTACTGGGCCGGGCGTGAGATAAAGGAGAGAAAAAATGGAAAACGTGTTGACGTTGCGCGAACAATTCTCCGATCAGGGTGGTGCGTCCGCCCAGGATGCGAGCCTCAACCGCAACCAAATGGTCACGCGCGCGTATCAGGAACTCAAGAAGAACGTCCATCAGGCCATCATCGATCGCGTCGAACTGGAAAAGCTTCAGCGCCTTTCGACCGAACAGATCCAGCATGAACTCGCGCAGCTGGTTGAGCGCATCGTCGAAGAAGGCAACGTGCCAATCAACGAGGTCGAGCGGCGGCAGCTCGTGCGCGACGTGCGTGACGAGATGCTCGGCTTCGGCCCGCTCGAAGCACTGCTGGCGGATCCGACCGTCTCCGACATTCTCGTCAACACGTACAAGCATGTTTATGTCGAACGGCGCGGCAAGCTGGAGATGACCGACGTGACGTTCTACGACGATGCGCATCTGATGAAGATCATCGAAAAGATCGTCTCGCGCGTGGGTCGCCGAATCGATGAGTCGAACCCGATGGTCGATGCACGTCTGCCGGACGGCTCGCGCATGAACGCAATCATTCCGCCATCGGCAATCGATGGGCCGCTGCTTTCCATTCGCCGGTTCGCGGTCAATCCGCTGAGCGTGAAAGACCTGATCGAGTATCAAAGCGTCACGCCGCCGATGATGCAGGTGCTCGAAGCGCTGTCCGCTGCGAAGGTGAACGTGCTGATTTCAGGCGGTACCGGCAGCGGCAAGACGACGCTGCTCAACGTGCTGTCGGGGTTTATTCCGTCCGATGAACGGATCGTCACGATCGAAGACGCGGCCGAACTCCAATTGCGTCAGCTGCACGTGCTGCGGCTCGAAACGCGTCCGCCCAACATCGAAGGCAAAGGCGAGATCACCCAGCGCTCGCTGGTGCGCAATGCACTGCGGATGCGGCCTGACCGGATCATCCTCGGCGAAGTGCGCGGCGCGGAGGCACTGGACATGCTGCAGGCAATGAACACCGGGCACGAAGGATCGCTAGCCACGGTGCACGCTAATACGCCGCGTGACGCGCTGACCCGGCTCGAAAACATGATCGGCATGGCCGGGCTGAATCTGCCGCCGAAGTCCGCACGCCATCAGATCAGCTCCGCGATCGGTGTCATTGTCCAGGCAGCCCGTCTGACGGATGGGCGCCGGAAGATCACCAGCATCCAGGAAATTACTGGGATGGAGGGTGACATCATCAACCTGCAGGAGATCTTCACGTTCAAGCGCGCGGGGGTCGACAAGAGCGGGAAGGTGTGCGGGCATTTCTGCGCGACGGGCGTGCGGCCGAAATTTTCCGACCGACTCCAGGCTTTTGGCGTGGCCGTGCCCGATACGCTGTACGACCCGTCGAGGCATTACCCGGTATGAGCCCCGCATGACGAACGCAGCGGGGAAACAACAACGGGCGGCGGCCACGGCTATGCGCCTGCGAGGTATCTGGAAATGAACTATCTATTCTATGGATTCGTCATTCTGGTTTTCTTCACGATCATCCTGTTGATCGAAGCCGGCTATCTTTGGTGGCAGAGCGGGCACAGCAGCGAGGCGAAGCGTCTGGAAAACCGCATCCGGATGATGTCCGCCGGCGGGCACGGCAATGACAAGGCGGTGTCGATTCTCAAGCAGCGCGAACTGAGCACATCGCCACTGTTGACCAGGCTGCTGCTGTGGGTGCCGCGCATCCAGACGGTGGACCGCTGGCTGGTTCAGTCCGGGCTGGACTGGTCGATGGGGAGGCTCCTTACCTACACCGTGTTGCCGCCACTCGTGGTCTGGATCGCAGGCAGCGCGATCTATGTGCCGCTGCTGCCGCTTCTTGCCGCAATCCTGATCGCCGGCATGATCGCGCCATTCAGGGTCAACCGCGCGAAGGCGAAGCGGATGAAGCAGATCGAGCAACAGCTGCCGGAGGCTGCCGACATGATCGGCCGGTCGCTCCGGGCCGGACATTCGTTCTCGGCGGCGCTCGGCATGGTGGGCGATGAAATGCCCGAGCCGATCGGCGGCGAGTTTCGCACGACGTTCGGCCAGATCAATTTTGGCGTCTCGCTGAATGACGCACTGGGCGGCCTTGCCAACCGCATACCGATCAGCGACCTGCGCTATTTCGTGATCGCAGTGCTGATCCAGCGTGAGAGCGGTGGCAACCTGGCTGAAATACTCGGCAACATCAGCCAGATCATCCGGGCACGGCTGGCGCTGCTCGGCAAGGTCAGGGTGCTGTCGGCCGAAGGGCGACTGTCGGCGTGGGTTCTGGGTGCCTTGCCGTTTGTGGTGGCGTTCGTAATCTCGATTATTAATCCGGGCTTCCTTCGGATTCTGTGGACCGACCCGGCCGGCATCAAGCTGGTTGGCGTGTCGCTCGTCATGATGGTGTTCGGCGTGATCTGGATGCGCAAAGTCATCCGTATCCATGTTTAACGAAAGTGTGCCATTTCCATTCTTTGAGGATGGGTCCATCCCATGCCCGCCATGAAAACAGAACAACTCCTATTGCTGGCCGCCGTATTCGCAATCGTCGCCCTTTTCTCATTCGGCGTGATGGCACTGCTAATGCCAAACTCGATCCACCGCCGCCTCAGCAAGCTCTCCGGAAACGAGCAGAATTCGCCAGAAGCAGCGGACGGCGAGGAGGCTCTATGGGTAAGGAAGATTGCGGAAGCTTCGAAGCCGATTGCGAAACTTTCGATCCCCAAAGAAGGTTGGGAGAACTCGGCACTGCGCACGAAATTCATGCACGCCGGCTGGCGCGACGCGACCGCTCCCGGGTTCTACTTTGCTGCCAAGACAGTCCTCGTGATCGGGCTGCCGCTTGTCTGCCTTGTAGTGGTCGGTCCGTACCTCTCGAACGAAAAAAACCATCTGCTTCTACTGTTGCTGCTCGTGCTTGCGGGAATCGGCTACTACCTGCCCAATATGGCGCTCGCGCGCCGGGTGCACCAGCGCCAGCAGACCATCTTCGAGGACTTTCCCGACGCGCTGGATCTGCTCACGGTCTGCGTGGAAGCGGGCCTCGGGCTGGATGCGGCGTTGATGAAAGTGGCCGATGAAATGGACATCAAGAGCCGGACGCTGAGTGCGGAACTCCAGCTTCTGTTGCTCGAACTGAGAGCGGGCTTGAGCAAGGAAACGGCGCTCAAGAACCTGGCAAAGCGCACGGGCGTCGAGGAAATCGACGTGCTGGTCTCCATGCTGATTCAGGCCGAGCGCTTCGGCACCAGCATGGGCGATTCGTTGCGCGTGCATTCGGACAATCTGCGGCTCAAGCGACGGCTAAAGGCGGAGGAGGCGGCTGGGAAGATCGCG
Source organism: Paraburkholderia lebeckiae (assembly GCF_050436325.1). NCBI lineage: Bacteria > Pseudomonadati > Pseudomonadota > Betaproteobacteria > Burkholderiales > Burkholderiaceae > Paraburkholderia > Paraburkholderia lebeckiae. Next base: position 213,850 of record NZ_JBNDLZ010000002.1, read on the forward strand.
GTCAAATTGCTGTTTCCGCTGATATTCTGCATATTTCCGACGCTGATGCTGATATTGCTGGGTCCGGCTTTTATTCAGATCCTTCGCGTGCTGCTGCCGACGATGGCTGGCCAGGCAGGTGGCGCGGTGCCATTGCAGTGATGGTTGGAGAGAAATCATGACACATGCGGAACGATGCGCGGAGATCGTCAAGCTGCGATTCATGCTGGGCGTCAAGCTGGCGGCTTTCAACCAGTTCGTGGCTGAGCGTCTGGGACTGAGCGTTACGGACATGGAATGCCTCGAAGTCGCCTATTTCGACGAGGTGCAACCCGTCACGCCAGGCCGGCTGTCGAAGCTGATGGGGTTATCGCCAGGTAGTATCACGACATCCCTGAAGAACCTCGAAAAAGCAGGGCTAATAGCCCGTGAGCCCGATCCGACCGATGGGCGGCGCATCCTGCTGCGTTTCATTCCAGGCAGTCGTGCAACGGTTAATGCCTGTTTCGAGGCGGTCAACCGTAGTCTGGCAGAGTTTGATGACACACTCGGTAGTGAAGAACTGGAAAGCGTAAAAAATTATTTATCTGCGATGCTAAGAATAATTGACAACCATATGGCGGACTCAACCAACCGGTTAGCGTGACACCGCGCCGATTGGTGGTCGTGTCGCGACGTTTCATCGCCGGATGGCGTGTTGGGCTTGCCCCCCGGCTTCACCAAGGGCCGTGGATGTGCTGTTCGAAGTGACAGCACGGGCATGCGCAGCTGTGATGCCGGGTATTTTCAGCTATGTGGCGATTCTTCACTGGCTTGCCGATCCTGGGCGCGTCCCGGCATCTTTCAACCCGGCAATACGCGCGGATGATACGTCGATGGGCGGAGGCCGCAGGGCTTGATCCGACAGCGTATGGCACGCATTCGATGCGGCGTACCAAGCAACCTTCAAGTCGCTGACACGTCGCCGATTTGGTGGCTTGTTCAGCTTAGCCTTAGGGCGAAATAATATCGTTACCGCCGCCAGACAGGCGCGGTCTACTATCGGACGCATGGACATTTTTCTCCTCCCCTTAACAGCTGCAAGGAGATTCGCGTGCGTCCACTTCGTTTCTTTCTCCCTCTCGCGATGTCGCTGGCCACCGCCGGCATCCTCGTGACCGTCCCGGCTTCGGCTCAGCAGAGCGAGTAGGGGAACGTACCGCGGGAGACGGCAGCCCTGTCCAGTCAGCAAGGGAACTGGGCCGTCGTTAGGTCTTGACGGGTCAGGGCCTGGGGCTCGCGTCCATCTCCGAGGCTCGCGCCAGCGCTTGCGTGTCGACATACTCCCGGATGCTCGTCAGCCTGCCATTCCGTAGGGTGATCGCGAAAACGAAATGATCCTCGAACGTGCTGTTCGTCGCCTTGACCTTGCCCTTTGCGAAACCTACGACCATGACCCGGTCTCCCTGCGCCAGGAATTCGGGAGGCTCTGGGGACGTAATCTCCATTTCTTTGGAAGCTTTCCGAAGCAAATCCTCCAATCCCGCGTGCCCGATATGGGTCCCGGCCAACGGCCAGCCCTCGCCAGGGATGATCCACTCTATGTCTTCGGCGACCAGCGCCCGCAGATTGTCCCTGTCGCCGCGGCCGACGGCGGCGAAGAAATCCTTCACAGTCTGAACGTTCGTCTCGGTACTCATGGGAATTCTCCATTTCCTTCGGATCCGATCGCGTGCGTTGTGGTCATCCGTCGAACTTGACAAGGTCCTTAAAGATCAGTTGACCCCAGCTATTTCCGCGCGCCTGCACAAGCTTTCCACCTTCCGAGAGCCCGCCAAGTTTGATCGGCGCGAAGCCGAGATTTTCCGCGAGCACACCAATCTCCGTCGCAGCGTCTTCATCGTCGCTCGCCAGGAACACGACTCTCTTGCCACCATGCACGGCCGGATCCTGGTCAAGCGTCGCAGCGATCAAATGGTTGAAGCCTTTGACCAGTCGTGCACCATTGAAGGCCTGCGCGATGAACCTGGAAGAAGGCTGACCTCCCAGTTCGTCAGGGGGTACGCCGTAGGCATTGGTCACATCGACGATGGTCTTCCCGTGCCAGGTGTGGAGCGCCTTGGCGACATCCGGGTGCGCCTCGAAACGGACAGCCAAAAAAATGATGTCCGCCTTGACCGCTTCCGCCAGTTTTTTGGGAATGATCGTGGGTCCGATCGCGGCCGCGTCGGACGCAAAGCTTATCGGGTCGCGCGTGGTTGCAACGGACACTTCAATGCCTTTGCGGGCAAACGCCTTGGCAAGCGCGTGACCGATCTTGCCGAAGCCGATGATTGCGTAGCTCATAGATTTTCCTTCTGTTTGTTGAACCCTGGGGCGCTCCGAAAAATCGTGCGGGGCGCCGTGGGGTTGCACGTCAGAGTTGCGCAAGGCCGCCGTCGACGGCGACTTCGCTGGCGGTCATGAAGCTGCTGTCCTGCGAGGCCAGGAAGGCGGCCACCGCTCCAATCTCTGCGGGATCAGCCATGCGCTGGAGCGGGGTCATCGCGCCGTACGCCTTCTGGCCTTCTTCGCCCAGCGCCTCCTTCGCGAGTTCGGTCGCCGTCGCCCCGGGCGACAGCACGTTGACGCGGATGCCAGTGCCCTTGAGGTCCTCCGCCCAAGTCCGCGCGAGGTTGCGCACGGCCGCCTTGCTCGCGCTGTAGGCGGTGAATCCCCGGGCGCCGGTGGTGCCGGCGCTCGACCCAGTCAGGATGATTGAACCGCCCTGGCCCATCAGCGGCAGCGCCTCCTGGACCGTGAAAATCGTACCCTTCACGTTGGTGTCGAAAATTTCGTCAATGTGCTCGGCGGTGATCTTGCCGAGCGGAAGCGGGCTTCCCGCCCCGGCATTGGCAAAGACAATGTCGAGAGTTCCGCGCTCGGACTTCACCGCCGCGTAGAGTCGGTTGAGGTCGGCAAGATCGGAGACTGAGCCCTTTACCGCGCGGGCATTGGGCCCGAGGCTGGCCAAGGCGGCGTCGAGCGCTTCCTGCCGGCGGCCGAAGATGAAAACGAAGGCGCCTTCCTCGATGAAGCGCTTTGCTGCGGCGAGGCCGATGCCGGTAGCGCCACCGGTGATCACGGCGGTCTTTCCATTCAGTCTGTTCATGTCATGCAATCCTTTGAGACAAGAGCGAAAACATAATTCTGGCGCTCTTGATTCATGAAGACAATTGACTGAATATGTATAAGTACCATCTACTATTTGGATATAACTGTGCTCGACAACGTCACCATCAATCAACTTCGGGCCTTCGTCGCCGTTTGTGATTACGGGAGCTTTTCCGGAGCCGCACGGGAGCTGAGGCGTGCACAGTCGGCGATCAGTCACGCGATCAACGCGCTCGAGAGTGCCTTTGATGTGATGCTGTTTGAGCGCAACACTCGCAAAGCGACGCTTACAGCCGCGGGCCGCAGCCTCCTGCCCGATGCTCGTGGGGTAATCTCACGCACCGAGGAAATGAAGATGCGCGCGGTTGCGATTTCTGAGGCCGGGGTCCCGCAGGTGTCCATTGCCGTAGACACCTATTTTCCGCGTACGCACCTGATCGAATGCCTGCGCGCCCTGCAGGCGGACTTTCCAACGGTTGCAATCAATCTGCGCATGACAACCATGCAGGGCGGCGAGCGTTTGGTTCTCGAGGGCACGTGCGCATTGGCGGTGACGATCACGGACGTGCCGGAACTGAGTCCAGGTACCATTGAAAGACAGCATCTATGTGACGCGCAAATGGTGACGGTGTGTGCGCCATCGCATCCGCTGGCCGCAATCGCGGGGCCGATCCCGCGAGAGGAATTCGGCCGGCACATCCAGCTCGTCGTAACCGACAATCAGCCTGATGCGGAAAAGACGCAACAGGGCGTCGCTAGTGAACGCCAGTGGCTGGTGAATGATCTCGGCGCGAAGCACGATCTGCTCAGGGGAAGCTTGTGCTGGGGGCACATGCCGCATCATCTGGTTGCGGAGGACCTTGCGAATGGAACACTTGTCGAACTCCAACGGCGCGCATGGCACATGCGCCCCCTCACCTTCATGGTCTCGCAGCGGCGCGGGTACTCGTTTTCCGAATGCGAGGCACGGCTGGTCGAGATCCTTGGCAATCCGCAGCGCTTGCCCAAGGATGCCAGACAGCGCTCCGTCTCACGCAAAGGCGCAACAGCCCGAAGGCCCGTCACGCGTGAGCAACAGTCGGTACGGGCAGCCGCTCCTCGACGGGTGTCCTCAAAGTAGATAAGCAATCTGCTTTGCGGGCCCACGGTCCTCAACGTCGCGCGTAACGCTCGTCGGTGTAGAGAACAACAATATCGAGGATCAGGGGCAGCGCAACGCGAAGACCTTGATGGGCGTCCTCGGCTCTGACGCGATCGTGCCGTGAGGTTGTAAGTCAACAATCGGCCAATTTGAGACGGTCGCGAACGGCTCCGCGAGGTCGCCTGAGCGACTGCCACAAGCCCTGAGTCCGTCCCCGTCAAGTATTTCGAGGGCGGCCGATCTGGCCAGTCTGTGCCTGGCCAGCGAGACCCAAAGCCCGATTTGAAAAGGCCGATCCACTGGTTAGATTTGATGCCATGTCCCTCCACAACGTAGCAAGCGGTCATGTGGATCTATACTGGGGCACCTGGAGGCTTCGATGGCTAATCAAGACAGACTGCATCCGCTACGTCCGCTCCTGAAGAATTGGATTTGGGAACATGGCCGAATCGGTACCCGATATCTGGACTGCACCGATGGCGAAATCAAGTTTGACGAAGGCAAGAAGTCGCGCTTCGCGGCCGAAGAATACATTTACGTGCCGCTCGACAAGGATGCTGACGACGATGCGCCTGTGGAAGGTCCTGCGATCCAGGAGGCGGGGCTCGCCCGGTTTTTGAGGGCAGCGCAGTTAGGCAGGCCCGAGGAGGCCGGCACTATCGTGGAGGTCCAGCGCGCAGTGCAGGACTGCATGGAACTCGGCCTGTTCAGCGCATATCAGTTGAGCGCCCAGCAGGCCGCCGCACGCTATGCGCAAGAACCCATGTTCGAGGATGAAATCCGCGCTGCGGTTGTCGACGATATCCGACGTATCTACGGGGGCATGCGCGAGCAATTGGCGCTGTACGATTTCAGTGTGCTTTACGGCTTGCCCACGCCCCTGCTCATTAGCGAGGCGCCGTTCATCGACTGGCGCGTGCGCGCTAGTCCGGCCCTTCCGTTTGTTTCGCTTCCTCTTGGGCCATACTGCCTGCTGGTGGGTGCGCCGTCGGGCAGGAGCAGCCGAATTGGCCCCGTGGTATGGAAGTCCGCCGCGGCAATGGGCCCGTTGAAGGATCACAACCGCCAAATCGCGGAGCACGCACGGTTGTGGCTGGTGGCGACCACTGATGACCAACTCGTCGCGGTACAAAGCCGCTTTGCTGATGCCAGGAGCCCCAAGCCAGAGGATGCGAGGCCCTGACTGAAGTCGGCGGGAAACGCGTTGAATCGTTCGTGCTTCTGGAGACGATTTACGGACGTCCGCTCCCTGAAGCCACGAGTGTCACGCTGGGTCGATATCCGCGCGGCCTTCATAAGCAGCGGAATACACCCGCGGGCAGGGGTCGGCCCCGTCAAGCCCCCCGTCGCGCGTGCCAGCCTCTGAAAGTCGCGATCGCGTATCCTGGCAGGTCAGTCCTTAGCCCACGCCGCAGCCATGGCGACAGCAAAGTCCCGATAGGATCTCGGTTGCCGTCCCAGCAGCGTCGCCAGACGCTCGACGTCCGCGCTGGACGCGACCGCGCCGTCCTGCTGATACCGGCCCATCATGAGCCGCATGTCGTATGCGAGCCAGGCAGGAGCAACCGACTTGAGGCGCTGCTCAAGGACGTCGAGATCGTCGCCACCGTAGCGGACGGGACGTCCCAGCGCCTCGGCCCAGATCGAAACCACGGTCTGCGCATTGATCACGTCAGGACCGACGAGTTCGTACGTCTCGCGCGGCAGCGGGTTTGAGCCACGCTCGCGGCGCAGCAGTTCGCGCGCGGCAGCCTCGCCGATATCACGGACGTCGACCATGGAAATGCCTTTCGCGCCAATTGGCATGCCGTAGACGCCGTGCGAAAGCAGCGGGTCTTTCTGCCGGACGTCGTTCTGGATGAAATACGCGGGGCGCAGCACTGTCGCCGGCAGGTCGAGGTGTTCGATCATGCGCTCGACCGTATGTTTGCCGGTGAAGTGGGGCACGTCGACGTATTCGGCGCCCTTGAACACCGACAGATAAACCACGCCTTTCACATCCGCTTCCCGTGCGACGCTCAGGGTCTGCACCGCCTGAGTCAGCTCGTCCGCGACGTTGGGCGCAAGCAGGAACAACGTGCTGACGCCGATCATCGCCTGCCGCACCGCGTCGACGTCGGACAGGTCGCCCTTCACTGCGGTGACGCCATCAGAAAATCGCGCTTTCTCCGCTGTGCGGGTCAGCGCGCGTACCTCGGCACCGCTGCCGCCCAGATGCTCGATAACCTGCTTACCGATCACGCCCGTGCTGCCTGTAACGAGGACTGCCATGGGTATCTCCTTGAAGTGGATGGGCTGGGTCAGCCCGTGAGACAAACAATAGTCGTTTCGCTCAATAGTCGAAAGTGCCAGAATTCATACACTTCGTCTCGTAAACGGAACGATCATGGATTTGACGTCGCTCGGCGATTTCAATGCAGTTGCACTGCACGGTGGCTTTGGGCCCGCCAGCCGGGCGCTCGACCGCCCCAAGGCCACCCTCTCGCGGCGCGTGGCCGAGCTCGAGGAAAGCCTCGGCGTCAGGCTGATCGAGCGAGGCTCACGCAGGCTGCGTCTGACAGAAGAGGGCGTTGCACTCCATGAACGCACGCGGGGGCTCATGGCTGAGATTCAGGAGGCGGGTGAAGCGCTCGCCTCACGCGCCCCGGTGGCGCGCGGGCGGCTGCGCATCAGCGCGCCTGTCGTTTTCGCGCATGTCGTGCTGTGCCGGATCGCTGCGCGCTTTGCGCTCGCCTATCCGCAGGTCGAACTTGAGGTCATTGCAGAAGACCGCATCGTGGATCCGGTGGAGGACGGCTACGACCTCGTTATCCGTATCGACCCGGCGCATGGCGAGCAGCTCGTGGGACGGCGCATCCTCGGTGACGAGCGCCTCGTGGTCGCGGCGCCGGGCATGTCGATACCTTCCACAACGGCACCCGATTCAACCGGGCTGGAGGTGCCGGCCGTTATGTCGGCCGCGGCACCATCAGGCGCGTTATGGCACATGCGAACGGAAGACGGTGGTGCGATAGCGATCAGGCCGATGCCCGTGTTGCGGCTGTCATCGTTGCTGATGGTGCGTGACGCGGTGCTCGAGGGCGTAGGCGCGGCGCTCTTGCCCAGATTGCTGGTTGAGCATGATGTGTCGACAGGAAGACTCGCCTGTTGGGGAAAGGCGGGCTCGCCCGTGGAAATCTGGGCCCTTTACAATTCGCGCCGGCTTCTGAGCGCGAAGGTGCGAGCGTTCATGACTATGCTGCAGGAGTTGCCGGGTCGGGAGCGCAAATGGGGTGGCGCTAGCAGCTCCAATGATTCTCCGCGCCGCTAGCTTTCTCTGTGGTAGCGCGGCGACGTGGTCGAGCCGTCGAGCGGCTGCTTTCGGCGACATTGAGTGTCTCTAACGGCAGTTAGTGTCTATATAGGCCAGACGATCACGTTCAAGCAGGCCATACAACTCGCTATCTGACACCTCGTCGCCAACTATCCAACGATCACGCAACAACCCTTCACGGATAAACCCGAGCCGCTCGAGAAGACGCGCCGAGGCTGAATTCCGTGGGTCGATATCCGCTTCAATCCGGTGTAAATTCAGCGTGCCGAAACCATGCTCGATTAGCGCAGAAGCCGCCTCTCGCATAAATCCGTTTCCCCAATGCTTGCGTTTCAGACTAAAGCCTATCTCCGCGCGTCGGCATTGCTCGTTCGCATTAAAGAGAGCGCAGTCGCCGAGCACTTCACGGGTCGCCCGCAATTCAACTACGCAGATGAAATCCTGGCCGTCGGCTGACGTCTTCAATTTGCGTGAGACGCGATCCGTTGCCTGGTCTAGCGATGTCATCGCTCGAAACGGAAAATAGCGCATTGCCTCAGGATCTGACCAGATCGCAAACAGCCCTTGCGCGTCCTCATGACGCAGCGGCCGCAGAATGAGACGCGTGGTAGTCAATGTGACCGGTTCAAAGGTTGTCATGACGAAGGCGGTGCATCGGGAAAGGATGGTTCCATAAAAGCAAGTGAGCAGGCGACGTGTCTGGGCAGTTAGCTGTACCCACAGCCGTCTGCCGGGAACGCGAGGCTAACTCTTGAGCAGCCCGTCGCTTTCGAGCGCGTCAGCAGGGATGGAGTCGTCGATGCGCGGCCACTCCAACTCGACATGTGCATTCCAGTGGCGAAGCGCTTTCGCACGACCGTCCTCTTCGAGAACGAATTCAAACGTGATGTCCGGGAAATCGCTGCTGCGAAATTGCAGGCCTTTGAATGGTTTCAGGACATCGGCCGGTTCGCCAGGATGGAACAATGCGATATCGTTGTCTCGACTCAGCTTGACACCGATCTTCCTGCCAAGAGGCGTTTCGTACGTGCCGACAAGTCTTGCGAGGACGTCCGCATCGGGTAGCGTTGGCAGACGAGCGAACACGGCTTCCGCCTGATCAAGCCGTATCGCCGCACGATCTATATCGCCGAGCATGCTTGTAAGGAACGAAACCGACCATGCGCCATTTGTCTCGTCATCAGCCGTGTCAAAGCGATCGTAGTGGAAATGGTTAAGGGGCAGCTTGACCTGACGGAATTCGAACTGGAGTTGCGTGCCGTCAGTTGTGATATCCAGCGTTCCATACGCCGGGTGCTCGTACGAGCCGGCGTAATCCGCTAAGTCGTGCGACGGCTGTGTGTTCGGAACCGCACGTGGCACGGCCCGTTCTCGGGCCTCGCGCATTGTCGCCTTTGCCTTCTTGCGAAAGTCGAGCAGGCGCGCTGTCCAGTCGGTCTCTTTGAGGCCAAGTGCGCGACTATAGATATCGAAGCCGATTGCGTTGCTTAGCGGGGCGCAATGGTCGCCTATCACGAATACGGAAACACCGATCTTCTCTTCCGGCAAATATGACACCTGCGAATGAAACGCACGCAGCGTGCCGCCATGACTCGTCAACAGATGACCCCGAAACGCGGCCGTCATGCGTCCCATGCCGTAGATGCCGTTAAGATCGGTTTTGAAGCCGAACACGTCACTCATTTCGGTTGGCCACGGCAAGCCGAGCGCGAGCGTCGCTTTTAGAACGCTCTCGGGTATGACTTGCTTGCCGTCGATCCGTCCGTCGTTCATCAGCATGATCGACCAGCGCGCGATGTCCTCCAGGCTGGAGACGATGCTGCCCGCCGGACTGGACTTGTCATCTTTCGGCGCAGGTGTTTGCCAAAATTCATTACTGTCGCGTCGTTCAGAGAAAGGTAACGCGTAGTCTCCCTGGTCGTCGGCTTTTGCGTCGCCATACGTGAACAAGGTTCGGTGCATACCAAGGGGCACCAGAATCTCGTCGCTGATGAATTGTTCCCATGGCTTACCGCTCATCAGATCGATGATATGGCCGACCGCTTCGTACATCATGTTGTTGTAGATGAGCCGCGAGCGCATCGGAGCAATCGGCTTCATGAACCGGAGGCGATCAAAGAGATCCTTCGTCGAGTAGTCCGATTCGTACCAGATCATGTCATAACGCGGCACACCGGTTTTGTGCCCGAGCATGTCGCGTAATGTGACTGCCGCATCAAGTGACTGATCATAAAACCGCAGACTGGGTACTGCATTGCGAATCGGTTCATCGAAACTCAGCAGGCCACGTTCAACCAGCAGACCTGCGGCGACAGCGGTAAAAAGTTTCGTATTCGACGCGATTGGAAACAGTGTCGAGGAAGTAAATGGCCGCGCCTTCGCAACGTCACGATGGCCGTACCCCTGCGTCATCACGACCTCGTCATTCCTGACAATACTCACACCGACTCCCGGAACGTGCCAGTCACGCACGAGAGTTTCCATATACCTCTCGAAATCGCCCAAATCCAGTTTGCTCGAATCGCTTGACATAGAGTCTTCCTTCTAATCAAAAGTGGATTGTTAGAAAAGCCGAATGTATCGGGAGCAGTGTGACGGAGTGGCAGCCGGTGATTCTAGCGAGAAAAATAAAGCAGCAACGGAATGGCGCACAAAGTCGCCTCAATGACGATTCAGGGTGATTGCCCGCTTCGCGGTCAAGGCCGCGCGTGAAATTGGCCTCGGTGAATATTGAAAGGCCGCTATATGCAATTCGAAAGGCCGTTCAGAGTGGCGGATTCAACCGGTCGCAGCCTTGCGAGGTTCAAACGGCGTATGCGCACTGCATGAGGGGCCGCCCAGCCATGAAGAGTACTCAGGCTTGTCACTCAAATGAACGCTCTCTGCGGAGGTGACCGTATCACTGCCGCGTGTCTACTCTAGCGACACTCGGCGCGGAAATCCCGGAAGTTTCAGTGCGGACGCTGCGAATCCGATTGCCCCAGCGCCGCCGAATGTCGACCATGTTTCGAGCGATGTTCCGTTCAAGATGAGCCAACTGCCGGTGTAGTAACCAGCGGCGACAATCTCGAACGCTTCGTGTTAGCACTAGACCTGCGGGAGATAACGCTCGTCATGCATGATTTCGGCGGGCCGGTTGGTATGGGTCTCGCGTCTCGCCATCCGGATCGCGTGCGGCGCATCATCAGCGTCAACGGACCCACGCCGTTCGGCCAGGCAACGCTGGTTGACCGATGGCGAGCAAACGCCAAGGTATCCCCGTGGTTTCAGTGGATCTTGAACGCCGAGGCTGAAGGACGTCTCGATGCCGTGCTGGGCGAACTCGGTTTCAATATTCTGAGTACATTGAAGCTCAACGGTTTCGAAGACCACGGTTTGATCAACGATACGTGGCTGCGCGCGTATGGTTCCCGCTTCGCGACACCAGCCGAGTGCGCAGGCGAGCATCGCGACGATCCAATCCGGTCAGCCGGATTCGCGGGCTTCGACGAGTGGATAGATCAAGAAGCCCAGCGCGACCGAGAGCAGCATCACGCCGCCGACGAGCGGGTGATTGGCATGACTTCGTATCGGACGGTGCTGGAGGAGTTGGTGAAGCGGGCGGGGTAACCAGGCCTTAGGCGGGGTGCGCGCTCATGGTGGCCGAACCCTGTTAGCCCGCCTCGCAGCCGCGCCCCGCGCGCGTGCTAATCTTGCTCCCTTCGCGGACGTCCCGCGTCAGAGCAGACACCATGACGGAAGCCTTCGATCCGGACGGCATCGAGCAAGCGGTCTTCGTGGTCGGCGAGCGCCATGCGACGCTGGACGAGCCGTGGCGCGCGTATCGGCGCGCGCGTCTGATTCACGTCAGCGAAGGCGTGCTGACCGTGCGCACGGCATCCGGCCGTTGGGTCGTGCCGCCCGCCCGCGCGCTGTGGATCGCCGCGAATACGCTGCACTGCCTGCATGCGACGCGGCCGGTGCAGTCGTATTCGCTCTACGTCGCAACCGATGCCGCAATGGACGCCACCGACGACTCCGCCGCCGCCGCCGCCGCGCCGCTGCCCGCGCAGACCGGCGCGCTGATCCCCGACACACTGGTGCAGGCGCTGCTCGCCGCCGCGGCCGCTCTGCCGCACGATCACGCGCCCGATGAACCCGCCCGCCGTCTGCTGCAGGTGCTGCTGGATCGCGTCGCCGGCTTGCCCGCCGCGCCGCTTGGCTTGAACTGGCCGGCCGATCCGCGCGCGCGGCGCATCGCCGAGGCGCTCAGCGCGAATCCCGCGCAATCGCTGGTGCTGGAGGAACTCGCCGCGGCCGCGGGCGTGACCGCGCGCACGGCCGCGCGTTTGTTCGCGAAGGAAACGGGGCAGACCTTCGGTCAATGGCGCCAGCAGTTGCGTCTGCTGGCCGCGCTCGAACATCTGGGCGCCGGTGAGAGCGTCACGCAGGTGGCGCTCGAAGTCGGCTATAACGACGTGTCGTCGTTTATCGCGGTGTTTCGCGATGCGTTCGGCGACACGCCGGCGCGCTATTTCCGCTGACGCCGCTTCGTGGCCACCGCGCGAGCGTCGCCGTCGCACGAAAACGAATCTGCCTCAATGAGCGCCGGCCGCATCCGGTCCACCGCCGCCCTTGGCCGGCCGCGTGATCCAGATCAGCGGAATGATCAGCACGAAGATGATCGCCGACACAAAGAAGACGTCGTTCAGGCCCATCATCGCGGCCTGCGTGTTCACGGTGAAATCGAACAGCGCATTCGCCGATTGTGGATTCAGATGCAGCACCGACTGCGTGTTGTCGATCTGCTGCGCGAACAACGGGTTGTCGACCGACGCCTGCTCGGTGAGCCGCACATGATGCAGTATCGTGCGGTTGTTCCACGCGGTACCCGCGATCGACGTGCCCACCGCGCCGCAGAACACCCGCACGAAATTCGACAGCCCCGCCGCCGCCGGAATCCGGCTCTGCGGCTGGCCGGACAGGATGATCGCCGTCAGCGGCACGAAGAACAGCGCCATCGGAATGCCTTGCAGCAGCGTCGGCAGCACGAGGTGCCACGTGTCGATCTCGATCACGTACTTCGAGCGCATGTAGAACACGATCGCGAAGCCAACGAACGCGACCGTCGAGATCACGCGCGCGTCCGAGTGCGGCAGCACGCGGCCGAGTATCGGCGCAAGAATGATCGCGAAGATGCCGAGCGGTGCGGTGACGAGGCCGGCGTCGATCGAACGGTAGTTCAGGTACTCCTGCATCCATTGCGGCAGCAGCACGAGATTGCCGAAAAATACCCCGTAGGCGATCGAAATCGCGATCGTGCCGCCGAGAAAATTGCGCTGCTGAAAGAGCCGCAGATCGACGATCGGGTGCTCCTCGGTCAGCTCCCACACGAGGAAAAACGCAAAGCTGATCAGCGCGACGAGGCCGAGAATCGCGATCACCGGCGACGAGAACCAGTCGAGATCCTTGCCCTTGTCGAGCATGATCTGCAGCGACGCGACCCACGTGATCAGCAGGCCGAGACCGACCACGTCGATCGGCGGCTTGCGCGTCGGCGATTCGCGGGTGCGGTAGATCATCCACGTGACGCCGGCCGCGAACAGGCCGACCGGGATGTTGATGTAGAAGATCCACGACCAGCTATAACTGTCGGTGATCCAGCCGCCTAGCGCCGGGCCCGCGATCGGGCCGACGGTGGCGGTCATCGCCCACAGCGCGAGCGCGGTCGACGACTTCTCCTTCGGATACGAGCCGAGCAGGATCGCCTGCGACAACGGAATCAGCGGTCCGGCCACCGCGCCCTGGAATACCCGCGCCAGCAGCAGGATAGGCAGCGTCGGCGCGATGCCGCACAGCCACGACGCCAGCGTGAAGGACAGGATCGCGCCGACGAACAGCTTCACCTGGCCGATGCGCTGCGTGAGCCAACCGGTCAGCGGAATCGCCACCGCGTTGGAGGCCGCGAACACGGTGATCACCCACGTGCCCTCGTCGACCGAGACGCCGAGGTTGCCGGAAATGGTCGGAATCGCGACGTTCGCGATCGACGTGTCGAGCACGTTCATGAACGTGGCGAGCGCGACGGCGATCGTCGCGAGAACCAGCCGGCCGCCTTCGAGAGGCGCGGGCGGCGACGGTGGCGCGGGTGGCTGAGGCGGCGGCGACGCGGAATCAGGCGCGGCGTTGGGCTGGCTCAAAAGGCGTTCTCCGGATGTTTTTCGGCGGACGGCGCGAACGGCGTGAGGACGGACGGCGAGGGCACGCGATTCGCAATGCATGGTCGGCGCAGGATGCCGTGGACCGTGTACCGCGTCGGCGGGTCCGTCGATGCGCAAAAGCATACCTGCAATCGCCGGCCGGCGCCGGCCACGGCAGCAGCCGATGCGGCGCCCGACGGCGCGAACGCGGCACGCGGCGTATGCTCGCGGCTGAGGCTGCGTCATCAAAAGCCGAAACGTACACCCAATCCCACGGAAAAAAGGACCACACACCCATGAGCTGGCAACAATTCGAACACGGCTGGCGGCGCTCGCCGCAAAACACGCCCGCGACGAGCCTCGTCGTGCTGATGCACGGCGTCGGCAGCAACGCGCGCGATCTGATGCCGCTCGCCGACATCTGGAGCGAGGACCTGCCCGGCACGGCGTTCGTGTCGCTCGACGGCACCGATCCGTTCGACGGCGGCTTCGGCGGCCGCCAGTGGTTCAGCCTGCGCGACGTCGGCGCGGCGAACCGCGAGGCGCGCGTCGTCGCCGCCTATCCGGCTCTGCGCCGCGTGCTCGACGCCGAGCTCGCGCATTGGCAGCTGTCTTTCGACCGGCTCGCGCTGGTCGGCTTCTCGCAAGGTTCGATCATGGCGCTGCATCACGTCGCGTCGAGCGTTGAGGGCGCGGCGGGCGTCGTCGCGTATTCGGGGCGGCTCGCCTCGCCGATCGTGTCGTCGAACCGCGCGACGCCGCTCACGCTCGTCCACGGCGAGAACGACGAGGTGATCCCGGTGCGCGAACTCGAATCCGCGGCCGACGCTTTCAACTCCGCCGGCTATGCGGTCGACGCCTACGTGCTGCCCGGCGTCGGCCACACGATCACCGCCGACGGCGTCGCGCTCGGCCGTGACGCGCTGGAACGCGCACTGGGCGAGCTGTCGCGCGATTGACACAACCCCACTAGAAAGTGGCCCTAAAGATTCTGACGGGCTTGCCGTCATATGGGCAATAGCTTGAAAATCACCCCCGCCGCGCGGGAAGCGCAACGCCCAGCGGGCGTGTCGCGCGGCTTCGGGGTACCGGGGGCGCATTTCCAGACCGCCTTGGACGGCGCATAACGACACATCAGAGCCTGCATATGGCCAGACCGACGCCGCATTACCCGCTCTTTGAGCGACTGTTCCGCCACTCCGTGGCGGTGGATCTCGGCACGGCCAACACCCTTATCTATACCGACGACGGCGGCATCGTGCTGAACCAGCCGTCCGTCGTGTGCTTCGAGACGCAGCCCGCGAGCGGGTCGAAGCGGATCGCCGCGATCGGCGCCGAGGCGCGCCAGCTGCTCGGCCGCGTGCCGCGCAATCTCGAAGCGGTGCGGCCGATGCGCCACGGCGTCATCGCCAATTTCTCCGCCGCCGAACACATGATCAAGCAATTCGTCGACATGGCGCGGCCGCGTTCGCTTTTCAGCCGGCGCGCGGCATTCACGCTGTGCGTGCCGGCCTCCGCGACCCACGTCGAGCGTCGCGCGATCCGCGAAGCGGCCGAGGCGGCTGGCGCGTGGAAGGTCAGCCTGATCGGCGAATCGCTCGCGTCGGCGCTCGGCGCGGGCCTGCCGGTGGGCGACCCGACCGGCTCGATGGTGGTCGACATCGGCGGCGGCACCACCGAGGTCGGCGTGATCGCGCTGGGCGGCACCGCGTATAGCGGCTCGGTGCGCGTCGGCGGCGACAATTTCGACGCGGCGATCATCGGCTACGTGCGCAATCTGTATGGCGTGCTGCTCGGCGAGCAGACCGCCGAGCACGTCAAGAGAGCCATCGGCTCGGCCGTGCACGACGTGCCGCTCGAGCAGATGAACGCAACCGGCCGCAGCGTCGACGATGGGCTACCGCGCACGGTGCAGTTGAGCAATCGCGATATTTCGGAGGCGATCGAAGGGCCGCTGAGTCAGGTGATCGGCGCGGTGAAGCGCGGGCTCGAATTGGCTCCCGCCGAACTCGTGACGGACATCGCGTACAAGGGCATCGTGCTGACCGGTGGCGGCGCGCTGCTGCGCAATCTGGGGCGGCGTTTGAGCCGGGAAATCGGCCTCGACGTGCACGTCGCCGACGAACCGTTGACCTGCGCGGTGCGTGGCGCGGGCGCGGCGGCCGCGGCGGGGTGGGTGGACGAAGCCTGGGACGCGTGAGTGGAGGATGGGGCTTGGGTGACTGCCAATTTGCATTCCACCCCATTCCATCGCAGATGCCCTGCTGGGTCAGTGTGGCCGTATCAATCTGATTGAGCATGAGGCGCAAGCTGGCTGCCGGATTGGTGGGCACAATCCAAACGAGTAGTCCCTTTGTCGCCACGCGCGGGTGGTTCGCGGAAAAGCTGGAATACAACGGCCTCGGCCAGAGCAAGCGATGCAGAGGATTCGCTTTTCCCCATGGTGCATCTTTTTTTCGTGGGTGCTCAATAAGCGCTCGGTCGGGGCACCCGGCAGACGCCTGCCCGACGCGTCGCTGACGCTTATGTGACAATACGCATCGCGTCCCATTTTCCGGGACGCCGATATGCTCATTCCAATGCTTGTTGCCGGCTCCGCGCGCATTCGCGCGCCGATGCCGCGCTGCCGGTAGCTCACCCGTGAATCAATCTGTCTCCGCTTCGTCGCTGTCGTCATCGCCATCCTTCATCGGACTACGCAGCGGCTTGCGCATGCCTTACATCGAGGCCGGCGACGGCGACTTGCTGCTGTTCGTGCACGGCTCGTTGTGCGACTACCGCTACTGGCAGCCGCAACTGGCCGGTCTGTCGAAGCGCTATCGCTGCGTCGCGGTCAGTCTCACGCATTACTGGCCAGTGACCGATAGCGCGGCGGACCTGCCGTTCAGCTGGAGCAGCCACGCCGATGAAGTGGCGGAGTTCATCGCGCGTTTCGGCGCGGGGCCCGCGCATGTGGTCGGGCATTCGCGCGGCGGCTGCGTCGCCTATCATTTCGCGCGACGCCATCCCGAACACGTGCGCACGCTGACGCTCGCCGATCCGGGCGGCCCGCTGCAGATCGCCGGACGTCCACCCGCGAGCCTGCCGGAGACGGTCAACGCATTGCGCGCGAAAGCGGCTCAGTTGATCGAAAGCGGCGAGGTCGAAGCAGGCTTGCAACTGTTCGTCGATTCGGTGAGCCGCCCCGGCTTCTGGGCGATGAGCACCCCGGGTTTTCGCCGCATGGCGACGGACAACGCGCACACGCTCGCGCGGCAATTCCGCGATCCGCTGCCCGCCTACGTGCCGGAGGACGCGGCCGACCTGCGCTGCCCGGTCCTGCTGATCGACGGCGAGAAGAGTCCCGACATGTTTCATCGCACGGTGACGGCGTTGCGGGGATGGTTGCCCGATGCGCGCCGCGAAACGGTACGCGGTGCGTCGCATGGCATGAACCTCGCCCATCCGTCCGCGTTCAATCGTTACGTGGATGATTTCATTCAGGCGAGGAGCGCGCGCTGAGCAAGTAAAGCGAAAATCAACGGCGATCGGCCGGCGCGTGCCGCCGCCGATCGCCGTTACTGCATCAGGCCTTGCGATGCGCGTCCTTGTCGAGCGCGCGTTCGGCCACCTCGCCGACGAGCCCGTGATAGTACAGATGCACGCCGATCGCGAGCGAGTCGTTGCGGATTTCGTGGAACACCTTCCACGCCTTCACCGGGTCCTTGAACAACAGATAGTGCGCTTCCTGCGCGATCAGATCCGCGACTTCATGCAGGCCGTGTCCATGCAGCACGTCGACGAGCGTGTCGAGACTGCGATGCGTGCGCGCGTCGGTACGCGGGTAGAGCATGTGTAGCACCGCGACGTCCTGCGTCTTCAGCGCCGCCGACAGCGCGACGACGATATCCTGATGATTCAGCGCGGTGACCGTGTGGTCTTCGGTATGGACATGATCCGGAAACAGCGTTTCGAGAGAGACATTCATTTGTATTCGTCCTGCTTTTCTGTGTGATCAAAAAAACCCGCTTCGAATCGCGGGCCGCAAGCATCAATGCACGGACTGAGTATCGCAGATGGATCACGCCCGACGCAGTGTGCTGGCAGCAAAACATTGTTGCGGCTGGTGTTCCGACCTTCGTGCAACTTTCATCGGCATCGCGATGCACCCGCCGCGACAACGAATGTTGCGCCCAAGGAGATGGACTGTTGCGATCAATCGACGCAATCAACCACACGCCGACCCGTAGAATGCGCAGCGGAGCCTGAGCATGCCCGTACTTCTTCGGGAATGCATGCCGGCGCGAGTGCGGTATCAAGCAAAAGGAAGACGTAGATGAACTCGAAGTCACACGCAACGCTGAGCTTTTCGGACAGCGACCAGACCATCGATCTGCCGATCTATCAGGGCTCGCTGGGCCCCGATGTCATCGACATCCGCAAGCTGTACGGCCAGAGCGGCAAATTCACGTACGACCCGGGCTTCATGTCGACGGCGGCGTGCAACTCCGAAATCACGTATATCGACGGCGACAAGGGCGAACTGCTCTACCGCGGCTACCCGATCGACAACCTCGCGCAGAACGCCGACTTCCTCGAAACCTGCTACCTGCTGCTGAAGGGCGAACTGCCGAACGCCCAGCAGAAAGCCCAGTTCGAGAACACCGTCACGCAGCACACGATGGTGCACGAGCAGATGCACTTCTTTTTCCGCGGCTTCCGTCGCGACGCGCACCCGATGGCGATTCTGGTTGCGGCGGTCGGCGCGCTGTCCGCGTTCTACCACGACTCGCTCGACATCACGAACCAGCAGCATCGCGACGTATCGGCGGTCCGCATGATCGCGAAGCTGCCCACGCTGGTCGCGATGGCGTACAAGTACAGCGTCGGTCAACCGTTCGTGTATCCGAAGAACGACCTGTCGTACAGCGCGAACTTCATGCGCATGATGTTCTCGAATCCGGCCGAGGAGTACGAGGTCAACGACGTGCTGGTACGCGCGCTCGACCGTATCCTGATCCTGCACGCGGACCACGAGCAGAACGCGTCGACGTCGACCGTGCGGCTCGCCGGTTCGTCGGGCGCGAATCCGTTCGCGTGTATCGCGGCCGGTATCGCGTGTCTGTGGGGCCCGGCGCACGGCGGCGCGAACGAAGCCGCGCTGAACATGCTGGAAGAAATCGGCTCGGTCGACAATATTCCCGACTTCATCGCGAAGGTGAAGGACAAGAACTCGGGCGTGAAGCTGATGGGCTTCGGCCACCGCGTGTACAAGAACTACGATCCGCGCGCGAAGCTGATGCGCGAAACCTGCCACGAAGTGCTCGAAGAGCTGGGCCTGCACGACGACCCGCTGTTCAAGCTCGCGATGGCGCTGGAAAAGATCGCGCTCGAAGACGAGTACTTCGTGTCGCGCAAGCTGTACCCGAACGTCGACTTCTACTCGGGCATCGTGCAGCGCGCGCTGGGCATCCCGACGTCGATGTTCACCTGCATCTTCTCGATGGCACGCACGGTCGGCTGGATCGCGCAGTGGAACGAAATGATCGCCGATCCCGAGCAGAAGATCGGTCGTCCGCGTCAGCTGTTCATCGGCGAGACGCTGCGTGAGGCGAAGCCGGTCGCGAAGCGGTAACAGGCCGGATAGACGCCCGACAACGCGTTCAACGACGGTCGCCAACCCACGGCTCACGAGGCCGTGGGTTTTTTTACGTTCCGCGCATCCTGCCGCCTGCACGTCCCGTGCCACAGAAAACGCCGTCAAAAAAACGGCGTAAAAAGCCGAAACTCCGAGGCGATAAGCTCGTCTCACGCGGACAGAGCCTCTACAATCGGATGGTCCGGCCGACCGGGGTCCGGGTGAGGGGGCAACCGGGCCATCCGGCGGCAGATCCGAGGCGAGACCCGAAGTGCAACTAAACGCAGCAGCGAATCCATAGGAGCGACCTTGATACAGCAGCCAGAAGCCCTCGGCGGGCTGACCCACTCGGGCGGCGTCGATCATCGCGAGCCCGAGCAGGACGGCGTTTTCATCCCGACGGAAAACCTTAACGTCGCGAGCGCTACGCAGCACGTGCTCAAGTCGGGCGACACCTTCGTCGTCAACGATCCGCTCGGCGATATCACCGGCCACGACGATGGCCTGTTCGTCAACGATACGCGCGTGATGTCGCAACTGCGGCTGACCTTCGGCGGCCGCGCGCCGTCGCTGCTGTCGGGCAGCGTCAGCAGCGACAACACCAGTTTCACCGCGCATCTGACCAACCGCCCGCTGCCGCCGCTCGGCGGCGACAGCACGCCCGAAGGCGTGATCCACGTCGAGCGTGTGCGCGTGCTGTCGGGCACCGTGCTCAACGAGGCGATCGAGCTCACGAACTACGGCACGAGCGATGCGAGCGTGCCGCTGTCGATTTCGTTTTCCAGCGATTTCCGCGACATGTTCGAAGTGCGCGGCCTGAAGCGCGACAAACAGGGTCGCGTGCAGCCCGCGCGCATCGAGAATCAGCAGGTGCTGCTCGGCTACATCGGTCTCGACGACGTGGCGCGCAACGTGCAGATCGCGTTCTCGCCGCAGCCGGACAAGCTGTTCGCCGACCGCGCCGACTACACCGTCAAGCTGCCCGCGCAGGCGTGCGTGTCGATCTATCTATCGATAGCGGTGCAGGTCGTGCCGATGACCGGCAAGCCCGGCGCCGACGTGTCGCAGCCGATGCATGCGGTGAGCGAAGCGCATCTCTCGCAGATCGATGCGGAGCGCCCGCGCGTCGGCCGCGCGGCGGTACGCGCGGCAATGGTGGATGCGCACCTGGTGATGCGCGAGCGACGCAATGCGAGCGCGCGCGTGCGTTCGAGCAATCCGCTGTTCAACGCGTGGATCGACCGCTCATTCGCCGACCTCGGCCTGCTGACGACGGATCTCGCGACCGGCCCGTACCCGTACGCGGGCATCCCATGGTTTTCGACCCCGTTCGGGCGCGACGCGGTGATCACGTCGCTGCAGACGCTGTGGCTGCAACCGCATCTCGCAGCGGGCGTGCTGCGCTTTCTCGCTGAGCATCAGGCGCGCGAGAACTCGCCGTTTCGCGATGCCGCGCCGGGCAAGATCATGCACGAGATGCGCAAGGGCGAAATGGCCGCGGCCGGCGAAGTCCCGTTCGCGCTGTACTACGGCGGTGTCGACACCACGCCGCTGTTCATCGTGCTGGCCGGCGCCTACGCGGCCCGCACCGGCGACGTCGGGTTGATCGACGAACTATGGCCCGCGCTCGAACGCGCGGCGCAGTGGGTCGCGGGCGTGTGCGACAAAAACCGGCACGGGCTACTCGACTACCAGCGCGAATCGGATGGCGGCCTCGCGAACCAGGGCTGGAAAGACAGCCACGATTCGGTGTTCCATGCGGACGGGCGCTTCCCTGACGGCCCGATCGCGCTCGTCGAAGTGCAGGCCTATGCGAGCGCCGCGTTCGACACCATGGCTCACTACGCGAAGCTGCGCGGCCTGCGGGACGCGGCCGCGCAATACGCGGAGCGCGCGAAGAAGATTCGCCGCTGCGTCGAAGAAAAGTACTGGATGGACGAGTTCGGCTTTTATGGCATCGCGCTCGACGGTCATGGCGAGTTGTGTCGCGTGATGGCATCGAACGCGGGGCATCTGCTGGCGTTCGGCCTGCCCACGCGCGAGCGCGGCGAGGCGGTGGTGCGGGCGCTCGACTCGACGCTGTTCCACACCGGCTGGGGCGTGCGCACGTTGGCCGCCAGCCAGGCGCGCTTCAATCCGATGGCATATCACAACGGCTCGGTCTGGCCGCACGACAACGCGCTGTGCGCGCGCGGGCTGTCACGCTATGGCGGCAAGGCGTCGGCCGTGAAGCTGCTGCAGGCGCTGTTCCAGGCCGCGGTCAATTTCGACATGCGCTTGCCCGAGCTGTTTTGCGGCTTCCCGCGACGCCGCGGCGAGCCGCCCACGGCCTATCCGGTCGCGTGTTTGCCGCAGGCATGGGCGGCGGGCTCGCCGTTCATGATGCTCGAGGCGTGTCTGGGCATCACGATCGACGCCGAGCGCCGCGAAGTGCTGATCGAACAGCCGATGCTGCCCGAAGGTATCGACTGGCTCGAGGTCAGCGATTTGCGGGTCGGGGATGCGTCGGTGTCGATTACGTTCCGCCGGATCGGCGAAAAGGTGGTGGCGTCGGCGGAGCAGGGCGATGTGAGGGTGGTGGCGCTGCTTTGACGCCGACCACGGTAGCGGGCATCGATGTTGGCGGCGACCGGAAGGGAAATCATCTGGTGGTCTTGCGCGGCACCGAGATCGTGAGCCATCTCGGCAACGCGACCCCCGAACAGATGCTCGAACGGTGTCGCGCACTCGAGGTGGCGGCGGTCGGCATCGATGCGCCGTGTCGTTGGCGAACAGGCACCGCGGGACGACTAGCCGAAAAGGCGCTCGCGCGGCAGCGAATCTTTTCGTTTGCGACACCGGCTCGCGAAACGGCGATCGCCAGCAAGAGCGGCTTCTATGGATGGATGTTCAACGGCGAGCGCGTCTACGATGCATTCGTCGCGCACTTTCCGCTTTTCAGCGGCGGCGAAAAACTCAATGGCCGCGTGTGCTTCGAGACATTCCCCCACGCGATCACATGCGCTTTCCTCGGGACGGACGTCGCATCCGCGAAGCAAAAGGGTCCGCAGCGCCGGGCAATCCTTGAGCGGGAAGGTATCGCAACAGCGTCGCTGACTTCGATCGACGACGTCGACGCGGCGCTGTGCGCGTTGGCGGCACGTTATCTGCTGGAAGGCAGAGTCGATACATACGGTGACGAGCCAGGCGGATTCATCGTGGTGCCTGGACTTTGACACCACATTCTGGGAGGACGGGTGCACTTGGCACGACGATTCGGAGTATTGCTGCTATCCATGGCGGCGTTGGGTTCGACCGAGGCATCGGCGAACGACATTCAGTGTGCAACCACGCAGCAACCCGCTGAGCGCGTCATTTGCGATCACGCGATCCTGAACAACGAGTACGACGACATCTTCGCGCAGCAACAGGCTCTTCTGAGCAGCGGGAAACTCTCGTCCGCGCAACTGGCGAAGTGGCGGCAGGCGCGAAACGCCTGTATCGATGTGCACTGCGTGGATGGCGTGTTCGCGCAGTGGAAGGCCATGGCCCGGTCCGTCGACGTCGCTCCTCAGGCGGCCGCGCCTCAGCCCGCCGCGCCTGAGCCGGCCGCGCCGGTCGTGACGGCTTCGGAAACGGCGATGGCACCTGTCGGTCCCAATCCCGAAGCGCCTCCAGCCGTATCCGCGTCTGATGCATCTCAGGTGTCCCAGGCCTCGCCGACATCGGAGGCTTCTCTGGTGCGTCAAGGGAGTGCCGCCGGTGTGGCGCTTCCGCAGCCCGTCACGGCGGAGGCTTCCGCGCCCGTGGCTGCCTCGGCGGCGCCCAGCCAGAGGGAATCTCGTGGAATAACCGGCATGAGCGACATCAGTGGCCTGATCGTGGTTCTGCTCGTCGCGCTCGGAGCCGGTGTGTTCTTCGCGCTTCGGAACCGAAGCAGGGCGACCGCAAAGAAGACGCAAGGTAAGAACGGGCGATGAGTTGATGCCAACGCGCTGGCCTCGCGCACGAAGCCGCGCTTTGACCTAACGGTCGGGCCGCTCGATTCGCCAATCAAACAACGCGGAATGCCTGTCACAGCGTTCCGCGCTAAAAGCGACTGCAAGGAACCAATTATCGGACGAGGAAACCGTAAGCCAGCGGGTCACGCTCGTCCACGATCCAGGTTGCGAAACCGCAAACGTACGCGTTGCCCTGGACCTCGGGGACGACGGCCTTGAAGTCGCCGACGGTCGTCTCACTGAGTACACGCCCCTTGAAGACCGTGCCGATGATGGACTCATTGACGAGCGTCTCGTTGCTTGCCAGTTCGCCGCGCAGATAGAGTTGCGCGACGCGTCCGCCCGTCCCTGAGCCCGTGGGCGAACGGTCCACTTCACGGTCGGCGAACACGCAACAGTTGGCTTGCGTCGAGCCTTCGTGCCGCGGTGCGTTGGCAATGATGGTCCCGTAGATGTGGTTGATTTCCGGGATATCCGGATGCTCAACCGGGTATGCGTCGTTTGCAGCTTTTTTGACCTCGGCCCCAAACCTGATCAGTTCCTCGACAGAAGACTCCCGGACTGCGAGACCGTGCGGCGCACCGTCCGTATAGAAGTAGAAGGCACCACCGAAGGCGATGTCACCCTTTACCGTGCCAAACGACGGCGTCTCGACCGTGACATCCCGTTTCCAGATGAACGACGGAACGTTGACGAAGCGTACGTTGCCGGCGTGTTCACCATCCCATTGCACGAACGCCTCGATGAAGCCACATGGAGCGTCAATGCCGATTCGCGTCTCGGGAATCTGGCGCTGAACCCAGCCCAACTCGACCGCCGCGGTCGACAGCGCGATAACGCCGTGTCCGCAGTGGTCGCTATAACCCTCGTTGTGGACGAAGATGATTCCGAAGTCTGCCGTGGAACTAACGGGTTCGGTCAGGTATCCGCCGTACATGTCAGCATGACCGCGCGGTTCGAACATCAGCGCGGTACGAATTTCGTCGGCGTTCTCCTTCAGCCACGCTCGACGCTTGACGATGGTGTCACCGGGAAGCCGAGGAAGCCCGCTCGTCACGATACGGAACGCTTCGCCGCCGGTATGGACCTCGACTGTCGAAATAGTGCGAGTGATTTTCACGTGTGCGTTGGGGTTACTCGATTGAACGTCACTGCCCGTAGGGCACCGGAAGGCCGTTTCTGATCACATAGACGGTCGTGGGTGCGCCCTTCAGATCGCCGTTTTCATCGAAAGAGTAGGTGCCTGCCACGCCCTTGTAGTTGGTCTTCGCCAACTGGGCGGTGAGCTTTGCCTTGTCGGTCGTGGTTCCCGCTTTGACCATCGCATCGGCCAGCAGTTTTACGCCGTCGTAGTAGCTGACCGCATAAACCTGCGTGTCGGTGTTGAACGCGGCCTTGTATTTCTGCAGAAACTCACGGCCGGCTGTGGTCTTGTCGAGCGCAATGCCGCCCTGGGCGCAATACACGATAGAGGCCGCGTCACCGGCAACCCTGCCCATGTCGGCCGAGCAAATGCCATCACCGCCCAGCAGCTTGGCTCGCAGTCCGCGTGCGCGCATCTGCCTGGCCATCGGCGCGCCTTGAGCAGCGTATCCGCCGAAGAAGACGACATCCGGATTTTTGGCCTTGATGCTGGTGAGAATGCCAAGGAAGTCAGTCGCCGACGAGTTCGTGAACTGTTGATCCACGATTTGAATTCCATTTGCCTTTGCCTCTTTGACGAACTGCTCGGCCACACCTTGCCCATATGCCGTGCGGTCGTCGATCACCGCGGCGGTCTTGGCCTTCAATGTTTTGGCCGCAAACTGACCCATCGTTCCGCCTAGCTGCTCGTCACTCGCGCCGATACGAAAGATGTTCCTGAAGCCTTGCTTCGTCAGCGCCGGATTGGAGGCAACCGGCAGCATCGGTACCCCGCCGGTGTTATAGACGCGCGATGCCGGAATAGCCACACCTGAGTTGTACGGGCCGAGGACAGCAATCACGCCGCTGTCGACGAGTTTCTGCGCGACCTGAACGCCAACCTTAGGATCTGCCTGGTCGTCCTCGGAGTCGAGTTTGAAAGTTACCTTCTGGCCGGCGACCGTGACACCGCTCTTGTTGAGTTCATCGATAGCAAGGCGGGCGCCGTTCTCGTTGTCCTTTCCGTTCGGCGCCTGGGGGCCCGTAAGCGGAGCCGAGTGACCGAGGGTGACCACCGATTGAGCATTGGCGGATGCGGTGATGCCGGCGGCTGTTAAGACAGCCATTGTCAGGACGAGGGGGCGCATATAGTCTCCAGGTATTGGACCCTTGTTTGACCAGATTAGCTCCGCTTCGGCATGGGTTCAACCTTTGAGCACGCCATCCGACAGGAGGAGTCGTGAAACTGACCGATTTCGATACACTGACTTTTGACTGCTACGGCACCTTGATCGACTGGGAGAGTGGCATCCTTGAAGGCCTTCGGCCTCTGCTGGAGCGAGCCAGGACGCCGCTCACGCGTGACGAGGTTCTCGAAGCGCACGCTCGCCACGAATCGTCGCAGCAGAACTTCACCCCTGCGAAGCGCTATCAGGAACTGCTTCCCATCGTATATAAGCGCATGGCTGAAGAGTGGGGCCTGCCCTATACACACGAAGAATGCGTGGCATACGGCCAGTCGATCGGAAACTGGCCGGCATTCGCCGATTCCGCGCTCGCGCTGCAATATCTGAAGAAGCACTACAAGCTGGTCATCCTGTCGAACATCGACAACGAAAGTTTCACCTTCAGCAACGCCAGACTGCAGGTTGAGTTCGACGCCATCATCACAGCGGAGGACGTCGGGTCGTACAAGCCGTCGCCGCGCAACTTCGAGTACATGCTTCAGAAGCTCGATCAGCGCGGCATCAAGAAGGAAAAAATCCTTCACACGGCAGAAAGTCTCTTCCATGACCACAAGCCCGCAAACGAGTTCGGCCTGGCGTCGTGCTGGATTTACCGCCGTCATTCGCAGGCGGGCTTTGGCGCGACGATGAACCCGGGCTCGCAGCCTGACATCGACTTCCGCTTCGACAGCATGGCGGACTTCGTCGACGCGCATCGGCAAGCGCTGGTGAACTGACCATCTTCGCGCCGTTGAAACGCGCCTGCCCGGTGGTAACATTTGTTGTCATCTCTCACCTCGGCGCCGACCCACCTCACCATGCCAGACAGCTTCGATCAGCTCGTCGCCCTGATTCGGGCGCGCTTTCCCGAACTGAGCCCGCAGTTCCAGATGGGAGCGGGCTTCCTGCTCGATCATCCCGACGAGGTCGCGGTGTCGTCGATGCGCAAGGTGGCCGAGCGCGCGCAAGTGCAGCCCGCGTCGCTGGTGCGGCTGTCGCAGCAACTGGGGTTTCCCGGCTGGAACGAATTGCGCGATCTGTTCGTCGCGCGCGTGCGCACGCGGCCCGAGCCGTTGACGAGCCGGGCGCGCTCGATGGTCAAATCGAAAGATGCGCTCGCGAACGATCTTCTCATCGCGCAGCAGCACAATCTCGAAACGACCGCCGCGCATAACGGCCGCGTGATCGTCGAGGCCGCGCGGGTGTTGCGGCGCGCGTCGCACGTGCACGTGGCGGGCTTCCGCTCGTGTTACGCGGTGGCGTTCGGTCTCGTCTATGGCTACCGGCTGTTTCGTCCGTCGGTGTCGCTGCTCAACGGCGAGGCCGGCACGCTCGAAATGCAACTGCGCACGATCGAGCGCGACAGCGCGACCATCGTCATCAGCTTCGCGCCGTATTCGGTCGAAGCCGCGCGAGTCGCCGAGGCCGCGCTCGAAAAAGGCAGCAAACTGATCGCCATCACCGACAGCGCCGTGTCGCCGATCGCGTTGAACGCCGACAAGGTACTGATCTTCTCGCACGAAAGCCCGTCGTTCTTTCCGTCGCTGGTGGCCGCCACGGCGATCGCCGAAGCGCTGGTCGCGCATTTGCTCGCGCTCGAAGGCGCGGATGCGCTCGAGCAGCTTGCGCTCGCCGAACAATCGTTGCATGCGAAGGGCGCGTACGTGCCTTGAGCGATTGCGTGAGGCACGCCGCGCTCCCCTCGATGTCGTTCAACGGCATTTGACAACAAATGTTGTATTGACGTATAAATGCGTACCGATTGTTGAATATGGTGCGACCCGTGGCGTCGATGCAGGAATTCAGTGTTTTTCAGGTCAGCGGTGAGCCGTACGACATCGGCTACCGGCTCGGCGAAATCGCCTCGCCGCGGCCGGCCCGCTGCAACCGGCAGCCCTGCTCGACGTACTGCACGATCGCGGGCCGTCGGGCTTGCCGATCTATCGCGACGATCCTCACGATCCCGACAACGAAAACACCCTCGCCACCGCGCTGTTCGAAACCGGCAACGCTGGTGTGTCGATGAAAGCATATCGCCAGAGGCAATGCGCGTTCGACACTTTCGTCGCGTGCGCGACGCCCGAACCGGCCCGCGTTTCAGCGTCCGCCGCCCTCTCCAGGAACTGAACATCATGTCCACCGTTTTTCATCGCTCTCCGAAGCAAACCTTGCCGGTGGCCGTCGCGGGCGACGGCATCGAAATCATCGACTCCACGGGCAAGCGTTATATCGACGCGTCGGGCGGCGCAGCCGTGTCGTGCCTCGGTCACAGCAACCAGCGCGTGATCGACGCGATCAAGCGGCAAGCGCAACGGTTGCCGTACGCGCACACGTCGTTCTTCACGACGGAGCCGGCCGAGCAACTGGCCGAGCGGCTCGTCGCGAGCGCGCCGGCCGGACTCGAGCACGTGTACTTCGTGTCGGGTGGCTCGGAGGCGATCGAGGCGGCGCTCAAACTCGCGCGTCAGTATTTCGTCGAGAAGGGCGAGACGCAGCGGCGCCATTTCATCGCGCGTCGGCAGAGCTATCACGGCAACACCCTCGGCGCACTCGCGATCGGCGGCAATGCATGGCGCCGCGAGCCGTTCCTGCCGATCCTGATCGAAGCGCATCACGTGAGCGCGTGCTACGCATATCGCGAGCAGCGCGCGGACGAAACCGAAGAAGCGTTCGCGCAGCGTCTCGCCGATGAACTCGAGCAGAAAATTCTCGCACTCGGTGCGGACACGGTGGCGGCGTTCGTCGCGGAAACGGTGGTTGGCGCCACGGCGGGCGCGGTGCCGCCGGTGCGCGAATACTTCCGCAAGATCCGCGCGGTGTGCGACCGCTACGGTGTGCTGCTGATTCTCGACGAGATCATGTCGGGCATGGGCCGCACCGGCTATCTGTACGCGTGCGACGAAGACGGGGTGGCGCCCGATATGCTGACCATCGCCAAGGGCCTTGGCGCGGGTTATCAACCGATCGGCGCGACGCTGGTCAGCGACCGCATCTATCAGACCATTGTCGGCGGCTCCGGCTTCTTCCAGCATGGCCATACCTATATCGGCCATGCGACCGCGTGCGCGGCCGCGCTCGAAGTGCAGCGCGTGATCGCGGAAGACGATCTGCTGGCGAACGTGCAGGCGCGTGGCGAGCAGTTGCGCGGCCGGCTACGCGGGCACTATGCGCAGCATGGGCATATCGGCGACGTGCGTGGGCGCGGCTTGTTCGTCGGCGTAGAACTCGTCAAGGATCGCGTTACCAAAGAGCCGTTCGACGCCAAACTGAAACTGCACGCGACGATCAAACGCGAAGCATTCGCGCGCGGCCTGATGGTGTATCCGATGGGCGGGACCGTCGACGGCAAGAGCGGCGACCACGTGCTGCTCGCGCCGCCGTTCATCTGCACGGAGCGCGACATCGACGAGATCGTCAGCCGCCTCAGCGATGCGATCGGCGCGTCGCTCGCCGCCCTCTGAGATTCGACCTACCGCCTTTTGCGAGAACGATGATGACCGAGCGCTTGCCTCACTTCGACATGTCCACTGCCACGCCCGAACAGAAGGCGGTGCTCGACGAAATCCTGTCCGGCCCGCGCGGGAACCTGAATGGGCCGTTCCTCGGCTGGATTCACAGCCCCGAACTCGCGCAATACGCGCAACGCCTCGGCGCGTTTTGCCGCTACCAGACCGGGCTGCCGCTGCGGCTGTCGGAACTCGCGATTCTGGTGACCGCTTCGCGCTGGCAGGCCCAGGCGGAGTGGTATATCCACTATCCGATCGCGCTGCAGGCGGGCGTCGGCGAAGCGGACGCCGAGGCGATCCGCCAGGGGCGCCGCCCCGAGTTCGCCGATGCCGACGACGCGCTGATCTACGACTTCGCGAGCGAACTGTACGAGACGAAGCGCGTGACGGCCGCGACGTACGCGCAGGCGGTCGGGCGTTTCGGGCATCAGGTCGTGATCAACCTGGTCGGCCTGCTCGGCTACTACGCGCTGGTCGCGATGACGCTGAACGTGTTCGACATGCGCGCATTGGGGCAGCAAAGCCTGCCGTTTCCCGAATAGCGACCGTCGCCGGCGCGCCCGCGTCCGACGAACTGGGCTTCGCGCCGCCGACGTCTTGCGAACCTGGCGCCGAAGCGGTGACGATCGTCGAGCGGTGGATCGGCGTAAACCGCGTTCCCCGATCCGTTGAACGGAGTCCATTTCTTACGATGTCAGCAAAAAAGCGGGTTTCTGGTGAAATATCGTTGCCGATTTTGAGATAGTGAAAAGCCGCCTTTTCCGCGCCGGGACACGGAAGCGCCTATGATGAAATCCGGTCCACGCCCGCGCCTGCAAGCCGCGCGGCACCTGCGACCGATGCCCAGGCGCGGACACATCCGGGCGGACCGCCGTGGCGGGCATCATCTTTGGTCGAGCAGCGTGCGCGGCAAGGCACAAACAGGAGAGAGCAATGAAGCGCAAGGCATCGGCAGTCTGGCAAGGCGGCCTGCAGAACGGCAAGGGCTCGATTTCCACCGACAGCGGCGTCCTGAAGGACACCCAGTACTCGTTCGCGACGCGCTTCGCGGACGGCATCGGCACGAATCCTGAAGAACTGATCGCGGCTGCGCATGCGGGATGTTTCTCGATGGCGTTGTCGGCGGAGCTAGGCAAGGCCAACATCACGCCGGAGCGCATCGGCACCACGGCCACCGTCACGCTCGACAAGGACGGCGGCGGCTTCGCGATCACCGCGGTGCATCTCGACGTGGCCGTGAAGATTCCGGGCGGAGACAAGGCCGCGTTCGACAAAGCCACCGCGGACGCGAAGGCCGGGTGCCCAGTGTCGAAGGTGCTGAACGCGACGATTACGATGGATGCGAAGCTCGAGACCTGAGTCTTTGCTGTCACGGTCAGCGCGCAACGAAGCCGGTGACGGGCCATGCCCGCCGCCGGTTTTTTGATGGCTGTTGTCGAATTAACGGATGATGACCCCAACGCGAGTAGGCCTACGGAATGCCATCCTTGATTTATTGAACGTCCAGTCATAATATCAACAGACCGACGCAACCAGGCAACAAGGTCATCGCAATTGAGTCATTCAAAGCAAGCCGCGAAAAAAGCTGGCGAAACATGTCAGCGCGGCCGTCCGCGCGAGTTCGACACGGCCACCGTGCTGGCGAACGCGAGCCAGGTGTTCTGGGATCACGGCTACCACGCGACGTCGATCGACGATCTGTGCAAGGCCACCGGTCTGCTGCGCGGCAGCCTTTACGGCGTGTTCGGCGACAAGCACGGCATCATGCTCGCCGCGCTGGATCATTACTCGGAAGGCGCGGTCGCGCGGCTTGCGCAGCGACTGAGCGCGACGGCCGAGCCGGAGCAGGCGCTGCGCGACGCGCTGCTGCACTACGCGCGGGTCTCGTGCGCATTGAGCGGCCGGCGCAGCTGTTTCATTACGAATACGACGCTCGAAATGCAGCCCGATGACGAAGTGCTGCGCGCGCGCGTCGCCGCGATTCAGCGCCGCATGGCGACTTTGCTCGCGGCGGCGGTGATCCGCGGTCAGGCGAGCGGCGCATTCGATTCGACGCTCGACGAAAAAGCCGTCGGCGATTTCCTGCTGTGCGTCATGCAGGGCTTGCGCGTCATGGGGCGGGTCGCGCATCAGGAAGATGCGCTGATCGGTGTCGTCGATGTGGCGATGCGCGCGCTGGTGTAGCGCCTCGTCCGCGAGCAGTGGCGCAAAATTTTTTAATCAATTTTTGAACGATCGGTCATGAAAAGCGAAGCGATCAAGTCCGCTCCGGCGGCATTCGGTGGATCCGTCAGCTGCGCGGCGAGCGCAGCCGTGACCGGTCCCGGCCCGGCCATGGCCGGCATGGCTGTCGCCGCCAAAACGTGGGCGCCCGGCTTTCAGCGCCAGGCGCTCGCGCTCGCCGTGCTGTTCGTCGGCGCCTTTCTCGCGCCGCTCGATTACTTCATCGTCAATCTGGCGCTGCCGTCGATTCACACGGGCCTCAACGCGAGCGACGCGCAACTGCAACTCGTCGTGTCGGCTTATGCGTCCGCCTACGCGGTGCTGCTGATCACGGGGGGCCGCCTTGGCGATCTGTTCGGCCGCCGTCGCATGTTCATGACGGGCATGGCGGCTTTCGTGATCGCGTCGGCGTTATGCGGCTTCGCGACGAGCGGCCACATGCTCGTGATCTCGCGCATCGTGCAAGGCATCGCGGCCGCGGTGATGGCGCCGCAAGTGCTCGCGACGATTCGCGCGGTCGTGCCGTTGCATCAGCAGACGCGCGTGATGAGTCTGTATGGCTTCGTGTTCGGCTTGTCGTCGATCGTCGGGCAACTCGGCGGCGGCGCGCTGATCACGTATCACCCGTTCGGGCTCGACTGGCGCGTGATCTTCCTGATCAACATCCCGATCGGCATCGCGGCGTTCATCGGCACATGGAAGTTCGTGCCGGAGAACCAGCCGGCCACGCATACCGGCGTCGATCTGAAGGGCGTCGCGCTGCTGTCGGCGGTGCTGCTACTCGTCATCTATCCGATGACGCATGGCCGCGAAGCCGGTTGGCCCGCGTGGACCTTCGCCATGTTCGCACTCGCGGTGCCGGTGTTCGCGCTGTTCGTCGCGACCGAGCGGCGCGTCGAGCGCGCTGGCGGCCATCCGCTCGTCGATCTGCAACTGTTCCGCAATCGCGCGTTCGCGCTTGGTCTCGTGCTCGCGTTCCTGTTCTATTGCAATAGCGCGTTCTTCCTGACCTACGGCATCTTTCTGCAAACCGGCCTGCACTGGACGCCGCTCGCGTCGGGCATCGCGATCATGCCGTTCGCGCTCGGCTTCGTGATCGGGCCGTTGACGTCGCCGGCCGTGGTCAAGCGCATCGGCGCCCATGTGCTGACGCTCGGTTTCTCGATGATGACGCTGGGCTTCACGGTGACCGGCTGGTCCGCGACCCAGTCCGCGACGCCCGATCTGCTGTTCTACTGCGGGCTAGTGTGCGCGGGCGTCGGACATGGTCTGCTGTTGCCGTCGATCATGCGCATCGTGTTGCAGGAGGTGGTGCCCGAGAAGGCCGGGCTTGCATCGGGTGTGGTCTCGTCGACGTTGCAGATCGGCTCCGCGTTCGGCACCGCGGCGATCAGCGGCGCGTTCTTCGGGGCGCTCGGCGGCAGTTCGGCACCCGCCTCTTATGCGCACGCGTTCCAGCTGAGCCTCGCTATTAATGCCGTGCTGATGTTCGTCTGTATCGGCCTTAGCGTGCTGCTGGTGCGTCATCAGCAAGGCGTGCGGCGCTCGGTGGCCCCGGCAGTTTGAAATTAATCCGCTGGTAATCGTTTTCATTTGTTGGCTCGCTGAAAAAATCGGTCAATTTGAACGAAGCGGTATAACGAACTGCATGCTATTTACCGGCGATCTACTCGTTCACAGGTAATTCTGATTTAGATCAAACTGGCTCATTCCGATTAACCGCTCGACGACATCACGTCGGCGTTTTTAATCAGATGAAACCGACCTCGCATTTTCTACCGGCCTGCAAACGGCCCGCAGTAAGTGTTGCGTTTGTGCGGTAGCGCACATAGGGTTAGCCGCAAGGTGTCGCGATGATTGTGTTCGGTAATGCGGGGAACCTTTAGCCAGCGAGCATGGATTGCGGGCCTAATGAAAACGGTATCAATAAAAAAGCGCTTGCCGCGTTTAAATTCGATTGTTAATCTGTCTTAACTTTACGTTAGAGTGTACGTTCAACAGGTCGGAGTCGATAAAGCCGGGCTCAACTTAATAAACGCTCAAGATAGGGGGACCCAATATGCTGACCGCTACCATTGACGCATTCCAGACAACATCCGCCGCCCCCTTCAATGTGGGCGACGTCGTCAAGTTAAAAGAAGGGGGCCCGCGCATGACCGTGACGTACGCGGGTCCGGTCGCGCTGAATCCCGGCGACTGGGTGATCTGCGAGTGGTTCGACGAACACGGCGAACTGCGCCACGAAAGCTTTGCCGCGCATGCCGTGCGCGCGGAGCCGCGCTCCATTCCGGCGGGCTCGGTACAGTGGAGTCGCATCGGGCGCGCGGCCTGAGTGACGCCCCTGAGTGACGCCCGTGCACGTCAATCAATCGGTTTCCTGTTGTTCGTATTGCTCGAGCCGCCCGAATCGTTTCAGCGCTTGGGCCGGTCGCGCGCGGCCTCGCGTCGCCGCACGCGCAGCGTCAGCGCCGATGAAAACGCGCGCAAGGTCGACACCTTGCGTGTCTCCACGACGTCCCGCGCGAGGCTCTCCGCCGGATTCGGCTGTAGCGCCCAATACAGTGCGAGCACCCAGCCGAGTACGGTCCAGCCGAGGCACGCATTGAAGAGCGCGAGCGTCAGCACGTCGCGGCGCTTGCGCCGGTCCGCGATGATCGCCGGCAGAAAATACAGCGCCAGCGCGAACGCCGCGCCGATGGCCTGAACGGCCACGTTGCCACCCATACCAGCTCCTGATGCGCGATGCATATAGCGATTGTCGCGCGAATGGCGGCCGCGCGTCTCGCACCTGCGCATTCCAGTCTCCACTCCAATCACCGCAAGGGGTTCAGCCCGACACGCATCGGGACTATCATGATCGTTTCGACCGAACAGTACTTCACGGACCCGATCATGATCAGCGACGACACGACCCAGCAGGCTCAACTCAACCCGGACACGCTACGAGAATTTGTCGAGCGCAAGTGGAACGACGAGATCGTGCCCGCGCTGACGGACTACATCGCGGTGCCGGCCAAGAGTCCGGCGTTCGATCCCGACTGGGCGAAACACGGTTATCTGGAGCGCGTGATCACCGACGCCGCACAATGGGCCGAGCAGCAACCGGTGCGCGGCCTGAAGCTCGAGGTGATCCGCCTGCCGGGCCGCACGCCGGTGATCTTCTTCGAGACGGCCGCGACGCGCTCGGGCAGCGACCAAACCATCGTGCTCTATGGCCACCTCGACAAGCAGCCCGAGTTCGATGGCTGGCGCAACGACCTCGGTCCGTGGACGCCGAAGTTCGAAGACGGCAAGCTCTACGGCCGCGGCGGCGCGGACGACGGCTACGCGATCTATGCGAGCCTGACGGCGCTCGCCGCGCTCGATGCGCAGGGTGTCGAGCGGCCGCGCTGCGTCGGGCTGATCGAAACCTGCGAGGAGTCGGGCAGCTACGATCTGCTGCCCTACGTCGACGCGCTGCGCGAGCGGCTCGGTAACGTCGGGCTCGTCGTGTGTCTCGACTCGGGCGCGGGCAATTACGATCAGCTGTGGCTGACCACGTCGCTGCGCGGACTCGTCGGCGGCGATCTCGAAGTGCAGGTGCTCGACGAAGGGATTCACTCGGGCGTCTACGGCGGCATCGTGCCGTCGAGCTTCCGCATCATGCGGCAACTGTTTGATCGTCTCGAAGACTCCGCGAACGGCACGCTGCTGCCGAAGGGCTTCCACTGCACGGTGCCGGCCGATCGTCTGCGCGAAGCGGAGGCCGCCGCAAAGATTCTCGGCGATGACGTCTGGAAGAAGATGCCGTGGGCGTGCGGCCAGGACGGCCGTCAGGTGCTGCCCACCACGACCGATCCGCGCGAGGCGCTGCTCAATTCGACGTGGCGTCCGTCGCTGTCGGTGACGGGCGCGGCTGGCTTGCCCGCGCTCGCCGACGCCGGCAACGTGCTGCGTCCGCGCACGGCGTTCAAGCTGTCGCTGCGGCTGCCGCCGACCATCGAAGCGGAGAAGGCGGTCGCCGAACTGAAGGCGCTGCTCGAATTCGATCCGCCGTACAACGCGAAGGTCACGTTCAAGCCGGATGCGGGCGCGGCGAGCGGCTGGAACGCACCGGAGGTCGCGCCATGGCTCGCCACCGCGCTCAACGATGCGTCGCGTCAGCACTTCGGCGCCGACGCGGCTTACATGGGTCTCGGCGGCACGATCCCGTTGATGAACGTGCTGAAGGCGGGCTTCCCGAAGTCGCAGTTCATGGTGTGCGGCGTGCTCGGGCCGAAGTCGAACGCACATGGGCCGAACGAGTTCCTGCACGTGCCGTACGGCAAGAAGCTGACGGCCGCGGTTGCCGAAGTGATTGCCGCGGCGCCGTGAGTTCTGGTTTCGTTTGAGTGGGGCTCGGGCGTCACCCGGGCCCGCTGTTTATTGATGCTGCTTTGATGTAGCTGTTTTTCCCGCCGTTTCATTCCTCCCGTTCGAACCTCACCGACACGCTGAATGACCGACTCCCAGACTGCCCAAACCACCACGCCCCGGATTCCGGCCGATCAACTGCATGCCTACGTCAGGGCGATCTGGGAGCGAGCGGGCAGTACGCCGCGCGAAGCGGAGCTGGTGGCCGATCATCTGGTGGCCGCGAATCTGACCGGGCACGACTCGCACGGCGTCGGCATGATCCCGCGCTATGTCGAATCGCTCGCCGACCGGCAACTGCAACTGAATCGACACGCCGACGTCGTGAAGGACGCGGGCGCGGTACTGACCGTCGAAGGCGGCAAGGGCTTCGGTCAGGTGATCGCGTTCGAGGCGATGGAGCGGGGCATCGAGCGCGCGCGGCGGCTCGGCGTCTGCGCGGTGGGCTTGCGCGGCGCGCATCATATCGGCCGCATCGGGCATTGGGCCGAGCAGTGCGCGCGCGCCGGGCTAGTGTCGTTTCACTTCGTCAACGTGGCGGGCGATCCGCTCGTCGCGCCATTCGGCGGCGCGGACCGGCGCATCGGCACGAATCCGTTCTGCGCCGCTTATCCGCGGCCAGGCAAACCGCCGCTGGTGCTCGACTTCGCGACCAGCACGATCGCGTTTGGCAAGACGCGCGTCGCTTATAACCAGGGCAAGCACACACCACCCGGCGCGTTGATCGATCACGAAGGCATGCCGACGCTCGAACCGAAAGTCATGCACGAAGCGCCGTTCGGCGCGCTCACACCGTTCGGTGGCTACAAGGGTTTCGGGCTCGCGGCGATCTGCGAGATTTTCGGCGGCGCGCTGTCGGGCGGCTTCACGACACATGCGGACACGCTCGGTACCACGCACGCGATCATCAACTGCATGCTATCGGTGATCATCGATCCCACCGCATTCGACGCGCCCGATGCGCAAGCCGAAGCCGATGCGTTCCTTGCGTGGGTGAAGGCGTCGCCGCTCGCGGCGGGCGCGGAGCGCATCTACGAACCCGGCGAGCCCGAGCGCGTGACGCGCGCGCAGCGCGAGGCCGCCGGCATTCCGATCGACGCGGCGACGTGGACGCAAATCCACTCCGCGGCGCGCGCCGTCGGGATGAATGAAGACGAAGTGGGTGGTTGGTCCGCGCGCCTCGGCTGAAGCGCGCGACAGCAGGGCTCAGGCAATCAGCCTGAGCTTGCGCCTATCGAGCAGCCAGCGCTCGAACTCGATGGCGGGCATCGGCTTCGCATACAGGAAGCCCTGCACGTAATCGACGCCGAGCCCCTTCATGAAGGCTTCTTCCGCCTCGGTTTCGATCCCTTCGGCGACCACCTGGAAATCGAGTTCCTGCGCGACGGCGACCATCGAGCGCACCAGCGCCTGTGCCTTCATATCCGCGTGGATCGAGCGCGTGAAGCTGCGGTCGAGCTTGATCACGTCGAGTGGAATACGGCCGAGTTGCGACAGCGACGAGTAGCCGGTGCCGAAGTCGTCCAGATGCACTTGCGCGCCGAGTTGGCGGAACTGCTTGATCAGCTCGATCGCGGCCGCTTCGTTTTCGATCAGGCAGCTTTCGGTCAGTTCGAGGTCGACGAGGCATGGATCGAGACTCGCGTGCTGCAATGCCTCGGTGAAATGGCGGACTACGGCTGTATCCGTGAGCTGTCGCGCCGACACGTTGATCGCGACGCGCAGCTCGTAGCCGGCCGCTTTCCAGCGGGCCGCCTGTTTCGCTGCGGTTTCCATCACCCAGCGGCCGAGCACGCCGATCAGTCCGGATTCCTCGGCATAACGGATGAATTCCGCCGGCATGATCTGGCCGCGTTCGGGCGAATTCCAGCGCACCAGCGCTTCCGCGCCTTGCACGGCGCCCGTCGCGAGGTTCAACTTTGGCTGATAGTGCAGCGCGAACTGGCCTTCCTCGAGTCCGCGGCGCAGATTCGTGTCGAGCCACATGAACTCCGCGACGCGGCGGTTCATGTCCGGCGAGAACACGCGATGCGTGCGCTTGCCTTCGTCCTTCGCGACGTACATCGCCGTGTCGGCCGAACGGATCAGCGATTCGAGGGTTTCGCCATGCTCGGGCGAACGCGCGATGCCGATCGAGCAGCCGGTATAGACCTCGACGAGCCCGACAGCGAACGGCATGCGCATTTGATCGAGAATGCGCAGCGCGGTGTTTTCCAGGTCATGCGCGGAGCCCTTCGCCGCGAGCACGATGAACTCGTCGCCGCCCAGACGCGCGAGCGAGTCGCCCGGATTCAGGCAGTTGCGGATCGCGTCCGAGACGTCGCAGATCAGCCGGTCGCCGAACACGTGGCCGTAGTGATCGTTGACCTTCTTGAAGTTGTCGAGATCGAGAAACAGGACGCCGACTGTTTCGCCCGGCGCGGCCTGTTCGATCGCGATCCGGATGCGCTCCTGGATCGCGTTGCGATTGGCGAGGCCAGTGAGCGGGTCGGTGGTGGCCTGCTCGATCAGGCGGTCCTGCGCGAGCCGTTGTTCGGTGATGTCGGTGCCCGAGCAGATCAGGAACTGGTCTTCGATGCCGCTGCCGCTGCGCACGAATTTGTTGCGAAACAGGAACAGCCGTTCGCCGTGCACAGTTTTGATGCGCCGTTCGATCTCGTACGGTTCGCCACGATTGAAAAAGTTCGCGCTGACCTCGTTCGAGACTCCGCCGTCGTCGGACGACATGAACAGCGTCCAGACGCTGCGGCCGATGATGTCCTCTTCCCTGAGCCCGGTCAGCTCCTCGGCGAGCCGGTTGAAGCGCTGTATCCGGCCGTTCCGGTCGACGATCACGACGACCGAATTGACCTCCGAGACGACCTGTTCAGCGAACGACAGACCGTGCAGCAGCGCTCGCGCGACGGATTCGGTGTCGCCATCGGCCGACGCCGTGCCGCCCCAGCGATGACAATCGAGTTTCTTGCCGACCAGATGCAGCCGCAGCGGCGCGCCGTCGAGCTGAACGTCGACGACGACGTGGGAGGTCACGCCGCTCAGCGCGCGGACCTGGGAGGCTTGAGAAGAGGTGAGGGAAATGGCGACGCCGGCAGTCGCTTGGCCGTGCGCAGGCACGAGTTCCAGCGTGTCGCTGGCCGCCGCCAGGCTCCAGCGAGGGCTGCTCGTGCGGAACCGCGCGTGAAGCACCTGGTCGTGTAGCTCGTCGCTCATGGAATCCCCGGAGTGTGCCGGCGGTCCCTATCAAGGCGGGCGGCGGCAGACAGTCTTCCTCATACCAAATTGAAACTGCCTCATTGTATCTAAGCGTGACAATTCGAGCGAAGAATCATTAACGTTTTGCTAATCAAGGGTATGGGCCGGCGCGGCCGCGCGCGGCGGCATTATCGCGCGGCAAAACGGCGCCACGACGACGTCGCTAGAGGCGGCGCGCCAGCAGCACGCGCGCGCGTTCGCGTTCGGGCGGGTTGGCGTCGAACGCCGCGTCGAACTGGAACTTGCCGGCCACCAGCGTGGCCGCCGCCACGCCGTCGCGATACAGCACGCGGTTTCCGGCCACGGCCGGCACCTTGTCGCCGACCAGCAGCGTGCCGACGAGATTCAGCGGATCGGTCCCAGCAACGCAGATAAGAGCACCGTCGTGCGGCTGCCGGCGCACCTCGCGCAGCAGCGGAATCGCCTCGGGCAGCGCGAACTGCTCGCCCGCGAGCCCGTTGACGAACCGCCCGCCGCGGATCACGCCGCGCGCCTCGAGCCGCTGCAGAACGCGCAGCAGATCGCGCCACGGCGGAAGCCATTCGGCCTCGCGTTCGAGCACGCGCCAGAACACGACACCGTAGCGGCGCAGCAACGTCATTGCGACGTGTTCGAGCGCCTCGGGCGGCAACTGGCGCCGCCGCTCGGGTGGATTTTCCGGCGCGACGGCCGACGGACGGCTCACGAGCGCCCAACGCCCCGCGTCGTCCATGCCGCCGATCAGCGCGCTCGCTCGCGCGCGCCGGCTGCTGGAAAACGCGTTGCGTTTGGCGACCGGCTTCAGCAACGCGCGCAAGCCCGCGAAGCTGTCGGAGTTCGCGAGGCCGGCCGCGACCAGCTCGCCGAGCGCGTTTTCGAGCTCCATGCGCAGCACGCGCACCTCGGCGAGCAGTTCGTCGAAGAACATCGCGCCGTGTTGCGCGAGGGTGTCGTGCACGCTTTGCGCGAGCGCCGACAACTCGACCTGACGCGCCGGATCGAGCAGCGCGCGCCACGCACGCAACTGGGCGCGCGGCAGCAGCACGATCGGCGTGCCGCGGACCGGACCGGCGGCGCCGCGCGCCCGCTCGGTCAGGCGGGTCCAGACGATCTTGCCGGCGCGGCATAGCTCATCGAGCGAACTGCTGGCGTAGGCACGCACGCGCGCGGGCAGGATGTCTTCCTCCCACGCGCCGGCCGCGGCCTGGAAGCCTTCGAGCTGGTCGAGCGCGGCGGCGAGCGCGTCGCGGCCTTCGGCTCGTGTCGTCGGCGTCAGATGCTGCCATTCGAACAGGAAGCGCATGAAGTCGTGCCGCTCGACCGGCTCTATCTCACGCCGCAGCCGCCTCACCGTGTAGCGGTGGATGCGGGCGAGCAGGTGTCGTTCGCACCATTCCTCGGTGCTCGTGTGCGGCGTGAAGCGGCCGCGCAACAAATAGCCTTCGGCTTCGAGCCGGATCAGCGCCTGTTCGATCCGGTCGGCCGGCAAACCGAGCGGACGCGCGATCGCCTCGACCGTCAGCGGGCCGAAGCCGGTCAGCCGCGCGCGCAACACGTCGACGAGCGCATCGTCGGCGCTCCAGCTCTCGGTGTAGCCCTTCGGGGCGCTCAGCGGCGGCGTGTAGCGATTGCGCGCGATGCCGGGGTACAGCGCTTCGAAGCAGGTCAGGCGTTCGGCGGGCAGCCACAGTGCGCTGTCGCTGTCGCTGGCGTCGTCGTTGCCCGTGCTCGCGTTGGCTTGCGCGGCCAGCGGCAAGCGCGTCGCCCGGCCGGCTTTCGCCAACGCCGCCAGCAGCGTCGGCCAATCCTCGTGCGCGAGCGCCTCGGCCCCGGTGATGCACGCGAGGCCCGTCAGCGCTTCGTGCATTTCGTCGGCGTTGCGCGCCTGCGGCCACGCCTCGTCGCGCACGCTGTCGATCGCGGCGGCGTCGAGCGCGCCAAGATCGTCGGCGCTTTCAGGGTCCGTCCAACGGCGGTTCAGCACCGCCTGCGTGCGGCGCTCCTCGATCGGCGCGTCGTCGAGATAGGCGTAGGGCTTCGCGGTCAGGATTTCGGCGGCGAGCGGTGACGGCGCCGGCAGATCACGCGCGACGAGCCGCAACTCGCCGCGCTCGATGCGGCGCAGCAGCGCGAGCCAGCGTTCGCTGTCCATCGCGTCGTGCAGACAGTCGTCGATGGTTTGGTCGACTAAGGGGTGGCGCGGCACCTCGCGTTCGCCGACGACGTTCTCCAGACACGCGGCCTGCTCGGGAAACACGCTCGCGAGCAGATCCTCGCTGCGCATGCGCTGCAGTTGCGGCGCGGTCTTGCGGCCGCCCGTGTAGCGCGGCAGGCAGAGCGCGGTCGTCGCGTTCCAGCGCCAGCGCACGCCGAACAACGGCGCATCGAGCAGTGCCTGGATCAGCAGACGTTCGGCGCTGTTCGAGTGCAGATAGCGCCAGACCTCGTCGAGCGCGAACGAATGGCTGCCGGTCAGCGACAGCACGATCGCGTCTTCGGTGGCGGCGGCCTGCAACTCGAAGTTGAAGCTGCGGCAGAAGCGTTTGCGCAGCGCGAGCCCCCACGCGCGGTTCACGCGGCTGCCGAACGGCGAGTGGATCACGAGCTGGGTGCCGCCCGATTCGTCGAAGAAGCGCTCCATCACCAGCGTGCTCTGCGTCGGCAGTACGCCGAGCGCGGCGCGCGCACGCGCCAGGTATTCGACGATCTGGCGCGCGGCGGGCTCGCCGAGCGTGAGGTCGTCGGCGAGCCAGGCGATGGCGTGGTCGAGGCGCGCGGCGGCGGGTTCGGCTTCGCTCGCGGGCAACGTGGCTGCGGCGGTTGCGGACGCCGTGATGGTCTGCGTCGCGCGCTGCGCCCCGGCAGCTTTCGCTTTGCGTCCTTGCTTTGCCGCGGATTTCGCGGGCGTTGCGGCTGCTTCGAATTGCGCCGCGGCGATTGGCACCGACGCAACCGCGTGTGACGCCTGCTCGCCCTCCGTCAGCAAACGCTCGACCTGCTCCCGCAATCTCGCGACCGCGAATGACAGCTCGTCGCTGCGCCCCGGCGCCTCACCGAGCCAGAACGGAATGTTCGGCGGTTGCCCTTGTGCGTCCTCGACCCGCACCCGGCCACTCTCGATTCGCAGAATCCGGTACGACGCGTTGCCGAGCTGGAACACGTCGCCGGCGAGGCTTTCGACCGCGAAGTCCTCGTTGACGGTGCCGATGTTGATCGCCTGCGGCTCGAGCACGACCGCGTAATCGGCGTTTTCGGGGATCGTGCCGCCCGACGTTACGGCGACCAGCTTGCCGCCGCGCCGGCCGCGCAGCGTGCCGCTTACCGCATCGCGATGCACATACGCGGCGCGCGGACCGTGGCGGCTCGTGTAGCCCTCGGCGAGCATGCGCAGCACCGCGTCGTATTGCTCGCGCGACAGATCCGCGTACGGCGCGGCGCGCCGCAGCATGTCGAACAGCGCATCCTCGCTCCACTCGGCGCTCGACACTTCCGCGACGATCTGCTGCGCGAGCACGTCGAGCGGCGCGCGCGGGATGCGCAGCGCATCGAGTTCGCCACGCCGCACGCAATCGAGCAGCGCCGCGCATTCAAGCAGGTCGTCGCGCGAGGCGGGAAAGAGCCGCCCCTTCGGCATGCCGCCGACGTGGTGGCCCGAGCGGCCGACGCGTTGCAGGAACGGCGCGATCGCGCGTGGCGAACCCATCTGGCAGACGAGGTCGACGTCGCCGATATCGATGCCCAGTTCGAGCGAAGCGGTCGCGATCAGCACGCGCAGCTCGCCGCGTTTCAGTCGCTGTTCGGCGTCGAAACGATGTTCT
This sequence comes from Paraburkholderia lebeckiae, assembly GCF_050436325.1. Classification (NCBI taxonomy): domain Bacteria; kingdom Pseudomonadati; phylum Pseudomonadota; class Betaproteobacteria; order Burkholderiales; family Burkholderiaceae; genus Paraburkholderia; species Paraburkholderia lebeckiae. The sequence continues at coordinate 256,709 of NZ_JBNDLZ010000002.1, forward strand.
TTCGCGAGACTGCCGTGATGCGCGGCGACCGCGTCCTTGCCGAGCCGCTCGGTCAGATGACGCGCGGCGCGCTCGGCCATCCGGCGCGTGTTGACGAAGATCAGCGTCGTGCGGTGCTGCGCGACCAGTTCGGCGAGCCGGTCGTAGATACGCTCCCAGACTTCGTTGGCCATCACCGCTTCGAGCGGCACCGGCGGGATCTCGAGCGCGAGGTCGCGCGCGCGGACGTGGCCGACGTCGATTACCGCGCACTCGGCCGGTACGTCGCTCTCCAGGCTCGCGCCGCCGACCAGAAACCGCGCGACCGCGCTGACCGGCTTTTGCGTCGCCGACAGCCCGATGCGCGGCAGGCGCCGGGCGCAGAGGGCGTCGAGCCGTTCGAGGCTCAGCGCGAGATGACTGCCGCGCTTGCTGCCGGCGAGCGCATGAATCTCATCGACGATCACCGTGCGCACCGTTGCCAGCATGCGGCGGCCAGAATCCGAGCCGAGCAGCACGTACAGCGACTCGGGCGTCGTCACGAGAATGTGCGGCGCGCGCTTTTTCAACGCATTGCGTTCCTGCTGCGTGGTGTCGCCGGTGCGCACCGCGGTGCGAATGTCGAGCGGCGGCAGGCCGAGCCTGTCGAGTTCGGCGGCGATGCCTTGCAGCGGCAGTTGCAGATTCAGGCGGATGTCGTTCGAAAGCGCCTTCAGCGGCGACACGTAGACGACCAGCGTTTCGTCGGGCAGTGTGCCGCCGTTCGCGAGGCCTTGCGACACCAGCTCGTTCAGCGCGGACAGGAATGCGGTCAGCGTCTTGCCGGAGCCCGTCGGCGCGGCGACCAGCGTCGAGCGGCCGCTACGGATCTGCGGCCACGCGGCGGCTTGTGCGTCGGTCGGGGCGTCGAAGGATTGCTGGAACCAGTTGGCGACGGCTGGGTGAAAACCGTCGAGTGCCTGCTGGGCTGGCGCGGCGGGGCGCGCCGCGCTCGCGGTGGAGTGGGCCTTGCGGGAACGGGGCGCCGCGTCGAGTGCGGCGGAAGTTTTTGCCGAAGTCATGCTTGTGTAGATGAGGGCGGCGCGGGGGATATCCAGTCAGTACCGGCCAATGTCGACCGTTTTGGCGGTTGCGGGTCATTCCACGCTGACGGCGCAACAGCGGTCAGTCTCGCAGGTTTTCGCCGCTCGTGCGCGGCGCATCGGGCTTCGCGCCGCTGCTGGAATTCGTAGTTTTTTGCCGCGTGTGTGCCTCTCCTGCCAGTCTCCGCCAATTGCAGTACGCTTGACGACTCTTCCTGCACCCACGAAGGAGCGTCGACGATGCGATATAACCAGTTGGGCCGTACCGGTGTGTTTGTTTCAGAGTTGTGTTTGGGCACGATGACCTTCGGCGGTGGCGAAGGCATCTGGCGGCAGATCGGCGATCTGCAGCAGAACGACGCGGAGCGGCTGGTCGGCCGGGCGCTCGACGCGGGCATCAATTTCATCGACACAGCCGACGTTTACGCGGGCGGCCTGTCCGAGCAGATCACCGGCCAGGCGCTGAAGAATCTGCAAGTACCGCGCGACAAGGTCGTGATCGCGACCAAGGTGTTCGGCCAGACCGGCGAGTTCGCAAACGCGCGCGGCGCGTCGCGCTATCACATCCTCGACGGCATCAAGGCGAGCCTGAAGCGTCTGCAACTCGATCACGTCGACCTGTATCAGATCCACGGTTTCGATCCGGCCACGCCGATCGAAGAAACCGTGCGCGCGCTCGATACGCTTGTGCAGCACGGCCACGTGCGCTACGTCGGCGTGTCGAACTGGGCCGCGTGGCAGATCGCGAAGGCGCTCGGCATCGCCGAGCGGCTCGGCACCGCGCGCTTCGAAACGCTGCAGGCGTATTACACCCTCGCGGGCCGCGATCTCGAACGCGAACTCGTGCCGATGCTGCAAAGCGAAGGCCTCGGCCTGATGGTGTGGAGTCCGCTCGCGGGCGGTTTGCTGAGCGGCAAATATGGACGCGAGCAGCAGGCCGAGGCGGGCAGCCGTCGCACGAACTTCGATTTTCCGCCGGTCGATCGCGAGCGCGCGTATGACTGCATCGACGTGATGCGCGAAATCGCTGCAGCGAAAAACGTATCGGTCGCGCAGATCGCGCTGGCGTGGCTGCTGCATCAGCGTGTCGTCAGCACGGTCATCGTCGGCGCGAAGAAAATCGAGCAGCTCGACGACAACATCGCAGCGACCAACGTCGCGCTATCCGCCGATGAGCTCGCGAAGCTGGCCGAAGTCAGCGCGCTGCCGGCGGAGTACCCCGGCTGGATGCTGGAGCGGCAGGGCGAGCAACGCCGGCAGCAACTGGCCGAGGTTCGGCACGTCGTGCAGCGATAACGCGACGACGTACTCGCGTTCGCCCTGGAAGCCTGAATCTTCATCGATGGGCCGCGCGAGTTTCATGCTCGCGCGCGTGGGGCTGAGGCGGTCGACTGGAAAAACCGCCAACTCGTGAAGACGATCGACCGCTCTCAGGTTCTCCGCGGCCATTTCGTTTCGGCACTCGCTCAGGTCTCGACGTCCGCGAGACTGAAAGTCTCCGTCTTGTCGTTGTACGAGAAGATTTCCGCGTAACGACCCCAGTCGATCACCGCATCGAGTGTCTCCTGCGCTGCGCTGTCGGACAGCAGGTCCTCGAGTTCCTGCTCGAAGCGCACGCGCGGCGCGCGATGTCCGGGCCGTTCGTTGAGCACCTTTCTGATTCGCGCGGCGAGCGGCACGCGCTGCAATAGATGATCGGCGAACATGATCTTGCGCTCCTGCGTGCTGCCCTCGGCGAATCGATGCGCGGGTGGCGTCAGGAACACGTCACCCTCGCTGACTTCGGCAAAGCCGAGCTGCTGCAGCATCTCCGCGATCGGGAACAGTTCGTCGACTTCCAGCTGCAGTGTGCGCGCGATGTCGGGCATGTCGGCGCGGCCGTTGTAGGGCGCTGCAGCGAGCGTTTCGAGCAGACCGGCCATCAGGTTGATCGACACGTTCGGCAACCAGCTGCCGGGTTCGAGTTCGCGTTTGGCCGCGGTGTCGCTGCGGCGCGCGGTCATCTTCGCGTAGATTTCGTCGACGAGCGCGCGAAAATCCGGGTCGAGCCGGTTGCGCGGATGCGCGAACGGCACTACGGTCTGGGCCACCACGCGCCCGGGGTTCGACGACAGCACGAGAATGCGATCGCACATGAATACGGCTTCCTCGATGTTGTGCGTGACGATCAGCACCGACTTGATCGGCATGCGGTCCTGGTTCCACAGGTCGAGCAGGTCGGTGCGCAGCGTTTCGGCGGTCAGCACGTCGAGCGCGGAGAACGGCTCGTCCATCAGCAGGATGGTCGGATCGACGACGAGCGCGCGCGCGAAGCCGACGCGCTGCCTCATGCCGCCCGAGAGTTCGCGCGGATACGCGTTTTCGAAACCATCGAGGCCGATCAGATCGATCGCGGCGAGCGCGCGCGTGCGCCGCTCCTCGACGCCGACGCCGAGCGCCTCCAGCCCCGCTTCGACGTTCTGCAGCACCGTCAGCCATGGAAACAGCGCGAAGCTCTGGAACACCATCGCGACACCCTCGGCGGGACCGTCGAGCGGCTTGTCCAGGTAGGTCACATTGCCGCTCGTCGGCCGGATCAGACCGGCGATGATGCGCAGCAGCGTCGACTTGCCCGAGCCCGAGCGGCCGAGCAGTCCGACGATTTCGCCCTCGTGCAGCGTCAGATTGACGTCGTCGAGCACCAGCAGGTCGCTCTGGTTTTTATGGAAGCCGCGGCTCACGTGCTCGATGTTCAGCACTTGCGCGCCCACGCGCGGCGACGACTGGAGCCGGTCGGCGGGAATGGCTTGAATGACGTTTTGCATGGGTTCACTCCTGGTCGAGTCGCAGCCTGATTTCGGCAAAGGCATACAGGGGGCGCCACAGCGCGCGGTTGAATAGCGTGACGAATAGCGACATCACGGCGACGCCAAGGATGATCTTCGGAAAATCGCCCGCGGCGGTCGTCTCGGCGATATAGGCGCCGAGGCCGTGCGCGACCACATTGGTATCGCCCCACTGGACGCACTCGGACACGATGCTCGCGTTCCACGCGCCGCCCGATGCGGTGATCGCGCCAGTTACGTAGTAAGGGAATACGCCCGGCAGCATCAGCTGGCGCCACCATTGCCAGCCCCGGATGCGGAAATTGATGGCCGCCTCGCGGTAGTCGTTCGGATAGGCGGTCGCGCCCGCGATCACGTTGAACAGGATGTACCACTGCGTGCCGAGCACGATCAGCGGCGACAGCCAGATATCCGGATTCAGATGAAAGCGCACGATCACGATCACGAACACCGGGAACAGCAGGTTCGCGGGGAACGCGGCGAGAAACTGCGCGAGCGGCTGGACCTTCTCGGCGAGCGCCGGACGCAGGCCGATCAACACGCCAATCGGTACCCAGATCACCGAGGAGATCGCGATCAGCACGGCGACACGCAGTAGTGTGATGAGCCCGAGCACGAACACGTGACCGACCTCGTCGAGCGTGACGCCGGCACGCACATAGGCGACGACGCGATAGATCGCATAGACCGTCAGCACGAATACGAGCACGCCGCACACGATGTCCCCCACGCGCGTCGATTTCTCGCCGCGCGGTCCGCTGGCGCGTCGCGCGCTCGCGAAAGGTACACGGAACGGAATGCGTGCGGTGGTCGCGAGCATCACGCCCGCTGGCGTCAGCAACTGATGAATCAGACGTGTGCGCCGCATCGTGTCGAGCAGCCAGGACTGCGGCGCGTTGCCCGAAGTCGTGGTCTCCATGCGGAACTTGTCGGCCCACGCGACGAGCGGACGGAACAGCAACTGGTCATAGGCGAGAATCACGACCGTCATCGCGAGGATGACCCAGCCGATCGCGTGCAGGTTCTTGTCGCTGATCGCCTGCGCCAGGTAGGCGCCGATGCCCGGCAGCGTAATCGTGTTATTGCCGACCGTAATCGCCTCGGAAGCCACGACGAAGAACCAGCCGCCCGACATCGACATCATCATGTTCCAGATCAGGCCGGGCATCGAGAACGGCACTTCGAGTTTCCAGAAGCGCTGCCATGAAGTCAGTTGAAAGCCGCGCGAGACTTCGTCGAGATCGCGCGGCACCGTGCGCAGCGACTGATAGAAGCTGAACGTCATGTTCCACGCCTGGCTCGTGAAGATCGCGAAGATCGCGGCGAGTTCGGCGCCGAGCACGCGGCCCGGGAACATCGCGAGGAAGAACGTGACCGTGAACGAGATGTAGCCGAGCACCGGCACCGACTGCAGGATGTCGAGAATCGGCACCAGCACGAGACCGGCGCGGCGGCTCTTGGCGGCCAGCGTCCCGTAGACCAGCGTGAAGATCAGCGACGCGACCATCGCCGCGAGCATGCGCAGCGTGGTGCGCATCGCGTACTCGGGCAGGTTGGCCGGATCGAGCGAGATCGCCTGCGTGTTGAGCGTCGACATCGGCGCGAGCGTCTCGTGAAAGCCGATCGACGCCATCGCGATCAGGCAGATGATCAGCGGGAACGCGACGAAGTCCCATCCGTTTGGACGCAGCCGTCGTGCGGATGCATTGGCGGTGCGGTTCAGGTTGAAACCGAACTCCATCAGTAACCTCCGGGGCCGTGGGTATCTGCGCACAGCGAAGTCGTGCCGCCGTACAGGGCGGCGACACATGCATCGATTCGCGAGGGATTGTTGAGTTGGAACATGACGAATCGCAAGTTGATGAAAGGCCTCATTCAGCAAGCAACGGCCACGACGAGGCAACGCCACCATCTTTCGATAATGGCGTTGATTCGTGACAGAAACCTGGCAGGACTTAAGAGAGCAGCGACCCGATTCGGCGCCACAGCGTGACAAGCCGATTCGATCGGACCGGATCGAGCGACAGAAGCGACTCGTAGTGAGCGCGCGACTCGTTGCGATAGGGCAGATGCGGCAAAAGCAGAGCGAAATACATGACGTTTCTCCGCGCGTCGTATGTGACGCGGCAAGCGGAAAGCGGGCAGACGGTCCAACGTCGCACGCTTGGCGCGGCGTCAGGTTGCTAGCTGCTTTCCTTCTCTAAGGCTGAAGGGAAGGGGCATAAACAACAACTGTCACTGTCGGGCATGGGGCTCCTCGTCGGGTTGAACTGCGCTCAGGCACGCAGCGTGGTTTTACCGGCCTCGCCAGAACCCGCGACCAGGCGCGGATATCGGCGAGCGTCGGCCGCAAACCCGAAGGCTTGCGAGGGCGTGCCAGTGCGGACGAGCGAAGGCCGCGTCCACATGGCGCTCATGATCGAGGTGCACGAAGAAGATTTGCTACGGCGCGCACCGTTCTGCCTGCTGGCGGAACGGCGGCGCGGGGAAGGGGCGCGGACGTTCTGCCGGTCAGGCAGTGAAACTGTTCGAAGATCGACTACTGCAGGTGTCCAAGGCATCAGCCCCATTTGAGAAGACGGGCGAATTCTAGACGCGGTAAAAACCCGGAGTCAACCAGATTCTGTAAGCAGAGCCAACATTTATCGACGAAGGCTTGCGCAACGAGTTCGAGAATCATTGCGTGCCGCCCCGAGAACCCGACGTTGTCTTGATGCGTTTTTTACTTGCGCTTTTTCGGGCGACGTCAATACAATCCGCCCCAACGTATCGAAGGAGTCACCCATGGACGCATGTTCAGGCAGTGGAAGTCCGATGCCGGCCAGCGCCGGCAACACAACCGCGAGATAGTCGCCGCAGGTTCACTCCTTCGCCGCTAACTCGCCCCATTCGGGTTAGCGCGCTTCAATTCTGACCGGCCTTTGCTGCCGGTTTTCCGTAGCACGCTTCCTCTTTTCTGACCGTCGTCTGCAACCTCTGCTTGAAGAGGCGGTTGCGCTTTCGCGTTGCGCTCGTTGTGCGCCGGAGTGCGTCACGGTAACGTCGCTGGCTCGCGCAAGCTTGCATGCCGGGAATGAATTGAACACACGTTCGCCACCTGCGTGTGCGAACAACATCGGAGCGATCCGCCTATAACTTCAACCCCAGATACGTGATGGAAAATATCTACAAGCGCAGACCGCAGAGCTCCGGCGGTGCCATCGCCGTGAGCGCGGTTCTTTCTCTCGGCCTCGTTCCTTGCGCGTTCGCGCAGACACCCGGCGAAGCCGCGCCGACGCAAGCGGCGCCATCGACTGCACCGTCCGCACCGGCTCCCGGCGCCACGGACAATGCGGCGCCCACCGATCAGAGCGTCGCCGCGCCCACGGGATTGTGGGAGCGCTCGAACCTGCTCGGCGACATCGGCGGTTTGCGTCCGTGGCTCGGCAACTACGGTGTGACTTTCAATCTGCAGGAGACCGGCGAGTACATGGGCAACCTCTCGGGCGGGACGAATCGCGGCGGTGCTTATCAAGGCTTGACCGAGTTCGGACTCGTCGTCGATACGCAAAAGGCGTTTGGATTGCCAGGCGGCACTTTCAACGTGTCCGGTCTGCAGATTCACGGCACGAGCCTGACCGCCAGAAATCTGCAAACGCTGCAAACCGCGAGCGGCATCGAAGCCGACGCCGCGACCCGTCTGTGGGAACTGTGGTATCAGCAGTCGCTCGGCAACGTCGACGTGAAGATCGGTCAGCAGAGTCTCGATCAGGAGTTCATGGTCAGCCAGTACGCGGCCACCTTCATGAACGCGACGTTCGGTTGGCCAGTGCTGCCGTCCGTCGATCTGCCGGCGGGCGGCCCAGCCTATCCGCTGTCGTCGCTCGGCGTGAGGGCGCGGGCGTCGTTCGCGAACGGAGTAACCGTGTTGGGCGGCGTATTCGACGGCAATCCGGCGCCAGGCGTTGGCGATCCGCAAAAGCTCAACGCGAGCGGCACGAACTTCAATCTCGGCAACGGCGTGCTCGTGATCGGCGAACTGCAGTACGCGATCAACCAGCCGTCGGCGAATGCGTCCGATCCGAAGCCGGCCGGCCTGCCGGGCACCTACAAGCTCGGCTTCTGGTACAACAGCAACCACTTCGCGGATCAGGGTTTCGACACGAGCGGCCTGTCGCTAGCGAATCCGGCGAGCAACGGCGTGCCGACGAGTCATCGCGGCAACTACAGCTTCTACGTGGTCGCCGATCAGATGGTGTGGCGCGCGGGCTCCGACAGTCCGCGGTCGCTCGGTGTGTTCGCGCGCATCATGGGTGCGCCGGGCGATCGCAATCTGGTCGATCTCGGCGTGAATGCGGGCGTGACGCTCAAGGCGCCGTTCAAGGGGCGCGACAACGACGTGGTCGGGCTCGCGCTCGGCTATGCGAAGATCGGCTCGCACGCGCAGGATCTCGCGAGCGGACAGGCGCTGTACACGCCGGGCTATCCGTCGCGCAGCGCGGAGACGATGCTCGAAGCCACATATCAGTATCAGGTCGCGCCGTGGTGGATGATGCAAGCGGACTTCCAGTACTTCTGGCGGCCGGGGGGCGGAATTCCGGACCCGGACGATTCGTCCCAGCGCATCAGGAACGAAGCGGTTTTCGGTTTGCGCACGACGATTCAGTTCTGAGGAACGGTCATCAGGCTGGTACGCGTGTGATCGATCGCTTCAACAAGGGCCTCGCGCCGCATCGCCTGACTTGACCGGTCGACGCGGCACGTAGGGACTGACGAGGACTTAGCGATCGCCGCGTCTAATCATCAATCTCGCTTACCCCTGCGTATGCGCGGCGACCGCGTCCAGCGTGCGCGCCGAGTACACCAGCGTCGCGCCCGCGTTGATCGCCATCGCGACGCCGAGCGCTTCGGCGATTTCCTCGCGGGTCGCGCCGTGCTTCAGCGCCTCGGCCGTATGGACCGTGATACAGCCGTCACAGCGCAGGCTGACCGCTACCGCGAGCGCAATCAGCTCGCGCGTTTTCGCGCCGAGCAGATCGGTCTTCTGACCGGCGCTCGACATCGCCTGATACGCCTTCACGCTTTCGGGCGCGAGCTTCGACATTTCGCCGATACGGCCGAACAGTTCCGTGCGGTAATCGATCCAGTTCAACATGGCAGTGCTCCTTGGTCCGTTGCGCGCCGGCGGTTGCCGGCGTCGTGGGACGAAGTATTGCGCCGCGCCGCGATATCCCGAATACTCATTCGACTCAACTTTTAGCGCGCTCGTCTCATGGACACGCTCAGTCGCCTGATCGACCTTGCCCGGCCGCAAGCGAGTCTCGATCTTCGCTGCCTGCTATCAGGCGCATTCGACGTCGACCACGCGCCGCTGGAGGCGGGCGTCGCGCCGTTTCATCTGGTGCTCGACGGCAGTTGTGTGATCGAGACCGCCGGCGGCGAGCCGCTCGAATTGCAGGCCGGCGATTTCATGCTGTTCCCGCGTGGCGCCGCGCATCGCGTGCGCGACGTAAAGCGCTCGGCGGGTGGCCTGCCGTTGACGCTCGGGCATGACGGCATGCTGCCGGTGCGGCGCAACGATGGCCACGAAACCACTGCCACGGCCGCGCACGCGCCGAATGACACCGCGATTCATGACGGCGTCGATCTGCTGTGCGGCCGCTTCGTCTATGCGCCCGGTTCATCGGCGTTGCTGCTCAATGTACTGCCCGATCCGCTGCACGTATCGCTCGGGGATGCGCAAACGCTCGATGCCTTGCCGACGATGATCGCTCTGATGCGCGGCGAAGCGGAGCGGCGTCAGCCTAGCGCGCTCGCGATCGTGACGGCCTTGAGCCATGCGCTGTTCGCGATGGCACTGCGCGTGCACGGCGAGCGCAATGCGAACGGCACCGGGATGCTCGCGTTGCTGACGGACGCACGCCTCGGCGCATCGGTGCAGGCCATGCTCGACGCGCCCGAACGCGCATGGACGATCTCTGAACTCGGCGAGCGCGCGGCGATGTCGCGCGCGACATACGCGCGCCACTTCAACGAGCGCGCGGGCGTGACCGTGATGGATTTTCTGACGCAGATCCGCATGGCGATCGCCAGCGATCTGCTGTTGCGCACACAACGCAGCGCGGCGGACATCGGCGAGGCGGTCGGCTATCAATCGGAGGCGGCGTTCGGCAAGGCGTTCGCGCAAAGCGTCGGTGTGACGCCGGGACGTTACCGGCGCCGCACACCAACGGACGGTGCTCTGGATGACTGACTAAAGACTCAACGCGTGGGCGATTCTATCTGGGCGGTTCGCCCTTGCTGAACGCGCGCCTTTCGAGCGACGCCATCAGTCGCGCGACCACGACCGCGCAGACCGTGCCGAGCGTCACTTCGGCAAGCCGCAGAAAGGCCTTGTCCCACGCCGGGCCGATGCCTGGCGCCAGCAGCATGATCGTCGCGGTGATGCCGCCGAGGCGCGCTGCGCTGCCGACGTTGACGACCCAGCAGATCAGGATCGCGACCGCCACGGTCGCCGCGTACGCGGCAAAATGGCCGCCGCCCGCGAGCGTGCCGATCAGCCCGCAAACACCGCCGACCATCGCGCCGATGAACTGGTCGCGCGACAGCTTGCGGGTGTCGATATAACTATGCTGGCTCACCGCGATCGCGGTGATCGCGGCCCAGAACGCCTGCTCGGTGTGCAGCGCGCGACCGATGCCGAACGCGAGACTCGCGCCCGCCACCGCCTGCACGGCCATGAAGCCGCCCTCGATCAAGCGGTCGCCGAGCGGCAGCGTCTTCAGGAAAGCGAACAGCGCATCGGCGGCGTGCGTGCGCGAGGAAGGGCTTGAATCGTCGGACGGAGTCATCGGATGAAGGCGCGCTCGGCGGGGCAGGGGGGGTGCCGTATTCTAGCGGCTCCGCTTCACGCTTCCACCGCTAGCTAGATCGTGCCGAACAGCGCGCGCGGCCGGTCGCGCAGCGTGTGCGCGAGAATCTGCAGACCACGCGTCAACTGCTCGCGCGACTCGGCGCAAGCGAGGTTGATGCGCACGCCGTGCTCGACCGTCGAGCGATCGACCGCGAACGCGGATGCGGGCATCGTGTTGACCCCGCGCGCGAGCGCGTTTGCCGCGAAGTCGTCAGCGCGCCACGGCGGCGGCACGCGCAACCACACGAACATGCATGCGGGGTCGCTCTTCAGATGCTCGGCGGGCAATAGTTCGCGCGCGATCTCCTGGCGCGCGCGTAACTCGGTGCGCTGCGCGTCGAGGATCGTCTGTGCGGTGCCGTCCTCGATCCAGCGTGTCGCGATCAGCGTCGACAGCGGCGCAGGCATCCATGCGGTCGTTCGCACCGCTTCCGCGGCCAGCGCCGCGCCATGCGGCGGCGTGCGCAGATAGCCGATGCGTAGACCCGGCGCGAGGATCTTCGAGGTCGACGTGATGTGGAAGGTCAGCTCCGGGCACAGGCTGGCGATCGTCGGCAGGCGCGCTTGCAGCAGCGGACCGTATACGTCGTCCTCGATGATCACGATGTGATGCCGACGCGCGATGTCGGCGAGCGCCGCGCGACGCGCGAGGCTCATCGTCACGACGGTCGGGTTCTGCAGATTCGGCACCGTGAAGATCGCCTTCACGCGGCGATGCCGGCACGCGTCTTCGAGACGGTCGGGCAGCAGCCCTTCGTCGTCGCTCGGAATGCCGACGAGTTCGAACTGAAACACCGGCGCGAGGGCTTTCAACCCATAGTAGGTCAGCTGATCCGACAGGATCACGCCTTCATGCCCCATCAAGCTGCTCAACACCGCAAACAGGCCATGCTGTGCCCCGCTCGTGACGACCACGCTGTCGGCGCCGGGAGTGAAGCCGGGCGCGGCGAGCCATTGCGCGCCCGCGGCCCGCGCCCATTCGGGCCCTTGCGGCGGCTGATATTCCTGGGTCTCCGGATAGCGGGGATCGTGCGCAATTTGCGCCATCGTCCGCGCGAGTTGTGTGAGGAATTCACCGGTGGCAGGCCGGTTCACGGTCAGATCGAGCACGGCGTTCGCGTTTGGGTTGCCGTTTGCCGGCGTGTTGTCGCTGCGGGCATGCACGGCAGGCATGGCGCCGCCGGTGACGATCGAGCCGCGCCGCTTGCTCGCGACGATCAGCCCACGCGTCTGCAACTCCTTGTACGCGCGCGACACGGTCGAGACATTCAGGCCCAGCTCCAACGCAAGCTCGCGCTGCGGCGGCAGGCGGCTGCCCGGCGGGTAGAGGCCGCTGCGGACTTTTTCCTCGAGGCTGCGCGACACTTCGAGATAAGTCGGCCGACGCCCCTTTGTCTGGAGAACGTCTTCACCGTTTGTGTGGTCAATTGCGCTTTTCATCCAGCGTGAATCTCCATACAAAAACTCGTTCGACCGTACCGGACAAGCCAATACTAAACCTGTTCGGTTGCCCTGCACGATGCCCGCCCGTTTCCCTCGGGGAAAGTACCTAAGTCCACACAAAGCCAAATTAATTGCACACAAAAAAACTTTGTGTGAGTATTAAAGCATGATTTGTATGGCGCTGTGTCGAAAGGCGACGCGCAACTGTAGTACAGGAGGGACGGTTGTGACAGAACAGCAGAGCACACTCCTGCCGGTCGGTACGTCCGGTGCAGGTTCGGGTCGGACGGCCAGTTCGGCCGGCCGGCGAACGCGATGAGCGAAGTCGCCGTGCTGGGCGCGGGCTTCATCGGCCTGTCGTGCGCCTACTGGCTGATGCGCGACGGTCACCACGTCACGCTGTTCGACGCGCTCGGTCCGGGCGAGGCCACCTCATACGGCAATGCGGGCACGTTCGCCAACTACGGCTGCATTCCGGTGAACAATCCGGCGGTGTTCCGCAATCTGCCGCGTTTCCTGTTTTCGCCGACGAGTCCGCTGCGGATTCGCTGGCGCTATCTGCCCCAACTCGCGCCGTGGCTTGCGCGCTTTCTGTGCGCGTCGATGCCGCGTCGCTACGAGCACAGCGCGCAGGCGCTGGCGAGCCTGCTGTCGTGCGCGTTCGACGGCTATCGCGAGATGCTCGAGAGCGACGACCTGTCGCGCTTCGTGAGGCCCCGCGAATGCCTGTACCTGTATTCGAATGCGGCGTCGTTCGAGGCCGCCCAGCCGTCGCTCGCATTGCGCCGGTCGCTCGGCGTGAGCTTCGAAAACTTCGACCGCGCCGGCATCGCCGAACTCGAACCGAATCTCGCGCCGATCTTTGCGCACGGCACGTTGTTCAACGGCAGCTGGTTCCTCAGCGATCCGCGCGGCTTCTTGCAGGCGCTGCACGCGGCGCTGCTCGCTCGCGGTCTCACGCATGAGCGCAGCTCGGTTCGTACGCTCGTGCCGGGCGCCACCAGCGTGCGCATCGTCGACGACGCGGGTCGCGCACACGACGCCGCGCAGGTGGTCGTCTGTGCCGGCGCGTTTTCGGGCCGCTTCGCGCGTCAATGCGGCGACCGCGTACCGCTCGATACCGAACGCGGCTATCACGTGCGTTTTCCCGGCACGTCGTCGCTGATTTCGCGGCCGTGCGGCTGGGCCGAGCGCGGCTTCTACATGGTGCCGATGGACGGCGGCATCCGCGCGGCGGGCACCGTCGAGCTCGGCGGCTATGGACCACAGCGCAATGCCGCGCTGCTCGATCTGATCACGCGCTCCGCGCAGCACGCGCTGCCGCAATTGCCGCAGCCGGATAGCGACTGGCTCGGTTTCCGTCCGAGCCTGCCCGACGGCCTGCCGGTCGTCGGGCCGTCGAGCGCGTCGCCACGTGTCGTCTACGCGTTCGGTCATCAGCATCTGGGCGTCACGCTGGGCGGCGTGACGGGCAGCGTCGTCGCCGATCTGGTGGCGGGGCGCGTGCCGCCGGTCGATCTCGCGCCATATAGCCCGCGTCGTTTTTAATCACCGCAACTGCTGGACGGAAGAGGACGGACATCATGAAACGCAGAAACCTGGTTGTCGCACTCGCCCTTGGGATGTTGTGTGCGCATGCGCCGTCGTACGGCGCCGAGCCGCAAATCGTCAAGATCGGCTTCGTCGGACCGCTGACCGGACCCGTTGCGCGGGTCGGCAAGGATCTGCAGAACGGCGCGCAGCTCGCGGTGGACGAAGCGAACGCGAAGCATCCCACTATCGGCGGCAAACCCGTCAAATACGTGCTCGACGTGCAGGACGACCAGGCCGATCCACGCATCGCGATCCAGGTCGCGCAGAAGCTCGTCGACGACGGCGTGGTCGGCGTGATCGGCCATTACAACTCGGGCTGCAGCATTCCGGCCTCGGCGGTCTATCACACGGCGAACGTCGCGATGATCACGCCGGGCTCGACGAACCCGGCACTCACCGCGCAGGGTTTCGCGAACGTGTTTCGCACGATGGGGCACGACGGCGTGGGCGGTGTGATCGCGGGCGAGTTCGCGGTGCAGCAGTTGAAGGCGAAGCGCATCGGCATCATCGACGACCGCACCGCGTTCGGCCAGGGCCTCGCCGATGCGTTCGAGAAGGGCGCGAAGCAGGCGAACGGCAATATCGTCGATCGCGAGTTCACCAACGACAAGGCGGTCGATCTGCGCGCGATCCTGACTTCGTTGAAGCAGAAAAACGTCGATCTGATTTTCTTCGGCGGGCTCGACGAACAGGGAGCGATGCTGGTCAAGCAGATGCGCTCGCTCGGCATGCCCGCGCAACTGTTTGGCGCGGGCGCGCTGAAGAGCAACGCGTTCCTGCAGATCGCGGGCAACGCGGGCGAAGGTACGCGCGATCTCGAGCCCGGTCCGGCGCTCGACAAGCTGCCGTCCGCGCAGGAGTTCGGCAAGCGCTACAAGGCGCGCTTCAATCAGGATGTCGAGCTTTATGCGCCGTTCGCATACGACGCCGCGTTGGCAATGATTCAGGCGATCCAGGACGCGGACTCGCTCGATCGCGCCAAGATCGTCGCCGCTTTTCCAAAAGTGAACGTGACTGGCGTGACGGGGAAAATCGCGTTCGATCCGCATGGGGATCTGATCAAGCCGCCTTATACGCTGTTCGAGGTACAGCAGGGGCAGTGGAAGAGTCAGCGGACCGTGGGCGGCGGGGTGTGAGCATTGTTCAGGCTGGCCCGGCTGTCGCGAAGCTGCTGCGCGGTGCGTCACCTCGCGCGCCGGCTTGTCCGATCAATGCACGAGACCGTGCCTCGCCACAAGTTTGTCTATCTGCTCGTTGGCGATCGGGGCGGAAATATAGATCTGCAAGCGCGAGGTATCGATCGAGCAGCTGCACAGCAGGGTCGACAACCTGTTCGCGAGGCCGGGTCGCCCGATCTCGGCCGCGGGGAGATTAAGTGCCAGCGAGAGCGTGTCGTATCCGCGCACGGTCCAATTGGCGAGCGTTCGCACTGCTTCCGTCACGATGAAATCCGTGAAGCTCCTGGTCAACGGCGAGTCTTCCACGAGGTCGATAAACGAGATCGGTGTCAATACACCGCGTGACGGATGTTTCCATCGCAACAGCGATTCAAAGCCCAACAATCGGCCTTCTCCCATTCGCAGCTTCGGCTAATACACGAAGAAGAACTCTCGTGCGGCCAGACCGCGTTCGGCGTCGGCGATGCTGCAGGGGGTACGAGCGTCCGTGGCGATCTGTTCCATGTTTATGTCAATTCCGCGATGCGCAAAGTTTGAATACACGATCACGCGCCTTTTGACGTCGACTATTTGAGAATTCGTGCGCCATTAGTCGCCGCCTCTCCTCGTTCTGTCTGCTGGCATGTATGCAATTCGATGCTAGTAACCGATGTCGAGCCGATGTGAACATTCGTGAATTGCGTCTTTAATCGTCAAACACCGTGAGATGTCACAAAGATTTGTAATGGCGCGACCGCCGCTCGATATGATCCTCGCCAATCGGGGTTAGTTTAAAAACGGCGCGACCGCGTTGACGATGATCCCGGACGTCGACCCCGACAGGACCCTCGCGGTCGGAATCGGCTCGGGCAACTACAAGGGCTAGTGTCGTGAGTTAAAAATTCATTGAAATATGTTCGCTGCGTACTAAAGTGTCTTGTGTAGCACTGGTATGAGGACGTGGCGATGAGCGGAAGACCTAAGGCGGAGCTTGTGCTGAGCGAATC
The DNA here is from genome assembly GCF_050436325.1 of Paraburkholderia lebeckiae. Taxonomy (NCBI): domain Bacteria; kingdom Pseudomonadati; phylum Pseudomonadota; class Betaproteobacteria; order Burkholderiales; family Burkholderiaceae; genus Paraburkholderia; species Paraburkholderia lebeckiae. Next base: position 272,687 of record NZ_JBNDLZ010000002.1, read on the forward strand.
GGAGCACGAACAGCTTAAGGCGTTGACGATGCGACGCAAGACAGCGCAGGCGCTGGCTTTGCGAGCGCGCATCGTGCTGGCCTGTGCCGATGGCATGGACAACCGGATGGTCGCAAAGGCACAGCGTGTAAGTCAGCAGACTGTTTGCAAGTGGCGCGCGCGCTTCGTTGCAGACCGTCTGGATGGATTGCTCGACGCGCCGCGCCCGGGCGCGCCCCGAACGATCGATGATTCGCGCGTCGACGCAGTGATCGCGAAGACGCTCGAGTCTGTCCCTGCGGTGGCCACGCACTGGAGCACGCGTACGATGGCGCGCGAGATGAATCTCTCGCAAACGGCAGTGACCCGGATCTGGCGAGCTTTCGGGTTGCAGCCGCACCGGCAGGAGACCTTCAAACTTTCCAGCGATCCGCTGTTTGTCGACAAGGTTCGCGATATCGTCGGGCTTTACCTCGATCCGCCGCTCAAGGCCATGGTGTTGTGCGTGGACGAGAAGAGCCAGATCCAGGCGCTGGACCGCACGCAGCCCATCCTGCCGTTGGCACCGGGCATTCCCGAGCGGCGCACCCATGATTACATGCGTCACGGCACGACCACGCTGTTCGCGGCATTGGACATCGCCACCGGTGAAGTGATCGGGGAGTTGCACCGACGCCATCGCAGCAGCGAATTTCTGCAGTTCCTGCGCACGATCGAAGCCAACGTTCCACAGTCGCTGGATGTGCATCTGGTGATGGATAATTACGGCACGCATAAGACGCCCTCGATCAAGGCGTGGTTCGCTCGCCATCCTCGCTTCCATGTTCATTTCACGCCGACCTCGGCGTCGTGGCTCAATCAGGTTGAACGATGGTTCGCCACGCTCACAGAGAAGTACCTTCGACGCGGCACGCATCGTTCGACCCGCCAACTCGAAGACGCCATCCGCCATTACCTTGAAGGCTACAACGCAAATCCCCATCCCTTCGCCTGGAGCAAGTCGGCCGATGAGATCCTGACCAGCCTTGAACGGTTTTGCGTGCGGGTCCAGAAGGTCGAAGGACGCGCGCGATGAACATCAATACCGACGCGATCGACGAAGTCGCCCTCCCACTTCTTTACCTGACCCTGCACGATCACAACCGGGCATGGAAGGGCTTCGACTGGGATGTGCTGAATCGGCTCTACGAACGAGGCCTCATTGGCGACCCGGTTAATAAAACGAAGTCTGTCATCTTCACCGAAGAAGGATTACGTGAGTCCGAGCGGCTCTTTAAGCAGCACTTCGTCATCGCTGACAGTACAGGACATTAATGCAACGAACTTCCAACTCACGACACTAGGTGACGTCGTCATTTCGAGCGCAGTCGGGGAAACCGGCTGTATGTGCGCGACGATCCCGATCCATTGCCGCCGCCGACGCGCGGCCGGATGTTGGCGGGCCAGATCCAATCACTGATAAGGGGGGCGATCGCGCAATATGACCCCCCCTTCGAAAACACCATCCCCCCTCCCCAAAGGGGGGGATTTGAAAAGCGACTGGCTCTATCTTTCTTCTCGAAATTCACAAGGCATACGGGGCCGGCGCCGCTGGCCGCTCACGCCGACCTGGTGCCGTATGCGATTTTATGTTGGCTTTTTCGCCTGTTTGAACCGGTTTGTCGAGCGGGCCGGTCTTCAAGTCGCCAGGGCGAAAGAAAAAGGTGATAGATGAATATCCTGTTGGTGGAAGACGATCCCGCGCAAGCTGATTCGGTCGAAAGGGAAATCGGACAATCCGGGCATCGAATAAACAAGGTCGAGCGGGGCAAGGACGCAATCAGTTTTCTTCAGGCAAACGAGGTCGATCTCGTGGTGCTCGACTGGGAATTGCCGGGCGTGAGCGGCTTCGAGGTGCTGTACTGGATACGCCGTCACCTGGGCCGCGAACCCGCGGTGCTGTTCGTGACCAGTCGGCTTCTGGAAGTCGACATCGTGCGGGCGCTGGACGCCGGCGCGGATGACTACGTCGTCAAGCCGTTCCGGGCCAAAGAGCTGGGGGCAAGGGTAGGCGCGCTATTGCGTCGCACACGACGCAGCATAAAGGTGGAAAGTGCAATCGCGGTTGGGCCGTATGTCTTCGACGTCACGCAGCGCAGTGTTTTTCTGCACGGCGAATCGATCTTGTTGACGGAAAAGGAATTCGACGTGGCGGCCTATTTCTTCGCGAACGTCGGACGGGTCGTTTCCAAGCGGCTTCTGGCGAAGCTTGCGTGGGGCCGCGAGCTGGATAGTACGTCGCGCACGATCGACACGCATATCTACCGGCTGCGACGCAAGCTGGCCCTGCATCCGGACAACGGCGTTCGATTGACGACCGTCTATACGCACGGCTACCGGCTCGACGAGGTCGATGCTGGCAGCGCGGAAGCGCAAGCGCCGGCCAGCGCCGAGCCGGAAGACGCTGTCGCGAAGAACGACGGGTCCGAGTAGGGCGCGCAAAGCGATCTCCGCCAGAGATCCGACACGAGACCATGAGCGACCTCAAACGGATTGCGCTGGTCGCGCCTCGTTGCGCGGCTCCTCATTGAGTCGTCACACGGTTCGGCGTATCTTGAAAACAAATTCACAACGACCCTCCATGCCTCTCACGGATAGCCGGTGAGAGGACAACTCATGAATACAACCGCTGATAGTTTCGAGCGTGAATGGATCGTGTCGCTGATCCAGACCAAGATGATGCCGCCGCGTCTTCCCGCGGGTTGCGTGCAACGGCCGGGATTGCTCCGGCGACTCGATGAACGGCGTCCGCGTCACATTACGCTCGTGATCGCGCCCGCGGGTTTCGGCAAAACGACCTTGCTTGCCGCGTGGAGCGAAGCGCAAACGAGAAAGAAGCGTCCCGTTGCGTGGCTCAGTCTCGATGGAGAAGACGACGATCCGCAGCAACTCGGGGCCTATCTGGTGGCGGCGCTTTGTCGCGCGTCGAAGGAGATCGCGTGGCAGGCACAGCAACTTCTCGATAACGATGCAAACACGCCGGTCAGAACGGTCATTTCGGTGCTGCTCAATGGCATCGCCGCATACGGCCGCAGTGTTTTCCTGGTGCTCGACGACGTCGACCGGCTGAGCGCGAAATCCGTTCTCGCGATCGTGTCGCGCCTGCTGCGCTATGCGCCCGACAACCTGCACGTGCTGCTCGGCGCGCGCGGCGAACCGGCGCTGTCGCTGAGCGGGCTGCGCTCGCCCGACAAACTTTCGCGTGTGAATGTCGACGATCTGCGCTTTTCGCTCGACGATGCTCAGGCGTTTTTCGACCACACCGGTAACGCGCTGCTCAACCGCAACAGCGTCGAGTTGTTGAACAGCGCGACCGAAGGCTGGGTGGCCGGTTTGCAACTGGCTTCGCTCGGACTGAACCGGATCGATGACGTGGCCGCGCTCGCCAGTCATCTCGCCGGTTCCCGCTTCGGCATCGATCGCTACCTCAACGATACGGTGTTTGCGCATTTGCCGCCGCCCATGCTGACGTTTTTGCTTTACACGTCGATTCTCGAGCGGCTTACGGCGACGCTGTGCGACGATGTCATGGGCGGGGAGGGCGAAAGCGGAGAGAAGCTGGACTGGCTCGAGCGCCACAACGTGTTCATCCGGCCGCTCGATGAGACGCAGAACTGGTATCGCTATCACGCATTGCTGAGCGATGCGCTTCGCCGCCGTCTCATGCGTCAGACGCCACGACAGGTTCCGCTGCTGCATCGCCGGGCCAGCCTGTGGTTCGCGCGGGCTCGCCTGTGGCCTGAAGCCGTGCGACATGCGCTGGCTGCGGGCGACATCGGTCAGGCGGCGCAGTGGGCCGAAAACTGCGCGATGGAGATGCTCCAACGCGGCGACCCGTTCATGCTGCCGGGCTGGATTCGCAAACTGCCGCCGGACGTGATCGCGGGTCGACTGCGCTTGCGTCTGGCGAAAGTCTGGGCTCTCGCGATGTCGCTTGAAACCGCGCGCGCGTCGAAGGAGATCGGCGAGATTGCCGACGAATTCGAGCGAACGGCCCGTGATGATCGGTCGGTAGCCGACGAGGTCGCACGGGCGGAGATCAACGCGATCCGCGCGGTGATCGCTTGCGTGAACGACGACAGCGAACATGCGCTGGAACTCGGGCGTGCCGTTGAGGCATCGACGGCGCCTGCGGAACCGTGGGTACGCCATTACGGGCAAAGCGCGGAGATTTTCGGCTTGATGTATAGAGGGCAGTTCGCCTACATCTCCCGCGAATGGAGAGCGCGGGTCGATCAGGTGGGACTCAGCCGGAAGCCGAACAGCGCGGATATGCTGCGCGACGCGGTGTACGGCATCGCCGCGCTGATACACGGCGAACTTCCCGATGCGAGGCGGGTGATGGAGGTCGCGATGCGGTACTCCGAAGATCAGCTAGGGGAGTGGTCGGCGGCCGCGGCCGCGGTAGCCGGTTGCCTTGCGTCGATTTACTACGAGTGCAACGAGCTGTCCAAGGCGCGGAAGTTGATCGAAGGTCGCATGACCATCGCGCTGGAGACCTCGCCGCTCGCCGCGTTGATGCGCTATATGCTTACCGCGTCGCGCCTGCTGTGGCGGGATGGCAAAAAAGGGCCGGCGCTCGCCGTTCTCGAGGACGGTCGACAGCTCGCGATAAGCCGTCGATGGTTGCGTCTGAAGCTCGCGTGCGATGCGGAAACCGTCAGACAGCTGATTGCCGACGGTAGGGTGGTCGAGGCGCGACACGTCAGCGACGAACTGAGCGCGAGTGTACCGATGATGTGCGAAGGGCGACGGGGCTCGGCGATGGAAACGTGGGCAAGCTACTGCGTGCTGCAAGCCCGCGTTCTGCTCGCTGAAAATGCCGCCGGCGACGCCGTTGGCTTTCTCTCGCGCTCACTCGACAATCTGGTTGCACTGGGCTGGCGCTATGCCGAGGCCGTCGTTTCGTTGCTGCTTTCTCTCGCGCATGAGCGGAACGGCGCTTCGGAACAGGCGTTCGCCGCGCTGGGAAACGCGCTGCGGATCGGCGGCGCGATGGGGATGATCAGTAGCTTCGTGGACGAGGGGCCGCCGATGCGTGCGTTGCTGGAACGCTTTCGCCGCACGCCATCGGAAATCGCGACCGGGCACGCCACGTATATCGGCACGGTGCTGTCGGCTTTCGACGAGGCGGATAACACGGCATCTTCTTCGTCGAGCTATGCCGACACGAAGATAACGCCGGGCACACTGAGCGCGCGAGAACTCGAAATACTGGGCTACGTCGCTCGCGGGCTGTCCAACAAGGAAGTCGGACGATCATTGAATCTGGCACCCGAGACGGTCAAATGGCACATGAAGAACGTGTTCGAAAAACTGAACGTCAATTCGCGGTACGAGGCCGTGCAGAGTGCCTTCGGCATTCAGCCTGGAGCCGACTGACGCGCCGTGCCGCGTGATGGCGCCGTCATCCGGTCAGCTCACCGCGGCTCTCGTCCAAACGCTTCGCGCAGCTTGCGCTTGGCCCGCTGCAACGTATCGCGCCGCTCCTTCGGCAGGTTTCGGCCCGCTCGATTGATGTAGAAATTGAGCATCGACATTGCCGATTGAAACGGCGTGCCCTTGCGTCGACGGCTCGCCGTCGACGAGTGCTTCAACGATTGCGCGATGGACTCCGCGCTGCCGGTTTTGAAAATATCCTTCTGGATGTCCATCGCGTCGCTCGTTTCCATTACGTGATGCGACCACTTCTTCGCGCCGGATGCGCCGCTCGACCTCGCGGTCTTGGCGCGATGCGCCGCGTGCGCCTGCGCGTGGCGCTGACGCGGTGGCCGTCCCGACTTGCCATGAGACACAGGGCGTTTCGATTTGCTGCTGGTCTTTCGGGTCGCCATTGTGTTGTCTCCTGAAGCGGAATGTCGGACTGGCCACGCGTCGAAAATGGTCGATTTGGCGATCAGAGCTTCACGCCACCGGCCTCGGGCGCATCCGACGAACCCGCGGGAACGTCACCGACGCCGAGGTCGTCGCGCCTCGTATAGACGTCGCCGCCCCAGTACGGTTCGCTGCCGTAGTACTGATGCACGGTGGTGGCCCACGTCTGATCCGCCATCGATGGCCAGTGATCCTTATCAAATCCCGGTGCGTTCTTCACGCGCTCGGCCACCATGTTCAGCACGAAGCATTTTTCCTGCGTATCGAGTGTCAGCGCACTCCACGGAATCGCGAGCAGCTTGTCGCCGATGCCGAGAAAACCGCCGCTCGACAGCACCGCATACGCGACGCGGCCCGAACGCACGTCGAGCATGATGTCCTTGATCTTGCCGATGTGCTCGCCGTCGCTGCTGACAACCTTGTTGCCGTCGAGCGTAGCCGCTGCCATTACATCCGGACCTGGGCCTTCCGCGGTCGCGGCGCCTTTACCAACGATGTTGGCACCTTGTGTCTGGGTCTGCATCACCATGATGGGCTCCTTTGAAAGGGGTAATGTACCGAGGCATTTAGCAACGGCCGTTCCATCTAGCCATGCGGCGCCGTTGCGCCGTGGCGCGCGGCGCATCCGCGCGACGAGGCACCGCGCGCGTAAAGGATGCGAGCGCGTTTGCAATTATTTCGTCAGTGCCGACGCAAGCGCTGAGCGGCAAAGCGCGATGCGCGCATGCGACGACTGCATCGCGCGGCATAGGCCTTGCTCGACTCTCAGTGATGGCAGCAGGGAACCGAAGGAGCGCACCCGTCCTTTTACTTCAGGGAGAACCCAGATGAGCAAGTATCCGAAGGCATGGCTGTTCGCGGCATGTGTGGTCGCGTCGGGCACCGTCGCGTCGGGCGCCGCGTTCGCGCAGGCGGGCGGCGGTAACGGCAATAGCGGCGCCGGCGGCGGCAACGCGCATGGCGCGGCGACCGCGGCGCCGACGGCGGGCAACGAGCCCGCGTCGAATGCCACGGGCAGCACCATGGGATCGACTTCGTCGATGAAACATCATCACAAGAAGTCGAAGGCAAACAAGCCGATGACCGATACGACGAACACCCCCGGCGCCAATGCCAGCAGCGATACCAAGGGACAGTAACGCTGGATCGATGCGGGCGCGGCGATGCACCTGTGCGTTCATCGTAACGCGCCGGCGATATCGCGCTCCCCATCGAGGGAGAAAATCGTGACGAAGAAGATTCATTATCAGGCCAACATCTGCGGCGGGGACTTCGCGCATGTTCGCCAGTGCTTCAGGAACTGGAAGTCAGAGACGCTCGTGTATCGTCGGCAACAGCCGATGTTCGAAGGCAAGCAGGAAGTGCGGCCGTTGTCGGAGCGCGTGTTCGACAACGGTGAAGTCGCGCATAGCACGCTCGCGCGCGTATGTTCGCCAAACGATGCCTATGCGCTGGCGGCGGAGATACGCGACGGCGAACGCGACGTTTGGCTCGTGATGGCGGCGTTCGAGGAAGATGTTTGAGCCGGGGGCGATTCAGCGCTGAGCCCGTCACTCGGCCGGCGATTTCGGTTCGGATGCGATTTCCTGCGCAGCGCGCCGCGTACGCACGCGTGCCGTGGCTCGCAAATGCGCCGCGGCGCTTTTCTCTTTCGTGGCGGTGGTTTTCTTGCGCACCACCCGCGACTTTTTTAGCAGACTCGTCAGCGAAGCGTTGATACTGTCGTCGACCGACGACTCCCGCGTCTTGCGTCCTTTGGCACCCGATGCGCGCGCGAGTTTCGCCGCACGCTTTTCCGCCTGCGCGAGCAGCACCGCAAAAGCCACTTCATCTACCTTGAGTCCGCGGCGCGATTGGCCTGGCGCGAGGCTCTGCAACTCGTCGGCCTCGAACGCGCTGATGATCGCTGGGTGGATATAGCAGCGCCGGCAGACGGCGGGCGTATTGCGTAGCAGCGTCGCCACTTCTTTCACGGTCGCGACGATATGACGACGCGCTTCGGCCGCGCTGCTGCACATCAAGCGGCGCAATGCCGCGAGCGCGTACACGCTGCCGGCCCACGTGCGGTAGTCCTTGGCGGTGAAGTCCGCGCCGCTTACGCGGCGCAGGTACTCGTTGATATCCGTCGAGCCGACGCTGTGGCGCGTGCCGTCTTCGTCGAGATACTGGAACAGGTCGTGACCGGGCAGTTCCGCGCAACGTCGCACGATGCGCTTGATGTTCGGATTGTCCACTGTCACGTCGTGCTCGATGCCGCCCTTGCCGCGAAACTGGAAGCGCAATTGACCGGCCCTTATCTTCACGTGCTTCTTGCGCAGCGTCGTCAATCCGTACGAGTGGTTATCGCGCGCGTATTCTGCGCTGCCGACGCGGATCAGCGTCGTATCGAGCAACTGCACGATGGCCGCGACGACCTTGTCGAGCGGCATGCCGGGCAGCTTCAGATCACGCGCCACGCGCGCGCGGATTTTGGGCAATGCGCGGCCGAACTCGGCCATCCGTTCGTACTTGTCGGCGTCGCGCGTTTCGCGCCAGCGGGGGTGATAGCGGTACTGCTTGCGGCCGCGCGCGTCGCGGCCGGTCGCCTGCAGATGACCGCGCGGATCGGGGCAGATCCACACGTTTTCGTACGCGGGTGGAATCGCGAGCGAATTAATGCGTTGAATCTCGTCCTCATCGACGATGCGCTTGCCGTTGACGTCGAAATAGATGAAGCCGTTCCGCTCGCGCTTGCGTGTGTAGCCGGGCCTCGTGTCGTCGGCGTGGCGCAATCCCGGCGGCATCGGTTGGAATGCGGTGTTGCCGTTCGCGGTGGTCGGGCTGCGTGATGCGGTCGTGGAATGAGTGACGGTAGACATTGTTGCAAGTAGAAGTTTCAAGCCCGGGTCGAACCGGTTCGCCGAGGAGGTGCGATGTATGCCGTGTGATCGGCGGGAAGCAAGGGCGATGCCATCGACAGGTGACCAGCGCGCTGAGGCGGAACGGTCCTTGCGGAAAAGTCGACGTGACCAACCGGAAAAGGAGCTTTCATGAGCAGCACACTGAACCCCGATGAAGAGCCGCAGCAGACCGTCAAGCAAACGTCCGGCACGACGGGCGCGCTGGGTCCCAGCGACTCGTCCGATAGCGGCAGCGATGTGGCCGGCGCGAAGCGTCACGATTTCGACGTCGATACAGAGCTCGACAATCACGCGCTCGAAGCTGGCGACGCCGAACTCGGCAGCGATACCGATCGCTCAGGTACGGGCGAGCGCGCGTCGGCCGATGGCGATTCGACGTTGGAGGTGGACCGCGATATCGGCACCGACCACGTCGTCGATCCGCAAGTGCCGCCGGGCGCGGAACGCTCCGACGAAGACGAAACCGACGTCTGACAACGACGCTTTTGCACACGCGGCGGCTCGAGCTGAACGGCGCAACCGCAGCGTCGGTGCACCGCCAACGTAATGTCAGCCCGCTGAACACTGCCACAATCTGGCACGTGTTTTGCTCAACCACGCTTAATGAAGGCGCAGACCTATGCACATGCATCACGGGCAAGTGCATGAGCGCGGCGCCGCATGAAGGAGAGCACACATGACTGATGCACTGAATGGCTACAAGGTAGCGGTACTCGCCGTAGATGGCTTCGAGCAGGCAGAACTCGTGGAGCCGAAACGCGCGCTCACCGAAGCGGGCGCGACGGTCCACGTGATCTCGGCGAAGCCGGGCAAGATCCAGGGCTTCAAACACGTCGACAAGGGCGATACCGTGGACGTCGATGCGACCTTCGACAAGGCCAATCCCGACGACTATGACGGGCTGGTGTTGCCGGGCGGAGTCGTGAACGGCGACGCGCTGCGACTGCTGCCGCAGGCGCAGGCGTTCGTCAAAGCGGTCGACAATGCGAAGAAGCCGATCGCGGTGATCTGTCACGGCACGTGGCTGCCGGTATCGGCGGGGATCATCAAGGGGCGCACGGTGACGAGCTGGCCTAGCCTGCAGGACGATATTCGCAACGCGGGCGGCACGTGGGTCGATCAGGAAGTAGTCGAGGACGGCAATCTTATTTCGAGCCGCAAACCCGACGACCTTCCCGCGTTCAACAAGACGCTGATCGGGCAACTGACGAAGCGCAAGGCGGCTTGATCGCAGGCGGCGCGTTGGCTTCGGAGCCTGCGCATCGGTGATTCGACAGGGAGAAAATGCATGAAATTCCGGTATTCCCTACAAGTGTTGACTGCCGCGCTGGCCGTGTTGGGCGTGAGCGCGGCATCGATCGACACGGCCTGCGCGCAGGCGAGCGATGCGCCCGCGAGCGCAGCGCCGACCGGCAGCACGACGCTGTCACCTGCGGATCAGCAGTTCGTGCTCGAAGCGTCGAAGTCGGACGCCACCGAAATCGCCGCTAGCAAGATCGCGCTGAAGAACTCCAACGATCCGCATGTCAGGGCGTTCGCTCAACAGATGATCGCCGACCACACGAAGCTGTCGCACGCAATGGCCGGGCTGGTCGCGAAGAAGGGCTTCAAGCCGACGCCGTCCGCGGATTCCGCGCTGGTCGGCAAACTGCAGACGTTGAAGGGCACCGAGTTCGATCAGGCCTATGTCGAGCAGGTCGGCGTGGAAGCGCATCAGCGCGCGGTCGACCTGTTCCAGCAGCAAAGCGCGAGCGGCACCGACTCGCAACTGAAGGCCGCGGCCGCGCAAGCGCTGCCAACCATCAAGCATCACCTCGAGATGGCGCAGCAACTGGCCGGCAAATTGAAGGGCTCGTCATGAACGCGATCCTGCCACGGCCTGCTTATGAGGACTCTCTGATGCAGATCACTTTCCCCGATGACGAAGCGGCCTTCGACGGCGCCAATCTGACCGTGCGCTTTCTTGCGCGCGTCGATGGCGAGCCAGTGGTTTGCGCGATCACTGCCGAGGCTCTGGAAGATCATTTCGGCGCGGAGTCCGCGCTTGAAGCCGCGTTGATGGCCGCTTTCGACGGAGGCCGTCAGCGCATCCGCTCGGTCTGCGCGGAAGCGCTCGACCAGAACAACGGAGAAGGCGTAGTGTTGCATAGCGGACTGTTCAGAGTGGAAGGCATGGAACCGGATCGCGGCGCCGCGGCGTAGCGCCGCTGCGTGTCGCATTGACTGGGCGCGCTGCTTCCGACTCGCGCCACCGGCCACAGGATGGTCCGCGAACGGTAGTTAACGATAAGGAGGCCGTATGTCACTCATCGTCGCAGCACGCTTCACGACTTTTCCCGCTGCGGAAAGCGGGGCGCAAAAACTGTTCGATGCGGGTTTCGTGGAAGAGGACGTTACGCTGTTTTTCGTCAATCCGCGCGGCCAGCATGCTCGTTTCCCGATCGGCGGCGACACCGATACCGACCCCGGCGCGCGCGAGGCGCCTAAAGGCGCGGGCATGGGCGTGACGATCGGCGCGGTGATTGGCGCGGTGATTGGCGTGGCGATCTTCGCGGTGTTTTCCGCGCCGCTGCTGGTGTCGCTGATCGCGGCCGGCGTCGGCGCGTATGTCGGCTCGCTGGTCGGCGCGATGTCGCGCACCAAGGAGCGCGGCAAATCGGACTATCGCGTGCCGTATCACGAGGAGGCGCGCGATTCGGGCGTGCTCGTCGCCGTGCACGTGTCGCCCGACAATCAGCTCGATGCCGCGCGCGTGCTACGTGAAGCGGGCGGCGTGTCGATCGAGAAGGCGACTGGCCGCTGGCAGCAGGGACGCTGGGCCGATTTCGATCCGCTGAAGACGCCCGAGCCGATCAAGGAATTCGCGGAGAAGCGCGCGTGATTTGAGCGACGCGGCATACCAGCAAAAAACGGCCCGATGACGATCATCGGGCCGTTTGCCGTTTACCGCGCTGTTTCGACGTCGCGCTACACCCACGGTTGCCGTGGATCGCGCGGCTGCTGCGTCGGGCGATGCAGTGCCGGGCACGCGTGATGCGGGCTATCAAATGCAGCCCGCCGCGCGTCGAACCGATTCATCGCGAGGCACATAAAAAGCCCCGCGCGGCGGATTCCGCGATGAACGAAACCCTTGGAGGTATTGAATGGCTACCAACGTTGTTTCCGTATTGAACGATCTGGTCGAAACGTCGAAGGATGGCGAAAAGGGCTTTATGAAGGCAGCCGAGGATGCGCACGACGAACAGCTGAAGACGCTGTTCCGCTCGAGTGCCGAGGACTGCTCGCGCGGCGCGCGTGAGTTGCAGGATGCCGTTCAGACACTGGGCGGCAAGCCCGAAACCGGCGGCAGCATGAGCGGTGCGCTGCATCGCGGCTGGGTCGATGTGAAATCGGCGGTATCGAATCGCAGCGACCATGCGATTCTCGCCGAGTGCGAAAAAGGCGAGGACGTCGCGAAGAAACGCTATCACGACGCGCTGGAAAAGGATTTGCCGGCGGACGTGCGGGCCATCGTCGAGCGGCAGTACCAGGGCGTGCTGCAAACGCATGACCGGGTGCGCGATCTGCGCGACCAGTATGCGGCAATGAAGCATTGATCGATGCGTCAGTGCAATAAGGAAGAGCCGGCTCTGCTAGCCGGCTCTTTTACGTTCTGTTCAGTCGAATCGGTGCGACCCGAGCGCGCGGATATCAGTCGGCCGCGACCTTCAGATGGTTCTTCACGCTGGTCACGCCCTTCACGCTTTGCACGACATCTTCGGCGGCGGACTTGTCGTCGGCCGAAGGCACCGAACCCGTGAGCCACACGACGCCCTTGCGGGTCTTCACGTGGATATGCGTCGATTTGACGTTCTTCGCGGCAAGCAGATCAGCCTTGACCTTGGTCGTGATGGTGCCATCGTCGATATGCTGGCCGACGCTTTCCGACGCCGCGGGCGGGGCCGAAGCGCTGGTCTGGGCGTTCGCGTTCAGCGCGAACGCGACGACGGCGATGCTGCCTGCGGTCTTCAGAAGCTGGATCGTCTTCATGGTTCTCTCCTTCAGGTGGTGATGAAAATGGCGGTCTTGTTGCCGGTGGCCGATCGCGGCCGAAGCCGCTGATGACGCACGTGGGATCGTCGCCGCTACGGTACCGTCAGGGGCCCGTTTCTCGACACCGGACGCTGTACTCGCATCCGCGCTCAACCGAGGCGTTTGCGAAGGGCTGCGTCCGTCCACACACCGTTGCTCCGCAACCATCGTGCCTGCCGTGTGCGAGCCAATCCATGCCGCTCGCAAAAGCCGCATGCACCGGGGAGTTTCGACTGATGAATAGGGCTGCGGCGCGCCCATGCGCGAGCCTGCCGGAGATGTGAAGAAAGGGGACCGAAAATTGCCTGCCGTTTGTAAAAACCGGCGCGCCGGTCGAGGCAATTCATCCTCCTGAATAAAACAAAGCGCAATCAAAACAGCGTCTTGTGCGAGCTGGTACAGACGTTGCATTGATCAGTGAACTTGGCTCATTGAGCCTGAGGCTACTAACGAACGGGATCACTCCAATGCCTTCAATCGAACTACGCACAAGGCAGTCTCTCGCACTGACGCCTCGTCTTCAGCAGTCGGTGCGGCTCTTGCAATTGTCGGCTCTCGAGTTCCAGCAGGAATTGCGCACGGCGCTCGATACCAATCCGTTCCTCGAATACGACTCGTCCGAAGCGGAGGACGTCGCGCTCGCCGGCACGACGCCAGGCGAAGGCGAAGACGCCAACGCGCCGCCCGCCGCCGATACGCTTGCCGCCGCCGAGCCGGACGGACTGCCGGCGGAAAGCGCCGGTAGCGATACGCCCGAAAGCGCGGGCCAGGACGACGTGCCCGCCGATTTTTACGGCGACTACGGTTCGCGCAACTCGACGCGCCAGAACGGCGACGCGGACGGCAGCGACCCGGCCGATTGGGCTCGCTCTCAACCCACGCTGCGCGAGCAGTTGCACGACGCGTTGCGCCTGTACCGGCTAGACGACCGCGATCGCGCCGTGGCCCGTTTCATCATCGAGGCGCTCGACGACGACGGCTATCTGCGGCAGTCGCTGGCCGACCTGGCCGATAGCGTCGATCTGGAACCCACGCTGACCGAGGAAGAACTGCTGGTGGCGTTGCGCCTCGTGCAGGCGCTCGATCGTCCGGGGCTCGGCGCGCGTTCGCTATCGGAATGCCTCGCGCTGCAGATCAATGCGCTACCCGCCAATACGCCAGGACGCGAAGTCGCGCGGCAGATCGCCGAGCATCATCTGGAAAGGCTCGCGCGCCGCGAGCAGGCCGAGTTGCAAAAACAGATCGGCTGCAGCGCGGAGGAATTGCGTGTGGCTTGCGCGTTGGTGCGCAAGCTCGATCCGAAGCCCGGCAACTGCTACGGCCGCACCGAGGATAACTATGTCGTGCCCGACGTGATCGTGCGTCAGGTGCGCAACAAGTGGGTCGTGTCGATCAATCCGGCGGTGCAGCCGCGGGCGCGAATCCATCGCATGTATGCGCAGCTGTTCGCGCAGTCGGCCGGCGCGAGCCGTTCGCCGCTTGCGCAGCAGCTACAGGAGGCGCGCTGGCTGATCCGCAACGCGCAACAGCGCTTCGATACGATTCAGCGGGTTGCCGAATGCATCGTCGCGCATCAGAAGGCATTCTTCCTGTACGGCGAGATCGCGCTGAAGCCGATGGTGCTGCGTGACGTGGCTGACGAGCTGGGCCTGCACGAATCGACGATCTCGCGCGCGACGGGCAACAAATATATGGCGACGCCGCGCGGCATCTTCGAGTTCAAGCATTTCTTCCCGCGCGAGCTCGGCACCGAAAGCGGCGGAACCTGCTCGGCCGCCGCGGTGCGCGCGTTGCTCAAGGAGATGATCGCCGCGGAAAATACGCACGATCCACTGTCGGACGTAACGCTCGCGAAGATGCTCGCGGACCAGGGCGTGCTGGTCGCGCGACGCACGGTGGCGAAATACCGGCATCTGATGAAGGTGCCGCCGGCTGAACTGCGCCGGCAGCTTTGACGCGCCGAAGTTATAACGGGGGTTTGAAAAAAACTTGGCCGGGGTTTGAACCAAAGCAGTCATTCAAACAGCAGTACATTGCGCACAGGGTCATGCGAGATCGTCCGCTCGCATGACCCTTTTTCGTATCTGGACGTTTCGCCGGCGTGCCTTTACATTGGCGGGTCAAATGGGAAGAGATCGGCGCAACGGATCGCACTACAACGGGTGAGCGCAATGAAGTATTCGAATCTGGTCGAGCGACTGCAAGGGCGGCGCACGTCGGCGTGGGAAATTCATCGGGTCGCGCAGCAGGCGGCTGCCAGGGGCGAAGACGTGATCGTGCTGAGCGTTGGCGATCCCGAGTTCTCGACGCCCGCGCCGATCGTCGAGCGCGCCATCGATGCGTTGCGGGCCGGCGATACGCACTATACGGCGATGGCCGGTCGCGAGCCGCTGCGCGCCGCGATCGCCGCCGAGCACGCGCGCACGACGGGCTGCGACGTGAGCGCCGCCAACGTGGTGCTGACCGCCGGCGCGCAAAACGGCGTGTTCGCGGTGTCGCTGTGCCTGCTCGAAGCGGGCGACGACGTGATCGTTCCCGAGCCGATGTATCTGACCTACGAGGCCTGCGTGCGCGCGGCGGGCGCGACGCTCGTCGCGGTGCCGGTCGATCCGGCGCGCGCGTTTCACGTCGACTGCGACGCGCTCGAAGCGGCGATCACGCCGCGCACGAAGGCGATCTTCTTCGCGACGCCGTGCAACCCGACCGGCGTGGTGATGCAGCGCGCCGATCTCGAGCGCATCGCGCGGCTCGCGTGCGAGCACGACCTGTGGGTGCTGTCCGACGAGGTCTATGCGGAACTCACGTTCGAACGCGATCACGTGAGCATTGCGTCGCTGTCCGGCATGGCGGAGCGCACGGTCACGCTCGGCAGTCTGTCGAAGTCGCATGCGATGGCGGGGTGGCGTGTCGGCTGGACAGTCGGGCCCGCGACGCTGATCGAGCACATGGCGCGGCTCGCGCTCGCGATGCTGTACGGCCTGCCGGGTTTCATCCAGCAGGCCGCGTTGACGGCTCTGGAGAACAGGGCGGAGATCGTCGCCGATATTCGCGAGATCTACCGGCGGCGGCGCGACGTCGTGTTCGAGCGCTTGCATCGTGTGCCGGGCTTGCGGTGCCTGTTGCCCGAAGCGGGCATGTTCATGATGGTCGACGTCAGCGGGACCGGGCTCGATACGACCGAGTTCACATGGCAGCTGTTTCGCGCACAAGGCGTGGCCGTGCTCGACGCGAGTGCGTTCGGGGAGACGGCGAACGGCTTCGTGAGGTTGGGGCTGGTGGTGGGCGAGGATCGATTGATCGAGGCGTGCGAGAGGATCGCGCGGTTCGTGGAAGGGGGGCGGGGCTGAGAGGGCGGTGCGTTCGGCGCGGCTTACTTTTTCCTGCGCACGAATTTCAAGCCGAAGCGCACCAGCCGCGGCATCGTTTCGGGCCGCAACAGCCGAGGGTCATACCCAACAAATCGCCGCTCATTCTCCTGAAGACACAGCTGCATCAATTCGGGCACGCTGATATCGACATCCGTTACCGACTGCGCGCCGTTTACCGTGAAGTTGTTATCGTGCTCGTGGACGTTGCCCTCAGCATCAATCGCACGAGCGAGCCCAATGCGCTCCCACACCAGAAACGCCCACACGCCCGCCACCTTGAGCTCGAAGCGGATGCGCTGCCACCATGAAAGCCGCGCGCGATGCCAGGCGACCCAGTTCGCGAACAGCAGAATATGGCGGCACTCTTCCTGCATCACCGGCTCGAATGTCTCGGTCAGTGCCGGCGGGAACAGGCCCGAGCGCCGCGCCACCTCGAACAGGCCGAATGCGAAGAAGCTGTCGATACATTCGCTATAGCCGGTCACGAGGTAAGCCCGTTCCGTGTCTTTCGGATAGACGTACGACGGCTCGCTCGCGAGCGCGATGCCATATGCATGCACCATGCGCGACAGCACTTCCTTATGGCGGTTCTCTTCCCACGCGTTCAGCGCGAGTGCGTCGCGCAGGTCCGGGGTGTCGAGCGTGGCCGCGTAGGCGGCCATGCGCAGGCGCGCCCTGCCTTCGGTTTGCACGGCGATGTCCCAGATCGGCAGATCGACGATACGCTTGAGCGTCGCGGCTTCGAGCTGCGGCCATGCGAGCACGGCCGGGCGATACGGATTGAAGGTCTCGCGAAACATGCGGCACATTTCCTGCCGGTGCACGTCGGAGCCGGGCGGCAGCGGGCCGCTGACGGTGCTAGTCCAGTGCCGCATCGCGCGGTCGGCGGCGTCGAGGGTCGAGGGGGCGGGCTGCTCGTGCGGCAGTTGCGGCGCGCGAAAGCCGGGGATCAGCGCGGCAGCGTCGAATGCATCCAGTACCAGTTGGTCCATTGGGTATTCTCGACAAGGCGACGAAGGCGCTGTCGATTCTGCCATGACTGCGCAGGTGTGCGCCACGTCGAGCAAAAAGCGCTTTGTCATGTTCGGCGTGCGGTGACGCAGACGGTTGACGCCGCGCAAACTTGCGTCAAGAATCGAGCGCCGGGTGTGCTCCCGAACCCGGCTAGCCCGATTCCAGCGCGTTTCGACTCGTCGCGGAAGACTTCATGATCCCTCGCTTCTCTTTTTCATTGCGCCGCTTGCTGACAGCCGGATTACCGGCCGCCGCGCTGACGGTGACGATTTCTGTCGCCGGTGTGGTGCCGTTCGGCGAACAGTGCATGGCAGCCGAACAGGCCGATGCGTCGAGCACCTCGGAAAGCACGGCAACGGAGGGAAGCACGGACGCCGCCGCATCCGCGCCGATCGCACCACGCCAGGGACCGGAGGCGAACGCGTCGCCGGTCGGCGAACCGAGCGAGCCGCACGCGATGACGGCGCGCCCGGACGGTGAGCCGCGCAAGCGGACGGCTGCGCGCGGCGACACGCAGGCTGCATCGCATGCACCCGACTCGGCCGACGCGACGGCAAGGCCTCGCGACGACAGGGCTTCGACGCCCGCGATTCCCGTGCCGCCCGAAACCACCAGCGTCACCACCCATTCGCTTCGCCTGAACGGTCGCAAGCTCGACTACACGGCGAGCGCGGGCAATCTGTTGCTGCACGACAAGACCGGCGCGCCCAACGCGAGCGTGTTCTATGTCGCATACACGGTGCCGACCAGGACGCCTGCGACGCGTCCGATCACCTTTCTGTTCAACGGCGGCCCAGGCGCCGGCAGCGTATTCCTGATGATGGGCTCGGTCGGCCCGAAACGCGTGCGCACCGCGAGCCCCGCGAGCACGCCGCCCGCGCCTTACACGCTCGACGACAACCCCGACAGCCTGCTCGACACCAGCGACCTCGTGTTCATCGACGCGGTCGGCGCGGGCCTGTCGAGACCGGTCGGGCATGGCACGGGCAAGGACTTCTGGGGCGTCGATCAGGACGTCAGTGCGTTTGCGCAATTCATCGACCGTTATCTGACGGTGAACCAGCGCTGGAATTCGCCGAAGTACCTGCTTGGCGAATCGTATGGCACCGCGCGCGCCGCGATGCTCGCTTATCGGTTGGGACAGAACAATATCGCGCTGAACGGCGTGATCCTGCTGTCGTCGGTGCTCAATTCCGCGGCGTTCGCGCCAGGCACCGATTTCAAGAGCGAGAGTTATCTGCCGAGTTTCGCGGCGATCGCGTGGTATCACGACAAGGTCACGCCGAAGCCCGCGAGCCTGCCGGCCTTTCTCGACGAAGCACGCGCGTTCGCCCGCGGACCCTATGCGCAGGCGCTCGGACAGGGCGATGCGCTGCCCGACGATCAGCGCGACGCGATCGCCGCGCGCATCGCGTACTTCACCGGATTGGACGTGGGTTTCGTGAAGCGTAACCGTCTGCGTCTTTATCCGTCGCGTTTTCGAAACGAGTTGCTGCGCAACGAGTCGCGCAGCTTGGGCCGCTACGATGCGCGTTTCGAAGGCCTGAACTACGACGATGCATCGGAGGATCCGGACTTCGATGCGTCGGTGAGCAGCGTGTCGAATGCGTTCAATGCGGCGCTTCATCAGCATCTGTCGGACGACCTGCACTACACGCCAACCGACCGTTACCTGGTGTTCAGCGACGACGCGTTGAAGCAATGGGACTGGAAACATCGCGAATGGTGGGGCGAACGGCTGGAGCTGCCCTACGCGGGCGGCGATCTGGCCGAAGCGATGCGGCAGAATCCGCGGTTGCGGGTGTTATCGCTGAACGGCTACTTCGATCTCGCCACGCCGTTCTATGCGACCGAATATGCGCTCGCGCATCTCGGCCTCGATCGGTCGTTGCGCGAGAACGTGCGCATCGCCTACTATCCGACCGGCCATATGGTGTATCTCGACGATGCCGCGCTGCACGCGATGAAGCGTGACCTCGTGAGCTTTTATACGGAGCAGCCGCGTTGAGATCGGCGAATCGTCGCATGGTGTCGAACGGTATAATTCCCCGCACCGTGGAGTAGCCGCGCGCTCTGTCAACTGGCTTCATCGTTCGCCGCTTATGCCATTCACCCCGATTCCGTCCTTCGCGCGCAAGCGCATTTCCGACGTGGTGTCCGACCAGATCAAGCAACTGATCTCGGAGGGCACGCTGATGCCCGGCGACCGTCTGCCGGCCGAGCGCGATCTCGCGGCGCAGCTCGGCGTGTCGCGACCATCGCTGCGCGAGGCGCTGATCCGGCTGGAGGCGGACGGTTACATCGAAACGTCGGGGCGCGGCGGTTTCACGGTGGTCGACGTGACCGCGCCCATCATCTCGAAGCCGCTTGCCGAACTGTTGCTGCAGAATCCGCGCACCAGTGCCGACATTCTGGAGTTGCGCCAGGGGCTCGAAGCGATTTCGACGGTCTATGCCGCGCAGCGCGCAACCGCCACCGATCTGAAGAAAATCCGCGCGGCGTTCGAGGCGTTGAAGGCCGCGTCGCTGTCGCGCGATCGCGCGAATCTCGCCGAACTCGATGCCGCGTTTCATCTCGCGATCGCCGACTCCACGCACAATGTCGCGCTGGCGCATGTGATGCACGGCATTCATACGCTGATTCGCGAGGGCATGCGCCAGTATCATCGGTTGATCGATTACGACGACGCGATGGAAAAGCAGTTGATGAGCCAGCACCAGGCGATTTACGACGCGGTCGTCGCACGCGATGCGCCCAAGGCACGCAAGGCCGCCGAGCGGCATCTGGCGTTCGTGCGGGAGATTTACAAGGACGATGCGACGAAGCCGTCGGCCGCGGTGATTTCCTGATTCCCTGATTTCGAGGCCCGCGCCGTCCGAATTGACACCGCCAACGGACTTTTTTATAGTCTTGGTCAGACCAACATGACCAAGACGCCCAGACGGGCCGCACCGGTCAACAGACATCGTTCCCGCCGCTTTTCCTGAAGAGCCTATGAAAGTCGCGCTGTTTATCCCGTGCTTTATCGACGCGTTCTATCCCGAGGTCGGTATCGCGACGCTCGAACTGCTCGAACGTTTCGGCATCGAGGTCGACTATCCGCAGCAGCAGACTTGCTGCGGCCAGCCGATGGCCAATAGCGGCGCGCATGCGGACGCCGCCGCCACGGAGCGACTATTCGCGCGCAACTTCGCGGGTTACGACTACATCGTCGGGCCGTCCGCGAGTTGCATTCACCACGTGCGCGAACATCTCACCGCGCTCGAGCAGACCGACGAAGTGAAGAAAGTACGCGCAGGCGCTTACGAACTGGTCGAGTTTCTGCACGATGTGATCGGCGCGCGCGAATTTCCTTGGGCCGAATTTCCGCATAGAGTCGGTCTGCACACCAGTTGCAGCGCACTGCGTCATCTGAAACAGGCGTCGGCGTCGGAAATCGCCGGCACGCCGTTTTCGAAGCCGCGCGCGTTGCTCGAAGGCGTGAAGGGCATCGAGTTCGTCAAGCCGGCGAGGCCCGACGAATGTTGCGGTTTTGGCGGCACGTTCTCGGTCACCGAAGAGGCGGTGTCGGTGCGCATGGGGCAGGACAAGGTGCGCGACCATCTGGATGCGGGCGCCGAGTACATCGTTTCGGGCGACATGTCGTGCCTGATGCACCAGCAGGGTTGCGCGGAACGCATGAAAGCCGACGCGCGCTTCATTCATATCGCGCAGGTTCTCAATGGAGCACGCGCATGAGCGACGACCATCACCGCATCGATCACGCCAAAGCCGCGGGTTCTTTCATCAGCAAGACCGAGCATGTCGCGTTTCACGACAAGCGTCTGTGGGACCTGCGCGAGAAGCGCGACGCGCAGGCGCACGGCATCGCCGAATGGGAAACGTTGCGCTCGCTGGCGTCGGGCATCAAGGAACACACGCTGTCGCATCTGGCCGACTACCTGGAGCAGTTCGCGGCGGCGGCCGAGGCCAATGGCGTGGTCTTGCATTGGGCTGCGAGCGCGGAAGAGCACAACGCGATCGTCCACACGCTGATGTCCGAGCGCGGCATGACGACGCTCGTGAAGAGCAAGTCGATGCTGACCGACGAATGCCGGATGCGCGAGTATCTCGAACCGCGCGGCATTACCGTGATGGAAACGGACCTCGGCGAGCGCATCCAGCAACTCGATCACCAGGACCCGAGTCATATGGTCGTGCCGGCCGTGCACAAGCTGCGCGCGGACGTGGCCGAGCTGTTCGGCCGGACCATCGGCACCGATCCGACGAACAGCGACATCCACTATCTGGCCGAGAGTCAGCGCATGAATACGCGACCGTATTTCGTGCGCGAGAAAACCGCTGGCATGACCGGCTGCAATTTCGCGGTGGCGGAAACCGGCACGGTCGTCGTCTGCACGAACGAGGGCAATGCCGATCTTTCGGCGAACGTGCCGCCGCTGCATATCGCATCGATCGGAATCGAGAAGCTGATCCCGAAGGTGTCGGATCTCGGCGTGTTCGTGCGCATGCTTTCGCGCAGCGCATTGGGTTCGCCGATCACGCAGTACACGTCGCATTTTCGTGCGCCGCGGCCGGGCACCGAGATGCATTTCATCCTCGTCGATCATGGCCGCTCCGAACGGCTCGCGATGGAGGACTTCTGGTACTCGCTCAAATGCATACGCTGCGGCGCGTGCATGAATACGTGTCCGGTCTATCGACGCAGCGGCGGCCTGTCGTATGGCGGCACCTATTCGGGGCCGATCGGCGCGATCATCAATCCGACGTTCGATCTGAAACGCTATAGCGCGTTGCCGTTCGCATCGACACTCAATGGCAGTTGCACGAATGTGTGTCCGGTGAAGATCAACATTCACGAGCAGATCTATAAGTGGCGCGCGGTGATCGCCGAGCAGCACGAAGTGCCGTTCGTGAAGCAGGAAGTCCTGAAGATGGCGGGACGTCTGCTATCGAGTCCGACCTTGTATCGCGCGACGGTGTCGTCGATGGGCAGCGCGTTGCGGCGGCTGCCGAATTTCGTGCTGTACAACCCTCTGAATATCTGGGGCCGGCAGCGCGAATTGCCGGAGGCGCCGAAGATGACTTTTCATGCCTGGTACAAAAAGAATCGCGGAGGCGGCGATGACAACGCGTGAGGCTTTTCTCGCCAAAGTGCGCGCCGCGCAACCGGCCGCGCGGCCGCGTCCCGACGTGCCGCTGTTCGATGCGCTTGGCGGCGATCTGCGGGCGCGCTTCACCGCGGCGTTGCAAACGATGGGCGGCACTTGCGTCGAAGCGGCCAGCGCGAGCGACGTCAGCGATCTGATTCGCGAGCGTTTTGGCGCGACGGCATCGATCGCATCGGCGAGCGCCGAAGTGCCGGGCACGCGCGTGATCGGCGCGGATACGGACCCCGCATCGCTGCAGGACGTCGACGTCGGTTTGGTCCGTGCGCGGTTTGGCGTCGCCGAAACCGGCTCGGTGTGGTTTAGCGAGCGCGAATATGTGGTCAATGCATTGGGCTACATCGTCCAGCATCTGGTCGTGCTGCTCGATCCGGCGCAATTGCTCGATGGACTGCAAGACGTCTATCGTCGCGACGATTTCCGCAGGGCGCGCTACGCGGCGCTCGTTACCGGCCCTTCGGCCACCGCCGATATCGAGGGCGTACTGATTCGCGGCGCGCAGGGCGTGCGCTCGCTGACGGTCGTGTGGCTCGCGGGCTAATGTGCGGCGGTTGCGGCGCCGGACTTTGCTATCATCACTGTATAAACATACAGGTCCCGCACAAAGTCCGTGGCAACCGATGCTCGCTCAGAGATTCGCTCTGAAGCCCCTTACTACCTGCTGAATTTCGAGCGCGCGCTTGCGTGGCTCGCCGCGCGTTACGACGATCTGCTCGACGACGAAGAGCACGCTTTTTTGGAAACTTTCGCGACGTTGCCGCAGGCATCGCGTGCGCTGCTGGTGCGCATGCTGATGCGCAAAGGCATGCTGTTCCGCGCGAGCCGCCTGGCTTACGACGAAATCGGCTGTCCGTTGCAGGCGGCGATGCCGATGACGGTGCATCGCTGGATCGACACCGAGCCGGCCCTGTCTCTCGACGACCTGTTTGCGCTCAGCACGCGTGCGCAATTGCTGGACATCTTCGCGGACGCGATCGCGCGGATTCCGGGCGCAAAGGCTTTGCGCAAACCGGATCTGCTCGAAACGCTGCGCGAGTTTTACGAAACCGCAAGCGGCGACGCGCAAGCCTGCACATCACGTCCGCTCGCCGCCTGGCACGACGCTTCTACGGACCGCGTGCTGCACGTCGCGATCGCGCCGTTGTGCGATCGCTTGCGCCTGATGTTCTTCGGCAATCTGCATCAGGACTGGTCGGAGTTCGTGCTGGCCGATCTTGGCGTGTTCCAGTACGAGAAGGTCGCGTTCGGGCCTTTGTCGCGCGCGTTCCAGCAACGCGCGGACGTCGACGTCTATCTCGCGCTGCACGCGTGCCGCGAAGCGCTCGAATGGCTACCGGTCGACACCGACACACCCACCCTTCACGAACTGATCGCGACCGTCCGCTCGATCGGCACCGCGAATCCGTGGCTCGAAATGCGTCGCGCGAAACTACTGTTCCGGATCGGCCAGGATTGCGAGCGGCGCGGGCAATGGGACACCGCGCTCGCGGTGTACGACGCGTGCGCCTGGCCCGGCGCGCGTCTTCGACGCATGCGCGTGCTCGAGCGCAGCGAGCGTTACGGCGAAGCGCTGGCGCTGGCCTCGCAGGCCGATGCCGCGCCTGAGAGCGAAGAAGAGGCGCAGCGCGTCGCCCGGATGTTGCCGCGCTTGCGCCGCAAGTGCGGCGAGCCGGTGCCGCGCGCAGCAGCGGCGAGGCCTGTGGAGCGCGGCACGCTGGTGCTGCCGAAGCCTGATACGCCGGTGGCCGTCGAGTACGTGGTGCGCGATCATTTGAGCAGCGACGCCGCGCCGGTGCACTACGTCGAGAACGCGCTGATCAATTCGCTGTTCGGCCTGCTGTGCTGGGAGCCGGTGTTCGCGGCGTTGCCCGGCGCGTTTTTTCATCCGTTCCAACGCGGACCGGCCGATCTGCACGCGCCGGACTTTCACGCGCGTCGCGCCACCCAGTTCGCCGCGTGCTTGGCGCAGCTCGATAACGGCGTCTATCGCGACACGATTCTGCGGCATCTGCACGACAAGGCCGGCATGCAGTCGCCGTTTGTGTTCTGGGGACTGCTGACGCCCGACCTCATCGCGCTCGCGCTCGACTGTCTGCCCGCCGCGCATCTGAAGCTGTGCTTCGAGCGCTTGCTGCGCGACATTCGCGGCAATCGTTCGGGCTTGCCCGACCTGATCCGGTTCTGGCCGGCCGAGCGTCGCTATGAACTGATCGAGGTGAAAGGCCCCGGCGATCGTCTGCAGGACAACCAGATCCGCTGGCTCGCGTACTGCGCGCAGCACGGCATGCCGGTGCGCGTCGTCGACGTGCGCTGGGCCGGGCAAGAGGCGCAGAGCGAAGCGGACGCCGCGACGCAAGCCGCAGCGGAGCGCGTCGTATGAGCTACGTGGTGGCTGTCCGCGCGATGTGCGAATTCACCGCTCGGCGCGGCGATCTCGATCTGCGCTTCACGCCCGCGCCGACTTCGCTCGAAGGCATCGCGGGTCATCAGATGGTCGCCGGCCGCCGCGCGAGCGGCTACGAAACCGAGCTCACGCTGACGGGCTCGCATCGCAGTCTGACCGTGCGTGGCCGCGCGGACGGCTACGACGGAATCGCGAACCGGCTCGAAGAAGTGAAGACGTATCGCGGCGATCTCGCGCGTATGCCCGCGAATCATCGCGTGCTGCATTGGGCGCAGGCACTCGTGTATGGGCATCTGCTGTGCCGGGCGCGCGGGCTCGGCGAGCTGACGATCGCGCTCGTGTACTTCGATATCGGCAGTCAGAAGGAAACCGTGCTGACGCAGCAGCACAGCGCGCGCGAACTCGAAATCTTCTTCGTCGACCAGTGTGAACGATTTCTCGATTGGGCCGTGCAGGAAGACGCGCATCGCGTCGCGCGCAACGCGGCGCTCGTCGCGTTGCAGTTTCCGTATGGGCGGTTTCGGCGCGGGCAGCGCGAGCTCGCGGTGGCCGTGTATCGCGCGGCACGCGACGGCAAGCCGTTGATGGCGCAGGCCCCGACCGGTATCGGTAAGACGCTGGCGACGATTTTTCCGTTGCTGAAAGCCTGCGGCGAAGACCGGCTCGATCGCGTGTTCTTTCTGACCGCGAAGACGCCGGGCCGCGCGCTTGCGTTCGATGCGATCGACTCGCTGCACCAGAGCGCGCCGTTGCCGCTCAGAACGCTCGAACTCGTCGCGCGCGACAAAGCCTGCGAGCATTCGGACAAAGCCTGCAACGGCGAGTCCTGTCCGCTCGCGCGCGGCTTTTACGACCGTCTCGATGCGGCGCGCGCCGCCGCGTTGACGACGCCACGGCTCGATCGCGCGGCGGTGCGCGAGGCTGCGCTCACGCACAATATCTGTCCGTACTATCTGTCGCAGGAGCTCGCGCGCTGGGCCGATGTGATCGTCGGCGATTACAACTACTACTACGACGGGAGCGCGATGCTGCATGCGCTCACGCAGATCAACCAGTGGCGCGTCGGCGTGCTGGTCGACGAAGCGCACAACCTGCTCGAACGCGCGCGGCGCATGTATACCGCGTCGCTCGATCAAAGCGCGTTCCGGCTCGCGCGCAAGAGCGCGCCGGCGGCGTTGAAGAGGCCGCTCGAACGCTTGCAGCGCGAGTGGAACGCGGTGAAGCGCACGCAGACGTCCAGCTATCACGTGTATGCGGAGGTGCCCAGCAAATTGCTGTCCGCCGCGCAGAATCTGATCGGCGAGGTAACGGATCAGCTCGCCGACGCGCCGTTGTCGATCGACGAACATGCGCTGCGCGTTTTCTTCGACGTGATGCACTTCGTCGCGCTCGCCGAACAGTTCGGCGAGCACTCGATGTTCGACGTGACATTGAGCGCCGACCGCTACGCGCCGCGCGACAAAACCAGTGCGACGCTCTGCGTGCGCAACGTGATCCCGGCGCCGTTCCTCGCGCCACGCTATGCGGCTGCGCGTACCACGGTGATGTTCTCCGGCACGCTGAATCCGCAGCATTTCTATCGCGACACACTTGGGCTCGCCGACGACACGCAATGGCTCGACGTCGAGGGACCGTTTCGCGCGGAGCAGTTGCAGGTGCACGTGGCCGCTCATGTGTCGACGCGCTGGCGTGACCGCGAACGCTCGCTCGCGCCGATCGTGGAGCTGATCGCGAAGCAGTACGACACCCAGCCCGGCAATTATCTCGGGTTCCTGAGCAGTTTCGACTATCTGCAACGCGTGGTCGCGCTGCTGCGCGAGCGGCATCCCGGCTTGCCGGTGTGGGCGCAGGAACCCGGCATGGACGAAGCCGCGCGCGATGCGTTTCTCGCGCGCTTCAGGACGATGAATCAGGGCATCGGCTTCGCGGTGCTCGGCGGCGCGTTTTCGGAGGGTGTCGATCTGACCGGGCAGCAACTGATCGGCGCGTTCGTCGCGACGCTCGGTTTGCCGCAGATCAACGACGTCAACGAGCAGATGCGCCGCGCGCTCGATGCGCGCTTCGGCAATGGCTACGACTACGTGTACCTGTATCCGGGTTTGCAGAAAGTCGTGCAGGCGGCGGGGCGCGTGATCCGTACCGAAGAGGACCGCGGCGTCGTGCATCTGATCGACGACCGCTTTCGCCGGCCGGAAGTGCGGCGCCTGTTGCCGCGCTGGTGGCAGGTTCGCTAGCACCGCGCCGGGCTAGCGAACCTTTACGCGCGCGACGCGCGACGCGTTACGCGTGCGGCGAGGTCGAGCCCGGATTGCCGGGCGTACCAGGGCCGCCGGCCGGGCTCGGATCAACCGGGATCTGGTCGTCGAGCGGCGCGTCGCCCTTGTGCGGAGCGTGACCGTCCCCCGCGGCGTCGCCGTCCGGCCGGTCGCCATGGCGTTCGCGCGGCAGGGCCGTATCGAACCTGGCCTTGCTCGCCGGGTCCCACGTGAGCAGATGACGCTGCGGATTCGCGATCTCGATGCCGAGTTCGCTGAAGCGCTCGAGGATGCGTCGGTTGAATTCGCGTTGCACGCCCCAGCGCGACGTATCGCGGCATTGCATCTGGCCGGCCAGCGTGATCGCCGAACCGTCGACCGCATCGACGCCCCAGAACGAGAAGTCCGCCAGGATGCCGTCCTTGAAGTTGTCGTCCGTGCGCAGCGATGCGCCGATTTCCTTCAGCGTGTCGATCGCGCGCTCGACGTCCTGGCCGAACACGATATTCACGCGCACCGCCGCGTTGCCGATGCCGCGATTCGTGTTGTTCACGGTCGACACCGAGCTGAACGGCACCGTAAACAGCGAGCCGTCGCCGCCGCGCAGCCGCACGGTGCGAATCGACAGATATTCGACGGTGCCCGACACACCCGCGAGCGTGACCCAGTCGCCGACCTGCATCGCGTTTTCCATCAGCAGAAAGATGCCGGTGATGAAGTCCTGCACGAGCTTCTGCGAGCCGAAGCCGAGCGCGACGCCGAAGATGCTCGCGCCCGCGAGCAGCGGGCCGATGTTCACGCCGAGTTGGCTCAGGCCGGTCAGCACGACGACGAGCGCGATTACGCAGAACAGCGCGGTGCGCAGCATCGGCATCAAGGTGCGCAGACGCGCGGCGCGCACCAGATCGCCGCTGCTCGTCCAGTTATCGAGGCGACGTTCGGCCGACACGTTGACGACCTCCCACACCACCAGCGCGATGATCGCGGCGACGGCGATCGTCGCGAGCGCCGAGGCGAGCCGGTGGCCGATCGTGCCGCTGCGGAACAGATCGATGACGTCGACGCCCCACGCCTGCAACAGCACCAGCGCGGTGACGCTGCCGATGATCCAGCCGATCACGCGCCGCAGCGCCGGATAGTATCGGTAGGCGTGCTCATGCACGAGCGAGCGTGACGCTTCGTCCTGCACATGAAAGATGCGCGCGAGCGCGCCGAAGATCACGATCGACACGAGCCGCGCGCCGATCAGTATCGCGAGCGTCATGCCGCCGATATTCACGAGCGCGTGATAGCCGTTCCGTACGTCGAAGGCCCAGACGAACCACAGGCCCATCACGATGACCACGGTCACCACGGCCCACGCGTCCGCGAACGCGTTGCCCAACATCTCCAACGACTCGTGAGCGGCGAAGCGATTGCGGATCCGGTTGGCGACGGGTTTCGCGCAGCGCAGCACGAGGATCGAGATCATCACGTGACCGGCGAGTGCGACCACTTTCAGCAGCGCGAGATGCGCGGCGTCGTTCATGCCAAGCGCCTGCGCGACTTCGGCTAGCGCGACGCCGGCGCCGACCACGCTGACGATTCGCACGATCCAGCCGAGCACGAACGCGGCCCACGCATCGCCCATGCGCAGCAGCCGCAGACGCGGTGCGCTCGGCTGCAGGAAGAACGCGCCGACGATCACGACGCAGCGGCACACCACATAGACGTCGATCAGCGAATCGAGCGCGCGATCCTGCGGCGTGCCGTTGCCGGTGAAGATCGACATCAGCGCGCTCGCCGCGCCGACGAACACCGCGATCGGCACGAGCCGCAGCAGCGTGATCAGCAACGCGCGCGGCAGACGTTGCAGCAGCGTCCAGTGGTGCGTCGCGTTGCGCTTGCCTTCGGCTTCGATGGCGCGGCCTTTGGCGGATGGCGTCGCGTACGGCGCGGCCGGGCCAGTCGCGACGGCTTGCGCCTCCGCTTCGAGCACTGACGGCACCGATGAGATCGGGGGCAGCGGCGGCGTGCTGGTCGGCGGATGACCGGTCGGCGCGGCGCCGGCGTCGTGCGCGGGCGGCGGTGAGTTGTCGTTGTCATCCTGCCGCGCGGCTTCGCGGCGCGCGGCGATCGCCCGATAGACGCGCCGCAGCAGCCGCCGCGCCAGCCATTCGAGCACCAGAGCGGGGATCAGCGCGGCCAGCAGCGACCACAGCACCTCGAACAGCACCGCGCGCGCGTGCGGATTGGCAAACTGCCAGTTCCACCATGCGCGCACCGACGCGACGTCGAGCAGCGCGGCGATCGAGCCGCGCAGCGAGGTCGCGAGATAGCCGGCGTAATGCGCGCCCTCGCGCGCGAGTTGCGAGGCGAGGCCATTGGATTTGAACGCGTCCGGCACGAGCGCGGCTGCGCCGCTTGCGGCGGCGGGCGCCGACGCCGCCGCCGGCGCGGATGCGGGCGGCGCGCTCAACGCGCCGGCCGCGGCGATCGCTTGCAGCGTATCGGCGACTTGCGCGCGACGTTTGGGGTCGTTCAGGACGGCGAGCGCGTCGCGGGCCTGCTGAGGTGTCAGCGTGACGGCGGCGGAAGCGGGTGTCGCGGGCGTGGGATGGGCAGGCTCAGGCGCGGCGGCGAAGACGGGCGCCGCGCCTGCGAGCAGAAAAATGAAAAAACAGACACGCAGAAATTTTTGCATAGGGTGTAAAGCGGGATGAGGCCAGTGCGGACGATTGTGCCGGAACATGGGCTGTTTCAGCGGGGCGACCCGGGACCGACACGGGGCGGGGCGCTGAAGTTCCTGCGGCAGAGGCCCGCCGGACGGGCGAAAGGGCCGCGAGAGCGGCGCCCGTCCGGCGGGGCGTTGACCCGACAGGATAGCGGATGATGGCCGGCAGGCCTGTCGAAGGCAGCAGAAAGCCTGCCCGGAAAGCCCCGTGGGCGGGGCGGCGCAGGAGGTAGGAGGCCGCTTGCCGGGTGGCAATGCTGGCGGCGGCGCGAGGATGTTCCCGACGGCCACGCTACGTGCGGGCAGAGCGCGGAAAGTCGGGAATGCCCAATCGCCGTGACCGTGCGCTGCTAAGCGTTCACTACAAAAAACGCTTAAATCTGCACTTATGCCACTGAAGAGGTCTGGCGCTCTGCTTCGTCATCGGCATGGGGGCTGCTGCTCGCGCCGCGTCCGGACGGCTCCTGATGCAGCCGGTTCGCATGCATCAGCCGGTACAGCGTCGCGCGCGAAATGCCGAGTTCGGCCGCCGCATCGGACAGCTTGTAGCCGTGCCGCAGCAGCGCGTTCCCGATCGCATCCTTTTCGGCCTTGCTGCGGATTTCCGCCAGCGTGATCGCCGGGCCATTGTCAGCCTCGGGTAGGCCGAGGTCGATCGCGGTGATGAAGCGGCCCTCGCTCATCACGACCGCGCGGCGCACGCAGTTGATCAGCTCGCGCACGTTGCCGGGCCACGGATAGTTCGACATCGCGACGATCGCGTCGCTCGACAGGCCGCGCAGCTTGCGCGCGCCGTCCTGCTTGTACATGCTGAGCGCGTAATTGGCGAGTAGCTTGATGTCGCCGCCGCGCTCGCGCAATGGCGGCTCGACGAGGCGCAGCACGCACAGCCGGTGATAGAGGTCGGAACGGAAACGCCCGTCTTCGACGGCGCGCTCCAGATCGACGTGGGTGGCCGAGATCACGCGCACGTCGACGCTGATCGGACCGTTGCCGCCAAGCCGCTCGATCGTGCCTTCCTGCAGGAAGCGCAGCAGCACCGCCTGGCATTCGTGCGGCATGTCGCCGATTTCGTCGAGAAACAGCGTGCCTTCATGCGCGCTCTCGATCCGGCCGAGCTTGCGTTGCACCGCGCCGGTAAAAGCGCCGCGCTCGTGGCCGAACAGTTCGGCCTGCAACAGGCTCGGCGGAATCGCCGCGCAATTGATCGCGACGAACGTGCGGCCCGCGCGCGGCGAGCGGTCGTGAATAGCACGAGCGGTCAGCTCCTTGCCGGTGCCCGATTCGCCCGCGATGAACACCGGCGCATCGGTCACGCCGCATTTATCGATGCGCCGGTAGAGCTGCTGCATCGGCTCGCATTGCCCGATCATGCCGTGGCGGCCGAGCGACGGCTCCGGCACGACGCGCGGCTGACGCAGGCTCGACAGCCCATGCGCGTGGCCGAGCGCAAACACGAGCCGCTCGTTGAGCCATGGCTGCGTGACGAAGTCGAAGCAGTAATCGAGGATGAAACGGCTGACCAGCTCGTTGTCGGCCTGGCCCGGCACGATCTGCGCGACCCAGTTGGTTTCGACGCGGCGCATGCACAGCGCGAGCGCGGACAGCTGCTGTGACGTGCAATCTTCGGGCAGTTGAACGAGACCGACCTTGATGTTGCCGCGTTCGATCATGCGTTCCGCCACGGCCGTGCTTTTTGCGTGCATGGCTTGCCATCCCGACGCGGCCAGAAACTCGACGAGTTTCTGGTCGGGCGCGTTCGCCACGTACAGAACCGTGCGTTCCATGTCGGCCGGCGTGCAAGTCGTAGTCATGGTTCCCCCGTTCGATCCTCAGGACTGCCGTGCGACGTTGTGAGATTCAGGCGGCCAGTTGCTGCACTCCGGCTGCGACGCATTCACGACAGCAGCAATCACGAACAAGGGACACGCTTCAAGTGCGGCGCGAACCGGAACGCTGCATGGTAGACCGATTCATGCAATGGCGCCGACCTTGTCGTTCATTGCTGAAACTGCCCGGCGATTTTTCCCCGAACCGTGAAAACCACTTGAACCGTGGCTTGCCTCGTTGACCTGATACAAGCGCTCTGATTGGCGTATGGCCTAACGATAAGCGAAAGCGCCTAAAAGCGCCAGAAAAGAAACATGGATCAAGAGTGCGTGTCGGTTTTTCGGATTAACACGGATCACTAATGAATAAGCGGTCAAGGCCGGTTATGCGCGGAATCGCACATTGCGTAGCAATTGCCCTGGGATTAAGGCGTGACTAAAACGGACGGGGCGCGAGCAGTCATGTTTCACACTTGCGACAGATTGGACAGCGCGAGTCGAATGCGCTTTGCCGCGCCGGGTGGGGCGCTTTGCCAACCGGAAAGAGCGGCGAAGCCGCGCGTGGACGGGCCCGCGGCCAGTCAGCAGGCCGGCGAGACGGAGCGGGAGGCGCGTTTTGCGGCCAGCGCACAGCGATTTGGCGTGTCAGAAACGAATCAATGCGCGTCACGCCAAAAATCGGACAGGCTCGCACTGCGTCAAAAGCAAACCGATTTCTCGGCAGCGTGAAGCCCTGACGGGCGCCTTAGCTATTCGAACGCGTGTTGGCATAACCGTTGCAATAAGGTCTGCACAGAAAAATGTTTTGCCGCCAGGTCGACGGTACGGGAAAACCGGATTAAAAAAAGACCGGCGGTAAAAAAGTCACTCGCAGACATGGTCGGGGAAGCCAGCCATCAGGTGTTTGCGGGAGCGCGGCGGGGCCTTCTTAAATACGTTAGAAAACGGGTGAGTGGCGGACCGGTTTGGCGGCCATTCAAAACCGGACGAAAAAAGGGCAACGACTTCGCCGTTTTTCCTTTTCGACTTTTTGTCCTCACGACGCGAAAAGGGTGGCGATAACGACAGGCAACGCGCTGGCAACATTCGCGAGCGACGCGCCGCAAAGGGAAGGGGCAGCGCCGGATAAGGACCGGCCGGCGCGATGAAGCGGGGAGAGAGGCCTAGTCTCCACAGAGAGACGGATATACGAGGTGAACCAGGGGCCGTGTCCGTGGGTTGGCACGGGCACGGCGACCTGGCCCAACGGCCGGGGCGCTGAGACCAGACGGCGTGACCCGGCGCAAATCTGCTCGACATCGGGGCTGACATGAAACCACAACTGATTCGCAGGCCGGCCGCTTCGGGAGGAACCAGAAGCACTTACCGGCGGTATGTCGCGGCATCGCGCGCGCGCTTTTTCGCGCAGGCGGCGGGCTCGTCGGTCGATCTGCTGACGCTCGTCGTCGCCGAGGCGCTCGAGCGCCGAGCGCAAGCCGAGATCCGCCGCGACCTGCTGCGCGACGCGCTGTACGCCATGCCGGTGCGCGCTGAACGCCGCGCGGCGCATCGGCGCGACGACGATGAAACCGACGGCTGACGCTTGCCGCTCGTCGGCTCGCAGCGACCGCGCAGGAATTCGATAGCACCGTTTGCCGGCTCATGGTTTTCACGGAGGAGCGTCGCGGTAAGGAACTCGCGCCGAAGCCTGCGTCGTCAATCGTGAACAGACGACTGGAATAAAAGCCCGCGCATGACGCGCCAAGCGCCGCAGAGCTGCCATGATCGACATCTTCCTGATTGCCGCGAGCATCGAAAACGCGCAGCGAATCGTCGTGCGCCTCGAAGAGAGCGGCGTGCGTTACCGGCTGCACACCGCGTTCGGTCCGGCCCGGCAATTGCCGATGCACGCGCGCGTGGTCCGCGGCGCCGACCTGCTGATCGTCGACGACGCCAATCTGAGCGTGGGCGGACTAGACGGCATCGAGGAAACGCTCGCCTGCGCGCCGACGCTACATTGCATGCTGGTAACGCCGGCGCCGTCCACCGCGCTGATCGGCGCGGCGCTGCGCGTCGGCGTGCGGCAGGTGCTGTCGTGGCCGCTCGATCGTCAGGC
Organism: Paraburkholderia lebeckiae; assembly: GCF_050436325.1. Lineage (NCBI taxonomy): Bacteria > Pseudomonadati > Pseudomonadota > Betaproteobacteria > Burkholderiales > Burkholderiaceae > Paraburkholderia > Paraburkholderia lebeckiae. The sequence goes on from NZ_JBNDLZ010000002.1 coordinate 306,396, forward strand.
CGTCGTCGATGCGCTTGCGCAGATCGAAGCGCGGCGCCGCGAGCCCGAGCGGCGCCACGCGCGCGTGGTCACCCTGGCGTCGAGCAAGGGCGGTAGCGGCACCACGCTGATCGCGGTCAACCTCGCGTGCGCGCTCGCCGCGCGGCGTGAGCGGCGCGTGCTGCTGATCGACCTGAGCCAGCAATTCGCCGACGCGAGCCTGCTGATGGCGAATCGCCCCCCGCCCATGACGCTCGTCGATCTGTGCTCGCGCAACGAGCAACTCGACCCGGCGCTGTTCGACGCGTGCGCGATGCACGTGTGCCCGAACCTGGATCTGCTCGCCGGCGCCGGCGATCCGTTGAAGGCCGCCGAACTACTGCCCGGTCAGCTGGACCGGATTCTGACGCTGGTGCGCGAGCGCTACGACGCGGTGCTGATCGACGTCGGCACGAGCCTGAATCCGTCGACGATCCGCGCGCTCGCGCATAGCGACGCGATCTGCATGGTGGTGCGGCAGAACCCGCTGTACCTGCACGGCGCGCGCCGCATGCTCGAGATCTTTCGCGAACTGGGGCACCCGTCCAGCAAGGTGCGGGTCGTCGTCAACCACTACGACAAGGGCGCGCAGATCAATCTACCGATGCTCGAACGCACGCTCGGCGCGAGGGTCGCGCATCAACTGCCGCGCGACGATCAGCACGTCAACGATGCGCTGAGCCGCGGCGTGCCGCTCGTCGCTTGCGCGCGCGACAGCGGGCTCGCGCAAGGGATCGTGCTGCTCGCGAACATGCTGTGGCCCGCGGGTGCGGAGCGCCGCAGGAGCATGCTCGGGAGGTTGCTCGCGACGTGGCCGAATCTGCCGCCGCAATTGAAGCCGGGAGTCTAGGACGACGTCTACTCGCTGCTCGAGCCCGGTCTTCTGCTGGTGAACCTCGAGATCGGGAAGATGATCGTCTGCGGCTGCAGTTGGCGCTGCAGGCCAGACTCATCCTGCGCGAAGAGAAGCTACAGTCCGACGACGAGCGCTATCGCGCATACCGTAGTAAGGTGAGATACAGGTTCATCTCCGGCATATTCTGTAGGCGTAGAGCCGCGGCCTCGGAGTCTCGAAAGCGTCGGGCAGGCTCGCGCCGTCCGGTCACTCCAGCGAGAAAATCACGTGAGCGCAGCACCGTCCATGCAAAACGCGCAGGGTTTCAGCGACCTCGCGTCGATCCTGTCCAATCCGATTCTGAATACGGATTCGTACAAGGCATCGCACTATCTGCAATATCCGCCCGACGCGACGGCGATGTTCTCGTACATCGAATCGCGCGGCGGACGTTACGACCGCACGCTGTTCTTCGGCTTGCAGATGCTGCTGAAGGAGTACCTGTGCCGGCCGGTTACCGGCGCGATGATCGACCAGGCGCGGACCTTCTTCAGCGCGCACGGCGAGCCGTTCAACGAGGCGGGCTGGCGCTACGTCGTGCAGCGATACGGCGGCTATCTGCCGGTGCGGATTCGCGCGGCGCCCGAAGGCTCGGTCGTGCCCACGCACAACGTGCTCGTCACCGTCGAGTGCGACGATCCGCAGGTGTTCTGGCTCACGTCGTATCTGGAGACGATGCTGATGCGCGTATGGTATCCGATCACGGTCGCGACGCAAAGCTGGCATCTGCGCCAGACGATCCGCGCGTATCTGCTGAAAAGCAGCGACGATCTCTCGCAGCTACCGTTCAAGCTGCACGATTTCGGCGCGCGCGGCGTGTCGAGCGCGGAGTCGGCGGCGATCGGCGGCGCGGCACATCTCGTCAGCTTCATGGGCTCGGATACGGTGCTCGGCGTGATTGCGGCGAATCACTTCTACCGCGACCGCATGGCCGCGTTCTCGGTGCCGGCGGCAGAGCACAGCACGATCACGTCGTGGGGCCGCGAGCGCGAAGTCGACGCGTATCGCAACATGATCGCCCGCTTCGGCAAGCCGGGCGCGATCGTTTCGGTGGTGTCCGACTCTTACGACCTGTTCGCCGCGCTCAACGCATGGGGCGGCGAGCTGAAGCAGGCCGTGCTCGATTCCGGCGGCATGCTCGTGATTCGCCCGGACTCCGGCGATCCGTGCACGATCGTCCTGCACACGCTGTGCTCGCTGGAGGCTTCGTTCGGGTCGCAGACCAACAGCAAGGGGCGGCGCGTGCTCGACCATGTGCGCGTGATTCAGGGTGACGGCGTGAACCCGGATTCGATCGTCGCGATCCTCGCCGCGATGGACGAGGCCGGCTTCGCCACCGACAACATCGTGTTCGGCATGGGCGGTGCGCTGTTGCAGCAGATCAATCGCGATACGCAGCGCTTCGCGATGAAGTGCTCGGCGATCCGGCTAGGCGACACGTGGCACGATGTGTCGAAGGATCCAGTCACGGATCACGGCAAGCGTTCGATGAAAGGCCGGCTCACCTTGCTGCGCCATCGCCGCACCGGCGAGTACCGGACGGTCACGTTGCCGATCGCGTGGGACGGGAGCACGGTGGAGGGCGAGTGGGGCGAAGCGCTCGAGACGGTGTTCGAGGCGGGCCACTTGCTGGTCGATACGTCGCTGGCCGAGATTCGAGGCCGCGCATATGCGGACGAAGGTTGATCCAGCTTTCTGACGCATCGGCATGGTCACGAGCGGGTGGGTCATCAGCGCCCAGTAGGCTGCATGAACGGCAGACCTGCCGCAATATCCGACAGGACGCTTGCAACACGCCCGCGAACGCGGCCGACGCCACATAGCCGATCTCGATGCGTCCTACCTCTCCTGGCGGGCGGAGGTGGTGCGCTTCAAGGGAGCGGTATCGGAAGGGTAAAAGCCGTCGTCGGCTCGCGCCGGCCCCCTTCACGCCGTTTTCCTATATCGTGTGCGCCATGCCCGCCGCCTACCGCGCGCGGGCTGTTTTTCCGGAGCGCGGCGCGACTCTGCACGTGCATGACGCGCTCCTGCAATACACCATACGACATCAATGAGCCATCCCAACACCGAGCTGATCGAACGTTTCTACACGGCCTTCCGGCAACGCGACGCCGAGACCATGGTCGCCTGTTATGCCGACGACGTCGTCTTCAGCGACCCCGCTTTCGGCGAGCTGGTTGGCGATGAAGCGCGCGACATGTGGCGCATGCTCGTCAAGCATGCGCAAGACTTCACGCTGACCTTCAGCAACATCGAGGCGGACGACCATGCCGGCCGCGCGCAGTGGGTGGCGAGCTACCGTTTCGTCCAGACGGGGCGCGACGTCGTGAACCGGATCGAGGCGAGTTTCGTGTTCCGCGATGGGCTCATCGTCGAGCATCGCGACCGCTTCGATCTGTGGCTGTGGATGCGCCAGGCGATGGGCGTGCGCGGCACGCTGTTCGGCTGGTCGCCGTTCGTGCAGCGGATGCTCAGGCAGCAGGCGCGCCGAGGGCTGCTGCACTATCGCGGGCAGTTGAGGCGCGACTAGGCGCATGCGGGCGGCGCGCGCATCGCGCCTGCGATGATCGAAGCACGCGTGCCCGCACTCCTTGCCGGGCCGCTGCACAGGAAGCGCTATGCGAGTCGTCGATGCAGCCTGGCAAGAATGGCTGAGCAGCAATGTCGCGCGGGGCTGCACGCCGGGCTCGATGATCGACGCGATGGTGCAGGCCGGTTTTGCCGGCGGCGACGCCCGCGTCGCGGTCCACCATGCGTTCGATCGGCGCGCGACCGACCCCGCGGCGCAAGCCACAGTCGCCGATCCAGCCACCCAGCCTTATCGATACGACGCCGCGCCGGTCGCCCGCGGCAACCTGATCCGTGCCGACGACCGCGATGTGCGCGTGCTGCTGCGCTGTGAGCGTCCGCAGCTGGTCGTGTTCGCCGACGTGCTGTCGGTCGCGGAATGCGCCGAGCTGATCGAACGCTCGCGGCATCGGTTGAAACGCTCGACGACGGTCAATCCGCTCACCGGCCACGAAGACGTGATCCGCAACCGCACCAGCGAAGGCGTCTGGTATCGGCGCGGTGAGGATGCGTTGATCGCGCGGATCGAACGGCGCATCGAGAGCCTGACGAACTGGCCGCTCGAAAATGGCGAAGGCCTGCAGGTGCTCCATTACGACAGGAGCGGCGAATACAGCCCTCATTTCGACTTCTTCACACCCGATCATCCGGGAAGCGCGGTGCATACCGCGCAGGGCGGCCAACGCGTCGCGACCCTGATCATGTATTTGAACGACGTCGCCGACGGCGGCGAGACGGTGTTTCCGTCAGCGAGCCTGTCGGTCGCGGCGCGCGCGGGCGGCGCGGTGTATTTCCGCTACATGAACGGCCAACGCCAGCTCGATCCGTCGACTCTGCACGGCGGCGCGCCGGTGCTTGCCGGCGATAAGTGGATCATGACGAAGTGGATGCGCGAGCGCGCGTACGGCTGAGGCGGGCTCTGGCAAATTTGATTCCGATCCGCTTCGTCCCGGTCCGCAAAGCCAACGAGGTTGATGTTCACCCCAGGCAAGATAGGCAGAAAAATGGACCTTCTGCATGGCGCTTCCCGTAAGGGGCAAGCGCCGCGACGCGGGCCTTGGGCGTGGATTCAGGAGGGAACGGGGCATGAATCGTCCGCGCGTTCAGCGGCACATCGGGAAGGACAATCGTTCTAACGATAGCAAGATCGTGCTGTGCCATGCGCATTTCCGCGTGCAGACGAGGGCACGCCCACAGTAGAAGGTTGTTTAAGGAGAGAAAGCGGACCGGTCGCAAGAAACAGGATGCACGGCACTTCAGACAGGCTCCTTCGGAAATGCGGAATTCACCTTGCAGAACGGAGCTGTCGTCGAGAACGCACGGTGACACCATCCCGAGTCACGGGGTTGGCATTTGGCTTGGCGTACTTTGATGCCCCTTTCTTAGCGTACCCCCTAGATCGAGGGCGTCGTCCGAATGCGATTGATTCCAATCGAAGATCTTTGCCATTCCCGCCATAGCGCGATTGAATGAAGTATTAAAGATTGTTATTTAAAGATTGACCGGAAGGCATCTAAACAAAGTGGTGCACGCGATTACTCTGGATTTTGCCCCGGAGATGGCATCGCCCTGAACCGGTGAAGGCATGTACCAACGACGTCTATCGCCCTCAAATTCCCGGCTGTCACAATTCATAACGATTGAACAATTTGTGCGATTGGCCTGCGCTTTCCTTCGAATTGTCCGGATGTCCGAGCCTACCAACGAAGTTATCGGAGACGTCCTAGAGCGAAATGACGTTGAAAGAATCAGAATTCGTTTGCTGCCTGAGAAGCGGCACATTTATCAACCTTTCCAAAACGAGTTATACCTTGAAAAAACATCTTCTTGCCCTCGCCATTGCAGCTGTTCCTGCCTTCGCGTTTGCTGCCAGCGGCAACACCATCAACTTCCAGGGCGAAGTGACGGATCAGACGTGCGCGGTTGCGATCAATGGCAATGCTGCCAGCCCGACGGTGCTGCTGCCTACCGTCGCAGCGTCACAGTTGGCTGCTGCGGGCGCTACCGCTGAACCGACCAACTTCACGATTGGCGTGACGGGATGTATGGCTCCGACGACGGTGGCTCAGTCGATCAATACGGTGTTCGTGGGCAACCAGGTCACCGCAAGCGGTAATCTGGGGAACACCGGCACCGCGACTAAAGTTGCCCTGCAACTGCTCGATCCGGCAGCACCCGCTGCGCCGTTCAATCTGAGCGGCGTCAACGGTTATGCAGCACCGGGTCTGAATCTGGAAGTTGGCGCATCGGCCGCGTCGCACGACTTCGCTGTTCAGTACATCTCCGAAGAAGGCGGCGCAACGCCAGGTTCGGTTCTGGGCAGCGTGCAGTACGCAGTTAGCTACCAGTAATCACCCCCTTGCCTTCGGGCTTGCATATCTGAGCAAGCCCGAAGGATTTTATATCAGTACATCTAATCAACAGCTTGCGGAAACGGAGAAATCATGGGCTGGGTTCGTGAAAATGTTTACAAGGTAATGCTGGCCGCAACGTGTGCTGCCCAGATTGGCAGCGCCTGCGCCAGTGTCATCATGCCCAGTACCCGTGTCATCTTCGATGGAAACGCCAGAGAGCAGAGTCTGCAGTTTTCCAACCAGGACGATGGACCAAGCGTGATGCAGGTATGGGTTGACTCGGGGAATGCCCAGTCCACCCCCGACACGGCCGACGCGCCGTTTCTGGTTACCCCACCCATATTCCGCATCGAGCCCAAGGCGGGGCAGACAGTACGCCTGGTGTTTACCGGCAAGGATCTGCCGCAAGATCGCGAGTCGGTCTTTTACCTCAATACCCTGCAGATCCCATCGAAAAACGCGGCCTACGCCGACCAGAACCAGATGCTGGTGATGTTGCGCAACCGGCTCAAGCTTTTCTATCGTCCGACCGGAATTGAAGGCAGCGCACAAAAAGCGCAGCAGCTGCTCACATTTCGTATTGGCAAAGAAGGCAAGAGTGAGCACGTCACCGCCAACAATCCGTCGGGTTACCACATTTCACTTCTTGACGGCAGTTTGACCTGCGGCACGCATACCGCAACTCTCGCGGCTGACATGGTTGCGCCTCGTTCCGAGGCTGGATGGAGCATTAAGGGCGAATGTCCGCTTGAAGGGGCAACCCCTAGTCTGAAAATCAAACACGTCGACGACTACGGTGCGGTTCACGAATCGGAATATCCAGTAATCGTAGAACAAGGGATCAAGTGAGATGTTGCGTCAGCCTCGAAAAGCAGTGTATTCCGTCAACAGTCGGGGTGCTTCCACCGACGTACGGTCAATCAGACCTTCCCAGGTTTCGATAGTCGTAGCGGCCCTCGGTTTTGCGATCCCCGCATGCCGGGCGCTGGCCGCGCCAATTCCGACAGTTGTCGAGGCTTCTGCTAGTGCAGCACCTGCCTATACGTTCGACAGCGATCTACTGATGGGTTCATCACTCGGTGTCGCCGATATCGAACGCTTTAATAAAACCAGCAGCGTTGACCCCGGAAATTATCGGGTCGATATCTACGTGAATGATGTCTTTATTTCCCGTCGGCCGGTCGAGTTCCGCAGCGCAGATAGCGGCGAGGTTTATCCGTGTCTGAGCGACGAATTTCTGATGTCGACCGGGATACTGGTAGAGAGCGCCACATCCAGCGAAGTGTCCGGCGCGTCTTCCGGATCAATGGACAGTGTCCCGGATGAGGCTATGCCAACCGTGCATACGCCACCCGCAGAGGCGTTGACTGCGCTGTGCGGTCCGCTTGCGAAGCGCGTGCCGGGCGCATCCACTGCCTTCGACCTGCCGCGCCTGCGTCTGAACATCAGCGTTCCTCACGCGCAGATGAAGCATGTGCCGCGCGGTGCAGTCGACCTGGCCAACCTCGAGGCAGGCCAGACCATGGCCTATCTCAACTATGACACGAACTACTACACGTCATCGGCGTTTGGTTACAAGACAAACTCGCTTTATGCGGGTATCAACGCCGGTCTGAATATCGGGCTATGGCGATTTCACCAGCAATCCGCCTATACGTTTAACAACAGCCCCGCGGGTAGCGCCGGGCAGTGGAACAACATTCGCACGTACGCCGAGCGACCGTTGCCGGGCTGGAACAGCCACCTCACTGTCGGGCAAAACTTCACGGGTGGCAACCTGCTCAGTAGTGTGGGTTATACAGGGCTGCATATCGAGACTGATGAGCGCATGCTGCCGGACTCCATGCGCGGTTACGCGCCGGTCGTGAATGGTGTTGCCAACACCAACGCACGGGTCGAGGTAAGTCAGAACGGCAACGTCATTTACCAGACCACAGTTGCGCCGGGTCCGTTTTCGATCAACGATCTGAATCCCACGAGCTATCAGGGTGACCTGACCGTGCGCGTGTTTGAAGCGAACGGGCAGGTGTCCACGTTCACGGTGCCGTTTTCAGCAGTGCCGAACTCACTGCGACCCGGCGCGTCACACTACAGTTTCACGCTGGGTCAGGTGCGCCAGGTGGAAAGCTCGAACGCAAAGTTCGCCGACTTTACATATGAGCGCGGTCTGACCAATATGATCACCGCCAACGGCGGCGCACGTCTTTCCACGGATTACCAGTCCGTACTGGCTGGTGTGGTATTTGGAACGTCATTTGGCGCGTTCGGCCTGAACGCTGCGTGGTCCAACGCACTCGATGCGCAGGGTAACCGCGTGAACGGATGGCGGAGTTCCATCAACTACAGCCATACCCTCCAGCAGACCATGACTACGTTCTCGCTGGCCGGCTATCGCTATTCGACCAAAGGATATCGGGACTTTCTGGATGCACTGAGCGCACGGGCGGCTTATAAGAGCGGCGAGACCTGGTCTTCAGGCACGTATCAGCAGCGCGATCAGTTTACGGTTAACGTCAACCAGAGCCTCAACCAGTACGGCTCCCTTTCTCTGTCAGCTGCGATAAGTAGCTACTATGGCTCGAGGCCGCGCGATACGCAGCTCCAGCTCAGCTATAACAATCACTACAAGTCGATCAACTATAACCTGTCGTTCATTCGCCAGCAGACCGCCATGCTCTACAGCACGGGCTTGCCGAACCTGGTGTCCGGCAGTGGCCAGTCGGGATCAAGCGGCCAGTCGTCCAATACGTTCATGGCGACGGTTTCGATCCCGCTCGGCTACGGCCCGCGCTCCGCAAGTCTCTCCGGCAGCGTTGCAACCGGTACTGGCCAAGGCACCTCGTTCCAGACGTCGGTAAGCGGTATCGCCGATACGGCGCAGACACTCAGCTATGGCCTGACGGCATCGGCCGAGACGCAAAACGGCGCGAAGAGCGTCAGCGGCAACGTGCAGAAGAACCTGTCGATGGTCACGATGGGCGCGAACTATTCGCAGGGTAATGGCTTCTGGCAGGCTGGTGCCAACGCACGCGGCGCAGCAGTCGCGCATGGTGGTGGAGTCACATTCGGCCCGTACCTGAGCGATACGTTCGGCCTCGTTGAAGCCAAGGGTGCAGAGGGTGCCACTGTGCGCAACGGGTCGGGTGCGCGCGTGGACAGTTTCGGGTACGCAATCGTTCCGTCGCTGACACCGTACCGCTACAACGATGTGGCGCTTGATACCAAGGGGATCAACCAGAACGCTGAATTGACAGGTAACCAGATTCGGATTGCACCGTATGCCGGATCTGCTGTGCTGCTCAAATTCTCCACACTGACCGGTCACGCGTTGTTGATCGGAGCGACTCGGCCGGAAGGCGAGCCGCTGCCTCTGGGCGCGGATGTGCTGGACAGCACCGGCGCTGCGATCGGTATGGTGGGTCAGGGTGGACAGGTCTACGCTCGGGTGCCGGCGGATCGCGGCACGTTGACCGTGAAGTGGGGAGAGCATCGCGAAGATCAATGCGCTATCGCGTACGACACCACCGGGCAGGATTCCGCACCCATCATTCGGATGAGCGCAAGGTGCACGCCCCTTGAATCGGCTGAAATTCAGGCCGCAGCCAGGTAATGTTGTGCGCCGGCAAGGCTGACGCACCCGTCGATTCGGGCTCACGGCGGAATCGACGACTATTAGGAGTTTTTATTCATGAAGCGTTTTTTAAACTTCGTCCGGCATTCGCCACGGGTGAGCCGAAACGGCCTGCTGGCAACGCTGGTTGTCATGTCGAGCATCGTCGTGCCCACGCACGCCTCGGCCCAGTCCACCTCGAGGGGGTGCTGGAAGATCACGAGTCTTACCACCAATAAGAATTCGAATCTCTACACGGACCCGGGTACCGTTGCCAGTAGCTGGACGGGGTCAACCGATGGGGGGGGGAAAGGCGCCTATCCAATGACCATTCAGATCAACACCCCTCCCTTTGTGCCAGACGGCACGCTGCTCGCAAGCGGCGTGGCGCCCATGGTCAACCTCGGTGATAAAGGCGTTGGGGGCTACAGTCCCGAGCAGGTTCTGTTCCGCTGCTCCCCTGATTCGGCCGGCACCATGTTTGAATACTATTCGACGAACGGCGATAATGCATATGCTGGCTATACCAATGTCAGTGCCCAGTCAGGTATCCCGGAAACGTATGAAACCTATTACACGGGGGTCGTGTCCCGAGTAACGAACATGACAACAGGTGAATACGTGTCGCGGTACTGGAAGGCTACGCCCCTTACTAACCTCGATGTCGACAGTCAGGGCTGGTTTCTCGTCAAGGCAAAGAACTTCAGTCAGTACAAGATGGAGTTTTTCCAGTGCAGCACCTGCCCGGTCTATGACAATACTAGCACTGGGGCTTGGGCGTATTCCCAGCCCGTCGCCTATTCTGCGTTTGTTGGCGGCGCCAGTGGCACTATCATCAAGGGTAACCTGTCGGTTGGCGCCGACTCCCTCAATCACTACGACGGCTGGTATGGCAATTGGCCCGGCTCGATTAACCCTTATGGCAATGTAACGGTCAGACGATCCGCCACCTGTGCAGTGACCAATGCAACACCGGTGGTGAATTTCCCGTCGATTACGATAGGCGAACTGAATCAGGGTGGTTCCAGGCAGTTGCCCATCACAATCCAGATGCAGTGCCAGACCACTAAGCCTGCGAACCTAGCGGCTTTCGCGAGCGGAACGGCGCCCAACCAGACCGCGCTGGGCATTCTTGCTCCGCCGGCCAATGCACAGACCGCGACCAGCGTGGGCCTGACGACCACGGGAAGCGGCGTAAGCTATCTGCTCTCCGATGGCTACGGAACCGATCCCGGTGCTGCAACCGGCGTGGGTGTGGCATTGTCGAGGCCGGGAGGTGCTGCCTTGAATTTCCTCACCAACGAGTACGTCACCGCTGGCGGTACCAAGGATGGCTGGGATCCGGTTTTGAATGATGCATCTGCAAATGGCCCGGCATCTGGCGGCATGACCTCCTATACGCGCACGATCAATGCGACCTTCAAGGCCTTTGCGCCACGAGCGACGCCGGTGACGGCAGGGAAGTTTAACGCGACGGCTCAGGTTATCGTGCGGGTGCAGTAATCGGTTCTACCGTCACAAACGGTCATTATTAGAGCGCCGGTTGCGGCGCTCTAATGAAGTTTGCGGCCGCAACCGAATAGTAAAGTCGTTAGATCAGCATCCATCTTTGTGAGCCCCTATGAAGATCCACGTGTCAGCGTCCCGCGCGCAGGATGCCGAAAGACCGTCGATTCGCCCGACGTTTGCGGACCGGCGCGGTGCCCCGACCGCGCGTGGACAGGTGGGCAGGTCTCGTACTGGCTGGACACGTCTGGCCGTGCGTGGATCGCGCCAGTTGGTGCGCTTCGCCCTTGCGTGGGGCGCACTGCCCCTGGCTATATGGAGCGCTCAGGCCGCTGCCGGTGTGACGCCCGAGGTGTCGCGGGTGGTGTTCGCGGCGGGTGCCACCGAACAGTCCCTGCAGGTGTTCAATGTCAACAAGTACCCGGTACTCGTTCAGGCATGGGTGGATGACGGTGACATCAATTCGGTGCCACAGGAGTCGAAGGCGCCGATCATCCTGCTGCCGCCTGTTTTTCGCATGGGTCCAGGTGATCAAACGAGTCTGCGCCTCATCAATTCGGGAGCGCCGCTGCCCGCAGATCGCGAGTCCCTGTTCTGGCTCAATCTGTATGAGATTCCAGCAACACCTAGAGACCGGCTACCCGACGCTCAGACGGTGACTGTTACGATGCGCACCCAGGTCAAGGTGTTCGTGCGACCAGAAAAGCTCCCCTATTCCGTGAGCGAGCTCCCCCGGCATCTTGTGTTCTCGCTTGCCCAGGCATCGGACAAACTTGTGCTGAAGGTTGACAACCCGACACCCTATTACGCCACGATCGGTGCCGTGGAGGTCAAGCTGGCGAATGCGTCGCAACAAGCCCAGGCCGATATGGTCGCCCCGTTTTCCAGCGCCACTTTCTCTCTCGAGACGCTGCACGGCAACCCGGGTGAAAATGCAAGCGTGCTATTTTCTCTGATCGGCGATGATGGCAATCCGGTAGCCGATGAACGAAATGTGGCAGTTGGGCCATGACAATTGCATGGATTGCGGGCAGAGAAGAAGGCTAAGGGCGGCGGCCGTGCAAGCCGATCATGGCACACCCGCGATAGTCGGCATTTGGATGCGTGTTCATGCGTCCGTCTTGTAAACATCCGGTCGATGTAGCTCCATATACCGCTCGGGGTTCTCGAGCGACGTGAACCCATGCGGCCCATAGACGCGATGCGCGTCGGTCGTGACCAGCACGACTCTACGCAGACTGGCGAGCGAAGGGCTCGCAAAGATATGTTTCATCAACGCCGACGCATAGCCCTGGCCGCGATACGCGGGCAGCACGAACACGTCGCATAGGTAGGCGAAGGTCGCCTCGTCGGTGACGAGGCGCGCGAACGCCATCTGCTTGCCGTCGACAAACCCGCCGAAGCAGAGCGACCCGGCGACGGCGCGCTCGAAGGTCGCGCGTGGCATGCCGCGCGCCCACGGCGTTTCCTGCGACAGGAATGTGTAGACGAGGTCGAGGTCGAGATCGTCGATGCGGCTGGAAATCGCCAGTTCGCCTGCTTGCACGGCACGTCTCCTTTTGATCGCGCAGCGCTTGCGCGTCCCTTAGCTCTTCGCCGGAGTTTCACCGCCGCGCGAACCCCCACCGATACTCTGCCCAGCATTGCGGGCGAGCCCCATATATCCAAGCACGGACAGCAGCGTCAGCACGCCCGCGAACAGGAACGCGAGGCGGAAATCGTCGAGCGTGAACACATGGCCGGTCGTCTCGCCGTTGAACAGCGCCGCGACGCGCAGCGACACCGCGCCGAATGCGATGCCGAGACCGATCGTCATCTGCGCGGCCGCGCTCCACAGGGTACTCGCCGCGCTCATCTGCGGCTGCGGGATGTCGGCATAGGCGAGCGTCGCGAGCGTCGAGAACTGCATCGAGCGCGCGATGCCGTACACGAACACGACGATTAGCACGAACACGAGCGGCACGTCCGGCGTCAGCAGTCCGCACGCGATGATGAAAATGCCGGCCACCGCCACATCGACGATCGACACCATCCTGAAGCCGTAGCGCTGCAGGATGCGCGTGGTCAGCGCCTTCATGCCGAGATTGCCGAGCGCGCTCGCGAGCAGCAGCAGCCCCGAGCGGAACGCCGACAGCCCGAAACCGACCTGGAACAGCAGCGGCATCAGATAGGGCACCGCGCCAATGCCAATGCGCGTGAACGAGCCGGTGATGACCGTCACGGAAAACGTCGGCACCTTCAGCGTCGACACGTCGACGAGCGGATACGGATGACGCTTCGCATGCTGGAACGCGAGCGCGCCGACCAGCAGACCGCCCGCCACGATCGAGACCGCGAGCCACGGATTGGTGGCCGGCTGGCTCGCGAGTTCCGCGCCGTACAGAATCGCGGTCAGCGCGACGCCGCTCAGCAGCAGGCCGACGACGTCGAGCGGCTTGCGCTCGGTGCCGCGCAGGTTCGGCACGATGGCGAGCGCGACGGCGATCGCCGCGAGGCCGAACGGCACGTTCAACAGGAAGATCCAGCGCCACGACGCGTAGGTCGTGATGAATCCGCCGATCGGCGGGCCGACCACCGGCGCCGCGATGGCCGGCCATGTGATCGTCGAGATCGCCTGCATCATGCGAGCTTTCTCGGTGCTGCGGACCACGATGAGACGGCCGACCGGTACCATCATCGCTCCGCCAATGCCTTGCAGCAGCCGCGCGGCCGTGAACTCGGGCACGTTCTGCGACAGTCCGCACAGCACCGACGCGACCGTGAACACGCCGATCGCGCTGACGAACACGGTGCGCGCGCCGCAGCGGTCGGCGACCCAGCCGCTCGCCGGGATGAAGATCGCGAGCGCGAGCATGTAGGCGGTCATGCCGAGACTCAGGCTGTTCGGGCCGACGCCGAACGAACGCGCCATCTGCGGCAGCGCGGTGGCGATCACCGTGGTGTCGAGGTACTCCATGAAGAAGGTAGCCGCGACGATGTACGGCAGCCAGCCGACGTGCGCGGTGCGGGTGCCGCTCATCGGGTGAGCTCCCGTGCTGCGCGCGTGCGCGCTGAAAGACAATTGACGAGCCCGCGCGGGGCGCGTGGATAGTTTGACTTCATGGTGCTTGCGACTACCTTTCGTTTGCGCTTTTGTGATTCTGCCGGCAGCCGGGAGAGCGAGCCGACGAGAGGAGGCCGGTGCCACGAACTGTCGCGGCGGGCTGGCGGGAACATCGGCTTGACTGATTGTCAGTCCCGCTTGTCATCCCTGATTGCCAGCCTCGATTGCCAGCCCTGAATCCTAACGCAATAAAGGGTTCCATATCGCGCGGGCATGCAGCGCGTCACACCGCCGCGCCGCCGCCCGAGCGTCAGTCCTTCCCCGCGTACTCCTTGTCCAGCCGGTCATACAGCGGCTTGTTGACGAGCCGCTGGCGCTCGCTGAACGGCGCGACGATCGTCGCGTCCTCGTCGAGGCGGCCGTTGCTTTGCAGCGTGCCGAGCGCGCGCTGCATGCCGAGCACCGCGCCCTGCAGCGCCGCATTCGCGTACAGCACGATGCCGTAGCCGAGCTTCGCGAGCGCGTCGCGTGACTGCACCGGCGTCTTGCCGCCGATCACGATGTTGATCAGCTGCGGCACATTGAACAGCCCCGGCAGACGCTCGATGTCGGTGAGCGATTCGGTCGCCTCGATGAACAGGATGTCGGCGCCCGCCTCGATGAAGCGATGACCGCGCTCGATAGCGTCCTCGATGCCGTGGACCGCGGCCGCGTCGGTACGAGCCATGATCTGCAGGTTCGCGTCTTCGCGCGCGTCGACAGCCGCGCGGATCTTGCCGACCATCTCGCTCGCCGCGACGACTTCCTTGCCCGAGAAGTGGCCGCATTTTTTCGGCATCACCTGATCTTCGAACTGGATCATGTCGGCGCCGCTGCGCTCCAGCACGCGCACGGTCTGGCGCACGTTCAGCGCGTTGCCGAAGCCCGTGTCGGCATCGACGATCAGCGGCAGCGCGACCGCGTCGCGGATGCGCGCGGTGTGCTCTGCGACTTCGGCAAGGCCGATGAAGCCCAGGTCGGGTAGACCGAGGGACATGTTGGTGACGCCCGCGCCGGTGATGTAGACCGCTTCGAAACCGGCGTCCTCGATCACGCGCGCGCTCATCGCGTTGAACGCGCCGGGCACGAGCAGGCCCTGACGCTGATTGACCTTGGCGCGGAAGGCGGCGCGGCGGCTGGCGGAAGTGGTGGTCATGATGGGGTCTCCATGAGGGAAATCGGTAGTAGAACGCCGGCGACATTCTGCAGGAAGCGTGCCATTGGCGAGTGTTTCACGGGTCGTTCCGCTGGAACAAGGATTTGCGCGATACCAGGTCGGTCTGGACGTTTGTGGCACAATCGATGAAACGTCTCATGAAACGTTTCGAGGAACGTTTCAATCGAGGAGGGCGGCGTGTCCACGTTCATCCCATTCGTCGCGAATCCGAGCCCCGCCGTCGACGCCGGGCGGCCCGGTGTCGCACTCGTCAGTATCAGCCGACTGCAGTCGCTTTGCGAGACGGTGGCGCCGCGCTACGCGGGCCGGGCGAAGTTCTTCACGGTGCGGGAGGGCTACGGGGCGGCCGTCGCCGCGTTGCAGGCTTACGTGGACGCAGGTTCGGTCGACGTCGTACTGTCCGCCGGCTCGAACGGCGCGTACCTGCGCGAGAACCTCAGCGTGCCGGTGGTAATGGTCAAGGTGAATGGCTTCGACGTGTTGAGCGCGATCACGCGCGCGACGGCCACATGGCCGCGGGCGCGCATCGGGCTCGTGCTGCACGAAGCAATCGCGCAGGAGCTGGCCGACCTGAGCCCGCTCTTGAACGTCGATCTGCGGCAGCGCGCGTATCGGTCGATCGACGAAGTGCGGCTCGCAGTCGATGAACTCGCCGCGCAGGGCTGCCGCGTGGTGGTCGGCGCTGGCATGGCCTGCGATCTGGCGCAGCAGGCCGGCATGGAAAGCGTGTTTCTGTATTCGCTCGCCGCGGTCGAGGAAGCGTTCGAGCGCTCGGTCGAACTGGCGCGCGTGAGCCGCCAGAAGGAATCGAAGCGGGTGCGCCTGAACACGATCGTCGCGCATCTGCGCGACGGCGTCGCCGCGTTCGACGAAGCCGCCCAGCTCGAAGCCGTCAACCCGGCAATGCTCGAACTGCTCGGCCTAGGCGCCGCGCAGGACGTTCCAAACGACGACGAGGACACCCCCGCACGAGTCGCGCGCGCGCTCGCGCCGCTGCTGCGCGAGACGCGCGCCGCCGACCAGCCGGTCGACGAACGCATCGAACAGATCGGCGGCCGCGCACTGATCGTCGGCTGTGTGCCGATCGTCGAGCAGGGCGCGCGCGCCGGTTTCGTCGTGACGGCGCAGGACGCACTCGTCGCGCAGCGGATCGACCGTTCCCTGCGCACCAGCCAGCGGCCGAGGCATCTGGTCGCGCGGCACCGGCTCGACGATCTGATCGGCGCTTCGGCAGCGCTCGAGCGCGTGCGCCGGCTCGCGCGCGCCGGCGCCGCGCACGACGCGACCGTGCTCCTGAGTGGTGAAAGCGGCACCGGCAAGGAACTGGTCGCACAGGGCATTCACAACGCGAGCCGGCGGCGCGGCAATCCGTTCGTCGCGTTCAACTGCGCGGCGGTGCCCGAGGGGCTGATCGAAAGCGAACTGTTCGGACACGAGGAAGGGGCGTTCACGGGCGCGCGGCGCGGCGGCAAGCCGGGGTTGTTTGAAATCGCGCACACCGGCACTATTTTTCTCGATGAGATCGGCGAAATGCCGGCCGCGCTGCAAAGCCGGCTATTGCGCGTGCTGCAGGAGCGCGAGGTGATGAAGCTCGGCGCGGGCCGCGCGACGCCGGTCGACGTGAGGGTGATCGCCGCGACGCACCGCGATCTGCACGCGCTCGTCGAGGAGGGCGCGTTTCGCGCGGACCTGTATTTCAGATTAAATCTGCTTCAGATAAAATTGCCGCCGCTGCGCGAACGCCGTGCCGACATCGCGCCGCTGGCGCGGCATCTGCTAGAGCGCAACGCGGTGCAGTACGGCTTGTCGGCGGCGGGGCTCGAGCGGGTGCTCGTGTTCCTTGCCCCGCTTTTTGCGGATTACGCGTGGCCCGGTAACGTCCGTGAACTGGAAAATCTCCTGGCCCGCGCGGCGATTTATATCGGTGAGCCAACCAACGAGATGTCCGGGAACTTGACTGCCGACGCCTTGCCAGACCAGCAGGCCGTGTTTCCCGAGTTCTTCCGGATCAGGGCGGTCGAGGTCGAGCAGATCACACAGGCGCCTCCAGGCTCTGCGCCCGGCAGTACGGCGCCCCGCGCTACCCCCAGCCGTGAGGCCGCGCTGCGCGCCCTCGAACAATCGGGCGGCAATCGCGCCGCCGCGAGCCGCGCGCTCGGCATCGGCAGAACCACGCTGTGGCGGCTTCTGAAGGGCTGAAACGCCCGGCAAATCGTCCGATAGTTTCGACCGACGAAATTAATAGGGCGGGACTATCGAACTCATTGACACAATCCACTTTACCTATTAAGCGTAGTCTGACATACTGACTCCACTTTCCAACCCCCTCAAAGAGAGGATTCAGCAAATGCCGATCATCAACAGTCAAGTCAAACCGTTCAAAGCACAGGCTTTTCACAACGGCGATTTCCAGACCGTCACTGACGAAAGCCTGAAGGGCAAGTGGTCGGTTTTCGTGTTCTACCCGGCCGACTTCACATTCGTGTGCCCGACCGAACTCGGTGACCTGGCCGATCGTTATGAAGATTTCAAGAAGCTGGGCGTGGAAATCTACAGCGTGTCGACCGATACGCACTTCACGCACAAGGCCTGGCACGACACGTCGGATACGATCCGCAAGATCAAGTACCCGATGCTGGCTGACCCGACGCTCGCTATCTCGCGCAACTTCGACGTGCTGATCGAAGAAGAGGGCCTCGCGCTGCGTGGCACGTTCGTGATCAACCCGGAAGGCGAGATCAAGCTGTGCGAAATCCACGACAACGGCATCGGCCGTGACGCTGGCGAACTGCTGCGCAAGGTTCAGGCCGCTCAGTACATCGCAAAGCACCCGGGCGAAGTGTGCCCCGCCAAGTGGACGCCGGGCGCGGAAACGCTGACCCCGTCGCTCGACCTGATCGGCAAGATCTAAGGTCCGCGCAGCTCACGCTGCACCCGCAGTCTGCATCTGCCGGGATCTTCCCGTCGCTTCACCGCGCGAATCGCCTGATACGGCGCTTCGCGCGTCCCCGGGCCCAACACGTCCTATCCGGATGCGTGCGGCGCCGGGACACCCACACCCCTCGTCACGGAATCGCAACGCCATGCTTGACGCCAATCTCAAGACTCAACTGAAGTCGTACCTCGAAAAAGTTAGCAGGCCTATCGAGCTCGTCGCGTCGGTCGACGACAGCGCGAAGTCGCAGGAACTGCTGGCCCTGCTGAACGACATCGCAACCTTGTCAGAGCGCGTCACGTTGATCGAGCGTCGCGGCGACGACGAACGCAAGCCATCGTTCTCGATTGGCGAAGCGGGCAAGGAAACCGGCATCCGTTTCGCCGGCATTCCGATGGGGCATGAATTCACGTCGCTCGTCCTCGCACTGCTGCAGGTCGGCGGCCATCCGGTCAAACTCGACGATGCGGTGATCGAACAGATCCGCAGCCTCGACGGCGACTATCAATTCGAAACGTATTTCTCGCTGTCGTGCCAGAACTGCCCGGAAGTCGTGCAGGCGCTGAACGTGATGGCGTTGATCAATCCGCGCATCCGTCACGTCGCGATCGACGGCGCGCTGTTCCAGAACGAAGTCGACGCGCGCCAGATCATGGCGGTACCGACCATGTTCCTGAACGGCGAAACCTTCGGCCAGGGCCGCAGCGGCGTGAAGGAAATCCTCGCGAAGCTCGATACCAACGCCGGTGCGCGCGCCGCGAAGCAACTGGAGAATAAGCCGGTGTTCGACACGCTGATCGTCGGCGGCGGCCCGGCGGGCGCGGCGGCGGCGATCTACTCGGCGCGCAAGGGCATTGCGACCGGTGTCGTGGCCGAGCGTTTCGGTGGCCAGGTGCTCGATACGCTGGCGATCGAAAACTTCGTCTCCGTGACCGAAACCGAAGGACCGAAGTTCGCGACCGCGCTCGAACAGCACGTGAAGTCCTATGACGTCGACATCATGGACGTGCAGCGCGCCGAAGCGCTGATTCCGGGGCGCATCATCGAAGTACGTCTGGCCAACGGCGCGGTGCTGAAGGCGAAGACCATCATCCTCGCAACCGGTGCGCGCTGGCGCGAAATCAACGTGCCGGGCGAGCGCGAGTATCGCAATCATGGCGTCGCGTACTGCCCGCACTGCGATGGCCCGCTGTTCAAAGGCAAGCGCGTCGCGGTGATCGGCGGCGGCAACTCGGGCGTCGAGGCCGCGATCGACCTGGCGGGTCTCGTGCGCGAAGTGACGCTGCTCGAATTCGGCGCGACGCTGCGTGCCGACGAGGTGCTGCAACGCAAGCTGCGCAGCCTGCCGAACGTGACGGTCGTCACGCAGGCGCAGACCACGGAAATCACCGGCGACGGCAAGAAGGTCAACGGTCTGGTCTACAAGGACCTCGCTTCGGGCGAAGTGAAGACGGTCGAACTCGAAGGCGTGTTCGTGCAGATCGGTCTAGTGCCGAACACCGAATGGCTGAAGGGCACGGTCGAGCTGTCGAAGCATGGCGAGATCGTCGTCGATGCGCGCGGCGCGACGTCGGTGCCGGGCGTGTTCGCCGCCGGCGACGTGACCACGGTGCCGTTCAAGCAGATCGTGATCGCGGTGGGCGAGGGTGCGAAGGCATCGCTGTCCGCATTCGATCACCTGATCCGCAACAGCGAAGAAGTCGCGGCGGTCAGCGAAGCGGAAGCGGAAGCCGAAGCAGCGGTTTGATCCGGTAGATCAGAGACGCAAACGGCGGCCCGCGGGCCGCCGTTTCAGTTTGCGCATGCAACAAGGCCCGCATTCGTGCGGGCCTTTTTCGTTAAAGCACGGGAATCGGTATCACCGCCGGTCGAACGAATACTTGCCGGGGCCGGTCACGCACAACAGCAGCAACCCGCCGATGATGCCGATGTTCTTGTAGAAATGAATCATATTGTCGTACTGCATCGCGCCCGTCATGTTCCAGTAGTGATGGCCGATGATCGCGGTGCCGAGCGTATACACCGCAAGCAGCAGCGCCAGCGGTCGCGTGAAAAATCCCACTAACAGCGCGACGCCCACCACAAGCTCCATCACCACCGCGATAACAGCCGAGAACGCCGGCACGGGCGCGCCGGTCGACGTCATATAAGCGACGGTGCCTGCGAAGCCGGTCAACTTCGACCAGCCGAACATCACGAACAGCACCATCAGCAGGATTCGAGCGACGAGAACGACGACGTCTTTCTGGTTTTCAAACAGTGTGTAGCGCATGATTTTTCCCGATAGGGTAGAGCGATGAAGCTCGCTGGAAATCGTCGTCCAGCGAGCCGCGTTCAGGTTTGAGTCAATAGCAGCGCAAGCGGAGCGCTTATGCCCACAACGCCGAGGTTTCGATATTACGCAGGTCGAACACGAGCACTTCCGCTTCGCGGCCCTGCGTGAACGTCAGCGCTTCTTCACCCCGCACCCGCGCGCCGTCACCCTCGGCAAGCTCGACGCCATTCACCGTGACGCTGCCGCGCGCCACCTGAACATATGCATAGCGGTCCCTCGCGAGTTCGAGCCGTGCGGTTTCGTCGCCGTCGAACAGACCGGCATACACGCGCGCATCCTGTTGCAACTGCAGCGAACCGTTCGCACCGTCCGGCGACAGCACGAGCCGCAGCACACCGCGCTTGTCGGCCGCGCCGAAGTGCTGTTGCTGATAGCGCGGCTTCGTGCCTTGCTGGGCCGGCGCGATCCAGATCTGCAGGAAGTGCACCGGCTCGCTCTTCGAATGGTTGTATTCGCTGTGCGCCACACCGGTGCCCGCGCTCATCAACTGGACGTCGCCCGGCATGATCACCGAGCCCGTGCCCATTGTGTCCTTGTGTTCGAGCGCGCCTTCGAGCACGTACGAAAAGATCTCCATGTCGCGATGCGGATGCTTGCCGAAGCCCTGCGCCGGCGCCACACGGTCGTCGTTGATCACGAGCAGGTCGGAAAAGCCGTTCTGCTTCGGATCGTGATAGTTCGCGAACGAAAACGTATGACGCGAGCTGAGCCAGCCGTGTTCCGCGCGGCCACGTTGGTTGGCGTGTCTGATTTCGAGCATGCTCTTTCTCCTTGAGTTTTGTCGTGCGATCCGGGCCAGATGTTTGGCTGCGATCCATGAACGACAGTGTAGGTCAATCAGGATGGCTATAATCATGATAAAACCGGAAACACTGTCGCATTGGAGTGGACAATACGATGCAACTCGATGACATGCGCATCTTCGTCGCGACCGTCGACGCCCACAATTTCACCGCCGCGGCGAACCGGCTGTCGCTGTCGAAACAGTTCGTGAGCCGCCGTGTGATGGCGCTCGAGGAAGCGCTCGGTGTGCAACTGCTGATCCGCAACACGCGCAAGCTGGCGGTGACCGATCTGGGTCAGGAGTTCTACGAGCGCGCGAAGCGCATCCTCGGCGAGGTCGAGGACGCCGAGCAGGCCATGTCACTGCGCCGCGCCGGGCCGCGCGGGCTGCTACGCGTGAGCGCGCCGATGTCGTTCGGCATGATGCATCTGTCGCCGCTAGTGGCGGCGTTTCTGCGCGAGCATCGCGACGTGCGCTTCGATATGGAACTGAGCGACCGCGCCGTCGATGTGGTCGGCGAAGGCTTCGACATGGCGATCCGTATCGGCACGCTGGCGGATTCGTCGCTGATCGCGCAAAAGCTGATCGATGTGAAGATGGTCGCGTGCTGCAGCCCCGGTTATTTGCGTCGGCGTGGCAGCCCGGCCGTGCCTGGCGATCTCGCGAACCACGAATGTCTGCTGTACGGCCATGGCGGCGCGGTGAGCTGGGACTTCAGCGTCGAGGGCGTGGTGAAGAGCGTCGAGGTGCGGGGGCCGTTACGCGCCAATAACGGCGATCTGATTCGCGATGCGGCCGTCGCGGGACTTGGAATCGTTCGGCTACCGGATTTCATCGTCGCCGATGCGCTCGCAAGCGGACAACTCGTGCCCGTGCTCGAAGCGTTCCTGCCGTCGGCGACGGGCGTCTATGCCGTGTATCCGCAGCATCGGCAAAGCTCGGTCACGATCCGGGCGTTCGTCGAGTTTCTGCGCAAGCATCTGAGGAAGAAGCTCGCGACCGAACCGCGGACGCCCGTCGGCTAATCGCCTAAACCGCATCAACCGTCGCGGAAGATAAAGCTGTACGCGCTCAACGCCGGCACGCCGCCCAGGTGCGCATACAGCACGCGCGAGCCGGCTGGAAATTCGCCGTTACGCACCTTGTCGATCATGCCGTGCATCGACTTACCTTCGTACACCGGATCGGTCAGCATGCCTTCGAGCCGCGCGCACAGACGGATCGCCTCGAGCGTGCCGTCGTTCGGCAGACCGTATTCCGGGCCGCCGTAGCGCTCGTCGAGCACGATGTCCTTCGCGGTGATGTCGCGGCCCAGTTCGACGCTCTCGGCGGTCCGCTTCGCGATGCGCATGATCTGCTCGCGTGTCTGCGCCGGTTTCGCCGATGCGTCGATGCCGATCACCCGATCGGCGCGGCCGTCGGCGGCGAAACCGACGACCATGCCAGCCTGCGTGCTGCCCGTCACCGAGCACACGACGATGTAGTCGAACCTGAAGCCTAGTTCGGCTTCCTGCTGACGCACCTCTTCGGCAAAGCCGACGAAGCCGAGGCCGCCGAGCGGATGGTCCGAGCAGCCGGCCGGAATCGCGTACGGCTTGCCGCCGGCCGCGCGCACGCTGTCGAGCGCGTCTTCCCAGCTCTTGCGAAAGCCGATGTCGAAGCCGTCCGGCACGAGCCGCACGTCGGCGCCCATCATGCGCGACATCTGGATGTTGCCGACGCGGTCATACACCGCATCCGAGTAGTTGACCCAGTTCTCCTGCACGAGCACGCACTTCAGGCCCAGATGCGCGGCAACCGCCGCGACCTGGCGCGTCTGGTTCGACTGGATGCCGCCGATCGACACGAGCGTGTCGCAGCCCTGCGCGAGCGCGTCGGGGATCAGATACTCGAGCTTGCGGGTCTTGTTGCCGCCGAACGCGAGGCCGCTATTGCAGTCCTCGCGCTTGGCATACAGCTCGACCTTGCCGCCGAGATGTTCGCTCAGACGCTTGAGCGGTTGAATTGGCGTCGGTCCGAAGGTGAGCGGGTAGCGGGGGAATCGTTGCAGGTTCATCGCGGCTCCGTGGTGGGGTGATTTCCATGAGTTCATGTTAGGAAAAACCGCCAGAAATGAGCTTGCGAAAAAAATCTCCTGGACGTATTTTTCGAAATCAAAGAATGTCCGCTTCCTAACAAAACTTCGCACACATGGTCATGAGCGCAACGAAAGTTCGTGCTGGAGCGCCACCTTCGGGCATCGGCGCGATTCACCACCCGCTCGATCGCATCGATCGCGCGATCCTGCGGCAGTTGCAAACCGACGCGTCGATTTCGAACGTGGCGCTCGCCGCGAAAGTGAAGCTGAGCGCGCCGGCGTGTTTGCGGCGCGTCGAACGCTTGAAGGAATCGGGGCTGATTCGCGGCGTGGTCGCGCTGCTCGATCCAAAGGCGGCCGGCGCGGGCATGCTCGTGATCATCGGCGTGGTTCTGGATCGCTCGACGCCCGAGTCGTTCGCCGAGTTCGAGAAGGCCGCGCAGAAGGTGGCCGGCTGCATGGAGTGCCACGTGGTGACCGGCGAGTTCGACTATTTCATGGTGATCCGCACGCGCGACAGCGACAGCTTCAATCGACTGCACGCCGAGCAGTTGCTGTATCTGCCGGGCGTACGGCAGATTCGCTCATTCATGGTGCTGAAGGAAATCCTGTCGACCACGAAATTTCCGCTGTGAGCCGCGCGGCCGCGCCGCCGGCCGCGAAAGCGCGCATGCTGTCATAAATGCCGAGCCCGCGCGACCAAGCTTCGGCGCACCCGCATGCGGCCGTGGCAGCACCGTGCCAACGCGGGCGGGCGCCGGCACTTTTCCGGAGCGACCATCATGACTCGCAACAGACCGCAATTCCTTACATCGTTCGGCGGCATCTCGAAACGCTCACGCGCGGCCGCGTTGTCGTTGCTGCTAGGCGCGGCCGCGCTTGCATTGCCGCTCGCGCAGCGCGTCGCGTTCGCGGCGGAGAACGCGGTCGTGATCGCGCCCCCCGCGCTCGACGAACCGATCCCGGCCAGCACCGCGCACGAGGAAACCGCGGTGTTCGCGGGTGGCTGTTTCTGGGGCGTCCAGGGGGTGTTCCAGCATGTGCGCGGTGTCACGCGGGCGGTGTCCGGCTACTCGGGCGGCTCACGCGACTCCGCGCAGTACGAGACCGTCAGCGGCGGCGAGACGGGGCACGCCGAATCGGTGCAGGTCACGTTCGATCCTGGCAAGGTCACCTACGGCCAGTTGCTGCAGGTGTATTTCTCGGTGGTTCAGGACCCGACCGAGCTGAATCGTCAGGGGCCCGACAGCGGCACGCAATACCGCTCCGCGATCTTTCCACTGAACGACGCGCAACGGCATGTCGCGCAAAGCTACATTGCGCAGCTCGACAAGTCGCACGTGTTCCCCGCGCCGATCGTCACGAAGACGGAGCCGTACAAGGGCTTCTATCCGGCAGAGTCGTATCACCAGAACTATTTGACGTTGCATCCCGATTCGGCCTACATCGTGTTCAATGACATGCCGAAAATCGCCAACCTGAAACGCTTGTTCCCGAACCTGTATCGCGACAAGCCGGTGCTCGTCGAAGCAGGGCAATAACCCCCCGAACGGCGGCGCCAGCGGCGCCGCCACAGCGCCGGACCGTCTTCGGATTACGCCTTGGGTCGCGCTCGTCATCAATCTTCCACAGAGTTGGCGCATATCTTGCGAAGCAATGTGCCGTTGGCCATTGTCCGCGTCACCGCGGCGCGCAAGGACTATGCGCAGTGGCCACCACGCTAGCGCGTGGGTCATGCGCCGCGCCTCGTGCACATCGCGCTGCCCGCTTCATCGATTGGAAAAATTACACGCCGTAAGTAACAGCGCGGCGGTCGTCCGCGTTTTTGGGTCCGCGCTGGACCCGGGCGAAAACCTAACCTCATCGCGACGAGCGAAATTGGAGGCTTCCGGTGGTGAACAGCCGTAGAAAGCAGCGGGGCGCCATGCCTCGCCATAAACAAACCGGCATCGCGGCGAGCTCGCTCGTCGCCGCGACCTTGGGTGCGATGGCCTGCGTGCCGGGTGTGGTCTTCGCGCAGACGCCGTCGCCGCTCGGCGAATGGCAATATTCGGTGGGCATTCCGCTGCAGAAGATGTGGCAGCCGAACATTCCCGACTGGCAACTGCGCTTCGGCGTGGCCACATCGTTCCAGCCGCGCTTCGAAGGATCGGACCGCTATCACCTGGTGACCGGCCCGAGCATCGACGTGCGCTACAAGGATCTGTTCTTTCTGTCGAGCGGCGAAGGCTTCGGCGTGAATTTCGCGCAGGGCGAGAACTGGCGCATGAGTCTCGCCGCGGTCTACGACCTCGGGCGACGCGGCCAGGACGATCCGCAGGAACTCAACGGGCTCGGCAACATCAACCCGGCGCCCGGTCTGAAGCTTTCGGGCGAGTACGTCGTGTCGAAGGATTTTCCGCTCGTCCTGCGCGCCGATATCCGCCGCTATTTCGGCGGATCGAACGGCTGGATCGGCGATCTCGGCGCCTATATGCCGATGCCCGGCAGCACCAAGCAGTTCTTCTGGTTCGCCGGCCCGAACGTGGTGCTCGCGGACTCCAATTACATGAATAGCTGGTTCGGCGTCAATCAGGAACAGGCCGCGCACTCGCAGTATCCGCAGTATCACGCGAGCGCGGGCTTCAAGTCGGTGGGTTTCGGCGTCAGCGCGATCTGGCTGTTCAGCAAGCACTGGTTCGCGACCGCCGACGGCGCGTTCGAGCAACTCGTCGGCAGCGCGGGCAACAGTCCGATCACGCGCAGCCGCGCGAACGGCGTCGCCGACGTATCGATCAACTACCGGTTCTGACGCACCGCCGCGTCGCAGCCACTGCGCCGTGACTTCGTGGGTATAGCCCTTGCTGACTCCGTGATCGTGCGCCGCGACGCCTCCGTCGCCGCGCGCCCGAACAGAAGGAGTGATCCCCATGGCAGGTAAAGCGAACACCCAGAAGCCCGCGGCCCAGGCAAACGGGGCAGCGCAGTCGAACGACGCGAAATCGAACGATCTCGAACGCAATCGCGTGAAGCCGCAAGGCGAGGCCCTGAGGACCAATCAGGGCGTCAAGATCGCCGACAACCAGAACACGCTGCGAGCGGGACCGCGCGGTCCATCGCTGCTCGAAGATTTCATCATGCGTGAAAAGATCACGCACTTCGACCACGAGCGCATTCCCGAACGGATCGTGCACGCGCGTGGCTCGGCCGCGCATGGTGTCTTCAAGGTCTACGAATCGATGCGCGAGTACACCAAGGCCGCGTTTTTGCAGGACCCGGCCGCCGAAACGCCGGTCTATGTGCGTTTCTCGACCGTGCAAGGTCCGCGCGGCTCCGCCGACACCGTGCGCGACGTGCGCGGCTTCGCGACGAAGTTCTACACGCAGGAAGGCAATTTCGATCTGGTCGGCAACAACATGCCGGTGTTCTTCATTCAGGACGCGATCAAGTTTCCTGACTTCGTGCACGCGGTGAAACCGGAAGCACCGAACGAAATGCCGACCGGCGGGTCCGCGCACGACACGTTCTGGGACTTCGTCTCGCTCGTGCCCGAATCGGCGCACATGGTGCTGTGGACGATGTCGGACCGCGCGATTCCGCGCAGCTTTCGGACGATGGAAGGCTTCGGCGTTCACACGTTCCGCTTCGTCAATGCGCAGGGCAAAGCTCGTTTCGTCAAGTTCCACTGGCGTCCCGTGCTCGGCTCGTATTCGCTGCTGTGGGACGAAGCGCAGAAGCTCGCGGGCAAGGACCCGGATTTTCACCGGCGCGACCTATGGGAAGCGATCGAGCGCGGCGATTATCCGGAGTACGAACTGGGCGTGCAGATCGTCGAGGAAGCCGACGAGCACAAGTTCGATTTCGACCTGCTCGATCCGACCAAGCTGATGCCGGAAGAGCTGGTGCCGGTGAAAATCATCGGCAAGATGACGCTCAATCGCAATCCGGACAACTTCTTCGCCGAGACCGAACAGGCCGCGTTCCATCCGGGGCATATCGTGCCGGGCATCGATTTCACCAACGATCCGTTGCTGCAGGGGCGTTTGTTCTCGTACACGGACACTCAGATCAGCCGCCTCGGTGGCCCGAACTTTCACGAGATTCCGATCAACCGGCCGGTCTGTCCATCCGTCAACAATCAGCGCGATGCGATGCATCGGCAGGCGATCCATGTCGGCCAGGCGTCGTACGAGCCGAACTCGCTGAACGAGGGCTGGCCGAAGGAAACCGATCCAGCCGCCGAAGATGGCGGCTTCGACAGCTATCAGGAACGCGTCGAGAGCACGAAGATTCGGGTGCGCAGCGACTCGTTTGCCGATCATTTCTCGCAGGCCGCGTTGTTCTACAACAGCATGTCGCAGCCGGAAAAAGACCATATCGCGGCGGCCTATCAGTTCGAGCTCGGCAAGGTGACTAAGCCCGAAATTCGCGCGCGCCAGGTCAACGAGATTCTCGCGAACTTCGACGCCGATCTCGCCGCGAAGGTCGCCGAAGGACTCGGCTTGCCGGCGCCGAAACAGGGCACGGCGAAACTCGTCGGGCCGAAGACGTCGCCGGCGTTGAGTCTGCTCAATCGCGTGAAGCCCGGCATCAAGACTCGCAAGATCGCGCTGCTCGCCGCACCCGGCTCCGATGGCGCGGCGATCAAACAGTTGCAGCAGGCGCTCACGGGCGAAGGCGCGACGCCGATGCTGATCGCGCCGACGCTCGCCGAGATCGATGGCCTCGCGCCCGACGCGACGATCGCCGGGCTGCCATCGGTGATGTTCGACGCGGTGATCGTCGTCGGCGGCGAGAAGGGGGCGAAGGCACTGTCGCAATCGGGCGATGCGCGGCACTTCGTGCTCGAAGCGTTCAAGCATCTGAAGGCGATCGCGGCGCTCGGCGCGGGGCGCGACCTGCTCGCGGCCGCGCAGTTGCCCGCGCAGCCGGACGGCGTCGCGACCGGCGAGGACTCGCAGTCCGCCGACGTGTTGAAGGCGTTCATCAAGGCCGCCGGACAGCATCGCGTGTGGTCGCGCGCGGCGCAGGCGGAATCGGTGCCGGCCTGAGCGGGCCGAGCCGGTTGCGCTGACGCGCTGCCGCGTTAGCCGCTGAACGGTGCTGAGCGTAGCTGAAACGCGGCGCGTCGATGCGCGTCGATACAGGAATCTGGCCGGTGTTAGCCGGCCGGATTCTTTTTGCATTCCGCGTCGCGCTCGACGAATCGTGCGAAGGGAGCCGCGCCGTGCCCAGCAGGGCTCAACGAGCGCACTCCCGTTACGAGATGCGGGTGGTCCTTGTATGATGACAGCGGTCGCATCGCGGCACTCAACACCGTGCGCAGACCCGAAAAACGTTCCGCATCGACCCGATTCGCCATGCCACTTACAGAAAAAATGACCGCATCGCAGGCCGTCGATCAACTCCGTTTCCGCCGCATCCTTCGCCGCAATATCGCGCTGCCTCTGGGCGTCGGCCTCGTCACGATGGCGCTGTTCGTCGGCTTGATCGCGTATCTCGTGTCGACGATGACCTGGGCCGAGCACTCCGAGCGCGTGATCGGCGACGCCAACGAAATGCTGCGGCTCGCGGTGGATCGCCAATCGTCGATGCGCGGCTTTCTGATCACCGGTAACGAGACTTTCCTCGCGCCGTATGAAAACGGCGGCCCGAAATTCAAGGCACAGCTCGAAGCGTTGAAAAAGCAGGTCGCCGACAACCCGCCGCAAATCGAGCGGCTCAAGCAGATCGAGGCCTTGCAGGAGCGTTGGAGCCGCTTCGCCGAACAGATCATCGACGCGCGCCGCCGCAACCAGGACTATGAGAGCGCGATCGCAGCGGGGCGCGGCAAGCTCGAATTCGACGAAACGCGCCGCGAATTCGGCGATTTTCTCGACGTCGAATTGCGCTTGCGCCAGCAGCGCATCGAAGCGACGCGCAACGTGACGGCGACGCTGCTCGGCGTGTTCCTGCTGTTCAGCCTCGTCGTCAGCGGGCTGCTAGCGTGGCGAGGCCGTCGCGAACTGCTGGACCTGTCCGGGACCTACGACGACGTGCTGCGCCGCCAGGGCGAACAGACCGCGCTGCTCGAGCAGCAGGTCTGGTTGCGCTCGGGCCAGCGCCTGCTCGCGGACAAGGTCGTCGGCCAGACGAGCGCGCCGCTCGTCGGCCGCGCGATGCTCGAGTTTCTCGCCCAATATCTCGATGCGGTCGTCGCCGCGCTGTACGTGCGCGACAGGCAGAGCGGCACGCTGCGCCGCATCGCCGCGTACGGATATAGCCGTGACAGTGAGCAGACGGCCGCTCTGAGTTTCGAGGAGGGTGAAACGCTGGTCGGCCAGGCCGCGCGCTCGCGCCGCACGCTGGTGCTGCGCGACGTGCCGGCCGATTACGTGCGGGTCGTGTCGGCGACGGGCAGCGGCGCGCCGCGCAATCTCCTGATCCTGCCGATCGACAACGATGGCCAGGTCAACGGCGTCGTCGAAATGGGCTTCCTGCGCGAGGTGACGCCGCGCGACGAAGAGTTCATGGAGCTGATCCGCCACAGCATGGGCGATTTTCTCGAGGCGGCGCTGTATCGCGAACGCCTGCAGGATGCGCTCGCCGAGACGCAGCAGTTGAACGAGGAGTTGCAGGTCCAGCAGGAGGAGTTGCGGGTCTCCAACGAAGGGCTCGAGGAACGCGGCCGCGCGCTGTTGGAATCGCAACGGCGCCTCGAAGCGCAGCAGGCCGAGCTCGAACAGACCAACGTGCAACTCGAGGAATACGCGCACCGGCTGGAGCGGCAGAAATCGGATCTGCTGCGCGCGCAGAACGATCTGGCGGCCAACGCGGAGCGCCTCGAACAGTCGAGCCGCTACAAGTCCGAGTTCCTCGCGAACATGTCGCACGAATTGCGCACGCCGCTGAACAGCTCGCTGATTCTAGCGAAGCTGCTGCAGCAGAATCGCAGCGGCAATCTGACCGACGAGCAGGTGCGCTACGCGGAAACGATCTACGCGTCGAACAGCGATCTGCTCGTGCTGATCAACGAGATTCTCGACCTGTCTAAGGTCGAGGCGGGTCAACTGACGGTCGAGCCCGAAACGGTGTCGATCGAGGCGACGCTGCAATCGCTCGAAGAAATGGTTCGTCCGATCGCGGCGACCAAGCACTTGCGTCTCGCCTTCGACAAGTTGCCGGGCACGCCCGATACGTTCGTCACCGATGGCCAGCGGCTCACGCAGATCCTGCGCAACCTGCTGTCGAACGCGGTGAAGTTCACCGAGCGCGGCGAGGTCACGCTCGAGGTCGTCAAGGTCGAGGACAACGTGCTGCGCTTCGACGTGCGCGATTCGGGCATCGGTATTCCGGCCGACAAGCTCGACATGATCTTCGAGGCGTTCCAGCAGGCCGATGGCTCGACGAGCCGTCAATATGGGGGCAGCGGCCTCGGGCTGTCGATTTCGCGCGAGTTCTCGCGGTTGCTGGGCGGGCGCATCACGGTGGCGAGCGAAGTCGGCAAGGGCAGCGTGTTTTCGCTGTGGCTGCCGCTCGATGCGCGCGAGGCGCGCGTGAGCACGGACGGCGCGGACGGCGCGATGACGAGCGTCGCCGCGCCGAACGCGCTGAACGCGGGCATGGGCGCGCAGGCGACGGCGGAAGCGCCGTTGCTGCGCCCGCCGCTCGACGCCGCGCCCGCCGCGGTGATCTCGCCAGCGAATGGTCTGGCAAGCTGGGCGCCGCCCACCGCGTCGCGCGAAGCCTTGCTGCCCGGCACCGCCGAGCCCGCCGCCGCGTCGATAGCCGACGATCGCGACAATCGCACCCGCGCGGGCCGTCTGATCGTCGCGGTCGAAGACGATCCGCCGTTCGCTGCGATTCTGCGCGATCTCGTGCACGAACTCGACTTCGACTTCGTGCACGCGAGCGATGCCGCGAGCGGCCTCGCGCTGGTGCGCGACATGCGGCCGGCCGCGGTGCTGCTCGACGTCGGTCTGCCGGACCGCTCGGGCCTCACGGTGCTCGAATGGCTGAAGAACGACCCGCTGACTCGCCACATTCCGATCCATATCGTGTCGGCCACCGATCACGCCGACAAGGCGCTGCACCTCGGCGCGATTGGCTACACGCTGAAGCCGACCGCGCGCTCGACGATGGAGGCCGCGATCCGCCGCCTCGAAGCGCGGCTGCAACAGCGCCTGAAGCGCGTGCTGGTGATCGAGGACGACGCGCCGATGCGCGAAAGCATCCGCGCGCTGCTGCAAAGCGAGAACACCGGGATCGTCGCGGTCGCGACGCTCGCCGAGGCGTTCGAGCAACTGTCGGCGCTGACGTTCGACTGCGTCGTCACCGATCTCGCGCTGCCGGACGGCACCGGCTACGATCTGCTCGAACGGCTCGCCGCGAACAGCGCGCATGCATCGCTGCCGGTGATCGTCTACACGGGCCGCATGCTGTCCGACGAAGAGGAGCACCGGCTGCGCCGCTACTCGAAGTCGATCATCATCAAGGGCGCAAAATCGCCGGAGCGTCTGCTCGATGAAGTCACGCTGTTTCTGCATAGCGTCGAGTCGTCGCTCGCGCCGGAGCAGCAGCGCATGCTGCGCACCGTGCGGCAACGCGACAATGCGTTCGAGGGCCGCACGATCCTGCTCGCCGAAGACGACGTGCGCAACATCTTCGCGCTGTCGCACGTGCTGGAGCCGCTCGGCGCGAAACTGCTGATCGCGCGCAACGGCCGCGAGGCGCTCGACGAACTGCAGAACGGGCCGGAAGTGCATCTGGTGCTGATGGACATCATGATGCCCGAGATGGACGGTCTGACCGCGATGGGCGAGATTCGCCGCAATCCGCGCTTCGCGCATCTGCCGATCATCGCGCTGACCGCGAAGGCGATGGCGAACGATCGCACGCGCTGCCTCGAAGCGGGTGCCGACGACTACGTGTCGAAACCGATCGACGTCGACAAGCTCGTCGCGCTGTGCCGCGTGTGGCTGCGCCAGCGCTGACGGCGCGAGCGTTGGCACGGAAGCGAGAAACGCGATGAAACCGTCCGCATCTGACGTACCGCACCGCATCAGCGATTTCGACATCGAGCTGCGGCTGCTGCTCGAGGCGATCTATCTGAAGTATCAGCACGACTTTCGCCACTACGCGATGTCGTCGCTGCGCCGCCGCCTCACGCAGGCGCTCGATGAATTCAACGTGGAGACGCTGTCGCAATTGCAGGACCGCATCATGCGCGACGGCTACGAGTTTTCGCGGCTGTTCCGCTACCTGACCGTGCAGGTCAGCGACATGTTTCGCGATCCGTCGTATTTCCTCGCGCTGCGCGAGCACGTGCTGCCGCGTTTGCGCACCTATCCGTCGATCAAGGTGTGGGTCGCCGGATGCGGCACCGGCGAGGAGCTCTGGTCGCTGAAGATCCTGTTCGACGAGGAGGGTCTCACCGAGCGCACGCTGTTCTACGCGACCGACATCAACCCCGACGCGCTCGCGCGCGCGGAGGCGGGCATCTACGCGCTCGAACGCATCCAGGGCTTCACGCAGAACTATCTGGCGGCGGGCGGCACGCGTTCGCTGTCGGACTACTATCATGCAGCGTATGGCGGCGCGCGCTTTGCCGGCTCGCTGAAAGAGCGCGTGGTGTTCGCCGATCACAGCCTGTCCACCGACGAAGTGTTCCTCGAAGCGCATCTGGTGTCGTGCCGCAACGTGCTGATCTATTTCGATCGCGGCTTGCAGGATCGCGCGTTGGGGCTGTTCGAGAACGCACTGGTGCGGCGCGGCTTTCTCGGCCTGGGCAGCAAGGAAACCCTGCGGTTTTCACATCACTATCCGGCGTTCGACGAGTTTCGCCCGGCCGAACGCATTTATCAGAAGCGTTAGCGAGGTCGCGATGCCACGCTCGACCAGTCAACCCCCGCCCACCCTCGCCGCCGACGCCGCCGACGCCAGCGCCGTCGCGCGGACGCACGCGCGGCGTGGCTATCAACTGGTCGTGATTGGCGGGTCGGCGGGCGGCATCGAGGTGCTCAACGTGCTGCTCGCCGCGCTGCCCGCGCGCTTCGCGGCAGCCGTGATGATCGTCGCGCATCTGCCGCCCGATTCGCCGAGCTATCTGGTGCCGGCGATCGCGCATCGCTGCGCGCTGCCGGTGCTCGAACCCGATGCGGGGGAGTTGATCCTGCCGGGCCGCGTGTACGTCGCGCCGCCCGGTTATCACATGCTCGTCGAAGTGGACCGCACGGTCGCGCTGTCGACCGCCGCGGCGGTGCGCTTCTCGCGGCCGTCGATCGACGTGCTGTTCGAATCGGCCGCCGCGGTGTACGGCGAGCGGCTGCTCGCGATCCTGCTGTCCGGCGCCAACGACGACGGCGCGCACGGGCTCGAACGCGTGCGCGCGCTCGGCGGCACCGCGTGGGTGCAGGACCCCGGCAGCGCCGGTGCACCGGAGATGCCGCGCGCCGCGATCGAGCGCGGCGCGGCCGACGCGATCTACAATCCCGCAACCCTGGCGAAGCGCCTTGCCGCGTTGCCGACTTCCCTCTGATCCGGTGCCATGACGAACTCACCTGTGAACATCCTGATCGTCGACGACATCGTCCACAACATCACCGCGCTGGAAGCCTTGCTCGCGCGGCCCGACGTCGCGGTGCTGGTCGCCGACTGCGGCACCGCCGCGCTCGATCTGCTGCTCAAGCACGAAGTCGCGCTGGCGATTCTCGACGTCAATATGCCCGGCATGAACGGCTTCGAGCTGGCCGCGCTGATGCGCGGCAGCCCGCGCACGTCGCAAGTGCCCATCATCTTCCTGACCGCGACCGCGCAGGACGCGTCGCGCACGTTCCGTGGCTATGAGGCGGGCGCGGTCGACTTCCTGTACAAGCCGTTCGATCCGCGCATCCTGCAATCGAAGGTCGACGTATTCGTGCAGTTGGAGCAGCAGAAGCGCCAGCTCGCCGCGCAACTGGTGACGACGCGCCAGATGCTCGAAGCGAACGAGATGCTGATGGCGGTGCTCAGCCACGATCTGCGCACGCCGCTCGGCGCGGTGCTGGCGTCGGCGGAATACCTGATGCGCACGGCCGCCGACCAGCAGGCCGCAACCGTCGCCTCGCGCGTGAAGAACAGCTCCCTGCGCATGGCGCGGATGGTCGATCAGCTGATGAACCTCGCGCGCCTGCAAGGCGGACGTCTGCCGTTGCAGCCGCGCTCGATCGAACTCGCGACGCTGTGCCGCTCGGTCATCGACGAATTCGCATCGCAGAAGAGCGGCAAGCAGATCGTGTTCGCCTGCACCGGCAATACGGCCGGCGCGTGGGATACCGATCTCGTGTGGCAGGCGGTGTCGAATCTCGTCAGCAACGCGCTGCATCATGGGGCGTCGGAGGGCGATATCGGCGTCGAGGTCGATGGCGACGCCGAGGATTGCGTGCGCCTGAAGGTGTCCAATCGCGGCACGATTCCGGCGGAGGTGTTTCCGCATCTGTTCAAGGCGTTCGTGTCGAACGGCAACCGCGCGCGCTCGCGCGAAGGGCTCGGGCTCGGTCTGCATATCGTGCAGCAGATCGCGCGCATGCATGGCGGCGACGTCAGCGTCGTATCCACGGTCGAGTCCGGCACGACCTTTACGATCGAATTGCCGAGGACGGTGGCGTTGCAGCGGGGGGCGCTTACCCGGCGATAAAGCATCGCCAGGCCGGCGATCACGCCGGTGGGCCACCGCGCGCCCGCTGTGCTACGCTTGCCGCAACCCAATTCACGCAGCGCAAGCACGAATCCCCATCATGCGTTCCTGGCGCCTCGCATCACCGCAGCGCAGCGGTCAGATCAGCACCGCGCTCGCCACCGAGCTCGTCATGGCGATCTCCCACCCGGATGCCGACGCGCTCGCCGCGAGCATTCTGCTGACGGTTGGCGAATCGTTGTCGCTGCCCGTCTCGCAGTGCACGATCTTCGCGTATGAGTTCGACGCGCGGCCCCGTACGGTGTCGGCGGCCGACCATCGCGGCGGGCATTTTCTGCGCGACGTCGCCGAACGCTACGCCGCGCATTTCTATGCGCTTGACGGCAATCGCGCGATCATCGGTCCATCGAACCACAGCCGGCGCACCGCTTCGCGCGATGCGCTGGTGCTGCATCAGCAGCGCGGCGACGAAATCGAAAACGAAGCGTACCGCGCGGCCTGCTACGCGCAGCCGAACGTATCGGACCGGCTGTCGTTGCTCGTGCAGCCTGCGGATAGCGTGTGGCTGTCGATCAACCTGTATCGCGACCGCGCGTACGGCGTATTCGCGCCGGGCGAACTGGAGCGGATCGAAAGCGTCGCGCCGCTGTTCGCGCATGCGGCGAAGGGCCAATACGCGCTGAACGGGCAACATCAGCACGGCACCGGTGCGGCGATGCTCGCACGCGTGCGGCGCGCATGTCCGACGCTGACGCCGCGCGAGCTCGACGTGTTGCGTGGCACGCTCGATGGCGCGAGCGCGGCCGAGATCGCCGGGCAGATGGGCGTGAAGCCAGCAAGCGTCGTCACGTACCAGAAGCGCGCGTACGCGCGGCTCGGGATTTCTAATCAGCGGCAACTGTTCGCGTTGTGTATGCAGCCCTAGCTGCACATATGTCGAAATTCGCGCCGAAGCGCGCGTCGCATCGCGCTTCGAGTCCGCTTCAACTCCGCTTACCCCGCGCCTCGACCTGCGTCTCCCGATCCCAGCGTTTCAACCACGGCATCACGAAATCGGCGAAGCCGTCGGCCGATGGCGACAGCGCACGCTCGGTCGACCGATACACGCACACCTCGCGAATCGTTTCAGGATCGACGATACGCTTCATCACGAGCCCGAAGGTCCGAGCGAGCGGTGCGACATAGGCTGGCGCGAGCGTGACCGCCAGCCCTTGCGCGGCGAGGCCGAACGCGGTGGTCACGTTGTCGACGACATCGACGGGAATGATGCGCGCCTCGACCGGCAGATTGGCGAGCATCTGGTCGACCGCGCGCTCGTGGTCGCGGCCGGTCGCGACGATCGGCACGTCGCGCAGATGCTGCCACTGCACGCGGCGGCGCGCGGCGAGCGGATGCGCGGCCGAGCACCACATGACCCACGGACTCGCGAACGCGGGCTCGGAGCGCACGCGCGGCCCGCTTTGCCGGTCCGGGCCGATCGCGAGATCGATGTCGCCGCTCTCGACGCGCTCCACCAGTTGCTCGACCACGGTATCGCAGACGCGCACGACCACCTTCGGCCTGTCGCGCGCGTATTCGGCGATCGCCGCGGGCAGCGCCGTCGACGCGATAACGAGCGGCGCGCCGACCCGCACGATGCCGGCCGCGCGGTTGCGGATATCGTCGGCGGATTGGGCGGCTGCGCGCACGTGGCGCAGCACCGATTCGGCCGACGCCAGAAAGTCCCGCCCCGCGCTGGACAGCGCGACGCGCCGCGTGGTGCGATCGAACAGCCGGAAGCCGAGCTCCGTTTCGAGTTCGGCAAGCAACTGGCTGACCGCCGACGAGGTCAGCCCGAGCCGCTGCGCCGCCGCGCCGATGCTGTGCAGATCGACGATGGCGAGGAACGCTTCGAGTTGACGGATCGAGACGCGGGTAAGAGGCATACGATCGATTCTAAAGAAAAACTTACGAATCGTGAAAAATCGATTGATTGTGCGCGGCACGCCGACGACCGACACTCGTGCGGGTCGACTTAGCCCGGCAAACCCGCTTAGACTCAAGGTTTGCCCTGTCGTCCCGAGGCGCGCGGACGACCGCTACAACAGGCCTGCAGAGGCCGTCTTCAAGGACCCGTCATGTTCGACCATATTCCCGCCTATCCGGGCGACCCGATTCTGAGCCTGAACGAAGACTTTCAGCTGGACCCCCGGCCGAACAAGGTCAACCTCAGCATCGGCATCTATTTCGACGACGCCGGCAAGCTGCCGGTGATCGACGCGGTGCGCCGCGCCGAAACCGCGCTGCTCGACGCGATCGGCCCGCGCTCGTATCTGCCGATGGCGGGTCTGCCGCTCTATCGCGACACCGCGCAGGCGCTCGTGTTCGGCGCCAACAGCGCGGCGCGCGCCGAAGGCCGGATCGCGACGCTGCAAACGCTCGGCGGCTCGGGCGCGCTGAAGGTCGGCGCCGATTTCCTGAAGCGCTACTTCCCCGGCTCGCAGATGTGGATCAGCGATCCGAGCTGGGAAAACCATCGCGTGGTGTTCGAAGGCGCGGGCCTCACGGTCAACACCTATCCGTACTACGACGCGCAAACGGGCGGCCTGCGCTTTGCCGAAATGCTCGCCGCAATCGACGCGCTGCCGGAAAAGAGCATCGTGCTGCTGCACGCGTGCTGCCATAACCCGACGGGCGTCGATCTGAGTCCGCCGCAATGGGCGGAACTGGTGCCGGTTTTGCAGCGCCGCAAGCTGATCGCGTTCGTCGACATGGCCTACCAGGGTTTCGGCGCGGGCCTCGAAGAAGACGCCGCGCCGGTGCGGCTGCTCGCCGACGCGAACGTGGCGCTGATCGTCGCGAACTCGTTCTCGAAGAATTTCTCGCTTTACGGCGAGCGCGTCGGCGCGTTGAGCGTGGTCTGCAAGAGCGCCGACGAAGCGGCGCGCGTGGCGGGCCAGCTGATGTCGGCGGTGCGCGCGAACTACAGCAATCCGCCGACGCACGGCGCGCGCCTCGTCGCCAACGTGCTCGCCGATGCGACGCTGCGCGCGTCGTGGGAGGCCGAGCTCGGCGCGATGCGCGAGCGCATTCTGGCGATGCGCAAGGTGATCCACGCGGGGCTCGACGGACGCGTCGATGAAGTGATGCGCGCGCGCTATGTCGCGCAGCGCGGCATGTTCACGTATACGGGCCTGTCCGAAAGCCAGGTCGAGCGTCTGCGCAACGAATACGCGGTGTACGTGCTGCGCTCGGGCCGCATGTGCGTCGCCGGGCTGAACGCGCGTAACGCGGACTATGTCGCGTCGTCGATAGCGGCGGTTGTGTCGGGCGCCTGAAGCGGTCCGGCGCTCGGGCCGCTGTTGCGGCACGCGCGAATATGATGGGCGGCGCGCACGGGCGCGCCGTCACAACGACAATCATGGAGACACCGACGATGGCCACGACCCTCGAAGCGCAACCGGCGAGCCCGCCCAGATCGGCCGCGATGCATCCGGACGAATGGCAGGCGCGCGTGCAACTCGCCGCCTGCTACCGGATTTTCGATCTGCTCGGTTGGACCGAGATGATCTACAACCACATCACGCTGCGCGTGCCCGAAAGCGTCAGCGGCGCCGAGCGCCAGTTCCTGATCAATCCGTTCGGGCTGCACTACAGCGAAGTGACCGCGAGCAATCTGGTGAAGATCGACGCGCAGGGGCGCGTGCTCGACGGCTCGCCGTATCCGGTGAATCCGGCTGGCTTCGTGGTGCATGCGGCGATTCACGAGGGCTTGCCCGACGCGCACTGTGTGATGCATACGCATACGACGGCGGGCGTCGCG
Source organism: Paraburkholderia lebeckiae (assembly GCF_050436325.1). Classification (NCBI taxonomy): domain Bacteria; kingdom Pseudomonadati; phylum Pseudomonadota; class Betaproteobacteria; order Burkholderiales; family Burkholderiaceae; genus Paraburkholderia; species Paraburkholderia lebeckiae. Next base: position 345,171 of record NZ_JBNDLZ010000002.1, read on the forward strand.
GTCGCCTGCCTCGAAGAGGGCCTGCAGCAGACCAACTTCTATAGCGCGCAGTTGCACGACCGGATCGCGTATCACGACTTTGAAGGCATCACGATTCATGCGGAAGAGGGGCCGCGGCTGCTCGCGCATATCGGCGACAGGCAGGCAGTGATCCTGCGCAACCACGGTCTGCTATCGTGGGGCCGGACGTTGCCGCAGACCTTCGCGATTCTGTGGACGCTGAATCGCGCGTGCGAAGTCCAGGTGGCGACGTTCTCGATGGGCCGCGCTCGGCCGGTGCCGGAGGAGGTCGCGATTCGCTGCTCGCGCGACGCGCTGCAGTTCGATCCGCGCCACGGCGCCGGACAGGACGTGTTCGATGCGCTGGTGCGGCGGGTCGACCGGATCGATGCGAGTTTCCGGCAATGATTGAAGCCACGCGTCAAAGAGCGCGACAATCAACGCTGCAATAATCACAGCAACAGGCAAGGATTCAGGCGATGAAAGTAGCGATCTACGGCGCCGGCTCGATCGGCGGCTGGATGGGAGTGAAGCTCGCGCAGGCGGGCCATCGGGTCAGCGTGGTCGCGCGCGGCGCGACGCTCGACGCGGTGCGCCAGCATGGTCTGCGGCTGATCGAAGGCGGCGTGATCTACGCCGAGCAGGTGAAGGCGAGCGACAAGCCGGCCGATCTCGGCGTGCAGGAACTCGTCGTGATCGCGGTGAAGGGCCCGGCGATGGCGAGCGTGGCCGCGCATATCAAACCGCTGCTCGGCCCCGAGACGATCGTGCTGACGGCGATGAACGGCGTGCCGTGGTGGTTCTGCGACGGCCTGGGCGGCGAACTCGCCGGCCAGCGCCTGAAGACGATCGATCCCGACGGCGCGATCACCGCCGCGATCCCCGCCGCGCAGACGGTCGGCTGCGTCGTGCATGCCAGTTGCCTGATCGACGCGCCCGGCGTGGTCCGGCATCACCAGGGCAACGGACTGATCGTCGGCGAGGCGTCGGGCAAGCCGAGCGAGCGTATCGAGCTGCTCGCCGCGCTGTTGCAGGCGGCGGGCTTCCATGCAACGGCTTCGGCGCAGATCCAGCGCGACGTGTGGTTCAAGCTGTGGGGCAACATGACGATGAACCCGGTCAGCGCGATCACTGGCGCAACGACCGACCGGATCCTCGGCGACGAACTCGTGCGCGGTTTCGTCACGCACATCATGCTGGAGGCGAAGGAAATCGGCGCGCGCTTCGGCATCCCGATCGACCAGGCGCCCGACGACCGTCACGCGGTCACGCTGAAACTCGGCGCGATGAAGACATCGATGTTGCAGGACGTGCAGGCCGGCAAGGCGGTCGAACTCGATGCGCTGGTCGGCGCGGTGCGCGAACTCGGGCAACTGACGCGCGTGCCGACGCCCTATACGGATGCGTTGCTCGGACTCGCGCGGCTGCATGCGAGTACGTTGGGCTTGTATCCGAGGCAGTGAGGTCGGTCTGCCAGCGCCCGTTTTGTTGTGATGGCTGTAATTCCCTCGCACTGCTGCGGCATTGCCGTTACCGCCTCTAGCGAACCGCCTCCAGGGAGGCGGTTTTTTTGCCCGCGCTAGGCCGTGGCGGCAGCCGGCAGCTTCGCCGCTTCGATCAACGACAACGCGCGCCGCGAATCGTCGAGTTCGGTCAGGCATAAGAGCGCGAGGCGCGCGAGATACAGCGACGCCTGCGCCTCGCCTTCGTGGGTCAGCGTGTTGCACAGCGTCGTATAGACGAGGTCGAGATCGGAATCGGTCATGATGTCGAAGGTCCTTGCGCGTTAGTTCTGCCGTGTCAGCGTGGCATCGAGCGCGCGCAGAACTGCCGCCGCGCTGCCGTTGCGCCAACGCGCGAGAACGTGGCCGTCGGGGCGGATCAGATAGACGGTGCCGGGCTGTGCGTCGAGCATGTCGTGCAGGCGGCCGGTTGGGTCGATCGCTCGCGGGCTGTTTGCCGATTGCGCTTCGGCCGTGACGATATCGATCAGGTTGAACGGAACGCCTTGGTGGGCTAGCGTGCTTTGCAGTTGCCGCCACGCGTCACCATCGTTCGCGAGGTCTGCGTCGAAGCGCAGCGCCGTGAAGCACGGTCCGAGCAGATCGGTTAGATGAATGCCGAGCCGTGCGCCATCTTGCGATTGTTTGAGCAGCCTGCTCTCGGGCAGCACGGTACCCGGCGCGGGGCCGCGATCGAACGCATCGGCTCCGTCGCCTGCGAAGTTCAGCGGCGATTGCCGATACGCGATCGCATGCGTCTGGCGCGGATTGATCAGCGGCCGCACCGCCGCATGCCGTTCGGCGAGCCCGAGCACGGCCGTGCGCAGCAAGTCGAACGCGAAGGTCGGCGGCGCCATGAATTCGGTACTTTTCATGCCATAGCTCAGGTTCTCGCGCGCCGCGTACACACGTTCGTCGCTATAGCTATCGAGCAGCGCTGGCGACGCGCTGCCATTGATCACGCAGCCGAGCTTCCAGCCGAGATTGTCGGCGTCGTCGATGCCGGAGTTCGCGCCGCGCACGCCGAAGATCGGCACCAGATGCGCGGCGTCGCCCGCGAATAGCACGCTGCCATGCCGATAGCGTTCGAGCGTCAGCGCATTGGCCTTGTAGATCGTGATCCAGATCGGCGACCACGCGCCGGCTTCGCCCATCGAGTCGAGCAAGTTTTGCACGCGCGGTATCACCTTCCCGGGCAGCACGGCGTCGTCGGGGTCTTCGTCGTCGCGTAACTGATAGTCGATGCGCCACACGTTGTCAGGCTGCTTGTGCACGAGCACCGTCGAGCCCGGATTCGACGGCGGATCGAAGTACGCGAGCCGTTCGGTCGCGCGCGTGCTGTCGAGTTCGATATCGACGATCACGTAGCGGCCTTCGTAGGTCGTGCCTGTGAGCTTCAGCCCGAGCAGGTCGCGGATCGTGCTGCGTCCGCCGTCGCAGGCGACGACCCACGCAGCGTCCATCTGCCAGCTTTTGCCTTGCGGATCGGCAGGATCGGCGCTGCGCAAGATCAACGTCGCGCCGCCCTGCGGCCGTTGCTCGAGGCCCGTAACACGCGTTTGCCAGCGCACGTCGATCAGATCGGCGTGCCGTTCGATCTCGTCCAGCAGCAACTGCTCGATCTGATACTGCGCGATATTGATCATCGGCGGTAGCGACTGTTCGTCGTCCTGATGCATCGCGAAGCGGAACACCTCGGTGTCGCGATAGAAACTGCGCCCGCCGGTCCACGCCAGCCCCTTTTGCAGAAAGCCGTCGACTACGCCGAGCCGCTTGAAGATTTCGAGGCTGCGTCGCGAAATGCAGATCGCGCGACTGCCGGTGCACACGCTGTCATCCGCCTCGATCAGCACCGAGCGCACGCCCTGGCGCGCGAGCGCAAGCGCGAGCGTCATGCCGACCGGACCGCCGCCGACGATCGCGACGGCGCGCGCTTGTGGATCGCGTCCGTCGATGAGCGGCGGCACCGCGGCCGGATAGCGGCGCGGGGCGAACGGATAGGGCTTGAACGGGCGGGTCATGCGTGTCTCCAGTTTTCTTGCGTTATCGGACCAGTATGCGTCAGCGTTCGCGCGCGGCTGTCCTCATTTTGGGTACAACACCGCGCGCGAACGTGACGAGTGGTAGAGACCGGGACCTTCGCCGCTCGTTAGCCGTCCAGGCAGGCGCGCAAGCTCCGCGCGAGGTGGCCCGCTTCACCTGCATTGGCGATGTTTGCGAAGCCCATCACAACGCCACGCGGCGTGCGACGGGTGCGACCATTCGCGTACCAGACCGAGAGCGGCAGAACGGCGAGCCCCGCTTCGCGGGCGCGCGCCGCAACCGCGACGTCGTCGACCGGGCCATCAGGGCCCTCGACGAACTGTGCCGCGAACTGGATTCCCCCTGGCGGCAGTTCGACGCTCAGCCGTTCGCCGAACGCCTGCTCCAACGCGCGCACGATCAGCACGCGCCGCTCGGCGTATAACGCACGCATGCGCTTCAGATGTCGCGCAAAATGCCCCCGCTCGATGAAGTCCGCCAAAGCGGCCTGCAACAAGGTTGGCGATCCGGCGTTCATGCTGCGCGCCACCCGCCCGACGCGCTCGACGGCCCGCTCCGGCACCACCGCATACGCGAGCCGCAAGCCGGGAAACATCACCTTGCTGAATGTGCCGCAATAGATCACGTGATCGTGACGATCGAGGCTCTTCAATGCCGGCAATGGCCGGCCCAGATAGCGGAACTCGCTGTCGTAATCGTCTTCGACGATCCAGCTGGACGCTTGCTCTGCCCAGCCCAGCAACGCCATGCGTCGGGGGAGCGATAAGGTGTGCCCGAGCGGGCTCTGGTGCGACGGCGTGACCACCGCGAAGCGCGCCTGCGCATCCAGCCGTATGCCGTGTTCGACGTCGATCCCTTCTTCGTCCACCGGCACTGCGACGAGCTGCACGCCGGTTTCGGCAAGAAAACCGCGCGCGAGCAGATAACCCGGATCTTCGTACCACACGCTGTCGTTCGGGCGGGCGAGACTGCGCAACACGAGCTCGAGCGTCGCACGGTAGCCGCCCGTCACGAACACCTGGTCCGGCAGGCAGGTCACCCCGCGCGACAGCCCAAGATACGTGGCGATGTGTTCGCGAAGCGGCCGGTAGCCGGCAGGATCCGGGTACGCGAGCATCGAGCGCTCGCCGCTGCGCGCGCGATGCGAAACGAGACGGTTCCAAGCCTTGACCGGAAACGCGTCAAGCGCGGGCAGCCCGGGTTGCAACGGCCGAGGCTCGCCGCTCATGGCGGCGGCAATGGCAAGCTGGCGCGGCGCCGGTTGAGCGCCGTGCGATTCGCCTGGCGTCCGAGGTGCGGTAGCCGCTTTTACGCTCTGCGTGCCGTTCGAACTCTTTGTGCTTTGCGTACGCGAGCGCGTCACTGAAGCTGGCAGCGAGGGCGACACGAACGTGCCAGCCGCACCGCGCATCTGCAGGTAGCCTTCGTCGACGAGGACCGTATACGCCAGTTCAACCGTGCCGCGCGCCATGTTCAGTTGCGTAGCGAGGCTGCGCAGCGCGGGCACGCGATCGCCTGGACGCAGATGCCCTGCGGCGATCGCGGTTCTGAAGCGCGCGCAGATCTGCAGGTAGATCGGCAACTGGAGCTGCCGATCGATATCGACGGTGAATGCGGTAGGCGGTACGGTCATCACGGTCTTGCCGGCAAGCAGACCGGAATCAGGATGTCCTGGTCCGATCGACAATTCTTGGCACTTTTCGATAGTTCATGATCTTCTCACAATAGCCTCACACGATGCGACGGCGGCGAGTTCTTTGCCGCGATGCAACGGCCGCCAGCCGCCTGCCCGTGTCAACTGACTCTCATCTGGAGGATGTGCCATGAAGATCGTCGTAATCGGTGGTTCCGGCCTGATCGGATCGCGCCTCGTCACGCTGCTCGGCGAGGCGGGTCACGAGGCATTTGCTGCGTCGCCGCGTACCGGTGTGAACGCCGTGACGGGGGAAGGTCTGAGCAACGCGCTAGCGGGCGCGGACGTCGTAGTGGATGTGGCGAACGCGCCTTCCTGGGAGCCTCAGGCGGTGCTCGACTTTTTCCGCACGTCGACGCGCAACCTCGGCAAAGCCGAAGTGGCTGCAGGGGTACGCCATCACGTCGCGCTTTCCATCGTCGGCTGCGACCGCACGCCGGAAAATGCGTATTTCGTTGCCAAGGTCGCGCAGGAAGAGGCGATTGAAGCGGCGGGCGTGCCCTATACGATCGTGCGCGCGACCCAGTTCATGGAATTCATCGGCGCTATTGCTGATTCCGGCACAGAAGGCGGGACGGTGCGCGTTGGGGACGGACTGTTCCAGCCGATAGCCGCGGATGACGTCGCAGCGATCCTCGCGCAGGTCGCTCTCGCCACGCCACTGAACGGTACAGTCGATATCGCGGGCCCGGACCGTGAACCGTTTGCCGCCATCATCAGACGTTATCTGAAGTCTGTCGGCGACCCGCGCCCTGTTGTGACGGATCAAGGTGCCCGCTATTACGGCGGCCGCGTCGAGGAACAGTCGCTCGTACCGCTCGGCGACGCGCGGATTGGCCGCGTGAGCCTGGACCAGTGGCTGGCGCAAACTGAAAAGCGGTGATTTCAGGTCGATGCGAAACCAGAATCAGCATGTCTGCGTTTTGCTTGATATTGGCTATCGACTCGGTTGGCGTTGAAGCCGAGCGAAAAATTTCCCGGGCAAAGCATGGCCCGGATCGATACGCTGGTCAACAACGCCGGCATTTACTTTGGAAAGCCTTTCGCTCAATACACCGCTTAAGACTACGCGGCGGTGATGAACGTGAACATGGCGGGGTGTCTATCACGTCACGCAACTCGCCGTCGCCGAAATGGAAAAGCAATCCAACGGGCACGTGGTCAGCGGTGTGTTTTCGGTACTGGTAGCCCTGACGACAGGCGGGCTGAACGCCGCCACGAAGTCACTGGCGATCGAGTACGCGAGGAAAGGAATTCGCGTGAATGCGGTCGCGCAGGAGATCATCAAGTCGCCGATGCACGCGCCGGAAACACGTGAGGCGCTGGGCGCCTTTCATCCGCTGGGGCGCATGGGCGAGATGAGCGATATCGCCGACGCGATTCTCTTACTTGAATCCGCACCGTTCATCATGCGAGAAATCCTGCACGTCGACGGCGGTCAGAGCGCCGGTCGCTAGCCTTCCTCGGGCACCGTAAGCCGGTGCCCTTTCGTCTCCCGATAGCGAATACAGCATTCGCCAGGTCCCGGGATCGCGCCTTGCACGTCAAGCGCCTTTTTGCGGATCCTTTCTCGGTCAGTGGCGTGAATCTGTTCGAGAACCGCTATGAGGTGAAGACGCGGTCCCTCACTGATGTTTGTTCGAGCTTCCGCGGTGCCAGTGCAGCATCCGGGCCGACGAGCTTCCACCTCGGTTGGAAAAGCGCGGTTTCCCAACCGGTGGACGATCCGGCATCGACGTTTATGCCGCTCGCTTCGCAAATACATCCTTGAACACGGGCATCGCCGAAAAGACGTTCGGCCAGCCTGCGTAAAACGCGAGCTGCGTCAGCATTTCGGACGCCTCGTCCTTCGTCAGACCGTTGTCCATCGCACGGCCGAGGTGATACGGAATCTGAGCGACCTGACCGCTGGCAACCAGGGCGCTCACGGTGACCAGGCTCCGGTCGCGTGGAGCGAGTCCTGGACGCAGCCAAAGGTCGCGGAAAAGCACATCGGTCGTGTACTGAACAACGCCGGGAGCGACCGAGCCGAAGCTTTGCTCGACCGCCAGCGCACGCTGTTGCTCTGCGACTTCGTTCAGTGGTAGCGGCTCGACATCGGCCCGAGGGATCTGATCGATACCGATGCCACGTTCATCGAAGATACACTTCGCGACGACAGCCGCTGCGGTCGCATTTCCCCAGCCGGAATAGAAGGCGAGGTGCGTGATCATTTCCGAAATCTCGGCAGGCTTCACACCGCTATCCAGCGCCAACCGGAAATAGAACGGCATCTCGATGGTCTGGTTGCGGGCGATGAGCACCGACAGCGTCACGATGCTTCGGTCTCGCGATGACAGTTGCGGCCTCTTCCAGAGGCCGCCGAGCACGGTCTGGTCCGTATGACGCGCGAATGCCGGAGAAACGGGAGTGAAATCAACTTGTGACAATGAATCTTGCATGTTTCCAGTCCTTTCCATTGAGGTACAGGCAGCGAAGATAAGCGCCACGGCTGTCGCCGTAACGACGCGCGCCAGCAGCCGCATTCTGGATTTGCCGCGCACAAAAGTGCACGCGTGCGGCCTCATGAACCGCATTACACCTGCTCGCCGCTGCCGAGGTACTGCTCGTCCGTGACCTTCTCCAGCCACTCGACGTTCTTGCCGTCGAGCGCTTCCTGAATGGCGATATGTGTCATCGCGGTCGTCGAAGTTGCGCCATGCCAATGCTTGTGGCCACGCGGGCACCAGATCACGTCACCAGCCCGGATTTCGACGCGCGGCTCGCCTTCGCACTGGGTCCAGCCACAGCCGGCCGTAACGATCAAAGTTTGGCCGAGCGGGTGGGTATGCCAGTTAGTCCGCGCTCCCGGCTCAAAAGTGACGCTCGCGCACGAAACGCGTGCCGGCGGAGGCGGAGCGTTCAGCGGGTCGAGCCGCACCGTGCCCGTAAACCATTCTTCAGGGCCTTTCTTCGAAGGCTGGGAGCCCGCGCGTTTCAATTCCATTACTGATCCTCGTCGGTATCGTCGGGGTGATATGCCACTGCTGCTAATCTAACTCCTGGCAATTGATGCGACTAGATCGCAATATCGGCATGCCCTTATGCTGTGGAGGATTAATTGAAAGAGGATTTCAACGATCTGGTCGGCTTCATGAACGTCGCGCGTGAGCGCAACTTCACGCGGGCGGCCGCGCAACTGGGAGTCTCGCAGTCGGCCTTGAGCCGGACGGTTGCCGGCCTTGAAAAGCGGATGGGCCTTCAGTTACTGATGCGCACTACCCGGAGTGTCTCGTTGACGGAGGCAGGCGAACGGCTACTGGCCGCGATTGCGCCGCGTTTTCAGGAAATCGAAGCGGAGGTCGATTCTTTGCGCGCGATGACAAGCCGCCCAGGCGGAACTGTCCGGATCACGACCACCGACTACGCGGCAAACTCGTACGTTTGGCCGCGTCTGCAACCGTTGCTGCGCCAGTATCCGGACCTGAAGATTGAATTGATCAATGACTACGGGTTAGCCGACATCGTCGCGGATCGATACGACATCGGCGTGCGGCTAGGCGACCAGGTGGCCAAAGACATGATCGCGGTGCGAATCGCGCCTGACATGACGATGGCAATCGCGGGCTCGCCAGGCTACCTGCAATCGACCGCACCGGCGAAGACGCCGCAGGATCTAACGCTGCACAACTGCATCAATCTCCGATTGCCAACGCGAGATTCACTTCTGCCGTGGGAGCTACGGAAGGGGCGGCGAGAACTGCAGGTGCGGGTCGAAGGGCAGCTCACCTTCAATACTGTCTACCAGATGATGGACGCAGCGCTTGGCGGGTTTGGGCTCGCATACGTGCCCAAAGACCTGGCTGAGATGCACGTCCGGGCCGGGCGCCTGAATTGGGTGCTGGAAGACTGGTTTCCCACGTTCGTCGGACATCACGTCTATTACCCTGGTCGCCGCAAATCATCCCGGGCAGTCGAGCTTGTAGTGGACGCATTGAAGAGCGGTTATCAGCGTCGAGCGCAGTGACCGGCAAAGGGCGATCACGACGCAGATTTTCACCACTCCGGTCACGGCGTCAGCCCACCCGGCCTCAGCCGGCGCTGGCCGTCTGCGACGGCTGCCGCATGGGCTGCCCAGCCGTCGCCGCGTGACATGCCTCGATCATCGCGCGGAACGTCGGCGACGCATGCAGCTCCCCGCCCGCATCGAGTTCGACGCTGCCGTCCGGCGCGTCGCCGACGCCGACGCCGACGCCGACAACCAGCGTCGCGCGTGGCCGCCATTCGCGCGTGCGCCGCAGCATGTTGCGCAGGTACAGCGGCGACTCGGGCGCGTCGAGCGACACAATGCAGATGATCGATGTGTCCTTGAAGCTCGGCTCGTCGGCGCGCGCACTGCGATAGCCCGAGTGCGTCGCCATCAGCGGCGCGAAGCCCTGGCGGTTCAGCAGTTGCACGGCGATCGCGGTCGTCACTTCGTCGAACGCGCCGCGGCCGGGCACGCACAACACCGCGGCTTTGCCCGCTCCGTCCGGCTGTTGCGAGCGCGTGAGCAGATCGCTGCGGTATCGCTCCGTGGCACCCGCGCCCGGCGACGCCAGGTCCGGCGCCCCGGCAAGCAGCGCGTTACCCGCGTCCGCCGGTTCGGCAGGCGACAGCGAATCGCGCAGCCCTTCGGCGATATCGAGGTTCTCGACGATATCGACGAGCGCGTCGTTGATCCGCTGCAACTGGTCGGGCATCAGCACGCCGCGCTGCGCGTCGTTGCGCGCGAGCCGCAGGCCTTCGAGCGCGACCTTGTCGTAGTAGTCGATCAGCGACATCTCGCGCAGCAGCCGTTCGGCCTGCACGATCGCCTCGTGCGGATCGTCGGCGAGCAGGCGCTGATAGAAGTTCTGCGCGGGCGTCAGCGCGGGCTGATCGCCGAGCAGCACGGTCAGGAAGTTGAGCCGGTCCGCGTAGCGCCCGAGCGTGACGACGCACAGCGTGAGCGGCGTCGACAGCACGAGGCCGATCGGCCCCCACAGCCAGCTCCAGAAAATCGCCGCGACCACCACCGCGAGCGGCGACAGGCCCGAGCGATGACCATACAGCAGCGGCTCGGCGATCTGCCCGGCGACCACGTCGACGACGATGAACAGGATCAGCGTGAGGACCGCCATCGTCCATTGCGGCTGGATCGCGGCTGCGAGAAAGAATGCGAGGATCGCCGCGATCCAGATGCCGATGTACGGCACGAAGCGCAGCAGCGCGGCGATCACGCCGAACAGCAGCGCCCCCGGTACGCCGATGATCGCGAGCCCGATCGCGATGATGCCGCCCGCGCTCAGATTCACGCCGAGCTGCGCGACGAAATAGCGTGACAGGCGCCCGGCGGCGTCGTTGATCGCGGTAGTCGTGCGGTGCAGGTCGCGCGAACCGAACAGGCTGATCAGACGGTCGCGCAAATCCTCGCGCTGCAACAGGATGAAGATGGTCACGACGAGCACGATGAAGGTCGTCTCGATCGGCGCGATGGCCGGCGTCAGCGCGCGCTGCGCAAGTTGCACCGGCGTCGGCGCGGGCTCGTGCACCTCGACCTGTTGCGGCACCTGCGGCGCGTTGCGCGCGGCGCGGCCGGTCGGGCGCGGCGGCGCGGGGCGCGATGGCGCCACGCGCTGCAGCGCGCTGGCAGCGCTGCTCATCAGGGAGTCGGCGCGGCCCACGGTCTTTTCCTGCACGGTTTCGATCTTCTGCTCGATCGCTACCTGGTACTGCGGCAGCGCGTCCGCGAGCTGCACGAGCTGCGCGCCGATCAGCGCGCCGACCGCGAGCAGCGAGGCGAGAGCGAATAGCACCGCGATGAAGATCGACGGCAACTGGCCCATGTGCAGACGCCGCAGCATCTGCACGAGCGGCGCGAGCAGGAAGCTCAGCAGCACCGACAACGTGATCGGAATCAGTACCTCCCGCCCGAAGTACAGCCCGCACACGACCACCACGCCGGTGATCAGCGACACGAGGCCATGCAGGCCCGGCGTGCCCGGCGGGTAAACGCGGTTGGACCGCCCATGCGGCGGCGGTAGCGATATTTTCATGTAAGCAGAATTCCGGTTGGGACGCGTTGACGGCCGAGCGGAGCACTGGTCGTCAGCAAGACAGATGCCCGAATTGTAGGTGGTTTGGCGGGGTGGGGTGCTTTGCCACGTCGCCGCGAGCGGTAAGAGGCCGATTCAGATCGCCGGCCGCGCATCGTCTGGTTCCTGGAGGGCTGGTACGACGTACGCCGCCTGCACAGTAGGATTGGCTACCGTTTGCCGCTCGAATTCGAGAACGCCAACACCCAACGGCGAGATCGTGAGCGAAGGGCGACGCATGCCAGGGTCACCAAAGGCAACATGGCGTCAGCGGCTGTGGAACTTATCGACACATTCCGACATGCGACACGATGAACGCGTGCGCCGGTCACGCACCATGCATCGCGGGCTAATCGCAATGAGCACTGCAACTACGCACAGCGCATTGGTCAGAAGGCTGGAGCAGTTTTTTATTGCGTAGGCGATCGGGTCGTCGTGCATCTCACCGCGAAATGCAACCATCCAGACGCGGTTGATCCAGTACAGGAGCAGGCAACACAGAATCCACAGCCGATGGGGATGGCTGTACAGCACCGTCACGTCGGTGGATTTCATGTAAAGCGCAAGGACTAGCACTGCAACATAGCCCGAGGCCGATGCGAATGAGTGCTCGCCATCACGCCTTTGAAGAAGCCGAAATGCGAAGCGATCTGCTCTGCAAAGCATTGATCGCCTGAAGGTGCAGCGGTCAGGAAACGGGTTCAGCAGACCTTCCGTACTATTCTGTCTCGGTTTGTCGCGATATGAGGCGAAGCTCAGAGAATGCATACCCGACGAACTGTGGTCCCTCGTCGAACCGTTGCTACCCGAGGGGGCGCGCGCAACAGCTTCTAAGCCGACAGAAGTTCACCGACTGAGTACCGTCACAGCGGGAAATCGCATCAGATACGAGGCGTCTCGACTGTCTCCCACGTAGCGAATATCAAGCAACCTCCCCGGGCGAACAGGATCGGCCGCCACGCCGCGAGCAATCAGACGCTCCAGGACGTCATGACGCAGCCAGAAAAGCGTCCCATCGTAAATCGCGGGCAGATAGTCCGTCTGGAATTCGGCGACGGCGTATATCCCGCTGTTGCTGCTCCAAAGGCCATGTGTTTCGATGACTTCCGGACGTTCCTTGCTCAGATAGTCCGCAAACCCTGCATACCCGCGACGCGCCAGCGATGGGTTGGTCAACAGCGCCGAATCCAGAATGTCCAGATGTTCGCAGCACAGTGCGGCGCCACCAACGTCTGGCGTCATGAACTTGAGCGTCGGTTGCCCCAGATACTCGCGCAGATGATCAACCGAAGCACCCGTCATCGCGTAGTTCGCTGGCGTAATTCCGCGCCAGTCACCGGGGAAATCGTGCCACGCTCTTTTTCGGGCCGCGTCTCCCGCCGCATTCAGCGCAGCGGGCAGCACGCCACGCGTCGCCGCACCAAGGATCACCGTGTCGACGTTGTCGCGCAGCAACGCAATGTTGAACAGGAAAGTTCCAGAGAGGCACAGGCAAAAGCCCACGAAATACATATGGCTGACGCATATTCGCAAAACGTTCTGCGAGAGAAAGGACGAATAGGGGAACCACGGCCATGAACATCCGCCCGGTATAGCCCCAATTTTTTCCTGATACAAGCGCGAATACGGCAAAAGAAAATATTAGAAGTACAGGCATCGGATCCAGACGGCGCTTTTTCTCTCCCTTCCGGCTCAGGTACATGCCAGCCAGAAACGCGGCATTCACGAAAAGGAAATCCTTGAGACCGCGCAGCTTTACCAATACGCCGTCCCAGCCTTTTTTACTGTAGGGCATTTGCAGCTTGGCCAGGATGGTATTCGGCAATAGCGTGCCGAAGACACGATACCTCCAGATTGTCATCAGCAGAAAGCAAAGCATGAGCCAGACGCACATTCGAATGGCATGCGGCCTATCCTGCGGGCAAAACACGACCATCCAGCCAAGCGCGAATCCCAGATAGAACACCGCCTCGAAGCGAGTCAGCATCAGAAGTGGCAACAGTGCATAGGCGAGTGTCGATCGCGCGCGCCAGGAGAGCACGAACGCAAACAGCAGCAACGCAAAGACCGTCATTTCCATGCCATTGATGATCTCGGCCTGGCAGGCTGGCAGCAGCCCCAGCAAGCACACCACGATGAGGCGATGGGTTGGGCTCGGCAGGCACGGTTCAAGTGCGCGCCACACGAGCACCAAGGTAGCGCTCATTGCGATGAAGGAGAGCAACTGCGCCGTCATGATCGCATCCAGAAAGCCTGGATGCATCATCCACTGCCCTATCGCCAACATCGCCGTCATTAGCAAAGTTGACGTACCTTCGGCCGGCGCCGAAGCTGATGTCAACGCGAGTACCCCGTGTCGCCCGAGTGTATGCGCATAGGCAATAGTGATGGCGCCGTCGTCCCAGCCATAAGGGCCGACCAGCGCTATCGCTGTCAACGAAAGCGCCGCATACGCGACGACGAAGAAGAACCCGGTGGCTCCAACTCTTCCCTCGACACTGTGTGTAAGGTTCTCGGACATAGCCAGTCGACGTAAGTAGGATGGCTGATATTACATCGGGCAAGCGGCGAGGGAACGTGGCCCCGAATATGGACACAGGTTGCTTCTACTTGATACGGTACGTCGGAAGATGAATGAGTTCCGTTTTGTACAGACCATTGTCCGATTTGCGCGTGACGAAATGCGAAGTGATTTGCGAACGCGGCATGCACGAGTCAGAAAATTGCTCGATCCGCATGCTAGCCGACATGCACCCGCAGCATCTCCAGCCACAGCGAACTCACATACAGCAACAAGCCGATAAATCCGCCGACGATCGTCCCATTGATGCGGATGTACTGCAGATCCTTGCCGATATTCAACTCGACCTGCCGTGACATCTCATGCGCGTCCCAGTTCTTCACGGTATCGCTGATATGGCGCGTGAGGAACCGCGCGAAATCCGGCGCCATCGCGCGCGCCGCGTCCTCGAGGTGATCGTTCAGCGATTGCCGCAGCGCTGGATCGCGCGCGAGTTCGCGGCCGACCCACGCGCCCATCGCGGCGACACGCCCATGCAGTGCCGAATCGGCGTTTTGCAGATCGCGCTTGAGCCACGCGCGCAACTCCCCCCACATGTCCTTCACGTAGCTGCCGAAAGCATCGCCTTCGACCAGATAGCGCTTCAGTGCTTCGCCTTGCTGCAGGAACACAGGATCGGTCTTCAGCCGCACGATCAGCTTCTGCACCGCCTGGTCGAACTTGTCGCGCAGCTCGTGCGTGGGGTTCTGCGCGATCTGTTCGAGCATACGGTTCGCGGCGCTCGCGATCGCCTCCGCCCCCTTCTCGCCGAGCCATACCGACGGAAGAAACTTCTCCATACTTGGATACTCGCTTTTCACCCAATCGACGATGCGCGCGGCAATGAATTCGCGCGCCGGCGCCTCGCGCAGCACCGCGATCACCTGATCGATCGCGGTGTCGAGCAGTTCCTGATGGCGGCCGTCGCGCGTCAGCGTGTCGAGAATCGCGCCGAGCGATTGCGACAGATCGACTTTCGCGAGCACGTCGCGCAACCCGTCCCTGATGAAGTTCTGAATGCGCGCGTCGTCGGCCACGTCGAGGATGCCGCCGGTGAGCCGCACCACGTAGTCGCCGAGGCGCGCGGTGTTGGCCGATTCGCTGAGCCATGCGGTGATGGTCTGCGCCGGATCGTGCCGGCGGATCAGACCGACCAGCGACGGCACGTCGAGAAACTTGTCCTGCACGAAGTGAGCGAGGTTGTCGGCGATCTTGTGCTTGTTGCGCGGGATGATCGCGGTGTGCGCGGACACGAGCGGAATCGGCACGCGGCGAAACAGCGCCGCGACCGCGAACCAGTCGGCGAGCGCGCCGACCATCGCGGCCTCGGCGACGGCCTTGATGCCGTCGACCCACAGGCCGCGCGGCAGGAATGCGGCGACGACGAAAACGCAGGCGGCCGCGAGCAGCAGCAGTAAAGGCGTGCGCTTGGCCTTCTTCAGTTCGGTGGTCTTGTCCATCGGGCGCGGTTGATCGTGTCGGGCGGCGGCTGGAAAGTTGGCGGGCTCAGCCGGTTCGGTTGCAATGATGCGGTACGGCCCGCGCGCGCGTCCAGCCTGGATACGCGCCGGCGCTTCGGCAAGGTAACATTCGCGATTGGGCTCCTCGGCGAAATCAACGCAAGAGGACGCAACGCAATCGGAATGGAGGCACAGTGATCAGGTTTCTGCACACCGCGGACTGGCAGATCGGCACGCAATTCGGTCAGTTCGAACCGGACGAGGCCGCGCATCTCGCCCAGGCGCGCTTCGACACGGTGCGCCGCATCGCCGAAGAAGCGGCCGCGCGCAACGTCGATGCGGTGCTCGTCGCGGGCGACGTGTTCGATCTGCAGACGGTGTCGGACACCGTGATCCGACGGTTGTTCGCCGCGCTACAAGCGTTTTCCGGAGCGTGGATCATGCTGCCGGGCAATCACGACGCGGCACTCGTCGAAAGCGTGTGGACCCGCGCGCAGCGGCTCGATTGCGTGCCGCCGAACGTGCGGCTCGTGCTCGAAGCCGGCGTCGTGCTGCTCGACGCGTGCCGTTGCACGCTGCTGTGCGCGCCGCTCACGCAGCGCATCACCTACGACGACACCACCGCGTTCTTCGATTCCACCGATACTCCGCCCGGCTATCACCGCGTGGGGCTCGCGCATGGCAGCGTCGGCGGCATTCTGCAAGACGGCATCGATTCGTCGAATCCGATCGCGCCGACGCGCGCCGCCAGTGCGCGGCTCGACTATCTGGCGCTCGGCGACTGGCATGGCCATCTGCGTGTCGACGAACGCACGTGGTACGCGGGCACGCACGAGCAGGACCGTTTCCGCGCGAACGAGCCGGGCTTCGTGCTCGACGTTACCGTCAGCGATCCCGGCGCGGTGCCGCAGGTCGACGCGGTGCGGGTCGGGCAATACCGGTGGCATCGCTGGGACGAGACGATTTCGGTGCCGACCGATGTCGATGCATTGAAAACCCGCCTCGCCGAACTCGGCGCGAATGACGTGCTGCGCATCGAGGTCGGCGGCACCGCGGCGCTCGCCGATGCCGAGGCGCTGCATGTCGCGGTCGAACAGGCGCGCGCGCGCGTGCGCGCGTTGCGTGCCGATCTGGGCAGTCTGCACGTGCTGCCGACCGCCGACGATCTCGCCGAACTCGGCGCGCAAAGCGGCTATCTCGCGAAGGTGGTCGCGCGGCTGCGCGGCCTGCAGGAAGACGCGCAGGCCGATCCGCAAGAGGCGCGGCGCGCGGCCGAGGCGTTGCTGCTGCTGGCGCGTTTTCAGCGCGACCAGCGGCAACGCGATTCGCAGGCCGCACCACCCGCGCAGATGCGCGAGCGGCAGCAACCTGAAGCGCCGCGTGAAGGAGCTCCCGCATGAAGCTGCAACGTATCGCGATTCAGGAATTCAGGCAGTTCGGCGGCCAGATCGTGATCGACGATCTGCAGCCCGGTCTCAATCTGTTCATCGGCCCGAACGAGGCCGGCAAAAGCACGATTGCCGAGGCGGTGCGCACGGTGTTCCTCGAACGCTACAAGGCGTCGCATCTGAAAGACCTGTTGCCGTGGGGGCTCGCGAGCGGGCAGCCGTCCGTCGAGGTCAGCTTCGAGCTCGATGGTGTGGCGTGCCGTCTGTCGAAGCAGTTCGTGTCGCGTCAGCGTTGCGAGCTGAGGATCGGCCAGGCCGTGTATAGCGAGGACGAAGCCGAAGACAAGCTCGCCGCGCTGCTCGGCTTCTCGCGCGCGGCGCGCGGTCCGATGAAAGCCGAGAACGCCGGCGTGCCGGGTCTGTTGTGGGTGCAGCAAGGCGGCACGCAGGAGATGCGCGATTCGACCGGGCACGCGGCACAGTATCTGCGCGACGCGCTCACGCAACTGTCGGGCGGCCGCGAAGCGGGCGGCGAGGACGCGCTGATCGCGGCCGTGCAGCGCGAACTGCGGCAACTGCTGACCGCGCGCACGCAGAAGTCGACCGGGCCGCTCGCCGAGGCGGAGCAGAAGCTCGCCTCGCTGATCGCGAGCCGCGACGAGCTGCAACAGCAGCGCCAGCAGTTCGACGACAACATCGCGCGCCTCGCCGCCCAACAGCAGGCATTCGACGAAGCCGAGCGCAGGCGTCCCTGGGAGCTTCACGAGCAGAAGGCCGCGCTCGCGCAGCAACGTGCCGCGGCGGTCGAACAACTCGAACGCGGTCTCGAAGGGCTCGCGCACTCGCTGAAGATCGGCGAGGCCGAACTCGCGTTGTCGGTGCAGCACGAGCAGGGCGCGCTCGAACTGGAAGCGGCCATCGCGCACGAACGCGAGCAGCTCGACGCGGCGCGCGCCGAGGTCGCGGCCGCGCAAACCGCGCATGCGCAGGCGCAAAGCCGTGTGGTGCAGTTCGAGCAGGCATCGGCCGAGGCGAACCGCGCGCTCGAACTCGCGAACGCGGCCGTAACCGCCGCCGATCTGCGCAGCCAGGTCGATTTCTATCGGGCAGAGGGCCAGCGACTCGAAGCGTCGATCGGCGAGGCGGACAAGGCGAACGCGGCGGTGTTGCAGGCCGCGCGCGACGCGGCGGCGCTCGAACTCGACGACGCGCAGTTCAAGCGCCTCGTCGCGCTCGACGGCGAACGGACCGTGTTGCGCGCACGGACCGAAGCGGCGATGACGCGCATCGAGTACAGCTTGAACGGCGAGTTGAGCGTCGACGATCAGACGATCAGCGGCACGGGCGTGCTGCATGTCGACGATGAAAAGCGCATCGGTCTCGGGAAGCTCGGCGAATTGCGCGTGATTCCGGGCGTGTCCGATCTGTCCGCGCGGTTGTCGGAGCTGGCGTCGCTCGAGGCGAAGCACGCGCAGTTGCTGCGGTCGCTCGGCGTCGCGTCGGTGGGCGATGCGCAGGCGCGTCACGAGCAATGGAAAACGCTGGTCGCGCAACAGAAGAGCCAGGCCAGGATACTCGAAGTCCATGCGCCGCAAGGCATCGATGCATTGCGCGCGGCGCTGGCATCGACGGCGGCGCGCTTGCAGGCGTCGAGCGAGCGCCTTGCCAGTCTGCCCGACGTGTCCGCGGCGCCGCCGCTCGACGACGCGCGCCGCAACGCCGACATCGCGCGCGACGCGTTGGAGACCGCGCGCAAGGTGCTCGCGCAGGCGGCGGGCGCGCAATCCAGCGGCGTTGCGAAGGCCGATTCGCTCACGGCGCAGTTGCAGCGTAAAGAAGCGCAGTTGAACGACGAAGCGTTTCGGCGCAAGCGCGCGCAGTGGCAGGCGCATATCGTCGAGCAACGCGTCAAGGTCGATGCGCTGAAGAACCAGCGCGGCGAGCGCGAGCGCGAACTCGATGCGGCGCGTCTGGACGACCCCGTGGCGGAGGCGAAGCGCTATCGCGCATCGGCGGACCTCGCGCGCAACGAGCAGCGCGAGCGTCAACTGCGGATCGCGGAGTTGCGTAGCCAGCTCGAAACGATGGGCGCATCGGGCCTCGGCGAACGGCTTGCCGCGCTCGAAGCCCAGGTTGAGCAGGCCACGCGTCGCAACGACGAACTGCGCCTGCGCGCGAGCGCGCTGAGTCTGCTCGACGAAGTGCTGGTCGACGAACGCGACGCCGCGCTCGCCCAACTGCGTGCGCCGTTGACCGAGCGGGTCGGTCACTACCTGAAGCGGCTTTTTCCGCAGTCGAGCCTCGCGCTCGGCGACGATCTGATTCCGGCGATGCTCGATCGCGACGGCCGCGCGGAACTGCTCGATGCGCTCAGCTTCGGCACGCGCGAACAGCTCGGCATCCTGACGCGGCTCGCGTACGCGGATCTCTTGCAGGCCTCAGGCCGGCCGACTCTGCTGATGCTCGACGACGCCGCGGTACACACCGATGCCGCGCGCCGCGACGCGCTCAAACGCGCGTTGATCGACGCGGCGACGCGGCATCAGATTCTGGTGTTCACGTGCCATCCGGAGTTGTGGGACGACCTGGGCGTGAGGCAGCGGGCGGTGCAGGATCTGAAGGTGGCGTGAGCGGGGCGGGCTGGTACCACCCGGTACGGTCCGCTTACTCGTACCACCGCGGCGTGTACACCCACTGCGCGCCGTGATGACCGCAAGCGAATCTTCTCGTCAGCGACGACCCGACGATCACCATCGTGCGCATGTCCACATCGGCCGAGCGAAGCTCGCCGAGCGTCAGCGTGCGCAGCGTGCCGCCGGGCCGGCCGATATCGCGACCCAGCACCACCTGGGTCGATGGCACGCGATACTCCCGCACGATGTCGAGTGCCTTGTCGAGTTGCCACGGACGCGCGCGCGAAATCGGGTTGTAGAACGCCATCACGAGATCGGCTTGCGCCGCATGGCGCAGGCGGGTTTCGATGATCGTCCACGGCTTCAGGTTGTCCGACAGCGACAGCATGCAGAAGTCGTGGCCGAGCGGCGCGCCGGCCTGCGCGGCGGTCGCGAACGCGGCCGACACGCCCGGCACGATCGATAGTTCGACGGCCGCCCATGCGTCGTTCCGGGAAGCTTCGAGCGCTTCGAGCACGGCGGCCGCCATCGCGAACACGCCGGGGTCGCCCGACGACACCATCACGACCGAGCGGCCTTCGCTCGCGAGCTCGAACGCGTGCCGCGCGCGCTGCGTTTCCTCGCGATTGTCGGTGCCGTGCACGCGCTGACCGGCACGCAGCGGGCCGGCCATTTTCACGTAGGTGTCGTAGCCGAGGATGTCGGTGGCTTCGTTCAACGCGGTGCGCGCGGCCGGGACCATCAGCTCGGCCCGGCCGGGGCCGAGGCCGATCACGGTCAGACGGCCGCGGGCACGGCCGAGCGTCGCGGGGTCGATGGCGAGCGGGGAGAGGGCGAGCGCGACGTTGGGTTGTGCGTCGTCGTGCAGCGTTTCGTGGGGGACGCGCAGCGCGGTATGCAGCAAGCTTGCGGCACTCGATTCGCCCTGTTCGGCGCTGGCATCGGCGAAGCGCAGCGGCACCTCGAGAAGCCTTGCCGCTTGCGCGAGCGCCGGGTCGGCCATGCTCGTCGATGGCGCGAGCAAGGCAGCAAGCGAAAGCATCGCGAGACGCTGCGCGTTCAGTGCCGCGCGCACGCACGCGACGATCGCGTCGGCGGCATCGGCATCGCCGCTGGCGACAGCCGCCACCACACTGCGCGGATGAATCACGAGTTCGTCTTCACGCCCATCCCACGCGCGCGGCGTCACGCGAATCGCGAGACGCGCCGACTCCGAGCGCGGCAGTTGCGCGTCGTCGAGCCACGGCGCGTCGCCTTCGATGCGCGTGCTTTCGCCCGCGAGCAGATCCGACACGAAGCGCTTGCCCTGACCTAGGTCGGCGAGCGCATAGCCATCGGGCGGATTGAGCACGCAGGTGCCGAAACGCAGCTCGCCGCTCGTCGTGATCGCGGGCTGCACGGCCAACGCCGCGGCGATGTCGCGCGCCATCACGTTGACGCCCGCGAGGCCGCCGAGCAGCGGCACGACCGCGCTGCCGTCCTCGGCGACCGCGAGGACCGGCGGCTCGGCGCCTTTGTTCGACAGCAGCGGCGCGAGGCAGCGAATCACGATGCCGGCCGCGCACAGCGCGACGATCGGCATGCCGCGCGCGTACAGCTCGCGCAGATGCGCGCCGAGTTCGCTGTACGAGACGTCGGCGTCGACGCGCCCCTGCAGCGCATGGACCTGGCAGTCCGTGGCAACGCCGGCCGCGGCATGCGCGCCACGCTCGACATACGACGCCTGAATCTGCCGCGCGGTCGCAAGCGCGCCCGTGCCGAGAATCACGATGGCGGGCGCGTTCATCCTTGCCATTTTTGCCCCGGAACGACCAGCAGTGAGAAATACGGCGACGCCATCGGATCGACTTCCGCGAGCGGCACGATGCGCTGATTTCGCATCGTCGCGCGTTCGACGTACAGCGCGCGGTGCGCGAGTCCGAGTTCGTCGAGCACGCGCCGTACCTTGTCGAAATTGCGGCCGAGTTTCATGATGACCGCCGCGTCGGCGTCGGCCAGACGGCGGCGCAATTCATCTTCGGGCAGCACGCCCGACAGCACCGACAAGCTCTGGTTGCGATACACGAGCGGCGCGCCGAGCACCGCCGCGCCGCCGAGCATCGAGCACACGCCGGGCACCACCTCACTGTCGTAGCGCGCCGCGAGCCGGTCGTGCAGATACATGTACGAGCCATAGAAGAACGGATCGCCTTCGCAGATCACCGCGACGTCGCGGCCCGCGTCGAGATGGCCCGCGACGATTTCGGCGGCGGTGTCATAGAAGTCCGCGATGATCGCTTCGTACGACAGCGGCGGTTCGAGCGCTTCGGTGGTGACCGGATAGACGAGCGGCAGATGCTGCTGCGCGTCGTGCAGATGCGCCTCGATGATGCCGAACGCGTTGCCCTTCTTGCCCTTCGCGACGAAATACGCGACCACCGGCGCCGCTTTGAGCAGCCGCAGCGCCTTCAACGTCAGCAATTCCGGGTCACCGGGACCGACGCCGATGCCGTACAGCCGTCCGCGACTCGTTAGCTGGCTCGCCATTTATTCGACCTCCGTCGCAAGCGCGTTGACCGCGGCGGCGGCCATCGCGCTGCCGCCGCGCCGTCCGTGCACGACCACATAGGGGACGCCGCGGCTGTTTTGCGCGAGTGCCGCTTTCGATTCCGCCGCGCCGACGAAGCCGACCGGAAAGCCGAGAATCAGCGCGGGCTTCTGCGCGCCGGCATCGAGCATGTCGAGCAGATGAAACAGCGCGGTCGGTGCATTGCCGATCACGACGACGCTGCCCGCCAGATGCGGGCGCCACAATTCGAGCGCGGCGGCCGAGCGCGTGTTGCCGATTTCGCGCGCGAGCGCGGGCACGTCCGGGCGCGTGAGCGTGCAGATCACTTCGTTGTTCGCGGCCAGCCGCGCGCGCGTGATGCCTTGCGCGACCATGCCCGCATCGCACAGGATCGGCGCGCCTTGCGCGAGCGCGCGGCGGCCCGCGCTGCCGGCGCCGTCGGAGAACGCGAGGTCGTCGATCACGTCGACCATGCCGCACGCGTGGATCACGCGCACCGCGAGCTTTTCGAGGTCGGCGGGGATGCGCGCGAGGTCGGCCTCCGCGCGGATCGTCGCGAACGATTGGCGATAGATTTCCTGACCGTCGCGAATGTAATCAAGCATGTGGAGTACTCCGGGCGAGGCGCGCGAGCAGCGCGGCGGCCTCGTCGATCGTCAGGTGGGGCGCGACGCATTGGCCGAAGCCGGGGCGGCCGTCGCGTCGATAAAGGTCGTAGAGGCCGGGTGCGGCGGCGAGCAGCGTATAGGGCGCGCGATGGGCGGCCGCGCAGGAGCGCGGACAGCCGGTCAGATGCACGTCGACGCCGGCGGGCAAGCGCTCGGCGAGTTGCAGCGCGTCGGTCTTGGTGTCGGCGAGGCCCTTCGCGCAGCCGGCCGAACCGGCGCAGGCGATCACGTGCGTGATGGCCTGCGCGGGATCGCACGCGAGACCGAGTGCGATCAGCTTCGCGAGCACGGCGGGCACCGCTGTCGTCGCGATGTCGGGCAGCAGCACGCTTTGCCATGGCGTCGCGTGCAACCTGCCGTTGCCGTGTTTTTGCGCGAGCGCAGCCAGGGCGCGCAGCGTGGCCGCATCGATCCTGCCGAGCGGTGGATGGCCGCCGACATGCGACCTGCCGTCGCCGCGCTGCGCGTGCGCGCCGAGCCGCAGCGATGGGTCGGCGGCGATGTGCCGTTGCCAGTGGCTCAGCGATGCGTCGCGCGCTAGCGGGAAATCGACGTAGCGCTGCGCGTGCTGCAGCAGCGCGTCGGCGCAATGCGTGGCGAGCAGGTCGCGCATGCGGGTCGCGTCGGCTGCGGCGAGGTCGAGGAACGTGTGCAGCAACGCGCGCAGGAGCGCGGGCACGCGCGACGGCGGCACCGCCGCGAGCGCGCCCGTGCCGTTGGAATCGCGATGGTCGCGCGGGTTCGAGTTCTCGCCTGCCGGAGCCGGGCACCCCGCGAGGCCGAACACGAAGCGCACGCCTTCTTCGTCAGCCGACGCCGCGAGCCACACGTCATGCGGATGATCGACCCGCGCAAGCTGTTCGCCGCCGTCGAGCAGCAGCGCGAATTTCGGCGACAACGCTACGAAGCGCGCATCGCCTTGCAGCAGCGTCAGCAGTTCTCCGCACAGCGGCGTCGTGTCGATCAGCGCGTGCGGATCGCGGCCGGCGGCGGGGCTGATCATCACGTTGCGGACGTCGTCGGCGGAACTGAGCGCGCCCGCCGGTCCAAGCCCCGCGCCGATCAGCGCCGCGCTCAACGCCGCTTCGTGTCCGTTACGCACGCCGCGCAGTTGCAGATTCGCGCGATTGGTCAGCTCGGCGACGCCGTTCGCGTGCCGCGTGCTCGCATCGGCGATCGCGCGTGCCTGCGCCGCGCTCAGGACGCCGCCGGGCAGTTTGATGCGGCAGATGCCGCCGTCGCGCGCGGGGACGATGCGCAGCAACCCCGGACATGCCGAGGGCCGAGGTGTCGTGACCGCGTGGGACGAAACGGTGGGAGATGAAGCTCGATTCAAAGGGGCACCGGGTTTAGCGTCGCGCGACGGCATGGCTGCGGCCTCGCTGCATGCTGCCCGACGAGGGCCGGCGTGAGCTGTGCGGCCGAAAAGCGCTGCGGGCTGACCGTGGGCAATGAAAGCGGCCATTATATCTTTACGCTGTGGCCGCAGCGCCTGTTTGCCGGCCATCGCGCGATGCCGGAGATCCCGGCAGCATGGCGCTCTGCCACGAACCCGGGGGCCGCATGGCGGCGGTATCATGCGGACTTTCGCAACCCCGCGCTCCGAGCCTGCGCAAAGGCGCATGCGTGACGCAGTGCAATCGCTAAAGAATCGACGCAACTGATGAGGATGGATGCATGCCGGCATGGCTGACCGTAGTGGGCATTGGCGACGACGGCTTCGCCGGTTTGGGGCGGCCCGCGCGGCGTGCGTTGCTGGGCGCGTCGGTCGTGTACGGCGGCGAGCGCCATCTGGCGATGCTGCCCGCGCGGCTCGCCGCGCGCCGTGCCGCGTGGCCGCGTCCGTTCGATCTCGCGCCGTTGCTCGCCGAGCGTCCGCACGCGGTGTGCGTGCTCGCGAGCGGCGACCCGATGCTGTTCGGCGTCGGCGCGACGCTCGCGCGGCAGTTGCCGGCCGGCGAGTTGCGCGTGCTGCCGGCGCCGTCGTCCTTGTCGCTCGCGGCCGCGCGGCTCGGCTGGGCGTTGCAGGATGTCGCGACCGTCTCGCTGGTCGGCCGACCGCTTGCCGCGCTGAATGCGGATCTGCGTGACGGCGCGCGTCTGTTCGTGCTGAGCGCGGACGGGCGCACGCCCGCGGCACTGGCGGCCTCGCTCGATGCGCGCGGTTTCGGCGCGACTGCCATGACCGTGCTCGAACATCTGGGCGGCGCACGCGAACGGCGTGTCGATGGCCGCGCGGATCAATGGCCGGCCGGCGAGATGGCCGCGCTCAATCTGATCGCGCTCGAGTGCCGCGCGTCGGCGCATGCGCCGCGTCTGCCGCTGACCTGCGGTTTGCCCGACGACGCCTTTATCCACGACGGCCAGTTGACCAAGCGCGACGTGCGCGTCATCACGCTCGCGCGCCTCGCGCCCGCGCCCGGCGAAT
This sequence comes from Paraburkholderia lebeckiae, assembly GCF_050436325.1. Taxonomy (NCBI): domain Bacteria; kingdom Pseudomonadati; phylum Pseudomonadota; class Betaproteobacteria; order Burkholderiales; family Burkholderiaceae; genus Paraburkholderia; species Paraburkholderia lebeckiae. Next base: position 370,189 of record NZ_JBNDLZ010000002.1, read on the forward strand.
TGCTGTGGGACGTCGGCGCGGGCAGCGGTTCGATCGGAATCGAATGGATGCGCGCGCATCCCACGTGTCGCGCGATCGCGATCGAAGCGAACGAAGCGCGGCAGCGCTTCATCGAACAGAATCGCGATGCCTTGGGCGTGCCCGGGCTGCAACTCGTGGCCGGCCGCGCGCCCGACGCGTTGCGGGGACTGCCGGCGCCGCACGCGGTGTTCATCGGCGGTGGGGTGACGGAGCCCGACGTGCTCGACACCTGTTGGACACAACTGCGCGACGGCGGCCGGCTCGTCGCGAACGCGGTGACGCTGCAAGGCGAGGCGGTGCTCGCCGCATGGCGCGAGCGGCATGGCGGTACGCTGACGCGCATCGGGCTCGCTCACGCGCAACCGCTCGGCGGCTTCGATACGTGGCGCCAGGCGTTGCCGATCACACTGCTCGACGTGACCAAACCCGCCAAACCATCGGCCGATTCGTGATGCGCGACGAGACTCCCGAACAGCCGGCGCCGCTGCGCAGCGGCTATACGACCGGCAGTTGCGCGACCGCGACGTCGCTCGCGGCCGCTCGTCTACTGCTGGCGGGCGAGGTCAGCGAGGTCGCGGAGATCGTCTTGCCGAAGGGCCAGCATGTGCCGATGCGGCTCACGTTCTGCCGGCTTGCCGCGACGGACGGCGAGCGGATCGCCGAAGCCGGCACGATCAAGGACGCCGGCGACGATCCCGACGTGACCCACGGCGCGCTCGTGTTCGCGCGCGTGCGCCTCATGCCCGGGCCCGGTGTGATCTTTCGCGCGGGGCCGGGCGTCGGCACGGTCACGCGCGCGGGGCTCACGCTGCCGGTCGGCGAACCGGCGATCAATCCGGTCCCGCGCCAGATGATCACGCAGCACCTCGACGAACTCGCCGCGCGCCACGCGTATCGCGGCGGCTTCGAAGTGACGATCGGCGTCGAAGGCGGCGAAGCGCTCGCGCTGAAAACGATGAACCCGCGACTCGGGATTGTCGGTGGACTGTCGATACTCGGCACCACCGGCATCGTGCGGCCGTTTTCGTGCTCGGCGTATATCGCGTCGATCCACCAGGGCATCGACGTCGCGCGCGCGAACGGCTATACGCATGTGGCCGCCTGCACCGGCAACGCGAGCGAGGACGCGATGCGCGCGCATTACGGCCTGCCCGATATCGCGCTGATCGAAATGGGCGATTTTGTGGGCGCAGTGCTCAAGCATGTGAAGCGCGCGCCGGTCGAGCGGCTGAGCATTTGCGGCGGCTTCGGCAAGCTCAGCAAGCTCGCGGCCGGCCATCTCGATCTGCATAGCCGCAACTCCAGCATCGATCTCGAACAACTCGCCGGCTGGGCTGCCGCGCATGGCGCCGACGCCGCGCTGCAAGCGGCGATGCGCGCGGCCAACACGAGCCAGCAGGCGCTCGCGCTCGCTCACGCGCGGCAGGTGCCGCTCGGCGATATCGTCTGTCAGCACGCTTTGGCCGTTGCTCGCGATATCGTGCCGCCGCAGGTCAGCGTCGAAATCTTCGCGATCGACCGGCAGGGCAACATCGTCGGAGTCGCGCGATGACGCGCATCCTGCTGCTCGGCGGCACTGGCGACGCGCTGAAGATCGCGCGCCAACTCGGTCCCGCGCATGTGTACAGTCTCGCGGGACTCGGCAAGGTCCCCGACGACTTGAAGTGCGCGGTGCGCGTCGGCGGTTTCGGCGGCAGTGCGGGTCTGGCGCGTTACCTCGCGAGCGAAGCGATCGGCCTCGTGATCGACGCGACGCATCCGTACGCGGCGCGGATCAGCGCGAATGCCGTAGACGCGTGCCGCGCGGCGAAGGTGCCGTGCTGGGCGCTGCGGCGTCCAGCGTGGCAGCCGCAAGCCGGCGACGACTGGCGCATGGTCGATGACTGGGACGAACTGATCGACACGCTCGCGCCGTTCAGGCGGCCGCTTTTCACGCTCGGGCGCGAACCGCTCGCGCATCTCGACGAGATTCCGCCGCATCAATTCTGGACCGTGCGCGTGCTCGATTCGCATCCGGACACGGCGCGCTCGCGCATCCTCGCGGCGCGCGGACCGTTCACGCTCGACGGCGAACGCGCGCTGTTCGCGCTGCAGGCGTTCGACGTGGTCGTCAGCAAGAACAGCGGCGGCGGCGCGACCGAGGCGAAGCTCGAGGTCGCGCGCGAACGCGGCTTGCCGGTGATCATGCTGCGACGGCCGGTGTTGCCCGAGGTCGATCGCGAGTTCGCCAGCGTTGCCGATCTTCTCGATGCGTTGTCCGCGCAGGCGAATGCGGATTCGGGTAAGTGAGCAAATAATTGGAGTACTGAATGACAGTGTTTTTTATCGGCGCGGGTCCGGGCGACCCGGAACTGATCACGGTCAAAGGGCAGCGTCTCGTGCGCAGTTGTCCGGTGATCCTGTATGCGGGGTCGCTGGTGCCGGCCGCGGTGCTCGAAGGTCATGGCGCGCAACAGGTGATCAACACCGCGGAGCTCGATCTCGACCAGATCGTCGCGCTGCTCGCGGCGGCGCACGCGAAGGGCCAGCATGTCGCGCGCGTGCATTCGGGCGATCCGTCGCTGTACGGTGCGATCGGCGAGCAGATCCGCCGTTTGCGCGACCTGGCCATTCCTTACGAAATCGTGCCCGGCGTGACCGCGACGGCCGCATGCGCGGCGGCGCTCGGCTGCGAGTTGACGCTGCCCGACGTGTCGCAGACGCTGATCCTCACGCGCTACGCGAGCAAAACGTCGATGCCCGAAGGCGAGCAGTTGGGCGATCTCGCGCGCCATCGCGCGACGCTGGCGATTCACCTCGGCGTGCGGCATCTCGCGCGCATCGTCGATGAGCTGCGGCCGCATTACGGCGGCGCGTGTCCGATCGCGGTGATCTATCGCGCGAGTTGGCCCGACGAGGAAAAGATCACTGGCACGCTCGACGATATCGTCGCGAAGGTGCAGGGCAGCGCGATCGAGCGCACCGCGCTGATTCTGGTCGGCCAGGTGCTGGCCGCCGAAGGGTTCGCCGATTCGACGCTGTATGCGAAGGGCAGTTGACGGCGCCGTGAAAGCCGTTCTGGCGTCAGGGAGCCGCGTGGATTGTCGATCATAATGTGACGCAGCGCGAGAGCCTGGCCGCCCGTCTGCTGGCAAAACGCGAAGCGCGAAAACGCGAAAATCAGCAAGTTCTGCACCGCCTCGCGGCGCGCAGACCGCTATCGTGGCGCCATGATGAAGCCCAGCACCGAACGTGATTACCGTCGACGGATCGCTCGCGTGGTCGAGGCCATTCTGGTCGAGCCCGGCGCGCGACACACGCTCGACAGCCTCGCGGCCGTCGCGCATATGTCGCCGTATCACTTCCACCGGATTTATCGGGCGTTGATGGGCGAGAGCGTCGGCGACACCGTCAAGCGTCTGCGGCTCGCCGAGGCGGCCCAGCGGTTGACCGACGCCGCGCAGGTCACCGCGGTCGCGCACGACGCCGGCTACGACAGTCCCCAAGCATTCGCGCGCGCGTTTCGCGATTTCACCGGTGTGTCGCCGAGCGAATTTAGGACCCGGCAGCGGCATCTGGTGGCGAATCCGGCGGTTTCGACAGCTTCGGCGCGGACCCTGCGAACGGCGCAAGCGCGCATCGCGCAGCGAGGCGACGGCGACGGCGCCCGCATTCACGATGGCGTCGACGATAACCGTGACGAAAGCACCGAAAGCCAAAGCACGCCTGCGCTGCCGTCCGTCGAAGTCACCGAGCTTGCGCCGCTCGACGTGCTGTGCCTTCGCCATGACGGCCCGATTGCGACGATCGGCCAGACCTTCCACACGCTGATGACGACGCTGCGCTGCGACGAGAACCCGCTGTTGCAACAGCGGGTCGGCATTTGCGCGCGCGATCCGTCGATGGCTGGCGGGTTTTGCTATCACGCGGCAATTGTCGCGGGCTCGCAGGCGGCGTTGAGCAGTGCGATGGAGCGGCTCGACGAAGCCGCGCAACGCCCGCGTGTTGCCGGGCCGCCGCCGGGCATCGAGCCGCTGCGGCTCGAAGGCGGGCTGTATGCGGTGCACCGCCTCGTCGGCCCTTATGCGCTGATCTCGCCCACTTTCAGGGCGCTGTACAGCGGCTGGCTGCCGCGCAGCGGCTACCGGCGCGATCAGCGGCCGGGGCTGGAACTGTATCGAAGCACGCCCGATCGCAGCGAGCAACATCCCTGCGTCACCGATCTATTGATCCCCATTTGCGAGAACTAACCATGATGCGTCGAGGTTGTGCCGCGCTGTCGAGCGCGGTGGTGGTGTCGTTGACCGCGGCGTTGTCAGGGGCGCTGTCTGGCGCGATGTGGGCTTCGTTGCCGGCGAACGCCATCGCGCAAACCGCCTCCGCCGGCTGGCATGTCGGCGAAACGAGCCGCGTATTTCACCCCGCCGTGGCCCGCAACTGGCGCGGCGCGCAAACGCAGGCGCTGATCACGCGCATCTGGTACCCGGCCGATGCGGCGCAACCCGAGACGCCTCACGATATCGGCGCGCCGGGCCATCCGATGTTCGTCGGCCACGCGGCCGCCGATGATGCGCCGTTGTCCGCCGCGCAGCCCAAATACCCGTTGCTGCTGCTATCGCACGGCACCGGCGGCAGCGCGGACAGTCTCGACTGGCTCGCGGCGTCGCTGGCCGCGCAGGGCTATGTCGTCGCGGGCGTCAACCATCCGGGTAACAACGCGCTGGAGCCGCGCACGCGCGACGGCTTCATCCTCTGGTGGGAGCGCGCGACCGATTTGAGCGAAGTGCTCGACGGGGTGCTCGCGGACCCGCGTTTCGGTCCGCGCGTCGACACCACGCGGATCGGCGCGCTGGGCTTTTCGCTCGGCGGCTATACGGTGCTCGAAGTCGCGGGCGCACGGACCGATCGCGTCGCATTCGAGCGCTTTTGCACGTCGCCCGAAGCCGATGCGATCTGCTCGCCGCCCGAAGCCGCCAATCTCGCGCACGCGCCGGGCGCGCAGGCGCTGACGGTCGAGGGGCTATCGGCGGAAACGAACGCGTCGCGCGCGCGCTCGGGCGACTCGTATCGCGATCCGCGCGTCAAAGCCGCGTTCGCGATCGCACCCGCGCTCGGCGAGGCATTCAGCAGTGCGTCGTTCAGGGAAGTGACGATTCCGGTCGCGCTGCTCGCGGGCGAGGCGGACACGACCGCGCCAGTCAACACCAACATTCACCGCATCGCGGGCTTCATGCCGCAAGCGAAGGTGACGATGGTGCCGGGCGCCTCGCACTATACGTTCATGGATGTGTGCGAGCCCGAGGCGATGGAGCGTCTGGCGCCGATCTGCAAGGACGGGCCGGGTGTCGATCGCGCCGCGATTCATGCGCGAACCGCGGCACAGGTGCGTGATTTCTTCGCGGCGACGCTGCCGGCGGGCGGCTCGTAGCGCTCGCGAACGCAAGCGGTTCGCGACGCCGCGCGACTCAGTCCTCGAGCGGCGACAAGGCCTTGAGTGGTGCCGGCTTGTCGTCGCCGAATCGGATCGTTGGGACCAGCGCGAGCAGCGCGACCACGAATAGCGCGATCACGAACATCGACACGAAGGTCAGATGCAGCGACTGGTGCAGCACGAGCCGGACCAGATCGCTGTCGCCGAGGTCGGCGGCGCGGTTCTGCAGCAGCGCCTTCAGCTGATCCGACGTAACCGTCGCGACGCCCTGCGAATGACTGAGCCCGAAGTTCAGCACCGCGCCGAACAGCGTCGCGCCGAGCGTGCTGCCGAGATTGCGCGAAAACAGGTTCGACGCGGTCGCGCTGCCGCGTTCGTCCATTCTGACGATCTCCTGGATCAGCACGAGCGAACTGACGCTCGAGGTCCCCATGCCAAAGCCCATGATCAGCGACGCGAACCCGGCAACGAGCGGCGACGCGCCCGGCGACAGCAACAGCAGCAGCACCGCGCCGAGCGGCACGAACGCGCTGCCGCAGATCAGGATGCGCCGCAAACCGAGCCGGTGAAACGACTTCGCCGCGAACGTCGCGCCGGTGGGCCAGCCGACCATCATCATCGTCAGCGCGAGGCCGGCCACCACGGGCGAACGATGCAGCACGCCCTGCACGTACATCGGCAGGAACGTGGTCGCGCCCATCAGGATCATGCCGGCCAGCACCGTCGCGCCGTTGCACGCGGCGATCGGGCGGCGGCTCCATAGCGCGAACGAGATCATCGGTTCGGCCGCGCGACGCTCCTGCAGCACGAACAGCAGCACGCACAGCACGAAGACGCCGCCTGCGAGCGAGGCTGGCGCCAACGCGTCGTCGCCGGCGTAGGTCAGCGCCATCATCAGGGCTGCGATCGCGGTCATGAACAGCGCGGCGCCGGCGAAGTCGATGGACGGCCGCGCGTGCCGTTCGGATTCGCGCAGGAACGCGATGAAGCCCGCCGCCGACGCGAGCCCGATCGGCACGTTCATCCAGAAGATCCACGCCCACGACAGGTTGTGAATGATGAAGCCGCCGACCATCGGACCCACGACCGCCGAAATCGCCCACACGCTCGCGAGATAACCCTGCACCTTGCCGCGTTCGCGCGCCGGGTACAGATCGGCGACGACGGTCAGCGTGACCGGCTGGATCGCGCCCGCGCCGATCCCCTGGATCAGGCGGAACACGATCATCGCCGGCATCGACCACGCGAAGCCGGCGAGCACCGAGCCGACGAGGAAGATCGCGATGCCCGCGAGGATCACGGGCTTGCGCCCATAGAGGTCGGCGAGCTTGCCGAACACCACCGTCATCGCGGTCTGCGTGAGCAGGAACGACGAGAACACCCAACTGTATAAATGCAGGTCGCCGAGTTGCGAGACGATCTGCGGCATCGCGGTCGACACGATGGTCGCTTCGATCGCGACCATCGCCATCGAGGCCATCACGGCGGCGATCACGAGCGGGCGTGAAGATTGAGTATTGCGGGACATGAAGGGCGTAGTATCGATATGTTGAATGCGTCGACGGCCCGGAGGAGGCCTTGCTGCGACGCATCGGCGCGGCCGCGCGTGGCGGCCGGTCAGGAGTATGCACCTTGCGGAGAATGCGTGCTCGCGCCTGGGCAGCCGGCGAGCCGGCCGGATTGGGCACGACCGTTGCGTATTCGGATTTCCCTTTGACACACGGAGGACAATCATGAGGATCGAATTCACCGGACGCCGGGAAGTGGTGGCTGCTGCGCGCGTCGCCTACGAGGCCAATGTGGACGGGAAGGACGTATGGTGCAGCGTATCGCTCGACGCGCTCAACGACCATTTCGGCAATGGCAGCCTCGGCAACGGCGCCCCGTCTGCTCACGATCTGGTGGGAGCGTTCGAGGCGAACCGCGCCCGCATTGAAAATGCTACGCGGCGGGTGCTCGAACGCAACGGGGGACGGTCCGTGGAGCTCGAGACGCGCGACTTCGATTGAACGGCCCGCTTGCTCGTATCGGGTCAAGCCATTCGTGCCGCGGTGGAAAGGACTCTTCCATCGCGGCGACTGATCCGCGACGCCGGCGCGGCTACAGTATCGACGCGCACACCGTTTAACGCGTGTGAGCGAGAGAGTTGGACCCGGCTGCCGGCAGCCGGGTCTTTTTTATGGCACGTGCAGGCACGCCATGATTTCGCTGGCAATTCGCGGCAGGAGCGTCCGACGATTAGCACGGTGATTCGCGCGACGATTGAAAGGCTGCGGTATAGTCGCGGCAACTTCCAATCCGTCTCTTCGATTCTCTGGAGAATATCGTGCAGGAAATCATCGAAGGTCTGATCCGCTTTCAACGCGAGGTCTTTCCACAGCAAAGCGCGCTCTTCAAGCGGTTGTCGACCGCGCAGAATCCCAGCACGCTCTTCGTGACCTGTTCGGACAGCCGCGTGGTGCCGGAACTGCTGACGCAGACCGAACCGGGGTCGCTGTTCGTGATCCGCAACGCGGGCAACATCGTGCCGTCGTACGGCCCGGAGCCGGGCGGCGTGTCGGCGACCGTCGAATATGCGATTGCCGTGCTCGGCGTGACCGACATCGTGATCTGCGGGCATTCGAACTGCGGCGCGATGACGGCGATATCGAGCTGCACGAATCTGGAGCACATGCCGGCGGTCGCGAGCTGGCTGCGTCACGCGGATGCGGCGAAGGCGATCAACGCGTCGCGCCACTACTGCTCGGATGCCGAGCGTCTCGAGGCGCTGGTCAAGGACAACGTGATCGCGCAGCTCAGCAACATCCGCACGCATCCGTCGGTGGCGGTCGGACTCGTGAACAAGACGCTGCGGCTGCATGGCTGGATCTTCAATATCGAAAGCGGTGAAATGCTTGCGCTCGATGGCAAGACCGGTAACTTCTTGCCGCTTGCGGATAATCGGGAAATTTGTGCGGGTTAAAGCGGCATTAAAACGGTTTTTAGTTTGAGGGATTAACACCCGGCTTGCTAAAAGCCGGCGCGGCGGCGCGGTTTCAACCCCACCGCGCCGCCCGCCACAACCATCCCTATCAGATCGACGTCACCAGCGAATCCGACGGCACGATCTTCAACACACCAGGGCTTTTCGCAGCCGGGTTCGACCACAACAGATGCATGCTCGCGGTCCCCGTGCCGTGCACGTACTCGACCTTGATCGACGCGCTCTGGTTCGCGGCGAGATGGACCTTGCCGGTCGCGCTGCCTGGCGTCGTGCGATACGCCGACACCGAAGCGCCGCACGCCGAAGCTGCCCGACTGGAACGCCGCGGGCAGCGCATTGGTCGCGTCGTTGGCGCTCACCACGCGCTGGCCGTCCAGGTCGACGAGGATCGCGTTGCCGCTCGTCGTCACCTTCAGAGCGCGTTTGAACGGAGGAATACCCGTCGATTTCGGACACATCCCCGACCAGATCCGCCGATTCGCAGCTTGTTGGGTCTAAAAAGGAAAACACTGTCATTCGTATCGCCCACACTTTGACTAATGGGTCGATCGCATGCGCGTGCGTCGACTTCGGCGGTCGATCGGTTGGAATGGGGAGCGTGCCTTGTATAGCGAACCGAGAATGATCGTGTTGACGGGCCTCGTCTTCGGCGCGGTGACGCTTGGGGCCTATGTGTCGCAACTGGACAACGACTGGTCGTCCGGTCGGGACGTGAGTCTCGTCGCCTATGGCGAGCGGGGTGTCAGCACGATGGGCGCGGCGGCGGGGCAGAGCGAAGGCCAGCCCGGCGTGGCGACGGTCGCGCCGGCAACCCGCCGCCATGCGCTGCGCGACGACGTGACCGCCTTGCGGGGTCAGCCGGCCGCGTCGATTGGAGCGCAGGCGGGCGACGCTCTGGCCATCGCCGCACTACAGTTCGCGCGGGAGTCGAACAAGGCGCAGCAACAGCTGCAGCAACAGCCGCAGCCGCAGCAGACGAGTTTGCCGCCGCAGCCTGCGGTGACTTCGAACCGGACCCAGGCGCCACCCACGGCAAAGACCGGGCACGCACACCATGGCCACATTGCGTCGGGTACTACGACGAAACCGCGCTCAGCGCAAAGCGTTGCGACGACATCGGGTAGTCATGCGCGGGGCGGCAGCCACCGGAAAAGTTCTACTGCCGAGCGGTCTGGGAAGAAAGCGGCCAGCGTCGTGCCAGAGGCGCGGCCGTCGTCGCAATATGCCACGCAAGGCGTCGAGTCGCCATGGTCGATGCCGCGCGCGGGGCTGACCAACCAGGCCGCAAATCCGGCGGTCGCCAGCAACGGCCCCAAAACCCGCGCCGAAGTAGAGGCCGAACTCGTGCGCGCGCGTGAGAACGGTACGATGCCCGCCTTCGGCAGACCCGAGCCATCGGGACCTGGGGCGCACTGAAGCAGGGCGCCGCGCCCTAGCCAACCGTTAGATCAATGACGCGGCGAGCCGCGCAAAGGTGGCTTCGTCGGTGCGATCGAACGCAAGCGGCGTGACCGATACGCGACCCGCCGCGACCGTTGCCGTTTCGCTGTCGGCATCGTTCTCGCGCGGGCCACGATCGAAGCGCAGCCAGTGATACGCGATGCCGCGCGGGTCGACTTCAGGCAGCACCTCGATGTCCCTGACGAGCCCGACGCCCTGGCGCGTCGGCGTCAGCGGACCGGCGTCGGCGGCATCGACATCGGGAAAGTTGATGTTCAGGCAGGTCGGCGCCGCATGCTCGATCGCGAGCAATTGACGGATCACACCGGGTGCGAGCGTGCGCGCGGTGTCCCAGCGAACGCGCTCGCGATCGCTGAACGCCTGGCTCAGCGCGAACGACGGCAGCCCGAGCAGCAGACCCGTCATCGCCGCGCCGACCGTGCCCGAGAACATCGTTTCGATGCCGAGGTTGCCGCCGCGATTGACGCCGGACAGCACCAGCGACGGCGCCTCGCGCATCAGATGACGCACGCCCATCACGACGCAATCGCCGGGCGTGCCGGTGACGCCGAAACGGCGTTCGCCCTGGCGGCTCACGCGCAGCGGCGAATGCAGGCTGATGGAATGCGACGTACCGCTCTGGTCGTGCTCGGGCGCGACCACCCAGACTTCGTGCGCGAGCTCGGCGGCTACGGCTTCGAGCACGGCGAGGCCGGGCGCGTCGATACCGTCGTCGTTCGTCAGCAGCACTCGCGGCAGCTTGGATTCGTCAGCGGACATCGCGTCAATCTCCTGTGGGTCGGTGAATGAATGGTGGGGAAGGGACGCCCATTATCCGGCTTTCGTCCGACGCGCGTACGATGACGATGAGCCGCCAACGACCCAGGACGACCCGCCATGCAGATCGACCCCTTTGAGATTGCGATCGCCGATCAGGACATCGACGATTTGCGCCGCCGCATCCACGCCACCCGCTGGGCGCCCACGACGCCCGCGCCCGCCTGGCAGCAGGGCGCCGACCCCGCCTGGCTGCGCGAACTCGCGACCTATTGGGCCGGGCAATTCGACTGGCGCGCGGCCGAACGCAGGTTGAACCAGCTGCCGCAATTTCTCGCCGACGTGAACGGCCAGACCGTGCACTTCGCACATCGGCGCGCCGCCAGTGTCGCGCCCGGCTTTCAGGCTTATCCGCTGGTGATCACGCACGGCTGGCCCGGTTCCTTCTTCGAGTTTCGCGCGCTGCTCGATCAGTTGTGCGATCCGGTCGCGTTCGGCGCCGATCCCGCCGACGCCTTCGACGTCGTCGCGCCGTCGCTGCCGGGCTTCGCGTTTTCGCCTGCGCCCGCGCAGGCCGGCATATCCGCGTTCCAGGTCGCGGACCTGTGGGTGTCGCTGATGCGCGGGCTCGGCTACGAGCGCTTCGGCGCGCAGGGCGGCGATCTTGGCGCGGGCGTGTCGATCGCGTTGGCCGCGCATCATCCGCGGGTGGTCGACGGCATCCATCTGAACTTCCTGCCGAGTTCCTATGAGCCCGCGATCGGCGCGGCGCAGCGGGAGCTGACGCCGGCCGAGCAGGACTATCTGCGCGAGAAGAACGACTGGGCCGCACTCGAAGGCGGTTACGCGCATCAGCACAGCACCAAGCCGCTGACCGTCGCCGCGTCGTTGAACGATTCGCCGGTGGGACTCGCCGCGTGGATCGGCGAGAAGTTTCGCGCGTGGAGCGATTGCGGCGGCGACGTGGAAAGCGTGTTCTCGAAAGACGATCTGTTGATCAATATCTCGCTGTACTGGTTCACGCAGTGCATCGGCCCGGCGATGCAGATGTATTGGGAAAACCGCCTGCAGCCGATGCGTTTCTCCGACGGCGAGCGCATCGACACGCCAGTCGGCTTCGCGCTGTTTCCGAAGGAGATCAATCATCCGCCGCGCAGTTGGCTCGAACGAACCTTCAACGTCGCGCAGTGGAGCGAAATGCCAGCCGGCGGGCACTTCGCGGCGATGGAAAAGCCCGCGTTGCTCGCGGCCGAAATTCGAAAGTTCTTCAGGCCGTTGCGGCAGAGAGCGCGCTAACCAGCGTCGATCACTAACGGCGAAGGCGGCTCATGCCGCCTTTCTTATTCATCCGGCGCCAGCAGGAATATGCAATAGAAATGAAATGCCCGAAATGATCACCGTCAAGGTTTGTCAAAACCGGCTTATCCCGATTTAAAGCGGTTGACCGTGGTCCTTTCGGCGGCGTTCGGCGCGGCGAAGCCCGCCACGCAAACCTGTCTGCGCGCTGCGTCGAACGCCTCGGCGCGGGCCGCAACGGACACGCTATTCATCGACGACAGCCCGGCCAGCGTGGACGGTGGTCGAACTTTCATGAACGAGAGCACCATACACGCTATGGCACATGCGTCGAACCACGATCACCGCCGCCGTTTTCTGCGCACGGCGCTGGGGCTGCCGGCAGCGCTTGCGTTGTCGCGCGTCACGTCCGCGCAAACTGAGGCGCACGCGCAATCCGTCACCCCCTTACCCCGCATGAGCCGCCGCGCGATCCCGTCCACCGGCGAAGCGGTGCCGGTGATCGGCTGCGGCACGTGGCGCACCTTCGACGTCGGCGACGATGCCGCCGCGCACGCCCAACTCGCCGAGGTGCTGCGCATCCTGTTCGAAGCGGGCGGCTCGGTAATCGATTCTTCGCCGATGTACGGTTCGTCGGAAGCGGTCGCGGGCGCGCTGCTCACGCAGCTCGACGCGCATCGCAAGGCGTTCGTCGCCACCAAGGTCTGGACCGAGGGACGCGAGGCCGGCATCGCGCAGATGGAGGAATCGCTGCGGCGTTTTCAGCAGCCGCATGTCGATCTGATGCAGATCCACAATCTGCTCGACTGGCGCACGCAGCTCGCGACCTTGCGCGACTGGAAAGCGCGCGGCCGGATTCGCTATCTCGGCATCACGCATTACACGTCGAGCGCGTTCGACGAAGTCGCGGCGGTGATGCGCAGCGAGAAGCCCGACTTCGTGCAGATCAACTACGCCGCCGACGATCGCGCGGCCGAGCAGCGCATCCTGCCGCTCGCGGTCGATCTCGGCATTGGCGTCGTGATCAATCAGCCATTCGGCGGCGGTGGTTTGCTGGCGCGCGTGATGAAAACGCCGTTGCCCGCATGGGCGGGCGAAATCGGCTGCACGAGCTGGGCGCAAATTCTGTTGAAATTCGTGCTCGCGCAGCCGGCGGTGACCGTCGTGATTCCGGGCACCGGGCGGCCGCAATACATGGCGGACAACGTGCGCGCGGGAGCGGGACCGCTGCCCGACGACGCGATGCGCGCGCGGATCATCGCGGCGGTCGGCGGCTGACGTGATGCGCAATCCATCACGGCGATTACTTGCCGCTTTCTATTCGCGTACAGGTGTCGCCTCCCACAAACGCCGCACAACACGGGAATAAAACCCGCCCCACGCCAGTCATGCCTCACGAACCGGGTTCGGTTCGGCGAATCCCTATCGTGAGGTCATCATGTCGTCACATCATTCATTCGATCCGGCGCGTCGCGGCGCGCTGAAGTGTCTTGCGTTCGGCGGCCTCGGCACCGTGTTCATGCTGTCGGGCGGCGTGCTGACGCCGGTCGAACTCGCGCTCGCGGCCGACTCGAACACCGCGACGCCAGCGGCTGGCACGCCGCTTTTCCTGCAGATCAGCGACACGCATATCGGCTTCAACAAAGAGGCGAATCGCGACGTCGCGGGCACGCTGAAACAGACGATCGATTACGTCAACGCGATGCCGGCGCGTCCGCCGCTCGCGATTCACACCGGCGACATCACGCATCTGTCGAAGCCCGCGGAATTCGATCTGGCCGCGCAGCTTATGTCGGGACTGAAGATCGCCGAGCTGCACACGGTCCCCGGCGAGCACGACGTCACCGACGGCCCCGGCACCGAGTACTTCAGCCGTTTCGGCAAGGCTTCGGATAACCGCGGCTATTACAGCTTCGATCACCAGGGCGTGCATTTCGTCGGGCTCGTGAACGTGATGCATTTCAAACCGAACGGCCTCGGCGGTCTCGGCGACGAACAGCTCGAATGGCTCGAAAACGATCTGAAAGGCCGCTCGTCGAGCACCCCGGTCGTCGTGTTCGCGCACATGCCGATGTGGACCATCTACGAGCCGTGGGGCTGGGGCACCGGCGACGCGGGTCAGGCGATGAGCTATCTGAAGCGCTTCGGTTCCGTGACGGTGTTGAACGGCCACATTCATCAGATCGTGACGAAGGTCGAGGGCAACGTGACGTTCCACACCGCGCGCTCGACCGCCTATCCGCAGCCGACCGCCGGCCAGGGCGATGGCCCGGGGCCGCTGAAGGTCGCGAGCGACCAGCTGCCGAAGATGCTCGGCGTGACGAGCGTCAGTATCGCGCGTCATCCGCTGAAGGCGACGCTCGACGACACGACGCTCGCCTGACGACACGCGCTACTTTTACGCTCGAGGAGGTCAATGATGCTAACCAGGATGATGGGCCGCGCGCTCGCGATTCTGCTCGGCAGTGTCGCGATTCTGGCGGTGTCGGCGGGGCTCGGTCTTGCGCAAACGACGATGCCGATGCAGGTGCAAAAACAGACCGTCGCGTCGACGCCTAACGCGATCGTCATCAAGAACTTCATGTTCTCGCCGATGGAACTGACCATCAAGGCGGGCACGACGGTCACATGGAAAAATCTCGACGGCGAGCCGCACACCGTGGTCAACGACGCGGGCCTGTTCCGCTCGGCCGCGCTCGATCAGGACGACACCTATCAGTTCAAATTCGATAAACCGGGCGTGTACAAGATCTTTTGCGGCATCCATCCGAACATGAAGGCGACCATTACCGTGCAATAAGCGGTGAAACCGGGCAACCCGCACCCCTCACGCCGTATGCAGCTCGCTCAACCGGCATAGCAGAATCCCATAGCCGGTCAGATGCCCGAGGTACACGCTCGTGAACACGTTCGACGCGGGCAGGTCCCCGGTCAGTTGACGCAGGTCCTCCATATGCAGCGGCGGCGCGTCGAGCGGCGGACGCTCGACGCGCAGGTCCGCCGCCTCGGCCAGTTGCCGGTGCGCGTTGACGAGCCGCGCGAGCCGCGCGAGGAACATTTCGCGCCACGCGGCGTCGAGCGCGGCGAACTGATCGTGAAACGTGTCCATCGTTTCAAGAAAATTGACCAGCGAATCGAAGGTCTCCTGATAGCTCGCGAAGACCGGCAGCCGTGCCGCGTTGCGCTTCAGATGCGGCGACACCCACGCCTGCTCGAGGTCGGTCTTCAGCAGCAGGTGCGCCTGCTTCAGGTTCGTGCTCAGCGTGCGCAGCCTGGAGGCCGCCGGCCTGATCTGCGCTTTGTCGAGCTGTCCCGCGGCCAGTTGCGCGACTACATCGGTGGCCTGTTCGTTGCCGTCGTTGACGAGCGTGTTCGCCCAGTAGCCGTGATCGGGCGGAAACGCGATCTGCTGGATGACGAAGCCGAGCAACATGCCGAGTACCACGCCAATCAGGCGCTGTTCGAGCAGCGGAAGATGTTCGCCGGTATAGAGGACGAGCGTGATCGGCACCGTGATGCTGGTCATCTGGAACAGCGACGGCCGCAGCGCGACGATGCTGAAGATCACGACCGGCAGCAGCGCCGCGCCCATCCATAGGTGTGGCGCGGTCAGCCAGATCAGCAGCGTGCCAATCGGCATCGCCACCACGTTCGAAAACACGCGCTTGTAGAAGTAGCTTCGAGCCGCCGAAATCGAGCTACCGAGCGCCAGCGTCAACATCGTCGAACCGGCGAGCGGCACGGCCGCGTCCGGGTAGCCGAGCAGGTACGGGATGCCGAAACCGATCCACAGGCCGAGCGTCAGCTTCGTGTACTTGGCGGTTTCCGACAGAGAAAAGCGCGCGAGCGCTCGGCGCAACGGCGTGAGTGGTTGGTGCTGATACCTGTTCGACATGATTTTTTTGCTGACCGATGACGTTGGGCCGGGCACCGGTGGGCCGGGCCCCGTTGGGCCCGGAACGGCGCGGCGTTCGCGACATGCGCGCACGTGACCTTACCATCCGGCACGGACGGCTTCGGGAATTCGCACGGTAGCCGGCATCGCGGGATGCTCCTCGAGGCGCGCGCGGCGCCCGCAGTCCAACGGGGTTCCAAGCGGCGGTTCGGCGTCGCGCGCGCGTTCGCCGCCAGGCCCGGTTGTTGCATGCAGAACGGCGACCGCGTTGGCGCGTTTCGCAGAATCCGCGTCGCATCGGCTCACGGCAGGCGCACGGCTGGCTATCGGGCGCTTTGCCGGGTTGGAGTTTTTACCGGCTTTGCACGCTTTTTTGCCAACTCACGCGGTCTCTGGCGGCGTCGTTCGAAGGACCACCGGAAGCGAGGCGGAAACGCAACGCTGCCGTGTTGTCTGCCGTTCGCGACAGGATTACATTCATTGAGCATTGCGTGCAGCGGCAGCCCGCGAGCTCGGTTTACGCACCGGCTCGTCAGCGCGCCAGCTCGTCAGCAGGAAGTGGCATACCCGGAGCGTATTGCGATGGTTACCGATCCCGACGATACCGACTTGCGTCATTTCGCAACGGACAGCCGGTCCTCCGGCTTCGATCTCGACGGCCCGGACGAAGCGGGCGTGCCGCCCCCGCGCTTCGGCCGCCTCGCCCTGTGCCTCGCGGCGGCCGGCGCGCTGACCTTCGGTGTGATGGGCACCGTCGCCTACGGCGTCTGGTTCAACCAGGATCAGCAGACATACGCGGATGCCATTGCGGGCGCGCGCCAGGCGCTCGGTTCATCGACATCGGCCGGGGTGCCGACGGTGGCCGTCGCGCACGCGCCGGAGGAGGCCGCCGCGCCCTTTGTCATGCCGTCAGCCAGGCAGCGCGCCGCGCCAGTAGCGCTCGAAGCGGCCGGCGCGAACGGCGGCTTCGAGGACACCAACCCGGCCGCGTGGTCCGGGCAGATCCGTCCGAGTACGCCTGACCCGAATCTCACCGCCACGCTGGCCGATACGCCGGTCGATACCTCGGCGGATATGTCGGCGGATATGTCCGCGGATATGACGGCCAACCCACCCACAGCCCCCATCGTTCCCACGCCACCGCCGGGCTACACGCGGCACGTCGCCAATGCCGCCAATTCCACCGCGAAGCCCGCGGCCGGTCACGACGCGAAAGAAACGCGGCTCGCACAGCAGGAGCGGCGCGCGTCGTCGCAGCACAAGGGCGGTCTGTTTGCGCGGATCGGACAGTTCTTTCGACGCGTGAGCTATCGTCAACATGACAACGGCCGACGGCAACAAGATACCTACTCCCATCCCTGAGGACGCGGTCGTCGGACCAGCGGGGCGAGCAGGGCTGCGCGGCGCCGCGCGCGCGCGCGTGCCGGTGTGGCGCTTCCGGCCGGGGCCCGCGAGCGTCGGCGTGGCCGCGCTGTTGTGTCTGCTGTTCGGCCTGCTGTATGTGGCGATGCAGATCCGCACGGTGTTTTCCGATCAGTTGAAGCAGGAGTACGCGGGCCTCGTGCTCGAAGCCGCCGGGCGCGTCGACAGCGCGCGCGAACAGTTGGCCGCGTGGCAGCGGATGGCCGACACCCCGGCGAGTCACGACGCGTCGTTCGTGCCGGCCTATGACGCGGCGCGCGCCGAACTCGCGCGGCGTTTCGCGTCGCTCGCGGCGCTCGTCAACGCGAGTCCGTCGCCGGCACCGCCCATTCCGTCGATGTCGCCGACACAGGCGACGCCCGAAGCCATAGCGACGGTGCTCGGCAGCGTATCGGCCTATTGGCGCGCGCAACGCGACGCGTCGAGCGCCGACGTGCGGCTGCGCGTCGCGCACGTCGCGCGCACGCTGATCGCGCTCGCCGCGCTGCTGTTTTGCATGCTGATCACGACGCTCGGGATGTACGCGAAGCGCAACCGGCAGCTCGCGGGGCAGTCGCACGAGTTCGAGCTGGCGTCGCTGCACGATTCGCTAACGGGCCTGTCGAACCGCCGCAAGCTGCTGGCCGCGCTCGATTCCGCCGCCAGGCACGCGCGGACCGCAGCCGTCGAGCAGCGCTTCGCCGTGCTGTATATCGACCTCGATGGCTTCAAGCAGGTCAACGATTCGTTCGGGCATCGCACCGGCGACGAATTCCTCGCCGCGGTATCCGCCCGGTTTCGCGCCTCGGTGCGCAAAGGCGATCTGGTCGCGCGCATCGGCGGCGACGAGTTCGCGGTGCTGGTGCGCACCTTTGCGGGCGATGACGAGCTCGCCGAGATCGCACGCCGGCTGATGGCCTGCGTGGTCGACACCGACGAACAGATGGGAATCGGCGGCGTGCGCGCGAGCGTCGGCATCGCGAGTTATCCCGACGACGTCGACGATCACCGCCGTCTGGTCGCCGCCGCCGATGCCGCGATGTATCAGGTCAAGCGCGACGGCAAGAACGGTTTCGCGTTCGCGACGCAGACGGGCAGGGAAGCGACGTTGTGAACCGCCTGAACGTCACTGGGCTTCGTTGCGCCACTCCGTCAGCTTTTCGCGCTCGTTGAGTTCGATGAACGCCGGCCGTGCGCGCAGCCTGCGGATATAGCTCGCGAGATGCGGCCAGCCCGCCGTCGCCGGGTGGGGCATGTTGCGGGTCCAGCGCATCAGCACGAGCGCGAGCAGATCGGCGGTGCTGAGCTTGCCGCCCGCGAGATATGCGTGGCCGTCGGCGAAATGCCTGTCGAGCCGCGCACACGCTTCTTCGATGCGGCGTTGCGCGAGCGCGCGCACCGCCTCGGCGCCCGCAGGGTCACCGTCGCTGCCGGCGTAGAACCAGTCGCGCATCGCGGGCAGCAGCGTATTCGCGAGGTAGATCATCCATTCGAGCCATTCCGCGCGTGCGGCCGAGCCTGGCGCGGGCGCGAGGTCGGCCTCGGCGTGGCGCTCGGCGAGCAGCATCAGCAACGCGGCCGATTCATGCCGCGGCACGCCATCGACGACCAGTGTGGGCACGCGCCCGGCCGGATTCAGACGCAGATACTCGGGATCGCGCTGCTGGCCCGCGTCGATATCGACGAGGTGCGCTTCGAACGGCACGCCCATTTCGAGCAGCATCCAGTGCACGGGCATGCTGGCCGCGCCGGGCGAGTAGTAGAGAACGTAGGACATTCGGGACTCCGTGGATCGTCGAGAGCGCGGTCGAGCCGTGAACAGAAAGAATAAGGGGCTGTCGCCGAAACGAACAGCCCCTTCAGATGCGTCAGGCGCCAGCTACGCAAATGCGGGCGCTCGAAACAGCAAGCCTCGAATCACGCCGCGGCCATGTCTTTCAATGCGCCGACGCGTGCTTCTCCTGCTCGGCTACGCTCGGCTGCGTCACCGCGCTGACGATCACGAACACGATCACGTTCACCGCGAGCGCAAGGAAGCCGATGTTGACGTCCTTCAGCGCATCGGGCAGGAACGGCATCAGTTGACCGACGCTCCAGTGCAGCGTCGTGGTCAGTGTGACCACCGCGACACCCGCGACGATGCCGCAGAACGCGCCTTGCCTGGTCGCGCGGTTGTGCGGGAACAGGCTGCAGAGCACGGCCGGGAACAATTGCGTGACGAAGCTGTAGCCCATCAGCAGCAGGGCGACGATGGTTTCGCCGCCGTTCAGCGTGAAGGCGACCGCGACCAGCGCCACGACCGGTACGAGGACGCGCGCGATCACCGCGACCGATGCATCCGACGCGTTGCGGTTCACCATGCCGCGATACACGTCGTTCGCGAGCAGCGTCGACGCCGAGGTCAGGATCATCGAGCCCGGCACCAGCGCGGTCAGGATACCGGCCGCGCCGATCACGCCGACGAACCACGGATCGAACGTCTGCAGCGACAGGCGGAACAACGACAGGTCGATGTCGGCGCCCTTCAGGCCCGGCACGCGCAGCGTCGCCGCGAAGCCGACGAAGAACACGAACAGCAGGATCAGCTGATAGAGCGGCAGAATCGCGGCATTGCGGCGGAAGATTCGCTCGTCCTTCGCCGTGAAGATCGAACCGAACGTGTGCGGCCACATGAAGAAGCCGAGCGCGGTCAGCAGCACCGTCGACTGGAACCACACGACGCTCGAACCGCGCGCCGGGAAGGTCAGGAAGCCGGGACGGGCGGCGTCGATCGTGCGGAACATCGCGCCGATGCCGCCGTAGTAATGCAGCGGCAGATAGATGCCGAGGAACAGCACGATCGCGAGAATCAGCAGATCCTTGGCCACCGAGTTCCAGGCGGAGCCGCGCACGCCCGACACGATCACGTAAGAGGTCACGACGATCGCGCCGATCCAGATCGCCGCCGTCGACGAGATCGCACCGTACGACGCGGTCGCGACGATGATGCCGAGGCCCTTCAATTGCAGCACCAGGTACGGGATCAGCGCGGCCACGCCGACCAGCGCGACCAGCGTGCCGAGCGCCGGGCTCTCGTATTTGCGCCTCAAGAAGTGCGGCTGCGAGACCAGGCGGTGCGTCTTCGCGTAGCGCCAGATCGGCGGCAGCATCCAGTACGACAGGATGTACGCGAGCGTGCCGTACGCGAGGATGTAGTAGACCGGCGCCCCCTTGCCGTACGCGAAGCCGCTGCCGCCGAGGAACGTGAAGGTCGTATAGATTTCGCCGGCCATCAGCAGGAACACGAACGCGGTGCCGAAGCTGCGGCCGCCCACGGTCCACTGCTCGAGGCTCATGTCGTGGCCGCGCCTTGCGCGCACGCCGAGGAACAGCGCGAATAGCGTAACGGCGGCGATGATGACGAGGGCGCTCATGGGCGAACCTCCTCGCCATCGGCGGCGACGTGTCGGTTGGACGGATCGAGGTTATAGATGATCGCCATGATGATCGCGCTCAACACCACCCACATGACGATCCAGGCCAGCACGAACGGCATGCCGAGCACGATCGGCTCGACGCGATTGACAAACGAAACGCCGACCAGGATGCCGACGAACGGCAACGCGGCAAGTACACGAAGCAGCATGTGGACAACTCCTCGAACCAGTAGGGATGTGTCGTTGAAATTCCGGCTTCGCTGAGGACTGTATGCCGGATACTTCGGTCCCGTAAAGCAGGTCAAAATAAATGTCGGAGTTTCGACCGTTGCACTTGCATCTTTCCAGCCCGGATTGCTGCAGTGCAAAGCGGGACGCGCCGTCGCGCGCAAGGCATCGCGCGGCTTTTTTGCAGGCCGACTGGCGCGCCGCGATATGATCTGCGAGCATTGCAGCATTTTCCGGACCGGGCGATTCCAACCGGGTTCATGACCGGCAGCGCGCCCAGGCGCGAACTCGCGCGAGCACACGCAGACAAGCAGACACACGGACACGCACATGGTCGAAAGTCTGATCTCGGACATCATGTTTGGCTTTATCGGCTTAATCAGCATCATCAATCCGTTCAGCGGCGCGTTTGTGTTTCTGGACCGGACCGCGTCGTTGACCCTCGACGAGCGCACCCTACTCGCCCGCAAGATCGCGATCAACGCCGCCGTTGTGCTGCTGGTGGCATTCTTCATCGGCACGCCGATCCTGCATTTCTTTGGTATCTCGATGGAGGCGCTGCGCATCGGCGGCGGGCTCGCGCTTGCCGTGGGCGGCTGGCAAATGCTCAATGCGCCGGACACGCCGGCGGTCGAGCAGACGGAAGTCAAGCGAGTCGACGCCGAAACCGCGAAATCGCGCGCGTTCTTTCCTCTGACCGTGCCGCTGACAACTGGGCCCGGCTCGATCGCGACCGCGATCGCGCTGTCGGCGAATCGCACGCACAAGCTGTCGGCGTTCGTGATGTCGGGCATCGCGTCGGTCGCCATCACGTTCGCGGTGGCCGTCTGCGTGTATCTGATCTACAGCCGCGCGACGATCCTCGCGCGCTATCTCGGCGTCGAGGGCACCAAGGTCGCGTTGCGGGTGTCGGCGTTCCTGCTGCTATGCATCGGCGTACAGATCATTCTGACCGGCGTGTCCGAATTCCTGATTCCGATCGCGACGATGCGCCCGCCGGCGGGCTAGCGCCGCACGCCTGCGCCATGCATGCTGTGGCGGCGGCGCCGCAGGTGGATCGCCTTCCGGTGGTTCGTGCGGAACGTCGACCGGATCGTCCGGGATCGGATCGGGGTCGATGTTCGGCGGCGGCGTGTTCGGCGCGATGTCGGGGTCGACTTCGGGCGGCATCGGCGTATGCGGATGCAGCGGCAGCGACAGCGACTGCATCGAAATTTGCGCGTGGGTTGTCGGGTTCAGGTCGAATGTGCCGATTGCACTGGGCGCTTGCCGGCTCGTGTCAGGTAAATCCATCAGTCCTCTCCCCATAGTCTTCATTCAGACGCGCAATGCTCGTGCCGCATGCCGACGGATGTCGTTCGCGTGGAACGTCAATTGCTGGAATGCGGCACGCGCGCCGCATCGCGATGACCGCGCGCGCCCGGCTCACAGTGGACATCGCCACGCAAAGCACAGGACGAGGAGCGCATATGGCGCGACACAAGGCCGACGTTGCCGACGACGACTTCGAGATTTTCGCCAGCTATCACGGAACAGGCGACGGCCGATACATAGGTGGACTGAAGGTTGTGAGGAAAGCGGACAAGCGGATTCTGTTCCCGTTCGAGGGCGCACCGCAGATCGGCCCCTATGCGACCGCCGACGAAGCACGCCGCGCCGCGATTGCGTACGGCCGCCAGCTCGTCGCGGCCGATCGTGCCGCGCCCGAAGGCTGAGCGGGCGCAGCCGGTTTGGCAGTGCTTCCGTGAGAGGCGCAGAGCCCTCAAGGCATACCGCCGAGCGACGGCGAAATCGTGCTGCCGCGCGCGGGATCGTCCAGATGTTCGTCGGGCAGGGTGGGGCGCGCCGACAGCGGCGGATGATCGCGATAGCAGGTGTCGATCGAACCGTCGACAACGCAGTTCTGAAACGCATCGGCGTCGCTCTTTTGCGCGAAGGTGTACAGCGTGCGCTCGACCTGCACCTCGGTATCGGATACGCGAATTGTCGTAATGCTCATGAGATTCTCCTTTCGGGGGCGCTTTTTTACAAAGCGAACGTGCCGTGCTACTGCCTTCGAGGCCGCAACGGCCGTGCCTGTTGCGCTGCGCGCGGACTTCTCCGGCAAGGCTCGAATGTTGCTGCATGAACCAGGTGCCCGTTCGAGATGGCGCGTAATGACGCGAATCGACGGCAGAACAAACGAGGAGGGCGCGATGCAAGATCCCCAATCGACCGACACCCCGCCGCAGAGCGCGACGCCGGGCGGCGAGAAGTCCGCGCCGCCAGAGAACCGCGCCGCACCCACGCTGTCCGACGAAGTCAAAGCCCGCAACAAGCCGAGCGGCACGCACTACGTCGAGCCGAGTCCGCTCGGCATCGAACCGGTCGTGCAGACCGGCGTGGACAAAGCGACCAATCCGCCACGGTCGAGCGAGCGGCCGCGCCACGGCGCCGAAGTGCCGCTCGGCACCGGCGAGCACGCGGAGCCGCCGGGGGGCGGCGGGCGCGAATCGCATCACAAGCAGCCGGGCGAGCAATGACGCAGCGCGATGCGTGCCAGCCCGCGCCTCGAATCCGTCAACATCCAACCGGAGAAAGCGCATGCAACCGGACAATCCAACCGAATCGATGAACCCCGGCGACGAAGCGCCGCCCAACACGCCGGGTGCTGGCGAGGACCTGTGCGCCGCCTGCCACGGCACGGGCAAGGTCGAGGGCGCTCGCTGCGCGGTGTGCGGCGGCACGGGCAAGGTGCTGCAGGGCATCGGCGGAGGCTAGCCGGCTGCTCGTCCGCGGGTTCGCGGCAACCGCATCACAAGCCAGGAGCAACCATGTTCAACGAGTCCAGGCACGGCTTCGACGCCGCGCAGACCGAATACGAAGCGTTCATGCTGGAGCCGCATGATTGGGTGCCGAACAACAGCAAGCTGCCGGTGGTGCTGTACCGGCGCGCGCTGTCGCCCCGCAGCGGCAATCTGGCCGCCGGGTTCGAAATCCTGTTCGAGCGCAATGCATGGCCGGCGCAGTGGCGCAACAGCATCTTCGACTTTCATCACTTTCACGCGACCGCGCACGAGGTGCTCGGCGTGACCGACGCGAGCGCCGAGGTGATCGTCGGCGGGCCGGGCGGACGCGTGGTGACGGTGCGCGCGGGCGACGTGCTGCTGCTGCCGGCCGGCACCGGCCATTGTCTGCAATCGTTCGAGCGGCATTTTCAGGTGGTGGCGGGCTATCCGTTGGGGCAGCAATGGGACATTCGCCGCGAAGCGCTGACGCCGCAGGAACTCACCGAGATGCTGGCGTTGCCGTTTCCGCCGCTCGATCCGATCGACGGCAAGCATGGTCCGGTCGTCGAGCTTTGGCTGCAGTCGGCCTGAACTTCGTCGTTCGCGAAGCAACCGGCCTGCGGCGGCGTGGCGTGCAGGCTTGCGCGGTTAGGCGCATCATCTGTGGGCTTCGCCGCGATTTCCCCGCGCGCTTTCGGCGGTGACCCTGGCACGTGTGCGGTTCCACGTGCGGTTTCGCGTCCTTATCGACATGCCCGGACGCGCGCGATTCCATGTCGACACGATGCGCCGATCCGTCCGCGCGCTCCGCGGCGCGCGTCGGCCGTCTGCCGAATTGCCGAATAAGGAGCGTCCCATGCAAAACGATTCCGCCCTCGATCAGTTGTGCATCAATACGATCCGCACGCTGTCGATGGACGCCGTGCAGAAAGCCAATTCCGGCCACCCCGGCACGCCGATGGCGCTCGCGCCGGTGGCCTATCACCTGTGGCAACACCATCTGCGTTACGACCCTGACGAGCCGCTGTGGCCGAATCGCGACCGCTTCGTGCTGTCGGCCGGGCATGCGTCGATGCTGCTTTATTCGCTGCTGCATCTGGCCAACGTGAAAGCCGTCGACGAACACGGCAAGCCGACCGGCGCGCCGGCCGTGTCGCTCGACGACATCGAGCATTTCCGCCAGATCGACAGCAATACGCCGGGCCACCCCGAGTACCGGATGACGACCGGCGTCGAGACCACCACGGGACCGCTTGGGCAAGGGCTCGGCAATAGCGTCGGCATGGCGATGGCCGCGCGCTGGTACGAGAGCCACTTCAATCGCGCGGACGCGTCGTTGTTCGACTACCGCGTGTACGCGATTTGCGGCGACGGCGACATGATGGAAGGCATCTCGCACGAAGCGGCATCGCTCGCGGGTCATCTGAAGCTGTCGAACCTGATCTGGATTTACGACAGCAACCGCGTGACGATCGAAGGCCATACGGACCTCGCGTATAGCGACGATGTGGCAAGCCGCTTTCACGGCTACAACTGGCACACGCTGCACGTCGGCGATGCGAACGACACCGCCGCGCTGGAAAAGGCGCTGGTCGAAGCGAAGAGCGTGACCGACCGGCCGACGCTGATCGTGGTCCACAGCATCATCGGCTGGGGGGCGCCGCACAAGCAGGACACCGCGTCCGCGCATGGCGAAGCGCTCGGCGTCGAGGAAGTCGCGCTGGCCAAGAAGTTCTACGGCTGGCCCGAGGACAAGTTCTTCTACGTGCCCGAGGGCGTGCACGAGCGCTTCGCGCAAGGCATCGGCGCGCGCGGCAAGGCGGCGCGCGAACAATGGCAGGCGAAGTTCGACAGCTATAAAAAGCAGTATGCGGAGCTCGCGCGCGAATTCGCGCAGATCGAGGCGCACGAATTGCCGCAGGGCTGGGACAGCGACATCCCGAGTTTCAACGCGGACCCGAAGGGCATCGCGACACGCGAATCGTCGGGCAAGGTGCTCAATGCGATTGCCGCGCGTGTGCCGTGGATGATCGGCGGCGCGGCGGACCTGTCGCCGTCGACGAAAACCAACCTGAAGTTCGAAGGCGCCGGCAGCTTCCAGGCGGATAACTACGCCGGCCGCAATCTGCACTTCGGCATTCGCGAGCATGCGATGGGCGCGGTCGTCAACGGTCTTGCGATATCGAATCTGCGCGCGTACGGCTCGACGTTCCTGATCTTCAGCGACTACATGAAGCCGCCGATCCGCCTGTCCGCGATCATGGAAGTGCCTGCCATCTTTGTGTTCACGCACGATTCGATCGGGCTCGGCGAAGACGGTCCGACGCATCAGCCGATCGAGCAGCTCGCGTCGTTGCGCGGCGTGCCCGGCCTCACGGTGCTGCGTCCCGGCGACGCGAACGAAGCGGCCGAGGCATGGCGTGTCGCGCTGACGCAGCCGCATCGGCCGGCGTGCATCGTCGTGTCGCGCCAGCCGCTGCCGACGCTCGACCGGAGCCGCTATGCGTCCGCGAGCGGCGTCAGGCACGGTGCGTATGTCCTCGCCGATGCGCCCGCTGGCAAGAAGCCAGAGGTGATCCTGATGGCGACCGGCAGCGAGCTATCGATCTGCGCCGACGTGTACGAGAAGCTGAAGAGCGAGGGCATCGCGGCGCGCGTCGTGTCGATGCCTTCGTGGGACATCTTCGAGCGCGAGGACGGCGCGTATCAGGAGTCGGTGCTGCCCGCGGACGTCGAGGCGCGCGTCGCGGTCGAGCAGGCTGCGTCGCTCGGCTGGGATCGGTATACAGGACGGCTCGGTGCGCAGGTCGTCATGCATACGTTCGGCGCGTCGGCGCCGATCGCGGATCTGAAGAAGAAATTCGGTTTTACGCCGGAAGCCGTGTATCAGGCGGCGAAGCAGCAGATCGAGCGGGTGAAGAAGGGGAAGGGCACTTGAGCGTGCGGCGCTCGTCGACGTCGTGAACGCTTGATGCGAAAAGCGGTGGGCCGGCGGGATCTATCCGTTTCGATCAGGCGTGCGGCCACGGTTTGCGGCCGCTCGCCGGCCTGCTCGGTCGCGAGGCCGGACGCCTCGCCGCGCCATGAAAGGAGATTTCAAATGGCCGAGATCAATAAGGAAGACGTTGTTGCGGTGCTGAACCGGATTCTCGAATCCGAGTTGGCCGGCGTCGTCCGATATACGCACTATTCGTTCCTTGTTTTCGGATTCGGACGCATTCCGATCAGGTCGTGGTTGCGCGCGCAGGCCGATGAATCGTTGTTGCACGCACAGCAGGCCGGCGAATGGATCACGACTCTGGGCGCCTATCCGTCGCTGGCGATCGGTCCTCTGCTCGACTCGCACACCTTCGATATTTCTTCGATCCTCCGCGAGTCGCTGCAAGCCGAGAATCTTGCGTTGCAGTTGTATCGCGACCTGCTGGCGCTCGTCGAGGACCGCTCGGTTGCACTCGAGGAGTTCGCCCGTCAGATGATCCACGTCGAGGAGATGCACGCGGGCGAAGTCGACAAGATGCTGCGCCGCCCTGGGGAAATGACGACGTCGGAGGACAGCTAGTGCTGATGCCGATGATGGATATCGGGGAAATGCGCGTGCGAATGTGTAATAGGCAGATGCACGTGGGGGTGCGTGTGCGGCTCCTCACCGGCATAAGGAAAATCATGCGCGTGCTGATGGTGCGCGTCATGGAGATGCCGGTGCGCGTGTTGAAGTAACTCATGGCTGTGCTCATGCTGATGCCGCTCGCGCACATGTAGCCAGATGCCCAGCACCATCAGAGCGGCGGCAATCCAGAAAGACAGATCGGGTAGCGCGGGCCATATGATCAGCGAAAGCATGACACCGAAAAGCGGCGCGACGGAAAAGTACGCGCCTGTACGCGCCGTACCGAGATGGCGAAGTGCAACAACGAACAGCACGAGGCTGACTCATTCCGTATCATCGGCACGCTACGCGTCGCCACGCCCGCTTTCATCCAGGCGTACAACAATGTGACGGGGGTAGCGTCATGCCTGACTTTCTGAACGCCTCTGTACAACCGGATACCGCGATGCCTGACACCGCCGTTATCCTCGTCGATCAACTGCACGCACTGGCGGCGCTGCTGAGTCTGGAAGAAGTCGCGGAACAGTTCTCCGGTCTCTCAACCGTTGCCCAAGTTTGCATTTTTGGTCTGTTCGAGGATGCGCTCGCCGACATACGCGCAGCACTGACGCAGACGGCGGCGCGTGAATAACCTCGCTGCGCGAGTGCCGCCAGCGGCTGGAAAAGCCGTAGATCGGCGGCGCGGGTCCTTCCTGCGAGCATTCGCGACGCGGCGCGAAGACCCGCGAAATGACCGTAGCCAAGGGTCCGAAAAGGTGTCCGCACTACGCGAGGGGGTTCGCATCCGCCCGAGGCCGACGCCTTCCCGTTCATGCCGCTTGAGGGTGCGGACCATGTGCGAATGTCCCAGGACAAAATGCGAACTTTGCGGACCTTTATGCGCGTCGCGGACAGGTTCGCATGCGCGTCCGCCAGCCGTAGGGGCAATGGGGACGACCCAAACGACGAGCCAGGCGGATGGTCCGCGAGCGACATTGCGCCCTGACAATAAATGACAAATTTTCAGACTTTGCTGGATTGAATCGGGGCGGCTCGCAGGGTAAAAGCGTTCAGGGACGAAATTAGTTCCGCATCGCGGCCTTTCACCATCTTTGCAGTCCCAATGTACCGGGCCGCGTCTCCCATGAAACCAGCAAGGAGGCCAGCCTGTCCATGACGACACATCACGGTCACGCCCATCATCCGTCAGCACCGGCAGCACCAGCCACCCCACCACCGCCGCAATGGCAACCCCTAAACTGGAGCTTTCCTTTCGTGCCCATCAGCGGCAATGACGCCGATCCGCAAACCTGGCTCAGCGCCCTGGCCGGTTCGGATGGCGGGTTCTATCCGCTCGGACTGAATGGCATGTACCACGGCGGCATCCACTTCGACGCGGGCACGGGCGGCAAGCTCAAGCAGGGCGATGGCGTCAGGGCTATTGCCGATGGCGAGGTGGTGGCTTATCGGCTGGATTCCACTTATCCCGAACTGACGTATCCCACCACGCCGCCGCAATACGCGCTCTACTCGACAGGCTTCGTGCTGATTCGCCACAAGCTCGTGCTGCCACCCGCGCCGAACACATCGGGAGCATCCGGCGCATCATCATCGGCGGCAACTCCTGCTTCGGGTGCATCCGCAACGACCGCCAGCAGCAGCCCACAGGGCTACCAGCCGCCCGCCGATGAAGTGCTGGAGTTCTACAGCCTTTACATGCACCAGCTTGACTGGAAGGGTTATCAGGACGCGCAGACGGAGGGCGGCAACCCATCCGCGCCGCCGATTCACCCGCTGCCTTTCTGGCAGGGCGACAGGCATTTTCGTGTGGGTGGCAAAGCGAACGACCACCAGGCCCAGCCCCGGCAACTCAATGCGCCGCTGAACCTTGGTTCACCTTCGGGCCTGCTGAATGAGGCCACGCTGGGCGGGGGCGCGTTGCTTGGCGGCGCGGCATCAGGACCGATCCCGGAAAGCGTTGATGCGCTGTCACAGTATCCGGACCAGGTGCGATATACCGTGCCGCCAGCCAGCCCGGCAGACGCTTCCCAGAATGCCGGTGCGCCCCAGAGCGGCGTGCGTATCTGCGACCGCGCCAACGGGACGGTGATTGGCCTGCTGCCTCACGGCGGCGAACTGACCATTGTGGGCAACGTCGCGAATGGCTGGGCGCAGATTGCGAAGATCGTCAAGAGTACGCCCGTGGCCGCTATCGCTGGCGGGACACCCGATCCGCGCGCCGTCACAGGCTGGGTAAATCTTGATGAACTTGACGCGGTTATCGATCCGAAGCCGCTTGATACGGTGGTCGTGCTCGACAAGCCGTTTCCGATCAAGGCGGGCGACGTGGTGGGCTATCTGGGCGAATACCAGAATTCCACCCAAACGAGCATGCTGCCGCCCAAACGGATGTATCCGCTGCTTCACGTCGAGGTCTTTACCGGGGCGCAGATCAAGGACTTTATTGGCAAGAGCCAGGAGCGGGCGAAGAAACTGTCGGATAAACCGCTTCTGCTGATCCAGCAGGGGGCGAAGCTTGTCAAACCATCCGATCCGCAAAGTAATGCCGGGCTGGCGGGGCTTACGCTTGCTCTCGCGACGGGCAAACAGGGCGATCCGAGCAAGGGACTATGGGCGAAGGTTCAGCCGACGCGGCTTGCGGCGCAATCAGGTGCGCATGCCCACGGTCATGGACATGGGCAAACCCATCCCGCCAGCGGGACGCCCGTCGGCGAACCGCTCTGGGTTGAGCGCACCAAGTATGCGGCTAAGGTTGCCGGTGCAACGGTCCCGACCTGGGCAACATTCCCGTTGCAGCTTGCCGATGCCCAGGGTCCGGCTGTCGGCTACCAGCAGGTACTTTCGCGCGCCCAGCTTGATCAGGGGCGCGAAATCGACCGGGCGACTGACGATCAAGGTACGCAATGGTGGTCAATTACGGCGGGCGACGACGAGGGCAGAACGATGACGCGATGGGTGTGCGAGAAGAGCCACCCGGATACGCTCTGGGAAAGCCCGTGGGCATGGCCGGGATTCGATACGGTCGATACGACCAGCGTGCCGCTGCTCGACATGTACCGGCGCACCCTGTTTGAAGTGAAGCGGCTGATCGAAGGCGACGATGAGAAGGAATTCAGTACCGTTGCCGCGACGGTGAACGCGGGGCAGCTCATCGCCAAGCTGGAGAAGGCGGCAAAGCGACAGGGTAGCGGCAAGGGGAACGTGGTTCCGGCTGACCTGAGGAAGGCGCTAACCGTGCCGTGGCTGGCCGAGGCCGTCTCGCACGTGATCTTTCGCTACGAAAGCGAATGGGGCGGCGACATGGGCAAGTGGGAAAAATTGATGCCGCTGATGGGGGAACTCGGAAAGCCCACCTGGACCACCGAGATGGAGCGGATCAAGAAGCTGCAATGGTGGGACAAGGTGAAGGCCGTCAAGGGTTTTCCCCCCAGCCCCGACGTTTGGCACATCCACCCGATTGGGCTGGTGGGGAACTTCTTTAAATCAGGGAGCAGTCTTGATGAGTTGATTCGAAAGATCGGAGATATCATTTCAGGGGGGGAAGGTGGATACGAATCGTATAATTCTGGCACTAAGGACGTTCCCGGCGGAAGGGTGGGCTATTCGCCTAGGCATCCGTTGCCAGGTGCGGTTACTGACAAGACGATTAATGAAATAATTGGAACTGAGTCCCTGTCAGGCACTGACCACAACAGGCTCTTCGCAACCGGAAAATATCAGACCGTCATTTCCACCTTGCGCACGGCAAAGGCCGCAATGAACCTGACCGGCGATGAGAAATACGATGCAGATATGCAGGAGCGCGTCTTTAGAGAGTATCTGATAAACAAAGCTGGAGGGGGCGCACTTGCAGCATTTGTGAAAAAGGGTGTTGGCACTGCGGATGACGCGCAATACGCGGCTGCCAAAGAATGGGCGTCAATTGCCGCGCCTAGCGGGCGCGCAATACAAGGCAGCAGGATATCGGATGGGACTCTCTCGTATTATGAATCTTCAGCCAACCACGCATTTATGCCGTCAACGAATCGCCTTCGTGATATATTGCTTTCTATAAAGGGCGGAGCTTAATAATTTAATGTTTTGCGATATATTGCACGCACCAATCAAATTAAACTAACTTCACCGAGATTCCCAATTTAATAAAATTTATTTTGAATATGAAATATTTAAAATTTTTCGTTTTTTTTATGATTTTGCTATCCTCTGCCGCCAATGCTGATGAGCGAAATTATTCACAACAATTCGCACGGTGTACTAAAGCGGCATCTAATGGTGATGCTCAAGCTGATTGCGTCACTTCTGAGATTTCGGTGCAAAAGAAGCGGCTAAATATCGCTTATGCGAATGTGGTCAAGAAACTCGCACCCGAGGACAAGACATATTTAGACAAGGTGCAGCACGAATGGATCACGTGGCGGGATGATAACTATAATTTCCTCGCGGAGCACGTGCCAGGCTCTTTCGGTACCACACGGGGAACGAGCCTCGATTTCTTGTTGCGGTCGGTGTTTGATAGGGCAAGTGAACTTGAGATGATTTTAGAAGAAATGGGGGGGAATTAAAATTTATGGCTTTGAATCGTGGGCGTTTGCGTTAGCAACTAATCAATAGTTCACGATGTGCGCCGCCCACGCTTTCATCATCGGGCGGCGCTGTTCCAACAGGTCGGTGCGGTGATAGGCCGCTTCACCCCATTCCATTACACACAAGTCGATGAGAAGGAACTCAGTACCGTTGCCGCGACGGTGAACGCGGGGCAGTTCATCGCTAAGCTGGAGAAGGCGGCAAAGCGACAGGGTAGCGGCAGGGGGAACGTGGTTCCGGCTGACCTGCGGAAGGCGCTAACCGTGCCGTGGCTGGCCGAGGCCGTCTCGCATGTGATCTTTCGCTACGAAAGCGAATGGGGCGGCGACATGGGCAAGTGGGAAAAATTGATGCCGCTGATGGGGAAGCTCGGAAAGCCCACCTGGACCACCGAGATGGAGCGGATCAAGAAGCTGCAATGGTGGGAAAAGATGAGCGCGGTCAAGGGCTTTCCCGCTAGCCCCGACGTTTGGCATATGCACCCGATCGGATTGGTGGGGAATTTTATTGATGCGTCGGTTTGCATTCCCTTGTCCAAGGCGCAACTGCTTGCACTCAGGGGAATCATCCAATGGACTATGCGGCTACCGCTGGCAATTTTGACGGTATGGGCATGTCATATGGTCTGATCCAGTGGAACGCTGGTTCCGGGACATTAGCTCCAGTCTTATCAGCAATGCGTAGCGCTGATCCTGCTTCCTTTAAGCCGCATTCCCACCGGCATCGAACTACAACACTTTGGATAACGCGATAACGAGCGGCAATAGTGGTGACTTATATAATTGGGCAATCAATCAGCAATCAACGAATCCAAGTAGCTGGAAAGCACCCTTCCAAAGCTTGGCCAATATTCGGGCGTTTAAGGATATTCAGATCGCGACTGCCGTGCGTGAACGACACCAGCATGTGATGTCTATGATCGAGTTTCTTCGGTCCTTGTCGTCGGATTTGATGAAGAAGGTTGAACTCGTCTCATATTGTGCACTGTTCGATGTTGCGGTTCAGCAGCAGTCGCTTACGCCAGCCGTTGCCGCAATCAAGGCCAGAGTGGCGAGCGAACATCCGGCAAGTCAATCTGCTCTTGTCCGGATTGCAGTGGAAGAGCGAGCGAAAGCGGCAAAGCATGTATATGTGGCAGATTGTATGAGTAGGCGAATCGGAGTTCTTCAGCAATCGCCGTACTCGTACACCGCCTACGGGCATACAAGCCAACGAACGAATGCGAATTTCAATCTCATTTCCCAGGATGCACATGCATATGTTTGTCAAATTTAGGCTCGCTGCGGCGCTTACTCTGACTGCATCAATGAGCGCGCTCGCGGCAACACCCTCGCTGTTTGGAAGTTGCGACAGCAACGGAGAGTGCTCCGCAATTTTCAGCCGTTCATTGTCTGAAGCGAAAGCGCTCTGTGGCGAGCGGATCACATCTATCGCATGGAGAAAAGATTCCAAGCCGATTTTGTTGCAGTGCGTGGGTTCCGCGACTGATGGGGAGGACAACGTAAGCTATATAGTTAATGAGAGCGATGTGGTGGGCCTAAATTATGGTCGCTACGTAAAAATTAACTTCCTGCAACAGAACCCTGCTGCGCCGGTGCCTGACAAATTCGGCGAGGTGCCCGTTTGCGTTCCAGCGAACTTGGAGAAGCTGCAGAAGAGCACATTTGTATTGCTGTACAAGCGACCGGATGAAACTGGAGATTCTTACTGTTACGACATTACGTATCTGAGTTCGTCAGTTGGCGGCGTTCGGTTGGATACCAATACGGGGACCGTCAGTGCTACCGACAGAACCTATTTTTCAGGGCATGCCTCCGATCGGACAAGACAGCGCGTCAAAAAGCTGATTCAGGTGTTCCAAACATGGCACGACGAGCAGCCTAACTGAGACTTCCAGAGTCCGGTCGCTTTGCGGTTTCGCACCGGACTCCAATTAATCCCCCAAGCTACATACAAACTTTATCCACGCTTCCATCATCGGGCGGCGCTGTTCCATCAAATCGGTGCGGTGATAGGCCGCCTCAACCTTGTTCGACACGGTGTGCGCGAGCGCCCGTTCGGCAAGGTCACGCGCATAGCCGTGTTCGCTGGCCCAGTCACGGAAGCTGCTGCGGAAACCGTGGGCGGGCCGCCACGCGTCCCGGCGTGTCGCTCTTAGCTTCAACGCGGCGCAGAAACGACGTGAGCACCATGTCACTCACAACCTTCCCGCGCGGCGACGGAAAGATCAGCGTGTCGTGTAGTTTCTGTTCCTTGAGCGCTTTTACAAGCGCAAGCGCGGGCGATGATAGCGGGACGCGGTGCGGCTCTTTCGCTTTCATGCGCTCGTCGGGAACGGTCCAGATGCCTGCTTCGAGGTCGAATTCATCCCACACCGCGCCGCGCACTTCGCCGCTGCGCGCCGCCGTCAATATCAGGAAATGCAGGGCGGCGCGGGTGGCTTCGCCCTGCTTGAATCTGGCAACATGCGTTTTCACGAAGGCGGGCACGTCGCGCCACGGCATCGCGGGCTGGTGTTCCTTTTTTGCGTTCTGCTTCGGGAGAATGTGATCGACCACTGCAACCGGGTTCGACGTGATATGGCCGTGCGCCCAAGCCCATTGCATGACGGCGTGCATGCGCTGGCGGGTACGGCTAGCGGTCTCTGCCTTCCCTAGCCAGATCGGACGTAGCACGTCGGCACAGTCGGCGGCCGTCACGGTGTCGAGCTTCTTCTGGCCAAGCAGCGGAAACGCGTAAGCCTCAAGCGATCTGATCCAATCGTCCGCATGCTTCGCTTTTCGCCAGCCGGGTTTGAGTTCTTCGTGAACCTTGCGCGCGGCCTTTTCGAAAGGCAGTGCCGCCGCCGTGATGCTGGCGGCCTGCTGGTCGCGGTCGCGTTCCGCAATGGGGTCTTTGCCCGCGTCGCGGCGCTCGCCCGTTATCGGACTCGTAAAGCGTAGCGTCCACTTGCTGCCCGTCTTGCCGGGCGTGAGCAACAACCCCGTTACCTTGCCTTCAAAAACCGGTTTGTCGCCGGGTTGCAGTGCTCTTGCCTGCCTGTCAGTGAGTGCCATTTCAGCCCATCGGCGAAAGCCGGATAGCGCCGGAACATTGTAGACTGGTGCGGCATGAAATTGACCCAGGCAATCACTGCGGTCAACACACCCTCAAGGTTGAGCAATAACGAACTCGTTGCCGCTGGTGTGGTGGACAGGCCCAGCATCAGCAATGCGGGGCCGGCGACGCCACCCATCGCTATCGCCCCGATCAGCCAAGGCAACTCGCCTTTGGTGATGCGGTGGTCCGCGGCGGACTGAAGCCCGCGCGCGCGGAAGGCTCGCCACGCGATGCCGACGCCAAGCCCCAGGCCGCTACCGAGATAAAACAGTCCCGCGAGCATGAAGGGGCTGACTGAGCCGAGCAGCGACTTGGCCAACGGCGTCGCGGCACCGAACAGCGCCGCGGCGATTAAGGCGGTGAATATCGCGCCGTATCCTGATCTCACAACTCCGACCTCTTGTCCGCAGCAGAAGGGACAGATTACAGACCATCGCTGGGGTGACGGACGAAATTCGCCGAGCGCAGCAAAAAGTTAACTTGTAGACGGATTGTCACCGATGTAGCCAAGACTCCTGAATGAAGTGGCCGAGGCAGTGTGGAAACGCACACTCAGTGCGGCGTTGGGAAAAGCCGACCGTTCAGACCGCGCCGTATGGCTGGCAGCAACTTGCCAAGGGTAAAGCGACACCCGAAAACTGAGTACCCTTGCGTTTTCACATCCATCTCGACCCATCTCTGCCGTTCGATCAAAGACACAAACAACGGCCGCTTTGGATACTGGAACGGCCGTTAGCTGACGTGGCCTTTTGCACCGTTGCTCTGGTCGCGGCAGTGCTTACTGCTGAATGGTTTTATCGTCACACCCCATGCTGCGGGAACGTTGCAGCGACGCAATTTCGCGCAGCATTGGCAAGCGATCGAACAAGCAAAAGGCCCTGACTACGCCGTTCCGCACCGCGATGCCTACCAGCTGTAGCGCACGCCGAGATCTCCGAGGACGCCGTTGCGGCGGACGTTGCTGTCTCCACTCACGGCAAACTGATAGCCGAACTGGCCGTACAGGCTCAAACGCTCCTTGATCTTCACGGCGACACCGCCGGCGAACTCCACGCGCGTGGCCTGCACGTTCAGTGGCACCGGGTCGGTGCCGAAGGCCGTGCTCGCCTGCGCGCCCCAGTCCCGCCACAGGTTCGCCCGCACATACGGCTGCCATACGGCACCGTTGCTGCCCTCGATGGTCCACCGCCCTCGCAGGCCGAGCCGCCCGGTGGCGCCCGAAGTCGAGCCCAGCGCAACCGGCCCCAGGCCGTCGTTCTCATCGCTGAACGATACGTGCTGCCAGATGATCTGCGCCTGCGGCTCGAGCACGAAGCCAGGCCCTAGCGGCAACCGCACCGGATAGCCCCCTTCAAGCGAGGTCACAAAGCCCGAGCCGCGCAGCGGCAGGCTGGCGTACTGCGTACCCGCGTTGCCGTCGTAGTACGTGCCCTGCAGCACCGCATCGAGATACCAGCCGCTCGGGCCGTAATGCGTCCAGTAGCCACCGCCCGAATACGCATTCAGGTGCATCGAACCGGTGTGCTCAAGGACGTAGCCGGTGGCCGCCGCGTTGGTGACGAGACCGTCGACATCGACATTGCCATAGCCATAGGCGAAGTACACGCCAGCGGTGTCACGATGGCCCGGCCAGATGCTGCCGCGCCACAGGTCGAGGCCAGTCTGCAGCCCCCCGACCCAACCGCTCGCACGTGGATCGGCGAACGCCTGATAGTGGTTATCGACCTGCTGACCGAACACACGGCCCCAGGCGGACTGCGCCCAGCCCGAACCGTCCGTGCCGCCACCGGCGGCCGTAAGCGTGTCGCCGATGCGCTCATGCAGCGTGCCGAGCATCGTCAGGCCCATCTGGCGGGCGATGGGCTGGACGACGCCGTAGGTCGCGAGCTCCGGTCCAATGATGGGCCACACGCCCGGCGGTGAAGGTTGAGGCGGCGGTTCGGTGCCGACGTTCTCCTCCGGCCCCGGCGGTTGAGGTGGTCCAGGTGGTCCTGGAGGCTCGGGTGGTGGTCCAGGTGGCGGTGGCACGATGAAGGACGACCGCAGGAACCAGCTGGTGGGGTCCGTACCGTTGCGGCCCCCCGGGTACAGGCGATAATCGAACAGGCCCGCGCGCAGCTCCGGGTTATCAAGGTCAAAAACACCGGGTGTCGCCGCGCTTGCTTGCTGCACTACGAGGATGCCGTTGCCCGGGGTCGACGCGCCCGGTCCACCGACATTGTTGACGAAAATACTCGTGGTGCCTGAGGCCGAGCCAGTAATCAACTTATCGGACGCAGAGCCGTCGCCGCCAAGAAAACTGTTGAGCACGAGGTGGCCGCCACTACCGGAGTAGCTACCGTTGACGGTCAGCGTCGTGGCTGGACTGGATTCACCCGCAATTGCCGGGAGCACGACCGCGCCCGCGTTCGAAAGGCTGGGGAGCGTCTGGTTGAAGCTTTGCAGGGCGAGCGTTCCGCCAGGATTGACCACGGTCGCGGAATTCGG
Source organism: Paraburkholderia lebeckiae (assembly GCF_050436325.1). Classification (NCBI taxonomy): domain Bacteria; kingdom Pseudomonadati; phylum Pseudomonadota; class Betaproteobacteria; order Burkholderiales; family Burkholderiaceae; genus Paraburkholderia; species Paraburkholderia lebeckiae. The sequence goes on from NZ_JBNDLZ010000002.1 coordinate 407,601, forward strand.
ACTGAAGACATCGACCGCGCCCGCTGCAAGCGTGCCGGCCGTCACCGTAGTCACACCGCTGTAACTGTTGGCTGCATTCGTAATGAACGTGCCGCTGCCGATCTTGGTCAGCCCGCCCGCGCCGGTGAAGGCCGAGGTGGTATCGGTGGCGACCGTGAAGTCTTGACTGTCGATGCTCAGGCCGCCCGCCATGATGTTGAGTTCTGTGCCGGAAAAGGCAGTGAGGAAGCCTGAATTGCTCGTCAGCGCACGCAAGGTGCCGTCGTTGAAATTAAGCTGTGCATTGCCCTTCTGGACGCTGGTGCATCCCTGCTGGCCGATGCGAACCGGATCGCAACCGGCTGTCAGGAACGTCGTCGCCAGTGTGCCGCCGCCATTTACATTGACGGTGCCCGTGCTGTTGGCCAGAACTGCGACGTCCATTCCGCCGTTGGCCGTAGTCAGTCCGCCATTGATGATGTTCAGAGTGCCCACCCCCGCCCAGCCGACACTGATCTGAGGGCCGCTGGTATAAGTGGCCCCGCCGCCAGTGCCGTTTACCGTCACCGTACCCACGGAGTTGGAAAGCCAGCCGATCTGATCGGCGGTGGCAAAGGGGCTCCCCGTGATATTGAGCGCTCCGCCGCTGGTGATCGCGATGAAGCCCGTGCCGCCGGTGGTGTCGGGCGGTCCGTTGACGCCGGAACCAACGCGCAGAAATGGTGCGTTGACTGTCCCGCTGTTCTCGATGGTGAGATTGCCCATTCCCCCGTTCTGACCGAGCTCCAGATTGCTGGCGTTGGCCGGCGAACTCGTAAAAGTCGACCCCGGACCGGTCACGATCACCGTGGCCATGTTTCCGGCACCCACGCCCCATATGTTTCTGTCGACGGACCCGGTGTTGGATGTGACGCTTGCGCCGCCTTCGATGGTAAGACTGCCGTTTGTGCCGTTGCCGACGCCAACGGCCGCGGGCGCCTGGACGGGGCCCGTGATGGTCGAGGTAGACGGCAATTGCGCCGTGGGGGTCACGTTGCCCGTGGTCGTTATTGACTGTGCATGAACGAGATCGGCAGCGCCGGTAGCGCCCAGGGCAGCCAGAAGGGGGAAAACTACAAGCCGGAACGTTGTTAGAGCGCTTTTCGGTGCGCCTTCGTCTGACGCGTCGGGGTTTGCCATCCCCACCCGCATTATCTTTGCCGGGTGATACAGGAAGTTGTCGAAGGCAGACGGCGGTGCGCCTGACCTGAATGCCTGGCTGCCCAATGTGGAGGGACGCTGACATGGAAATGAATGGTTCGGCGACGCTGCTGCGGCAATCGGACCGCGTTGCATGAGTTGGCGGAACTTGCCGTGCCAGCAATCTGCATTGGGCCTGGTCATTGGGACCGTGACGCTGTGCTCGGTCAGCGATGGCCAGGATTGCGCCGCTTTCGTGCATCCCTCTATCTGCATTGCGTGCCCCCTCTAGAGATTGACACGGCAAGTTTGAAGTCGCGGAAGCAAGCCGCTTGCGTTTGCTTCTGTTGTTGTAGTACCGAATGACCAGACAAGCGAATGAAATTGGCTGCGCGCGCCAGTAGTATTCAACGCTTGACGCAGCTCCACGTCCGCTAAGAGCTGTCCCCGGACGCTTGAATGTCATTGCGCGATATGGCTTGAACGACCGGATGTGGCCGCGTGCCGCCTCATGCAACGGGCATGCTCAGCCGAAACGTTCGTGGTCACGATCGGCGGCCCGCGACCCCGAGCCGCCTTTCGGACTCGCGACACCGCAACGGCCGCTTCGGAGGCGCAACCTGTCCTCTGTTGTATGGCGATGCCCCGAAGCACCCTGCGGATCGTCTAAACTGCAGAATCGACGAACAGGCCATTCCCGCTCGGCTACCCCGCCATGGCGCACATCTTCTTCGCTGCTTCGATTCAACGGCATATCGCAACGCCCGAGCGCGAGATCGACGCGCGCACGCTCGGTGAAGCGTTGGCGGCCGTCTTCGCCGAGCAACCTCGACTGCGCGGCTACATCCTTGACGATCAGGGCTCACTGCGAAGGCATCTCGCCGTGTTTGTCGACGGCCGGCCGGTGCGCGACCGACAACATTTGGCCGATGCGCTCGGCGAGGAAAGCCGCGTTTACGTCATACAGGCGTTGTCGGGCGGATAAGAAGGTTCCACTCTTACTCGAGCTTTGCATGGGACCAGAGTAAGCGCTAAAGCGCCAACTCTGGTCGACAGGAGACACCTCACATGAGCGATCGATTGCTTGTTGCAACCCGCAAGGGATTGTTCGTTCTGCAAGCCGACGGCGAGGGCGGCTGGACGCTCGGTGAGCCGTATTTCGTCGGCGAGCCGGTGAGCATGGTGCTGCCTGATCCGCGCGACGGTTCGCTGTATGCCGCGCTCAATCTCGGCCACTTCGGCGTGAAGCTGCATCGCCGGCGCGCGGGCATAGAGGATTGGGAAGAGTGCGCGGTCCCCGTCTACCCGCCGCAGCCGGCCGACGAGACGCATACCGGTGACGGCGCGGACACGAGCGCGGACAATGCGAGCGCCGCCGTGCCCAGCCCGCCGGCTCCTCCCTGGACGCTCCAGCAAATCTGGTCGCTCGAAACCGGCGGCCCGGACGAGCCGGGCGTCCTGTGGGCCGGCACGATTCCCGGCGGGCTCTTCCGTTCCGACGACGGCGGCGACACATGGCTGCTCAACCGGGCGCTGTGGGATCGCCCGGAGCGCCGAGAATGGTTCGGAGGCGGCTACGACGCGCCGGGCATCCATTCCGTGATGGTCGATCCGCGCGACAGCCGGCACGTGACGATCGGCGTGTCGTGTGGCGGCGTCTGGCAAACCGCCGACGGCGGCGCGACCTGGCGCGTTAGTGCCGAAGGCATGGAGGCCGACTACATGCCGCCGGAGCGGCGCGGCGATGCCAACGTGCAAGACCCGCACCGCGTCGTGCAATGCGCCGCAAATCCAGAAGCGCTGTGGACGCAGCATCACTGCGCTATCTTCCGCTCGACCGACGGCGCGGCGCACTGGCAGCGGATCGAAGCGCAGCCATCGAGCTTCGGCTTCGCGGTTGCCGTGCATCCGCGCGAGCCGGACACCGCGTGGTTTGTGCCCGCCGTGAAAGACCAGTGCCGGATCCCGGTGGACGGCCAGTTCGTCGTCACGCGCACACGCGACGGCGGCCGCACGTTCGAGCGTTTCTCGAACGGGTTGCCGCCTGCACCGGCGTATGACCTCGTGTATCGGCACGGGCTCGCTGTAGACGACTCCGGCACGCGCCTCGCAATGGCGTCTACCACCGGCGCGCTATGGACGTCCGACGACGGCGGCGAAAGCTGGCATTTGATTTCAGCGCATTTGCCGCCTGCTTATTGTGTTCGGTTTGGATGAGGGCGCGGGGCGGGCTGGTGAGACATGAAACGCCTACATTGCCATTCATGCGCCGGACATAGCCTGAATGCGTGCATCGGCGTGATGGATCGATACTTCGAGCCGTACGCGCCGGCGAACCGCTTTGTGTAGCTCGGCTTGTCACAAGAGACTTTTTGACACTTCGCCGAACGTCTGATCAGCACCAGCAGTCACGCGGACGTCCCTGCGCGAGAGACAGCTGTTGGCGGAGGACGCAGCTCATTTTCGCCAATCGAACGGCCGTTTGCCGGTGCGGAGCCGCCCCCTGTACGTCCAGAGAATGATTCTGAAGAATGACCTTCATGGCCGGTCGCCGCCTCACGCGATTTGCACACACAGCTTGCACACCGCATGGCATCGATCGGCAGCACGCTCCCCGTTGCTGGCGGTCGATGGCTTCCGCATCCTGAGGCCGTTTTTGATGCTCTACGATCAGGAAGGTCGGGATGCAGGACACCTTGCACGTTTAGAGGCCCTACCATTGGTAGCGCACGCCGAGGTCGCCCTCGACGCCACTACGGCGGACATTGCTGTCTCCACTCACAGCGAACTGGTAGCCGAACTGTCCGTAAAGGTTCAGCCGCTCCTTGATCCTGGCGGTGACGCCGCCGGCGAGCTCCAGTCGCGTGGCCTGCACATTCAGCGGCACCCGGTCATTGGCGAAGGTCGTGGTGGCCTGGGCATTGAAATCCCGCCACAGGTTGGCACGCACATACGGCTGCCACACCGCTCCCTGGCTGCCTTCGATGGTCCACTTCCCGCGCACGCCGAGGCGGCCACTTGCGCCCGAAGTGGAGCCGAGGGAGACTTCACCCAGACCATCGTTCGCGTCGGAGAACGACACGTGCTGCCAGATGATCTGCGCCTGCGGCTCCAGCTCGAAACCCGGGCCGAGCGGCAGCGGGATCGGATAGCCCCCCTCGAGTGATGTCGCGAAGCCCGTACCCCGGACCGGCAGATTCGCAAACTGAGTGGTCGCGGCGCCGTCGTAGTGTGTACCCTGCACAACCGCATCGACATACCAGCCACTGGGGCCGTAGTGCGTCCAGTAGCCTCCGCCTGTATATGCATTCAGATGCATTGAGCCGGTGTGCTCCAGCACGTATCCGGTTGCCGTTGCGTTGGTGACCAGGCCGTCGACATCTGCACTGCCGTAGCCGTATGCAAAGTAGACGCCCGCAGCGTCGCGATGACCGGGCCAGACGCTTCCACGCCATATGTCGAGACCGGTCTGCACGCCTCCGACTCCGCCGCTCACGCGCGGATCGGCGTAAGCCCCGTAGCGGTTGTCGATCTGGCCGCCGAACACGCGTCCCCAGGCGGAGCTTGCCCAGCCCGAGCCGCCCGCGCCGCCGCTCGCCGTCGTGAGCGTGTCGCCGATGCGCTCATGGAGCGTCCCGAGCATCTCGACACCCATCTGCCGGGCGACCGGTTGAACTACGCCATAGGTGGCCAGTTCCGGCCCGATGATCGGGTAGACGCCTGGCGGCAGCGGATCCGGTGGGGGCTCGGTGCCAGGTCCAGTTCCCGGTTCCTCTTCGCCTCCCTCCGGTGGGGGCGGCACGACGAACGACGAGCGCAGAAACCAGTCCTCGGGATTGCTGCTGTTGAGGCCACCGCGAAACAAACGATAGTCTTCGGCGCCACCGCGCGCCTCGCCGACGAGCATAAAGGCGTCCGACGCCGTGGTGCCACCGTTGGCTGTCTCGACGACGACAATGCCGTTCCCTGTCGTCAACCCACCGGAGCCGCCTGCGTTCGTGATGCGTACGGCTGAAGGGTCGGCGCTGCCGCCGTTGATGATGAGTCTGTCCGACGGCGAGCCATCCAGACCGAGGAACGTCCGCAGCGCGAGCGTGCCGCCGGCACCCACGAAATTTTTGACAGTCATCGCACCGAATTGCCCTGCCGTGAGCCCGAAGCCCGGCTCAACCGTTCCGGCATTAGTGACGGTGTTCAAGTCCGTTCCTGTACCGCCCAGGGTTCCGTTCGCCTCCACATTGACCGGCGACTGCAACGAGCCGGTCAGATTGAGCACGCCATTGCGAACGTTGGTCGGACCGGTAAAGGTGTTCTGGCCGGATAACGTGAGCACGCCGTTGCCGGCCTTGGCCAGTGCCCCGCTTCCGGAGAGCACGCCGGACCATGTCGCGCCCGTGCCGTTGGTGTCGATGGTCGACGTCGTGCCTCCGACCAGCGTTGCGTTGACGCCTGTGCTCAGCGCCGAACCCACCACCTGTATCGTTCCTCCACCGAGATTGAATGCATAGGTGCCACCCAGATTGTTGAAGTCGCCGAACAGCGAACTTCCGCCAATCTGCAGTGTGCCGCCCGACAGGTTATACGTGCCGTTGCCGGCCGCCGCGAGAAACAGTCTCGACGCGCTGCCGATTGCAAGGGTACCGCCGGTCTGGTTGATCGTACCGGTGCCCTGGCTACCCGAGGACGTGACGTTCGAGCCGACGAACAGCGTCCCGTTAGCCACGTTGAAGGTGCCGCCGCTCAGGTTGAGCGTGCCGCTGCTCGGGCTGCCTTGCGTATTGCGGCCGAGCGTCACGAAGTCGGTGGTGCTGTTGCCGAATGTGACCGTTCCGCCCGCCAGGTTGTAGGTGCCCGTACCGCCCTGGTTGCCGATGTTCAGCGACACCGGCGTGCCCGGCATACCGAAGACGACGTTGCCCGCGGTCTGCGTAACCGTGCCCGTGCCGCCGAAGTCGCCGACCTGGAGCGCGGAGTTGAACGTGAGCGTGCCGCCGCTCACGTTCAACGTGCCAGACGACGTCGATCCGGGGACCTGCGTCGCCAGGGTATTGCCGAGGCCCAGCGAAAGATAGTCGATCGCGGTGCTGCCGCTGGAGACCGCTAGTCCACCGCCCACCACAAAAGCCGAGCCGCCCTGAATTCGCGCACCGTTGATCGTGAACGTCCCCGCGCCAGTCTTGACGAAGATGCCGTGCAGCGCGTCGCTCGCCGTGCCGGCATTGATGATCGTGCCGGAGAAGCTGGTGCTCGTGTTATCGGTGCCAACCACCAGTATGTTCGTGCCGTCGATCACGGTGCCGCTGCCCGACAGGTTCGGCAGCGGCACGACGCCCGTCGCGACCCCCGGAATCGGAGCGGTTGTGACGCCCGAAATATCGAAGGTGCCGTTGTTTAACATCCCGCTGGTCAAATTGATGCTGCCGCTTCCCGTCAGCGCCAGCGTGCCAGCAGAGATGGTCGTCATGCCGGTATAGGTATTCGCATCGGTCAGCGTGAGCACGCCGTTGCCGGCCTTGGCCAGTGCCCCGCTTCCGGAGAGCACGCCGGACCATGTCGCGCCCGTGCCGTTGGTGTCGATGGTCGACGTCGTGCCTCCGACCAGCGTTGCGTTGACGCCTGTGCTCAGCGCCGAACCCACCACCTGTATCGTTCCTCCACCGAGATTGAATGCATAGGTGCCACCCAGATTGTTGAAGTCGCCGAACAGCGAACTTCCGCCAATCTGCAGTGTGCCGCCCGACAGGTTATACGTGCCGTTGCCGGCCGCCGCGAGGAACAGTCTCGACGCGCTGCCGATTGCAAGGGTACCGCCGGTCTGGTTGATCGTACCGGTGCCCTGGCTACCCGTGGACGTGACGTTCGAGCCGATGAACAGCGTCCCGTTAGCCACCTTGAAGGTGCCGCCGCTCAGGTTGAGCGTGCCGCTGCTCGGGTTGCCTTGCGTATTGCGGCCGAGCGTCATGAAGTCGGTGGTGCTGTTGCCGAATGTGACCGTTCCGCCCGCCAGGTTGTAGGTGCCCGTACCGCCCTGGTTGCCGATGTTCAGCGACACCGGCGTGCCCGGCATACCGAAGACGACGTTGCCCGCAGTCTGCGTAACCGTGCCCGTGCCGCCGAAGTCGCCGACCTGGAGCGCGGAGCTGAACGTGAGCGTGCCGCCACTCACGTTCAACGTGCCAGACGACGTCGATCCGGGAAGAGTTGGGGCATTGCCCAAGCCCAGCGAAAGATAGTCGATGGCGGCGTCGCTGCTCGTCACCGCCAGTCCACCGCCAATCACGAATGCGGAGCCCCCCCGGATCCTTGCGCCGTCGAGCGTCAGTGTTCCGCCTCCCGTTTTGACAAACTGGCCTTGCTGCGACGTTGGATCGCTCGCAACGCCAGCATTGTTGATCGTGCCGGAGAAGCTGGTGCTCGTGTTATCGGTGCCAACGAACAGGACGTTGTTGGCGGGAGTGTCGATCGTTTCGCTCCCGGAGAGATTGGGCCGTTCGGTCACCGTCTGCGCCAATGCCGGCACGGGTGACAGGCCCATGAGCCAGATGGCATGGAGGATGCAAAAAGAGTTGAGTCGCTGGTGCCGCGTCGTCAGCGGAATCGTCAATCGACCGCGCGCGCTGCCGGCCAACGTGCTTAACGATGCGCGGTGCATCGATCTTGCCGCCACGACGACCCTCCGTTACCTGCCGGTGGACGTTTGCCAGGTCAAGCGAGCTTGACTTTGGGAGACCGACCCATCGACGTTGATTCTGGACAGCATCTCCCCGAACAGTCGTTGCACGCGATTGAGCTGTTGCCAAGTTCTGCTAAGGGTAGGTAGGCAGATTGATTTGTCAAGAATTAACCCGGAAGGCTTCGCTACAAAAAGCGGACGCATGACGCACGTTATCAAACCGGAGTTGGTCCAATGCAGCTATCCGTGTGCGTATTTCAAGTACCTGCAGCACGGATTGCCCGCGCGGCCTGTTAGCGTCCCGGGCTCACTCGCCTGGTGACAAGGAAGCCTCAACCGCGGACCGCCACAGTAACCACAATGAGAGCCGAGAAGATCAGCGCCGGGGCGAGATGCCGGAACGGCTCCCGATTCCGTAGCAACGTGAAGAGCGCACCGATCATGATCGCACCGGCCAGCGTTAGGCCGAAGACTCTGGTTTGTTGTCCCAGAAGAAGTGCCGCACTCAACAACTCGAGAGCGCCACAGAGCCACTGAAACCATGCCGGATAACCCCAGCGTGCGAAGTCGCGCTTCACCGCGCCGGGTCTTACGAGATTGACCACCCCAGCAACCGCGAACAGAACCGCTACGATCGTCGCGAGGATCGATTCTAAAGACGCACTGTTCCACGCCATCGTCATGCTCCGTTGATTTGCTGAAAGTGTTTTTGTGCAGAGAGGTCCGCAATCAGACCGGGGCCGTGGGGCTCCCACGCAAGAACTCGCCGGGCATGCTGGCCGCTTACTGTCTGGTCGAGCGCCAGTGCGTCAGCGAACAGTCCAAGCGATTTGCGAGCATCGTCGAGCGACCAGAGTTCGACGCGATCGGCGCCGACCGAGGCCCGAATCGCTTCACCCATTTCGGCAACGGCAACGGCATCTTCCGCGACCACGTTGAAGATCTGTCCCGTGACTCGATCGTCCCCGCTTGCCGCCTGTTCCACCGCGCTCAGGTAAGCCGTGGCGAGATCGTCGACGTGAACGGCAGGCCAGTGATCGCGACCATCGCCGACGATCCTCACACTGCCGGTCTGACGGACCATCCCCGCAAGCATGCCGAAGACGCCGCCGCCGTAGCCGTGCACCATCGCCGGCCTGAGAATCACTGCGGCAATCGAGCGGCTCGCCGCTAGCGCCCGCACATGTCGCTCCACTGCGGGCCGCCAGGCGACAAGTGGTGTCGGGTTCAGCGCCGAAGCTTCAGTCGCGGGCTCCCCCTCCGTATTGCCGTAGACCCAGGTGCCCGACGTATAGATAAACGCCGCGCCCGGCTGCAAATGCGAAAGCATCGCTACAGCCGCAGCCTCGTCAACGGCACCGGCGGAAGCATCACCGGTCGACGCCATGTGCACCACGCCATCAGCGACACCGGCAGTCGCAGCGAAAGACTGCGGCTCACGCAGGTCGCCGGAATGCAGTTTCACGCCGAGACGTGCCAGCGCGCTGGCGGCCGCCGACCTGTCCTGGCGCACCAGCGCCGTCACCTGATGGCCGCGGCTGATTGCCTTGCGCGCGACCGCTTGCCCGATGTAGCCAGTACCACCTGTAATGAACAGTTCCATAGCGTCATCCTCAATGATTGCCTGCGAAGTTGATAAGTCACATGAACGAGACTTGCCGGTCTCGTTTTGGTGAATCTAAACGAGACTGACCAGTCTTGTCAACTGGTCGGCGATCTGTTATTTATCTCGGATGAACACGCACTCTCTGCCCGACCTAAGCCCGCTGCAACGCCGTAAGCGGTCCGCCATCCTCGAAGGCGCGAAAGCCGTCTTTTTAAGCCAAGGTTTCGGCCTGGCAACAATGGACGATGTCGCCGCGGCCGCTGGCGTCGGCAAACAGACGGTCTACCGCCACTTCAAGTCGAAGGAGGCGCTCTTCGTTGGACTGGTGAGCTCGATGTGCGCTCAGGTGGGTGGACTTCTTGCCAGCGCTCGGGACGAGCAATCCGATGGATCGCCCGAAGTCGAGTTGCGCGAATTGGGGTGGGTGTTGGCACGAAACCTTATCGCGCTCGACAATCTGCGGCTTTACCGGGCCATCGTTGCTGAGGCGGAGCGTCTTCCGGAACTCGGCCAGGTGTTTTACGAAAATGGCGCAAAGGTCGTGCGTGCCTTCGCGGCAAAAATTCTGCGAAAGCGATTTGACGAATCGACTGCTGTATTGCGGGCAGCGACATTCGTTCAGTTGGTGCTAGGCGACGCGTATCTGGAACTGTCAATTGGCTACACGGTGCCCGATGTTGAAGCGCGCTTTGCGCTGCAGATTGACGAGGCGGTAGCGGCTGCACTTCGCTAAAATGGGCCAATCTTGGCAGTTTTCCGCGTAGCGACACTGCACATCAGTTCATTTTGACGCCGCGACCAAGCTAAGCGCGTATGCTGGGAATACCACCTTGTCACGCAACGCATCAGGAGCAACACCATGGCCAAGAGTCAATTACGCAGCACTCGCGAAGCGAAAAAGCCCAAGCAACCCACGAAGCCGTCAGTGCCGGCAAATCCGTTCAGCACGGTTCATTCGCGGGTTGCGAACGAAGGTGTCGCCAAGAAGAAGAAGTAAATCGGTTGGCCGCGGACATGCGGCAGAGCGATCACATGCAATTTGTAATGTTCACCGCAGGAAATTGATATCTCCACATTGAAGGCGCAAACCGCTTCGGGAGGCGCATCATGATCCACCACAACTCGGACCCCACTTTTCGTGGGCTTCCGCTTACGGCCGAGCAAGACTCGGAAATTCGTCACTACCTGAACAGGAAGGCCAAGCTGGGCAAGCCATGGAATACGCCCGAACTGCGCGGGATGCTCGAGGACATGCTGCTGCCGCCAAGTACCGAAGACGACAGCGGGAGCGATATCCCGGGCGACGCGTCGACCGCCGCTGAGCGCGCAGCCGCGTTCGTCGATCAGGACATGGAACCAATCGAGGCGTACGAGGAATTGCATGCCGCGATGGAAGCCGAAAGCATGAAAGGCGATCCGCACTAGCGGGAGCGCTCAGCGCAGGTAGTGAGCGTGCAACCCGGTCCATCCAAGGCGTAGAACGAAGGACGACACATGGCACTCAGTTTTTCCAACCCCAGCCGCAGCTATGATGGGATCAGGCATGGCGTGTGGTTCTGGGGATACGACAAGGCACGCGAGATTACCTTCTTTGTGGAAGACCGCGTACTGAAGCATTTCGACTCCGCCCTCGGTACTGACGAAGCCGAGGTGCTGGCCTCCTTTGACCGGAATCGCAATGAGATCCTGAAGGTCGCCATGACCCTCTATGCCGAGGGGCCGCAGACTCTCTACACGCTGCACTGAAGAAGCCTGGGCAGGCCGCGAGCGACACACCCGCCGCATCGGGCGCGCAGGCATCCGCCGAGGGTTGCGCTCGAGGCGAGGATGCAGAAGAAAGCGCACGCTCGCTTCGACTTGCTTCGAGAAACTTATGCGATGAAGCCTCGAAAGATCCATCGATCCCTTGGCCAAGTCCGGAGCGGCAATCGGACCCCGAGCCGTCGTTCGGTGTGTCACGAATAAAGGGCTGCTACGCATTGCCAACGGACTTTCAGATCGGGCAAGCATCGCTTCGTTCGCACCCGACGCCGCGGGATACGGTTCTCGACAGATTCTCAGCCTCGGCGGTCATCAGCCGTCCGTCGAAACGGTGGTAGCCTCCCAGGCATCGATTTCCGCGTTCAATGCCGACAACTTGTCTCGAACGAGCCCGAGTGCGTCGCTACCGAGCAAAAGACGCGTGGGCGGATGATCCGCTGCAATGGCGGCCAGCATTGCGCGCGCCGCTTTCCTGGGATCTCCCAATTGCTTGCCGCTTTTTTCCTCGCGGGCCTGGCGGATGGGATTGAAAATATCGTCGTAATCCGAAATCGAGCGGGGGGTCCGCGTCATCGAGCGACCTGCCCAGTCAGTGCGAAATGAGCCCGGCGCCACGGCCGTCACGGCAATACCGAAGGGCTTGACCTCTTTGCCAAGCGCCTCGGAGATGCCCTCCAACGCGAACTTGCTCCCGCAGTAATAAGCGATTCCCGGCATCGTGATGTAGCCGCCCATCGATGTGATATTCAGAATGTGGCCGCGGCGGCGCTCACGCATGAACGGCAGGACGGCCTTCATCATGGCGACCGCACCAAATACATTCACATCGAACTGTCGGCGCATATCCGAGAGCGGCGATTCCTCCATGATGCCCTCGTGGCCGTAGCCGGCATTGTTGACCAGCACATCGATTGGTCCGACGCCAGCCTCGATTTCCGCCACGACGCCGTCGATCGCGTCGAAGTCGGTCACGTCGAGCACACGTCCCCAAGCGGCATTCGCGGATAAGGACTCGAATTCATGCTTCGCCTGGGCACTTCTCACCGTGCCGACGACCTTGTGACCCACCGCCAGCGCTTCCTGTGCGAGCGCGCGGCCAAAGCCGCTGCTGACGCCGGTGATGAGCAGAGTTTTGCTGGTTGCCATTGAAGCTTCTCCCGAATGTCGATTGGAGAGTGCATAATACTCTGACGCGCGAGGCAAACTAAGCCGCATTCCGCTAATTTTCTTGCATAAAACTATGAACACGATACGCGCTTCGACCCAGCATCCAGCTCTGTCCTCTCGAAGCCAGAAACGCATGATTGTCCTGCTACGCGCGTTGGCGCCCGACGAGGGCTACAACCTGACGGCACTGCCGAGCGTCCGCATCTTGCGGTCGAACCGGGCGCTATCGCGCACGCCCGTTCTGTACGACCCGGGTATCGTGATCGTCTGCCAGGGCCGCAAGCGAGGATATTTCGGCGACCAGCTCTACCTGTATGACGAGCGTCACTACCTGGCGGTGTCCGTGCCCGTGCCGTTCAGCATGGAGACCGACGCAACCGAGGAGCGCCCACTGCTCGCGCTGTATCTGCACCTCGATTTCGCATTGGCCGCCGAACTTGCGGAGCGGATCGACCGCGAAGGCGTGGGGGAGTGCGCACCAGCACCTCAAAGCATGATGTCGACGCCGATGGATGACGCAATGCAAGCGTCCGTGCTGCGCTTCCTCGAGGCGATGCATCGGCCACTCGAATCTGCTGTGTTGGGCGCCGGGCTGCTGCGTGAACTGTATTTCCGGGTGCTCACCGGAGCCCAGGGAGGCGCGTTGCGCGAGGCTTTGGCGATGCGAGGACAGTTCGGCCAGATAGGCCGCTCACTCCGCCTGATTCATGCAAGCTATGCGCAGCCCCTCGACGTGAGGCAACTGGCCGACGAAGCGGGTATGAGCATTCCGAGTTTCCACAGCCACTTCAAGGCAATTACGCAGGTGTCGCCGATGCAATATGTGAAGTCGACGCGCCTTCATCAGGCTCGCCTGTTAATGGTGCGCAATGAGCTAACCGCGGAGGCGGCGGGACATGCTGTGGGTTATGCGAGCCCGTCCCAGTTCAGCAGGGAATTCAGGCGTCTGTTTGGCTTGACGCCGGCCGCGGAGGCAAAGCGTATGCGCGAGAGCTTCGCGATCCCGGCAGTATTCGCTGATACGGCTTATGTCTCGTCGCACTGAATTTGCCGCGGTTCGGTTCGGTCGTAGATCAGTGATCGGACATCCCCAAATGTCTGCTAGACGGTGAGAAGCATGCGCCCGCAACGTCGTCATGGAGGACGGTTACTTTTGACGAGGGAGGCTTTCAGCGCAGGTTGAAACCCATCGCGAGTAACGGTCTTCGCTGGCTGCGGGTTGCGAGACCGCCGGCCCCGCGTCGTAATCAGGGCAGCGCTGGATCACAACCGGCACCGATGAGCGCGAACGTTCGATGTCACACCGATTGTCCGAAAGTTAGGGGGGATACTGGGACGGCGGCCGTTTTCAAGCGACGATGCAAATCACCCAGCCAACGGATTAACTGACTGCATGAAGAGCTCAATCAACAACACACCGCTGGTCGCTCGGCTGCGCGACGTAGAAACCAAATGGAAACAATCCCATGCCCAAAATCTTTTTCGAGCGGCCTGGTAAAGGCCCCGTGTTGACCACTTCTCTTGACGACGAATACACAATCGCGGTCACGCGCCCAGATGGCTGTGCGTGTGTGGATGACGAAGCACGAACTCGTCGGGCCATGTGCCTGCGTGAGGGTTCGCGAAAACGTCAAGGCTAAAGTTCTTGCGCAGCAACGACTCGAAGCCCGCGGGCAGATGCGATTGGTGGAATGACTATCGCGACACAACCCGTGCCCGCTCCCGCTGCTCAGAAACTCTATAACTAAAAAATTTAGAGAAATTGCAGAATGGACCTTTTCGATACCGCAATCCAAACTTTCCTGACGCACATTGCTTTGAGTTGCGCCATGTTGAACCACGCGATAAGAATCATCGCGGACCTATACACATTCAAAGGTTTGGTGCTCATGCCCGTATTGTGGTGGATATGGTTCAAACCCAGCCAGCGTGGCGAATGGGAGCGTGAAATGGTCGTCGCGACGATCGCGAGCGGCCTTCTTGCGCTCGCAATATTCAGGCTCATTGCCCATTATTTGCCATTCCGTATGCGGCCTCTCTTTAATCCTGAGCTGCACTTGAATTTTCCATCGGGTGGTCTGGAAGCGGCCGTGCTGCCAGCCTGGAGCTCCTTTCCGAGTGACCACGCAATGCTGTGGATTTCGGTCGCAACTGGGATCTTTCTGGTTTGGCGCGGCGTCGGCATGCTCGCACTTTTATACACCGCGATCTTCATTTGTCTGCCGCGCGTTTATCTCGGCTGGCATTATCCGACCGACATACTTGCGGGGGCGGCGATTGGAGCGACCATCACCGGGATAATGACTCGGGACGCCGTTAGAACGCGCTTTTCAGTGCCGATTTTGGGGTGGATGCACAAATTTCCCGGGCCCTTTTATACCGTGTTGTTTGTCTTGTGTTTTGAACTGGTAACCCAGTTCAACGAGTTACTGGTTCTGGGGCGGTCGGTATTACAAGGCCAATGATCACGCGGGGAAAACGCGCGCGCCAGGCTGAGATCGACCACGCGTATCTGATCGATACCGCCAGTCCCTTGTCATTTGATGGAGCGCAGCGAGTGCTTGATGGTCGGCAATCGCACAGGCTCCTCATGGCATGCCGGTTTCGCCGGTCCAGGGACTGCAAGCCGAGCAGGTTGGCATACTCCATCAAATGGCCGCGATTCGCGTGCCCGACAGCACGCATGATGCAATTCGGCGTGCGTTTAAGGCACGCGGCCAGGATAAAGCGTAGCGAGATAAACTAATCCAATGTGTTGTCTTCAATAGCCGTTTTGCCTTTATTGCTGAAGAATTGTCCGGAAGCGCACAGATTCCCCCGATACGCCTCGTATGCTTTAGCGCTATAAGCGAAGCCAAAATGACAACCAGATGGCTTCTCGAGGCCGCTCGCATTCAGCAATCAGATGCGGAGTGTGGCACTCAGCGTCGGAGGACACCGCAACGCAGGGCAATGGATTTCCCTCTCATCTGCGAACAGCCGGCTTGGTTCCAGCGACATAGTCGGGTCGATGACGAGCGGAATAGCAATGCGTTCCACAGTGTTGCAACGTGTAGTCAGATCCCGGCGGGTTCGGCGGGTACTTGTGCCTGGGTGACCGTAGCTGTAGTGAGTAACGTCACGGGGGGACAAGGGAGTACTCCGCCGATAGTCGCATTCGGGTGCCTGCACATCCTGAACGAGATGGGCAGCGGCTCCAACGCAGTCATCACCGTTCAGATGGGCAACGATCCCAACTACTGCAAAAACAACCAGACGGACGGCATCGGGCCCAACTATGGGACGATCATGATGCCCCGGTTGGTTCAGTAGCGTTGCGATCGAGACGTCGTGGCAATCAGGGCCGACACGTTGGGGCGAACCCGGCCTTCTGGCGCGTTATGACCGGCCAGTCACACCAACTTTTTTCTACCGTCGCGATCTGTGTTGCCAGTCGCTGCTATTCGGTCACGCTACGCCCGACGAAATTGAACCGCTTGGTCGCTTGCGCTCATTTGCGCCCGGTTGCCAGCCTTGATTGCTCTCATTGGCCGGCTGGCGGCTTTGTGGTTGGGGTCGCCAGCGAGTTGTTAACCCCGTAAGCGGGGGGGCTGGACGTCGAGCTACTGTTCGCGTTATTCGGCTGGCCCGAGGTCGGCGACCCGGCGCCGCTGTCCGTGTTGGTGGCACCAGGCGCGCCGTAGCCACTCGTTGCAGCGGCCGGCGACTGTGTGGTCGGAGTCGCCAGCGTGTTGTTGCTTTGTGCATAGACGCTGCCCGACAGCGTGAGTGCGGCGACGGCCGCGATCGATTTGCTGGTTGCCTTGTTCATGACACGCTTCTCCTTGGTTGGACTGCGATTTCGACGCAAACGATGCTTTCATACTGTTTCCGTCGCGGTCGCGTAATGCCAAGTTTAGGAAAGCAGTGGCTGATAGTTACGCGCATTATTCACAATGGTGAATATCGATTTTCGGCGCTAACCGGGTAACCTGACGGCCGCCATCATTTCCCTTCCCGCATCGATGGCGTAAACGTGATTCCGACCAGCAATCCTTCCGGCCCGATGAAGCGACTGACCGTCTGGCCCCACGGCTCATTCCGGTTCCTGACCAGCATCCGATACCCTTGCGATTCAAGTTCCGCCGTTGCCGCCTCGACGTCGTCGACATCGAACTCGATCCAGGCTTGCGGGATGGGTACGTCGGGAGGCCACGAATCCGTGCCGAAGCACGACTGAGAAGCGTGGGAGAGGGGCCACAAGGCGAAAGAGTTTGCGCCGTTCAGACTCTCCGTATGGAGATAGCCGCCGTTCTCTTCCTTGAAGGGGATACCGAAGGCCCGACCGTAGAGATCGCGGCTTGCCGGGGCTTCAATCACAATCGGGCCAAAACCTGCGATGAATAAGGCCGTGGCTTTTGAGATCTTTTCCATGGCTTCTCCTTTGCCGCGAAAGAGCGGCGCGATGAAGAACGAACGTGTTCGCCCACGCCCATCGAATTGATCTGGCGGCGAGTTTTCCAGTACCGCCGGGCATGGCATGGTTGAGTGTAGGCTTGTTTGAGGTGGCCGGCAGGTATCCCTGCCCGTCAGCGAATGGCGAGCGGGCGCGATTGGCTTTTCATTCATTCCTCAATTCGCCGGAATCGTCACCACCGGCGCCTTGCTGCTGGTATCCGCTTCCGCGAGCGCCATCAGATTCTGCACGACCGTAAACGCGTATTTCGAATCGAAGTCATTGCGCTCGACCCAATACACCGAAGGCCCATACGCGATCGACACATAAGCGTCGGCCGGCGCGACCTTGCCCGAGTGCACGATGATCGTCGGCCGCGTCTCGCCGCCGATCAACCCGACGGTCGGCTTCGTCGAACCATCGCTGATGCGCTCCTGCGGCACTTGCACCTGCGCGCCGAGATCGCTGAGGATGCCGAGCACCGAGCGCGTGACCATCGGAATACGCTCGCTCTTCTGCGACGTCGACGAAGGCCCATACACGACCTCATAGCTACGCGTCTTCGCCGACAGATGCAGCAGCCTGCGCACACGCGCGACGTCGGCGGCGGTGCTCGGCGACTCGCCGCTGGCGGTCGCGCCGATCGACAGAAACACGGCCAATGCGGGGCTTTGGCCGCCTCTGAGATTGGCCTTCGTATCGAGCTGACGCGTCTCGACATTCAACTCGCCAGCCATTTGCAGACGACGCAACGCCTGCAGCAATTCGAAGAAGCCCGGGGCGCCCGCGCTGTTGTCGCCGCCGAGCGCATCGCCGTTGCGCAGCCCGCCGATCGATTGGGCGGTGATGCGCAACAGCAGATCGATCGGCACGCCGCCCTCGGCAAGCGGCAACACGAGTGCCGGCGCGAGCGGCCGGATATACGCGGACGCGAACGCTTCGCCGGTGGTCGGCGTGAACGTGAAGGTCGGCCGGTTCGCGTACGACACGCTGCCGGTCGCCTGCGCGTAGTTCGGCATGCTGCCCGAGCCGGCGTTGACGGTCGCGCCGCCGGTGCTGTCGAACGTGTAGGCGGCGATGATGCTGCTGACGGTCAGGAACGCGGGCGCATCGCCGTAGCGCAGACCGATCACGGCGGCGAGGATCGCTCGCTTCTTCGCGTCGCCGAGCGCGCGCGCATAGTCGACCTGGTCGGCCTTCAGACGCGAGGGGCCGATATGCACGCAGGCGGACGTGAGGCAGGCCGCGCACAACGCGGCGGCCACCGAAGCGGTTCTGAGCATGGGCGGGCGCGAGCGGAAGCAATCCGCCAAACAATGGAGTCCGCGCTCGGCGGTAGCAGAACCCATTCCCGCGCAAGCGGCGGGCGGCCCCCGGGGCCGCTTCGTTATCGATCCGATGCATCGCGCGGCGCCGTGGCGCGTGCGTCAACGCGAAACGGCGTTGGCACGCTTTACCGTCGCTTTGCAAGAATTGCAGAAATGCGCGCGGGTGCGATGCCCGGCCATCAAGCCTTGGCGTTGATGCCGTGTTGCGCGTTGTCCTCGCCGTCTCGTTCAAGCGTGCTGCGATATGCGCGCGACTGCATCTCGCGGCAAGCCGGCTCAGCGTACGCGACAGATCGTGCGCCCCTTCGAGGCCGCTCAACGCGGTCTCGATCGGCTGATCGGAGGCGATGAAGAGCGCATGCTTGCGGTCGTAAAAGATGTCGATCAGCCAGACGAGGCGCTGCAGCGTATGCGACTGCCTCAGCGCTTCCGTATGCAGACGATCGACGATCAAGCCTTGCCATCGCTCGGCGAGATCGAGGTAGTCGAGGTGCGAGCGGCTTGCGACACACAGCTGCTCGAAGTCCGCCCACAGCAGTACGCGGCCGGCTGCCCGCGCTTCGAGCGGCCGGCCCGCCGCGCTCAGCCTGACCGGCTCGATCGCAGCGTCGCGTTCATGGCTCGTGAAGATATCGCGCAACGCGGCCTCGCTCGACTCATCGAGCGGCGCGAAAAAGCGCAGCACCTCGGCCGCTTCGCCGCCGAAGCGGTAATCGCGCACGCCGTCGAAATGGATCACCGTGAAGCCGCGTTTGATCTGTGCGATGGTCGGCAGAAAGCGCTCGTGAAACTCGGGGTCGCGCAACAGATCGTCCGGTGCGTAGTTCGACGTCAGCACGATGCGCGTGCCCAGCTTGATCGCGGTGTCGAGAAAGCGGCCCATCAGGAACGCGTCGGCGATATCGTGCACATGGAATTCGTCGAAGCACAGCAGCTCGATACCGTCGAGCCATTGCCGCGACACGTCGCCGAGCCGGTCGTCGCCACGCGGCGCGTGCACGAGCCGGCGGTTCATCTCGCGCAGGAACTCGTGGAAATGCAGGCGCCGTTTGCGGCATGGTGCAAGCTCGAACAGCGTATCGACGACGAGGCTCTTACCGCGGCCCGGCAGTCCGTGACAGTAGACGCCTTGCGGCCCGAACGCGGCGGTGGACCATGCCTGCCGCGCACGCTGCTGCCCGCCGACCAACGCGACGAGCGCGCCGATGGCCTCGCGCTGCCGCGCATCGGCAGAGATGCCGCGCGCGGTCAATGCGCGCGCGATGCGGGTTTCGTCAAGCATGGGCAAGAGGGTCCATGCCTGATGACGCGAATGATGCGACTTGCGCGAATGACGCAGTGTGGGCCGCCGCGAAAACGGCGAGGACGTGTGTGAGCATGAGATAACGGCCGACGTGATGGCCTGCGGCGAAGCAGACCCAATGAGCGCATGCACGGAGCGCGCGCCATTTTACCAGCCACGTTCTGCGTCGAACGTTGGCGCGCACACGCGTCGTCGACCCGCTACCGCGTCATTTGTCGTGATGCCCCGGCAGCACGGCACCGAGCACCTGCTTCGCCGTTTCGACCACCACGTTGCCCTGATCGGGGTCGCCCTTCATCAACGTCTCGGCGAACGCTTTGGCCTGCGCGAGCGTGACATGCGGCGGCAGCGGCGGCACGTTCGGATCGGACTTCACCTCGATCACGACCGGACGATTCGACGCGAGCGCGTCGTCCCAGGCGGTGGCCATCTGATCGGGATTGTCGACATAGATACCCTTCAGACCGATCATCTCCGCGAAGCGGTGATAGGGCACGGACGGAATGTCCTGCGAGGCCTCGAACTTCGGATCGCCTTCCATCACGCGCTGCTCCCAGGTGACCTGATTCAGGTCGCCATTGTTGAGCACCATGCAGATCCAGCGCGGATCGCTCCAGCCTTGCCAGTACTTCGCGACCGTGATCAGCTCGGCCATGTTGTTCATCTGCATCGCGCCGTCACCGACGAGCGCGATCACGGGCCGCTCGGGGTACGCGAACTTCGCGGCGATCGCATAGGGCACGGCCGCACCCATCGACGCGAGCCCGCCCGACAGCGAGCACATCATGCCGCGCTGCACTTGCAGATCGCGTGCGTACCAGTTCGCGACCGAGCCCGAATCGCTGGTGACGATCGCGTTCGAGGGAATGCGCTTCGACAGCTCCCATACCGAGAGCTGCGGATTCAGGCCATCTTTCGCGGGTTCGTGCGCGCGCTTTTCCAGCGTCTTCCACCAGTCGGACACCCAGCCTTCGATGCGCTCGCGCCACAGCCGATCCTTCTTTTCCTCGAGTAGCGGCAGCAGCGCGCGCAGCGTCTCGGCGCTATCGCCGACGAGGTTCACTTCCATCGGATAACGCAGGCTCAGCATGTCGGCCTTGATGTCGATCTGCACGCCGCGCGCGTCGCCTTCCTTCGGCAGAAATTCCGAGTAGGGGAAGCCCGAGCCGATCATCAGCAGCGTATCGCAATGGGTCATCATGTCGTAGCTCGGCTTCGTGCCGAGCAAGCCGATCGAACCGGTCACCCACGGCAGATCGTCGGGCAGCGCGGCCTTGCCGAGCAGCGCCTTGGCGACGCCGGCGCCGAGCTTCTCGGCGATCGCGATCACTTCGTCGGTCGCGTGCAGCGCGCCCGCGCCGACCAGGATAGCGACCTTGCGGCCCGCGTTCAACACGTCGGCGGCCTGGCGCAACTGCTCGTCGCTCGGCACGACGCGCGGCCGCGCGTAACCGATGCCCGAATGCAGCGTGCCATGCTTGCGCCCCGGCGGCTCGTAGGGGATGTCCTGCAGATCGTTCGGCAGTATCAGCGCCGTGACCGCGCGCTCGGCGAGCGCGATGCGCACCGCGCGATCGACCAGATGGCGGACCTGCGCGGGCATCGTCGCAAAGCCGACGAACGAGCCGGCCACGTCCTTGAACATCGCGGGCAGATCGAGCTCCTGCTGATAGTGTCCGCCGATCGCCGCGCGTGCCTGCTGACCGGTAATCGCCAGCACCGGCATGTGATCCATGCGCGCGTCGTACAGCCCCGTCAGCAGATGCGATGCGCCCGGCCCTGAGGTGGCGATGCACACGCCCAACTCGCCAGTGAACTTCGCATGCGCGGAGGCCATGAAAGCGGCCATTTCTTCGTGTCGAACCTGGATGAATTCGATCGGGCCCGGCTGATCCGTGCTTTTGTGGCGTTTTTTCGCTTCGCTCTGCGCGCGGTTCAACGCGCCGAACACACCGTTGATGCCATCGCCTGGATAGCCGTAGATACGCCGCACGCCCCATGCATGCAGCCGCCCGATGATGAAATCGCCGACGGTTTCAGCCATGATCCTCGCTCCCTCGATAGCCAGTCGATGCCGCCGAGCAAAATCGGCGGCCATGGTCGGTATCGAGCGAGCAAGGGTTGTTCCTTGCGACTGGCTTGCTTAGCCGGTCTTGATCCTCGGTTGCGGCGCGTCGAGCGGTTCGTGGCCGAAGCGCTCGTATTGCGATATCACCTGCGCGCCGAACAGCAGCAGTGTCGCGAGCCATTCGAAGCTGAGCAGGATCACGATCGCCATCGTCAGCGAACCGTAGACTACGCTAACCTGCGACAGCGTGGCGAAATACCAGACCAGCACGTGCCGCGTGATCTCCCACAACGCGCCGGCCACCACGCCGCCGATCAGCGCGTGTTTGAGCGACGGCCGTCCCACCGGCATCACCAGATACACCGAGGTCAGCACGAAGATTTCGCCGGCGAGCCCGAACAGATACAGCATCACTCGCGAGAAGCCCTGCAACGACACGTGCAGGCCGAACAGTCGGAGTCCTTCTGCGCCGATCGTGTCGAGCGCGCTCGACACGAACGTGACGATCAGCAGCCCCAAGCCGAGAAACAGGATGTAGCAGTACGGCAGCAGCGCCGAGATCAGGAAGTGGCGCCGCTTCACGACGACCCGATGCACGAAGATCAGCGACATCGCGTTTTCGAGCACGGTGAACGCGAGCGAGCTGAAGAAGATCATCGTCAGCAGCAGCACCCAGCCGATTACCGCGCGGTGCAGCAGGAAGTTCGACAGCTCGCGCACGAGCGCGGCCGACTGCCCGGGCACGAGCCAGCGCAGCAGATGCGCAAGCGCGTCGAGCACCAGTTGCTGCGGCACCACGCGCGACAACACGATGACGACCAGGATCAGCAGCGGCACGATGGACAGCAACGCGTAGTACGCGACCGCGCCCGCGAGCAGCAGCCCCTGGTTCGCGCGAAACGCTTTCAGCGTTTGCAGCAGGAAGCGCCAGGGATGTCTGGCGATATTCAGCGCTTGCTGGTCGAGCAGGATCGGCATGAGGCCTCGCGGTGCGCGCCGGGCACTGCCGGAGGGCAGCCGCTCACGACACGCCTGTGTGCTTTATATACCGTAAGCAGAAACAGGGCCATCGATGGCGCGGCATCGATGGCGCGGCATATAGTTTGCTTGGCCGCGTTCGCAAGATCGCGTTCCTTTCCCGAGGACAGCCGATGGATCAGTCGTCGCGTCAGACGAACACCGCGCCGCAAGCCAACGATCTGGTGATCGCGCGGCCGGAGGGACTGTATTGCCCGCCCGGCGATTTTTACATCGATCCGTGGCGGCCGGTCGAACGCGCGGTGATCACGCATGCGCATTCCGACCACGCGCGTTTCGGTCATCAACGCTACCTGGCCACGCGCGCGGGCGCGAGCGTGCTGCTGTCGCGGCTGCCCGGCATCGCGCTGCACACGCTCGACTACGGCGAGCCGCTGACGATTGGCGCGGCGCGCGTGTCGCTGCATCCGGCCGGACATGTGCTCGGCTCGGCACAGGTGCGCATCGAGCACGCGGGCCGCGTGTGGGTGGCGTCGGGCGACTACAAGCTCGAGGCCGATCCGACCTGCGCCGCGTTCGAACCGGTGCGCTGCGATACGTTCATCACCGAATCGACGTTCGGTCTGCCGATCTATCGCTGGGATACGCCGCAAAGCGTGTTCGATTCGATCGATTCATGGTGGCGTCACAACGCCTCCGAAGGGCGCGCGTCGGTGCTGTTCTGCTATTCATTCGGCAAGGCGCAACGCGTGCTCGCCAGCGTCGATGCGGCGATCGGGCCGATCTTCTGCCACGGCGCGCTCGAACCGCTCAATCGCGCGTATCGCGACGCGGGCGTGCGTCTGCCGGCGCTCGGTCTGGTCGGCGAGATTGCCGCGAAAGACAAGGGCGTATTCAAACAGGCGCTGATCGTCGCGCCCGCCCTCCGCGCAGAACAGCGCGTGGCTCAAGCGCTTCGGCGACTACAGCGATGCGTTCGCGTCGGGCTGGATGCGCCTGCGCGGCGCGCGTCGCCGGCGCGGCGTCGATCGTGGCTTCGTGCTGTCGGATCACGCGGACTGGCCGGGTTTGCAAACGGCGATACGCGAGAGCGGCGCCTCGCGCGTGATCGTCACGCATGGCTCGATCGAACCGATGGTGCGCTGGCTCAACGAGCAGGGCCTGCACGCCAGCGCGTTCGAAACGCAATACGGCGACGATACCGTCGAAGCCGACGCGGCCGGCGCCGACGAAGCGCCGGCGGCGAGCGAATCATGACGGGCACCGTATGAAACGCTTCGCGGCTCTCTACACCGCGCTCGATGCGACCACGTCGACGCACGACAAGCTCGCGGCGCTGACCAGTTATTTCTCGGTGGCCGACCCCGAAGACGCGGCATGGGCGTCGTATTTCCTCGCGGGCGGCAAGCCGCGTCAACTCGTGCCGACGCGTTTGCTGACCGAAATCGCGCGCGAGCGCGCCGGCTTGCCCGAGTGGCTGTTCGACGAGTCGTATCACGCGGTGGGCGATCTGGCCGAGACGATCGCGCATATCCTGCCGCCCGCGTCGCGCAACTCCGAGCTGGGTCTCACGCAATGGATCGAGCAACGCATGCTGCCGTTGCGCGGCCTGCCGCCCGACGAGTTGCGCAGGCGCCTGCTTGGCTACTGGGACGAACTCGACTGGGGCGGTCGTTTCCTGCTGACCAAGCTGATCGGCGGCGGCTTTCGTGTCGGCGTCGCGCGGCAACTGGTGGTGCGTGCGCTCGCCGAAGTGGCCGGCGTCGATCACAAGCGGATCGCGCAACGAATGGTCGGCTGGACCGATTCGCAACAGAAGCCCGATGCGGCGCGCTATCTGCGTCTGATCGCGCCGCAGACCGACGACGATCCGCAAGCGCACGCGCCTGAATACGATAGCGACCTCGGCCTGCCGTATCCGTTCTTTCTCGCGCATCCCTTGCAGACCGATCCGGCGACGCTCGGCGATCCCGCGCACTGGCTGATCGAGTGGAAGTGGGACGGCATACGCGCGCAACTCGTCAAACGCGGCGGCCGCCTATGGTTGTGGTCGCGCGGCGAGGATCTGATTACCGATCGTTTTCCCGAAGTCGCGGCATTGGGCGAGTCATTACCCGATGGCTACGTGATCGATGGCGAGATTCTCGCGTGGGAGCCCGGCGCGGCAGCGCCATTGCCGTTCGCGCGGCTGCAACCGCGCATCGCGCGCAAGACGCTGACGCGCAAGATACTCGCGGATTCGCCCGCCGCGCTGCTCGCATACGACCTGCTCGAAGCGAACGGACAGGACCAGCGCATGAATCCGCTCGCTGAACGGCGCGCACGCCTCGATGCGCTGGCCAGCTCCGTCGATGGCACGCTCGCGCGTGGTCTGCTGCGCGTATCGCCGCTCGTCCTTGCAGCGGACTGGACCGCGCTCGCGGCGTTGCGCGACGAGAGCCGCGCGCGCGGCGTCGAAGGTTTGATGCTCAAGGAGCGCGAGTCGATGTACGGCGTCGGTCGTACCAAGGCGTCGGGCACGTGGTGGAAATGGAAGATCGAGCCTTATGCGGTGGACGCTGTACTTATTTACGCGCAGCGCGGTCATGGCCGTCGCGCGAGTCTTTACACAGACTATACGTTCGCGGTGTGGGACGAGGCCGACGGCGTGCGCACGTTGGTGCCGTTCGCGAAGGCCTATTCAGGGCTCACAGATGAAGAGATGCGTCGGGTCGATGCGATCGTGCGCAAGACCACCGTCGATAAATTCGGCCCCGTGCGCAGCGTGACGCCAACGCTCGTGTTCGAGATCGGCTTCGAAGGGATACAAGCGAGTTCGCGTCACAAGTCCGGCGTGGCCGTGCGTTTTCCACGCATGCTGCGCTGGCGCACGGACAAACATATCGACGACGCCGATACGCTTGCGATGCTGAAAGGCTTCATCGATAATCGTGCGGGATAACCCGCAGAGCACAAACCCCTAACATGTCGAGCATTTTTTTATCGGCATCGTCGCTTATTCTTTGGATAAGACCGCGTCATCGATTCGCGCCATAAGTGTGATTGCGGCTTGCATTGCGTGGACCCCTCAATCCGTTGAAATACCGATATCGTGCGACGCCTCTGAACGAGACGGACCGCACAAGGACAGTGCGTCGATCGATGTTGCGCAGCGCGCACATCGCAGGCGCCGTCATTCAAACGCCGTGATATATGGGCACGCTGAATCCCGCATTCCAGGTGCTTGCAACGTCGGAATGCGCGACCAGGCGTGCTGGCCGCGGCATCGTCCGAGCGAAGCAGAAATAACAAAAAACCGGTGGTAGTTCGGCAGACGCAACGGGATCGAATCTTGCACGGGTGGCGCGGATGCCCTTCAGGGCCAATGTAAAAACGGCGAGAAAAAATGACTGTGTTCAACGACAACGTGGACAGCAGCGACGACGTGCTCGTATGGCGGCCGATCCGCTATGCGATGGCCGCGCATCGTCGCGTGCTGGTAGTCGACGATTACCGGGAAGCGGCCGATGCGCTGCAAATGCTACTGATGGCCGACGGCTTCGAATGCCGCGCGCTCGACGATCCGTTTGCCGTGTGCGAGACCGCGCGCGAATGGCAGCCGTTCGCGGTGGTGCTCGACATCAAGATGCCTGGACTCGACGGGCTCGAACTCGCGCGGCGGCTGCGCGCGCATCCGCAGACTTCACACATGCTGCTGGTCGCGTGTACCGCGTTTGCGTCGCGCGACGATCGCGCGCTCGCGAAGGCCGCCGGCTTCGATGCGCACTGCGCCAAACCGTTGACACCCGAGCGTCTGTTGCGCGTGCTCGAATCGGCGGCGGCGTTGCATGCGGCGGAGCCATCATCTGAATCACGTTGTTAGCGAAAACTCACTGACAGTTCTGTTATTTCTGCACGGTCGTCGGCAGAAAATCGCACTCGTCGCTCTGCGAATCCGTTTGTCATCAATCTGCCATCTATCCGCCACCGTTCTGTCCAACGCGATTTCTTACGCCACGCGTGCCCCTGCGCTGCCCGGAGCGCAGGAGTTTCCTCTCGCTATTGCATGCAGGCCCACTCGTTGCTGAAAGACCGATGATGCGGCGCGTTCGTGCGCGCCGCCCATGGTTATTCGCATTGAGGGAGATCCGACATGAGCGACACGCAACGTCCGGCAGCGCCGTTTCCTGAACAGCAGCAGGACCAGAGGCCCGGCCGCACGGCCGACATGAACCCGCGACCGGATCACGGCGAGAAAACCTATGAAGGATCAGGGCGTCTCGCAGGCAAGGCGGCGATCGTGACCGGCGGCGACAGTGGCATCGGCCGCGCGGTCGCGATCGCGTTCGCGCGCGAAGGTGCGGATGTGCTGATCGCCTATCTCGACGAAGACGACGATGCGCGCGAGACCGCGCGCTGGGTCGAGGACGCGGGTCGCAAGGCGGTGCTGGTCGGCGGCGATATCCGCGATCGCAAGCATTGCGATGCGGTCGTCGACAAGGCGATCGAGGCATTCGGCCGGCTCGACGTGGTGGTCAACAACGCCGCGTATCAGATGAGCTATCCGTCGCTCGATGCGATCAGCGACGAAGAATGGGACAAGACCTTCGATACCAACATCGGCGCGATGTTCAGGATCACGCGCGCGGCGGTGCGCCATATGAAGCCGGGCGGCGCGATCATCAATACGTCGTCGATCAATGCCGATCATCCGAATCCTGGCCTGATCGCATATGCGACCACCAAGGGCGCGATCCAGAACTTCACCGGTGGCCTCGCGCAATTGCTCGCGGAAAAGGGCATTCGCGCGAACTGCGTGGCGCCGGGACCGATCTGGACGCCGTTGATTCCATCGACGATGCCGGCCGACAAGGTCGAGCAGTTCGGCAAGCAGGTGCCGATGAAGCGCCCCGGCCAACCGGCCGAACTGGCCACCGCGTACGTGATGCTCGCGTCGGATGAAGCGAGCTACATCTCGGGCGCGACGATTGCGGTAACGGGCGGCGCGCCGATTATTTAGGTTGTCGAACTGATGGCGGCATGGCCGCCTGCGCTCACGTACGAGGTTCGCGCAGTGGGTTTTCATAACGTCATAAGGGAGAGTGCCATGAAGATCGATGTATCCGTCAAACTGGCTGCCGCGCTCGTTTCAGGCTGCCTCGCGCTAGGCTTTGCGCAGGCGGGCTTCGCGCAGACCGGTACCAATCCGTCCATGCAACACGGCAAGTCTGCCGCGCAACCCGGCGGAAGCCAGGAAGAGTCGCGCACGCCGGATACGACCAGCGCGAACAATGCGAACGGCAATGTCGGCGAATCGGGGGGCGCCACCAATGGCGTCGCCGGCGGCGGCAATGGGAAAACCACCAACAAGCGCTTCAAAGGCGCGACGCCGCCGCGCACGGGTAGTGGGGCGGGGCAATAAGCGATCCGTCGAGCGCGTCGGCCTGCCTCGCGACGCGCCGGACGCCGCGGCGGCATCGCGCTCGCGCGCTGTCGCCGCTTTGCATGGGTTTGAGTTGCGTTGAGTTCCGTCGCGTGTCGCATTGCTTGCGCGATGCCTTGTGAGGAGGAAATCCGATGGCTATCCCCGATGCTGAAACCGCCCGGGTCGACGCGCCCGCGTCGCATGCATTGACGTTCGAGATCAACGGAGAGACGCGGCGCTTCGACGTCGAAGCGTGGACCTCGCTGCTCGATCTGCTGCGCGAGCACGCGCACCTGAGCGGCACCAAGAAGGGCTGCGATCACGGTCAATGCGGCGCTTGTACGGCGATCGTCAATGGCCAGCGGATCAATACCTGCCTCGCGCTCGCGGTCGTGTACGACGGCGCATCGATCACGACGATCGAAGGTCTCGCGAACGGCGACACGTTGCATCCGTTACAGCAGGCGTTCATCGATCACGACGCGTTCCAGTGCGGCTACTGTACGCCCGGACAAATCTGCTCGGCGCACGCGATGCTCGAAGAAGGACATGCGCGCTGCGCGGACGATGTGCGCGAGCAGATGAGCGGCAATCTGTGCCGCTGCGGCGCGTATACCAACATCGTCGCCGCGATTCTCGACGCTGCGCATTTCGGTGATGAGGACGCAAGGCAAGACAGTGCGCTCGCGAATAAATCTGGAGCGCGGCCATGAACCGCTTCTCGTACACGCGCGCCGATGCGGTGCAGGATGCGCTCGAACGGCATCGTTCGGACACGGGCGCCGCGTTCATCGCGGGGGGCACGAATCTCGTCGACCTGCTGCGCGAAGACGTGGCGCGCCCGGCTTTGCTCGTCGACATCAACCGTTTGCCGCTCAGGCAGATCGAAGCGTCGGCGCAAGGCGGCCTGAAGATCGGCGCGCTCGTAACCAATAGCGCGCTCGCGTATGACGATACCGTCGCGACGCGCTACCCGCTGCTCGCGAAGGCGATCCTGGCGGGCGCGTCGCCGCAGATTCGCAATGTCGCGACGGTCGGCGGCAATCTGCTGCAACGCACGCGCTGCTACTACTTCTACGACATTGGCACGCCGTGCAACAAGCGCGAACCCGGCAGCGGCTGTCCGGCGCTGCACGGCGTGAACCGCATTCACGCGATCCTCGGTGCGAGCGAGCACTGCATCGCCGTGCATCCGTCCGATATGTGCGTCGCGTTGGCGGCACTCGGCGCCACCGTGCATCTGATCGGCAACGACGGCGCACGCACGCTGCCGTTCGCGGATTTTCACCGGCTGCCCGGCGATACGCCGCATATCGACACCAACCTGCGCGACGACGAACTCGTGACAGCGATCGAACTGCCGCCGCAAGGCTTTGCCGCGCATCACGCGTACGTGAAGGTGCGCGACCGCGCATCGTATGCGTTCGCGCTGGTGTCGGCCGCGGTCGGTGTCGAACTCGATGACGAGTCGCGGATCGTCGACGCGCGTTGCGCGCTCGGCGGCGTCGCGCACAAGCCGTGGCGCGATCCCGCCGCCGAAGCCGCACTGCGCGGCGAGACGCTGAACGCGCGAAGCTTGCGCGATTTCGCGGCGACGCTGCTGCGCGGTGCGCGCGCTCAGCGCGACAACGCGTTCAAGATCGAACTCGCGGCGCGCGTGATCGTGCGCGCCTTCGGCGAGGCCACACAACGTTCGTTCGAGGAGGCCGCGCGATGAACCGTGCCGAAACCCTGCCGTCGACAGGCAGCCCGAAGCCTGCCACCGGCGTGCCGCATTCGCGTGTGGACGGGCCCGTCAAAGTGACCGGCGCAGCGCAATATGCCGCCGAGTTCTGCGCCGAAGGGCTCGTGTATGGCGTCGTCGTGTCGGGCACGATCGCGACGGGCAAGATCGTGTCGATCGATACCTCGGCCGCCGAGGCGCTGTCCGGCGTGCTGCTCGTGCTCACGCATCGCAAGCGCCCGGCGCTGCCGTCGGACGTCGACGCGTTCAAGGACATGATTGCGCCCGGCGGCACGCCATTGAGGCCGCTGTGGGACGAGCGCGTGTGGTACAGCGGGCAGCCGGTCGCGCTGGTGGTCGCGCAATCGCTGGAACTGGCGCGCTACGCGGCGTCGCTGGTGCAGGTGCGTTACGAGGCCGGCTCGCATCAGACCGATATCGAGGCCGCGTTGAAGAGCGCCGTAGCGCCGTCGGCCGAGAAGGGCGGCTTCGATCCGCCTCCGCCCTCGCGTGGCGACCCACGCAAGGCCTTGGCCGATGCAAAGGCGCGCGTGGACGCTTTCTACACGACACCACCGGAGTATCACAATCCGATGGAAATGCACGGATGCACCGTGGTGCCCGATGCGCAAGGACGCTTGACCGTCTATGAAAAGACTCAGGGCGTCGTCAATACGAAGGGCTATCTGACGCGTGTGTTCGGTTTGAAAGACGACGAAGTGCACGTGGTGTCGCCGTTCGTCGGCGGCGCGTTCGGCTCCGGCTTGCGGCCGCAATATCATCTGGCGCTCGCGGTGATGGCCGCGCGCGAACTGAAGAAACCCGTGCGCGTCACGCTGACCCGGCAGCAGATGTTCACCTTCGCGCATCGTCCGCAAACGGTGCAGCGCGTCGCGCTCGGCGCGTCGGCGGATGGCCGCCTGCAGGCGGTGATCCACGAGGCGGTGTCGGAAACCTCGCGCTACGAGGACTACTGCGACGTGGTGGTCAACTGGGCGGGGCAGTTGTATCGATGCGACAACGTGTCGATGGGCTACAAGGTCGTGAAGCTCGACGTGCCGACACCGGCCGACATGCGTGCGCCCGGCGCGACACAAGGGCTCTTTCCGCTCGAAGTCGCGATGGACGAACTGGCCGAGGCATTGCGGATGGACCCGCTCGAATTGAGGCTCGTCAACTATGCGGAGCGCGACGCGAACAAGGATCTGCCGTTTTCGAGCAAGGCGCTGCGCGAGTGCTATCGCGAAGGCGCGGCCCGCTTCGGCTGGGCGGGGCGGCCGCTCGAGGCGCGCGCACGCCGCGACGGCAACGAGTTGATCGGCTGGGGCATGGCGACCGGTGCGTGGGACGCGATGCAGAACGAAGCGGCCGCACGCGCGGTATTGACGCCCGATGGCCGCGTCAAGGTGTCGAGCTCGACCGCCGATATCGGCACCGGAACCTACACCGCGATGACGCAGATCGCCGCCGACGCGCTCGGCGTGCCGCTAGGCGACGTCAGCTTCGAACTCGGCGACACCCGGCTGCCGGAGGCGCCGATCGAGGGCGGATCGTGGACGGTGTCGTCGGTGGGCAGCGCAGTCGATGCCGCGTGTACGCGCCTGCACAACCGTCTGGTTGAACTGGCGCGCGAACATGGTGGGGCACGGTTCGCGTCGGCAACTCGCGAACATGTGCGGCGCGAGCGCAACCGGCTCGTGTGCGGCCCACACGAGGACGACTCGATCGCGATTGCGACGCTGTTGCAGCGCGCCGGGCTGGACGAACTCGAAGAGCAGGCCAGCGTGAAGCCGCACGAAAAGCAACAGGCGTATTCGATGGGCACGCATTCGGCGGTGTTCGCCGAAGTGCGCGTCGACGAAGCGCTCGGCACCGTGCGGGTGACGCGCGTGGTCAGCGCGGTCGCGGCAGGACGCATCGTCAATCCGAAGACGGCGGGCAATCAGGTCGCGGGCGGCGTCGTGTGGGGCATCAGCATGGCGCTGCACGAGCACGGCCAGTTCGATCACGCGCTAGGACGGCAGATGAATCACAATCTCGCCGAATATCACATGCCGGTGAATGCAGACATTCACGAGATCGACGTGCTGTTCGTCGACGAGCGCGATGACATCGTCAATCCGCTCGGCGTCAAAGGTGTCGGCGAAATCGGCGTGGTGGGCGTGGCCGCGGCAGTGTGCAACGCGATCTGGCATGCGACCGGCAAACGCATCCGCGATTTGCCCATTACGCCCGACAAGCTGCTCGGCTGACTACGCCCCTGAACGCATGTGCATGGATGGCCCGTTGCCGCGTCGATCGATTCGACGCGGCAACGCCGCGCTCAATCCGCGTACTTGAACTCCGGCAACGCCTCGAGCGATTTCTTCGTCGCCTCGGGCAGCACGATGCGCCGGTTGTCGATCTGCAGATCGTTGAACGGCACGGCGACCAGATGCTTGCCCATGCCGAGAAAGCCGCCGACCGACAGGATCGCATACGTGGTGCGCTCGGTGCCCGGCGACACGATCAGATCATCGAGCGTGCCGATGTTCTCCTTGTTGCGGTTGTACACGTCCGCGCCCGACAGCTTCGACGCGCGATAGCCGCTCGCGAGCTGCACGACGTCCGTGCGTTTTTCGGTGATCGCCTGGGGCGCGCCTTGCGCGAACGCGCTGCCGCACGTGCCCAACGCGGAAATCAGCGTAATCGCGGCGAGAAGCGATGCGGAAGCGGCCAGCGGTTTGATCTGCGTGTTGCGCATCATCTGTGTTCTCCCTGTTTACTGTCGTGGCGTTTCGACGGCGCGCCGATGCGTTGCGCCTTGCCGCAATGCTGCAAATCTCATGCCGCGACTTTGATCTGAGGGAAAGCGAGGCAGATCAGGCCCAGAAGTTGCTCCACGAACCGGCCTGCTGCTTGCGCGCGGTGCAATGTCCGGCGCGCGGGCCTCGAATGCCTACACTGGAACAATGCGCAGCAAAGAACACGTGGAAAGGCAGTTGAAAAAAACACGTGCATGATCCTGAGATAGCAACCTCCTTGCAGCCACTGAGAACACCTATGTCATCCCCACCCAGCTACTCGACGCGCATTTCCGAAGGCACGCCTTTTCCGCTCGGCGCGACATGGAACGGCAGTGGCGTCAACTTCGCGTTGTTCTCCGCGCACGCAGCCAAAGTCGAACTGTGTCTGTTCGATGAAACTGGCCAACACGAACTCGAACGGATCGAACTGCCCGAATACACCGACGAGGTATGGCATGTGTTCGTACCGAATCTGAAACCGGGTGCCATCTACGGATATCGCGTGCATGGTCCCTACGAGCCCGAAAACGGGCATCGCTTCAATCCGAACAAGCTGCTGCTCGATCCCTATGCGAAGGCGCACATCGGCGAGCTCAGATGGGCGCCCGAAATCTTCGGCTATACGCTCGGCTCGGAAGAGCTCGACCTGTCATTCGATGAACGCGATAGCGCGCCTTTCGTGCCGAAGTGCAAGGTGGTCGACGCGAATTTTTCGTGGAGCCATCCGGAGCGCAACGCGCTGCCGTGGGAGCGCGTGATTCTTTACGAGACGCACGTGCGCGGCTACACGAAACGTCATCCGCGGGTGCCCGAGCGTTTGCGCGGCACGTTCGCGGGTCTGGCGCAGCAGCCGGTGCTCGACCATATCCGCAGCCTTGGCGTGACCTCGGTCGAGCTGATGCCGATCCAGACTTTCGTCAACGACAGCCATCTGCTCGACAAGGGTCTCACGAACTACTGGGGTTACAACACGATCGGTTTTTTCGCGGCCGATCCGCGCTTTTTCGCGTCGTCGACCGAGTCGGTCGGCGAATTCAAGGAGATGGTCGACCGCTTTCACCAGGCCGATCTCGAAGTGATACTCGACGTCGTGTACAACCACACGGCCGAAGGCAACGAACGCGGCCCGACGGTCTCGTTCAAGGGCATCGACAACGCGTCGTACTACCGGCTGATGCCCGACGAGCCCCGCTACTACATCAACGACACCGGCACCGGCAATACGCTGAACCTGTCGCATCCGCGCGTGCTGCAGATGGTGACCGACAGCCTGCGCTACTGGGTCACCGAAATGAAAGTGGACGGCTTCCGCTTCGATCTCGCGACGATCCTCGGCCGCGAAGATCACGGCTTCGACGAGGGCGGCGGCTTTCTCGACAGCTGCCGCCAGGACCCGGTGCTCTCCAGCATCCGGCTGATCGCCGAGCCGTGGGATTGCGGCCCCGGCGGCTATCAGGTGGGCGGTTTTCCGCCGGGCTGGGCCGAATGGAACGATCGCTTCCGCGACACCGCGCGGGCGTACTGGAAGGGCGACGAGGGCACCGCCGCCGATCTCGCGACGCGCGTCACCGCGTCGGGCGACAAGTTCAATCATCGCGGCCGGCGGCCGTGGGCAAGCGTGAACTTCATCGCCGCGCACGACGGCTTCACGCTGAACGATCTGGTCTCGTACAACGACAAGCACAACGAGGCAAACGGCGAGGACAACCGCGACGGCCATTCGGACAACAAGTCGTGGAACATGGGCGTCGAAGGACCGACCGACGACGCCGACATCCGCCAGCAACGCGAGCGCCAGAAGCGCAATCTGCTCGCGACGCTGCTGCTGTCGCAGGGCACGCCGATGATCCTCGCCGGCGACGAATTCGGCCGCACGCAGCAGGGCAACAACAACGCGTATTGCCAGGACAACGAGATCAGCTGGGTCGATTGGGATGCGATCGACGACGACGGTCGCGCGCTGAGCGAGTTCGTGCGCAATCTGACAACATTGCGCCACCGTTTGCCGGTGCTGCGGCGCGGCCGTTTTCTGACTGGCGAATACAACGAGACGCTCGACGTGACCGACACGCGCTGGCTATCGCCGGACGGCACCGACATCACCGACGAGCAGTGGGCCGATCCGGCGATGCGCTGCTTCGGCCTCGTGATCGACGGCCGTGCGCAGGCGAGCGGCATTCGCCGTCTCGCGTCCGACGCGACCTTGCTGCTGGTGCTGAACGCGTATCACGACGTCGTCAACTTCACGCTGCCCGACATTCCCGAGGGCGATTTTTGGACCTGCCTCGTCGACACCAACATGCCGGTGCGCGCCGAGCTGCCGCAATTCAGCGCGGGCGATGCCTACCAGGTGACCGGCCGCTCGCTGCTGCTGCTCGCGCTCGAAGCGCCGAGCCGTGCGACGCAGCGCGTGTTCGACCGCCTCGAAGAGCAGTTGACTTCCGACGAAGGCGACTCCGCGCCAGGCTAGTGCAGGCTGGCGAGCGACGCCAGCCCCGTTGCAAAAGCGGGCCGCAGCACAGGTACAAGGTTTGCTCGTTCTGTTGTTGACGATACGCACGCGTCCCCGATCTTCGCCACGGCAGGCGTGCGCACGCAAACGGCCAAGCTGGAGTGAACAAATGGAACAGGAACCGAGCGTCGACGAGCAGATCCGCATGCGCGCCTACTATCTGTGGGAGCAGGCGGCCGAGCCGAAGGGCACGCCCGAGCAATACTGGGAGCAGGCCCGCAGTGAGATCGAGAAGGAGACACCACCGGTCGAGAGCGGGCCGGTGTCGGGCGATACGATGAAATAGACATCGCTCAACGGTATTGAGCAATAAGACCCCGAGCCGGCGAACCGCGTGCGGCTCAGGGACTGTTTTCCCACGCCCGATTTTCGCTCCGCAACATGAACGACACACCCGAGCCGCGCGGCACGAGCCCCGCCGCGCGCATTCAGGCGGCCTCCACCGCACTCGGTATCGAGGGCCTCGTCACGTTCGGCGTCGGCGTAATCGCGGTCGCATGCCTGTACGTCGCGAGCGCGGTGATGATTCCGATCACGCTCGCGATCCTGTTGAGCTTTCTCGTCGCACCCCTCGCCGATGCGCTGTCCCGGCTCAAACTCGGCCATGTCGCGTCGGTGTGCGCGGCGGTCCTGATCTCGGTGTCGGTCATCGCGCTGCTGTGCGCGGTCATCGCCACACAGCTGACCGATCTCGCGGCCGGCATGCCGCGCTATCAGGCGACCATCCAGCACAAGATCGACACCGTGCACAGTCTGACGATCGGCAAGCTGAACCGTTTCGCGAGCGAGGCAGGGCAGGCATTGCAGCGCGCGACGATCGAGCCGCCGCAGCCGCGAGGGCCGAACGGCGCGGCGGCCGCGGCGAGTCCGCAGGCGTCGACGGCGGTGCCGGTGGAAGTGCGCGAGCCGGTGCCGACGCCGTTCGAGCTCGCGCGACGCGTGCTGTCGCCGGCCATCAGTCCGTTGGAAACCGCGTTCATCGTTTTCGTCGTCACGATCGTGATCCTGCTGCAACGCGACGACCTGCGCGATCGCGCGATCCGGCTGTTCGGCTCGCGCGACCTGCACCGCACGACCACGGTGATGGACGAGACCGCGCGGCGCCTGAGCCGCTACTTCGTGTCGCAACTTGGCGTGAACACCGGCGTCGGTGTCGTGATCGGGGCAGGGCTATTTCTGATCGGCGTGCCGAGCCCGATCCTGTGGGGCATTCTCGCGGCGCTCCTGCGGCTCGTGCCCTACGTCGGCATCTGGATCGCGGCGATACTGCCCACCGCGCTCGCCGCCGCGGTCAGTCCCGGCTGGGCGATGGCGATCTGGTCGCTGGTGCTGTTCGTGGTCGCGGAACTGGCGGTGGGGCAGGTGGTCGAGCCGCTGCTGTATGGGCGCAGCACCGGCCTGTCGCCGTTTTCGGTGGTGGTCGCGGCGATCTTCTGGAGCTGGATCTGGGGGCCGATCGGGCTGATCCTGTCGACACCGTTGACGCTGTGTCTGCTGGTGCTCGGCCGGCACGTGCGGCGTCTCGAGTTTCTCGACGTGCTGCTCGGCGATCAGCCCGCGCTGACGCCAGTCGAAAACTTCTATCAACGCGCGCTCGCCGGCGATCCGGATGAAGCGATCGAGCAGGCCGAAGTGCTATTGCGCGACCGCTCGCTGTCGGCCTACTACGACGAAGTCGCGATCAAGGGCTTGCGGCTCGCGGCCAATGACCTCACGCGCGGCAGCGTGACCAGCGCGCAACTCGCGCGCATCGAGTCGACGACCAACGACCTGGTCGACGGCCTCGACGGCTACGAGGATCGCGAGCCCGCGCCGCTCGCGACGCAGGCGAACCGGGGCGCAGTGGGGCCGCTGGCGTCCTCCGACGAAACGCAGGCCGCGCGGGCGATGCCACGATCGGTCGACGTCGCGAACAGCGGCATCAGCACCACTGCGGTCACGCCTGAACAGATCCACGGCCCGGAGCAGGGGGCGTTCAGCCAACCGTCCGCCGCCCGCGCCCGTATTCGCCTGGC
The DNA here is from genome assembly GCF_050436325.1 of Paraburkholderia lebeckiae. Classification (NCBI taxonomy): domain Bacteria; kingdom Pseudomonadati; phylum Pseudomonadota; class Betaproteobacteria; order Burkholderiales; family Burkholderiaceae; genus Paraburkholderia; species Paraburkholderia lebeckiae. Next base: position 444,518 of record NZ_JBNDLZ010000002.1, read on the forward strand.
ATGCGCCGACGAGCCGCGTGTTGTGCCTGCCGGGCCGTGGCCCGTTCGATGCGCTCGCGACGATCATTCTGCTGCAGCTGCTCGGCAAGCACGGCTTCGCGGCGCGCTCGCTGCCGCACGAGGCGGTGTCGCGCGCATCGATCGACAGCCTCGTGGCGGACGACGTGGGCATCGTCTGCCTTCTGTATCTGCAGATCGACGGCATACCGTCGCATCTGCGCAATCTGATCCGGCGCATCCGCACGCGCTTGCCGAATGTGTCGATCGTGGTCGGCCTTTGGACACCCGAGGAACTGCAGCAATGGAGCGCGGAACAGCAGGAATCGCTGGAAGCGGAGCGCGCCGTGACGTCGTTGCAGCAGATGCTGGCCGCGTGCCGTCGTCTCGATGCGACGCGAACGGTGATCGCGGAGCCGCAGTTCGAGCATGGCTGAAGCCTTGCGGCAGCGTGGCTGGTTATCCGCCGCTGCCTGACGGCGTCGCCGCGCCCGTTGCTCCCGCCGCATCGGCATCGCTCTGCCAGCCGCCGCCTAGCGCCTTGTACAGCGCCACCAGGTCGGTGCTGACCTGGGTCGTGCCCTGAGCGTATTGCTCTCGTGCCTGCGCGAGCTGCCGCTGCGCATCGAGCACGTTGATGAAGCTCGTCAGGCCCTTGCGATAGCTATCGCGCGACAGATCGAACGAGGTCTGCTGCGCGGTGACGCTGTCCGCGAGCGCATCGCGCCGCGCCTGATCGGTGCGGTAGACGACCAGCGCGTTGTCGACGTCCCTCAGCGCGGTCAGCACGGTCTTGCGGTAATCGAGCGCGGCTTCGGCCTGTTGGGCCTCCGACATGCGCAGATTGGCTACCAGCGCGCCGCCCTGGAAAATCGGCAGAGAGACGGTAGGCCCGAACGAATAGAACAGGTGCGACCAGCGCGCGAGATCGCGGGCATTCGTCGCGCGCATGCCGGCCTGGCCGGTCAGCGACACGTCGGGGTAGAACTGCGCGACCGCGACGCCGACACTGGCCGTTGCCGCATGCAGATTCGCCTCGGCGCGGCGGATGTCGGGCCGGCGCCGCGCGAGCGTCGACGGCAAGCCTATTGGCACGACGGGCGGCACCGGCGGCACGGTTTGCGGCGTGCTCAGCTGCGCTTCGAGCGCGCCGGGCGGCTCGCCGATCAGATACGCGAGCGCGTTGAGCGACTGGGCGATCTGCTGATCGTATTGCGGCAACTGCGTTTTCGTTTCCGCGAGCTGCGCCCGCGCGCTTTGCACGTCGAGCTCGCTCGCGAGCCCGACCTTCGCCTTGCTCTCCGTCAACTCGACGGTCTCGGCTTGCTGCTCGACGAGGCTCATCGCGATGTTGTGCAAGGTTTGCGCGCCGCGCAGCTGCATATAGGTCTGCGCGACCTCGGCTTCGAGCGACAGCAACGCGTCGTTGCGGCTCTCGTACGCGGCCTCGGTTTGCGCGTTCGCGGCCTCGACCGAGCGACGCACGCGGCCGAACAGATCGAGCTCCCAGGTTGCGTCGAAGCCGACCTGCCATAGATTGATCGGCGCGGTCAGCTGGTCGAGCACGTTGTTCGCGCCTTTTTGCAACGCGGCGCCCGCGCCCGGTGCGATCGCATTGATGGGCGAATTGGGCGCGCCGAGCTGATCGACCTTGTCGTAGGCGCCGTTCTCCTGCAGAAAACCTTTGAGGCCAAGCTGCTCGCGCTGATAGCTGCCGGTCGCGCGCAGGTTCGGCAGACCCTGCGCGGCCGCCGATTGGACCTGGGTGCGCGCTTCGACGATGCGCAGCACCGCTTGCTGCAAGTCAAGATTGCCGAGCGCGGCACGCGTGATCAGCGCGTCGAGCGTCTGATCGTTGAAACTGCGCCACCAGCGCGGGTCGGGATCGGTGTCGAGGGTGGGCACCGAAGCGACGTTGGGCCTCGTTGCGGACGCGTCGCTCGCGGCGGCGTTCGCCGCGGTGCGCTGCGTATCGTGCCACTGCGCCGGCACGTCGGCGTGCGGCGCATGAAAGTCGGGGCCGACCGTGCAGGACGCGAGCAGCGCGGCCATGCCGACGACGATACAGGCAATCAAACACGTGGCGGGTTCGGGAATGCCGCGCTTCAAACCAGGCTTCACTTCAATGTCCTCCGCCGCCGGACGCCTTGGCCGGTGAAAAGAAAATCGTGATTGGAATGCAAAGCGTGCAGAAAATCGCGAGGAACGCGAACACGTCGACATAGGCGAGGAACGTCGCCTGCGAGATGTACGTGGTGTACAGATGACCGTTCGCCGTTTGCAGCGCCTGAGAAAGCGGCATGCCATTGATGTCCGCGATCGTCTGCGCGTTGCGTTGCAACGTATCGTTGTAATTCTGTGAAAGCGGCGACATGAACTCCGACAGATGCGCCATGCGCGCCTGCGTGCGCTCTCGAACCATCGCGGTCGACAGCGAGATGCCGATCGAACCCGCGACGTTGCGGAACATCGTGAACAGCGCGGACGCGTCGTCGTTCAGTCGCGGCGGTACCGTCAGGTACGCAAGCGTCGTGATCGGCACGAACAGGAAGCCGATCGCTAGCGACTGCGCGCTGCGCATCTTCACCAGCGTGAAGTAGTCGATGTCCGGCACCAGCATGTGCGAATACGCGAGCGCGCACGCGAGCAGCCCGAAGCCGGTGGCCACCAGAAAACGCGTCTGCACGTACGGCATCATTTTGCTGATCAGTGGAATTTCCATCGTGATCAGCACCGCGCCAGGCGACAGCACGAGGCCCGCGAGCATCGCCGTATAGCCGAGCTGCTGTTGCGCGAGCTGTGGCACGAGCACCGCGCTGCCATACAGAATCGTCGCGAACGCGGCGATCGTCACGCAGCCGAGCGCGAAGTTGCGGTCCTTCAGACAGCGCAGATCGACGACCGGCTTCTTCGTGTACAGCAGCCAGTACGTCGCACCGACGATGCCCGACACCGCGAGCACCGCGAACGTGCGAATGAAGTTCGACGAAAACCAGTCGTCGTCCTCGCCGCGATCGAGCATCACCTGCAGGCAGCCGAGGCCGATCGCAATCAAAAGGATCCCCACGTAATCCACCGACACGCGCAGATCGCCCTTGCGTTTCGACGGCGGATCCTCGACCAGTTGCATCACCGCGAGCGAGGTCAGCACGCCGAACGGCACGTTCACGAGGAACACCCAGCGCCACGAAAAGTTGTCGGTGATCCAGCCGCCGAGCGTGGGTCCCAGCACCGGCGCGACGACGATCGCGACCGCCGAGATCGAAAACGCGCGGCCGCGCTGCTGCGGCGGGAACGTGTCGAGAATGATCGATTGCTGGTTCGGTTGCAGTCCGCCGCCGAAAAAGCCCTGCAAACAGCGGAAGATGATCAGTTGCCACAGATCGGTCGCGATGCCGCATAGAAACGAGCACACGGTGAACGCAATGATGCAGACGAGGAAATAGCGCTTGCGCCCGAGCAGCCGACCGAAGAAACCCGAGATCGGCAGCACGATGCCGTTGGCGACCAGATATGAGGTCAGCGTCCACGTCGCTTCGTCGTAACTGGCAGACATCGTGCCCGCGATGTGCGGCAGCGCGACGTTGACGATGGTCGTGTCGAGCACTTCCATGAACGCGGCGAGCGTGACGACGATCGCGATCAGCCACGGATTCGCGGATGGCTTCCAGTTCGACGCCTCGCCGGGCGACTCATCGCCGGGCGACGCCTCGCCGGGCGCGTCGGACGCCGTCATTTCACGTACACCTTCGGCGTGACCGACAAGCCCAGCCCGAGCGGATGATCGCGCGGCAGACCTTCGTCGATGATGATCTTGACCGGTACCCGCTGCACGATCTTCACGAAGTTGCCGGTTGCGTTTTCGGTCGGGAACGCCGAGAAGCGCGAGCCGCTGCCGAGTTGCACGCTATCCACATGGCCGCGCAGATCGAGCTTCGGATACGCGTCGACGTCGACTTTGACCTTGTCGCCGGGGCGCATGCGTTCGAGCTGCGACTCCTTGAAGTTCGCGGTGACCCACACCTGCGGCGTGACGATCGAGAACAGCGACAAGCCCGCGGTCAGGAAGCTGCCGAGCTGCACGTTGCGCCGCGTGATCCAGCCATTCGACGGCGCGCGCACCTCGCAGTACGACAGATTCAGTTGCGCCTGTTCGAGCTGTGCCTCGGCCTGATGCACCTGCTGGCGGCGTTCGTCGACGGCGGCCTCGGCCTCGCGCAACTGCTGCGGCACGAGGCTCGCGGTCCGCTGCTGCGCGCGCGCCTGCTCGAGGCTCGCGTTGGCCGACTGGCGCTGTGCGTCGGCGGTATCGACGTTCTGCTGCGTGGTCGCGCGCGGATCGACCGTGTGCTGACGTTGCCAGGAGGCTTGCGCCTCGCGCAGATTCGCTTCCGCCGACGAGGTTTGCGCCTTCGCCTGGCGGTACTGTGCCGGATACTGCACGCGCGCGATGTCGAGCTGCACCTGCGCGGCGTTCAATTGCGCCTTTGCAAGACCAAGCTGCGCCTTCGCCTGATCGACCTGCGCCTGGTAGTCTCGCTTGTCGATCACGAGCAGCAGATCGCCCTTGTGGACGAACTGGTTGTCGTCGACCGCGAGCGTCACCACGTAGCCGGAGACTTTCGGCGCCATCGTGATCGCGTTGCCATCGGTGTAGGCGTCGTCGGTCGTCACCTCGTTGCGCGTCGCGAACCACCAGACGAAGCCGACGATGCCAATCAGGATCACGACCGCGCCGAGGATGATCAGCGGCTTCTTGCCGGGCGTCTTTTTCTGCTGACCGTCGTCACCGTTGTCCTTGTCGTTGTTGCCGTTGCCATGTTTGCCGTCAGCGCGGCCCTGGTCGCCGCGTTTGCCGACGCCATCGCGTTCGTCGTTGCCGTCGCGGCGATCATCGCCGTGCGGCGCATCGCGCCCGAATGCTTCCTGCCCGGTGCTGGCCGAGCCGGTCTCGTCTGACATGGTGAGTCGTTTCCGTCGTTCCAGTGGGTTGAGAATGGGGGAGTGCAATAGATGCCATCCGCGGCCGCCGCGAACTCAGTGATGGGCGAGGCCGCGGGCGCTCGGGAAGCGCGGGCAGCGCGAACCGCTGCCACGCGGCTATTGACCGGCGGGCTTGTCGTGCCCGGCTTTTGCCTTGTCCTGCTCCGGCTCGATCCTCGTGGTGCCGCCCGTCGACGGCGGGTCGCTAGCCGGGAAGCTGTCTTCGACCTGCTTGTCGATCTGCTTTTCGCTCTTTTCCGAGTGAGGATGTTTTTCCTTGTGTGTCGTCATGGTGACTCCTTGGTCAAGGTTGAACGGCAACACGATGGGTCACGACGCCGCCGCTTCCGGCGCGCCGCGCGCCGTTGCGCCGATGATCGCGAGCGCGTCGGTACGCGACAGCCCGCCGCGCATCGCGTCGGAAAGCCGCGCGGTCAGCGCTTCGCGCTCGCAGGCGAACACCGCGTCGACTTGGCCGTCGCGCACGTACAGCGCGATGAACTGGTGATGAGCGAAGTCGCCATCGACGACGATCTCATCCCACTCGCTCGCGTGGCCGAGGTATTCGAAGTTCTTGCCGTAGTGATAGGTCCAGAAGAACGGCACGTCGACATAGCGATTGCGCAAACCGCACATGTTCTGCGCGGCGATGCGCGCATGCTGCTGCGCGACGCGCCAATGCTCGATACGCACCGGCTCCTGATTCTCATGCAGCGTGAACACGGCGATATCGCCGGCCGCATACAGACCGCACGCGGCGTTCATTCCGGCATTGACGACCACGCCGCCGTCCTTCTGCAATGGCAGTCCTTCGACAAACCCCGTAGCCGGTGCAACTCCCGTGCCCAGCAGCACGACATCGGCCGCGATGGCCTCGCCGCCAGCAAGCATCACCGTGTGCACATTGCCTTCCTCGCCCTCGAGCGAGGCGACCTTGGCGTCGAGATAAAACTTCACGCCATTGCTTTCGTGCAGCGCGCGAAACATCTGGCCCGCGCGCTCGCCGAACTGCTTCTCGAACGGCACCTTGTCGCGCGAAATCACGGTGACGGGCACGCCGTGCTTGCGCAACGCGGACGCGACTTCGAGGCCGATGAAGCTGCTGCCGAGAATCGCGACACGGGTTTGCGATGCATCGTCGCCGAGCGCGTCGATCAACGCGGCGGCATCGTCGAGGTGTCGAAGCACATGCACGCCGCCGAGTTCGCAGCCGGGCATGTCGGGCACTTTCGGCACGCTGCCGGTCGCGAGCAGCGCGGTGTCGTATTTCAGCGGTTCGATGCTCTGCTCGCTACTACCGGCGCCGGCTTCGAAATGGATCGTGTGCGCAGGCACGTCGAGCCGCGCGACCTTCGCGACGATGCGCTCGATGCCGTGCGTGTGCAGCCAGTCGGGCGGCAGCAGCGGCGGCACGTCGGCGGGCGTCATTTCAAACGAGGGGACGAATTTGCTCAGCGAGGTGCGGTCATAGGGCGCGTGCGCTTCGTCGCCGATCAGCGTGATGCGGCCCTCGAAGCCGAACTCGCGTAACGCGGCACAGGCAGCGGCGCCGGCCGCGCCCGCGCCGATTACCACGTAGTGCTTGCCTTGCGCGGTGGCATCGGGCGGTGATGGGTGCGCCGCCGGTTCCGACGCTGCGATCTTTTCCGCCGAGACGAGCACGTCGTCGCCATCGAGCGTGACCGGGTAGCGATCGAGCGGCAGCAGCGCGGGCGGTTCGAGCACGTTGCCGGTCGCGACGTCGAACGTACCCTTGTGCCACGGGCAGATAATGCGGCCGTGGCACAGCGCGCCCTCTTCGAGCGGGCCCCCGGCATGCGGGCAATCCGGCGAGTACGCGCGCACGGTTTCGCCGTCGCGCACGAGCAGAATCGGCGTGCGGTCCACCATCACGCGCACCGCGCGGTCCGCTGGTAATTCCGAGAGCCGCGCGACGCGGCGGGCAGTCGTGGACATGGTGAGGCCTCGCGCAAGAAAGAACTCGCGCAGCGCACGCAAACGCGTCGCGAGCGGTGACGGAAGCAGGCTTGCCATCAAACAGCGATAAGGCAGCAATCGCCGTGCCCGGACGCGCCGGCGGAGGGACGCCGCGAACCCGCTTGGGAAGATGGGCCGAGTTGCTGTAAATTTCGAGACAGGGGAATTAGCGCGCGAACAGCGGCGTGCGAATTCACAGGCAATGCCTTCCCTGACCGTATGCAACTTTGATGGAGCAGGTGACCGTGCAGCGTGCAGAACGTGTCGCAGTCGATGTGCCGATGCCGTCACGCAACTTCGCGGCGACGCGGCGCATGCTGCTGATCTTGCTGGCCGTGTCGATCATGTTTCCGTTGGCCTGCCTCGTGGGCTACGGCTACTTCGACTACCAGCGCCGAATCTCCGATGCGAACGATATGCTCGACCGCCTCGCGCGCGTGGCGCAGGAGCAGGCCGTCAAGGTGCTGGATTTGAACCGGCAGATGGCCTCGCGCGTAATCGAGCTGCTCGGCAATTCCGACGACGCGCAGATCCGCGCGCGCGAGCGCGAATTGCACGAACGTCTGCAGAGCATCGGCGGCGACTTTCCGCAGGTGGCGTCGATCTCACTGCTCGGCGTGAACGGCCAGTTACTTGCGTCGAGCCTCGCGTATCCGGCGCCGGCAGTGACGATCGGTTTGCGCGACGACTTTCTCGCCGCGAAGGCGATGCGTCCGCAGCCGTATTTCTCGCTGCCGATGTTCGGCCCGCTGTCGAAGACCGACGTGTTCACGACCGCGATCGGCCGCTCGGGTATGGACGGTCGGTTTCTCGGCGTGGTCACGGTGGCTCTGCGCAACGAATATTTTTCGCGCTTCTATCGCGAGCTGACCAACGGCGATCCGTCGCTCGCGCTCGCGTTGTACCGGCAGGACGGCAATCTGCTGGTGCGCTATCCGCCATGGCCGGCCGGCGCGCGACCGTCGATGCAGAGCGCGTTCATGTCCGCCTTGCGCGACAAACAGCTGTTCGGGCACGTGCATCTGAATTCGACCGTCGACGGTGTCGAGCGGCTGCTCGCGTTTCGCCGCGTCGACGACTATCCGTTGTATGTGATGAGCGCGTACGCGATGTCATCGATCGTGGCGGCGTGGCGCACGCACTTTATGTTCATCGCGGCGCTGACGGCGGTGCCCTGCATCGCGATCTGGGGGCTCGTGCTGTATTCGCTGCGTCAGCTCGAGGCGGAGCGGCGCGCGTGGGAGCGCTGGCAGGGCGAGGTCGCGATGCGTCTGTCGGCCGAGGCGTCGAGCCGGCAACTGCAGCGCATGGGCGCGCTCGGCAATCTGGTCGCGAATGTCGCGCACGATTTCAACAACCTGCTGATGGTGGTGTCGGCGAACACCGAGCTCGCGCGCCTCAAGCATTACAACGATCTCGAGAAGGAAGTGCATGCGGTCGAGCGTGCCACCGCTACGGCCGAAGCGCTGACGCGGCGTCTGTTGAGCGTGGCGCGCAAGCAGCCGCTGAAGCAGGAGCCCGTCGAGCTTGCGCGCTGGCTGCCGGCCGCCGTGCCGCTGATCAACGCGGCGCTCGGCGACACGATCGAACTGGCGTTGCGCATTCCGGAGAACCTGTGGCAGGTGCTCGTCGACCCGACCGATCTCGAGTTCGCGATCGTGAACATCGCCATGAACGCGCGCGATGCGATGCCGCGCGGCGGGCGCTTCGTGATCCGCTGCCAGAACAATCGGCTGGTCAGCAGCGATACGCTGCTGCCGGACGGCGAGTACGTGTTGATCGCCTGTTCCGACGACGGCGAAGGGATGCCCGAATCGGTCGCGCGACGCGCGTTCGAGCCGCTGTTCACGACCAAGCTACGCGGCTCGGGCACCGGCCTCGGGCTCGCCCAGGTGCTGTCGATGTCAGAGCAGGCCGGTGGCACCGCGAAGATCGACAGCGTGCTGGGCAGCGGCACGACGGTGCGGATGTTTCTGCCGCGCTATCGTGAGCGCGCCGCGCTGGCCGGCGCCGATGCGCGCCAGCCGCTGCCGACCGCGGCCGGGGCCGTGCTGCTCGTCGAGGACAACGAGGACGTCGCGGCCGGCGTGACCGCGGTGCTCGAAACCTTCGGCTGCGAGGTGCATCACGAGCCGACCGCCGACCAGGCGTTCGACGTGCTGAGCGCCGGCGAGCGCTTCGAGCTCGTGCTGTCGGACATCCAGATGCCGGGCAAGCTGAACGGTATCGACCTGGCGGAGAAGATCCGCAGCGCGTGGCCGTCGCAGAAGATCGCACTGATGACCGGTTACGCCGACGAGCTCGACCGCGCGCGTCGGCTCGGCATCGCGATACTCGCGAAGCCGTTCAATATCGACGAGCTGCATGCGCTGGTCGCTTGCGGCACCTGAAGCCGCGGCACCGTTCGTCTATCGCGTTCCTGGGCTTTTCCTGGCGTGCTGTGCTGCGGCACAGCCCTTGCTGAAAAGAGCGCGAGGTTTGCGCGTGCGGTCACCGCGCGCCCACTTCCTTTCGACACTCTCGACACCCAGGAGAATCGCCATGAAGATCAGACACGCAGTGCTCGTTTCCACCTTGCTCGCGGCCTCTTCGCTCGCAATGGCGCAAGGCGGTGGCGCAGGCGGCGGCGGAGGGCCGGCCGGCAACGACCCGAACACCAACGCCGCGACCTCGACACGTGAGGGCGGGGATGCGGGCGCAACCGGGATGACCACGCCTTCGACTCACCATCACATGAAGAAGCATTCGAAGTCGAAGAAGCCCATGACCGACTCGACGAATATGCCGGGCGCCGACGCGAGCAGCGATACGAAGGGGCAGTAAGCGCAGCGTATCAAGGCAGAAGGGCGGCTGGAGTCGCGCGTCGGGTGTGACCCGGCGTGTCGGCTCCTGCCATTTTGTACATAAACGTGATTACTGGCGATTTGCAATCGCTCGCCAGCGGTCAATCCTTTTCCATTGCCGCGTCGTACTTGCCGAGCGCGGCCGCGCCGTTCAGACGCGCGCGCTTGAGCAACGCCTGCTGCGCTTCCTTCACGTTGGCCGGCTGTCCGCGCCACGCATTCAACGGCGGCTCCTGCAACGCGCGCCCGTACGAAAAGCTCAGATTCCACGGCAGCGCGCCGAGCCGGTTCATCGCACCGAGGTTGGCGGTGGCCTCCTCGGGCGACTGTCCGCCCGACAGGAACACGAGACCGGGAACCGAAGAGGGCACCGTACGCATCAGCACGCGCACGGTCGCCGCCGCGATATGCGCCGTGCTCGACTGCTGCTGATGCTCGGAGCCGGCCAGCACCATGCTCGGCTTCAGCACGATATGTTCGAGCACCACGCGATGCCGATGCAACGCATGAAAGACCTCGTGCAACACGGCCTCGGTGACTTCCGCGCAACGCTCGATCGTGTGCTCGCCGTCCATCAACACCTCGGGTTCGACGATCGGCACGATGCCGGCTTCCTGGCTGATCGCCGCGTAGCGCGCGAGCGAATCGGCGTTCGCCTCGATCGCGAGCCGGCTCGGCAGGTTCGCGGTGATGTTGTAGACCGCGCGCCACTTCGCGAAGCGCGCGCCTTGCCGCTTGTAATCGACGAAGCGTTTGGCGAGACCGTCGAGGCCCTCGGTGATCTCGTCGCCGGGAGCGAGCGCGAGCGGCACCTTGCCGAGGTCGACCTTGATGCCGGGCACGATGCCGTTCGCTGCGGCCACCTGCGGGAACGGTGTGCCGTCGTCGGCTTTCTGGCCGAGCGTTTCTTCGTAGAGGATCACGCCGCTCACGAACTCGCCGAGACCGGGCGTCGTCAGCAGCAGGTTGCGATACGCGCGACGGTTTTCCTCGGTCGACTCGAGGTCGATCGTCTTGAAGCGTTTGGCGATGGTCGGGCCGCTTTCGTCGGCGGCGAGAAGACCCTTGCCCGGTTGAACCATCGCCTTGACGGTGGCTTGCAGCTCGCTACGGGTGTCCATGAGGTGTGCTCCCTTGGGTAGGCTCCGTTCGATGCGGTGTGCGGAGAAGTGCCGGTGACAGTTTCCTTTGCGTGACGAGTGGGTGCGAAAGCGGACTTCATTCGCCGAGCAGATGTAACACGATATCGCGCGACTGCGGGTGACGCCGATGTTCGAACAGATACAGCCCCTGCCATGTGCCGAGCACCATCCTTCCATGCTCGACGGGCACGGACAACTGAACCTGGGTGAGCGCCGTGCGCAGATGCGCGGGCATGTCGTCGGGACCTTCGGTGTCGTGCTCGTAGCGCGTGTCGTCCTCGGGCGCGAGGGTCTCGAAGTAGCGCTGCAGATCTCGCCGCACGGACGGATCGGCATTCTCCTGAATCAGCAGCGACGCCGACGTGTGCCGGCAAAACAGCGTCAGCAGACCGGTACGGATGTCCGTATCGTCGACGAAGCGGCGCGCGTCGTCGGTAAATTCGACGAGGCCGCAGCCGCGGGCATGGACGCTCAGATGATGGATGGCCTGGCGCATGACGGAGCTCTAATCTCAGAGCGACGCGAACGCGTCCTCGATATCCTCGACGCTGCGTGGCCGCACCACGCGCGCGACCTCGGCGCCGTCGCGCATCAGCACGAGCGTCGGCCACAGCTTGACCTTGAACGAGCGGCCGAGCGGGCGGCCCGGGCCGTCCTCGATCTTCAGATGCCGCAGGCCCGTGTGCGGCGCGAGCGCCTGCCGGATCGATGCCTGCGCGCCCTGGCAATAGCCGCACCAGTCGGTGCCGAATTCGACGACGGTGACGCCGGGCAGCGAGTCGAGCTCGGCGCGGGTCGGTCCTTTCGGGGAATAAGCTGTCGGCGAGGTCATGCGTGCTCCGCTGCTGATCGTGGTCTGCCAAGGGTAGCAGCTATGCCGCGGATCGTCAGCGCAGCGGCCGTATGCTGCCGATGCGCGCGGTGTCACCGCGGCATGTTAAAAAGCGGTGCGCGCGTGCTCGACCGATCGACGCGCCGCGTCATCGCACGGAACCTCGCAAAACATGAACGCACGAATCTATCTGCAACATCCGCAACACAAAGACGCTATCGCGGTCGCGACCGGCTTCAGCTGGGGCGCGTGCCTGCTCGGCTTCATCTGGGCGCTGTCGAAGAGAATGTGGTTCGCCGCGTTCGTGATGCTAGGCATCAACGTGATCCTGCTCGGCATCGGTCTGTGGGGCGAGACGGCCGATCTGATCGGCTTCGTGCTGTCGATCGTGTTCGCGTTCGGATGCGGCGCGTATGGCAACCGGTGGCACCGCTGGACGCTCGAACAGCGCGGCTACGTCGTGGTGTGATGCGTTCGCGCTGGAGCGGGGATTGCTGCGCGCAGGGGTGTTATCGAAGCTGAGTTCAATCCGTCATGGAGGCGTTTTATGCTCATTGCATCGGCAATCGCTGGTCTTTCCGCTGATCGGCTTTCGACGCGCGGCGCGCGTGCGGTCGCGCTGGCTGCATCGTTGGTCATGTTGGCCATCGCGCCGCTCGCGCACTGCGCCGAAGCGGCGCCCCCCGCCACGATTGCGGCCACCCCAGCCACGGCAGCCTCCGCGCCCGCCGACGACACCTTCCTGCTGACGATCTTCCTGCGCCACGACGAATCGAAGCCGCTGCCGAAAATCAACGATCAACTGCGCGCGCAGGGCTTCTTCAAGACCTTCCCGCCGCCAGGCATCGAAGTCGTGTCGTGGTACGTGATGATGGGCATCGGGCAGGTCGTGACGCTGCGCGTGCCCGCGAGCCGGTTGCGCGAAGTGAACCGCGCGATCGAATCGACCGCGTGGGGCGGCTATCACACCGAGTTCTATCCGACCTACGACTACAAGGCGCAGGCGCAGCAAATGCGCGCAACTGAGGGCAAGTAGCGGCGAGCGTGCCAGCAGCTTGCCGCTAACGGCACGCATCGGCACGGCGCGGCGCGAGTAGCCGGATGTATCCGCAGGCTTCTCGCGGATTTGGGACAGCTATTAGCGGGTTTACGCGAGCCGCGCTCCGGGTCGATAATGCCCCGGTCGTTCCGGCCCCCTGCCGGCGACGCCTAACGTGTCTTCGAGCGCTTCGCTGCGTATCGAGGCCCGCTCCACCTGACCCACCGTCCCCGTGTTGAGAACTGCGCGTTTTTTCGACCTGCTTCGCATTCCTGGCTTCAAGCCGCTCGCCGCCGCCACCCTGATGCTCGGTGTGGCGATGTCCTTCACCGCACCGTATCTGTCTCTGTTCGGCATCGAACGGACCGGCATGACGCCGTTCCGGCTCGGCGTATTCATGACGCTGATCGCCGCGAGCGGCGTGCTCGCGAGCACGGCGGCGGGGCGCTGGAGCGACAGGAGCGGGCGGCATCGACCGTTATTGCTGGCGGCGCTCATCGCTGCCGCGCTCGGCTACCTGTGTCTGTGCGTGGTGCGCGATTACCGGCTGCTGCTCGTGGTCGGCATCGTGTTCATCGGCGCGGGCGGTTCGGCGATTTCGATGGTGTTCTCGTTCAGCCGCGCGGCGCTGCCGGTGCCCGACCCTGCCGAGCGCGTGTTCGCGAGCGCGACGCTGCGTACGATCCTCTCGGCCGCATGGGTATTCGGGCCGGCGGTCGGCGCGCTGGTGCTCGCCGCGACGAGCTTCACCGGACTCTTCCTGTTCGCGGCCGCCAGCTTCGCGACCTGCGGCTTCATCGTCTGGCGCATGCAGGAGCCGCAGAGCCATCTCGGCGATCACACGGTCGAGGACACCGCGTCGGAGCCGTCCGCGTCGATCACGGTGCCGCCGCTGAGGCAGCCCGGCGAGGACGCGCACGAAACGCTGCCGGCCGCGTCGGCGAACGACATCCTGCGCTCGGTGACCGCGCTGACCCTGCTCGGCCTCGCCGCGAACGCGACGATGATCGTGCTGCCGCTGTACATCGTGCACGGGCTCAACGGCACGCATCTCGACGTGTCGGTGATGCTCGGTCTCGGCGCGCTGACCGAGATCCCGATGATGCTCGCGCTCGGCGCGAAGTCGTCGTCGCTGCACAAGCCGAACTGGCTTGCCGCGTGTGCGGCCGTGCATGCGGTGTATTTCGTCGCGATGTCGCTGGCCGGCAACGTCGGCGTGCTGATCCCGATGCAGATGCTGAACGCGTTCGTGGTCGCCGTGACCTCGTGCCTCGGCATGACCTACGTGCAGGATCTGATGCCGCATTCGCCCGGGCGTGCGACCGCGCTGTTCTTCAATGCGGCGCGGGTCGGCTCGATCCTGTCGGGCGTGCTGTCGGGGCTGCTCGTACAGGCGTTCAGCTATCGCGGCACGTTCCTGTTCTGCGGACTGCTGGCGCTGGGCGCGCTCGTGCTGTTCGCGGTGCCCGGCTATCGCTATCCGCTGATGTGGCGCGCGGTCAAGCGCTTCGCGGCCGAGCAATACGCGAAGCTGGCCGCCCGCCGCGGCACCCGCGTGCCCGAGCGCAGCGAATGACACGCGGGCCCGCCGCGTTCGCTTTCGTGCGGATGCGGCGCGCCTCCAGCTACGCGGAACTTTGTGCCGCGCTGCGCCTCTGCAAGAAAGTGCGGCTTGCTTCGGTACATTCAGCGTAGCTCGCGACACAGCGCCTATGCTTAAGGGCAGCCACGCCGCCGCAACACGACGACCGGAAAATCGGGCAGCGCAACGCAGCATCTTTCGGAGCGAGCCATGCAGCTAGGCATGATTGGATTGGGACGAATGGGCGCCGACATGGTGCGGCGCCTGACCAGGGGAGCGCAGCAGTGCATCGTCTACGACGTGCAGCCGGCGGCGGTCGACAGGCTGAAGCAGGAAGGCGTGGCCGGCGCGAGCTCGCTCGAAGACCTCGTCGCGAAGCTCGACAAGCCGCGCGCCGTGTGGCTCATGGTGCCCGCCGCCGTGGTCGACGCGACGCTCGACAAGCTCGTGCCGCTGCTCGAGCCGGGCGACGTCGTGATCGACGGCGGCAACTCCTACTACCACGACGACATCCGCCGCGGCCAGCAACTCGGCGCGCGCCAGCTTCACTACGTGGACGTCGGCACGAGCGGCGGCGTCGCGGGTCGCGAGCGCGGCTACTGCCTGATGATCGGCGGTGAGGCTGAGGTCGTCAAACGGCTCGAACCGATCTTCTCGACGTTGGCGCCCGGCGTGGGCACGCAGAGCGCGACGCCGGGCCGCGCGGCGGGCGCGAGCACCGCTGAGCAGGGCTTTCTGCATTGCGGCCCGCAAGGCGCGGGGCATTTCGTCAAGATGGTTCATAACGGCATCGAGTATGGGCTGATGGCCGCCTACGCCGAGGGTCTGAACGTGCTGCGCCACGCCGACGCCGGCCGGCACGCGCGCGAGGCCGATGCGGAGACCTCGCCGCTGCGCCGTCCCGAGCTGTATCAGTACGATCTGAATCTCGCGGATATCGCCGAGGTCTGGCGACGCGGCAGCGTGATCGGCTCGTGGCTGCTCGACCTGATCGCCGGCTCGCTCGCCAGCGACACCGAACTGAAAGGCTATGCGGGCCGCGTATCGGACTCGGGCGAGGGGCGCTGGACCGTCACGGCGGCCATCGACGAAGGTGTGCCGACGCCGGTGCTCAGCGCGGCGCTGTTCGCGCGTTTCAGTTCACGCGGAGAAGCCGATTTCGCGAATCGCGTGCTGTCGGCGATGCGGCACGATTTCGGCGGCCACGCGGAAAAACCCGTTGCGCCGGATGGCGGGCTGAAGTAGCCGAGGCCATCCACGCGTCTGCTATCACGCCGATCCGCCGAACCGTCCCGCCGAACCTGCCACAAGGAACCCCGATGCCAGTCACCTCCGCCACGCCGCACGACGTCGTGTTTCTGTTCGATTGCGACAACACGCTGCTCGACAACGATCACGTGCTGCAGGATCTGCGCGCGCACATGATGGGCCAGTTCGGCGAAGAGAACAGTGCGCGCTATTGGGAGATCTTCGAAAACCTGCGCACCGAACTCGGTTACGCCGACTACCTCGGCGCGCTGCAGCGCTACCGGACCGAGCATCCACGCGACACGCACCTGCTGTTGATGTCGTCGTTCCTGATCGAGTATCCGTTTGCGAACCGGCTCTATCCGGGTGCGCTCGACGCGCTGCGGCATCTCGGCAAGCACGGGCCGACGGTGATCCTGTCGGATGGCGACGTCGTGTTCCAGCCGCGCAAGATTTCGCGCTCGGGCCTATGGGACGAAGTCGACGGGCGCGTGCTGATCTACATCCACAAGGAGTTGATGCTCGACCAGGTGATGGAATGCTATCCGGCGCGCCATTACGTGATGGTCGACGACAAGCTGCGCATTCTGAGCGCGATGAAGAAGGCGTGGGGCGCGGAGCTGACCACTGTGTTTCCGCGCCAGGGACACTATGCGTTCGATGCGAAGGAGATCGCGAGCAATCCGCCCGCGGACGTGACGGTCGGGCGGATCGGCGAGTTGGCGGAGATCGACGTGGAAACGCTGTTGCGCAGCGCGAAGGGCAACTAGGCGGCGCCGCGCGCGGTGTGCGGGCGCCGTTTCATGGGTGAAATCGCGGGCTCACGCGCCCAGCGCTTCCAGGCGCGCCTGGGTATCGGCCGCGCCCATCCGTGCGGCGGCATCGGCCGCGCTGACGCCGTTCGCGTCGCGCGCATGCGGGTCCGCGCCGTGCGCGAGCAGCAGCTCGACGATCGCGGTGCGGTTGAACATCGCCGCGATCATCAGCGCGGTGCGGCCATCGGGCGATGCGCCTTCGACGTCGGCGCCATGCGCGAGCAAGGTTGCGATCACCTTGTCGAAGCCCTTGAACGCGGCGCCCGCGATCGGTGTCTGGCCCGCGTCGTTGCGCAGGTTCGCATCGGCGCCCCGGTCGAGCAGCGCGCGCACCGCGTCGACGTGGCCGTGGTAGCTCGCGAGCATCAGCAGGCTGTCGCCGCGCTCGTTGCGCAAATTCGGCGGCACGCCTTTCTCGATGACGGCCGCGAGCATCGTCGCATCGCCGCGCCGCGCGAGGTCGAAGACTTCGCGCGCGAGCGCCTGCAATTCGGGATCGGGTTGCGTTGCGGGCGGGTTGTCGGTGTGGTCGGTCAAGGCACTCTCCTTGCGATGAATGAGCGGCGCGTTGCCAATGCCGCGCCCGGTCTTTCAGCGAGCATACACATTCCGTGGCGCTCGCGTTCGCACGCTGGCAGCCGCGCCGCTTTGCTAGCCATGGCCGAACAGCTTGACCAGCAGCCCGAATATGCCGATCGGTATGGCGACAGCCAGGCATGTGAACACGAGCGTAAGGACCAGGACCACGAGCACTTTGAGCGCACTGGGAGATGTCGACATGGGCGGCCATTGACCTGAGATAGAAAATCACGAAAAGAAAGCAGACAGCGCAAGGGAGTTGCAGTATGAATGCCACATTCAGCGCGACATACTGCGAGCGGTAGAAAGCATTCGCCCCCGTTCGAGCAGCCTGGTACATTCGACTCGCACCGCCCGGCTTCGTTTCGAGTGCGCCGCATTATCCGCCAACCAGCCTGACAGTTCTTTTCGAGGAGTGACGCCATGGCCGAAGCAACCTCGCATCCCACCCCACTGCAAGTTCTGGACCCCGATACGCTGCGCAACCTCGATCGCTACTGGCGCGCATGCAATTACCTGTCGGTCGGCATGATCTATCTGCGCGACAACCCGTTGCTGCGCAAACCGCTGAAGCCCGAGCACATCAAGAACCGGCTGCTCGGCCACTGGGGC
Source organism: Paraburkholderia lebeckiae (assembly GCF_050436325.1). Taxonomy (NCBI): domain Bacteria; kingdom Pseudomonadati; phylum Pseudomonadota; class Betaproteobacteria; order Burkholderiales; family Burkholderiaceae; genus Paraburkholderia; species Paraburkholderia lebeckiae. The sequence continues at coordinate 462,167 of NZ_JBNDLZ010000002.1, forward strand.
TCCGACGCCGGCCAGAGCTTCGTGCTCGTGCATCTGAACCGGCTGATCCGCAAACACGATCTCGACGTGATCTTTCTGTCCGGCCCCGGTCACGGCGCCCCCGCGAGCCTCGCGCACTGCTACCTGGAAGGCCACTACTCGGAAATTTATCCGGACCGCAGCGAGGACGAAGCCGGTATGCAGCGCTTTTTCAGGCAATTCTCGTTCCCGGGCGGCATCGGTTCGCATTGCACGCCCGAAACGCCGGGCTCGATTCACGAAGGGGGCGAACTCGGCTACAGCCTGTCGCACGGGTACGGCGCCGCGTTCGACAATCCCGAGCTGATCGTCACCGTGATGATCGGCGATGGCGAAGCGGAAACCGGCCCGCTCGCCACGTCGTGGCATTCGAACAAATTCCTGAACCCGATCCGCGACGGCGCGGTGCTGCCGGTGCTGCATCTGAACGGCTACAAGATCGCCAACCCGACGCTGCTCGCGCGCATTCCGCGTGAGGAACTCGAAGCATTGATGGTCGGCTACGGGCACAAGCCGTATTTCGTCGAAGGCGACGATCCCGACACGATGCATCAGCAGATGGCCGCGACGCTCGAACAATGCATCGGCGAAATTCGCGCGATCCAGCAGCATGCGCGGCAGAACAACGACGCCACGCGGCCGCGCTGGCCGATGATCGTGCTGCGCTCGCCGAAGGGCTGGACCGGGCCGAAGGAAGTCGACGGTCACAAGGTGGAAGGCTCGTGGCGCTCGCATCAGGTGCCGGTCGCCGATGCGGTGAGCAATCGCAAGAGTCTGCAGATCGTCGAGGATTGGCTGCGCAGCTACGGCCCCGAAACGCTGTTCGATGCGAACGGCCGGCTCGTCGAAGAACTGCGCGCGCTCGCGCCCGAGGGCGCGCGCCGCATCAGCGCGAATCCGCACGCGAACGGCGGGCTGTTGTGCAAGATGCTCGACATGCCGCCGTTCCGCGACTACGCGGTGGCCGTGAAGAAACCGGCGGCGGCGTATACGTCGCCGACCGCGGTACTCGGCACGTTCCTGCGCGATGTGATGCGCAACAACATGTCGAACTTCCGGCTGTTCGGTCCCGACGAAACTTCGAGCAACAAGCTGCACGCGGTCTATGAGGCGTCGGGCAAGACCTGGCTCGCCGCGCTCGAACCGGGCGACGCCGACGGCGGCGAACTGTCGCCCGATGGCCGCGTGATGGAAATGCTCAGCGAGCACACGCTCGAAGGCTGGTTGGAAGGCTATGCGCTGACCGGCCGTCACGGACTCTTCGCGACCTACGAAGCGTTCGTGCACGTCATCGACTCGATGTTCAACCAGCACGCGAAGTGGCTCGAAAAAGCCAAGCGCGAGCTCGGCTGGCGGCAGCCGGTGCCGTCGCTCAATCTGCTGATCACGTCGATCGTGTGGCGCCAGGATCACAACGGTTTCACGCACCAGGACCCCGGTTTTCTCGACGTGGTCACGAACAAGAGCCCGGACGTCGTGCGCATCTATCTGCCGCCCGACGCGAACTGTCTGCTGAGCGTCGCCGATCACTGCCTGCGCTCGCGCGACTACGTGAACGTGATCGTGTCCGACAAGCAGCCGCACCTGGACTATCTCGACATGGACGCGGCCGTCACGCATTGCACCAAGGGCATCGGTATCTGGGACTGGGCGTCGACCGATCAGGGCGTCGAGCCGGACGTCGTGATCGCGTGCGCGGGCGACATCGCGACGATGGAAGCGCTCGCCGCCGTGCAGATCCTGAAGGAGCGCTGCCCGACGCTGAAGATTCGCTTCGTCAACGTGGTCGATCTGTTCCGCCTGATGCCCGAGCATGCGCATCCGCATGGACTGTCCGACCGCGATTTCGATTCGCTGTTTACGACCAGCAAGCCGGTGATCTTCAACTTCCACTCGTATGCGGCGCTCGTGCACAAGCTCACGTACAACCGTCAGAATCACGGCAACATGCACGTGCATGGCTATAACGAGAAGGGCAACATCAATACCCCGCTCGAACTCGCGATCATCAACGGCGTCGACCGCTTCACGCTGGCGATCGATGCGATCGATCGCGTGCCGTCGCTGCGCGGCGTCGGCGATCATACGAAGGAGTGGCTGCGCGGGCAGATCATCGAGCATCTCGCGTATGCGCACGAGGAAGGGATCGACAAGGAGGAAATCCGCAACTGGACGTGGAAAGGCTGAGCGAGGCGGCGCCATGCACGACCACGATCAGGAACGGACGATCCTCGTGCTGAACAGCGGTTCGTCGTCGTTGAAGTTCGGGCTGTTCGCCCGCTCGGCCAACGACGAAACACTGTTGCTCGAAGGCGCGGCCGAAGGCATCGGCCGCGACGACGGCCGGCTGCGGATCAAAGCGGCCGATGGCCGCATGCTGTTGCAGCAGGAGCACTTGCTTCAATCGCAGACCGAGGCGTTGCAGGCGCTCTCGCAGGTGCTCGTGCAACGGCATCATGCGCGGCCCTCGGCGGTGGGGCATCGCGTCGTGCATGGCGGTCCGCATCTGCGCACGCACCAGCTCATCACCAACGACGTGCGCCGTCAGTTGCGCGACGCGCTGCACTTCGCGCCATTGCATATTCCGCCGGCACTCGCGCTCATCGATGAAGCCATGAGGGTGTTGCACACCGAGGAGGAAAGGCAGATCGCGCGGCATTGCCGGCAACTGCTGCAAGCGGGCGGGAGCGGCCCCCCTGACTGGGGTCAGCCCTTGCGGACGACGGTCCGGTCCACGACTGAGGTGACGCCGAACAGACGCGTCACGTCTTCGAGCATCGCGGCGCGCTGTGCTTCGCCCTGAAGCTCGCCCGACAACGTGATGCGCCCCCGCGCGACCTTCACGCGCACGGCGCGCGGCGGCACGGCCGAATCCCACGCGAGACGGCGCGCTGCTTCGGCGGCGATCTGCGCGTCGGTCAAGCGGGCAGATTCGCTCGATCTCGAGCTTGTGGACCGCATGGCGTCTCCGCGAAACAGAATGTCGATCAACTCACACTAGCAGATGTGGCGGGTTTTGCCGGCGTACGCGCTTCGCCGCTGCCGCCGCTGGATCGCGGGTATGCTCACGATTCGTTCCGACCCAGGCAAGGCCCGAATCATGTCCGACTTTCCCATCGACAACCCGTTTCTCGAATCGCTCGGCGTGCGTCTGACGCAATGGCGCGACGGCTATGCCGAGCTGTTGATGCCGATCGACGCGAGCAAGCTCAATCGTCAGGGTGTGCTGCAAGGCGGCGCGATTGCGACGCTGCTCGATGCCGCGGCGGGCTACGCGGGCCTCTATGCGCCACCGGGACAGCCGGCGCGGCACGGCTTCACGCTGTCGCTGACCACGAACTATCTGGACAAGGGGCTCGGCGCGACGGTCACCGCGAAGGGCTTTCTCGAACGCGCGGGCCGCTCGATTTTCTTTTCGCGCTCGGAAGCGTGGGTGGACGGCAAGCTGCTGATCGCGAGCGCGCAGGGCACCTTCAAGTATTCGAAGACGGCCTGACGCGCGGCAACGCCGGCAGCGCAGATTCGCTCGCCGCGCCGGGCTCGCCACGTTTATCATAGTGCCCACCTGACAGAACGCGCCGTCCAGCCGCGAACGGCGCGCGCATCTTCCACGAGACCTCGCAATCCCATGAATTCGACCCCCGACGCTCCTTCCCGACCCTCGCTGCGCGCGCTGACCGCGCTCGAAGGACGTGTTCTCGGCGTGCTCGTCGAAAAACAGCACACGGTACCCGACAGTTATCCGTTGTCGCTGAACGCGCTGACGCTCGGCTGCAATCAGAAGACCGGCCGCGCGCCGGTGATGAGCGCGACCGAGGCCGAGGTGCTGACCGCCGCCGACGGCCTGAAACGCCTGAGCCTCGTGTTCGAGGGCAGCAGCAGCCGCGTGCCGCGCTTCGAGCACAACATGAACCGCGTGCTCGGGCTGCCGGGACAGTCGATCGCGCTGCTGACCACGCTGCTGCTGCGCGGCGCGCAAACGGCCGCCGAATTGCGCCTGAACAGCGCGCGCCTGCATGGCTTCGCCGATATTTCGTCGGTCGAGGCGTTCCTCGACGAGCTGGCCGCGAGCGATCCGCCTCGCGTCGTCCGTCTGCCGCGCATGGCGGGCGAGCGTGAGAATCGCTGGATGCATCTGTTGTGCGGCGAGGTCAGCATCACCGAAGCCGCGCAGTCCGCTCTCGCCGAGGACGACAGCGTGCCGCCGTCGGCATTCGAGGCGCTGAAGGCCGAGCAGAAGCGTCTCGCCGATGAAGTCAGCCGTCTGCAGGCCGTCGTGCGGCGCATGGCGACCGAGCTGGGTATCAGCGCGGACGATCTGTGATCTGAAACGAAAGCGAAGGCGAAAACGCGCCCGGCCGCCTGTTTCACGCATCACGCCGACGCGGCCTGTCCGCCAGCAACGTGCGCTGCGTGCGATAGAAGATCCGCGGCGGCACGTTCGGCGAGTCTTCGGCGAGACGGTCGAGTTCGGTACGGATCCCGGTGAGGTAGTGCGCTTCGCGCGCATCGGCGTCACCGGCAAACACCGCTTCGAGCCGCCGACGCACCGCGCCATAGCGCGCACCGGCCGCGCGATGCTTCTCGGCACGCTCCGCATAGCGCAGGAACGTCTGCAACGCGGCCGACATCGCCGCCGCCACGCTGACGAGCCCAACGACTATCCGCATCTCGATCGACACCGGCGGCGCGCTCAACGACGCGAACACCGCCGTGCCGACGAACGCGGTCAGCGCGGTCACGAGCCAGCCCATGCGGCGCTCGCGCGCCGACAGCAGATCCGCCATGTCGTAATGGCTCATCTGCGATTCGCGCGCGCGGCGAATCCATTTCAACAGCAGTTCGGTTTCGTCGACGGGCGGCTCGTAGGCGGGCAGGGTCGTCATCGTTCAGTGTTCGGCACGCGCATCAATCGTAGGAAAACGAGCTGCCGAACTTCTCGATTCGCTCCAGCGCCATGCCCGAGCCGCGTACGACGCAGGTCAGCGGCGCCTCTGCGACGAACACCGGCAGGCCGGTTTCCTCGGCGAGCAGACGGTCGAGATCGCGCAGCAGCGCGCCGCCACCCGCGAGCGTGATGCCGCGCTCGGCGATGTCCGCGCCGAGTTCCGGTGGCGTCTGTTCCAGTGCGATCTTCACCGACGACACGATCTGATTCAGCGGATCGGTCAGCGCTTCGAGGATTTCGTTGCTCGACACCGTGAAGCTGCGCGGAATGCCCTCGGACATGTTGCGGCCTTTGACTTCCATCTCCATGACCTCGGAGCCCGGAAACGCGGAGCCGATTTCCTTCTTGATCGCCTCGGCGGTCTGCTCGCCGATCAGCATGCCGTAGTTGCGGCGGATGTAGTTGACGATGGCGTCGTCGAACTTGTCGCCGCCGACGCGCACCGAGCCTTTGTACACGATGCCGCCGAGCGAGATCACGCCGACCTCGGTGGTGCCGCCGCCGATATCGACGACCATCGAACCGGTTGCATCCGATACCGGCAGGCCGGCGCCCGTCGCCGCTGCCATCGGTTCCTCGATCAGATAGACCTGCGAGGCGCCCGCGCTATGCGCGGCCTCCTTGATCGCGCGGCGCTCGACCTGGGTCGAACCGCACGGCACGCAGATGATGATGCGCGGCGATGGCGCAAACAGCCGCGACTCGTGCGCCATCTGGATGAAGCGCTTGATCATTTGCTGGGTGATGTTGAAATCGGCGATCACGCCGTCTTTCATCGGGCGGATCGCCTCGATGTTGCCCGGTACCTTGCCGAGCATCTGCTTCGCTTCGCGGCCCACGGCGAGGATGATCTTCTTGCCGTTCGGCCCGCCTTCCTGGCGGATCGACACGACCGACGGTTCGTCGAGAACGATGCCCTTGCCGCGCATGTAGATCAGCGTGTTCGACGTGCCGAGGTCGATTGCCAGGTCGTTGGAAAAGTAGCCGCGCAGAAAACCGAACATGCGTATTCCTGTCTTTGCGAAGGCGGGCGCGTGAGCGCCGCCGGGAGCTTGTCGGGGTCTGCCGCTTGCACGCGGCGGGCGGCCAGAGCGGCCGCGCGACAGCAAGAATAGCAGTTTATCGACGGGCGCGGCCGCACTATCGTCCGCTATCTGCCGCTTGCCGGCCCCAGCCGCGCCGCGATCGTGCGGCATGCCGCAAGCAGCGGCTCGATGTAAGTGGCTTGCACATCATCGCGTTGGCGGAAGGTCGGCATGCTGATGCTCACGCAACCGGCCGCGCGGCCGTCCGGGCCGCGGACCGCGGCACCGTAGCAGCAGATCGATACTTCGTTCTCCTCGCGGTCTTCCGCGTAGCCGCGTTGCGCGGTCGCGTCGAGCTCGCGGCGCACCGCGTCGAGGTCGGTCAGCGTGTGCTCGGTGAAACGCTCGAGCGGCGCGTTTTTCAGCAGCGCCTCGCGCTCGGCCACGCTGAGAGTCGCCAGATACGCCTTGCCGACCGAACTCGACGTGAGCGACACGCGCGTGCCGATGCGCGATGCCATGCGCACCGCGTGCGGGCTTTCGAGCTTTTCGATGTAGACCATCTCGCCCTGGCTGGGCACCGCGAGGTGGATCGTCTCCGATGTGAAGTCGCGCAACGCCATCAACGCATCGACGGCCGCGAGCCGCAGGTCCGAGCGCTCCCAGCTATGGCTCGCAAGGTTGATCAGGCGCGGTCCGAGGCCGAAGGTGTTGCCGCTGCCGCTCGCGACGATCAGCCCTTCAGCCTGCAAAGCCGCGACGATGCGATGGACGGTCGGGCGTGGATAGCCGCTCGCCGCGCTCAGCTTCGCGACGTTGGGCGGCGTTGACGCATCGGCGATCAGTTGCAGAACCGCAATGAACTTCGAGAACGCGGCGGCGCCGGCGACGGCCCTGGAGTCGGCTTTGTTGTCGGCGTGCCCGACAGCATCATGGCCGGCGCCGCCGGCGTGGGAACGGGGTTTGGAAGCGGAACTCGACATCACACAGAGGCAGGGCAGGACAGGGGTATGCAATTATGCCTTTATCGATGGCGTCGAACGACGGCGGCGCCGCTTCATGCGACGAGATATCCGCCGTCGACCGGCACGATTGCGCCCGTCATGAACGACGCCGCCGGCGAACACAGGAACACCGCGACCTGCGCGACTTCCTCCGGCGTGCCCCAGCGACGCAGCGGCGTACGTTCCAGAATCGCCAGCGAGCGGCCATCGTCGTCCTGCAACGCCTGGGTGAGCGGCGTTGCGATCCAGCCCGGCGCAACCGCATTGACGCGAATGCCGTCGGCGGCATAGGCGATCGCGAGCGACTTCGTTAGCTGCGCCACCGCGCCCTTGCTCGCGCTATAAGCGGGCACGAGACCGCCGCCGAAAAAACTCAGCATCGACGCCGTATTGACGATGCAGCCTGCCGACGCCTTCAACGAGTCGCGCGCGGCGGCGCACACGCGCATCGTGCCGTTCAGATTGATATCCATCACGCGTTCGAACACGTCGAGCCGATGTTCTTCGACGCGGCTGATCACGCCGGCGCAGTTGACCACGATGTCGAGACGCTCGAACGCGTTCACCGCGGCCGTTACGGCGTTGCCCGAGCGGACATCCAGCGTGACGCGCGCAATCTCGCGATTGAGCGTATCGGGCGTGCCTTCGGGCAGCGGCAAACCAGCCGCCACCGTGTGCGCGCCAAGCTGCGCGAGCGTGTTGGCGATCGCCGCGCCGATACCGGACAAGCCGCCGGTCACGAGCGCGGTCTTGCCTTCGAGGAGCTGGTTCTGGAATGTCATGGGAGAAGCCGCCTCAGGTGGGTTGGGTCTCGATCGAGCTCGCGAGCGGCGCGGGCGCCACTTCCTGGACGACGAACAGATAGACGAGCGCCGCCGCGAACGCGACGGCCGCGCTGATCAGCAGCGCGTTGACGAACGAATGCGTCTGATCGACGACGATGCCGGTGATCACCGGCGCGAACGAGCCGCCCAGATAGCCACCGAAGTTCTGCATGCTGCCGAGCGACGCCACCAGATGTCGCGGCGCGGCGACGCTGACGAGCGCCCATGCGCTGCCGCTCGACAGGTTCACGAACAGCATCGCGAGCGACACGTAGACGATCGCGAGCGTCGTGCTCGGTGTGTAGGCGGCCGGCACCGTGAATGCGGCCGCGCCGACGAGACCGACGCACAGCGGCCACTTGCGGCTGCGGATCGGCGCCATGCCGCGCTTCAACAGATAGTCGGCGATCACGCCGCTGCTCGCCATGCCGATCGTGCCGAACACATACGGAATCGCGACGAGCCAGCCGGTGTGCGCGATGCTCAGATGACGCTCACGCTCCAGATAGCCGGGCAGCCACGTCAGATAGAGCCATACCATGTAGATCACGCCCATGAAGCCGAAGATCATGCCCCACGTGTTGCGCAGCTTGAACAGCGCGCCCCATTCGGACCAGCTGAGGCCCTGCGGATTCTCCTGGCCGGTCGCGCCTTCGTTCAGATGCGCGGTTTCTTCTTCGGTCAGCGCGATTTCGCTGCGATTGCGATAGACGAGGTACCACGCGAGCGCGACGGCAATGCCGGCCACGCCCATGATGACGAACATCGTTCGCCATCCGAAGGAAAGCATCAGCACCGTGAGCAGCGGCGGCGCGATCATCGGCGCAATGGTGGATGACGAGATGAAGGTGCCGATCGGCGTGCCGCGCTCGCGTACCGCGAACCATTCGCTGACGACTTTCGCGCCGGCCGGAAACAGCGGCGCCTCGGCGATGCCGAGCACGACGCGCGCCGTGAGGAAGTGATTGAGCGTCTGGATGAAGCCGCCCGCGACCTGGGCGATCGACCACACGAGCATGCCGAGGCCGAGCATCACGCGCGATCCGAAACGGTCCAGCAGCGCGCCAACCGGCAACTGCGCGAACGCATACGACAACGAGAACGCGGACAGCAGCAGCCCCATCTGCGAAGCCGACAGATGCAATTCCTCGCTGACCAGATGATTCGCGATCGACAGCGTGCTGCGGTCGAGATAATTGACGACGCCCGCCACCGTCAGAAAGACGACGGCGACCACCTGGATACGTTTCAGACGCTGCGACTTCTGAAGCATGTTTGTCTCCTGCGCAATGGGTCCTGCTGTGTGGGAATGGTGTTGCCGTGCCTGTCGGTATTGCGGTGTCCTGCCTGTTGGTTCTGTCGGGGCTTGCGCGGTTTTTTACCGGACGAACTGGTCGACGTAGTCTTCGCCGAGGCCCACCGCCGCGTAGTGCTTGCGGCACATGTCGATCTTCGTGAATACGTCTTCGTAACCGGTGTAGTTCCCGTACGGATCGCAATAGAACATCACGCCGTTGACCTGGAAGTACGTGATCATTTCCTCGACGTCCTCGGGCACATATAACGTATGCGTTTCGCCCGGCGGCTCGTACACGTAGCTGCCTTCGGTCGCGACCCAGTCATGCTCGAGATAACGCCAGCGGCCCTTGAGCACCATGCCGTGCACGGCCTGCGGATGACGATGCCGGCTCAACACCCCCGAGCGGCGTACGCGCAGCAGATTCATCCAGTATCCCTGCGACGCATTCAGGCACAGTGGGCGGAACGACACGTTTTCTGCCTGCGGGACCCACATGCGTTCGTCGGTCGGAATCGCGCAGGGCACGACGATTTCCTTTTGCGCTTCCTTCGGGAACGGTAGCTGGTACGGCGTCAGGTCGGATTGATTGGCCTCTGGCATGGAGATTCCTCGCGAAGTGTGCAGAAAAAAGCACTGTCCACATTGTGGATAAAAAGTCCACAATATGGTTATTATCGGAACCGCTGTGGGCGGGGTCAATCCTGGGGAAATTACTGGTAGGGCACGATAAAGCGACGCCGCACCCGTTCTCGAATCGCGCGAAAGATGCACGTGTTGCTATCTCATAAAAGCCGCACGACACGCAAAAAGCGCCTAAAACAAGGCCTGCGCGCGCATTCTGATCGAACACCATCTTTAAGTCTGCTTTAAGTGGAGGCCACTACATTACGCATCCTCCATGTAACCCTCCGCAACACTCCCTGACTATGACCACCAAGAACTATTGGCGCGGTAGCGCTGCGATCGGCGTCGTCCTCGCAATCGGCGGCGCGTATGCGCTCAGCCATCGCAATGCCGATGCGTCGGTGAACGACGCGCAGGGCCCGACGTCGTCGCTGCACGCGGCGGCGGATATCGTCGGCTCGCGCTCGTCGGCACCGGACTTCTCCGGCATCGTGACCCGCTATGGCCCAGCGGTCGTGCATATCGGCGTGAAAGAAGCCGCGTCGGTCGACGAGAACGGTCAACGCAAGAGCGGCGGTGAAGCGCTCGGCTCGGGCTTCATCATCAGCCAGGACGGGTACATCCTGACCAACAATCACGTCGTCGACGGCGCGACCAGCGTGACCGTGAAGCTCACCGACGGCCGCGAATTCCACGCGCGCGTGATCGGCAAGGACAAGGCCACCGACGTCGCCGTCGTCAAGATCGACGCGACCAATCTGCCGACCGTGAAGATCGGCAACCCGGACAGCAGCAAGGTCGGCGAATGGGTCGTGGCGATCGGCTCGCCGTACGGCTTCGACAGCACGGTGACCTCGGGCATCATCAGCGCGAAATCGCGCTCGTTCTCCGACGATAGCCCAATCCCGTTCATCCAGACCGACGTGCCGGTCAACCCGGGCAATTCGGGCGGTCCGCTGTTCAACCTGAACGGCGAAGTGATCGGCATCAACTCGATGATCTACTCGCGCACCGGCGGCTTCCAGGGACTGTCGTTCGCCATTCCGATCGACGCGGCGATGCACGTGAAAGACCAACTCGTGAGTACCGGTCACGTAAGCCGCGGCCGCATCGGCGTGGGCGTGCAGCCGCTCAGCGCCGACAAGGCCAAGGCGCTCGGCCTCGACTCGACGGGCGGCGCACTGGTCGGCTCGGTCGACCCGGATGGTCCCGCGCACGCAGCCGGTCTGCGCCAGGGCGACGTGATCGTCGGCGTGAACGGCAAGCATATCGGTAACCCCACCGAATTGATCGGTCAGGTCGCGCAACTGTCGCCGGGCAGCAAAGCGACGATCAGCGTGTGGCGCAACGGCGGCGAAAGCAAGCTGGCGGTGACGGTGGGCGCGCAGCAAGCGTCGGACATGGCGTCGGCCGCGCCACCCGAAGAGCAGCAGGAACAACCGCCGCAGCAAAACCGTCCGCGTCTCGGCGTCGCCGTGCGTGCGCTGACCCAGGACGAACAGCAGCAAGCGCAGTTGCCGGGCGGGGTGGTGGTGCAGCAGGCCACCGGTCCGGCCGCCGAAGCCGGCATTCAGGCGGGCGACATCATCGTTGCCGTCGACGGCAAGGTGATTCACGGCGTCGAGCAGCTGCGCCGCATGATCGCTCAGGCGGACGACAGCGTGTCTGTCACCGTGGTGCGCGATGGTGAACAAGCATCGGTCGACGTAACGCTTGGCTGATGAGTAGAACCCGCCGGTGCTATGCCGGCGGCCGGCACGACGCGCTGCTGTGGCGCGCGTGCCTCAGTTGGACGGGTGGACCCCCTCAGCGTGAGACGTGCTTTGCGTGACGTTCCGCGGCTCGTCGGGCCCGCCCCCCAATGCGACGTAAAGCGACACCCCGTTCTGCAAAGCCGTCGCCCGAAGCTGGATCAGCTGCTGCTCGGCGGCAAACTGATTGCGTCGCGCATCCACCACCTCGAGATAGATCGAGATCCCGTTTTCGTAGCGCAGCTCGGCCGTTTCGGCGAGTTGCCGCTGCGCCTGCACCGCCTGTTCCTGCGCCGCGATCTGTTCCTTGTAGCGTTGTCGCGCGACCAATGCGTCGGACACTTCACGAAACGCGTTCTGCACCGTGCGCTGATAATCGGCGACCAGTTCGTCGCGTCGCGCGCGCGCCTGCGATAGTTGCGCCTGGCGCTGTCCCGCATCGAAGATCGGCATGCCAACCAGCGCGCCGAACGACCACGCCTGCTTGGCCGGCACGAACAGATCGCCGAGTTCGGGCGACACATAACCGAAGCTACCCGTCAGCGCGATGCGCGGAAAAAAGTCCGCGCGAGCGGCGCCGATGTCGGCATTGGCTGCGCGCAACTGCTGCTCGGCCTGCTGGATGTCCGGCCGGTCGATCAGCAGTGCGGAGGGCAGGCCCGCATCGAGCTCGCGGAACTGCGCGGCGTCGGCGATAGGCGGCGCCTGCGGTAGCGACTCGCTGAGCGGCCCGCCGATCAGCACCTCGAGCAGATGGCGCTGCTGCGCGGTGGTCCGTTGCAGTTCCGCCAGCTGCGTCTGCGCCTGCGTGACGAGAATGGCGGCCTGGTCGTAATCGACCATCGATGTGACGCCCGCGTCGAGCCGCATTTTCGCGACTTCCAGCGCGTAGCGCCGACTGTCGAGCGTCTGTTGTGCAAGCTCGATGCCTTCCTCGCCCGAGCGGATCGCGTAGTAGTTCGACGCGACATTGCCGATCAGCGACAAACGGAACGCGTGCTGCGCGTCGACAGTGGCCAGATATCGACGCCGCGCGGCTTCGCTGGTGTTGCGCACGCGCCCCCAGAAGTCGAGTTCGAACGACGTCACCGCCGCCTGAACGTTGTACTGGTTGAACTGGACCGAGATGTCCGTGTTGTCGAACTCGGGATCGATCGAACCGAGTGGCGCCCTGGTGCGGGTCGCACCCGCGTTCGCATTGACCTGCGGCAAACGCGCGGCGTTCTGGATGCGATAAAACGCGCGCGCCTGCTCGATGCGCGCGATCGACGCGGCGAGATTGCGGTTGTGCTCGAGCGCCGCCTCGATCAGCAGCTTCAGTCGCGGATCGGCGAAGAAGGTCTGCCAGTCGACTTCGCTTGCCAGATGCGCGGTGGCCGGATTGGCGGTCTCCGTCGTGTCGAAATGATCGGCGATCGGCAATTGGGGCTGCTGATAGTTCGGCGCAAAGTTGCAGGCGGAGAGCGAGCAGCAGAAGAGGGGCAGCAACAGGCGCACATGAAGGCATTTACGCATCGCGCTGCCCTCCACCCGAATCGCGCGGCATGGCCGTCGGCAGATCGTCATCGTCGAGATCGATGCTGCGTTTCTTGCGGCTCAGCCAGCGTCGCGCGGCGACATAGAACAGCGGCGTAAAGAAGACGCCGAACATCGTCGCGGTCAGCATGCTGCCCATCACGCCGGTGCCGACCGCGCGGCGGCTCGCCGCGCCCGCGCCGGTCGCGAGCACGAGCGGCAGCATGCCCAACACGAACGTGACGCTCGTCATCAGAATCGGGCGCAGACGCTGCTGTGCGCCGCTTTTGGCGGCGGCTAGCGCGTCCCTTCCTTCGGATTCCTCCTTGATCGCAAATTCGACGATCAGAATGGCGTTCTTCGCGGCAAGGCCGATGATCGTCACGAGGCCGATGTTGAAATACACGTCCGCGGACAGTCCACGCAGCATCGTCAACAGTACCGCGCCAATCACGCCGAACGGGATGATCAGCAACACCGCGACCGGAATCGCCCAGCTCTCGTACAGCGCCGCGAGCAACAGGAACACGACCACGAGCGACAGCCCGAGCAGCATGCCGATCTGGCCGCTCGCCTGTTTTTCCTCGAGCGCGGTGCCGGTCCATTCATAAGTCAGGTTTCCGGTCAACACGTGCGACGCGATGCGCTCCATCTCGGCGATCGCCGCGCCGCTCGAACGGCCGGGCGCGGCCTGACCCGACAGTGTCGCAGACGGAAAGCCGTTATAGCGTTCGAGCTGCTGCGGTCCGGAAATCCAGCGCACGCGCGTGAACGCGGAGAACGGCACCATCTCGCCGCGGTTATTGCGCAAGCGTAGCGAAGTCACGTCCTCGGCACGCATGCGTTGCTCGGCGTCCGCCTGCAACAGCACGCGCAGCACGTTGCCCTCGAACACGAAGTCGTTCACATAGTTTGCGCCGAACGTCAGCGCAAGCGCCTGGTTGACCTGACCGATTTGCAGACCTAATGCGCGCGCCTTCACGCGGTCGATCTCGACATACAGTTGCGGCGCTTCCGGCATGCCCTCGGCGCGCACGCCCGCGAGAAGAGGGCTTTGCGACGCCTCGATCATCATCCGCCGCGCGGCCTGTTGCAGCGCTTCGCCGCCGATGCCGCTGCGATCCTGGATCTTGATCGTGAAGCCGGTCGCGTTGCCGAGCGACGGAATCGCCGGCGGGTCGAGCGCAAAAATGATCGCCTCGGGAATCTGCCGAAACGCCGCGTTCGCGCGACGCACCAGCGCGCTCGCCGAATTGGCCTCGCCCGAGCGCTCGTCCCACGGCTTCAGATCGACGAACGACAGAGCCGCCGATTGCCCCTGGCCAAAGAAGCTGAAGCCCGTCACGGACGCGACGTTGCGCACTTGCGGCTGGGTTCGCAGAAACGCCTCGACCTGGTCGATCGCGCGCTGCGTGCGCTGGTCGGTCGAACCCGGCGGGCCGGTATACGTAATGAAGATATGCCCCTGGTCCTCGGTCGGCAGAAAGCCGGTCGGTAGCCGCGTGAAGAAAAACACGGTGATCGCGCAGGCCGCGACGAACACCAGCAGCCAGCGCAGCGGCGAGCGCAACATCGCATCGACGCCGCCGATATAGCGCGTGGTGCCCGCATCGAGCCCGCGATTGAAGCCGTCGAACACGCGATGCAGCATTCGTGACGCCGGGTTCTTCGGCCGCTCCCTGGCAGCCGCCTCGCTACGCAACAGCGCCGCGCACAACGCCGCGCCGAGTGTCAGCGCCAACAGCGTCGACAGCAGGATCGACACCGCGAGCGTGACCGAAAACTGCCGGTAGATGCCGCCCGTCGAGCCCGGAAAAAACGCCATCGGAATGAACACCGCGACGAGCACCAGCGTACTCGCGATCGCCGCGCCCGATATCTGCCCGATCGCCTTCACCGTTGCGCGCGGCGCGCCGAGCCCTTCCTCGCGCATGATGCGCGCGACGTTTTCGACGACGACGATCGCGTCGTCGTTGAGGATACCGATCGCGACCACCATGCCGAACAGCGACAGAATGTTGATCGACAGCCCGAACAGATAGAGCCCCGCGCACGTGCCGATCAAAGCGATCGGCACCACGATCGTCGGGATCACGGTCGCGCGCCAGTTCTGCAGGAACAGGAACACTACGACCGTCACGAGCAACAGCGCCTCGACCATCGTGCGGATCACGCCCTGCACCGAGGTCGTGATGAACGGCGTGGTGTCGAACGGCACGGTCCATGCGACGCCGCGCGGGAAGATCGGCTGCAATTCGGTCATGCGCTGGCGCACCGCGTTGGCGACTGCGAGCGCGTTCGCGCCGCTCGCGAGCTGGATCGCGATCCCGGCCGACGCCTTGCCGTTGACGGTCAGGCGGTTGCCGTAGCTGTCGTTGCCGAGCTCGACGCGCGCGACGTCGCCCACCCGCACGGTCGAGCCATCCGGATTCGCGTGCACGATGATTTCGCGGAACTGCTCGGGCGTCGTGAAGCGGCTTTGCGTGACGATCTGCGCGGTGAACTCGGAGCCCGGCGCGATCGGCTGATCGCCGAGGCCGCCGCCCGCGGTCTGGCTGTTCTGCTCCTGGATCGCCTGCAACACCTCGCTGGCCGACAGCCCAAAGCCCGCGAGCTTGCGCGGATCGAGCCAGATCCGCATCGCGTACGACGAGCCGAAAAGTTGCACGTCGCCGACACCGTCGATACGGCGCAGCTCGTTGACGATGTTGTTCGACGCGAAGTTGCCCATCGCGACGGCACTGGTGGTGCCGTCGGTCGCCTGCAGCGCAAGTAGCATCAGAAAGCCCGACGACGCCTTCGTGACGCGCACGCCGACCTGACGGACTTCGAGCGGCAAGCGCGGCTCGACGCGGCTCAGACGGTCCTGCACCTGGGTGCGTGCGATGTCGAGATCGGTGCCGGGCTTCAGCACCACGGTGATCTGCATCGTGCCGTTCGAGCGGCTTACCGACGACATGTACAGAAAATTCTCGATGCCGTTCATCTCGTCTTCGACGATCGACGTGACGGTACGCTCGAGCGTGCTCGCGTCGGCGCCGCTGAAGGCCGCGGTGATGCTGAGCGACGGCGGGGCAACGTCGGGGTACTGCTCGACCGGCAACAGCGTGAGCGCGATCGTGCCGAACAGCACGATGAAAAGGGCGATGACCCACGCGAAGACCGGCCGGGCGACGAAGAATCGATTCATCGGCGAGCCCGTCAGTGCGCGGTCGAAGCGGGAGCGGGCGACGCGGCCGAATGCGCCGCTGGCGACGCCTCGGGGGCGGGTCGCGCGTCGACCCGCTGACCCGGCTGCACCTTCTGCCAGCCATCGACGATCAGGCGCTCGCCGGGCTTCAGACCGTCGCGCACGGTCCAGCGTCCTTCGCCCTGTTCGCCGAGATTGATATTGCGGCGGACCACGGTGCCGTCGTCGGCGACCAACGCAACGCTTGCAATGCCGTTGTCGAGCTGCACCGCGCGCTCGGGAATACGGATGCCCTGCACATTGCCCGCCGCGATGATGCGCCCGCGCACGAACTGCCCCGGCAACAGCGTGCGGTCCGGATTCGCGAACTGCGCGCGCACCGTCTGCGTACCGGTCGACGGATCGACGATGAGATCGGCGAAGTCCAGAAAACCGCGCTCGTTGTAGACCTGGCCGTTGGCAAGGATCAGTTGCACCCCGACGTGCTTCATGCTGGTCGGCTTGCGCGCGCCCGACTGGATCTGCTGCTCGACGTCGAGCATCGCGGTATTCGACTGCGTGAACACCGCGTTGATCGGCGTCAGTTGATTGACCTGCGTGAGCAGCGTGGCCGCGCCTGCGCTGACGAGCGCGCCCTCGGTGACGAGCGCGCGGCCCGCGCGCCCGGCGATCGGCGTGCGTACGATGCAGCGATCGAGCCGCAGTTGCGCAAGCGAAACCGCAGCTTGCGCATCGGAGACATTGGCCTGCGCCTGCTGCATGGTCGCGAGCGCGGCGTCGTATTCCTGCGCGCTGACCGCATGACGGCCGACGAGCGGCTTGAAACGGTCCACCACCGACGCCGCGTTGTCGCGCACGGCGGTCGCGCGCGTGAGCGCGGCCTGCGCCTGCTGCAACTGCGCGCGATAGTCGCTCGCGTCGATCTGGAAGAGTGGGGCGTTGGCCGGCAGGTCCGTGCCTTCCTGATAGAGCGTGCGCTGGACGATGCCGTCGACGCGCGCGCGAATCTCGGCGGTGCGCACGGCCTCGATACGGCCAGGCAACTCGACGACATCGGCGACAGGGGTGGTGGAAACCGTTTCGACCAGCACGGGAACCGGCGGCATCGACGCGGCGGTAGGAGTTTGCGGCCGGTCGTTGCAGGCGGCAAGCAGGAGCGGCAAACCGGTGATCAGAAGCGATACGGCACGACTACGCAGGCGGAATGCGGAGCAAAGCAAGAGAAACTCCTTTGACCAAGGCAGTCTTTTTTGCGCGTGAGATCGGTGACGGATTTAACGGTTTGCGGTCGAATTAACTATTCAGAATGTGTGTGGGGGCGTTAATGCGGGGAAAAGATCTCTGTTGATCCTACCGTGTCTGGGTCGCTTGTCAAATTTATTCTTGGTGGTCGCGAGTGGAATGGACTGGCCACGACCAGGCGGCGGACGCGGTGGTCACGACCGGGGATTCCCGCTCGCAGACGAGATCTTGAATGGTAATTGTCAATTACACGTCAATTGTCATCCAGCGATTGCCGTAATCGAAATCGATGCGCCTGAAGAAATAGTCCGAGTCGCCACACACTCATGTACGCTTGCGCTCCGGATGCCGCAACACCGAATGGTTGCGCCCGTATGACAGATAAATCGTCATGCCGATCACGAGCCACACGACGAGCCGCAGCCACGTGACGAGCGGCAAGCCGACCATCAGCAGCAGGCAGAACAGGATGCCGAGCACTGGCACGACCGGCACGCCGGGCGCCCGGAATGGACGCGTCGCCTCGGAGTCGCTGCGCCGCAGATAGAGCACCGCGCCGCACACGAGGACGAACGCGAACAGGGTGCCGATGCTGACCATCTCGCCGAGCACGCCGATCGGTGTCAGCGCCGCGACGATCGCGACGACGGTGCCGATCAGGATCTGACTCAGATAGGGTGTATGAAGACGCAGATGGACCCTCGAGAAAAAGTGCGGCAACAAACCGTCTTGCGACATCGTGAAGAAGATGCGGCTTTGTCCATAGAGCAGCACGAGTATCACAGTGGTCAGCCCCGACAACGCGCCGATTTTGATCAGGATCGAGAACCACGTGACCCCGATCGCGTCGACGCCCTTGGCGATCGGATCAGGAACGTTCAGCTCGGGGTACGCAACGAGGCCGGTCAGCACGCCGGCGACGAGGATGTACAGCACCGTACAGATGATCAGCGAGCCGAGAATGCCGATCGGCATGTCGCGCTGCGGCCGTCGCGCTTCCTGCGCGGCGGTCGACACCGCATCGAAGCCGATGAACGCGAAGAACACGACGGCCGAGCCGCGCAGAATACCGCTCATGCCGAAACTGCCGAACTGCCCGGTATTGGCAGGAATGAACGGATGCCAGTGTTCCGGCTTGATGAAAAACAGGCCGATGGCGATAAACGCGACCACCACGGTCAGCTTGATCGCGACCATCACGTTGTTGAGCCGCGCCGACTCCTTCGTCCCCATCACGAGCAACGTGGTCAGGATCGCGACGATCAACACGGCCGGCAGGTTGATCACGCCGGTGACCGTCGAGCCATCGGCCAGTTTGACGACGGTGCCGGGGGCGGCGGCGAGGGTAGGTGGAATGTCGATGCCGACGTTGCGCAACAGGCTCACGATATAGCCGGACCAACCGACCGCGACGGTCGCGGCGCCCATCGCGTACTCGAGGATCAGGTCCCAGCCGATGATCCACGCGAAGATCTCGCCGAGCGTCGCATACGTGTACGTGTAGCTGCTCCCGCACACGGGCAGCATCGCCGCAAGCTCCGAATAGCACAGGCCGACGAACGCGCACGCGATGCCGCCCAGCACGAACGACAGCGTGATGGCCGGCCCCGCGAACTGCGCGGCGGCGGTCCCCGTCAGCACGAAGATGCCTGCGCCGATGATCGCGCCGATGCCCATCGCGGTGATACTCGTCGCGCCCAGCGTTTTCGACAGGTGACGGCCTTCTTCGACATCGGCGCTGGCGACGATATCAGCAACGGTTTTGCGTGCCATGTAACCGGTATCGGCCATGATAAGTCGTCCCTTTTCAGTGTTGATCAGGCACGAACCGGTTAGGCTGCCATCGGCTCGTGGAGCACGACAAAAACATCCGTCGCCGCGCACGGCAAGGGCCACGGCAAGTGCGGAGAAAGCGTCTAACGGAAAATTCAGTCTATGCCGGATTAAAAGCAAAGTGAAATCCGCTTGCTTTGTTGGGGCGATAGGGCAGTGCGATGGCTGGCGCGCGCAGCGCCGGGCGTGCCGTGGGCCGTGATGCATTTGTGCATTGCGATCGCAAGCAAGGCCTCTGGTTCGATTCAGGAGGACTTATGATGTGCGATTGCGGAATCGGCAAGCCAACGTGGACGATTTCAGGCTTGCGGGGCGGACCTCAGCCGATCCGTCCGCGCCGCAGCACCCTGCTCAGACCGAGCGAGTGCCCTGGGTCGTAGTAGTGAATGAGGAGTGTGCGCCGCTGTCCGTTCTGTACGTCGAGGTTCGCATGCTGAAGTGCGAAGCCGTTGAATTCGTAGACGCTGCCCGGCTTGACCGGAATGCGCTTGCAGTTGCCGACACGCAGATCATGCAAGGTATGCCAGCTGCGCCAGCTGAACGGCAGGCTTTGCAGGAAGCCATGGCGCATCTTGCAGATCACGTTGGTCAGCGTCGTTACGGACAGGCGCGGCTTGCGGTACATCACGAGGTCGCCGTTGTGAACTCCGTCGGGTGCGAGCTGAAGCGGAATCAGCAGCGTCAGCAGGTGCGAGTCGTAGTGGCGGCAGTGGCTCTCGGCCAACGAAGTCTTGCTCGCACAGCGCAGTAGGTGGAACGGCTCAGTCGGTAAGTTTGTCCGACCGCACTTCGCGGCCATTGCGCGCGCATTCGCGCAGATCGACTGTTCGAGTTCGCGAAAGGCCTGACCGCGACGCAGTATCTCTGCAATCTCCGCGCCGGACTGCGAGCGCGGTGCCGTCGTGGCAAACAGGTGGTCGATGAAGTCGTTGATTTCGACGATCGACTCCTGCGGAATCACGTCATCAAAAGACTTCAACGCGACGCTTTTGTCGATTCGAATCCGCTTAGTCTCTGTCTGCCCGCGCACGTCTGTGAGGGTGTCCATAGCCCAAATATCCATTCGCTTTTTGTTCTACGACCGTATTGAAAAATATTCCCTACGAGGCGCGCACAATGTGCGCCAGCGTACATAAAGTCCTCAGGCGATGAGCTCAATCATTAAATCTAAAGCGGATTTCTCTGACAGTTTTTGTAAATCTCGTTGGGCCGATTTGGAAAATGCCAGCTTGCCAGTCACGGTAAAACACGACATTTCAATTTAGCGGAAACGCGACATCTGAACTTTGGACTATTCCTGTCGAGGCCATTCTGAAATGTCCGCTTTGCGGCTAAGTTGAAATGTCCAGGTTTGGGGGGTTGTTTCTAACGCTTTTTGTCTTACACATTGTTGAAGGACGACGCCTGAACTGGCAGGGCGCTTACGTCTGCGTCGACCACCTTTGCAGACCGACGGCCAGGTTTGCGTGGTTGTTGCGTTTGCCGCTGCTGCGACTGTTCCAGAATCACACCATTGATATCGGCCTGCGTGAACTCGCGTTGCTTCTTCTTGCCTGGCGAGCGGCTTTGAACCCTCGTTGCGACGCCCAGGTGGGTTCGCGAAGGCGCTTTGCCGATCCGGCTGTTATCGCGTTGAGCCTGGATCACCTGCGAGACCTGAAGCACGTGACCCAGCCGCTTATGCTCAACAACCGCGCCCTGGTCAACTTCGGTCAGCCGGTCGTACTGTCTGCATGACAGTGCGCGACCATCGGCGCGGAGTTCGATACGCCCGTCCGGGTACTCCCACACCCCGATATACCGGCCGATCAGTTTGCGGTGCCCGGGCGTGTCGTCCAGCAGATACGTGACGCGGTCATACCGCACAGTCAACGACTTGCTCACCTTGCGCGGCTCGCGCCACGTGAACACCAGATCAAGATGCTCGTCAGCCCTGAGTGGGCGGTGAGCATCGAATCCGCTCTTCGGTGGCTTCGCGAAGCGCGCGTTGTAATTTGCCATGAAGGCAGGCGCATACGCATTGGCTTCGGCAGCCGTGCTGATGCCACGCAACCGCAATTCTTTTACGAGCCGGTCCTGCAACGTCAGGTGGGCCCGTTCGACGCGCCCCTTGGCGGGGCTACTGTTCGCGCAGAACGTGTCGATGTTCAGCTCGTACATCGCCCGGCCGAAATGGGTCACGCTGCTGCCATCCCTGTTCGCGCCGGTCTTGCGAAACACGCTGTACTTGTCGCTGTAGAACGCGACGGGCTTGCCGTGGCGTTCAATGTACGCGCGCGTCGCCTCGAAGTAGCTGAAGGTCGACTCGGTGGCTGTGAAATGCAGCATCATCAGCTGGCTCGTTGCATCGTCGACGTACACCAGCAGCGAGCAGGCCGGCGCCCGTTCCTCGAACCACCGGTGATCGCTGCCGTCGATCTGGATCAGCTCGCCCAGACACGCGCGCCGCGCGCGTGGCTGGTAGACCTTCGGTGGTCGCTGCCGGCGGGGAACCCAGAGACCTGCATCCGTCATCAGGCGCCTGACCGTCTCCTTGGCAAGCCGGATGCCGTGACATTCGTACAGCTTCTCGCAGGCCAGCGTGGGCCCGAAATCGGCATAGCGCTCACGAATGATCGAGAGTGCCCGATCAGCCGTCATCGCGTCCAGCTGGTTGTTGCTGGGCTTCGAGCGCCGACGCGACACGAGACCTTCCGGTCCATGTTCGCGCAACCGTCCAACGAGACGGCGAACCTGCCGCGTCGTCAGCCTGAGCCGTTCCGCCGCGCGCCAGGGCTTGAGCCTGCCGTCGGCGACGTCCTGAATGACCTTGAACCTGTCCAGTTCGCGCATCGTCATCGTTATCCGTTCGGTCGCAGCCATGGAAGCCTCCCGCGCCGAAACGCCGGCGGCCGGTCAGCTTACGCTGCGAAAAAGCGGACATTTGAACTTGGCTAAAAGCGGACATTACAACTTAGCCTCTACACGACTTTCCGTTGATAATTTATCTTATGTCAAATTTAGAATTCTTCGGGAGCACGCATCGCACGCGCGACCCTCGATGCGCGTGCCGCGTGTCGGCCCCACGCCACAGGTGATGCACACCGGTTCCCGGTGACGATCGCGAATCGTCCGAACCGCGACTCGTTCGCCTGCCACAACTGACGCTGGGTGCAGCCCGTTTCAGTGATCAACAAAACTGGCGCGGCAATTCAATTCGGATTTTATGGCGGGCCTAATCAGAGCCCTCACGAATTAAGACGCGCCGTGCGTACCGATTAATTCATGCACGCCCCACGCCGCAATTAGACAATTGCTAAATACTGCCTTGCGCACCACGAGAATAAGCTTTTGTGGAGAAAGCCAATACCGCTATCGCACTTCGCGGGGATTTTTTTATCGTCGGCTATTGCCTTGTGGCTTAGAGACGTTTCGCATTTCTCTCAATCGGCCAGCGTGTCGCCGGTGAGCGACTGTGAATGGGCTACCTGCATTTCGACATGGCATACGGGCGCAACGTGTTCGCCACCCTCCCACTGGCCGCGATCCGAGATGCATGTTCGAACACGCGCAGACGCTCGGCATCCGCAATCAGTCGTTTCTTCGTCATCGAGCGTCCCGCCGATCCGAAGCCCATCACCTTTTCGTACTCACGCGGCCTGCCTTGCCTGAAGCGATTAAAGAAGTCATCGCCCGGCAGGCCGTTGTCGAGGCTCATCAGGCAACCGTAGTCGAGCGACGCGCAATCGCTCAGTGAGCGCGCCGCGTCCTCCAATGCGCGATAGCGGCTTTGCAATGGTTCGTCGCGACCGAAAAGCGCGTGCAGTTCCTGATAAGTCACGAGTCTTTTGCGTTTCGCGGCACGCAGTAGCATCGCGGCAATATCGCAGGTCCTATCCATGTTCATGTCGTTCTCCTTACCGCGGGCTTGCAAGCGCCCAATGGCAACCGATGAAAGCGCTGTCAGCTTTTATCGCGGTTATGCGTATCGAATCGGAAACTGCCCGGCATAAAATATTTCCGGTATTGAACGACGCCGCAAAAATTAAGCGGGTGGTTACTGGATTCGGGCTTCACAACGCCACTCTGCGCGAATGCCCCGTTTAGCTATAATCCGCCGGAAAAATGCCGCGAAGGGTTTTTTCAAGCTTCAGCAGTTTTTTTCGCAGCTCTCCGGCGAATCGCCACTCTGCATCGAACAATGCATTCCAATTAGATTCGCAAAACAGGAATCCGCGCACTCAAACGGTTCAGTCTTTCGACCTGCCGCCCGCACTTAAAAGCGCCCGACGTCAAGCGGTATGCGGCCTGGCGCTATCCGGGCTGCCAGAGCGAGCCGAGTGTTTAAAATCGCTTCATTCAGGTTAGCAAACGTTAAATTCAATCGCAAGACAGATATTTAAGATTTTAGAAAGAAAACATCGTGAAACCGCCTTACGTGAGGTTTGCGTGATTTTCTATCAGAGGAAAGACGCGATTGATTTTTTATTCTTTCGGACACAACGGGCGACTTTTAGATTATCTGTAGGTGACGCGCCCTCCTCACTGTCTACCCTGGTAACCGATTGAAGTCCGGTCAGCGACCCAACGGCGGAGTTCTCCGATGCATCGACCAAATGACGATTTGCCGACCGTCGCACGGCGTCTCACGGCGGGCAAGAAACTGCTCGACGGCGTCGCTGCGGGCGAGGTCGCGAGACAAATGGGCATGGCAAAGACCACCGTCGAGCGATATCGCAAGCTATTGGAGCAAGGTGGGCTCGAGGCGCTGAGAAACATGAGCGTCGGCGGCCGCCATTCCGCACTCGCGGTGGCGGATCTGGACTGGCTGGCCCAGGCGCTGAGGGCCTCGCCGCGGGACTATGGCTTCGACGCCGATGGCTGGAGCAATGCGCGCATGCGCGAGCTGATAAGCCGTCAGTTCGGCATTTCGTACTCGCGAGTCTATGTATGGCAACTGGCCACCAGACTCGGCGTGTCTTATCGGCTAGGCCGGAATGCGCAGTAAAACAACGGGCGTACCCAGCTAAAGCACGCGCGTGCGCATCGGCTCAGGCGCTTTCTCGAACCTTTGGCAGAAACTGCGGCGCCAGTTCGACCTCCGACCATCGGAACGGCAACGCGCCGCGACTGCGCCGCACTTCGTTCACATGAAACCGCACGAGCCGCTGCGCGCCTGCAAATGCCGCGAGTTCGTCGCCGTCCCAGATGATCTCTGCTCGCACCGCCAGATAAAGCAGATCGCCGGTTGCGAAGTCGATAAACAGCAGACCCGCGCGCGGATCGTGCACGAGGTTGCCGATCGTGTTGAAAAAGCGGTTGCCGCTGTAGTCGGGCGTGGTCAGCGTAGTTGCGTCGTCCACGCGCACGAAGCCCGGCGCACCGCCGCGATGGGAAACGTCGATCCCCTTTCCCGGCCCCGCTTCCTCGCTCAGATTCGCGCTGGCGATAAAGAACGTGTCCGCGCTCGCGAGCAACTCGCGGTCGGCACTGCTCAGAAGCGTGGCGATTTCGGGCTGCGCGCGCGTCGCGGCCGCGTCCCGCTCGATGAAAGACGGCGCGCGGCTCTGGATATACTTCGGGCAATTGCCGAAGCTCTGCGTGACTTCGACCTGCAACGTGTCGCCTTCCACGGACCGGACGACGCCATTTGCCCGATTGCGCCGCCGCGTACGCGGCTCGATGCCCAGCGCACCAAGCTGCGCGCCTTCCCGCCAACCTGCGGCGAGCGGATCGCCAGCCAATGCGCCACCTTCGATGCGCAATGTCCGCGCATCCGGTGATGAGACGAAACCCGGCGCACCCGCACGCATCGTCGCCCACGGCTGAGCGCTCGCATCGACGCCGCCAATCACGACGAACGGCTGCGCGGCAAAGAACTCGCGATGCTGCTCAGGCATGAATCGGCGAATGCCCCGACGTCCCATCGACTCGGCCACCTCACGCACACCCGCGCGCTGCTGCGCATGCTGCTCGCCGGCATGAAACGGCGACGCGTCGCCTCCCCAGCTATTCAACGGGACGAACTCGGACATGATCGGACTCCTTTGCAAGATCTGACGCGGCCGTCAACGCGTATCACGCCGCCAGCAAGCCCGCCTTCGTCGAAGGCATCGCGATGAAACGCGGCAGTGCCTCCACGCGCTGCAGCCACGCGCGAATGTTCTGATACGGCTGCAACGACACGCCGCCCTCGGGCGCGTGAGCGATATACGTGTGCGCGGCGATATCGGCGATCGTGACGTGCGCACCAGCCACGAACGGCTTACCGGCAAGCTCCTCGTCGATCACGTCGAACAGCTTGACGGCGATCTGCTTCGCACGTTCGTGGTCGAGCGGCGCGCCGAACACGGTCACAAGCCGCGCCGCGCACGGCCCGTGGGCGATCTGGCCAGCCGCGAGCGACAGCCAGCGCTGCACCGCCGCGGCGCCGCACGGATCGTCCGGCAGCCACGATGCGTCGCCATAGCGCTTCGCCAGATAGACCAGAATCGCGTTCGAGTCAAACAGCGTGAACTCGCCGTCCTGAATCGTCGGCACCTGACCGAAAAGGTTCAGCGCGAGGTAGTCGGGCTTGCGGTTGTCGCCCGCCTTCATGTTCAGCTCGATGACCTCGAACGGCAGATCGAGCAGCGTCAGAAACAGCTTCACGCGATGACCGTGGCCTGAAAGCAGCGTCGTATACAGCTTGATAGGCTCGGCGGGTCTGGCGGCGGGCATGGATGGCTCCGGATACGTTGAATGACAAGCCCAGCATAAGGCGTAGGCACTGTGGCGCGGAAGCCCGATAATCCGGGAAACACAGTCAAGCGAGAATGGACAATCGATCATGGCCGATGTGCGCAACGTGAACCTGAACCGCATCTCGATCTTCGTCGCGGTCATCGACGCCGGCTCGCTGAGCGCCGCCGCGACGCGGCTCGGGCTCGCGAAGACGATGGTCAGCACGCACATGCAGAGGCTCGAGGCGGAGGTCGGCGCGAGCCTGCTGGTGCGCACCACCCGGCGGCTCGGCGTCACCGAGGCGGGCCGCACGTTCTACGAGGCGAGCGTGAAGATTCTGCGTGCCACCGAGGACGCGCTGAACGCGCTCGGCGGGGAAACCTCACCGGTGCGCGGCACGCTGCGCGTCAGTGCGCCGAACGACTACGGCACGCTCGTCGTCACGCCCGCGCTGGTCGAATTGCGCCGCACGCATGCGCAGCTCGATGTCGAGCTGCTGAGCAGCGACCGCTACGTCGATCTGATCGCCGATGGCATCGATGTAGCGATCCGGCTTGGTCGCCTCGCGGATTCCAACTATCGCGCGGTGAAGCTCGGCAGCTTCGTCAAATGGCTCGTCGCGAGTCCGGAGTTCCTGCGGACGTGGGCCGCGCCGGGCACGCCGGCCGCGCTGGAGACCCTGCCCTATTGCGCGTTGTCGGTGCTGCCGCATCCGTTGACGCTCGATTTGCGGCACGTCGACGGCAAGATCGCGAGCGTGCGCTGCGCGTCCGCGTTGCGCGTCAACACGGCCGATGCCTGCCGCGCTGCGACGCTCGCGGGCGGCGGCATCGGTCTGTTGACGGATTTTTCGATCGCGGACGACGTCGCGGCGGGACGGCTGATCCGGCTGCTGCCCGAATGGGCGAGCGCACCGGCGAGCATTCAGGCCGTGTTCCCGCCGACGAGTCACCCGCCGGCGAAGGTGCGCGCGTTGATCGATACGCTGAAGCGAAGGCTCGCGGCGGAACCTGCGGATTAGCACGGCAGATCCTCCTGGCGCTCCCATTCCAGCGCAACGGCGGTTAGCTTCTATCCGCGTTATCACCCGATTTGCTCTACTGCGACGATGCGCGCCGCACCCCGCGGCCTCGCCTGATCGTCAAAGTGGAGAGCTTATGTCCGCCATTTCCCGTCCTGCTCAAGGGGTTCTCACCGTCGCGTGTCCGAGCGCGGCGGGCCAGGTTGCCGCCGTCGCTGGCTTTCTCGATCGGCATCGTTGCTATGTCGACGAACTCACCGTATTCGACGACGAACTGAGCGAGCGCTTTTTCGTGCGCTGCGTGTTTCACCATGTCGATCGCGACGATGCGCTGCAGATCGCCACGCTGAAGCAGGAATTCGCGCCGATCGCCGAACGCTTCCGGATGACGTGGGCGATCCACGATCTGTCGAGCCGGCCGAAAGTCCTGATCATGGTTTCCAGGCTCGAACACTGTCTCGCCGACCTGCTGTTTCGCTGGCGCATGGGCGAACTGAAGATGGACATCGTCGGCATCGGCTCCAATCATCGCGATCTCGAACCGCTCGCGCGACAGCACGGCCTGCCGTTCCATCATCTGCCGATTACAGCCGACACGAAGCCACAACAGGAAGCCGGCCTGCTTGATCTGTTCGATACGTCCGGCGCGGAACTGCTGATTCTCGCGCGCTACATGCAGATCCTGTCCGCCGAAACGAGCCGCGCGCTCGCCGGGCGCGCGATCAATATCCACCATTCGTTCCTACCCGGTTTCAAGGGAGCAAGACCGTATCATCAGGCCCATGCGCGCGGCGTCAAGGTGATCGGCGCCACTGCGCATTTCGTCACCGACGATCTCGACGAAGGTCCGATCATCGAGCAGGGAGTCGAACCGGTCGATCACTCGTACAGCCCCGAACGGCTACTGACGACCGGACGCGACGTCGAATGCATTACGCTCGCGCGCGCGGTCAAGGCGTTCGTCGAGCGGCGTGTGTTCATCAACGGCGAGCGCACCGTCGTGCTGCGGTAAACAGAAAAACGCCGCTGAAAAGCGGCGTTTTCGGATGCTGCGTCGACGCCTGGCCGAGTTACTTCACCCAGCTATCCACCCGGTCCGCATGCGCGCTGACCCACGCGTCGGCCGCTGCAGCCGGCTTTTCGCCGTTCTGCGTGGCCAGCATCACCGCGTCGATCTCGCCCGGCTTCCATTGGAACTTTTTCAGGAACGCGACCACGGTCGGCGCTTTTTTCTCGAGCTCGGGATTCACCACGCTATCCACGTGCTCGGCTTCACCGAATACCTTCTTCGGATCGTCGAGGAATTTCAGCTTGTACTTGGCGAACATCCAGTGCGGCTTCCATCCGGTCACGATGATCGGCTTGCTGGCCGCCTCCGAGCGCGCCAGTTCGGCGGTCATCGCGCTTCCGGAACTCGGCATCAGCTGATAGTCGAGCCCATAGGCCTTGATCGCCTCGCTGGTTTTCTGCATCACACCCGCGCCGGCGTCGATGCCGACGATGCGCGCGCCGAACTCCGCCTTCTTCGCCTGCAGATCGCCGACGCTCTTCACGTCCACGTTGTCCGGCACGATCAGACCGATCTTCGCGTCGTTGAAGTTCGGCCCGAGGTCGACCACCTTGTCCTTGAAGTTGTTCCAGTAGGCGCCGTGCGTGACCGGCAGCCACGCGGACAACGTCGCGTCGAGATCGCCGCGCGCCACGCCCTGCCACATCACGCCGGCCGCCACCGGCACCAGTTGCACCTGATAACCGAGGCGTTTTTCGATCACCTCGGCGGCCACGTTCGAGGTCGCCACGCTATCGTCCCAGCCCTCCACGTAACCGATCTTGATGGTCGGTTTCGAATCGGCCGACACGCCCGCACTGACCGCCGCCAGCATCACCCCCAACGCGCTTGCCACCACTATCTTTCCGATCAGTCTCATCGACGTTCTCCCGTTGATCCATTTGCCCATTGACGCGTTTGCCATCGAACCGCACATTGCGTATTTAGAATCGCCAACCAGAATTGCCGGGTAGCGTTGTTTTGCGACATGCAGTTGTCCGCATGCGACTTCCACGCAAATCCGCGCAGTGTTTGCCGTGTTGTTGTGGTGTTATCAGTCGTATTACTTGTCGACGACGAGATCGGTCAGCGGCTTGCTGCAGCACAGAAGCACCATGCCTTGATCGATCTCGCGCTGACGGATACCGCCCGCGTGCTTCATCGCCACTTCGCCCGACACGAGCTTCACCTTGCAGGTGCCGCACATGCCTTGTGTGCACGACGCCGGCAGCCGCACGCCCGCCTGCTTCGCCGCATCGAGCACATGCTGGCCGCCGCCGCACTCGATCTCGCGATGACTGCGCGTAAAGCTCACCTTGAAACGCGTGGCGGTTTCGGCCGGCGCGGACGCATCGCTCAGCGTCTCCGCGACATGCGCTTCGGCCAATTGCGCAGCCACTTCGCTGACGGTCTCGAACGAGAAGCTTTCCTCGTGATAGTGCTGGCGATCGAAGCCGCCTTCATCGAGCAGATTGCGCACCGCCTGCATATACGGCGCGGGGCCGCACGTGAAAATCTCGCGCTCCAGAAAATCCGGCGCAATCAGTTTCAGCAGCGGCAGCGTCAGAAAGCCGGTGATGCCGGGCCAATTGGTGCGCGTGCCCACGCGTTCGCAGACGAACGCGGTGCGGAAATGCGCCTGATTGGCGGCGATCAGATCGAGCTCGCGCGCGAAGATGATGTCGTCCGGCGTACGCGCGCTGTGCACGAAGACGATATCGCTGTCCTCGCCGAGTTCATGATGCGCGCGGCTCATCGACATCAGCGGCGTGATGCCCGAGCCCGCCGACAAAAACAGGAACTTGCGCGCCGGATGCCGCGCGCAGGTGAATTCGCCGGCTGGGCCCAGCACGCGTACCTGCATACCCGCATGCAGATGGTCGTGCAGCCAGTTCGACACCGGGCCGCCCGGCACGCGCTTGACGGTGATCGAAATCGTATGCGGCCGTGTGGGCGCAGACGAAATCGTATAGCAGCGATTGACGCGCTCGCCGTCAATCTCCAACTCCAGCGTGATGAATTGCCCCGGCTCGAACACGAACGCCCGACCGGATGGCGCGCGGAAGAAGAAACTCTTCACGTCGTGCGTTTCGCTGCGGACCTGGCAGCACTCCAGCGTGTCGTCGGCGTCGCTGCTCCAGCGCGCCGGCAACGCGTCCCAGAAGCGCGGCTGCGTGACCCGGCTCGGCGCGTCGGCTGGATTCTGTGAAGTCTGCTCGATGTCCGGTTGAAACATGGCCTGATCGCGCATCATGGTTGTCCCCCCGCTCCTCATTGCGGTCTTGCGCTCAGCGCACGAACGACACGACTTTCTCGTCGTGCACCGCCCGTGGGTTCGCGTCGTAATCCGCGAGACGGCCGATATACCACTCGCAGAACTTTTCGACGAGTCCTTCGGTGAACGGCGAATAAGGCCCCGGCTCATACGCGCTGCTCGTCGCGCCGCGCTGCGAATATTCGACGAGCGCGCGATCCTGGTCGTTGGTCGCGCGCCATACGGCGGTCAGATTGTCGACGTCGTAATCGATGCCTTCGCGCGCGTCCTTGTGCACGAGCCATTTGGTGCGCACCAGCGTCTTGCCGGCCGACAGCGGAATCGCCGAGAAACTGACGATGTGGTCGCTCATGAAGTGATGCCACGAGTTCGGCTGGGTCCAGAACGACAGGCCGCCGAGATCCGCATGCTTGAAACCGCCGAGCAGCTTCTTCGAGGCGACCTTCGCGTCGAGCGTCTGCGATTCGCCGTCGCGATCGAGCGGCAGACGTTGCGTACGAAACCCGGTGACCAGGTCGGCGAGCCGTTCGATTTCCGCCGACGGCAACTGCATCGCCTCCCACTGCGCGGTGCGGCGCGCGACCGTCGTCTCGAACGCGGCCATACCCTCCTCGTTCGCCGGCGTGCGCTGATAACCGAAACCGTATTCGTACAGCGAGATGGTCAGCTCCGGATGGTTCGCCACGCAGTGATAGCACTCGCGATTGTTTTCCATCGTCAGCTTCCAGTTGCCCTCCTCGATGATGTCGATCGACGCGGCGATCTTGCAGCCGGCCAGATCGTGCGGCAACAGATACGGTTCCATCGCGGCGCGCATCACGGCGAAATCGGCGGGCGGCTGCTCGGCGAGGCAGATGAAAATCAGTCCGGCGAGATTTTCGACGTGCACCGCTTTCAGACTATGTTTGCAGCGCTCGAACTGCTCGCCCATGTGCTCGGCGAACATCAGGTCGCCATTGAGGCTATACGTCCAGCTGTGATACGGACAGACGATATTGCCGAGCGAGCCCTTGCCGGTATTGCACAGACGCGCGCCGCGGTGGCGGCATACGTTATGAAACGCACGCACCCGCATGTCGTCGTCGCGCACGATCAGGATCGAATCGTCGCCGATCTCGACCGTCACATAGTCGCCCGGCTCGGGCACGTCGGGTTCGACCGCGACCTGAATCCAGTGCTGACGGAAAATCGCGTCGATGTCGATCGCGAAAATATCCTCGCCCGTATAGAACGGCGCTTCCAGCGTGTAATTCTGCTTGCGGCGTTCGATCATTGCGCGAACGTCTGCGGAAACTTTCATTGTGTGCTCCGTTGCGTGTCACGTCTGGCGCCGCGCCAGGCCCTCCTGGTCGCATGCTGGCCCGAGCCGGAATTCAGTAATCGACCAGTTGATGCTCGCGCAAATACGCGAGTATCACTTGTGCTTTTTCGACGGAACTCCCTTCAATTACGACGCTGCCGCCGCGGCTCTCGGTCGTCGTCGCCGAGAGCATGCGTGCGTGGCCTGAGCGTTTTTCGGCGGCGGCGAGGCGCACCGGTTTCGCTGTGGCGGGGCCGATCGTCCATACGGACTGTTCGGGAGTGGTGCCGTGCCGCGCGACGGCGCGCTCGATCGTGCCTTCGCGCATCCGTGCATACGCGTACGACGTCGCGACGTTCGCGAGCGGATGCACGGCAACCAATGCCGGCAGCCGCACTTCGACGCGCCGTCGCAGGCCCTTCGGCATGAACTGCCGGACCTGCGCTCGACCGTCGCGCAGCGCCAGATCGACGGCGGCGCCGACGAGCGGCACCGCCAGCGCATGCGCGACGCGATATGGCAGCATGCCGCTATCGAAACCGCCTTCGGCGCGCGTGCCGGTCAGCACCAGCTCGTAGCCACGCAAACGCGCGGCGAGTCGCGGCGCAGGAGCGGCGTCGGGTGGCATTTCGAGCACTTCGACCGAACGCGCGCCGAGCGCCAGATACTCTTTCAACGCGGCGTTCGACGGATCGCCCGCGTGCAGCACGTCGAGCGTCGCGCCATGCGTTCTGACGAGCGACAGCGCCAGCGTCAACGCCGCCGCATCGTTGCGGCTGTAGCGCGCGACGCCGCTGACCGGGTGACGTCCGACTGAAACCAGCACGGCGATCTTCATGCGAGCACTCCTTCGGCAAGCTTGCCCGGCCGCAGCAGCGCGGCCGAGGTGGCGCGGGCACCGCGCGCCGCGGCCGCCGCCTCGTTGAGCGCCGCGATGGTTTCCTGCGCGTCGGCGATCACGGTCAGATTCGCGCGCTTCGCGATCGGCGCGCTCGCGTCGAGATTCACCGCGATCACATGGCGGCAATCCTTGATGCCTTGCAGATGCTGCACCGCCCCCGAGATGCCGAACGCGATATACACGCTCGCCTCGACGGTCTTGCCGGTCGCGCCGATCTGCTTGTCGCGCGTGAACTTGCCGTCGTCGACGGCAACCCGGCTGGCACCGATCGCCGCGCCGAGGGTCGCCGCGAGTCGCTCGAACGCGGGCACGTCGCTGACGCCGTTGCCCGCCGACACGATGAAATCCGCCTCCTCCAGCGCGACCTGCGCGGCGTCGATTTCGTCGATGCCGAGATCGTGTATCGCGCGTTGCGCGACCGTGCTGTCCGCTTCGCGCTCGAAGCGCCACGCGACCCGCTCGCCCGCGCCGACGAACGGCAGCTTCGGATCGACCGCATTCGGCTCGAGCAGCACGACCTCGGGCAGCGCGCGGCTGGCGAACGCCGTATTCGCGCGAATATAGGTGCACACGTGCCCGGCATCGATCTCGACGACGTGCGTCGCGACGCTTGCATCGGCCGCCGCCGCATAGCGGCGGCCGAGATCGCCGTCGCCGGTCGCGTTGTCGGGCAGCAAGACATGGGCTGGCGCATAGGCCGCGACGCAGGCCGCCAGCGCATTCAGTTCATCGTCCGGCGCGTACGTGCGGCGATCGAAGATCGGCAATTCGATCAGCTTGTCGGCGCCGAGCGCGGCGGCATCGCCGGTGAATTCGCCGAACACCAGCAGCACGACTTCGGTGTGCGTGTCCGCGATCAGCGCGGCGGCGGCGAGCGTCTGGCGCGCGTGTTCATCGAGCGCGCCGCGGTCCGTGTGCGCCGCGACCAGCAGCACATGGTGCGGCGTGGCCGTCGTGCGGCGCGGCTTCGGCTGTTCGCGATGCCCGGCATGCCGCGCATCAACCAGCGACGCACTGCCGCCGGCGTCCGCGATGCCAACGACGCCGAGCGTGATGCGCCTGAGTCCCTGTGCCGTCACCGTGAACGGCCGGCGCGGATCGATTCGTTTGAGCGTATTCATCATCGCGTTACTCCAGCGCCGCGGCGACCAGTTCGGCCACGTCCAGCACTTCCGGTCGCGGCCCCACCACCCCTTCGAGCATCGCGGTGCAATTCGGGCAGCCGACCGCGACGATCTCCGCGCCGCTCGCGCGCGCGTCGTCGATACGGATGTCGGGAATCCGCCGTTTGCCGGGAATATCGGTCAGCGGTGCGCCGCCGCCACCGCCGCAGCAGCGTCCACGCAGGCCGTGACGCTCCATCTCGACCACCTTGATGCCGATGCTCTTCAGCACCCGGCGCGGCGCTTCCGTCTCGCCGTTGTAGCGGCCCAGATAGCACGGGTCGTGATACGTGATGTTGCGCTCCGCGACGGCGGCGGCCGCGCGCGGCGACAGCTTGCCGCTCGCTATCAGTTCGTCGATCAGCGCCGTGTGATGCTGGACCTGATAGAACCCGCCGAGCGCGCGATATTCGTTGCGCAGGCTATGCAGCACGTGCGGATCGGCGGTAACGATGCGCGCGAACGAGTACTGCGCGAGCGTCCCGATCAGCGTACGGGCCAGTTGCTGGAACGTCGCTTCGTCGCCGAGCCGCCGCGCGGTGTCGCCGGTATCGGTCTCGACACCGCCGAGCACCGCGTAATCGACGCCCGCGCGGTTCAGCACCTTGACGAGCGCGCGCAGCGTGCGCTGATAGCGCATGTCGAACGCGCCTTCGCCGGCGATCAGCAACACGTCCACATGACGACCCGGCTGCGCGACCTGCACCTGCAGATCCACGGCCCAGTCGTAGCGCGCGCCGATGTCGTAGCCGTTGAGGCTGCCGGTTTCGCGCAGATTCGCGAGCGTCGCCGGCCCCTTGCCCGGCACGCTGCCTTCGACGAGCGTCTGATTGCGGCGCATGTCCACGATCGCGTCCACGTGCTCGATCAGCATCGGGCACTCCTGCACGCAGGCGCGGCAGGTCGTGCAGGACCACAGCGTGTCCGCTTCGATCAGCGTCGAGATCAGCGGCTTGCCGGGCGCGCCCGCGTGCTTGCCGACAGGAATGCCGGGCGTCGGGCTGCCTGCGTACTGTGCGTCGGTGCCGCCGACCATGCCGGTTACCAGATCCTGAATCAGCTTCTTCGGATTGAGCGGCTGACCGGCCGCGAACGCGGGGCACGCCGCTTCGCATTTGCCGCATTGCACGCAGGCGTCGAAGCTGAGCAACTGGTTCCAGCGGAATTCGACCGGTTTGCCGACGCCGTATTCTTTCGCGTCGAGCAGCGGTGTTTTCAGTGCGGTGGGCGGCACGGCATCGCGAGCGGCGGCAAAACCAGCAAAGCGCTCCTGACGCGGATGAAACGCGAGGTGCAGCAGACCGGCCACCGCATGTTTCATCGGACCGCCACGCGCCGCGCCGAACGTCATCGTGAACGCGCCCGCCGCGATCAGCAGCGCGACGATCACGGCGAACGCGCCGGACATTGCCGTCGCGGGCAGCGCGACGAACAGCACGAGACCGAGCGCGAACGCGCCGAGCAACAGCGGCAACTGATCCCACGGGCCGCGCGACAGCCGCGCCGGCACCGTCTTCGCGCCATGCCGGCGGCGCCAGACGAACACCGTGCCGATCAGCATCGCCAGCGCGGCGAGAAAGATCAGCTTGTCGAGCCACGGCGAGTAGATCGCGAGGCCGTAGTTGACGAACACGAGCGCCATCGCGAGGATCGCTCCGCCCGCCGTGGCAACATGCGTGCGGGCGATATACGGATCGCGCGCGACCACGTGATGCAGATCGACGAAGTAGCGCTTCGGGATCGCGAGCAGATTGGCCCAGCCATACGCGCCCGCGGCGGTCGCGCGGCCTTCGCGCCAGTAGGCGGCGCGGCGCGCCAGCGCGAACGCGAGACCGGCCACCGACACCCACAGCAGGACGGTGATGACAAACACGGGGCTCATCGTCAGAAATCCTTGCAAAGGCGCAGCGCGTCGTAGATCGCGCCGTGAATGTTGTGCATGGAGATGCAGTCGCCGACCCGGAACAGCAGGAAGCGGCCGTCGCCGAGCTGCTCGTCGAGACACGGCTGCGGTTCGGACGCGAACAGTTTGTGCACGTCGACCTGGCCGCGATTGACCGATTCAGGCTTCAGCTTCCAGTAAAGCTGATCGTTCGGCGTACTGCCGTTTTCGATCACCACCTGATCGACCGCGCGCTCCTCCTGCTCCTCGGTGTACTCGTTGCGGATCACGGCGATCTTCTTGCCGTCCTCCTCGTACACCCTGTCGAGCCAGTAATTGGGCGTATGGATCACGCCTTGCGCGTACAGACGGCGATAGAAGATCGGGAACGTGGTGCCGCCGACGTCGTCGGCGACCTTCACGTCGGGCGTGACGATCTCCACGTTCGCGCCGCGGCTCGCGATGAAATCGGCGACGCCCGCCCCCGCATGCGTGCTGACGCCGTCGTACACGAGCACGTTCCTGCCCGGCTCGACCTTGCCGGCCAGCACGTCCCACGAACTGACCGCGAGCCCCGCGTCGACGCCCCACGCCGCGACCTGCGACGTGAACGCCGAACCGCCGGTGGCGAGCACGACGATGTCGGGCTTCTCGGCCATGATGGTCCGCTCGTCGGCGGCGACACCGAGGCGGCGGTCCACGCCGAGGCGCTTCGTCTCCATGTCGAACCAACGCACGATGCCCGCCATTTGCTCGCGCTGCGGCGCTTTCGCCGCCAGCATGATCTGGCCGCCCACGTGATCGTTCTTTTCGAACAGCACCACGTCGTGACCGCGCGACTTCGCGACCCGCGCCGCTTCGAGCCCCGCCGGCCCCGCGCCGACCACCACGACCTTGCGCTTCGGCCCGCGTGTCTTCGCGATCACGTGCGGCATCGTCGCTTCGCGCGAGGTCGCCGCGTTCTGCACGCACAGCACGTCGAGCCCGTTGTACTGACGGTCGATGCAGTAGTTCGCGCCGACGCACTGCCTGATTTCGTCCTCGCGGCCATCGCGGATCTTGATGACCATATGCGGATCGGCGATCTGTGCGCGCGTCATGCCGACCAGATCGACCATGCCGCTCGCGAGCAAGCGCTCGGCCTGGCCCGCGTCGCGAATGCTTTGCGCGTGCATCACCGGCACCTTGACGACCTGCTTGATGCCGGCCGCGAGATGCACGAACGGCTCGGGCGGCAGCGCCATCGGCGGCATGCAGTTGGCGAGCGTATTGTGGGTGTCCGCGCCGGAACCGATCACGCCGAGATAGTCGATCAGGCCGGTCTCGCTCATCGCCTGGGCAATCTCTTTCAGCTGCTCGTGATCGAGCCCATCTTC
Organism: Paraburkholderia lebeckiae; assembly: GCF_050436325.1. Lineage (NCBI taxonomy): Bacteria > Pseudomonadati > Pseudomonadota > Betaproteobacteria > Burkholderiales > Burkholderiaceae > Paraburkholderia > Paraburkholderia lebeckiae. The sequence goes on from NZ_JBNDLZ010000002.1 coordinate 499,109, forward strand.
GTGGAATTCGTCGCCACACATGCGCAGGCCGACGCAGAAGTCGGCGCCCACCGCCGCGCGCACCGCCCGCAACACTTCGACGCCAAAACGCAGGCGGTTTTCGAGCGAGCCGCCCCATTCGTCGGTACGAAAGTTGGTGCGCGGGCTCCAGAACTGATCGATCAGATGCTGGTGCGCCGCCGAGATCTCGATGCCGTCCATGCCCGCATCCTTCACGCGCTTCGCGGCCGCCGCGAAGTCGCCGATGATGCGGCGGATCTCTTCGACCTCGATGATCTTCGCGTTGCCGCGATGCACCGGCTCGCGCACTCCCGACGGCGACATCAGATGCGGCCAGTGCTCGCCGTGAAACGCCGAGCGGCGTCCCATGTGGGTGGCCTGAATCATGATTTTCGCGCCATGCGCGTGCATTGCTTCGGCGAGCCGCGCGAGCGGATCGACGATCCGGTCGGTGGCGAGATTCACCGACTTCCACCAGCCTTGCGGGCTGTCGATCGACACCGGGCTCGAACCGCCGCACACGGCGAGTCCGACTCCGCCCTTGGCCTTTTCCTCGTAGTACCGGATATAACGGTCGCCGGGCAGACCACCCGGCTCCGCATAGACCTCCGCGTGCGCGGTACTGACGATGCGATTGCGCAGCGTCAGCTTGTTCAACGTGAGCGGCTTGAAAAGGTTCGGGTAACGCATCGCGATCGACCTCGGAATGCCCGGATTAGATTGACGCGAGCGGCGAGACTTCGAACACGCAGTGCTCGTGTCCCTCCGCCGCGCAGCGCGCTTCTTTCGACTGCGACGGCGGGCCCTTGCGCGCGCCGTCGGGCGCGGTATCGTTGACCCAGTCCATCGCGCCTGCGAACCAGCCGGCGAACATGTAGCAGAGCTTGCCGGTTTTGCCCGGCTGCGCGAGCACGAACGACGAGTGCCGCAACTCAATCCGCGCATGCGAGCTGGCCGGATCGGCTTCGATGATCCTGAAGATGCCCCAGCCGCGCTGCGACAGACGGTTCAGGTAGTGCTCGAATACCGCCATGCCGGCAAGACCATGTTGCTTCGCTTCCTTCTCGCACCAGAAATAGGCGGACTTGTGACCCGCCTTGTAGAGAATCCCGGCGTACGTGTCGCGGCCGAGCGCTTCCTCGACGGCGACGTGGTTGTTGGTGAAGAAGTGGCGCGGCACGTACAGCATCGGCAGCGCGTCGGTGGTCCAGACGCCGGTGTCGGGATCGACGTCGATAGGCAGTTGGGGTTGCATGTGGAGACTCCGTTTCGTATCTGCTATGAAAACAAGGGCTAAAGCTCACACCTTCCAGACTTCGCCGAACACCCGTACCCAGTTTTCGCCCATGATCTTGCGGATGCGCGTCTCGCTCCAGCCGGCGCGTTCCATCGCGGCGGTCAGGTTCGGAAACTCGCCGATCGTGCGAATGCCTTCGGGATTCACGACCTTGCCGAAGTTCGTCAACTGGCGATAACGGCCCTTGTCGTGCGTGATCCAGTCGAAAAACTCGGTGCTGTAGCCCTGCGTGAAATCCGTGCCGATCCCCACCTGGTCCTCGCCGATCAGGTTCACCACGTACTCGATCGCCTCGATATAGTCCTCGACGGTCGCATCCGGTCCGCGCTTCAGGAACGGCGCGAACATCGTCACGCCGACGAAGCCGCCCGCGTCCGCGATCTCCTTCAGCTGCTCGTCGGTCTTGTTGCGCGGATGCTCCTTGAGCCCGGACGGGCAGCAATGCGAATAGCAGACCGGTTTGTTCGACGCCGCGATCGCCTCCGACGACGTCTTGCCGCCCACATGCGACAGATCGACCATGATGCCGACGCGGTTCATCTCCTGAATCACTTCGCGCCCGTAGCCGGACAGACCGCCGTCGCGCTCGTAGCAGCCGGTGCCGACCAGGTTCTGCGTGTTGTAGCAAAGCTGCACCACGTTGACGCCGAGATCCTTGAACGCTTCGATATAGCCGAGGTTGTCCTCGAACGCATGCGCGTTCTGGAAGCCGAAGATGATGCCGGTCTTGTTCTCTTCCTTGGCGCGGAAGATGTCGTCGGTGGTGCGCACCAGCGTGAGGATCTCGCTGTATTGGCGGATTTGCTGCTTCATTTCGGCGATGTTGTCGACGGTCTTCTGAAAACTCTCCCAGACCGACACCGTGCAGTTCACCGCGGTCACGCCGCCCTTGCGCATGTCCTCGAACACCGAGCGCTCGAACTTCGAAATGTTCAGCCCGTCGATGATGATGCTGTTCTCGTGCAGTTGACTCATCGTTTGCTCCACGCGTACTCAGTAAATGGGAAAGCGCTCGCACAGCGCGAAAATCTCGCGGCGCACGCGTTGTTCGGTTGCGGCATCGCCTTCGGGCGACGCGCGCAGCGCATCGAGCACCTCGACAATCAGACGCCCGACCTCGCGAAACTCGCTGACGCCGAAGCCGCGCGTCGTGGCCGCCGGTGTGCCGAGGCGGATGCCGGAGGTGATGGTCGGCTTCTCCGTATCGAACGGAATGCCGTTCTTGTTGCAGGTGATGCCCGCGCGCTCCAGCGCGTGTTCGACCTGATTGCCCTTGAGCCCCTTCGGCCGCAGATCGACCAACAGCAGATGGTTGTCGGTGCCGCCCGTGACCAGATCGACGCCGCCCGATTTGAGCACCTCGCCCAATGCCCGCGCGTTCGCGAGCACGCTGTCGATATAGGTTTTGAAGCCCGGCTGCTGCGCCTCGCCGAATGCGACCGCCTTGCCGGCGATCACGTGCATCAGCGGGCCGCCCTGCAAGCCGGGGAACACGGCGGAGTTGATCTTCTTTGCGATCTCCTCGTCGTTGGTCAGCACGAAGCCGCCGCGCGGACCGCGCAAGGTCTTGTGGGTGGTCGACGTGACCACGTGCGCATGCGGGACCGGATTGTCATGGCGGCCGGCCGCGATCACGCCGGCGATATGCGCCATGTCCACCATCAGCTTCGCACTGACGCCATCGGCGATCGCACGCAGCCGCGCGAAGTCGAGCGCGCGCGGATAGGCGGAGAAGCCGGCGATCAGCAGCGCGGGCTTGTGCTGCTGCGCCAGTTCCTCGATCTGCTCGTAGTCGATCAGCATCGTGTCGCGCCGCACGCCGTACTGCACTGCGTTGAACCACTTGCCCGACAATGCGGGTTTCGCGCCGTGCGTCAGATGCCCGCCCGCGTCGAGCGACATGCCGAGCACCGTATCGCCCGGCCTGGTGAGCGCGAGCATCACCGCGCCGTTCGCCTGCGCGCCGGAATGCGGCTGCACGTTGGCAAACTTCGCGCCGAATAGCTGCTTGATACGATCGAGCGCCAGCGTCTCGATCGCGTCGACGTATTCGCAACCGCCGTAGTAACGCTTGCCCGGATACCCTTCCGCGTACTTGTTGGTCAGCACCGAGCCCTGCGCGTCGAGCACCGCGCGCGACACGATGTTTTCCGACGCGATCAGCTCGACTTGCGACTGCTGACGCTCGAGCTCTTTCAGAATGGCGCCGCGCACGGCCGGGTCGCGCGCCGCTAGCGAGTCTTCGAAGAAGGGATTCGGGTTCGACATGGAAGGTCCGTGAGATCGTTGACGGGAAGGCCGCTGCGGGTTGCCGGCGGGATCGCGCTACCGCTTTGCCTTGGGTCTATTCTTGACGGTCGCCCGGCGCGTCTATTTACGAATTCAGACGCGTTCTTTGCCTTTTCCGCCATACGCAACCTTTTTCGACAAGTCGGCGCGAGCCGCGCGCTCAGCGCTGCACTACAACGCAGTATTCCTGCGCCGATCGGGTGCGCTGCAAGGGCGTCGCCGCGCTGTTCCGGTGCCGCGCGGATGCTTTCGTCAGTCGATTGCTTAGCTATTCCAGGCTTTGTGCACAGTATCCAAGGGTTTAGCCTGATGGCACGGTAGTTGCCCTGTTACTCAGAATTGAGATAGTCGCCCTCCCCCACGGCGACGCGACATTTACATCAGGAATCACCGTTCCCATGTCCACCGATCGCACGGCATCGTTGTCGCATTTCGCATTCATGCCGGTCCCCAACTTCACGATGATCGCCTTCACGAACGCGATCGAAGTGCTACGCATGGCGAACTATCTGACGGGCCAGACGCTTTACCGCTGGTCGATCGTGAGTCCCGCCGGCGGGCCGGTCATGGCCAGCAACGGGCTATCCGTCGATACGGGTCCGGTCGAATGCATCGGGCAACCCGACATCGTGTTCGTGGTCGGCGGCATCGACGTGCAGCGCTCCACCACCGCCGAGCATTTGTCCGCGCTGCGCCGTTTCGCGCGCATGGGCTGCGTGCTGGGCAGTCTTTGCACGGGCACCTATGCGCTCGCGCGCGCCGGCCTGCTGGCCGGTTATGCGTGCGCGATTCATTGGGAAAACATGTCGGCGCTGAAGGAGGAGTTTCCCGAGACGCGCTTTCTGAAAGAGCTATTCGTGATCGATCGCGATCGCGTGACCTGTACCGGCGGCGTCGCGCCGCTCGACATGATGCTGAACCTGATCGCGCCGCGTGTTGGCACCGCTCGGGTCACGCAGATCGCCGAGCAGTTCATCGTCGAACACGTGCGCGACACCAGCGCGCAGCAGAAGATGCCGCTCGTCGCGCGGCTCGGCTCGGCCAACAAGTCGCTGTTCGAAGTGATATCGCTAATGGAGAACAACATCGAGGAGCCGCTGTCGCGCGAAGAGCTGGCGCGGCTCGCCGGCATGTCGCAAAGGCAGTTGCAACGGCTGTTCCGCGAGCATCTGGGCATGACGCCGACGCACTACTATCTGACATTGCGCCTGCGGCGCGCGCGCGAGCTGCTGTTGCAGACCGACATGTCGATCATGCACATCACGATGGCGTGCGGCTTCCAGTCGGCCTGCCACTTCTCGAAGAGCTATCGCGATGCGTTCGGCACCGCGCCGACGCGCGAGCGTCGCAAGCAGGTGCCTTCGCTATCGAATGCGCCGGTGATGGCCGCTTGATACCAGCGGCCAACCAAACTCAAGCGGCCTTCAACAACCCGTGCGGGTCGATCACAAACTTCTTCGGCGCGCCGCCGTCGAATTGCCGGTAACCCTCGGGCGCATCGTCGAGCGACACCACCGTCACGTTGACGATGTCGGCGATCGGCAAACGGTCCCACAGGATCGCCTGCATCAGATTGCGGTTGTACTTCATGACCGGCGTCTGCCCGGTGTGGAACGAGTGCGATTTGGCCCAGCCGAGCCCGAAACGCAAGCTGAGGCTGCCCTGGCGCGCGGCGGCATCGGTCGAGCCCGGATCGTCGGTCACGTAGAGTCCGGGAATGCCGATCGCGCCGGCCGCGCGGGTGATTTCCATCAGCGAATTGAGCACCGCGGCCGGGGCCTCCTCGTGTGAGCCGCCGCTGCCGTGACCGTGTGCTTCGAAGCCGACGCAGTCCACCGCGCAATCCACTTCGGGCTTGCCGAGAATCTGCTCGATCTGCTCGCCGAGCGTCGCGTCCTTCGACAGATTGATAGTCTGGAAGCCCATCTTGCGCGCATGCGCAAGGCGTGCCTCGTTCATGTCGCCGACGATCGTGCAGGCCGCACCCAGCAGGCGCGCGGACGCGGCCGCCGCCATGCCGACCGGGCCCGCGCCCGCGATGTAGACGCTCGCACCGGGCTGCACGCCGGCCATCACCGCGCCGTGATAGCCGGTCGGCAGAATGTCGGACAGGCACGTCAGGTCACGGAGCTTCGAGATCGCCTGCGCACGGTCGGGAAATTTCAGCAGGTTGAAGTCCGCGTACGGCACGAGCACGTATTCGGCCTGGCCGCCGATCCATCCGCCCATGTCGACGTAGCCATACGCGCCGCCCGCGCGCGACGGGTTCACGTTCAGGCACACGCCGGTATGCTGCGCCTTGCAGGTCGGGCAGCGCCCGCAGGCGACGTTGAACGGCACCGACACCAGATCGCCGACCTTCAGCGTCTCGACATCGCGCCCGACCTCGATCACTTCGCCGGTAATCTCGTGCCCAAGTACGAGGCCGACCTCGGCGGTCGTGCGGCCACGCACCATGTGCTGATCGGAGCCGCAGATATTCGTACTGACCACTTTCAGGATCACGCCGTGGCCGATCGAACGGCCGCGAGGATCGACCATCTTCGGGTAGTCGATCGATTGCACTTCGACCTTGCCCTGCCCCAGATACACGACGCCGCGATTGCTGCTCATTGTCTCGTCTCCATGTTCGTGAGCGGCACGCCCCGCACGCCGCGCGGCGCACCGTTTCACCAGCGTAGCGGCCGCCCGGAGCGACACCTGTGCCGAACCCGACACGCGTTTGGCTTCAGCCGACAACGCCGGCGCCGCTCGGATTGCCGCCCACAACTTTTTCTTTACCGTCGCCTAACTTATCCTCGTTTGCCAGCGGTTCGCAAAAGCCGGATAGTGCTGCCTCAGCCGAATCGCCGATCCACCGATTCACACTCCCCCGACCGAGGACCCGTTTGCAATGAAGACCCGAGCGCTCAAACTGATAACAACCGCCACGTTCGCGCTGTTCACGCTCTGCGCGATCTCACCCGTCGGCCATGCGGCCGAGCCCACCGCCGCGCAACTCCAACCGACCATCGATGCCGCGATCAGGCCGCTGATGGCGAAGTACCATATCGCCGGGATGGCGGTCGGCGTGATCGACGACGGCAAGCCCTACGTGTACAACTACGGCGTCGCATCGACGCAAACCGGCAAGCCGGTCACCCGCGACACGCTGTTCGAACTCGGCTCGGTCAGCAAGACCTTCACGGCGACGCTCGCGTCGTATGCGCAGCTCGACGGCAAGCTGTCGTTGTCGGATAGCACGGAGCGCTATCTGCCGACGCTGCGCGGCCGCCCGTTCGGCAAAGTCAGCCTGCTGAACCTCGGCACACACACGCCTGGCGGCCTGCCGCTGCAGGTGCCGGACGACATCCACAACAACGCCCAATTGCTGCAGTACTTCCACGACTGGCAGCCCGCTCACGCGCCCGGCACGTTCCGCACCTACTCCAATCCAGGCATCGGTACGCTCGGCCTGATCACCGCGAAGAGCATGGGCCAGGACTTCACCGTGCTGATGCAGCAACGCGTGTTTCCGGCGCTCGGCATGAAGAACAGCTACATCGACGTCCCCGCGGCGAAAATGCCGGACTATGCGCAGGGCTATGCGAAAGACGGCGCGCCGGTCCGTCTGACGGGCGGCGTGATTTCCGCCGAAGCCTACGGGGTGAAGTCGACCGCCGCGGATATGCTGCGTTACGTGCAAGCCAACATGAACCTGATTCCGCTCGACAGTCAGTGGCAGCGCGCGATCACGGACACGCATACCGGCTACTTCCAGTCCGGCGTGCTGACCCAGGATCTGATGTGGGAGCAGTACCCGTATCCGGTCGAGTTGCGCACCTTGCAAGCGGGCAACTCGCTCGAGATGGCCCTGAACGGCACGCCGTCGACCGCAATCAAACCGCCGCTGCCGCCGCAGCAGAACGTCTGGATCAACAAGACCGGATCGACGAGCGGCTTCGGCGCGTATGTCGCGTTCGTGCCACAAAAGCGGATCGGTATCGTGATGCTCGCCAATCGCAATTTCCCGAACGAAGCGCGCGTGAGCGCCGCGCACCAGATCCTCACGGCGCTGGATGGCGGCAAGCCCTGATACGGCGTGGACTTACGGGCGCAGCCGCGCACGCGCTGCGCCGGCGATCCGCGCGAGCGCATCCGCGCTCAGACGAGCCGCGATTTTCTCGACGTACGCATGATGCCGCGCTTCGAGCGGCGCACCGAGCTCCCGCGCGAGTAGATAGCGGATCAGCGCAATGCGCCGATGACGCAGCGCGATACTTTGATCGAGCAGCGCGAGCGCGGCGCCGGCATCGCGCTCATCGCACGCGCGTGCCGTGAGAAGCGAGGTGGCCGCGCGTGCCGACGTCATGGCGAAATCAGCAAAGCGAAGCGCGCGTCGCTCAGCACATCAACGGCTCGGCGGCGTCGAGCATGATCCTGACGAAGTAATCCGCGAAACTGCGACGCACGACGATGTCGAAACTGTCGGCGCCCGTGGGCAGCAACGCGATCGACGCCTTGAAATAGTGGCTCTGCGCGCACTGCCCCAGGCCGAAAAGTTTGGGATGCAGATCGAGCGGACAGCCGCGCGCGAGCACGTCGCGCGTGCGCGTGCCGGTGATTTCAAGCACCGTATAGCCGCTGCCCACATCGACCGCCGATGCGAACACGCCCGCGAACGCCGCGCCGAGCTTCGCCTGCAACGGCGCCGTGCGCGTCGCATCGTGCGCGGTCTCCGAACGCACGAGCCATTCGTCCGGGCCGAGCCAGACCATGTCGTAGCCGTTGCCGCGCGCGACGGTGTTCGGCTTCTCCGGCGGCTTGCAGCCGATCACCTGTTCCACCGCGCGAATGAACGCCGCGTCGCGCGTATCGCCGCGCACGTTCACGAGTTCGAGAAATGGCCGCTCGCCGAGCCGGAACGCGGCAGTCGCGTTGGCCTGATGCTGTTTCAGCAGCCCATCCACACCGACCAGCGGCGACTCCTGCCACGCGCCGTTTTGCCGCCCGAGCGTGCGGTCCACGATGGACACCGTTCCGCCAGTTTCATTCCACATGTTGACGTGCTCCTTCGCTGTCGTAGAACACCGGACTCGCGATCTTCGCCGCGATCTGTTTGCCGCTCGCGAGCGGAATCGTGACGGTCGTGCCGATCTTGTCGAGACCGCCCTTGACGACCGCCATCGCGATCGAGCGTTGCAGAATCGGGCTGTAATAGCTCGACGTGACGTGCCCGAGCATCGGCGCGGTGTCGCCCTGGAACGGACCGGCGACGATCTGCGAGCCCTCGGGTATCACGAACGACGCATCCTCCGCGAGCAGCCCGACCAGTTGCTTACGTCCCGCCTTCGCGGTGTCCGAGCGGGCGAGCGAGCGCTTGCCGAGAAAGTCCTTCGACTTCGCGACGAGCCCGCCCATGCCGAGGTCGTGCGGCGTCATCGAGCCGTCCGTATCCTGGCCGACGATGATGTAGCCCTTCTCCGCGCGCAGCACGTGCATCGTCTCGGTGCCGTACGGCGTGATGTTGAACTCCGCGCCCGCGGCCATCAACGCTTCCCACACCGCGCGTCCGACGTTCGCCGGCACGTTCACCTCATACGCGAGTTCGCCCGAAAAGCTGATGCGCATCACGCGCGCCGCCGCACCCGCGACGGTGCCTTCACGATACGTCATGAACGGAAACGCCGCGTTCGCGAAGTCGATGTCGTCGCAGACCTTTTGCAGCACCTTGCGGCTCATCGGGCCGACTACCGCAAAAGTTGCCCAGTGATCGGTGACCGACGCGAGCCGCACGCGCAGGTCGGGCCATTCGGTTTGCAGCCAGCGTTCGAGCCACGTAAGCACACGCGCCGCGCCGCCGGTGGTGGTCGTCATCATGTAGTGCTGCTCGGCGAGGCGCACGGTCACGCCGTCGTCGAAGATCATGCCGTTTTCGTCGAGCATCAGGCCGTACCGGCACTTGCCGACTTCGAGCCTGGTCCACGGATTCGTGTACACCCAGTTCAACAGTTTCGCGGAATCGGGGCCCTGAATATCGATCTTGCCTAGCGTCGACGCATCGAGAATGCCGACGCTCGTGCGCACCGCGAGCGCTTCGCGCGCAACCGCCGCGTGCAGATCCTCGCCCGCTTTCGGGTAATACCACGGACGCTTCCAGTTGCCGACGTCCTCGAACGCCGCGCCGTATTCCACGTGCCATTCATGCACCGCCGTCTTGCGCACCGGATCGAGCAATTCGCCCAATTCACGGCCGGCGAACGTGCCGAACGTGACCGGCGTGTAGTTCGGCCGGAACGTCGTCGTGCCGGTCTCGGGAATGGTCTTACCGAGCGCCTGGGCGAGAATCGCCATGCCGTTGATATTGCCGAGCTTGCCCTGGTCGGTGCCGAAGCCCATCGCGGTGTAGCGCTTCACGTGTTCGACGGACTCGAAGCCTTCGCGCGCCGCGAGGAAGATATCGGCCGCCGCGACGTCGTTCTGGAAATCGACGAACTGCTTGGGCCCACGCGTGGCCAACTCGCGTCCGCCGACGAGCCACAGCGGTTCCAGCTTCGTTTCGCTCAGTTCGGCGACCTGCACCGGCTTTGGCCGCGCGACGATGTGCCCGGCCGCGCGCGCCGCTTCGACGCCGGCGTCGAGCGCGAAGCGGATGCCCTGGCCGAGCGTGAAGTCGCCCGCGCAGGCGCCGACGCTGGTCTCTGGCTGGACCGCCTTGCCCGGCACGAAGCAGGCCTTGTCGTCATGCCAATGGGCCTTGCCCCCCGACTGCGCGAACAGATGCAGCACTGGGCTCCAGCCACCCGACATCGCGAGCAGATCGCACGGCAGTTGGCCCTGCTGAGCGGTGATTTGCCCTTTCGCATATGAGGCGAGCGACACCGACGCGACGCGCAGCTTGCCATGCGCCGCCGTGACGACCGTGCCGTTCAGCACCTTGATGCCATGGCGGCGCGCGAGCGCCGGCAGCGTGCCCTTCGATTCGCCCGCGCGCGGATCGATGACGCTCACCTGCGCGCCGGCCGCCTTCAGGTCGAGCGCACATTGATAGCCGTCGTCGTTGTTCGTGAACACGATCGCATTGCGACCCGGCAGTACCGCATACCGATGCAGATAGCTCGACACCGCCGACGCGAGCATCACGCCAGGCAGATCGTTGTTGCCGAACACGATCGGCCGTTCATGCGCGCCGGTCGCCAGAATCACGCGTTTCGCGCGGATCTTCCACAACAGTTCGCGCGTGCCCTTGCGCTGCGACACGGGCAGATGATCGGTCAGGCGCTGCGTGACCGTGACGAGATTGTGGTCCTGATAGCCGAACGCGGTGCTGCGGCTCAGGATCTTCACATCGGGCAACTGCCGCAATTCGTCCTCGATTTTCCGCACCCACTGCAGCGCGGGCTTGCCGTCGATCTCCGCGCCGCAGGACAGCAGCGAGCCGCCCAGCTCGGGCTGATCGTCGACGAGCGTCACGCGCGCGCCGGACAAGGCCGCCGCGTGCGCGGCCGCGAGCCCGGTCGGGCCGCCGCCGACCACCAGCACGTCGCAATGCGCGAAGCACTTGTCGTAGCGGTCCGCGTCGCGCTGTCGCGGCGCGGTGCCGAGGCCGGCCGCGTCGCGAATCGCTTCCTCGTACTTCGGCCAGAGTTTGCGCGGCCACATGAAGGTCTTGTAGTAGAAGCCCGCCGGAATGAAGCGCGCGATCTTCTGGTTGATCGCCATGCGGTCCTTCTCGATGCTCGGTTTCGCGTTCACGCTGCTCGCGACGAGCCCCTGGTACAACTCGACCTCGGTGGCCCGCGCGTTCGGCACCGTGTAGGCGCCGGTCTCCAGTTGCACGACCGCGTTCGGCTCCTCGACGCCCGCGGTCACGATGCCGCGCGGCCGATGATATTTCCAGCTGCGCGCGACGAAATGCATGCCGTTCGCGAGCAATGCAGACGCGAGCGTATCGCCTTGATAACCCTGATACTCGACGCCGTTGAACGTGAAGCTCAGCGCGATCGCGCGATTGATGCGCCCGCCGGTCGGGAGTCGGTCTTTCTGGCTCATGATGCTTTGCCCTCTTGTGCCTTTACCTGTGCGTTTGCTGCCTGCGTATCGGTACTGTCCAGCGCCAGCAACGGCCGCTCGAACGTCTGATAGCCCTGGAACGCATAGCTGACGGTGTCGCGCTGCGCCTTGAACCAGCGGCGGCAACCCTGCGTGTGGAACCATTGCTCGCGATGCACGCCGCGCGGGTTCTTGCGCATGAAAAGGTAGTCGCCCCATTCCTTGTCGGTGAGCTTGTCCGTGTCGAGCGGGCGAGCGATGTCCGCCTCGCCGCCGCACGAGAATTCGGTTTCGGCGCGGGGACCGCACCAGGGGCATTCGATCAGCAGCATCTGTGTCTCCTTGTCGACTAGTGGGCCACGGCGGCAGCGCCATGCTCATCGATCAGATGACCGGTATAGAACCGGTCCAGCGAAAACGGCGCGTTCAACGGATGAGGTTCGTTCTTCGCGATCGTGTGCGCATAGACCCATCCCGAGCCGGGCGTCGCCTTGAAGCCGCCCGTCCCCCAGCCGCAGTTGAAATACAGTCCCTTCACATCGGTCTTGCTGATGATCGGGCACGCGTCCGGCGACACATCGACGATGCCGCCCCACTGCCGGTTCATTCGCACGCGCGAAAACACCGGGAACATCTCGACGATCGCCTCGAGCGTGCCCTCGATGATCTGGAAGCTGCCGCGCTGCCCAAAGCCCGTGTACTGATCGACGCCCGCGCCGATCACGAGATCGCCCTTGTCGGACTGGCTGATATACGCGTGGACCGCATTCGACATCACGACCGTGTTGACGACCGGCTTGATCGGCTCCGACACCAGCGCCTGCAACGGATGGCTTTCGAGCGGCAGTCGCACGCCGGCCATGTCGGCGAGCGTCGACGTGTTGCCGGCCGCGACCACCGCGACCTTCTTCGCCTTGATGAAACCCTTCGTCGTGTCGACGCCCGTCACCTGGCTGCCGTCGCGGCGAATGCCGACGACCTGGCAGTTCTGCACGATATCGACGCCGGCCTGATCGGCGCCGCGCGCGAAGCCCCACGCCACCGCATCGTGCCGGGCCACGCCGCCGCGCCGCTGGATCGATGCGCCGAGCACCGGATAGCGGCTGTTCAGATTGATGGTCGGCTCGAGTTCCTTGATCTGCGCGGGAGTGAGAAATTCGGCGTCGACGCCGTTCAGGCGGTTCGCGTTGACGCGGCGTTCGGTGTCGCGCACGTCCTGCAGCGTATGCGCGAGATTCATCACGCCGCGCTGGCTGAACATCACGTTGTAGTTCAGATCCTGCGCGAGCCCTTCCCACAGCTTCATCGCCTTCTCGTAGAGCGCGGCGGATTCGTCCCACAAGTAGTTCGACCGCACGATCGTCGTATTGCGCGCGGTGTTGCCGCCGCCGATCCAGCCCTTCTCGAGCACCGCGACATTGCGCACGCCATGCTCCTTCGCGAGGTAGTACGCGGTCGCGAGACCGTGCCCGCCGCCGCCGACGATCACGACGTCGTATTCACGTTTAGGCTCGGGGCTGCGCCATTGCCGCTCCCAGTTCTCGTGATACGACATCCCGTTGCGTAGCAGGCTGAATATCGAATAGCGGCTCATCGTCGGTCCTTTGCGGTTTTGCGGATGCGGTGTAGCGGTTCAACACTCGATGACGTTCACGGCCAGTCCGCCGCGCGACGTCTCCTTGTATTTCGTCTTCATGTCGGCGCCGGTTTCGCGCATGGTGCGGATCACACTGTCGAGCGACACCACGTGCTTGCCGTCGCCCTTCATCGCGAGGCGGGCCGCGTTGATCGCCTTGATCGCGCCCATCGCGTTGCGCTCGATGCACGGAATCTGCACCAGCCCGCCGACCGGATCGCAGGTCATGCCGAGGTTGTGTTCCATGCCGATTTCGGCGGCGTTCTCGACCTGGGTGGGCGTGCCGCCCATCACGGCCGCGAGCGCCGCGGCGGCCATCGAGCAGGCCACGCCCACTTCGCCCTGGCAGCCCACCTCGGCGCCGGAGATCGACGCCGTTTCCTTGTAGATGATGCCGATTGCCGCGGCGGTCAGCAGGAAGTCGACGATGCCGGCGTCGTTCGCCGCATGCATGAATTTCACGTAGTAGTGCAGCACTGCCGGGATCACGCCGGCCGCGCCATTGGTCGGCGCGGTGACGACCCGGCCGCCCGCGGCGTTCTCCTCGTTGACGGCCATCGCGTACAGGTTGACCCAGTCGAGCATCGACAGCGGGTCGCGCAGCGATTCCTCCGAGCGTGCGCGCAAGCGCTCGCACAGCTCGGCCGCGCGACGCTTCACGTGCATCGGGCCTGGCAACTCGCCGTGCACCTTGCAACCGCGCTCGACACACGCGGCCATCGTGCGCCAGATCGCCAGCAGGCCCTCGCGCACTTCGTGTTCGGGCCGGGTCGCGCATTCGTTGCGCAACGTCACTTCGGCGATGGACAGGCCGCTTTCGCGGCACACGCGCATCAGATCGTCGCCGGTGCGAAACGGATACGGCACCTCGGCGTCGGCGCGCCGGCCGTTCACGCGATCGCCGTCGCGATTGACGACGAAGCCGCCGCCGATCGAGAAGTACTCTTTTTCGACGAGCAGTTGACCGTTCTCGTCGAAGGCCTGGAAGCGCATGCCGTTCGGATGCACGACGCCCGAGCCCGGCGCGCCCGGCATCAGCTTGCGGAAGAAGCCGACATGTTCGCGCTCGTCGAACCCGACCGGATGCTTGCCGAGCAGCACGAGCTGTCGGGTCTCGCGGATCGCGCGCAGCCGCGGCTCGATCAGCTCAGGATCGAGCCGGTCGGGCAGATTGCCTTCGAGGCCGAGCAGCACCGCCTTGTCGGTGCCGTGGCCCTTGCCGGTCGCGCCGAGCGAGCCGAACAGCTCGGCTCTGACGCGCCGCACGAAGCCGAGCAGATTCGCGTCCTCGATATGCGATGCGAAGCGGCATGCGGCGATCATCGGCCCGACCGTGTGCGAGCTGGATGGACCGATGCCGATCTTGAACAGATCGAAGACGCTGACGTTCATGGCGTGCCTTGTGCGTTGTGTCTTGCGTGTTGCGATGGCCGGAAGCGCCTCGACTCGACTCATGCGTCCGGATGGAATGTGCGTCTATTGCACCGCACGCCGGGCCGGATCGATAGAATAAAAACGGCATCGCAATGGGATGGCGTCGTCAAGTGAGCCGCCACGCGGGTCTCCCGGCGCATTTGCGATGAATTGGGACGCATTTGCGACAGGCGGCCCGATTGCGGCCGGCAATGCTGAAGGTCCGTGGTGCTATCCTCGGCTTCACCGTTTCGGTCAACGTTCGTTCCTCTTTCGCCGTTTTTTTCACCGACTCGTCGCGCGCATGAATTCCGCTGAAACGCTTGCCCCTCCCTCACTCGACACAGCCACGAAGCAGCGCATCCGCTTCGGCATCATCCTGCTGCCGAACTTCACGCTGACCGCATTCTCGGGTTTCGTCGACCTGCTGCGCCTGTCCGCCGACGAAGGCGACTTCAGCAAGCCGGTACGCTGTTCGTGGAGCGTGATCGGGGAAACCCTGGCTCCGGTGCGCGCGAGTTGCGGCATCCAGATCACGCCGTGGGAAACCTTCGAGACCGCCGAGAAGTTCGACTACGTGGTGGTGGTCGGCGGACTGCTGCACTCGGGGCCGGCCGCGAGCGAGGCGACGCTCGCGTTCATCCGCCGCGCCGCCGCCCGCGACGCGACGCTGGTCGGCATGTGCACCGGCGTGTTCTCGCTGATGCGCGCGGGCGTGCTCGACGGCCATCGGATCTGCGTGAGCTGGTTTCACTACTGGGATTTCATCGAGCGCTTTCCGTCGGTCGACGAACAGATGCTGGTCGCCGACCGGCTGTTCGTGATCGACCGGCGGCGCATCACCTGTTCCGGCGGCCGCGCGTCGATCGACGTCGCCGCCGCGATCCTGCTGCGTCATTTCGAAACCGCCACGGTGCAGAAGGCGCTGCGCATTCTGCTCGTCGACGACCTGCAGAAAGGCAACGCGCCGCAGCCGCATCCCCCCGGTCTCGCGCCGGCCTCGCATCCGAAGGTCAAGCGCGCGATCCTGCTGATGGAGCAGCACGTGGGCCGCGCGCTGCCGCTCGACGAACTGGCGGGCAAGCTCGATCTGTCGCCACGTCAGCTCGAACGGCTGTTCAAGGCGCAGACCGGCAAGGCGCCGCAAGCCTACGCGAAGCAGGTGCGCCTGCGCACCGCCGCGTGGTTGTTGACGAGCTCAGACAAAACCGTCGCCGATATCGCGTCAAGCTGCGGCTTTTCGGACGCCTCGCACCTGGGACGGGAATTTCGCAAGCAGTTCGGCGTCCCGCCGATGATGTATCGCGAGCAGCGCGGCACGGCGCAGCAAGTCGACGACGGCTCGTGCTACGACGAAACGTTTCCGGGCCGCGCGCAGGCGATCTGAATCCGCGCGGCATGCGAGGCCGCGGCACCCGCTACTCCGGCATGCGCCGCTCGACGCTCGGCGCATGTCCGAACTGCGCGCGATAGGCCTTGCTGAAATGACACGGAGAATGAAAACCGCACGCCGTGGTCACACGCGCGATCGACGCATCGGTATTGCGCAGCAGATCGCGCGCGCGGCGCAGCCGCAAGCTCAGGTAGTAATGCGTCGGCGACACGTTCAGGAATAGCTTGAACATCCGTTGTAAATGACGCTGTGACAGGTTGACGAGCCGGGCGAGTTCGTCGAGCGATAGCGGCTCCTCGAGGTTCGCTTCCATCAGCCTCACCACTTCAATCAGTTCAGCGCGCGACAGGCCGATCCGCGCGTCGACCGGAATGTGCTGGTAATCGGTCGAGCCGCGAATCCGCTCGACGATGAATTGCTCGGACACCTGCGCTGCCACCGCGGCCCCCAACCGCATGCCCACCAGATGCAGCATCAAGTCGAGCGGCGCGGTTCCGCCAGTGCAGGTCAGCCGGTCGCGGTCGATCACGAACAGTTCGTCGTCGAAATGCACGTGCGGATAGCGCTGGTGCAACGGCGACATGTCCTCCCAATGCACGGTCGCGCGATAGCCGTCGAGCAGCCCGGCCGCGAGCAGCGCATACGGGCCCGTGCAGATGCCGCCGAGCGGCACGCGGTGCGCGGCCGCCTCGCGCAGTAGCGCGATCACCGCGTCGTTCACATACTCGCGAACGTGCCAGCCCGCGCACACGAACAGCAGGTCCGGCATGCCGGCCTCGGCGAGCGTGGTGGTCGGTTTCACCGTGATGCCGTTGCTCGCGCGCGCCGGCTCGCCGTCCGGCGTGATCACCGACCACCGGTAGTGCTGCGCGCGGCCCACGTAATTCGCCATGCGCAGCACCTCGACCGCGCTCGTAAACGCGATCATCGAGAAATTCGGCAGCGTCAGGAAGCCGACGTGCGCGACGGCGCACAGCCGCGCATCGGCTTCGACGGAGGCGATTGCGTCGCGCTTCATGGACGTCTCGAATCAGGCCGTCAACCGTGTTGCGCCGCCAGCTCGCGGCGCACTTTCATCGCATTGCGCAAACCGGCGAACAGGGGGGCGCGTACCTTGCCCGGCGCCCGGCCGAAGCTCTCGGTGATGCGGTCCAGAATGATCGCCAGCATCACGACCGACATCCCGCTTTCGAAGCCGAGTCCGATATCGAGCCGCTGGATGCTCGCGAGCACGTCGTTACCGAGGCCGCCGGCGCCGACCATCGACGCGATGATCACCATCGACAGCGCCATCATGATGGTCTGGTTCACGCCGGTCATGATCGACGGCAGCGCGTTCGGAAACTGCACCTTGTACAGCAGTTGCCACGGCGTGCAGCCGAACGCCTGTCCCGCTTCGACGATTTCGCGATTCACGTGCCTGATGCCGAGCGCGGTCAGACGCACCGCGGGCGGCATCGCGAAGATCACCGTCGACAGGATGCCCGGCACGCGGCCGAGACCGAACAGCATCGCGGCCGGAATCAGGTAGACGAACGCGGGCATGGTCTGCATCAGATCGAGCACCGGGCGCACGATCATTTCGACGGTGCGGCTCTTCGCCATCCAGATGCCGAGCGGCACGCCGAGCAGGAGACTGATCACCGTCGACGACAGCGTGAGGCCGAGCGTGATCACCATCTGATCCCAGAAGCCGGTGCCATAGATCAGCAGCAGCGCCGCCAGCGTGAACAGCGCGAAGCGCCAGCCGACGCGCCACAAGCCGATGCCGACGAAAAACGCCATCAGCGCCCACATCGGCACGGCCTGCAAACCGTGCTCGACCGCCGCGGCAAAACTCTCGATGACCTTGCCGATCGTGTCGAAAGTCTTCGCATCGTGATCGAGCAGATAGTGAACGCCGTGATCGACCCAGGCGCCAAGTGGAATGACTTCAGACATGGGAACCTCGATGGCGCGTGAGAACGGTCAGCACGTTCGTCTTGTTGACCGAACCGCAGTAGGAGCCGTCCGCTTCGACGACCGGCAGCGGCGCGCGGCTCGCCACCACGCGCTCGACCACGTCGTCGAGCGGCGTGCTGCGGCGGATGCATTCGATCTGGTTGAGTTTCGGCGACGCGCTGCCCGTCGCATCGCGGCACACGAAGCCGCGAATCCGGCGCTCGCTGTCGAGCACGAACGCGTAGTCGGCGCTGCCGTCGAGCGTCGCGGCGACGCTCGACGCGTCGATCTGCGGCGCGTGCATCAGCGGCACGTCGTCGGTCTGCATCAGATCGCCGGCCGTCAGATAGCGGCTCGTGTCGATGCCTTCGAAGAACGCGCGCACGTAGTCGTCGGCCGGGTTCTTGATGATTTCCCGCGGCGTGCCGATCTGCACCACGCGCCCGCCTTCCATGATCGCGATGCGCGTGCCGATGCGCATCGCCTCCTCGAGATCGTGCGACACGAACAGGATCGTGCGCTGCTGCTCGCGTTGCAGATCGAGCAGCACGTTCTGCATCTCCTTGCGCTTGAGCGGATCGAGCGCGGAGAACGCCTCGTCCATGATCATCAGCGACGGGTTGACCGCGAGCGCGCGCGCAAGCCCGACGCGCTGCTGCATGCCGCCCGACAACTCGGCCGGCAGTTTCTGCGCGAACGGTGCGAGGCCGACCTGTTCGAGCACCGTCAGCGCCCGCGCATCGCGCTCCTTGCGGCCGACCCCCGCGACCTCGAGCCCGAACGCGGCGTTGGCCAGCACGCTGCGCTGCGGCATCAGCGCGAAGGACTGGAACACCATGCTCATGTCCTTGCGGCGCAGCGCGGTCAGCTCGGCGCGCGGCACGCTCGCGACATCGCGGCCGTCGATCAGCACTTTGCCGGCGCTGGGCTCGACGAGCCGATTGATCAGTCGAATCAGCGTCGACTTGCCCGAGCCGGACAGGCCCATCAGCACGAAGATCTCGCCCTCGCGAACCTCGAACGACGCGTTGTGGACGCCGACGATCTGACCGGTGCGGGCAAACACCTCTTCTTTCGTGGCGCCGCTGGCCAGCATCGCGAGCGCCTGTTTCGGGTTGCTGCCGAACACCTTGCACAGCCCTTCGACCACGACCTTGGGGGAATTCATCGAATGCTCTCCTCGCTCGCGGACGTCCGTCCGCGCTGTGCCTACATAGTTGCCAGAAAAAAGTGCGGCTAACCGACTAATTCCGACAACCACATGAGGAAATGCGACACCCGGGTGCGCGGTGAACGCTCGACGCGGCGAGGAAAGCCTTGTGGGAGAAAGGATTGGCGCGGATTGGCCGACGCGCGGAGCGTGTCGCCACAGAGCAGGCAGCGCTCCCGGACGGCGACGAGCGCGAGACGCTTGCGGGGTGAACCGGTCAGGAAATCGACACGCCCAGCAAACGCCCGACGCCGAACGTAAACCCTGCCGCGATCAGTCCGATGATGATCTGGCGCAGCGCCGAAAACCCCGCGCTGCGGCCGTTGAACAGCGACGTGAACACGCCGATCGACGCGAGCGCCAGCATGCTCAGCACGACACACTGCACGATCGCGCTGACGCCGCGCGTCCACAGGAACGGCATCACCGGGAAAATCGCACCGAGCGAGAACAAGCAGAACGACACGCCCGCCGCCGACCAGGGATTGCCGCCCAGTTCCGCCGGATCGAGACCGAGCTCCTCGCGCGTGAGGGTGTCGAGCGCCTTGTCCTTGTCGCGCATCATCTGCGAGGCCACTCGTTTCGCCTCGTTCGCATCGAGCCCTTTCGCGCGGTAGATCAGCGCGAGCTCGTGCTCCTCCGCTTCGGGCTGTTCTTCGATCTCCTCGGCTTCCTTGGCGATCTGCGTGCTCGCGAGTTCGCGCGCATTGGTGACCGACAGCCATTCGCCGAGCGCCATCGAACAGGCACCGGCGATCAGCCCGGCGAGGCCGGTCAACAGGATCGCCTTGTTGCCGGTGCCCGCGCCGGCGACGCCCATGATCAGGCAGAAGTTGGACACGAGGCCATCGTTCGCGCCGAGAACCGCCGCGCGCAGATCGTTGCCCGACGCGGCGCCCTTGTGCCACGACTCGGCCGCGGCAATGCGCGCGCCGGACGACAGGTTGGCATTGCCGGTGCTCGCGAGCGTCTGCACGACGGCCGCGTGATGATGTTCGTCGGCCGACATGTGGCCCGCGTCGCGTTGGCCTTGATATTTGTTGCGGTCCGCGTATTCGGCGGCGGCGAGCGTCGGCAGCACGAAGTCCGCGCCGCACACGCGCACGAGGCCCTTCATCAAACGCGTTTTGACCGCGTGCCCGCGGCCCTTGGGTTCGATGCCATTGGCTCTGAGCTTGTCGGCCCACACTTGCGCGTGGCTGTGTTCGGATTGCGCGAGATCCTGATAGACCTGCTTGCGGGTCTCGTCTTGCTCGACCTGAGCGAGCGTCTCATAGAGGGCGGCGCTGTGCAGTTCGTCGGAGAGATTCGCCTTGTAGCGTTTCACTTCATGTTTCGTTGCCATGATCGCGCCTCGCAACTGCCCGGCGCCTCATCAACGATGAATGCCACGCCGGGCGTCCACCTGTCCGTTACTGGCTGGCAGGCGCGCCAACGCCGGCCTTCTTCTGGGCTGCCTGCAGCTTGTCCGGATAGTTCGGATCGTTCTGCGCCGGCTGGTAGCCCGCGTCTTCGAGTTTCTTCAACTCGGCGTTCTTTTTCGCGCGGGCCTGTTTGCGCTCTGCCTTGCGCTCGGCCTTGGTCGGCTTTGGGGTGGTCGTCGTCGCGCCTTCCTGGGCCGCGGCATCCGTCGAGCCCTGCGCGACCGCGAGCGGAATCGTACCGGCCATCAGTGCGACGGCCGAAACCCCCAGCATGATTCGTTTAATGGCGAAGCTCTTCATCACTGATATCCCCTGAAAAAGTTGGCAATAACGTACGAATTGCGTCTGCGAATCGTGAACCACACGCCGGGTCGCGCAGCCTACACGCGAACCCGTCAACGGGAGCTTACAGCCAAATAGCGGGATGCGGGTCGGGAGCGTGGACGACCCCTGCGGCCTCGCTTTCAGAATGCTCCGGGTTTCGCCGAGATTGACTCATGAGCAATAGTGGCGTGGATCGATTTCATCATCTACTCGGACCGTCGCTTCGCTCCACTCTTTCCGCCATGAATGAACAAAAAGTCCCGTATAGTCAATGGCTTACGGTGCTTTGCATTTTTCGACCCACAATACAACCCACGTGGGCATCGATGCTCGCGTCTCTCAACCGTCGGGTGGGGCAACGCAATGCCACTGTCCGAACTCCGGGTCGAACAGCCCAATCCCGTCACAGGTTGAAGGGGCGGCAACGACTGCGCCCGCCGCCGTGCGAAGCGCCAGGCCCGCCGCTTCGCGCAGACGCGCCGCGTCCCATTCGTGGATCGCGCTAAGGGTCTCACGCCAGGCGAACAGGCCCGCCTGTTCGTGCAGCCGGTCGATCATCTCGATGGTGGCCGGATCGACTTCAAACCAGGGTAAATCGTTGGCCCAGATGTGTATCGTCCTGGCATAGCGGCCCAGCGCGCCGCCTGGACGCAGCAGGATACGTCCACCCTGCGTCGGCCATCCGGCGTGGATACAGGCGACCAGCCCGCGACCATCTGCATCGCGAAAGAGACCGCCATCAAAATGCGCAGCGGGCGCGACGTGATATGTCTCGCCTAACTGCGCGAAGCGCGCGGTCTCGATCAGCGCGTCCAGCGGTGACAGAAAACAGAGGATCGCGCGGCCTTCGCCTGCGCTTTCCGTCGCGACACGCAGTTCTCCGCCCGCGTCCTCGTGAACGAGCACCCAGGCTGGCGGTGAAACGAAAAACGGCACCGCGCCCGGGTGCCGGAATTTACCCACAAGATTCATCGGCTCACGCTTCGCGGGTCGGGCCGCCATCCTCGCGCCCCATCACGATCCACGTCACCGGGCCTTCCTGGCGGTCGCGGCCAATGCCCTCGGGGAACACGTCGCCCTCCTTGAACATGCGCTCCTGGACAAACGCGCCCGGCGATTCGAGCACGCCCCAGCGCCCTGCATGCGGGCAGCGCTCGCCGGTCTTGCGCGAAATGTGCGGCTTCTGCACTTCGCCCTGCGGGGCCATCGCCTGTTCACGTCCGAAGTCCGCCAGGTCCTTCGGGTAGAAACGCATCTCGCGATAGCTGCCGTCGTCGATGCCCCATAGCAGCGTCACCAGCCCGGCCTCGAAGGCCCAATAGCCGAAAAAACCCGCGTCCGTTCGTTCCTTGTGTAAATCGAACCAATAGCAATCCTTCATGCCGCCATACCAGCGCTTCAGGTAGTTGGCCATTGCCTGCTGCTGCGCCTCGCCGTGCGTCTCGGTTGCGCGCAACAGGTCGGCGTAGGGCTTCTCGTGGATCAGCGACTCACCCGGCAACGACACGCCCAGGCGGCCAAACAGGCGGCTCACGAGCACGTCCTGGCCGTCCTCGGGATCGGTGCTAATCCACGTCGCGATTGTCGGCACCCACTCCTTCAGGCCGAGCAACACCGCTAGCGAAAGCAGCCACATAACGTACTGGTAGGCGTCGGGTTCCCACAGCTTAAGTTTCGCGTCTGAAAATGCAGCATAGTGCCGCTGAAACTGAGCGAAAGCTCGTGCGGCGTATGCTTCGAGGTCGGCCAAGGGGGCTCCGCCTGAATAACGCTGAATTAGCAATTCGAGCGACTTATAAGCGCGTCGCCAACTCGTTCGCTTTCGTCGCGCACTGTCGATAGACAGGTCTGTAAGCATGGCGTCGATTTCGGGGTCGGCCAAGTTCTTCTCTTTGAAATTGACAGACTGCTCGTAATACACCTCCTGCAATAAAGGCTCGCGACGCCTTTGTTCAAATAATTCACTCATATCGTAGGTCCTTAGCTAGCCGAAATTATTTCGTGGGTATTTTGACCGGTTGCTTATTTGCACCCAGTAACGCATTTCCGCTTTCATCTAACTTTGTGATGTCCACGACGGCACCGGATTCGTCAACAACCATTAGCCACCGTTCATAGCCCATCCTGTCGATGATTTCAGCGTTCTCTTCCCCTACGGCCTTATCCAATCTCGGAATGATCCAATCATCGCTCATCTGCCTTGCTGATGGGTATCCTTTCGAGCCTCTAGTCGTCGGCAGGTCATTTGCATCAAAGTTGCCCCCCGTCCGAAACTTCGTCTCCGTCACGACATAAGGCGGGGGCGGTTCGCCAGGCGGTTTCCGATATACGCCGTCGATACCCCGGCCCATTGGCTGCTGGTCCAGCAATCGCATCTGCCGGTCCGCTGACAGTTCCGACCGGTAGCGCCGCGCCGTCATGAAATCGTCGCTCACCTTCTCGCCAAAGATACCCTTCTGCGCGCGGCTCATCTTCGCCACATCGTCGCGATGCACGTTGCTGCTGCCCGGCACCGGCTCCGGCGACTCGGGCAACGGGCCGCCTTGCGCCGCGCCGCCCGCGCCTTCGGCACCGTCTCGCTTCATCGGCAGCACCTTCGGCGGCTCACCGATACCCGAACTCACGCGCACCTTCGGCGGCGTCATCACCTCGGGCTTCGGGGCAGGGACGCCCGCATAGGCCGGATGATACGTCGGCGGCAGCTTGTCCTTCAGCAGCTTCTGTAACGCCTCGTCCAGCCTTGCCAGCGCCTGCGGTATCTCCTTCGCGCAGTTCGCCTGTACCGCGTAGAACGCCTTCTCCATGCGCTCCAGTTCCGCCAGCAGCGCCGCCGCCGCGCTTACCTTCAAGAAGGCGGCGCGCGAGCTTCACAAGGAACTGAAACCGGGCTGGAAAAACGAGAAACACGCCGCGCAGTGGATCAGCACGCTCGAGACCTACGTGTTTCCAAAGCTGGGCGGCAAGGCGAAGAGCGACACGCCCGGGCGCACGGCGACATTGCACGGCTTCCGTTCAAGCTTCCGCGATTGGGCCAGCGAACAGGGCTATGCGCGCGACCTTGCCGAGCGGGCGCTCGCGCATACCGTGGCAAACAAGGTCGAAGTTGCCTATCACCGCACTGATTTGATGGAACAGCGCCGCCCGACGATGGACGCGTGGGCAGCGCATGTGTGTGGAATGGCTGATTGATTGACAGTCCCGGCGTGGCCCGCGTTAGCCGGGGGACGTGTTTCAAGCTTCGCGGGTCGGGCCGCCATCCTCGCGCCTCATCACAATCCACGTTACCGGGCCTTCGCGGCGGTCGCGGCCGATGCCCTCAGGGAACACGTCGCCCTCCTTGAACATGCGCTCCTGGACAAACGCACCCGGCGATTCGAGTACGCCCCAGCGCCCTGCATACGGGCAGCGCTCGCCGGTCCTGCGCGAAATATGCGGCTTCTGCACTTCGCCCTGCGGGGCCATTGCCTGTTCGCGCGCGAAGTCCGCCAGGTCCTTCGGATAGAAACGCGCGTCGCGATAGCTGCCGTCGTCGATGTTCCAGAGCAGCGTCACCAGCCCGGCCTCAAAGGCCCAGTAGCCAAAGAATCCGGCCTCAAGGCGCTTATGGCGATCATGCCAATAGCAATCCTTCATGCCGCCGTACCATCGTTTGAGGTAGTCGGCCATTGCCTGCTGCTGCGCCTCGCCGTGCGTCTCCGTTGCGCGTAGCAGGTCGCCGAACGGCTTCTGGTGTGTCAGCGACTCACCCGGCAGCGACACGCCCAGGCAGCCAAACAGGCGGCTCATCAGCACGTCCTGGCCGTCCTCGGGATCGGTGCTAATCCACGTCGCGATGGTCGGCACCCATTCCTTCAGTCCGAGCAACACCGCCAGCGACAGCAACCACATCACGTACTGATAGGCGTCGGGCTCCCAAAGTTTGAATTTATCATTACTCAACTCATCGTATTTTTTTAAACATTCAAACGTTGTAACCGCATCGGCTCTCAGAGATTGGACATCCTCGCCCGCTGAGTAGCGCACAATCAGAATTTTTAAAGCATCACCCACCCGTCCCCACAGCAACCGAATCTTATGATCCAGCGACTCCTCCGGAGACGCCAACATTTCATCAATTTCAGGGTCAACCAAACCCTCTTTGTAAAATTCCAACGTCTCCCGATAATAGTGCTCGGGAAGTAACGGCTCGCGTTTTGTTTTGTCAAATGGTTGGTTCACGACTATCTCACTGTTCAATATCGGCCACATAGGTTAACGACATATCAATCTAGAGGGACCTTGATTGGTTTGTCGGTGTTGTCAAGCAACGCGTTACCCTTTGAATCCAGTTTCGTGATGTCAACTACCGCGCCCGTTTCATCAACAACCATTAACCAACTTTCGTACTTTGCCTTCAATATTGTACGAGCTTTGATTTGGCCGACGGCATCTCCTAACCGATCACCAATCCATCTGGCGCTCATCTGCTTGCCAGAACTCTTGGTCATCGGCAACTGGCTCGGGCTGAAGTCTCCACCTGTCCGAAACTTCGTCTCAGTTACGACATAAGGCGGTGGTGGTTCGCCCCACGGTTTCATGTAGACGCCGTCGATACCCCGGCCCATTGGCTGCTGCTCCAGCAATCGCATCTGCCGGTCCGCTGACAGTTCCGACTTGTAGCGCCGCGCCGTCATGAAATCGTCGCTCACCTTCTCGCCAAAGATACCCTTCTGCGCGCGGCTCATCTTCGCCACATCGTCGCGATGCACATTGCTGCTGCCCGGCACCGGTTCCTGCGGCTCGGGCAACGGGCCGCCGCCGCCCGTGCCTTCAGCACCGTCTCGCTTCATCGGCAGCACCTTCGGCGGCTCACCGATACCCGAACTCACGCGCACCTTCGGCGGCGTCACCACCTCGGGCTTCGGGGCAGGGACGCCCGCATAGGCCGGATGATACGTCGGCGGCAGCTTGTCCTTCAGCAGCTTCTGTAACGCCTCGTCCAGCCTTGCCAGCGCCTGCGGTATCTCCTTCGCGCAGTTCGCCTGTACCGCGTAGAACGCCTTCTCCATGCGCTCCAGTTCCGCCAGCAGCGCCCGCGCCCGACCAATGTACTCGACCTGGCTGAGCAGCCCCTGGGCCTTCTTGATAAGCGACTGCATGCCCTGAAGGAATTCCTTCAGCTTCTTCACCATCGCATCGCCGTAGGCGGCGAAGTGAACCTTCTCCAGCAGCCTGACGATGTTGCCCTTCGTGAAGCGCGCCAGAAAGCCCACCACCTTTTCCAGCACTTCGCCGCCCTTGTCGATCAGCAGCAGGCATACCGCGCGGATCACTACTGCGGCCTCGTCACCAATCATTGCGCCAACCAGCGACCCCACCGCCGCGCAGATCACCGGACCAAACACCCCCAGCACCGATGCAATCAGGATCACCCATTCCTGCCACTCGGGATGGGCGGCGTTCTGCGCATCGGTCGATTCGCCTTCGTACCGCCTGCCAAGCCGCAGACATACCGCCGCCAGATCGCGTGCGCTCGTGACAATCACCGCACCCGGCACCGTCATTGCCACCAGCATGTCCGTCACGATCACGCTCGTGGGTCTGCCCTCCGCGAATTCTCCCAGCGTCAGCGATTTGAGCCAGTTGTACGCCCCCACCGCTTCGTCCCACACGTCTCCCAGCATGCTCATGCCTTCGCCCCCCGCGCTGCCTGCATCACATCGTTCAAGTCATCGTCTGCGGCGACCGTGTGGATGCTGCCGTGCGAATTCGGGTCGTCGAGATATCGCACCTGCGCACCTGTACCGGCGGGCAGGCCGCTCAGGCGCATGTACCCTTCAGCGTCGAGCGTGCCCCTATGGACCGCGCCGCTGTCCAGTCGCGCGACGTAACTTGCGCCGGGCACGGGTGAGCCATCGGGATAGATGCGCCGGTATTCCAGATCGGTGACAGTTGGTGCAGACCGTGGCATGGATGGCATGGGCGTATTCATCGACGCCTTGCCTTTCTTCTGCACGGTAATGGTCTTGAGGAACAGGTCGCCTGGACCGCCGAGCGTAATGCTGCCGTCCTTCATGTGGATGAACGCACCGCCGCATTCGAGGATGATTTCCTTCGCGGCAGACAGACTGACCTTGCCGTTGACGCTGGCAACGTTCACATCCTTGTCCGCAATGAGGGACATCGGGCTGCTTTGGGCTTGCACCTCGATCGGCCCTTTGGACGCGAAGATTTTTATCCCAAGCTTCTGCGCGAACATCGACACGAGTTCACCCGCAGCGACCGTGAAGCGCTTCAGTACGCTCCAGTCGGCATTCTTTCCCGCCACGGCGTTGATACTGTCCTGGGCCGCGAACTGCATGCCGCCGCCCGCGACAAGCGAAGCCGACGCGGGCGTGCTCATCAGCAGCCCCGGCTTTTTCAGGCCGTCCAGATCGTCCTTCATCTGCTGCTGGGCGTCGGTGTCGGCAGGCTCGGCCTTGGCACTGCTGGCTGACGCCGCCAGCGCCTTCGCAGTCGCCAGCGCGCTCTCCAACTGCGCGATGGTCTCCTGCATGTCGAGCTGCTGGCCGGTCGCGCCGGGACGGTCATACGCCGTGACCATCATTCCCTTGCCTGCGCGATTCACCCCGTAACCCGACGTTCTCGCCTCGAACCCTTCGCCCCGGTATTCCAGCTTGTTATTGACGAGGTAGCCGAGATTCAGTTGGGACTTGCCCGAGTGTTCGGTGCTGAGCTTGACGCCTTCCTGGCCTTCCCGGTCCTCGAAACGAATCTTGTTGTTCTGCTGCGTGCGGATCACGTTGCGCGAGAGCCAGCGCCGGTCGTTCGTCACCAGGTCGCGCGCCTGGCTGTGGTGGTGAAACGAAGAAATTTCCGGTTTATCAGGATCGCCATCCCGGCACGTAATCACGGCTTCGGCATCGTCCAGCGCCGGGAAGTGCATGCCGGTTTGCCCCTTGCCCGCGAACGGTTTCGCCAGGCGCAGCGGCACGCTCTCGCCACCGTTGGGCCACGTCTCGAAGTCCGAATCGAAGCGGACGATATAACGCCCGTCCTTGTCGATGTACGAATAGGTGTATTTATCCGGGCTGCAAATCCGCCCGCTGAGTGTGCCGCTCACCCTGGCCCATTTTTCCGGCTCCAGTTCCAGGCGGAAACGCCGGTCGGCGGGGATCGCCCTGAAGGTGTTCGAATAGGGCCTGTCGCGCGCGCCGCTGTGCGTGATCTCGATAATCACCATGCCTTTCGGCGCATCGGGCAATACCTCGTCCGTCTCCAGCACTCGCGCGCACTGCAACACGAGCACGTTGCTTTCGCCCTCATAGACGACCTGCCGGGCGATGGCCGCTTCGTGGCGCAACTGCGCTTCCCACTTCGCCCCCGCCTGGTCGAGGTGGTGCGTGCCATACACATACGCCTGGCCGTAGGTGGTTTCGTCCTGCGGGACGACGTTGGCTTCGTCGCGAAAACGCTCCCAGGCCGCGTCCGGGTTGTGATCCGCCACGATGAACGATTGCGGCACCGTGTTCGTGTGCGTCTTCAGCGACGTGACCGCCTCGATGCCGCCCGCTTCAAGCCCCGCCGCTTCACGGTACGGCACGACAAGCTGCGGCTCGTAAATGAAATGGTCAATATCGTCGCCGTACACGACCTGATCACCGTGTTCGGTCTCGACGATATACGAATAGACCCCGGCCTTCTCCTGGAGCATGTGGCCGTAATCAAAATCCGTCATGCCGTACTGCATGCGAAACGCGTGCTGCGGATACGGCCTGCGCAGTGAGAACCGGAAGTGATGCTCCCGCAGCCCGTGGGCGCGCAAACCCGCTGCCAGAATGTCCGGCGTGGTGCCATGCTGGAAAATCCTGTTGCGCGAGACGGCCTCCAGCCGCGCAAGATGCGACTTGAGCACGATTTCGTACTTGACGAAATCCTTCGTGGTCTGCACCGTCGAGAACCGCGCGATGAATCCCGAGAACTTCCGCAAGGTCCCATCGTCGGCCACGATGGAAAACACCGCGTCACGGTTCAGAAAATCAGCGCGCGGTAGCTGCTGCGGGTGGGTCAGTTCGATATGGACGACGTTGGGTTCGCCCATCTTTTCGGTTGCCATGAACGACACGACCGAGAGCGCCGCCGCGCTATCCGTGCCGGGCACATTGAAGTGATACGCCTGCCGCCCTGGAATCGCTTGCAGTGCGGCTTGCAGGTCCGCCATCGGCTGGCCTCCTTGCTGGTTGTCGTGGGAGACGCGGCCCGGTACGTGGGGACTGCAACAGTGGGGAAAGGCCGCGATGCGGGACTAATTTCGTCCCGCAACGCTTTTACCCTGCGAGCCGCCCCGATTCAATCCAGCGAAGTCTGAAAATTTGTCATTTATTGTCAGGGCGTACTGCTAAGCGCTGTCCAACCGGACGCGAGCGTGAACGAGTGTTTTCGGAGACCCGCGCGACGGCGTCTGGCGCGTTTCCAACGGAAGAAGAGCCCGTTGTGTGCCAGACACGCCAGAGTTGACCGCCGCCGGGTAACGGGGATGGGTGATGATCACCGGATGATCATTGACTTGAACGAATCGCAAATCCGCGCCTTGGACCAGGTGCGCGCTATCCTCGATGGCACCCATACGGTCGACTTTGCCCCAACGAACGGCGCGAGTGGGTCGCGTCGGTCCTGCGCCGCTTTCGCTACAACCAGCTCGAGCGGCCCCACCGTGGGCTTATCCTGCGCTATGTGCGCCGCCACCCTTTCTGCCGATCGTGCTCTATCTATGAAACGCATCTCTACGCGTGTCGCATTGTTCGCGGGTCTCATCGTCGTGCTTTGTCTCGGTCTGTTCGACCATACTCCACAAGGAAGCGAGTGTCGCAAATCGGCACCTGCCCACGGCCTGTACACGGCAGAGCTTTGACTGTTGCGATGGATTCCGGGCCGCAGTGGAAGCCCTGAATATGTCGGCAGGCTATTCGATGCAAAAACTGGGAAGCTGCTTGCACAGCGCACGTTCAGCACGCCTGTCCCGATCTTTTCTGGTCAACGGGTCTGCGATACTCGCTGAATCCGTATTCGCCGCCCCGTTATCTCGGTCCGTCCGTCGAATTTTCCCGCGGAGATGGCGGTGAAGGAGATTCGAGTATTTCGTTACCTCCGTCGTTCTGGGACAAACTGGTCGCCGAGCGCCCGCGCTTATAGTCGGCTGCGTCGTATGCCGGTGCCTGTGTCTCACCGTGCTGGAATCAAGGCGCACGCACTTCCTTCCGCGATTCAGTTTTTTGGCATGTCCGCGCCGCCAGGAGTATCGTTTAACCGCGCCGGAAGCGCCAAAACCACCACTCCTCTACAAGACAGGCGCTTCCCAGAGTCCAGACCAGCTCGACAAAGCGCGGCGTTTCTAACATGCAGCGAAGCGACATCAACTAATCGAGGAGGTGAAACCGTGAAAACAGTCAATCTTTTGAAGGTGCTCGGTATTGCATTGTGCGTGGCAACCGCATCCAGCGCCTATGCCCAGGCGAGCGACGCGCAGGCGCCTGCCGCCACGGCCGCCGCGCCGGCCACGACCGCCCAGTCGACGCGTGCGGCGGATCGCAAGCTCGGCCGCGACGTGCGGCGCGCGCTCGGTAAAGCACCGGGCTTCAATGTATCGAACGTGTTCGTGCGGGCGCGCGGCGGCGCGGTGACGTTGACCGGCTCGGTGCCTCAGGGCGAAATGATCCAGCAGGCCGGCGATGTTGCGAAAGGCGTGCCGGGCGTGACCTCGGTGACCAACAGACTCACCCTGAACCTGCCATCCCGCGGGAGTGGCGGGAGCTGAGCACAAGCTGGACGCAACTCAGCGCCGCACCAACCCCACCACATACCTGCACACCTCGGTGCCCGCATTGAAGAACTCGCATTCGACCGGCGCACCGAGTTGCAAACAATCCCCCGCTTCGAGCCGGTGCGTCAGCGCGCCCTCGCGAAACGTCAGCACCCCTTGCGTGACCCAGATCTGCTGATGCTGAAACACGAACGCATCCGACGGATAAGGCACCCTCACCCCAATCGGCAATTCGATTTCGAGCAGTTCCAGCACGCCGCCGGTCGGCGGTGAAATACGCCGCCGCGTATAGCCGGTTTCGGGGTCCTCCCACAGCGACTGGTCCGCATGACGCACGAGCCGCTCGCCGGTCTGCTCGGCGAGTGCGAGCAACGTGGACAGCGTCAGCCCGAACGCGCCCGACAGCCGCCCGAGCACCGTCGCGGTCGGACTCGCCTCGCCACGCTCGATCTTGCTGATCATCGCCTTCGATACACCCGAGCGCTCGGCCAGCTCGGCGAGCGACCAGTTGCGCGCCTCGCGCTCGGTTTTCACGCGCGCGGAAATCGCCTGGGTCAGATCGATGGCGGAAGCTTCAGACATGGCGGGGTCGTCGTTGCGCAAGTGCGGGGCACCTTATCCTCAAAGAATTTCCGACAACCGGCCTTGGTCAAGGCCTCCTGTTGCAACTCAAGGTTCTGATCCTGCGTCGAGACACGGGCATAGCCGATCATCGTGGCGTGACAGTGCCCATTGACGAGTTCATTGCCGCCGGCGGCCGAGATAATTGCCTTCAGTTCCGTTGACTCCATCCGCTCGGTCATTGCTTCATTCCACCGTCCTTGCGGTCTTCATCTTCGGCATCCTGGCACGCGGCAGGTAGTGGTTTCAGTAGCTCTGGTAGCGCCGTTTGCACTGTGTCCCACACCACATCAAGGTTGATATCGAAGTAGCCGTGGGCGATGCGGTTGCGCATCCCGCGCATGCTGCGCCACGGCACTTCAGGGTGCGCCTGAGCGAAGTCGGCATAGCGGTCCATTACTTTCGTGGCGGCCTCGCCAATGATGATGAGGCTCATGACGACGGCCCGCTGGGTGCGCTTGTCCTCAAGGAAGTGATCCTTGGCCTGCCCCTTCACGAAGCCGCAAGCATCGGTTGCGGCTTGCTGCATGTGGTCGAGGTAGTCGGGCAAGCGGTTCTCGTTCATACCGGCTGCGCCTCCGCAAGCACCTTGGCCCGGAACTTCTGCGGCAGGTCGGCCGGGGTCAGCAGATCGACGTGGACGCCGAGTAGCGCTTCCAGTTCAACCTGCAACCCCCCCAGGTCGAACAGCGTCGCCCCTGGCAACGCATCGACCAGCAGATCGAGGTCGCTGCCATCCCGGTCGGTGCCGTGCAGCACCGAGCCGAACACGCGCGGGTTCGCTGCGCGGAAGCGACTCGTCGCTTCGCGCACTATGCTGCGCTTCATGTCGAGAACAACGGACGGTCGCATGGGCATCCTTTCTTATCGAAACTCATCGAGACGATAAGCGATTGAGTCGAGACTCGCAATGCCTTCACCTCCCGTGTCATGCCGGTTGCGTTGGCGGGCTTGCTGCCCCGGCACAGCCTACGCCAAGCTGATTGCCTTTGACGCACCAGCGCCAGGATCAGCGCAGACCAGTTCGGGCCGCTACGACCACCGCAACCGGCACAGCCGTCCAACGATGTCTTGCATAGTGATTTTTCGTCCACTATATTAAACGAAACGCCATCGCCCGAACCCGCTCGTCAGCAGGAACACACCATGCCGAAGGAAATCGTTCTCAACGCGTTCGACATGAACTGCGTAGGCCACATCCAGCAAGGGCTGTGGACCCATCCGCGCGATCAGTCCACGCGCTACACGGATCTGCAGTACTGGACCGACTACGCGCGCAAGCTCGAAGCGGGCCTGTTCGACGGCATCTTTTTCGCGGACGTGGTCGGCGTGTACGACGTCTACGGCGGCAGCCCGGACGCGGCAATCGGCGGCGCCGTGCAGGTGCCGGTCAACGATCCGACGCTGCTGATTCCGGCGATGGCCGCGCTCACGCGGCATCTGTCGTTCGGCGTCACGTCGAATCTGTCGGTCGAGCAGCCGTTTCTGTTCGCGCGCCGCATGTCGACGCTCGACCATCTGACGCGCGGCCGGGTCGGCTGGAACATCGTGACCGGCTATCTGGACAGCGCATCGCGCGCGATCGGCCTGAGCAGCCAGATGGCGCACGACGACCGCTACGATCTCGCCGACGAGTACATGGAGCTCGTGTACAAGCTGTGGGAATGCAGCTGGGAAGACGGCGCGGTGCTGCGCGACAAGGCGCGCGGCGTCTATGCGGACGCGTCGAAAGTCCACGTGATCCATCATCACGGCAAGCAGTACCGCGTCGATGCGATGCATCTCGCGGAGCCGTCGCCGCAGCGCACGCCGGTGCTGTATCAGGCCGGTTCGTCCGCGCGCGGCAAACAGTTCGCGGCGGCACACGCGGAGTGCGTGTTCGTCAACGGCCAGGCGAAGCCGGCGGTCAAGACGATCGTCGACGACCTCCGCGCGCACGCGGTCGCCGGCGGCCGCCGCGCCGACGACATCAAGGTACTGCTCGGTCAGACCGTGATCACGGGCCGCACCGATCAGGAAGCGCGGGAGAAATTCGACGAGTACCGCCGCTATGTGAGCTCGGAGGCGGCGCTGGTGCATGCGGCCGCGTCGCTTGGCATCGACTTCGCGCGCTACGACCTCGACGAGCCGATCGAAACGGGCAAGAGCCAGGCGATCGTGTCGAACGTCGAAGCGATGACGCGTGCGGCCGGTCCGCAATGGACGAAGCGCAAGCTGCTCGAACAGATGGTGCTCGGCAGCCGCCAGCGGCCGCTCGTCGGTTCGGCCGACACAATCGCCAACGAGCTGATCGCGTGGACCGAGGAAACCGGCGTCGATGGCTTCAATCTGTCGCGCACCGTCGTGCCCGAGTGCTTCGACGATTTCATCGAACTGGTCGTGCCGCTGCTGCAGGAACGTGGTGCGTACAAGCGCGCGTATCGTGACGGCACGCTGCGCGAAAAGCTGTTCGGCCACGCGCGGCTGCCTGAGAGCCACACGGCGGCGCGCTTCCGTTCGCCGGCTTGCGCAGCGGCGCCGGACGACGAGGCTCGCGGCTAACTCGACCACCGTTGTTTTGGCGAACCCCGACTTCCAGCAGAGGCCCCCATGCTTGACAAGAGCACGTTCCGCGACGCGATGGCTGGGCTTGGCGCGGCCGTCAACATCATCAGCAGCGACGGCGAAGCCGGCCTTGCGGGCTGCACCGCGTCGGCGGTCTGCGGCGTCACCGACGAGCCGCCCACCCTGCTCGTTTGCATCAACCGCAGCAGCCGCAACAACGCGGCGTTTCGCAGCAACGGCAAGCTCTGCGTGAACGTGCTGAGCGCCGAGCAGCAGGCGCTTGCCACGCACTTCGCCACGAGCGCGCTCGCGATCGAAGAGCGCTTCGCCGCCGCGCAATGGGACGACCTCGCAACCGGCGCACCGGTGTTGCAGGACGCGCTCGCGTCGCTCGACTGCGAGATCGAGTCGGTGACCGAAGTCGGCACGCACACGGTGTTCTTCTGCGCGGTGAAAGCCGCGCGCACGCAGGGCGCGGGCGATGCGCTGATCTACTACGGCCGCCGCTATCATCGCGTCGGCGAGCGCTCGGTTCACGCGACGCCCGCCGCTTCACCTGCCCCGCCCCAGCCTCGCCAACGGCCCAGCCGCGATCGTCCGGCCGAATAGCGCGGCCGCGGTGCGCTCCGGATCGAGCGCAATACTTTCGCTCGCTGCACCGACGATCAACGCGTCGAGCAAAGCAGTCAGCGTCGGCTCACGCGACTCGCCATGCCGATGCGACGCGAACCCCCGTCCGCCGCGATCGCACGTCGCTCGCCCACGGAATCCTCGATCGCCCATCATGCCTCCGTGCCATCGTCATTGCACGCCGTCGTTCGATCAGCGCGTCACGCCCGCACGACGCCCGTCATCGGCCTGCCCGCCATGGTCCGGCCAAACAGCGCTGCCGCCGTCCGTTCGGGATCGAGCCCGAGACTTTCACTGGCGGTGCCGGCGATCAACGCATCGAGCGAGGCGGTCGGCTTCAGGTCGCGCGACTGATACAGCTGATGCGGCGCGAGGCCCGGCCAATCCGCAATCACGCGTCCGCCCTGCACCGACCCGCCCAGCACCATCGCAACCGAGCCGGTACCGTGATCGGTGCCGCCCGTGCCGTTCGCGGCGGCGGTCCTGCCGAACTCCGTCGCGACCAGCACCGTGGTCTTGCTCCACGATGAACCCATGCCGTCGCGCAACGCCGCGAGCATCGTGTCGAGTGCCTTCAGTTGATTCGCGAGCCGCGCGTTCTGCGCGCTGTGCGTGTCCCACCCGCCGGTCTCGATCATCGCGATGCGCGGACCGTCGTCGCGCGCCAGAAAACTGGCCGCGAGCTTGCCGAGGCTCGCCGGGTCCTGGCGCGCGCCAGCGTCGCCCGCAAGGCCGCGCGCCGCCATCGCCGATTCCCACAGCGCACGCAGCTGCGCGTCCTGCTCGTACAGTTGCGACACGCGCGCGAGCAGATCGTCGGGCGCCTGCGGCAAGGCCG
This sequence comes from Paraburkholderia lebeckiae, assembly GCF_050436325.1. Lineage (NCBI taxonomy): Bacteria > Pseudomonadati > Pseudomonadota > Betaproteobacteria > Burkholderiales > Burkholderiaceae > Paraburkholderia > Paraburkholderia lebeckiae. Next base: position 534,499 of record NZ_JBNDLZ010000002.1, read on the forward strand.
ACGGTGCATACGACGTCACCGCCGCGGGCCCGCGCAGCGCCATCGGCACGGTCGGCGCGAACGCGATCGCGTTTTCGCGGCTGGCGGGCAGTTGCGCTGCGAGCCGGTTGAGCCAGCCGTCCTTCGTCCGATACGGCGACGTGCCGCCGGTTTCGAGCACGTTCTGTCCGTCGAAATGCGAGCGGTCACGATACGGCGAGGCGACCGCGTGCACGAACAACGCCTCGCGCTGCGCGTACAGCGTCGCCATCTGCGCAAGCGCCGGATGCAGCGCGAACGTGCCGTCCAGATGCGGTGCGTTCGACGCATCGATCGCGAGCGGCCCGCGCAGCGTCGCATACGCGGGGTCCGCGTACGGCACGACGATGTTCAGCCCGTCGGCCGCGCCGCGCTGGATCACGAACACGAAGCGGCGGTTGGTCGCGACATGCGCGAACGCAATCCGCGGCGACACGAGCAGTGCGCCGGCACCGGCAGCGGCGACGTTCAGAAACTGGCGGCGTGACAGCATGGCGTTCATCTCCGTTGAAAATCGGGCGATACGAGCAGCAGCGCGATCGCCGTCGATGCGCTTTCCGCGCGCGACACCGCCGTGGCCGTCGGCTCGCTGAGCGAGCCAGCCAGCAAGGTCTGGCCGAGCGAGCGCGCATCGAGCCGGTCACCCACCCGCGCGGCGAAACGTTGCGCGACTTCGACGCGGCGCACGAGCGCATCGGGCGCTGCCCAGCTCGCGGCGATATCGTCGTAGCCGGCGGGTGAACCGGGCCGCCACACCGGCTGGCCAAGCTGCGTGAGGATCGGCGCGCTCTGCAGATTGCCGGGCTCGTACCAGCCGAGTCCGCGCATCGACGAGATGGTCCATTCCCACGGCGTCTTGAACTTCACCGCGACCGGCGACCACGCTTGCGGCGTATCGATCAACGCGCGATATACGGTCGGCAGATCGCCGTCGCTGCGCGTGAACGCATCGGCCAGATGTTCGCTGACGCCAGGTGGCGGATCGTCGGCGACGAAATGGCGCGCGAGCTTCGTGCCGATATGCCGCGCGGTGGCCGGTGCGTGCGCGAGGTCGTGCAGGATCGCGAGCGCCTGCTGTTCGCCGGCTTCGTCGTAGTGGCGTCCCATGATCGTGCGCGAGCCGGGCTCGTGCAGCGCGGGACGAAACACGAAGCTGCCGGGTTCGCCGTTCTGTTCCAGCACGCGCCGGTTTGCATTGGCGCCGCCGCTCCCCGGATTGCCGACGAGACTCCAGCCGGTCAGCGCACGCGCGAACTCGGTCACGTCGTCCTGGCTATAGCCGCTGCGCACGCCGAGCGTATGCAGCTCCATGATCTCGCGCGCGAGGTTCTCGTTGAGTCCGCGTTTGTTGTCCGGATTGCGCTGCGCGGCGCGCAGCGCGGCCATGCTGTCGGGACCGACCGAGCGGGTCTGGTCGAGGAACAGCTGCATGGCCGGATGACGCTCGACCGCCACCAGCATGTCCTCGAAACGGCCGAGCACGTGCGGGCGAATCGCCTCCGCTTCGAACGACCCGGCGAGCGCCGCGACGCCGGGCTTTTCGTTCGACACCGCGAAGTGATTCGCCCAGAAATGCACGAGGCGTTCGATGAACGGCGTCTGCGTGGTCAGCGCGCTTGCGACGCGCGCATTGACCGACGAGCGATACATGTCGAGTATCTCGACGCGCAGTGCTTTTCTTTCGGCTTGCCTGGCGGCTTGCGCGTCGGTCTGGCTGACCGCTGCGGTGTTGCTGGCGCTTTTGTTTGCGCTGTTGTCTGCGCCGTGGTTCGCATTCTGGCTCGGGCTGGTCTCCTCGCCCGCCTTCTGTTTCGACTGCTGCTCCATCTGCATGCGCTGCTGCACGAGCTGCGTCGACAATGCGATCGAATCGGGTTGGTTCGCCCACGCGTCGGGCCGCGGCTGATACGGCTCGAACTGCGCGAGCAGCCAGCCCTTCGGATCGGCGGGCGGCGTTTCGTCGGCGCGCGCGCCGAGGCCGAAGCGGTTCAGTGCGATCGCCGCGGCATTCAGGTTCGGTGAGTTGGCCATACGATCCTCGTCGGCAGGTAGGACACCTGCATGTCCGTTAAACGGCCGACGTGCTGAAATCCGTCGCCATCGCGCGCATTTTTTATTCGCTCGATGCGGCATTCGCCGCCGGTTTTTTCGCGTTCGGCGCCGGCGGCGCTTCGCGCCATTGCCCGCGCAACTTCAAACTCTCGGCGAATTCGACGCGCTCCTCGGGCGTCAGCGTCGCCGCGAAATCGGCGACGCTCGCTTCGACCATCGCGCGCAAGCTGACGTCGGCCGCGCGCGTGCGCGCGAGCGCGGCATCGAGTGCGGCGCGATCGAACTGCGGCGCGGCCAGCAGACGCAGCACCTCACGACGCCCTTCGCGAGCGTCGCGCGCATACTGGCGCCCGTCGCGCCGCGCGCTCTTCAGGCCGTCGATAAACGCCTGCCGCTGTTGCGCCGACAGCGGCTCGGCGGCGAACCGCAGCGCGCGCTGGTCCTGCGCCGCCGCCGGCGGATTCGCACCGTGCGCGGCGAACCATTGATACGCGCCGCCGGCGATCGCGCCGAGCAGAAACACGTTGAGCACCACCGAGCCCAGCAGCGCAAATTTCCACGAGCGCCCGTTCATTCGCCGCTCCAATCGGCGGAGCTGCCGCCGAAGCTCGAAGTCAGATACGAGGATTCATGCACGACCGGCGCGTTCCCGGTCAGCACGAAGAACGACACCGCGAACGCCCCCGCCACGCCGCCGAGCAGCCCGACACCTGCCACCGCCGCGCCCGACCACCACAAACGCCAGCGCGCGGCTGGGCGTCGGGACGGCGCGCGTTCGATGATGCGACGCTGCAGTTCGAGGCTCGGCGGTTCGAGCTCGTCGGCGGCGAGCCACGCGTCGAGGCTGGCCGCGTCGCTCAACGCCGCATCGGCTTCGACGCGATGCTCGCGCGCCCACGCCTGCGCGGCTTCGCGTTCGCGCTCCGGCCAGCGGCGCGCGTCGGCGCCGTAAGCTGCAACGATCTGATGGAATCTTTCGGGCGTCATGACTTGTCCTTGCTAAGGCCGCTGCCGGCCAGTTGGGCGCGCAAACCGCGGCGCGCGCGGCTCAGCAGACTCTCCAGCGCATCGACGCTGACGCCCATCAAGGCGGCAGCGTCGACATTCGACATCTCCTGGTAGTAGGTCAGCACGAGTGCCTCGCGCTGTCGCGCCGGCAGCGCCGCGAGCGCCGCGCGCATGCGCGCGTGGTCGGCACGCGCTTCGAGCCGCGCGTCGGGCGGCGCGGCGGGATCGGCCGAGTCGGGCAGTTCGTCGCTCGGGTCTTCGCGCTGGCCGCGCAGACGGTCGTAGCAAAGATTGAGCGCCACCCGATGCATCCACGTGTCGAACTTCGCTTCGCCCTCACGCCAGCGGGCCGCCTGTTTCCAGATTCGCACGAAGACCTCCTGCGCGACGTCCTCCGCTTCCATGCGATCGCCAAGCATGCGCGTGGCGAGCGCAAGTAGCCGCGGCAGCTTGCGCGCGACCAGCGAGCGGACCGCGCCGGGCTCCGCGCGGCCCACCCGCGCGATCAGCTCGGCGTCCGGATCGGGTGGTGCGTCGCTCAAGGCGTGCGGCTCGGTCGCGACATCACGCGCGCGCTTTCGCGTGAGGACCGCATCACGGGATCAACGTCGTTCACTTGCCGCCGCTCCTTCAGCTGTCGTGTCGTTATGTTGTCGTGCCGCTACGCCGCTATCCGGGCTGGTATCACGTACGCGGTCAATATACGACGAGCGCCGGCCGGTAGTAGGCCGGGCGTGCCGGATAGACCACACAGCCGGCGAGCGAGGCCGCCAGCAGAATCATCACGAGTGGTTTCATCGCAAGCCTCTCAAGCCCAATGTCCTTCGATCCAGCGCCAGTGCGGCCCACGTTGCGCCCAATGCCCGGGCACCCAGTGATAGCCGAGGCGCACCGGCTGCCAGTGGCCCGGCACCCACACATAGCGGCCGTGCTCCCAGCGCCAGCGGCCCTGATCCCACACATAACCGTCCCGTGGCGCGGGCACGACTTCGACGCGCGGCGGCGGCGGTGCCATCGGCGCGATCATCACTTGTGCGCAGGCGGGCGCGGCGCTCAGCGTGGCCGCGCAGCACAGCGCGGCGCTCAGCGTGGAACCGAGCAGACGAGTGATGCGGCTGGTGTTCATGTCGATTTCTCCCTTCAAAGCTGGAACAAGTCGGCGCCCAGGACGGCCCCGTTTCTACTTGAACGCGGCAGCGGAAGAAATCCGTCGCGCTATTGGCAAAAAAGCACGAATACAGTCGGGCTCACGAAAGGCAATAGTCGGCGTATTGCCCGAAAATTTTCACTCTTTGATGGTCCAATGCACGGGCTGCAATCAATGGCGTCGGCCGTTACGCTTCTAACAACAATTTCCAGCACCGTTCACACCTATCGATGGAAGGGCTGGACCGCGAATGTGGAGCCACCAAAGAATGTTTCGTAAAGCCCTTTTGCCCATTCCGTTTGCCGCCGCACTGTTCGTGCTGAGCGCATGCGGAAACAGCAGCGTCAGCTCTCCTTCGACTGCATCCGCGCCGGCCTCCGCACCGGCTGCTACCGTATCCGCCCAGGACGCGTTGACCACGGCAACGCCGATCAAGCACCTCGTCGTGATCTTCGGTGAGAATCGTTCTTTCGATCACTACTTCGGCACCTATCCGAACGCGCAGAACCCGGTCGGTGAACCGGCGTTCACGGCGGCGAACACGCCGGCCCAGATCAACAATCTGAATCAGAATTCGCTTCTGACGAGCAACCCGAACTTCCTGAACACGGCGAACAACGCGGCCTCCGCAGGCAGCGGTATCAATCCGTTCCGCCTCGACCGCAGCCAGGCCAACACCAACGGCCAGTCGCACGACTACATGAAGGAACAACTCGCCTACGACAATGGCGCGGCGGACCTGTTCCCCAAGTACACGGGTAACAACAGCGCCGGCAGCGGTTCGACGTTCGGCACGCCGGGTCTCGTGATGGGCTATTTCGACGGCAACACGGTCACCGCGCTGTGGAATTACGCGCAGAACTTCGCGATGAGCGACAACATGTACACCGACACGTACGGTCCGTCGACACCGGGCGCGCTCGAGGTGGTTTCCGGCCAGACCAACGGCGCTATTCCTGCGAACGGTGCCGCTCAAGGCGACAACGTGATTGCCGACGGCGCGGGCAGCTTCACGATGAACGGCGATTCCGATCCGACCGGGGACGTGTGCAACACCTCGACGTCGAGCGGCCAGGCCACGCTGAGCTCGAATAACAAAAACATCGGTGACCTCCTCAACGCGAAAGGCATTACGTGGGGCGGCTTCATGGGCGGCTTCGACCTGAGCGCCACCAACTCGAACGGCACCACGGCGTGCAAGCGCAGTACCTACTCGTCGGTCCTCGGCGCAACGAAGACGGACTACATACCTCACCACAACTGGTTCCAGTACTACGCTACGACGGCCAACCTGGCGCACACGCGCCCGACGTCGACCGCGCTGATTGGACAGACCGACCCGCTCGATTCGACGGCTACGCCGGTGCACCATCAATACGACGTCAACGACTTCTTCACGGCCGTCTCGGCGGGCAACTTCCCGTCGGTCAGCTACCTGAAGGCACCGGCCGTCGGCGATGCGCACCCGGGCAACTCGGATCCGATCGACGAGCAGGCGTTCGTCACGAAGGTCGTCAACTTCCTGCAACAACAGCCGGACTGGAAGAACACCGCCATCATCATCACGTACGACGATTCGGATGGCTGGTACGACCACGCTTATGCGACGCCGACGACTTCGTCGTTTGACGCCACCGCCGACCAACTGAACGGCGGCACCTGCAACGCAACGGGCGCGAAGCAAGGCGTCGGCGTGACAGGCGCGGCTGTCAACGGCCGTTGCGGCCCGGGAACGCGCGTTCCGCTTCTGGTGATCTCGCCGTACGCACGTAGCAACTACGTTGACCACACGGCGATCACTCAGGCTTCGGTTGTCAGGTTCATCGAAGACAACTGGCTCGGCGGCACCCGCATCGGCAACGGCTCGCACGATGCGACGACGGGAAGCATCACGTCGCTGTTCGACTTCACCAACGGTGGCAAAACGCCGGCGTTGTACCTCGACACGAACCTTGGCACCAAGCTGTCGGCTCCTCCTGCAACGAACTAAGGAGCCACCCGTTTATCCGTCCGTTCTGCCGCACGGAGAAGTACGCGGTGTGACGTTCAGGGAACGGAGCTGTTGATGCCCGTCAATCAGTGATGACGTCGAGCCAGCCGGTACGGTGGCTCGACGTGCTTGTTTGCAGTTCAGCTTGACTACCGCTATCGCCATGAATCGTCGTTCGAACGCCACCTTGTCTTCGCAACTACCCACCGGAAGCGGCCCGTCCCTTCGCGCTGCGAGCAGCACGCGGCGTCGCCTGATCCTCCGGATAGTGCTGGGCATCGTGCTCCTGGGCGCCTCTCTGGTTGGCTACGCGCTGATCTATCCCGAGCGTATGCCCGCGGCGATCGGCGATACGGTCGAGAATCTGACGGGCCTCAACGCCCATCCGGTCAAGCTCCTGCGTCCCCCCGTCGCGCCCCTTAGCGCGGTCGCGGTACTCGGCAGGGACCTGTTCAATGATCCGTCGCTTTCGGCGTCGGGCAAACAGTCGTGCGCGTCGTGCCACAGCGCCGCGCACGCTTTCTCGCCTCCCAACGACCTGACGGTACAACTAGGCGGCCTTCACATGACGGAAGCGGGCTATCGGCCGGTGCCATCGCTCGCATACCTGTATCGCCAGGCGCCGTTTAGCATCGGTCCCGATCAGGGCGATACCGACGCCGCACCGGTCAGCCTCGATACGCAGGCATCGGCCGCGCTAGGCGTGCAGCGCGCCCAGAAAACCGCGGGCGTTGCGCCTGCCGCGCCGGCTATGGTGCCGCAAGGGGGACTCTTCTGGGACGGCCGGGCAAGCACGCTGCAGGACCAGGCGCTTGGGCCGCTGACCAACCCGGTCGAGATGGCGAACCCCAATCTGGCTTCGGTTGCCGACAAGCTAAGGCACTCGAAGCACATCGATACGCTCAGACAACTTTTCGGTCCGCACGTCGTCAACGATCCCGATCTGCTCGTGTCGGAAGCCATGTTCGCGATCGGTCGGTATGAATTCGAAGACCCGGCGTTCCATCCATTCTCGAGCAAATACGACGCCTGGCTCGAAGGACGTGCACGCCTCACGCAAGCCGAACTACGTGGCTTGCGTCTGTTCAACGACAAGGACAAGGCCAATTGCGCGGGTTGCCACCTGAGCCAGCCGACGTCGGACGGCCTTCCACCTCTTTTTACCGACACGCAGTATGAAGCGCTCGGCGTGCCGCGCAATCGCGAACTTGCGCAGAACAGGAATCCGAAGTTCTACGACATGGGCATTTGTGGGCCATTCCGGACCGACATGGCCAGGCAGACGCAGTATTGCGGCATGTTCCTGACGCCGACGCTGCGCAATGCCGCCGAACGCAAGACGTTCTTCCACAATGGCGTGTATCACGACCTCAAGCAGGTGCTGGACTTCTACAACCTGCGCAATACGTCGCCGGACAGAATCTATCCGAGCGATGCGTCGGGCAAGGTGCAGAAGTACGACGATCTGCCGCCGCAATACCATGCGAACGTGGATGTCGCCGATGCGCCGTTCGACCGCAAGTTCGGCGACCAGCCCGCGATGACCGATCAGGACATCCAGGACATCATCGCGTTCATGAGGACGCTGAGCGACGGGTACAAGGACTGAGCAGCCGCGCTGGACCCCGCCGCTGCAGCTTCCAGGCTGCGGCACGCGGCCCGGTGCGGTATCCTTGCCGGTCCGCGACCTTATCCCTACCCTCCCCGATGTCCGATTTTCCTTTCGACGCTGTGCTCTTCGACTGCGACGGCGTGCTCGTCGATTCCGAACCCATCACGAACCGCGTGCTCACCGAGATGCTCGGCGAGCTCGGCTGGCATTTGAGCGTCGAAGAGACGATGCGCATTTTTGTCGGCAAGACGGTCAGGGACGAAGCCGCGTTGATCGAGGCGCGCACCGGCTTCGCGATCACGGCCGAATGGCTGGCGCAGTTCCGCGCGCGTCGCAACGTGGCGCTCGACAATGAGTTGCGCGCGATCGACGGCGCGCCTTTCGCGGTCCGCGCGCTGCAGCAGACGTTGAATGGACGCATCGCGGTGGCGTCGGGCGCGGATCGCATCAAGATCGAATTGCAGCTCGTGAAGGCCGGCATCCTCGACTGCTTCGACGGACGCATCTTCAGCGGCCACGAAACGCCGCGCAGCAAGCCGTTTCCCGACGTCTACCTCGCCGCGGCCGCGGGACTCGGCGTCGAGCCGACACGCTGTGCGGTCATCGAGGATACGGTGACGGGCGCGACCGCGGGCGTCGCGGCCGGCGCGACGGTATTCGGCTATTGCCCGACGCACCTCGGCCATAGCAGCGCGACCGCGTTGCATGGCGCGGGCGCGGTGCACGTGTTCAGGGAGATGGCCGAGCTACCGGCGTTGCTCGCGGGATGGGGCACGCGCTGATCGACCGACGTGTTGGCGGTTGAACGACACCGGCTTGCCGCAAGTTGGCCGACGCCGATCAGTTTTCGACTGCGCAGATACGGTCGATCAGCGCTCGAGCCAGCACAGACGTTGAATCCCGCCGCATGGCATGTTGCGTGCAACTGGAACACCCGAGCGTAAAGCATTTGCGCGCTCTATACCCATCCAACGTTGCCGGAGATTCATCATGTCGAACTTGACCCTTGCCGACCTGTCGCGCTGCGACGACCTCGACCACGCAGCTGCACAGTCCGTGCGCGGCGGCCACTCGTGTTTCCCGCACGAATACCCGCCTTCGTGTTACGGCGAAAAACCGCCGGTTCGCGGCCCGTCGTACTACAACCCGCCCTCCTACAACCCCTGCCAGCCCGTGCATTACGGCTGCGGGCCGGTCTACACTCCGGTCTTCCATCCGGAGCCGGGCAAAATCGTGCCGCTGTAAGCACGAGGCCTCGCGCCGTTGCGTACCATGGCGCAATCACGCATGGGTTGCGGCCCGGGTTGGTACGATCGGGCCGCATCGCAGGTTTCACACTCTTATTCGCAGACGATGCATCCATCCGCCTCGGCACGCGCGCAATCGACACCGCCGATGCGCTGCTGCGCGAAGTCCACCGCCTGCGGCCCGACGCATTCGTCGTCTACAAACCGCATCCCGACGTGCTATCAGGCAATCGCAACGGTCTGATCGACGCGCAGCAACTCGCCGACGTCGTCGATACCGAAGCGGACCTGCTATCGCTCGTCGATGCGGCGGATGAAGTTCACACGCTATCGTCGCTCGCGGGCTTCGACGCGCTGTTGCGCGGAAAAGCGGTGTTCACCTACGGTCTGCCGTTCTACGCCGGCTGGGGACTCACCCACGACGCGCTCGCGCCGCTGCCATGGCGTCATCGCACGTTGACGCTCGACATGCTGTGCGCGGGCGTGCTGCTGCGCTACCCACTAGCAAAAGCGCGCGCCACGAGCATGATAAAAAAACAAACCGTCCAGACAAAACGAAAGCCCCGCAAGATCGAAATCTTGCGGGGCTTTTTTCCGAGGCTGACGCTAAAGCGTTATCCGCCTACCGCGACATCATATTCATACTAACGTTATGCATCACCCACAACGTCCCGCCAACCACGATAACAGCGGTCAGCACGGTGAACGCAAACGCCGTCACGTTCCAGCGCTGCGATGACGACGTGTTCATATGCAGGAAGAACACCAGATGCACGAGGATCTGCACGAACGCGAGACCCGCGATCGCGAGCAACGCGCTCTGGCCTGTCAACGTGCCGGTCATCACGACCGCGAATGCCGCGACGGTCAGAATGACGGAGAGCACGAAGCCCGCCGTATAGCTGCCGAAGCTGCCGTGACCGCCTTCCGAGTGTGCGCCATGGGCGCTATGACTATGGTCCATTTAGATCACGCTCGCAAGATAGACAAAGGTGAAAACGCCGATCCACACGACGTCGAGGAAGTGCCAGAAAAGGCTCAGGCACGTCAGACGGATCATGTCGCGTTCGGTCAGGTCGCGATGACGCATCACCTGCAGCGCCAGCACGACCATCCAGATCAGGCCGAACGTCACGTGCAGACCGTGCGTGCCGACCAGCGTGAAGAACGACGACAGGAACGCGCTGCGGCTCGGACCCGCGCCTTCGGCGATCAGGTGCGAGAACTCACGCATTTCCAGCACGAGGAACGCGAGGCCCAGCAGGAACGTCACGCCGAGCCAGCCGAGCAGCACGCCCTTGCGGTTCTTGTGCGCGCCGAGCATCGCGAAGCCGTACGTGATACTCGAGAGCAGCAGCATCGTCGTTTCAAGTGCGACGCCCGGAATCTCGAACAGGTCCTTGCCGCTCGGACCGCCCGCGAACTGGTGGCTCATCACCGCGAACACCGCGAACAGCGCCGCGAAAATGATGCAGTCGGTCATCAGGTACAGCCAGAAACCGAACACCGAGTGCGACGGCACGTGGTCCGGCGCGAGTTGCGGCTCAACCGCAATAGTCTTCTGTAACATCAGTCCACCTCCAGCGCGACCTGGTTGCCGGCGCTTGCGCCGACACCGGCCACGGCACCAGCACCGCCATTGCGTTTGTCCTCAATCAGCGCGACAGTGTCGGCAGGAATGTAATAGCCGTCGTTGTCCATGAAGCTGTAGATGATCACGGTGCCGATCGCGCCGACCGCGCCAACGATCGCAAGCCACCAGATGTGCCACACACCAGCAAAACCGAGCACTAGCGAGAACAGACCCACCAACAGACCCGCGGACGTATTCGACGGCATGTGAATGTCGCGATACGCCGGCACCTTGACACCGCCCTTGCGCGACTTCATTTCGGTGAACGCGTCGAGCGAGCGAACGTCCGGGATATGCGCGAAGTTATAAGCCGGCGGCGGCGAACTCGTCGCCCATTCCAGCGTATGACCGTCCCACGGATCGCCCGTGAGGTCGCGGTTTTGCGCCAGGTTGCGATCGCGGATGCTGACGACCAGTTGCAGCAACTGGCAAGCGATACCGATCGCGATCAGCACCGCGCCGAACGCGGCGGCGATCAGCCACGGATGCCAGGTCGGGTTGTCGTAGTGGTTCAGACGACGCGTCATGCCCATGAAGCCGAGCACGTACAGCGGCGTGAACGCAACCCAGAAGCCGATCTGCCAGAACCAGAACGCGGCCTTGCCGAGCTTCTCGTTCAGCTTGAAGCCGAACGCCTTCGGGAACCAGTAGTTGAAGCCGGCCAGATAGCCGAACAGCACGCCACCGATAATTACGTTATGGAAGTGAGCGATCAGGAACAGGCTGTTGTGCAGCATGAAGTCCGCGCCCGGAATCGCCATCATCACGCCGGTCATACCGCCGATCGTGAAAGTGATGATGAAGCCGATCGTCCACAAAACCGGCGTCGTGAATTGCAGACGGCCCTTGTAGATCGTAAACAGCCAGTTGAACACTTTGACGCCGGTCGGAATCGAGATGATCATCGTCGCGATACCGAAGAACGCATTGACGTCCGCGCCCGAACCCATCGTGAAGAAGTGGTGCAACCACACGAGGAACGACAGCCCCATGATCGCGCAGGTTGCCCACACCATCGTCTTGTAGCCGAACAGTGGCTTCTTCGCGTAGGTGGCGACGACTTCCGAGAAGATACCGAACGCCGGCAGGATCAGGATGTACACCTCGGGGTGTCCCCATGCCCAGATCAGGTTCAGGTACAGCATCGCGTTGCCACCGGCATCGTTGGTGAAGAAGTGCATGCCGAGGTAACGGTCCAGACCGAGCAGCGCGAGCGTGACGGTCAGGATCGGGAACGACGCCATGATCAGCACGTTGGTGCACAGCGCGGTCCACGTGAACACCGGCATCTTCATGAACGACATGCCCGGCGCGCGCATCTTCACGATGGTCACGAAGAAGTTCACCCCGGTCAGCAACGTGCCGATACCGGAGAGCTGCAAGCTCCACAGGTAGTAGTCGACGCCGACACCGGGGCTGAACTGCAATTCGGACAGCGGCGGATAAGCGAGCCAGCCCGTCTGCGCGAATTCACCGATCACCAGCGAGATGTTGATCAGGATCGCGCTGATTGCCGTCATCCAGAAGCTCAGCGAGTTGATGAACGGGAACGCGACGTCGCGTGCGCCGATCTGCAGGGGCACGATGAGGTTCATCAGACCGACCATGAACGCCATCGCCATGAAGAAGATCATGATGACGCCGTGCGCGGTGAAGATCTGGTCGTAGTGATGCGGCGGCAAAAAGCCCGGGGCCAGGTACGACAGCGCCAGTTGCATACGCATCATGATCGCGTCGGCGAAGCCGCGCAGCAGCATGACGAAGGCAATGACGATATACATGACACCGATCTTCTTGTGGTCGACCGAGGTCAACCATTCGGACCACAAGTAGCGCCATTTGCCGAAATACGTGATTGCGCCCAGCACGGCCAGCGCAGCGAGGATCATCCCCGCGCCCGCCGTAACGATGATTGGCTCGTGATACGGGATCGCATCGAGCGTTAGTTTTCCGAACATGCGTTACCCCTTAGGCGCACAGTTAGCGTCCTTCATGTTGTCGAGGACGTTGCCGTTGTTGTAGCGGGCGATGATGTTGTTGAACAGCTTCGGATCGACCGTCGAAAAGTACCGCACCGGGTCCTTTTCGCTCGGCTCGGACACCGCGTGATAGCGGTCCATGTCGAGACGGTCCGACGAAGCGCGAACCTTGGCGACCCACGCGTTGAAGTCTTCAGGCGAGCTGGCGAGCGTGCGGAACTTCATGTCCGAAAAGCCCTTGCCGCTGAAGTTCGCCGCAGTGCCCGCATAGTCGCCAGCGTGATCGGCGATCAGGTGCAGGCGCGTTTGCATGCCCGCCATCGCATAGATCTGGCCGCCCAACTGCGGGATGAAGAACGAGTTCATCACCGTGTCCGACGTGATCCGGAAGTTCACCGGTGTACCGACCGGGATCGCGAGCTGGTTCACCGAAGCGATGCCGAGGTCAGGATAGATGAAGAGCCACTTCCAATCGAGCGCGACGACTTCGACGTTGATCGGCTTGACCTGCGATTCGAGCGGGCGATACGGATCGAGCTCATGCGTCGTCCGCCACGTCAACACGGCGAGGAACAGAATGATCAAAGTCGGAATCGTCCAGACGACGACTTCAACCGCGGTGGAATGCGTCCACCCTGGCTGGTAGTCGGCATTCCTGTTCGACGCGCGATAACGCCACGCGAAAAACAGTGTCATCAGAATGACCGGCACCACCACGATCAGCATGGCCCACACCGAAGTCGCGATCAGATCACGCTCCGCGAGTCCCACACTCCCCTTCGGATTCAGAATATCGAGGTTGCTGCAACCGCGAAAGCAACAACATGAGGCTGGCGGAAATGAATCTTGCCGGCCTTCTCAGCGTCCGTCCTTTCATATCCACTGCCTCGTTTTTTTGACTTCAACGAACGTCATTCGACGGCTCTCCATTAATAAGCGCTCGCATAATAGGTGGGCGTCGAATGTCCGGTAAACACTCGATTCAGCAACGAACTATTGCGCCAAGACGAAGTGCGACACGTTGCCGCATTTCCCCGCACACCCTATTCACCAGCGTCGTTCGCGACGCTCCGATACGAAGCATCGAAAGGTTGACGCATCGCAAAGTCCCTTAAAAACAAGCACTAAAAAATCGCTGAATGCGCGGCGATTCCGACGTACCTCACGACTCATGCATTCATCAAGGGACTAGTAGCGACGCGCAAAAGCGCAAAAGCGTCGCCGCATCCTGACGCGTGGATGCAACAACGGCTCTTGCGCTCTGTTCTTTTAACCCGGAGTGTGCGCGGCGACGGGTGCCGCTCCGGGCGCCGCTGCCTGCAGATGCTCGCCGCCTTCCGTCGGCACGGAATCGGAAGGAAGCGCCGAGCGTTCCGATTGCGCGAGCAGCGTGCCGACCGACGGATCGATCGCATCGGTGAACGGCTTTGGATCGAGACCGATCGCGAGCACCAGCAGCGCCAACGCACCGAGCAGCGCGAACTCGCGCTTGCCGAGGTCCTTCAGCTTCGCGACGCGCGCGTTGGCGATCGCCCCGAAAATCACGCGCTTGTACATCCACAGCGTGTAGGCCGAGCTCAGGATCAGGGTGGTCGCGGCGATCGCCCCGATCCAGAAGTTGAAGCGGATCGCGCCCATCAGCACCATGAATTCGCCGACGAAACCCGACGTGCCCGGCAGACCGATGTTGGCCATCGAGAACAGCATCACGAAAGCGGCAAAGCGCGGCATCGTGTTGGCGACGCCGCCGTATTCGGCGATCGACGCGGATTTTGTGCGGTCGTAGAGCATGCCGGTGCACAACAGCATCGCGCCGGACACCACGCCGTACGAGATCATCTGCACGATTGCGCCGGACTGGCCGAAGCGGTTGAAGACGAACAGACCGAGCGTGACGAGGCCCATATGCGCGACCGTCGAATACGCGAGCAGTCGGCGCATGTCGGTCTGCACGAGCGCGAGCAGGCTCGAATAGATCACCGCGACGAGCGAGAGCGTGATCATCATCGGCGCGAAGAAATGGCTCGCTTGCGGCGCGATCGGCAGCGCGAAACGCAGCAGACCGTAGCCGCCGATCTTCAGCATGCCAATCATCACCGCGGCGCCCGTCGGGCCGTCGAGATGCACGTCGGGCAGCCACGTGTGCAGCGGCCACATCGGCACCTTCACGCCGAACGCGGCAAGGAAGCCGAGGAAGATCAGCGCCTGCGGCACCATGTCGAGGTGCGCTTCGCGCCACACGGCGAGGTCGAAGCTGTGCGTCTGGCTATACAGGTAGAGCAGCGACATCAGCATCATCAGCGAGCCGAGGAACGACACGAAGAAGAACTTCACCGCCGCGTACGTGCGGTTCTTGTGACCGTAGGTGCCGATCAGCAGATACAGCGGGATCAGCGTCGCCTCGAACGCAATGAAGAACATCATGCCGTCGAGGGACGTGAACACGCCCTGCATGAAGCCCGACAGCATCAGGAACGCGCCGAAGTACTGCGCGGTGCGCTGCGTGATCGACTCCCACGATGCGATCACGATGATGATCGTCGTGAGCGCGGTCAGCGCGACGAGCCACAGCGAAATCCCGTCGATTCCCACATGCCATGCGATATCGAACGTCGGCGACCATCGGACGTTCTCGACGAACTGCATCGAGCTCACGTCGTTACGGAAACCCGCCACGAGCGGGATCACCGGCAAGAAACCCGCGACCGCGCCGATCAGCGCGAGCCAGCGCGTGCGATTATGCGCCGCGTCCGACCCGGCGCGCAGAACCACGAACCCGGCGAGGATGGGGATCCAGATGAGAAGACTTAGGAGAGGCAATGGCATGTGCTCTGTCAAAACTTGAAGTACAAAACGCCGCGTCAACGCCCGCCGAAACAAGCAGGCTTTGAAATGGAAATGTAAGTTGGAGTTCGCTGGAATTGACGCGTGGAGGGGGGTTCCCGCTACACGTTTACCCGCAGACGACTGACCAAGGGTGGGAGATTACCAAGATAAGAATAATTTTGCATCGCAACAGCGGCGAAATCCGCGTCACAATACATCGTTGCGAGGTGGGCGCTTGCAAAATGCATCGAAATGTGCGCTTGCACATTGTTACAAAGGCGTCGTTAGTCTGGGCAGTTTGGCAGCAAAAGCTGGCAATTAGCCGGAGATTGGCCGCTGTTAGAACATTCGCTGTTTATGGGGTTGGTTCGATTGGAACGGATCGTGCTCCCGAGTGCCTTTTGACGGTCGGGGACGAGCGGCAATCAAACAAAAATTTGCCTCGTCGGCGATAAAAAATTTTTTGTGCAGGCGGTCCAAACCAACCGGCGAGGAGGTCGCTAGCGGTGCCGCGCGCCCCGATCAAGGTGCGCTGAAAATGTTCCACTCCAAGCGCACGAATCTTCCGTTTTCCTTACGCAGACCAGCGCCGCGCCATGGTAACTGCTGCAGAAACTCGCGCGGCGAGGCACACTCAACTCGCGCAGCGGGCTCCCCTCGCCCGACTCCTTTTCCGGACCTCCTCGCATGGCGCTTCGTGACGACGTCGTACCCGCACTCGAATGCCGCGGCCTCAGCAAGCGGTACGGCACCGGCCGCATCGTGCTCGCGCAGCTCGACTTCACACTCGCAGCGGGCGAGTTCGTCGCGATCATGGGCGACTCGGGCGTCGGCAAGTCGACATTGCTCAACCTGATCGCCGGGCTCGACCGCGCCGATAGCGGCAGCGTGCTAATCGACGGACGCCCGGTCGAACAACTCGACGACAACGCCGCGACGCGACTGCGGCGCCAGAAGCTCGGCTTCGTGTTCCAGGCGTTTCACGTGCTGCCGCATCTGACGCTCGCGCAGAACGTCGCGCTGCCACTGTTGCTCAATGATCTACCGACGGCCGCCGCGCTCGACATGCTCGCGGCGGTCGGTCTCGGCGGACGCGGCGACGACTTTCCGCGCGATCTCTCCGGCGGCGAGTTGCAGCGTGTAGCCATTGCACGCGCACTAGTGCATCGTCCGACGCTGCTTCTCGCCGACGAACCGACCGGCAACCTCGACCCTGCCACCGCGCGCGACGTGCTCGGCCTGTTCCGCGCGCAAAGCAAGGCGACCGGCGCGGCGACGATCATGGTCACGCATTCCGAGGCCGCGGCCGCCGTGGCCGACCGCGTGTTGATCCTGAGCGACGGCGACTTGCATGGCGCGCGCGATAAGGCAGCGAACGTCGCGCACGCCGCGGCCCGCTCGACCCACGATGGCCGTTGACCTTCGTCCACTGCCGCGCGCGGCGGGATATCGTGTTCTCGCGCGCTGGCTGATGGTCGCGGAATGGCGCAGTCATCGCGGACGCGCACTCGTCGCCATCGCGACGATCGCGCTAGGCGTCGCGCTCGGCTATGCGGTGCAATTGATCAACAGCGCCGCCTTCAACGAATTCTCGGCGGCCGCGCGCAGTCTGTCGGGCGAAGCGGATCTGCAGGTGCGCGGCGCGCAGCCTTTCGTCGACGAGTCCCTCTATCCGCGACTCGCCAACGAACCGGGTGTGGTGCTCGCGAGTCCCGTGCTCGCGCTCGACGTCGCGGTGCCGGGCCGCACCGGTGCACTGCCCGTTCTCGGCATCGACGTCTTCAAGGCGAGGTCGATCACGCCCGATCTGATCGGCGTGCCCTCGCCCGATCGCCCGTTCGACACGCTCGCCTCCGATGCGATATTTCTGTCGACGGCCGCGCAGCAATGGCTGAACGTCAAGACCGGCGACCACGTCACGCTACGCAGCGGTACGTCGGACCTGCATCTGCGCGTCGCGGGCGGGCTCGTGCGCACGCGGCCGGGTCAACGGCTCGCGGTGATGGACATCGCCGCCGCGCAATGGCGATTCGGCAAGGTGGGCAAGCTGACGCGCGTTGACGTGCAACTCGCACGCGGCGTCGATCGGAAACGCTTCAAACGCGATCTGCAACAGCAGCTCGGCAGCACATGGGTAGTCGCCGAGACACGCGACACTGAGAGCCGCACCGATCGCCTGTCGCGTGCTTACCGGATCAACATGAACGTGCTCGCGCTGGTCGCGCTGTTCACGGGCGCGTTCCTCGTGTTTTCGACTCAGGCACTCGGTGTCGTGCGACGCCGATCGCAATTCGCGATGCTGCGCGTGCTCGGGCTCACGCGAGCTCAGCTATTGCGGCAGATCCTGCTTGAAGGCGCCCTGCTCGGGTTGCTCGGCTCGTTGTGCGGACTTGCGCTCGGCTACGCGATGGCCAGCGGTGCGCTGCGCTTCTTCGGCAGCGATCTCGGCGGCGGCTATTTTCCCGGCGTGCAACCGCGAGTCGGTTTCGAACCGCTCGCGAGCGCGGTGTTTCTCGCGCTCGGGGTCGCGGTGTCGGTGTTGGGCAGCGTCGCGCCCGCCATCGACGCGGCGCGCGCACGGCCTGCCCCGGCACTCAAGGCCGGTGCCGAGGAAAGCGCATTGGCACGGCTCGCGACGCCGTGGCCCGCGTTCGGCTGTTTGCTGGCGGCCGCCGCGCTGACGCGCTTTCCGCCGTGGTTCGATGCGCCGATCGCCGGTTATCTGGCGGTCGCGTTGCTGCTCGTCGGCGGCATTGCGCTGATGCCGCGCGTGACCGCGCTGATATTCGGCGCGGCAGGCCGCGCGCGCGGCACGCGACGCCGCGCGGGCGCGACGGGCACGCTCGCGATTGCGCGTCTCGCGAATGCGCCGGGGCAGGCGTCGATCGCGATGGGCGGCGTGCTGTCGAGCTTCGCGCTGATCGTCGCGATGGCGATCATGGTGGCCAGCTTCCGCGTGTCTGTCGACAACTGGATCACGCATCTGCTGTCCGCCGATCTGTATGTGCGCGTAGCGTCGGGCGGCAATAGCGGCGACAGTGGCGGCTTGCGGCCCGACGAACAGACGCGCATCGCGACGGTGCCCGGCATCGGCAACGCCGCGTTCGCGCGCATCACACATCTGACGCTCGATCCCGCGCGCCCGGACGTCGCGCTGCTCGCCCGCGAAATCGACGCGACCGATCCGGGCGCGACTCTGCAGATGACCGGCGCGGTGCTGCCGCCGTCCGCGCTTCGCGCCGGCGACATACCTATTTGGGTTTCCGAAGCAATGGTCGATCTGTATGGGTATGAGCTAGGTCAACGTGTGCGGTTGTCGCTTGGCGAACATGGCCAGACGTTCGTCGTAGCCGGCGTCTGGCGCGACTACGCGCGGCAGAGCGGCGCGATCCAGATACGGCTTGCCGATTATCGGCGGCTGACCGGCGACTCCACCGCAACCGATGTCGCCGTGACCGTCGAGCCGGGCGTGAGTGTCGAACGCGTCGTCGCAAGTTTGAAGGCGTTGCCGTTCGGCGCTTCGCTCGAGCTGTCGCGACCGGGCGAGATCCGTGCGCGCACGCTGGTGATCTTCGATCGCAGTTTCGCGGTCACGTATCTGCTCGAGGCGGTGGCGATCGTGATCGGATTGTTCGGCGTCGCAGCGACGTTTTCCGCGCAGACGCTCGCGCGCGCCCGTGAGTTCGGGATGTTGCGCCACGTCGGCGTGACGCGCGCGCAGATTCTCGCGATCCTCGCTTCGGAGGGCGGTCTGCTCACCGCATGCGGCATTGCGCTCGGTTTCGCGCTTGGTTTCGCGATCAGCCTGATTCTCGTGTTCGTCGTCAATCCACAGTCGTTTCACTGGAGCATGTCGCTGCATGTACCGTGGTTCGTGCTGGGCACAGTCGCGTTGGTAATGCTGGTGCTGTCGTGTACGACGGCGGTGGTCGCGGGACGCGGCGCGGTGTCGGTGGATGCAGTGCGCGCGGTGAAGGAGGACTGGTGATGCCAACTGCGCGGCGTGCGCGGGGAATGCGGTTGATCCGGGATAGCGCGGCCATTCGCGAGGTTCGCTCTGCGCCTGACGGCTGCGCGACGTGGATCGCGCGCCGACACGGCGGGTCGCCGACGCGGCGCCTTCAGCTTTTTTTCCGAGGGCTACTTTGGATTGGCATAGCCGCTGTGTCGCCCTCTTTCGCCGCGAGTAGCGACTCCACTGGATCCCCCCCGGTCGCCTTCGCGGCAGTCACGCCAGACCATCCGATCTCGTTTCCGCGGGACAGCGGTGCTCATCCGGCTTTCCGCACCGAATGGTGGTACGCGACAGGCTGGCTCACGACGCCCGACAACCGACCGCTCGGATTCCAGATCACGTTCTTCCGTTCGGCGACCGGTCACGATGCCGCCGATCCCAGCGATTTCGCCCCGTCGCAACTGATCATCGCGCACGCTGCGCTGAGCGATCCGGCCATCGGACGCCTCGTTCACGATCAACGCATCGCTCGGCAGGGTCTCGGGCTCGCCTACGCGAAGACCGCCAACACCGACGTCAAACTCGACGCCTGGAAAATGATTCGCGCCGCGGATGGCCACTACGACGTCACCGCCGATGCAAGCGGATTCTCGCTACACCTCCAACTCGCGCCAACGCAGCCTCCGCTGATTCAGGGCGAGCGCGGTTACTCGCGCAAAGGACCGCGGCCCGAACAGGCGAGCTATTACTACAGCGAACCGCAACTCCGCGTGACGGGCACGGTGGTGCGCCCAGCCGGAGGTGGAAACGACACGACGCGCGATGCAGCAGTGACGGGGACCGCATGGCTCGATCACGAGTGGTCGAGCACGTTGCTCGACGCCAATGCGGTCGGATGGGATTGGCTCGGCGCCAATTTGACGGACGGCTCGGCGCTAATGGCATTCAAGATCCGTAGCCGCGACGGACATGCAGTATGGGCCCACGCGACGCTTCGCAGACCCGATGGTCAGGTAACGAATTTCGACCCCGGTGAAGTCGACTTCACGCCGCGTCGCATATGGCGCTCGCCGCACACGAATACCTTGTATCCGGTCTCGATGACGGTTAGAGCGGGAACGCTGACATGGCAACTCGATCCGCTGATGGACGATCAGGAACTCGACTCACGACAGTCGACCGGTGCGGTGTATTGGGAAGGCGCGGTACGGGTGAGTCAACAGAATGCGGATGTAGGGCGAGCCTATCTGGAACTGACGGGTTACGCGGATGCGTTGCGGATCGGAAAGTGGTGAAGCGCGCAAAGACGGCCGCGTAAACGCAAAAACCCCACCGCGGCGGGTGGGGTTTCTGACGTGGGGGGAGCCTGACGATTACCTACTTTCACACGGGCAATCCGCACTATCATCGGCGTGGAGTCGTTTCACGGTCCTGTTCGGGATGGGAAGGGGTGGGACCGACTCGCTATGGTCATCAGGCATGACGGGTTGCTGCGTCGCAGGGGGTTGGAGTCAACCGGTTGCGCCACAGCCAATCGGGAAGAAGCGTAAAGGATTCGTGTGGGGGGTTGTGTTGTTTCTGGCACAACACTGAATCCCAACCGTGCGTTTCTGTTAGCTCCCGCGGGAGTTCACACCAATCCCCTTCGGGGATCGGACCCGCGCAAGTGCTGAAGCACTAACGCGGGTCGAGACACACCTGTTATAGGATCAAGCCTTACGGGCAATTAGTATCAGTTAGCTCAGTACATTACTGTACGTGCACACCTGACCTATCAACGTCCTGGTCTTGAACGACCCTTCAAGGGGCTCGAAGCCCCGGGGATATCTCATCTTAAGGCGAGTTTCCCGCTTAGATGCTTTCAGCGGTTATCTCTTCCGAACATAGCTACCCGGCGATGCCACTGGCGTGACAACCGGTACACCAGAGGTTCGTCCACTCCGGTCCTCTCGTACTAGGAGCAGCCCCCTTCAAATATCCAGCGCCCACGGCAGATAGGGACCAAACTGTCTCACGACGTTTTAAACCCAGCTCACGTACCTCTTTAAATGGCGAACAGCCATACCCTTGGGACCGGCTACAGCCCCAGGATGAGATGAGCCGACATCGAGGTGCCAAACACCGCCGTCGATATGAACTCTTGGGCGGTATCAGCCTGTTATCCCCAGAGTACCTTTTATCCGTTGAGCGATGGCCCTTCCATACAGAACCACCGGATCACTATGACCTGCTTTCGCACCTGTTCGACTTGTCAGTCTCACAGTCAAGCACGCTTATGCCATTGCACTATCAGCACGATTTCCGACCGTACCTAGCGTACCTTCGTACTCCTCCGTTACACTTTGGGAGGAGACCGCCCCAGTCAAACTGCCTACCATGCACGGTCCCCGACCCGGATCACGGGCCAAGGTTAGAACCTCAAACAGATCAGGGTGGTATTTCAAGGACGGCTCCACGCAGACTGGCGTCCACGCTTCATAGCCTCCCACCTATCCTACACAGACCGGTTCAAAGTCCAATGCAAAGCTACAGTAAAGGTTCATGGGGTCTTTCCGTCTAGCCGCGGGGAGATTGCATCATCACAAACACTTCAACTTCGCTGAGTCTCGGGAGGAGACAGTGTGGCCATCGTTACGCCATTCGTGCAGGTCGGAACTTACCCGACAAGGAATTTCGCTACCTTAGGACCGTTATAGTTACGGCCGCCGTTTACCGGGACTTCAATCAGGAGCTTGCACCCCATCATTTAATCTTCCGGCACCGGGCAGGCGTCACACCCTATACGTCCACTTTCGTGTTTGCAGAGTGCTGTGTTTTTATTAAACAGTCGCAGCCACCAGTTTATTGCAACCCCTTCACCCTTCTGGCGCAGGCCAGTCAGGCTACCAGGGCGTACCTTATCCCGAAGTTACGGTACCAATTTGCCGAGTTCCTTCTCCCGAGTTCTCTCAAGCGCCTTAGAATACTCATCTCGCCCACCTGTGTCGGTTTGCGGTACGGTCACTGTGAAACTGAAGCTTAGAGGCTTTTCCTGGAACCCCTTCCAGTTGCTTCGCCACCGAAGTGGCTCGCCTCGCACCCTTGAATTACGCGCCCGGATTTGCCAAAGCGCCTTCTCCAATGCAAGGACCGGGACTTCCAACACCCGGACAACCTTCCGCGATCCGTCCCCCCATCGCATTTCACAATGGTGCAGAAATATTAATCTGCTTCCCATCAGCTACGCATTTCTGCCTCGCCTTAGGGGCCGACTCACCCTACGCCGATGAACGTTGCGTAGGAAACCTTGGGCTTACGGCGAGGGGGCCTTTCACCCCCTTTATCGCTACTCATGTCAGCATTCGCACTTCCGATACCTCCAGCACACTTTCCAGTGCACCTTCGCAGGCTTACGGAACGCTCTCCTACCATGCACATTACTGTGCATCCGCAGCTTCGGTATATGGCTTAGCCCCGTTACATCTTCCGCGCAGGACGACTCGATCAGTGAGCTATTACGCTTTCTTTAAAGGGTGGCTGCTTCTAAGCCAACCTCCTGACTGTTTTAGCCTTCCCACTTCGTTTCCCACTTAGCCATATTTGGGGACCTTAGCTGGCGGTCTGGGTTGTTTCCCTCTTGACACCGGACGTTAGCACCCGATGTCTGTCTCCCGTGATTGCACTCTTCGGTATTCGGAGTTTGCTATGGCGTAGTAATCCGCAATGGACCCCACAACCATGACAGTGCTCTACCCCCGAAGGTGATACACGAGGCACTACCTAAATAGTTTTCGGAGAGAACCAGCTATTTCCAGGTTTGTTTAGCCTTTCACCCCTATCCACAGCTCATCCCCTAACTTTTCAACGTTAGTGGGTTCGGTCCTCCAGCACGTGTTACCGTGCCTTCAACCTGGCCATGGATAGATCACCTGGTTTCGGGTCTACACCCAGCGACTGGACGCCCTGTTCGGACTCGCTTTCGCTACGCCTGCCCTAATCGGTTAAGCTCGCCACTGAATGTAAGTCGCTGACCCATTATACAAAAGGTACGCCGTCACCCCTTCGCAGAGGCTCCGACTGTTTGTATGCATGCGGTTTCAGGATCTGTTTCACTCCCCTCCCGGGGTTCTTTTCGCCTTTCCCTCACGGTACTGGTTCACTATCGGTCGATCACGAGTATTTAGCCTTGGAGGATGGTCCCCCCATCTTCAGACAGGATTTCACGTGTCCCGCCCTACTTCTCGTACACCCAGTTCTTCCATGCTGTTTTCGTCTACAGGGCTATCACCTGCTATGGCCGCACTTTCCAGAGCGTTCGACTAACAATACAGATAACGTGTACCGGCTGATCCCATTTCGCTCGCCACTACTCTGGGAATCTCGGTTGATTTCTTTTCCTGCGGTTACTTAGATGTTTCAGTTCACCGCGTTCGCCTCACGCAGCCTATGGATTCAGCTGCGGATACTCCATTAGGAGTGGGTTTCCCCATTCGGACATCTCCGGATCAATGCTCGTTTGCCAGCTCCCCGGAGCTTTTCGCAGGCTACCGCGTCCTTCATCGCCTGTGATCGCCAAGGCATCCACCACATGCACTTGTTCGCTTGACCCTATAACGGGTGTGTCTCTGGGTCGACCCACGTGAGCGCTTGAGCGCTTACGTGGGTCCCATCCCCGGAGGGGACAGACGCACTCGCTACAGGTTGAGTATTCGTGTTGCGCCGTATTCCAAAGCGATCTCTCGATCACCTTTAAAATACATCGATACAATCACAACCCTGATTCACCTACTCACACACCCATCTCCAGGCATGCTTTCGTGAATCTCTTTACTACTTCTTCCTGATTGTTAAAGAACGACAGCCGGTATGAAGCCTCTGCCTCATACCGCCCTGACTGGCTCAATCGCCAATGCGCAACGCTCTGCCTGCAGGCAGAACACTGCGCATTGAGGATTGGTGGAGGATGACGGGATCGAACCGACGACCCCCTGCTTGCAAAGCAGGTGCTCTCCCAGCTGAGCTAATCCCCCTGTCCCACAGCCATTCCAGCGGCCCCAGCCCTTCAGCTCACCCGACACGACACTGGTGGGTCTGGATGGATTCGAACCATCGACCCCCGCCTTATCAAGACGGTGCTCTAACCGGCTGAGCTACAGACCCCTGCTGTCTGTCTGCGTTGCTGCCATTAACCACAGCCGATAAGCGTGAGCACTTGAATGCAGTGAATGCATAGCTCTGGAAAGGAGGTGATCCAGCCGCACCTTCCGATACGGCTACCTTGTTACGACTTCACCCCAGTCATGAATCCTACCGTGGTGACCGTCCTCCTTGCGGTTAGACTAGCCACTTCTGGTAAAACCCACTCCCATGGTGTGACGGGCGGTGTGTACAAGACCCGGGAACGTATTCACCGCGGCATGCTGATCCGCGATTACTAGCGATTCCAGCTTCACGCACCCGAGTTGCAGAGTGCGATCCGGACTACGATCGGTTTTCTGGGATTGGCTCCACCTCGCGGCTTGGCAACCCTCTGTTCCGACCATTGTATGACGTGTGAAGCCCTACCCATAAGGGCCATGAGGACTTGACGTCATCCCCACCTTCCTCCGGTTTGTCACCGGCAGTCTCCCTGGAGTGCTCTTGCGTAGCAACTAGGGACAAGGGTTGCGCTCGTTGCGGGACTTAACCCAACATCTCACGACACGAGCTGACGACAGCCATGCAGCACCTGTGTTATGGCTCCCTTTCGGGCACTCCCGCCTCTCGGCAGGATTCCATACATGTCAAGGGTAGGTAAGGTTTTTCGCGTTGCATCGAATTAATCCACATCATCCACCGCTTGTGCGGGTCCCCGTCAATTCCTTTGAGTTTTAATCTTGCGACCGTACTCCCCAGGCGGTCAACTTCACGCGTTAGCTACGTTACCAAGCCAATGAAGGCCCGACAACCAGTTGACATCGTTTAGGGCGTGGACTACCAGGGTATCTAATCCTGTTTGCTCCCCACGCTTTCGTGCATGAGCGTCAGTATTGGCCCAGGGGGCTGCCTTCGCCATCGGTGTTCCTCCACATCTCTACGCATTTCACTGCTACACGTGGAATTCCACCCCCCTCTGCCATACTCCAGCGCTGCAGTCACCAATGCAGTTCCCAGGTTAAGCCCGGGGATTTCACATCGGTCTTACAGCACCGCCTGCGCACGCTTTACGCCCAGTAATTCCGATTAACGCTCGCACCCTACGTATTACCGCGGCTGCTGGCACGTAGTTAGCCGGTGCTTATTCTTCCGGTACCGTCATCCCTCACGGATATTAGCCACGAGGTTTTCTTTCCGGACAAAAGTGCTTTACAACCCGAAGGCCTTCTTCACACACGCGGCATTGCTGGATCAGGCTTGCGCCCATTGTCCAAAATTCCCCACTGCTGCCTCCCGTAGGAGTCTGGGCCGTGTCTCAGTCCCAGTGTGGCTGGTCGTCCTCTCAGACCAGCTACAGATCGTCGGCTTGGTAGGCCTTTACCCCACCAACTACCTAATCTGCCATCGGCCGCCCCTTGAGCGCGAGGTCCCGAAAGATCCCCCGCTTTCCTCTCCCGAGCGTATGCGGTATTAATCCGGCTTTCGCCGGGCTATCCCCCACTCCAGGACACGTTCCGATGTATTACTCACCCGTTCGCCACTCGCCACCAGACCGGAGTCCGTGCTGCCGTTCGACTTGCATGTGTAAGGCATGCCGCCAGCGTTCAATCTGAGCCAGGATCAAACTCTTCAGTTCAAACCTGTTACTGTTTTCGGGCTCTCTCGAACCCGGTCGCTCACTCAACGTACTGACGATGATCAGTCCGTCTTCCGACAGACAAACCTTCCTCTAATACTGTGTGAGGCTGCTGATACTTCTGCCTGGCAGCAGACTCCGGAGAATCCGCCGCCGCATTCCGCATCAAGCGCCCACACTTATCGGCTGTTAGTTTTTAAAGATCGGTCCGCCAAACCCGCCGCGCCTGAACCACTCCTGCCCGGCACTGCTTCGTTTGCGTCGCTGCGTCTGCAGCAGAGAAACGGGATTATGGAGAGCGCTCGACAACGCGTCAATACCCTTCTCACAATTTATTTTGGGAGCAAAGACTGCCATCTCCATCGCATTGCCGCCAGCCCTGAAAAGAGTCAACTCTGGCCAGACCAAAAAATCAGCGAAAATAGTTAGCCATCCGATTCAACCCCGCCGAAGTCCTAATACCGACAAAACAAAGTAGTCCGAGCACGGCTCGAACTCACCACCGCTCCCCAAATTAAAGTTCTACCCTTCCCCGCCGTCAATCAGATCACTCCGCCACTTAAATTAGCTGCCGACTATGGACAATCTCGTCGACGCACACGTCGAGGACACCCAGCCCGCCGCGGCATCCCCGATGCTCGAGCCTGATACTGTGCCGGTAGGCACGCCGCTCCCATGGCCGATCGTCGATGCCGACGGCACGCTGCTCTTCGCAAGCGCGACGACGCTCGCGACCACCGACGAGCGCGCCTTTCTGTTTCAACACTTCCGCCCGCAACGCGGCGACCTGTTCGACCTCGGCGCACGACAACCGCCGGCGCCAACCGCCCAGCCTGACCACGCCGGTGAGTTGACGCCGAAGGACATGCACCTCGAGATCGGCGCATTGATCGGCATGCGTTCGCAACTCGGCAGCGGCGCGCCGATGCAACCTTGCAGCATCATCGGTTTCGCGCCGAATCATGCGCTGTTCGTCACGCCGCCGATGCAGCAGGGCCAACCGCGGCCGCTCACGCCCGGTGAGAACGTCGAGATCGTCGCGATCGCGAGTCAGGCCGTGTTCCGTTTCGTCTGCACGGTCGAAGCGGTCTGCCGCGTGCCGTTCGACTATGCCGTGTTGTCGAGGCCCGGCGTGGTCCGCCGGCTCCGTGAGCGCAAATCGATCCGCGTCCATGCGCACCTGCCCGTGCGGTTCGGCATCGGCGGGAGCGCTGACACTTACGAAGGCCTTGGACTAGCCAAGGGCATCAGCGCGCTCGGCATGTCGTTGAGTGCGTCATGGACACTGGGCGAAGTCGGCGAGCGACTGCGCATCGCGTTCCGGCTGAAGTCGGCCGAATACGATTCACAGATTGAGACAACGGCGGTGATCCGCAACATTCAGAAGGGCAAAACGCCTGGCGAGCCGTCCATGCATGGGCTCGAACTGGATCACCTCGATTCCGTTCAACAGATGGCGATGAAGGTGTTCGTGTTCGATCGTCAGGAGGATGTGCAGCACTGGTCCAACGGACTGAAATAAGCGGTACGGCCACAAAAGCAACGCGCGTGGGGACACAGCAGCGCCGACCTGCGCACACATCGATCAGCCGAGCAACTCTTCCGGCGTCAACCGCCGCGCTCCCCAGGTATTGGCGAGCACCTCGCAACGACCGAGCCGTATCGCACCACGCTCGAAATCGACGAACACGACTTCATCGACGTCGGCCGGCCGCGCGGGTTCGTCGCTCGTGCGGCCGTCGGTCAGAATCCATAACCAGCGCTGCTGGGCCGGCCGTCGCCGCGCGCAGCGTTCGAGCAGTTGCGCGGCGCTGCGCACGCCCGACGCGAGCGGCGAACCGCCGCCTCCGCCCACGGGCGCGAGCCATCGCTCGTTCCACCAGCGCGGCACGGCTGGGCCGAAGCGCACATCCGCTCCCGTACCGCCGAAGCAGATCAGCGCAGCCTCGGCGCGCATCGCACTCGCACGGTTGAACAAGGCAGTCAGTAGACCCTTCGCCAACGCGAGGCGTTGGCCCGCCAGCATCGACCCGGAGCAATCCAGCACGAAGCAATGCAGCACACCGCCATGCGGCACTTCCCGTACGAAGCGCAGATGCTCTCGACGCAGCGTGTGCTCGCGCATCGCGGCGAGCGTCGGTGGCCATGCAATGCGCCTGCCCGGTTCGCCGCGCGACGTGTCGCGCGAATCCGCCCTCACGCCTTGTCGCCATCGAAAACCGCTGCGCGAGTCAGCGGCGGCGCCTTTCCGATGGCTCAGCGTTTTTTTGCGTCGAGCGCAATGACGCCTTTGACAGGCAAAGCCGCGGCCGGCTCGGGCGGCAGGTAGCCCCAGTCGGAGTCGGCGGAAGGTGTCGTGGATGCAGCCGTATCGCCAGACGCACCCTCAGCGACGTCCCGTGCCGGCGCCGCGCTCTCTGGCCGGCGCTGATTCGCATGTTGCGAATCATGCTGACGCCGCCGATGAAGCAGCACCGGATCGGCAACGCGCTCCACATGTCGCACCGTCACCGCATCTGCCCGTTCGAATGCGGCCAGCGCGCGCGCCGCGCGCAGCATCACGAGGTCGGCGCGCAGGCCGTCGACGGCCGCGTCGATGCATAGCGCGCTCACGCGCGCATGGACGGCGTCATCGAACGACAGCAGCGGCAGCGCCGCGCGCGCCGAGCGAATTCGCTGCACGTATGAAGCCTGCTGCTCCGCGTAAACGGTACGAAACCCAGCGGGATCGAGATCGAACGCGAACCGCGCTTTGACGATCGCCTGCCGCACCTGCGGCTCGAACGCGTTCTGCAACTCCACCATCAGACCGAAGCGGTCGATCAATTGCGGCCGCAACTCGCCCTCTTCGGGGTTCATCGTGCCGATCAGCACGAAGCTCGCGTCATGACTATGCGACACGCCATCGCGTTCGACGGTATTCACGCCGCTCGCCGCCGCATCGAGCAACGCATCGACGAGCGCATCGGGCAGCAGATTGACTTCGTCGACGTACAGCACGCCGCGATGCGCCTTCGCGAGCAGCCCCGGCGAGAAGCGCACCGAGCCGTCGCGCAACACGGTTTCGATATCGAGCGTGCCGATCAGACGATCCTCGCTCGCGCCAAGCGGCAGATTCACGAACTCTCCCTCCGGCAGCAGTTCGGCAAGCGCGCGCGCGGCAGTCGACTTCGCCGTGCCACGCGGTCCGCTGATCAATACGCCGCCCAAGCCCGGGTCGATCGCCGCGAGCACCAGCGCCTGCTGCAACGAGGCCTGGCCGATCAGCGCCGTAAACGGAAAAACGGGCCGCGCCGCCGTACCCGATACACAGGCGGAGCTACCTGCGTCGCCCGCTCCTCGCATCGCTCCATTCATGTTTGTCTTCCTTCGATCTGCTGTTCGCTCGCCAGCAGATGCGTTTCCACCTGCGCGCGATAGTCACCCGGCTGCTGCCACAGCCCTCGCTGCATCGCCTCGAGCAAACGCTCGCAGATCGAATGCAGCGCATGCGGATTGTGCCGTTGCATGAACGCGCGCGTATCGGCGTCATTCAGATATGCATCGGCGACGAGCGCGTATTGATGATCCGCGATCACGCGCGCGGTCGCGTCGTAGCCATACAGATAATCGACGGTCGCGGCGATCTCGGCCGCGCCCTTGTAGCCGTGGCGCTTCACGCCGTCGAGCCATTTCGGATTGACCACGCGCGAGCGGATCACGCGCGCGATCTCCTCGTGCAACGTCCGCACGCGCGGCGCGGCCGGATTGCTGTGATCCGCGTGATAGACGCGCGGCTGCTGACCTGCCAGATGCCGCACCGCCGCGACCATGCCGCCCTGAAACTGGTAGTAGTCGTTCGAATCGAGCACGTCGTGCTCGCGGTTGTCCTGGTTCTGCAGCACGAGGTCCATCACTGCGAGGCGCGTGCCAAACGCTTGATGCGCTTCTTCGCCCGCGCTCTTCTGCGCGTACGCATATCCGCCCCATGCCTGATACGCGTTCGCGAGATCGGCGTCGGTCTGCCATTGACGCGAGTCGATCATCTGCTGCAGACCCGCGCCGTACGTGCCCGGCCGCGCGCTGAACACGCGCCAGCCCGCGCGCTTGCGCGCTTCGACCGGGTCCATGCCGCGCGCGATCAACGCATCGCGTTCGCGCTGCACGCGCGCGCGAATCGGATTCAGCTCCGCGGGCTCGTCGAGTTCGGCAACCGCTTGCACGGCCGCATCGAACAGATGCATCACGTTCGCGAACGCATCGCGAAAGAAACCGGATACGCGCAACGTGACGTCGATACGCGGCCGATCGAACGCGTCGATCGGCATGATCTCGAAGTCCGTCACACGGTGGCTGCCCGGCGCCCATTTCGGCCGCACGCCGAGCAGCGCGAGCGCCTGCGCGATATCGTCGCCGCCGGTGCGCATCGTCGCGGTGCCCCAGACCGACAGGCCGATCGCGCGGGGATAATCGCCGTGCTCCTGCAGATGCCGCTCGATCAGTTGCTGCGCCGATTTCAGGCCGAGCGCCCACGCGGCTTGCGTCGGCACCGCGCGCGTGTCGACCGAATAGAAGTTGCGGCCGGTCGGCAGCACGTCGGGCCGACCGCGCGACGGCGAACCGCTCGGGCCTGGCGGCACGAAACGTCCTTCGAGGCCGCGTTTCAGCTGCGTCATTTCCTGCGGGCCGCAGGCGTCGAGACGCGGCAGCACGTCGTCGCGCAGGCGTGCGATCACCTGTGCCGCTTGCGGCAGACTTTCGTCGGCTACGGGGACGGCCTGCGAACGATCCGCGTCATCGCAATCGACATCGCAGACACCGCGCAACAGCTCGCCCGCGAGCAATTCCAGCCGCTCGCGCGTATCGCCGTAATGTCGCCACGGCGCATCGCTGACCCGCTGCAATACATCGGGTCGCGGGCCGTCCCATGCGGCGGCCCAATCCACCCTCAACGGGTCGAACCGATGATCGATGCGCAGATCGCGCGCCAGCGCGTCGACGAGCCCCGCCTTGCCGGCCCGCCCATCGCCGACGGGAAAGCGCCCGAGCGCGAGCAGCGTGTCGCGCCGCTGCGCGCCGCGCGGCGACTGCCCGAACGTATGCAGGCCATCGCGAATCTGCGCTTCCTTCAGCTCGCACAGCCACGCATCGACGCGTGTGAGCAGCGCGTCTTCATCGTCCTGTGCGTTCGGCGCCGCGAGACTCAGCTCTTCGTGCAGCCGATGCTCGACGATCGTCGTCAGAATCGTGCGACGCAAGAGCTTCGCGCGACGCGAATCGACCATCAATGCTTCGTAGTATTCGTCGACCTGGCGTTCGAGGTCCTGTAGCGGCCCATAGTTTTCGGCGCGTGTAAGCGGTGGCATCAGATGATCGATGATCACCGCCTGCGCGCGCCGCTTCGCCTGGCTGCCCTCGCCCGGATCGTTGACGATGAACGGATACAGATGCGGCATCGGTCCGAGAATCAGATCGGGCCAGCACGCGTCGCTCAAGGCGACGCTTTTGCCCGGCAGCCATTCCAGGTTGCCGTGCTTGCCGACGTGCACGACCGCGTCGATGCCGAACTGATGGCGCAGCCAGAAATAGAACGCGAGGTATGCGTGCGGCGGTACGAGCTCCGCATCGTGATAGCTCGCGTAGTCGCCGTGCTCGCGCGAACGCGAAGGCTGAATGCCGACGAACACCTGGCCGCAGCGCCAGCCGGCGATCACGAAGCGGCCGCGCCGCAGCGTGGGGTCCTGCTCGGGCTTGCCCCAGCGCGCGTTCAACGCGTCGCGCACGCTCGCCGGCAACGCGTTGAAATGCGCGAGATAGTCGTCGAGTGCGAGGCTTTGCAGGGCCGGACGCAGATCGCGTACGACCGGATCGTTGGTCACGCCTTCGGTCAGCCTGTTCAACAACGCATCGCCGTTTTCGGGCAATTCGCCGACACGATAGCCTTCATCGCGCAGCATCGACAGAATGCCGACCACCGACGCCGGTGTATCGAGCCCGACGCCATTGCCAATGCGCCCTTCGCTCATCGGATAGTTGGCGAGAATCAACGCGACTTTCTTGTCGGTGTTATCGAGCGAACGCAAACGGCACCAGCGCCGGCTCAGCTCGGCGAGAAAGCGCACCCGTTCGAGGTCGGGCTGATAGCGGACCACGTCGACCTGCGTATGCGCACAGCGATACGCGAGCCCCTTGAAGCTGATCGCGCGCGTGATGATGCGCCCGTCCACTTCGGGCAGCGCGATATGCATCGCGATGTCGCGCGAATTGAGGCCGTGGTTGTCCTTCAGCCAGTCTTCGCGATTGCCGCCGCTCAGGATCACCTGAAACACCGGCGCGTCGCCGGCGAGCGCGAGCGGCTCCGGGTCGTCGATCGCGGATGCGGCGAACGCTGTGGTGTTCAACACCAGCGCGACACCATGTTGCGCGCACAGCGACTGCACGACATCGCGGCTCACCGCATCTTTCAACGACGTGATCGCGAGCGGCAGCGGATTGAGCCCTTGCGCTTCGAGCGCGTCGATCAGCGCATCGAACACGGCGGTATTGGCGGCCTGCAGATGCGCCTTGTAGAACAGAACCGCGACGACCGGCGCGCCTTGCCGCCAACGCGCCTGCCAGTCGGCGACGATGGGGGTATCGCGCTCGGGGTGATACAGCGACGCGGCCGGCAACGCGCGCGGCGGATCGGATTCGCGCCCCCAGTCGAGCGCGCGATACGCGATGCAGCGCAAAAACGCCTCGGCGTTCTGCGGACCGCCCTCGCGCAGATAGCGCCACAGCTGCTGACACAGTTCGGCGCTCGCGGTGCTGCGCGCGAGCAGGTTCGGGTCTTCCTGCAGATCGCCGGAAAACATCGCGAGTGTTTGCTGTTTGCGCTGCGCGAGCGCGACCACCTGCTCGATGCCGTACGGCCAATACGTTTCGCCGCCGAGATGATCGACGACGACCACGCGCGCATGCTGCAACACGTCGTCAAGATAAAAATCGACCGAAGCAGGCTGACGCAGATACGTAACGTTCGCGAGCCGCACGCTCGGAAAGCCGTCGCCGAGACGCGGCACCACGCTCGCGAGCAGCGACAGCGTGGTGTCGGCGGAACTGAGCACGACGATATCGGCGGGCTGCTGATCGATGCGGATCACGCCCTGCGTATCGTCGACGAAGCCGCCCGGCGTCGTGCGCAGCAGATGCATGCTGGTGCGCCCGTTTATGCCGTCGCGTTCGACGTCGCGCCGAGCGACGCGTCGAACGCCTGTTGCAGCGCGTGCTGGTCGAGGTCTGCGCCGATCAGTACGAAGCGGCTCAACGCGCCGTCGCCATTTTCACCCGCTTGCCAGCGCCGGTCGAAGTAGCTGTCGAAGCGCCGGCCCACGCCTTGGATCACGAGACGCATCGCCGCGCCCTGCAGTGCCGCGAAGCCTTTGACACGGTAAATCGTGTGGGTTTCGACGAGCGCCTGCAAGGCGGCGAGCGCCGCGTCGCGCGACGGTACGGATGCCTGCACGACGACCGAATCGAATTCATCGTGGTGATGGTCGGGGTCGTCGGCGGAACCGTGGTGGTCGTGACGCAGGTGGATCGTCTCTTCCGAGGCCGCTTCGAGGCCCAGCAGCGTATGCAGGTCGAGCTGTCCCCGCTGCGCGCGCACGATCTTCACCTGCGGCGCAATCTCCGCGCGGATCGCGGCTTCGACCTCGTGCTGCCGCGCGTCGTCGAGCAGATCGGTCTTGTTCAGAATCACCAGATCGGCCGCCGACAACTGGTCTTCGAACAGCTCGTGTAGCGGCGACTCGTGATCGAGATTCGGATCGGCCTTGCGCTGCGCATCGACGGCGAGCGGGTTATCGGCGAACTGGCCGCTCGCGGCGGCCGGGCCGTCCACGACCGTCACCACCGCGTC
This sequence comes from Paraburkholderia lebeckiae, assembly GCF_050436325.1. Lineage (NCBI taxonomy): Bacteria > Pseudomonadati > Pseudomonadota > Betaproteobacteria > Burkholderiales > Burkholderiaceae > Paraburkholderia > Paraburkholderia lebeckiae. The sequence continues at coordinate 568,596 of NZ_JBNDLZ010000002.1, forward strand.
GACCGTGAAGCCGTTGCGGATTTGCGGCCAGTTGAACGCCTGCACGAGCGGCTTCGGCAACGCCAGACCCGACGTTTCGATCAGCACGTGATCGAGTTCGTCGCGGCGTTCCGCGAGTTTCTCCATCACCGGGAAAAACTCTTCCTGCACGGTGCAGCACAAACAACCGTTCGCGAGTTCATACAATTGCCCTTCGGTCTCGACGCCGTTTTCATCGCAACCGATGCCGCAGCCCTTGAGGATTTCGCCGTCGATGCCGAGCTCGCCGAACTCGTTGACGATCACCGCGATGCGCTTGCCGCCCGCATGCTGAAGAATGTGCCGCAGCAGCGTGGTTTTGCCGCTGCCGAGAAAGCCCGTGACGATCGTGACGGGGATCTTGCGCAATTGAGTTTGCATCGTGAGGTCCATCCCTTGGCGTTGATCGGTATGCCGGAAAGTCCGCGCGTGGGTCCGCGTCGGCTGGCGAATGGAGCGAATGAAGCACGCGCAGCAGTACCAGCGATCACCAGACACGGGGACGAACGACGGCATTGCCGCGACAACGGAAATACAGAAAGCGGAACTGAGGTCATGAACGCGCCACCGCATCCCCGCGGCGGTCGTTCTGCTTCTTTGGGCCGGTATCCGGGCTGGCGAAAGCGCCGCTTCCCCTTCCCGGCCGAGTGGTTTCTCGGCCAGTGGTGAAATGTCCATGCGACCTTGCGCGAGGACATCGAAGCCGGCACTGCGGTGCCCGGCTATCAAGCCGGAACCGCTTTCGCTTACCGTTGCGGGGACAGCACAGGTTAGCCGCTCCAGAGCAGCTGGCTCCCTGTTTCCCGTTTAACTGCATGCGCACGAGCGCGCACGCGAGCACCCAAAGTGCGTGCGAGTGTAGGCCCGCGGACTTGCGCAGTCAAGCAACGTACAGAGCCGGAAAGCGCCGCCGTGGCTTATCCGGCAAGGCGCCATGTGCTATCGTATGCGCGCGTTTGGTGCCCGCACATGCGCTCGCGTGTGCAGTTAAACGGGAAACAGGCAGCGCCTCGCGCGTTCAACCTGTGCTGTCCCCGCAACGGTAAGCGACCTGCGGCGCGCGATTCGATTCGCCTTCGATTCCGACGTGCCGCGCATGCGTTTTTTGATGCCACTGTCCCGCGAATCCACAAACCGGGACGGGAAGGCGAAGCGCATGAGGCCGCCAGCCCGGATACCGGCCAAACGCGGAGGCGGTGCCGCATTGCATCCGTGCATCACGTGGCGCCGCCGGCCGCCGGAATCCGCGGGGAACGGATGTGAAGGCGTAGCAGCGCGGCATCGCGCGTGCCCGGATTCGCAGTTCCGCATGACCTCTATATTCACCGCCGCGCGCGCTGTCGCACGCCGCTTCTCTTCTTCCATCACCGCATGGCGCGCGCCATGCACGCTGCGATGACGCGCGCCTGGCTGATCGGCGCCGGTCCCGGCGACGTCGAACTGATCACGCTGAAGGCCACCCGCGCGCTCGCGCAGGCCGATGTCGTGCTCGTCGACGATCTGGTGAATCCCGACGTGCTGCAGTTCGCACGCGCCGACGCGCAAGTCGTGTACGTCGGCAAACGCGGCGGCCATCCGTCGACGCCGCAAGCCGACATCGTCGCGCAAATGCTCGGGCATCTGCGCGCGGGGCGCAGCGTCGCGCGGCTCAAGGGCGGCGATCCGTTCGTGTTCGGCCGCGGCGGCGAAGAGTTGCAGGCGCTGCAGGCCGCCGGTATCGAAGTCGACGTGATCAACGGCATCACGGCCGGCATCGCGGCGCCCGCGGCGCTCGGTATCGCGGTCACGCATCGTGATCACGCGCAGGGCGTCGTGTTCGTCACCGGCCACGGCGCCGGCAGTGGCGAACCGGACTGGGCCGCGCTCGCCGCGACGCGCATGACGCTGGTGATCTACATGGGCATGCGCCGGCTCGGCGAGATCGCCCGCGCATTGCTCGCGGCCGGCATGTCCGCCGACACGCCGTGCGCGGCGATCGAGTCGGCGACGCGGCCTGAGCAGCGTCATGTGCTCGCGCCGCTTCGCGAGTTCGCCGAGGCGGTGGCGCGCGCGGGGCTCGGCTCGCCGGCGATCGTCGTGATCGGCGCTGTGGCGTCGCTCGCACTGGCGCGTGATGCGGCCAAACGCGACGCCGGCTTTGCTCACGAACTGGCAGCGAGCGCGACACGACACGGACTCGGACGCGCGACCAAAACGCTGAGCGTCGGCATCGGTTGCCGCTTGCACAGCGAAGCCGCTGAGATCGAAGCCGCGGTGCGCGCAGCGCTCGGATCGAATGCCTTCGAGCAGATCCACGCCATCGCGACGATCGACACCAAAGCCAACGAAGCAGGCCTGCTCGAATTCTGCTCGCGCCATCAGCTGCCGCTGCAACTGTTCAGCCGCGAGCAGATCGCCGCCGTACCGGTCGCGTCGCCGTCTGCGGCGGCACACGCGCATCTCGGCGTCGATGGTGTGTGCGAGCCGTGCGCGCTGCTGGCGGCAACGGCGCCGGACTCCACCACAACCGCGCGAAACGCGCGTCTAATCGTACGCAAGACCACGCACGCCGGCATCACGGTGGCGATCGCAGCGGCGAACAACGCTGCCCTTGGCGACGCGCCCCCATCCCATCCCGCCTCTCAAGACCAGGACCCTCGATGAAAACCGATCCGGAATCGCATCAACGCATGACCGAACGCCGCCGCGAAGGCCACGAAAAGAAGCAGGCCAGCGCGACCGTCGAAAAAGGCCTGCTGATCGTCAACACCGGCACCGGCAAGGGCAAGAGCACGGCCGCGTTCGGCATGGCCGTGCGGGTGCTCGGCCACGGCATGCGGCTCGGCGTCGTGCAGTTCATCAAGGGCGCGCTGCATACGTCGGAGCGCGATTTCCTCGGCGCGATCGCGCAATGCGATTTCGTCACGATGGGCGACGGCTACACGTGGAACACCCAGAACCGCGAGGCGGACATGGCGACCGCGCGCAAGGGCTGGAACGAAGCGCGGCGGATGATCGAAAGCGGCGACTACCAGATGGTGATCCTCGACGAGCTGAACACCGTGCTGAAGTACGAATACCTGCCGCTCGACGAAGTACTCGCGGTGATCAACGCGCGTGCGCCGATGTTGCACGTCGTCGTGACCGGACGTCATGCGCCGGACGCGCTGATCGAAGCCGCCGACCTCGTCACCGAAATGCGCGCGATCAAGCATCCGTATCGCGAGCAAGGTGTGAAGGCGCAGCGCGGCGTGGAGTTCTGAGCGATGTCGGCGTCCTACAACGGGGCTTCGTCCGGGGCGCCCCCCAAGGGGACTTCCTTCGGGGCGTGCCCCGCGCTGTTCATCAGCGCGCCCGCGTCGGGACAAGGCAAAACCACGATCACAGCCGGTCTCGCGCGCTATCACCGGCGGCTCGGACGTCGCGTGCGCGTGTTCAAGACCGGACCGGATTTTCTCGACCCGATGATTCTCGCGCGCGCGAGCGGCGCCCCGGTGCTGTCGCTCGATCTGTGGATGGTCGGCGAAAGCGCATGCCGCAACCTGCTCGCGCGGGCGGCGCAAGAAGCCGATCTGATCCTGATCGAAGGCGTGATGGGCCTGTTCGACGGCACGCCGAGCAGCGCCGATCTGGCGGCCACGTTCGGCGTGCCGGTGCTCGCGGTGATTTCCGCGCAGGCGATGGCGCAGACCTTCGGCGCGCTCGCGTTCGGCCTTGCGCGCTTCAGGCCGCAACTGCCGTTTCATGGCGTGCTCGCGAATCGCGTCGGCTCCGCCCGGCATGCGCAGATGTTGCAGGAAGCACTGCCGCCCGGGTTGCGCTGGTGCGGCCACCTCGCCGCGAGCGACGAGATCACGCTGCCCGACCGCCACCTCGGCCTACACCAGGCCGATGAAATCGACGATCTCGAAGCGCGCCTCGAACGCGCGGCGGATACGCTCGCGTCGACCGCGCTCGCCGAACTGCCGCCGCCGGTCGATTTCGGCGTGCCCTCGCCCCAAGTGCTGCCGCGTCTGCTCGAAGGCAAGCACATCGCCATCGCGCGCGACGCCGCGTTCTCGTTCATCTATCCGGCCAACGTCGCGCTGCTCGAAGCGCTCGGCGCGCGGCTCAGCTATTTCTCGCCGCTTGCCGACGAAGCGTTGCCCGCCGGCACGCACGCGCTTTATCTGCCGGGCGGGTATCCCGAGCTGCATCTGGCGACGCTCGCGGGCAACTTGACCAGCGCGGCATCGATCCGCGCGCACGTCGAGGCGGACAACCCGGTGGTCGCCGAATGCGGCGGCATGCTCTATCTGCTCGACACGCTGACCGACGCGCAAGGCACCAGCACGCCGATGCTGGGCCTGCTGCCCGGTCACGCGACGATGCAAACGCGCTTCACGTCGCTCGGCATGCAGCAGATCGATGGCGTCCACGGCACGCTGACCGGCCACACGTTCCACTACTCGAAGCTCGCGACGCCGCTCGCGCCGCAGCGCTTCGCCACGCGCGCGCACAGCGACACGCCCGGCGAAGCGGTGTTCCGCGTGGGCCCGATTGTGGCAACCTATATGCACGCTTACTGGCCCTCCAACCCGGCTTTCACGGCCGCCCTCTTTCATGGCGAAGCCTTTTGACGACTCCGAGCGCGATGCGGTCTATCGCGCGATTTACGAACGCCGCGACATGCGCCACTTCCTGCCCGATCCGGTCGATCCGGCGGTGCTGCGGCGTCTGCTCGACGCGGCGCATCACGCACCGAGCGTCGGCTACATGCAGCCGTGGCGCATCGTGCGCATCACTGACGCGGCGCTGCGCACGGGCTTGCGCGACATCGTCGAGCGCGAACGGCTCGCCACCGCCGACGCGCTCGGCAAGCGCCGCGACGAGTTCATGAAGCTGAAGGTGGAAGGCATGCGCGAATGCGCGGAGCTGCTGGTGATCGCGTTGATGGACGGGCGCGAGCGACACGTCTTCGGCCGCCGCACGCTGCCGGAGATGGATCTCGCGTCGGTCGCGTGCGCGATCCAGAACATGTGGCTCGCCGCGCGCGCGGAAGGACTCGGGCTTGGTTGGGTGTCGCTGTTCGATGTCGACGCGGTGCACCAGCTACTGGCGATGCCGGAAGGCGCGCGGCCGGTCGCGATACTGTGCCTCGGCCACGTCGCTGCGTTCTATAGCGAGCCGATGCTCGAAACGGAGCGCTGGGCGAGCCGTCTGCCGCTCGCCGATTGCGTGTTCGAAAACCGCTGGCCGCGAGACGAGCCGACGCAGGAATAACTGATACTCGCGGCCCCGGCGACCCGAGGCTGCGTTTTAACGCTGCAGCGGCTCCATCGAGTCGACGTTCGGCACACCGCTCGTCTTGTCGATGCTGAGCTTCACACGCCAGTCGGCCGGCGCATCGAACGGCAGCTTCGCGAGCGCGGTTTTCACGAGCAACGGCAGTGCATTCAGCGGGTCCGCATCGCGATCCATGAACACCGCGCCGACCTTGTAGCGCTCGGTGCCGCTCGCATAGTCGAAAAAGCGCAGCGTCAGCGCGTGCTGATACTTGCGCCCAAACAGCAGCGCGCCTGGACCGTCGCCGCCCGCGCCGCAATCGGCGGGCGCGCAATCCTCACCGCCGATGCCGATCGACGCCGGCCGCGTGCTATACGCCATCGACAGCAGATAATGCGCGGGCTTGCCCGCCGTATCGACGAACCCGTGTTTCGCCAGCTCGTCGCGCAACAGCTTTTCGACTTGCGGATGGTCGGCGCTGTCGTCCTGCGGCTGCGTGCGCGCGAGCGAATAGGTCTGCTCGCCTTGCAGCGCAACGGCGCGGTCGGCGTCGTTAGCGGAGACGGTGTGCACGTCGGCGCTCAGGCCCGCGCAAGCGGTGAGGCTCGCCGCGGCCAGCGCGGCACAGAGGTGAGCGATCTTTGCCATTTTTTGTTTTCTCTCTAGTACATCGAATACATCAAAGGCGCATCAGGCGCGCGGTGCGATCGATTCGTCGAGGGGCGCGTCGTCGAGCGCGGGCAGCCAGATCGTGAATGCCGTCCCCTCGCCGGGCGCGCTGACGACTTCGACGCTGCCACCGTGGCGCGTGACGACGGTTTTGACGAACGCCATGCCGAGTCCCGCCCCGCCCACTTCCGGCCGCTCCGCCTCGTGAAAACGGCGAAAGCGCTCGAACAATCCCGCTTGCTGCTCCTCAGGAATGCCATAGCCCTGGTCGCGGATCGTGCACGACACGCGCGGCGCCTCGCTGCCCGCGCGCTTTGCCGCCGGCTGGCCAGCGAAGCTGCATACGATGCGCGTGTCGGGCGGACTGTACTTGACCGCATTGTTCAGGATATTGACGAGCGCGCGTGTCATCAGCGAGCGGTCGGCGCAGATCCAGGGATCGTCGTCGGCGTCGTCGCCGGATTCCGTATGCAGCGCGATGCGCTTCGCATGCGCCTGCGGCCAGACCTCGTCGCTCGCATCGATGACGAGTTCGGTCAGACTCAGCGGCTCGAGCACATAGGCCTGCGATTCGGCGCGCGCCAGTTGCACGAAGTCGTCGGCGAGCGTAAGCGCGCGTTGCGCGTAGCGTTCGATGCGCTCCAGCACACTGCGCGCGAGCGCAGGCTCGGTCCGCGCGCGCTCGATCTCGACCAGCGCAACGATCGACGCCTGCGGCGAGCGCATGTCGTGCGACAGCAGCCGCAGCGCGTCTTCGCGCTGACGCTCGGCTGCATGCAGCGCCGACACGTCGACGAGACCGGCGATCCAGCCGGTCGCCTCGCCCTGCGCGTCCGTGCAGGTCGCATAGCGCAGCAGATGGTCGCGCTCGTTCGCGTCGCGCACCTCGACGCCCTGCGCCATCAGCGCCGCGAACTCGCCGCGCGTCGGATCGAGGAGCGCCGGCCAGTGCGCGTGCGCGGACAGATTGCGCTCGTTGTCCGTGGCCGCGCCGGTGTCGATCGTCTTCACGAGCGTGAGACCGCCGAGCACGCTCTGCATCGGCTGGCCCTCGGGCATCGGCGCGCCTAGCCGAGCGAAATGCGCTTTCGCCGCGTGATTCGCGATCAGCACGACGCCGGCCACGTCGCTGACGAGAATCGGCTCCGGCACGCTATCGAGGCTGTCCCACACGAAGCGCTTCATGTCCTGCACCCGTTGCGCGGCCTGAGCCATCAGCGCCATGTGCTGCGCGAGCACGTCGCCGCCGAACTCGCGGCGGCGCTTCGGCGTCTCGGGCAACAGATGCGGCTCGTCGGCGAGACGCTGCAGTTCGCCGCGCAGATACGCCATCGTCATTTCGAGGCGTCGCCAGTTCCAGATCGGATAGACGATCACGACGCCGAGGATCGCCGGCACCGGCGAGATCCACAGCCTGCCGCCGTACAGCAGCAGCGCGCTGCCGGTCGCGGCGAGCAGCACCAGCGCGCCGGTCAGCAACAACGAGCGGCGCGGCGACAGCACGAGGAAGCCGGCGAGCAGCGCGGCGAGCGGCCCGAGCGCCGCCGCGAACACGACCCACAGCGCGACCGGCTGGATCTCGCGGCCGCTCAGCAGCGTGTCGAGCACGTTCGCGTGGATGTAGACACCGGGCAGCGGACCGAGCTCGCCCGATACCGGTGTCGCGAAGCGGTCGTACAGACCCGACGCCGTCACGCCGATCACGACGATGCGCCCGCGCAACTGATCGGTCGGCACCTTGCCGGCAAGCACGTCGGCGAAACTGAGCTTCGGGTAGTTCGCGGCGTTCGGGCCGAACGGAATCAGGAAGCGCTCTTCGCCGCCGTCGTCGCTGCCGCGCGCGGGCTCGTTCGCGGGGCGCGGCGGCAGGCCGCCGCGCAGATGCAGCTTGCCGTGTTCGACCGCGTCGGCGACGAGCACCGTGAGTTGCGGCCAGCGCGAGCGCTCGTCGTCCTGGAAGCGCGCGACGCTGCGCACGATGCCGTCGCTGTCCACTTCGAAATTGATGTGACCGAGCCCGGCCGCAGCCTGCGCGAGCGGCGCGACGGGTTCATCGACGGTGCGCTTGCCGCTCGCGTCGGGCGGCGTCAGCAGCACGGGCAGATAGGTCGGGCTCAGCGCGATTGCGTGGGCGAGCTGGGCGTCGTCGGCGTTGGGCTCCGTGAACAGCACGTCGTAGATCACCGCGGCGGGTTTGGCCGCGGCGATCTGTTCGAGCAGCCGCGCATGCACGCTGCGCGGCCACGGCCAGCGGCCGAGCGCGTCGATGCTCGCGTTGTCGATCTCGACGACGACGAGGTCGGACATCAGCGGCTGCTCGCGCAGCTTCAGAAACTCGTCGTACACCAGCTGATCGATGCCGGCGCCGACGCGCCCGAACGACGTCAGCAAGATCACCACGAAGCCGAGACAGCCAACGCTGACCCACTCGATCAGAAAGCGCCGGCCGGCGCGCCGGCCGAGACGGGCGCGCGGATCGAGGCTCAGTCGCGTAGAAGTGGCGGGCAAGGGACGATGTAGTCGGGAACGGGAGGACGGACCGGCCAGCAGGCCGGCCCCGAGAATCTATCAGGGTCAGCGCGCAAGCGTAAAGGAGTGGACCGGACTGCTCTTTTCGTAGAAGCGGCCGTTGTCGAACTGCTCGGCGACGATCGTCCAGTAGTAGATGCCCGGAGGCAGATCGCTGATCACGAGTTCGCCGCCCGGCAGATCGGGGCGATCGATTACCGGATGACTCAGTTCGGCCGTGTTCGCGAGCAGGAAGCGGAAACGGGTCGGCACGTTGCTGTGGCTGACGAACCAGCGGAACTCGTAGTCGCGGCTACCCGCGCGCTGCGCGGCCGAAACGTCCAGCCCCAGCTGGCGGCGCTCGAACGCGTACACGTTCGGCAGGCCGTCGAGACCGTTGCTATCGGTCGACGCGACGCGCACGAAGTACGTGCCGTCGGGCAGATCGCCGAAGTCGGCATGCGGCGCGCTCACGCGCAGGTCTCGCACCAGGTCCAGTTGATCGGCGTCGTGCGAAATCTGCAGCCGATAGCCGACCGCGTGCTCGGCCGGGTTAACGTCGAACGCGACGCTCTTGCCGTCCTGCACGCGCGCCGGCCGCGCGAGCGCGGGTGCTGGCAACAGCTGAACCGGGCTGCCGACCGCGCCGCCCGAGTGCGTGACGTTGCCGAAGCTTGCGTTGACCAGCTGCTCGGACGCCGGCAACGGCCTGCCTGGCGCCGGCGCGGCGCTCTGGCCATGCTGGGTGGCCGGATCGACGCCGACCGCGCCGTCTAGCACCGCCACCGCGGTGGTTTGCGTGTCGCGGTCGTAATCGACGCGGAAACGCGTGCCGCGCACCCCGGCGACCACCGAAGGCGAACGGATCTGGAAGCGATCGTTGCGTCGCGTGGCATGCGTGACCTGGCTCTCGACCTCGCCGGCGCGCAGCTGAAAGATGCGATCGGCCACGCCGGTCAGCGTGACGTGCCGCAGTCTCTCGATATTGAGTTCGCCGTTCTGCGCGACCGTCACGTATGAGCCGTCGGGCAGCTCGAGCGTCGCGAACCCGTTCGCGCCGGTGCGCAAGCGATCGCCTTCGGCAAGCGTTTTACCGGTTTTCAGCGGCAGATAGGGGCTCGAGTCGAACGCGCACTCGACCAGACCGCTGGTCGCGACCACGCGAGCCGTGTCCGGATCCTGGCGCAGCCTTTGGGACGGCAAACGCAGCACGATGCCGGCCGCCATGCGGCGCGGCGCGGGCACGTGATTGAGGCTGCTCAACAGCGCCCAGTCGGTCGGATCCGCCATGTAGCGGGCGGCGATGTCATACAGCGTGTCGCCCTCGCGTGTCGTGTACGAAGCGTAGACCGGCGCCGCCTTCGCTCCGGCCTTGCCGCGCGCGGGCTGCGCGTGCGCGAGCGCGCTCCAGCCGGTCGCGCCCGTTGCAATCAGACAGGCCGCGGCAAGCCACGCGGCGGCGCGGCGGCCGGGCATGGCGGCGCTGCCCGATGCCGCCCCATCCACGCAGACCGTCACGCTTTCCCCGCTTCTTCTGTGGGTTCGTCGTCGGCAGCCGGTGGGGTGTCGGTTTCGATCCGCTCGAGGCGGTAGCCATAGCCGTAGATCGGCGTGAGCCGATAACCGTGCTCGGGGCGCAGACCGAGCTTGCTGCGCAACATCGACACATGAGTGTCCATCGTGCGCGACGGGATGTCCGTGGCCTGCTTCCAGATCACGTCGAGAATGTGTGCGCGCGACAACGGCCGGCTCATATGCTGGAACAGCAGCAGCGCGAGTTCGAACTCTTTCTGCGTGACGGATACCGGGGTGCCGCGGACCACGACGTGCTTGACGCTCAGGTCGAACTCGAAGTCGCCGAACACTTCCCTGGTTGCCGGCGGCTTCAGGTAATACGCGCGCCGCAGCAGCGAGCCGACCCGCGCGAGCAGCACGGCGCCCGACACGGGCTTGACGAGATAGTCGTCCGCACCTGTATTCAGAATCGAAGTGATGTCGGTTTCGCGGCTGCGGCTCGTCATGAACAGCACCGGCAGGCGCTCGGACAGGCTTTCGCGCACCCAGCGAAGCACTTCTTCGCCGGACATGTCGGGAACGTTCCAGTCGAGCACGAGCAGATCGAACGTCTGACGACGCAACTGGCGCACGAGTTCGCGCCCTGCGCCATACGCGTGACAGACGTGTCCAGCGGCGGACAGCGTTTGACACACAAGGTCGGCCTGAGCCGAATCATCATCGAGGACTGCAATTCTCATAACACCCCACAACGCAACAGCGCCTTCATGGCTGACGGCCGGTATACCGGCTGACGACCGGGATGACGGCGCAGCACCGCCGATCCGGCTACCCAAAAAATTCCGGCTGCTACTTTCTGATTAATGGTCCCTCACCGTACCCCGCCATGACGCTGCTTTCATGAAACTGAAATCAGCGCATGAATCTAATTTCCATAGCGATTATGCAGGGCAGATCATGATAATCGAAAACCCTCTTTCTTCCCGCTTGCCGGCACCGGCAATCCGTCGCGAAAAACCCTAATCGAAAACGGCTGACGCGCTTTTCAGGTTTCTGGGGTCTGCCAGCACTGGCCGGCGCCAAGGAGGAAGTGACACTGCGGACGGCAAATCCTTGCTGGAGCGGCTTTTTGTCCACGCCCCTTTATCGGCCTTAAGATTCCCTTCAGGTACTCTTATTTAACAATTGCGTGTTCAGTATAAGAATAATCTCAAAAGAAATCGTTTAAACATTGTTAGATTTCGTCTCGGGCGAGTTGTCATTCGAGGTAATCGCCTTGGTCTGGAGCGACTCAAAGCCCCTCGTTTTGGATAAGGCATTCGATACTGCTTTACATTGTTGGCCGAGCGATGACGCGCCGCGAGACGGATCGTCAGCGGGTGATGCGCAGTGTTAAGGCCGCCGGCAAAAAAAATGCGGCGCTGCCCCTGTCGAAGCAACGCCGCTCACAAAACACTACACACGCTCGCCGGGGTCTAACCGCACGAGTAACGTCAATTTAGCCCGGAGAAAAGCTCTGCTCAAGATGAAAGAACTTCCTTTGTAACCGTTGGCGAAGTAGTTATTACGCGCCGTACCAGCGCGCGCGACGCGGAAGTCTTACACAGCGCGAGTTCGAAATTGGTATGAGTTGAAGCCCCAATCGACGGTAATTTACATACACAGATGTTTGGTTACAGCATGGCCCCCATTGGCGTTGCTGCGGCGCGTCAGATTTCCCCCTGCGTGCCTGCGTGGCCCGTCTGCGTTGCCTCGTTCGGTCGCTTGCTCGCGCGGTCAACGCGCGCCTTCGATGTCCGGCATCGGCGCGAACAGCGCGTCGAGGTCGTCGTCCGAAAACTTCGCGGCGCCGGCCGCATCTTCCGTGAGAATGCTGTCGGCGAGCCCGGCCTTGTGCTCCTGCAACGCGACGATCTTTTCCTCGATGCTGCCGGCCGCGATCAACTTGTACACGAATACCGGCTTGTCCTGTCCCAGCCGATGCGCGCGGTCGGTCGCCTGGTTCTCGGCGGCCGGGTTCCACCACGGGTCGTAGTGGATCACCGTGTCGGCGGCGGTCAGGTTCAGCCCCACGCCGCCGGCCTTCAGGCTGATCAGGAACAGCGGCACCTCGCCCTGCTGGAACCGCTCGACCGGGCTCACGCGATCGGTCGTGTCGCCCGTCAGCATGACGTACGGGATCGCGGCTTCGTCGAGCGCCTCGGCGATCAGCGCGAGCATGCCGGTGAACTGCGAGAACAGCAGCACGCGGCGTCCCTCCTCGATCAGCTCGGGCAGCATCGACAGCAACAGATCGAGCTTGGCCGAGCGCATCGCGCGCTCGCCGCCCCCCGTGGCAGCGCCGTCCGCGATACCGCTGGCGGTGCGCACGAGCCGTGGATCGCAGCACACCTGGCGCAGCTTCAGCAACGCATCGAGCACGATGATGTGGCTGCGCGCGAGCCCCTGTGCGCTGACCGCCGCGCGCACCTTCTGCTGCATCGCCGTGCGCACGGTTTCGTAAAGGTCGCGCTGCGCGCCTTCCAGATCGACCGGACACACGATCGTCGTCTTCGGCGGCAGCTCCTTCGCGACCTCGTCCTTGCGACGGCGCAGCATGAACGGCCGGATGCGGCGCGCGAGCAACGCACGGCGCACGTCGTCGCCGTTCTTTTCGATCGGATTGCGCCAGCGTCGCGTGAAGTCCTTCTGGCTACCGAGAAAGCCCGGCAGCAGAAAATCGAACTGCGACCACAGCTCGCCGAGATGATTCTCGAGCGGCGTGCCCGTCAGACACAGCCGATGCCGCGCCCGCAAGCCGCGAATCGCCTGGGCGGCTTTGGTGGTCGCGTTCTTCACGTACTGCGCCTCATCGAGAATCAGCAGATGATAGTCGTGCTCGGCGAGCACCTTCTGATCGCGCCACAACAGCGCATAAGTGGTCAGGATCAGCTCGTATTCGCCGATCTGCTCGAAACGCTCCTTTCTCTGCGGCCCGTTCAGCACCAGCACTTTCAGCTCAGGTGCGAAGCGGCGCGCTTCCTCGCGCCAGTTGTGCACGAGCGTGGTCGGCACGACGATCAGCGCGGGATGCTTGAGCCGCCCCGCTTCCTTCTCGGCGAGAACATGCGCGAGCGTCTGCACGGTTTTGCCGAGGCCCATGTCGTCGGCAAGCACGCCTGCCAGATCCTGTTCGCGCAGGAATTGCATCCAGTTCAGGCCCTGGTGCTGGTAAGCGCGCAGCTCGGCCTTCAGACCGCGCGGCACCGGCACTTCGCGCAGACCCGGACCGGCTTGCAGACGGCGTGCGAGCTCGCGGATCGAATCGTCGCCGCTGAACTGCCAGCGGCCGGTGTCGTGCAGCGCATCGAGGCGACCCGCATCGACCGCGGGCACGCGCAGCGGCGCGCCTTCGGCAAGCGCGCCGCCGAGCGAATCGAACAGATCGACCAGCACGCGCACCACCGGCTTCAGACGATCGGCGCGCAACCGCAGGCGCTTGTTCTCCTCGGTCTTCAGCTCGATCGGCTCGTCGTCTCGAATACTCTCCAGCGCGCCAGAGAGCCAGCGCCGGTCGCGCCGGAAAAGATCGGCCAGCAGCGGCTCGAGCCGCACGTTGCGCTCGCCGACGCGGATGCCCATCTCCAGATCGAACCAGCCGTCGCCGGCCTGCTGCGCGGTGCCGTCGATCGCGTCGATCTCGATCACGTTGTAGCGGAACTCGGGCGCCATCGCCACGCGCCAGCCCTTCGCGACCAGTTCCGGCACCGCGTCGTTGACGAACTCGGACCACGCGTCGGTGTCGGGCAGACCGAGCATCGTGTCGGGCAACAGACGCGATGCATGCAGGTTGCGCGTCGGCACCTTTTGCAGACCGGTCTTGCGCAATTCCAGCAGACGCTTTTTCTCGGCGTCGTAGCGCCGGCGGATGTGAATCACGTCGCCGCCCGGCAGCGGCACCAGCGTCACGCTGCTGTCGGCGTTGATACTGACACCGTCGTAGTCGAAGCTCGCGGCGGCCAGTTCTACCGCGGCGGACTGGCGCTCCGCGGCCTTCGCGGCCTTCGCGGCCTTCGCGGTTTTCGCCGTTTTGATGCCCTTCCCCGCGCCCGGCAGCGCATGGCTGTTCAGCGTCAGCACCGGCACCGGTTCGACGTCGATCGCGCGAATCGCGGGCGCGTCGTGGGTCGGCGGCAGCGGCAGCTCGGGCGCGATCTCGCGCAGCACCGACGCGACGAGCGGCGCCTCGGCGAGCGAGATCGGCGGCATCGCGAGGTAGTCGGGCAGTTGCTGGAACGGCAGCGACAGTGGCACGATGCCCGCCTCGTTGGCGACGCCGTCCACGTACCAGACCGGTTCGGTCGGCAGCACCATGCTCGCGCGCGGTTCGGTGCGCAGTACCGGACGCAGGCGCTCATCGGCGAGCGGCTCCCATTCGATGCGCCCGAGACGGTCGGCGGCGCGCGCGAGCGGCGTCGGTCCGGCCTCGCCCGGCGCGATCCCGAAGTCGAAGAACAGGCGCCCGGTCGCGATCAGCTTGCGCAGCGTTTCCGCGCCACTCGTGCCTCGCAGTACGAACTGGCCCAGGTCCTCGCGCGAGCGACCGAGCCATAAGCCGCGGAGGATCGACAGGTCTTCGTCGGACACGAAGCGCGGCTGCCTGAGCAGCGCGCCTTCGACGTCGCCCCAACTGTCGCCGACTTCGACGATCACGCCGTGCGCGTCGCAACGCGCGCGATGCAGCACGACTTCGTGGCGCATATGAAAACGCGACCAGTTGAGCCGATAGACGAGCGTTTCCTTGCGCGTGGCGTCGACCTTCCGGGCGGCTTCTTTTTCGGCGGCGGCGTCGGCCGCGCGGGCGCGCGCGCGAAAACGCTCGAGCCAGCTGACCAGTTCGGGTCGCACACCTTGAGATGAAGATGAAGATGGAGACGGTGATGGCGCCGGCGGCGCGCCCGGCACCGTAATCCGCCGCGCGATGAACGCCTCCGACGTCGCCGGGTCACTGTCGTCCTCGACCTGCGTGATGTGATCCATCTCGTCGTGGTAGTCGAGTTCCGCGAGCAGCAGCGCCGCGACGTGCTTGCAATTGCGGCCGACCGGGCACGTGCATTTGCCTTCGGCCGACGGCGACCCGCCATCGGTACGAAAGCGAACCCGCGTCAGGTACGGCTGCGGCTGCGAGCCCTGCACGTCGCCCGACAGCGTGTCTCCCTGCCATTTGACGTTGCTGACCGCGCCCACCGAGCGCGCCTTGGCGACGGTGCGCTCACCGAGCCATTCCGCAATCCTTTCCCGATCGAAGAAAACTGATGACATCCGCGTGCATTCCTGTTCAAACCGGCGAAGGCAAGCGCGTATGGACCATGACGGGGCGCCGCGCGACGCCCGGCCGATTCTGTCCAGCTGCGATTTGCCAGTGATAACCGGCCATTTTACGCGTTGGACGAAAATCGCCAGGGCGGGGGCGATCTGGACAGTTCGGGAACAACCCGGTCAAGTCGCGGTTCGACCCATATTAGCGTTCGCCGCGGGCCATGCTGCCCCACACTCCGTCGCGCAGGATCAGCCCATGCAACAACGCCGCAGCCAGATGCAGCAGCACCGTCGCGAACAACGCCAACGCGAGCCACGTATGCAGCGCGCGCAGCAGCGCGAACAGCGCGACGTCATGCGGTGCGATCGGCGGCAGATGCAGCGGACCCAACAGCGTGACCGGATAGCCGGCCGCCGATAGCATCGCCCAGCCGATCAGCGGCATCGCGAGCATCAGCCCGTACAGCACGACGTGCGACGCATGCGCCGCGATTCGTTGCGGTTTCGACATGCGCGCGGGCAATGGCGGACTGCCGCGCATCACGCGCACCGCGAGCCGCACCAGCACGAGCAGCAGCAACGCGATGCCGAGCGGCCGATGCAGCGCGACCAACGCATCATGGGCACGCGATACCGTCGCCACCATGCCCACGCCGATAAACAGCATCGCGACGATCAGCGGCGCCATCGTCCAGTGCAGCAGCCGCGCGAGCGGACTGAAGTGAGTGCGGGTGCGCGTCATGAACGCTCTCCGTTTGGCTGGGTTCGATGGATCTCGGGATGCAGCGCCTCCGCGCGCGTGCGGCGTTGGAACGACTGTGCGTAGGCCGCCGAGCGCGCGGCAAGCAACGGATCGTCCGATGGCGCGATGCCGGCGGGCACGATCGTCGGATCGAAGTTGATGTCGCGGCAGGCGCCGTCTTCCTGCGACGTCGTGCGTTCGATCACGAGCGTCCCGGCGTCGACGCGCTGGCGGTCGTCGGGCCACTGCAGCGTCGCGTCGCTGGTCGGGTCGCCCGGTTGCGCGACGGTCAACAGCAGATGCCAGCGCAACGGTCCGTGTTGCAGACGCTCGTCGAGATCGGCGGCGAGGAAGTTCTTTTCGGCCTGCTGCATCGCGGTGATCGGCGCGTAAGGCGTGTCGGGCACGACGGCCCAGCGCACGGCGCGCGTCGTGCCGTGAGCATCGGTAAACAGAAACGCGTCGATGCCGTAGTACGCGGCGTTCGCGAGGCTCGACGACGGCGCGTGCGACTTGACCCAGCGCTGGAACGGCTGCGTCTCGGGATTGGCCGCGTAGAACGCCTTCAGCTTCGCGGGGTCCGGTTTGCCGGTCGCAGGGTCGGGCTTCGTGGCCAGCAATTGCTGATAAAACTGCGCAGGCGTATGCACCGCGAACACCGGCGTCGAGTTCATGCCGGTACGCCATTGTTCGCCATCGCGAAGCCGGAACTGCAGCGCGAGACTGCGCACCGGCGAGCTCGTATCGGGCGCGGACGGATTGCCGCCGGGCACCGCGAAGCGACCCGACACCGGCGTGCGGCCCGGCGCGAACACTGCCGCGTGCGACAGCGCCGCGCCATTGCCGTTGCTGTCGAAATAGCCGTCGACGCACAGGCCCTTGGCGTGATTGCGTCGATAGCCGGGATGCGGGCCCGCGACCGCCTCGAACGTATCGATGATGCGCGGGGCGGTCAGACGCGCGGGCGTGAGCCACCCCGCGGTATAGGCGAAGCCGCCCGCGAGCGCGAGCACGACCGCGCCGATCGCGGCGAGCCGGCAAGGCACGCAGATCGGCCTCGGGTCGGAGCCGGCGGGGTTGGGTTTGGGTACGAAGGGCGGTGTCACGGAAACTCCTTGCCGGATGGATCGATGATTCGATCGACGAATCGACCAACGTACGGGCGAACACGCCTCGCTACGGTCTATTCCATCCGGCCCCGGCGCGCACATTCAAACCCATTCGCGCGCCAGTGGCCGATCTTGCTTCAATGGGTGCCAACGGCCGGCGCTCCCGAGTTCGCGACGTGGCTCGCGGCGAGCGCCGCTTGCGCGGCGAGCGCCTGCTTGCGCTGCTCGACCTGACGTGCAAACACGGGACTGACATCGGGATACGACGCGTCGGTGATGTAGTCGAGACCGTTCTGCTGCGCCTCGATCAGTTCCTGGTACACCTGAGCACGTGTCTTGCCCTGCGCAAACGCGCTCGACGAAGCGGCGAGAACGACGAACGACATAGCAACGAACGAAAGCTTTTTCATGATCGACTCCTTGGAGAGTTGTGCGGGTTCGCACCAGGGAGAACCACGGATGGGCAGCGTTTATTCCTGTATTCGCGGCGTGAAAAAAACATCGCCGGCGCGGGGAATAAATGTCCCTGCCGCCGTGTTAGCCGTCCGATAGCAGCAATCAAGACCGCGCATCATCATGACCTCGACTCACCGCCCCTCCAGCGCTCCGCCCTCCGAAGACGACATCCAGGCCTATGCGGACGGCACGCTGACGCCCGAGCGCGCCGCGTCGCTGCGCGACTATCTCGGCAAGCATCCGGCGGAAGCACGGCGTGTCGCCTTTTACGACCGCTTGAACGCACAGATCCAGGCCACGTTTCAGACCGCTGAGGAGCCCGCGCCTGGGCGCCTCGGCGGATCGCGCCCGCTGCGCATGCGTCCGCAACCGGGTGGTCGCGCACGCCGAACGCTTGTCGCGCTCGTCGCGCTCGCGCTGATGCTGAGCGCCATCAGCGGCTGGCTCATGGCGACTCAGGTGTCGGCACGAGCGCTCGACAATGCCGCCGTGATGGCGCTCGCCGAAGCCAGCGCACGATCCTTTTCCTCGGCATCGCCGACGCGCGTCGATCCAGCCGCGCCGGATCTCGGCGCGATCGGCCTGCGCCTCGTCGAGCAACGCGTGCTGCGGCTCGGGCCATTGCAGCGCGCGGACGAACTCGTCTATCTGAACGGCGACCAGCAACCGGTGGTCGTGCTGTCGGCCGCGGCGCCGTTTGCGCAGGAAGAGCCGCAGTGGGCCGCGCGCCGCATCGGCGAGCTGCGGCTGTTGACGTGGACCGCGCGGCGGCAGCGTTTCGTCGTCGCGGGCAATGCGCGCACCCACGGCCTGATGCGCGCCGCCGACGTGATGAGCGCGCGCTGACGCCGGTGCGCGCGGCCCTCGCGGAATAAAATGCGCTGACAGGTGTTTGCAGTTCGAACGCATCGTGCGACGGAAGCCTGCGCGACCGGACCGGCGCGTATCGATACCGACGCGAGTAAAGCCGATGCCACCCCTACGCCCCTTGACCGGGATCAACCATGGATGTCCGTGACGAGCTGATCGAGCACGTACCGCGTCTGCGGCGCTATGCGCGAGCGCTGATCAATAATCGGGAGCTCGCCGACGACCTCGTGCAGGACACGCTCGAGCGCGCGCTCGGCCGCACCCGTCTGTTCCAGCCGGGCACCGATCTGCGCGCGTGGCTGTTCACGATCATGCACAACGTGTTCGCGAATCAGGCGCGCAAGGCGTCGGCGCGCGCGGTCCACGTCGCGGTCGACGACGACAGCATCGCCGAAAGCGAGCTCGCGGTGCCGTCGGGCCAGACGCGTTCGCTCGAAATGCGCGACCTCGACTACGCGTTGCAGCGGCTGCCGGTCGAACAGCGCGAGGTGGTGCTGCTGGTCGGTCTCGAGGAGATGAGCTATGCCGATGTCGCGCTCGCGCTGAACGTTCCGATCGGCACGGTGATGTCGCGGCTCTCGCGCGGACGCGAACGGCTGCGGGCTTTGATGGCGGGCGCCCAGCCCGGTGCGAAATTACAGGTGGTGCGATGAGCGAGCCGCAAATGCCGATCGGCGAAGAAGACTTGCACGCGTACGTGGACGGCACGCTGTCCGGCGAGCGGCGTGACGAGGTGGAGCGCGCGCTCGAACAGAATCCGGAGCTGGCCGCGCGCGTCAGCGATTACTTTTCGCTCAATGGTCTGCTTCACGAGCGCTACGACCGCGTGCTCAGCGAGCTCGTGCCGAAGCGCCTGCAGACCGGTGCGCCGCGCCGCGCGCGAGCGGCCGCGAACTGGCCGCGTTTTGCCGCGCAGTTCGCGGGCATGGCCGCGGCGCTCGTGCTCGGCGTGGGCATCGGCATGCACAGGAACGATCTGATTCCACCGGTTGCGATCGATCGAACCGGCCAAGGGACCGAAACGCAAGCCGGAAATCGTCCGGTCAGCGCGGACAGCGCCGAGGGCTTCGCGCGCCAGGCGGCGCTCGCGCACGTCGTCTACATGCCGGCGATCGACCGGCCGAGCGACATGAGCGCCGATCGCGAGCAGGACTTCGTGCAATGGCTCGCGAACCGGCTCGGCACCGAGGTCCATCCGCCGATGCTGTCCAGGAGCGGATTCATGCTGTCGGGCGGCCGCCTGCTGCCCGGCGACGACGGTCCGACGGCCCAGTTCATGTATCGCGGACCGAACGGCGAGCGCGTCACGCTGTGCATCTCGCATCGTCGCGAGAACGCGAATACGACCGCGTTCAAGCTGTATCAGGCGGGGCCCGTCAACGTGTTCTATTGGGTCGACGGCGATTTTGGCTATGCGGTGTCGGGTGGGATCGATCGCAAGGAGCTGCTGCAGCTCGCGCATGATGTCTATGCGCAGTTGACGGGGGCCGCGCCCGGTTGAACGCGCCGCGCGGTTCGCGCATCAACGTCGTGTCTTCTCCTGCCTCGACATGGCCGCGTCATCGCGCGCGGCGCCGCGCAGCTCACGCGGCGTTGCACCGAGCAAACGCGACATCCAGTGCGCCATATGGCTCTGATGCGCAAAGCCCGTTTCGAGCGCGATCTGGCTTGCGCTGAGGCGTCCTTGCAGCAGCAGCGTTCGCGCGCGCTCGACCCTGCGCTGCACCACGTACTGATGCACGGGCACACCGAGCGTGTCGCGAAACAGCGCCTTGAAATGCGGCACGCTCAGTTGCGCCTGCGCGGCGAGTTCGTCGAGCGTCAGACGCTGATCGAGATGCGCGTCGATAAACTCGATCACCCGTGCGGCCGTGCGCGGCGCGAGCGTACGCCGCCGGTTGCCCGGCATGGGTTCGACACCGATCAGACGCACCAGCATCGCCGTACACAGACTTTCGGCGTAGAGCGGATCGGACGCATCGTCCGCTTCGAGCTCCGCGCGCAGCGCCCAGGCGAGATGCTGAAAGCGCGGATCGCGCATCTGGAAGCGCGGACGCAGCTGCGCATCGGCCGAGTTCAACGCGAGTTGCTCGACGGTCCGTCGCGCGAAGTCCTCTGCAAACCAGACGCTGAAAATCGTGCAGGCGGCGTCATCGTTCCACTGACCTTCGAGCCCCGCGGGGATCACGTCGGCGTCGCCGTGCGCCTGAATCCGCGTGTGGCGGCGCGCATCGCACACACAGCGCGCGGTCACCGGCGCACCAACGTGCACGCCCACGCGATGATGGCGAAACGCGGGCATCCGATGCAAACCGGCCGACACGTTGACCAGATCCGCACCGAAGCCTTGCCAGCCAAGCGCCCTGCTCGTGCGCACGGCAATGCGCGAGCCGCTGTGCGGCGCAGGCGCGGGAATCGGGGTGACGGCATTCATCGCTGGTCTCCTGAGTGAGCTGAACGACGGCGAGATGTCTGCATTGTGCGGCGTTTTTGGCAGGTTCGCCGGCGTGACGGAATCTCGTAGCTCGCGAACAGCCAACGCGATTCGCGCGACCTGCGCGGCATCGGCGTAAAAAATCATCCATATCTGCGCAAAGTCATCCAGATCTGAGCGCCTCGCGAGTACCGCGTCCCTACCATCACGTCATAGCGATCCTCAAAAGGAGCACAACGTGTTCGTCATTTTCGGAGCGACCGGTCACGTGGGACACGCGAGCGCAACCGCCTTGCGTCGCGCGGGCCACCAGGTACGCGCGGTGGTGCGCGACGCAACGCAAGCCGAAGCGCTCGCGGCAATCGGCTGCGAGATCGCGATCGCCGACCTGAACGATCCACAGCTCGTCGCGCGCGCGATCGACGGCGCGCAGGCAGTGCAATGGCTCTGTCCGGTGCCGCGAGCGCATGACGATCCCGCGGCCGCCATGCGGCGCATCATCGACGCGGGCGTCGCGGCTTTGCGCATCAGCGCGCCAGCGCGGCTCCTCGCGCTGTCCGACTACGGCGCCGAGCACGCGGATGGCACCGGCATCACGACGCTGTTCCACTACCTCGAAACGCAGTTGCGCACCGTCGCGTCGCCGCTGATCTTGCTGCGCGCCGCCGAGCACATGCAGAATTGGGCGCGCGTGCTGCCGGTCGCGCTCGGCCGGGGCGCGCTGCCGAGTCTGCATGATCCGCTCGACAAGCTGTTTCCGACCGTCGCGGCGCAGGACGTCGGCGAGCTTGCCGCGCAGTTGCTGCTCGACGAAGGGCCTTCGCGCGCGACGCCACGGGTGGTCAGTATCGAAGGGAAAGAGCGGGTAAGCGCGCTCGATGTCGCGCGTACCTTGGCGGAACTGTCCGGGCGGCCGGTTATCGCCGACCGGGTGCCGCGCGACGAATGGAGTGCCGTGCTGCGCGGCGCCGGGCTCGGCGAGCGGCACGCCCAACTGATCGTCGATCTGTACGACGCGCACAACGCTGGACGCATCGACGTCGAGGCGAATATCAGCGAGCGACGCTTCGGTGCCACGACGTTGCGACAGGGATTGGGGGCGCTGCTATCGCGCGTGGCCGGTGCGGCAGCGACGGCGCGGTGATCCGCGTGGATGTCCGGCAAACGGACGGCGTGGCGCGGCACGAACAGCGTCGAAGGCGTTCGACACTGGAGAGACAGCATGCAGACCTGCCCGTTGCGTCGCGCATCGATGTAGCGTCAACACCGCCAACGCACCCGAGCTCACGCGCCGAGCGCTGGCTGCGCGTAGCGATAACGCTATCGAGCTTCATGGGGTGGCGCGCGCTTGCGAACCTGCTCGCCGCGATTCCCGACAGCAATGACGATTTCGGCGTGTTCTAGCTTCTGAGTCATAAGCCGCGGGCGGGTCAAGCGGCGCTGAAGGTGCCGGCCTGGTGGCAAGCACCGCGCCGCAAGCTGCCACCAACCCGCTTATCGAGCCGGTTTACTCATTCTCGTCGAAGTATTAAAGAGGCCTCGGCGGGCGGGCCTCCGGCGACCGACCTACGCCAAACCCTACGCCGGATCAAACCGTAAAACTTTGCAAATTAATGTCGCGTTTCGGCAACAGAGGAAAGAAAGGGGGACTCGCCGCTGCAGGACCGGACAAACAATCACTGCGTAAGCGCGTTCGGTCCCACTCCAACACCCACTCGATCGTCATCGGTGACGGGGACCCTTGTGTGTACGGCTTCTCCGGCCGGTCGGGAATGACGATACCGTCAGCCATACCGAAAAATCCAGTCGGCAGTTTTCAGCTCTGGACAGACCGCAACAGAGAATCCACGCGCACTTTCGTTCAAACATCGCGAACACAGGGCATCCGAATGCCGACTTCTTCAGGAATACCGTCTTCGATACCGTCAGGCACTTTCCAGCGCGATCCTGGCAAAGCTTGAAGAAGCCATGATTCCAACTGCGGCCATGTTACCGGCCGGAAACGATGCAAACCGTGCTGCAACCCCGGCGAGCGCAGCGGCCGCTCGACCGGAAGATGCTGCGCAACCACGACTGGCAAGTGTCTCAATCTTCAGCAGGCGCGATCAAACTCATGTCAAGGGCAATTGTGCGTATCGCGAAACCCCGCATCGGGGAGCCCGCGCGATTCTCAGAGCCGATCAGGACGCGCTAGCACGCGTCGGGCTGAGTCGGAGTTCGCCTCCATGGCGGGCCATCGTCCCGGCGCGCTCCACGTCGGCTTTCAAGGTACAACGACCATTCGTCTACTCGCACAGGGAGACTGGAGTTCGGCCTGAGCCGTCATTCGAGCATCGGTGCCGGTCAGACGGGTATGGGGTACTTTCCCGTCATTCACAGGTCGGTGGTCGGGAATGACTCGTCCCGCGGAAAGCGAACGCGTACTCTCGACCCACAAGAGCCACTGGACGGCACGCGGCGACAGACCGATATAACACCGGAAAGAGACGTTCGATAAGGCAGCTTTCGACTTTTTCTACGGTCGCCGATAGCGAACAGGTAGGTGGACAATAGTGATTACGCAGAGGTTTGCGTGACTGTAGCTGGACGCTGAAGCCACGTACCCGTTCAGGTAAATCGGATGGACAAATCTTGTATCGTGCCTACGTGACTCCGCAGCCCGGGGCGACCTAGTCAATGTGAAACACGTTTTCCATCATTGCCCAGTGCTCCCCTTTTTCTCGCGACTCAAAGGGGATCTGGCATGGGTCTGTCAGTTTCCACCACCGTTGAGTCTCGGTATCGGCTGCAATCGCAGCCATATCCGCCTCGAAGTCTGTCCCGCCGTATTCCCAGTATCCGAAAAGAAGATTTTCCGGCTCATTAAGAAATATCGAGTAATTGGTGATATTGGAGCGCTGGAGCCGCTCGACAATCGCAGGCCACGGAGCCGCGTGCAGCGCTTTGTATTCGTCGATCTTCTCGGACTTGATGTGGATGACCATTCCCATTCGTTGCATTGAGTGTTCCCCGTGTTTTGCTCGCGTACCTGAGAGGCGGTCTGTCGGGTGCGCATTTTCGTCGTGCTTAGGCTGCAGCCTTCGTAGCGGCATACTCATCGCCAACCATCATCTTGACCACCGATTCACCATCTGTCTCACTCACCCGTTTTTCTCCTACCGCCTCACCGCGTCGAAGGACGAAGATGCGATCCGACACACTAAAAATGTCGAGCAGATTGTGCGAGATCAGAATGACCGAGACGCCTTTTTTCTTCAGCCCAAGGATCAGCTCCATCACCTTTCGCTGTTCGGGCACGCCCAGTGCGGCTGTGGGTTCGTCCATGATCAGCACCCGCGCGTTCCAGTAAATCGCACGTCCAATTGCGATGGCCTGACGCTGTCCGCCAGAGAGCATCTTGACCGGACCGTGGATCTTCTTCTCCGGAATGACGATGTCGAGCTGGTCCAGCACCTCGCGCGCGACGCCAGCCATGCGCGGGCGGTCGATGGTACTCACGCCGAAACGACGGTTCACCGGCTCACGTCCCAGAAAGATGTTGCTATCGACATCGAGATTGTCAGCAAGCGCGAGGTCCTGATGGCGCTGTCAGGTTAGAGGACCTGCCGCGGTAAAATGAAGCAATGAAAAAGACGAAATCGCTTTATCACGGTCATCGGTTCCCCGCTGTCGTCCATCAGCTGTGCTGTTCGCTGGTATTTCCGTTCAGCCTGAGCCTGCGCGACATCGAGGAGTTGTTGCTCGAGCGTGTTGTCGTAGTCACATACGAAACGATCCGTTGCTGGTGCGACAAATTCGGCGCTGGATTTTCTCGGCGCGCCAGGGCGGTGCGGCGCGAGCCGGGCAGTACGTGGCACCTCGACGAAATGTTTGTGACGCTGCGGGGGGAGCCGTATCTGTTGTGGCGCGCGGTCGACGAGCATGGCGCCGAACTGGATGTGCTGGTGCAAAAGCGGCGCGACAAGGCTGCGGCAAAGCGCTTTTTCCTGCGGGTGCTGCGTTCGAACCCGGTGCCGCGCAGGATTGTTACGGACCAGTTGCGCAGTTACCCGGCAGCAAAGGCTGATATTCCCGAACTCGCTCAGGTGAAGCACGTATTCGTCAAAGCGGCTGCACGCGTGAACAATCGCGCCGAGAACAGATCCTATGAAGCGTCCAAGTCGTCGACTGGCTAACGCCTAAAATCGGCGTACCGAGATTTGCTCACCGGAGAGCATCATGCGTACAGATCAGGGATACACGCGTACTGAGGAACCGGCGCTGGCGGTGTCACTCGAACTCGCCGCGGCGAAGTGGAAGGTAGCGTTGCACGACGGGCAGCGGGAGCAGCCGGCAGTGTACACCGTAGCGCAACCGCAAGCCCCCGCGCGCCTACAGGCCGTGCTGGAAGTGATCGAACAACAGAAGCTGAAGTGGTCGCTGCCCGCGGGCGTGCACCTTGTCGTGAGTTATGAAGCCGGCCAGGACGCGTTCTGGATCTATCGGGCGCTACGGGCACGCGGTATTGAGTGTCATGTGGTCGATCCAGCGAGCATTCCGGTCGAGCGCCACAAGCGGCGTGCCAAGACTGACCGGCTTGATGCAATCAGGCTGGTGGCCAGCCTGCGCGCGTGGCTGCGCGGCGAGCGCGACCGCATGCACGTGGTGCACGTGCCGTCACTGCAGGACGAAGCGTCCCGCCATCTGATGCGCGACCGAGGGGAACTGCAGAAGGAGGTGCTACAGCATCGTGACCGGATGCGCAAACTGCTTGTCACGCTCGGCTGCTGGGATGAGGTTGACCACAAGGCCTTCGCCGCCCGCCTCGCCCGTGACCAGGTGCGGTGTCACGACGGTGCGCCACTGCCGCGCGAGCTGCGGGAGCGGCTGCTGCGCGAGTGCGAACGGCTGGCGCTGGCCGTGCAGCAACTCGCGGCACTCGAGAAAACGCAACACGCTGGCCTGCCCGCACCCGCACGCGAAAGGATCGATCTTCTGACGCAGCTAAATGGCATTGGCCCGGTGGGTGGCTCGCGTCTGGCGCTCGAGCTGTTCTGGCGGGACTTCCATAACCGGCGCGAAGTTGGGGCCTGCGTAGGGCTGGTTCCACAACCCTACGACAGTGGCGAGAGCCAGGTGGACCAGGGGATCAGCAGGCAGGGCAACCGTCGCGTGCGCGCACTGCTGATTGAGATAGCGTGGTGCTGGATCCGTTACCAGCCTGGCAGTGCACTGACGCAGTGGTTCAACCAGCGCACGCAAGGCACGGGACCGAATCGCCGCGTGCGGCGCATTGCGATCGTCGCAGTAGCACGACGCCTCGCGATCGCGCTGTGGCGCTACTTGAAGGACGGCGTGATACCCGAAGGCGCACAACTGAAGTCAGTCTGAGCCCGAAAGGTATCGCGACAACGCAATCAAGGGAGGAACGATACCTGTCGATAGAGAGTTTGAAGTGAACATGCCCGTGTTGATGGCGGGTTGCTAACGCGACCGATTAAACAGATGGGGCATGCTCCCGGAACAGGTTCCGGCGTAACGCGCATAAAGGATGAGGCTGGCCATACGCCAGCGGATAGAAGTTGGTGAGACGTTGCTGTCTTACGCGCGCGATAAGCGGCTTCAGGCTAACGACGTCGACCGGCCTGTAGCCATGGTTGAAGTTGAGGGCGGTGGGAATCCGCCGGACTGCCGCGAAAATGCGGCTTGTATGGCGGCGAGCGCCATCACCCGCGCTTGCCGCCATACGCCAGCATGTCACCACTTTGCAGCGAGGAGAAAGAGACTTGACCTATCCTTTGTAAGCCAGTTCGCAAATGGCCTTGACAACTTTCTGCTCATAGAAGCCATCAGCCGACCCGCAGGCGCGAACGGCACATGTGCGGCTTTCGCGATGCACGTCGCACCCAGGCGTTTCTCTCATGCTTTGGCCCGTTCCGGCAGCACTTCGCCTTGCCCAGACATCAGATGAACGCAGCATGTCATCGCGCCATACTCAAGAAACGCCTCGCCGTCTGGCATGGTTGGGCCGTGGATGCTGAAATCGAGCATGCTATCTGATCAGGATACCTACGTTTAGCCAAAAACATAGCCTATGCTCGTCAAGTTGACAAAGCCAGTCAAACTCAAGGCTCTAAACATTAAACCCGCTGTTGCGCTTCACTCTTGAAACCGCCCTGCGAGTCAATCAGGTATGCCGGAGACTACCGATACAAATGGGGAGCACTTGACGAAAGGAGCGTCAAAATACGTCAGGGCGGTGACGGTGCACGAGGCAGGACAGCAGCAGTTTTTTCGCAGATCTGCAAAGCCTGCTCCGGCCGACGTCGGTTATGGCAGGTCCGCGACGGACACTGAACGCGCGAATTTACCGCGCCCATGCCACGTCATTCGGTCCGATGCGGAACGTCGTTGGGGAAAGGATACGGCGCGTGGGGGCCCGGCCATTCCGGTGCGGGCGGTCCGGTGAACGCGTCGCATCCCGCAAAGCTGGCCAGGAGCATGGATGCGAGCAAACCGGCCCCAAGCCGGCCCAAAGTCGTTCGAGCATCCATCTCGCGCCTCCTGACACACCATGCTGCTTTACTAATTGGACCGGCAATTGGGACAAGGGTTGCGCTGCGATGGCTTTGACGATCGCATGGGCCCAAAGGGTTCGATGGCTCATGCCTGGGCGGTCGATAGTTCTGACGGCGTCCAGTCCTGCCAGCGGGGTTCGTCGCCATGCGGCTGGCGAGATTCATGCAGTCGGAACACGGCACCGCATCGTCAAGGGCGCCCGCCTGGTCTTCGAGCGACGCCGCCGCAACCGCGGCCTGCTCAACCAGCGCGGCATTCTGCTGGGTCGCGTTGTCCATCTGCGTGACCGCGCGGTTGAACTGCTCGATGCCGCGCGACTGTTCTTCCGAAGCCACGCTGATTTCGCTCACGATACGGGTTACATTGCGCGCAGCGCCGACGATTTCCGTCATCGTGGCGCCAGCGCGGGTCGCGAGTTCGGCTCCATTCTGAACCTTTGCGACCGACCCACTGGTCAGCTCCCTGATCTCTTTCGCCGCTGCCGCCGAGCGTTGTGCCAGTGAACGTACTTCGCCTGCCACCACCGCGAATTCCACGCCCTTCGTCGCCAGCACGCACAGCTTCGACGGCGGCATTCAGCGCGAGTATGTTGGTCTGGAATGCGATACCCTCGATTGCGCCAATAATGTCGACGATCCTGTTCGATCCCGACGACATCTCTGCGATCACGTCGATGATCTGCTCGACAACGTCGCCGCCGCGCGCCGCGATCTCCGACGCGTTTTCGGCGAGTGCACTGGCCTGCCGTGCGTTGTCGGCATTTTGCCTGACCGTCGAGGTCAACGCTTCCATGCTCGATGCGGTCTCCTCCAGCGTCGCCGCCTGCTGTTCGGTGCGCGTCGACAGGTCGGCATTGCCGCTCGCGATCTCACGCACGCCGTGCGCGATCGCCGCGGTTCCGTGGCGAACCTGGCTGACGGCAGCAATGAGCCCCTCCTGCATGCGGGCAAGCGCCCCCATCAGCCGGCCCATTTCGTTGACGCGCAGCGTGGCGATCTGCCCTGTGAGGTCGCCGGCAGCGATCCGCTCGAAGTGCCGGATCGCCGCGTTGATCGGCCGTACGATCGACGCTGTCACCATGAAGCGCGCGAAGAGGCCGAGCGCGAGCGCGACAACTCCTATGGCCCCAGACACCCAGCACAGCAGATGAAAATGCGCCTGGGCCAGATTGAAGCGTGCCTTCTGCTGCTGCATCTGGACATTCTCCAGCGCAAGCTGGGCACTGTTATAGTCGCTGAACACCGCATCAGGGGCCTGAGGCTCCGTGGTCCGGAACGTAATGAAATCGCTCTGGTCGATCGCCGCGACTTCTGGGGCCAGCACCTGTTTCATCAACTGCTCACGTCTGGCGCGCAGTGCGTCAGCCAGGCCCTTCTCCACGTCGTCCGACGGCGGCTGCGTGAGATACGCCGCCAGTTCACGATCACTGTCCGCCAGCCCGGCGTGTACGCCGGCGAGCACCGCGTCGGTGGGTTTTCCCTGCGCGACGAACGTTTCGTAGGCGCCGAGATCGACGCGCACCTGCAAAATTGCTTCGCCGCTCGCGGCGAGGTGACGCAAGGCGATCGTCTCTTCGGTGTACATCTTTTCGAGCGCCGCGTTGGCCGTCTTAAGACCAGCGACAGATGTGGCGATCACGAACACCAATGCCGCCGTATAGCCGGCGATCGTGACTGTCAGGGCGGTGCGGATGGTGGCATTTCTGAACATTTCTGAACATGGTAGTCGTCCTCGACCCGCGGTACAGAAAAAAGCGGCGAACGGATTTATCCGTCGCCGCCAATAGGAGCACTTTTCGTCGATAAATCAGCCAGGCGGAGTGGCTCCCAGGATCAGAAGCGGGTGCGAACACCCGTCGTGAGTTCAAGCTGGTTGGTCGCACCAAATGTGGTTCCGACCGTATAGCCGCCGTGAAGTCTCATGTAGTCGCCGGCCAGATATACTTCGGTACGCTTCGACAGGTGATAGAAAGCCGACCAGTACAGCGTTTCCTTGTAGCCGTTGTGGAGACCCGACGTCGGATCGAAAGCACCGAGGTTCGCGTTCGGGATGTCGCCGTCGCTGTTGTACGCGGCATTGTGCACGCGCATCTGCTGGTAACCGAGTTGGTAGTCGAACGGTCCCTTTGGCGACAGCTTGAGCGATACCGTCCATGCGTTATCCTGGCGCTGGCCGAGCGCGCCCTGATTGCCCAGGTAACGGAAGTAACCGGCGTTGGCACGCAGGATGCCGAACGTATAGTTGCCGCCGACCGAATACGACTGGTTCGTGAAACCGACGCGATTCACGTGGCTATAGAAGCCCGACACGTTGAACGGGCCGCCGTTGTAGCCAAGCGCTGCCTGGTAGTTGGAGTTGGTGCCGAAGCTCGTGCTGTTACCGAATGCGTAGCCGGCACTGGCAAAGATGCCGTTGCTGAACAGCTTCTTCCACGCCAGACCATTGGTGTAACGGGTGCCCGTCGCACTGGCCGCATAGTAAATCATCTGCTTGAAGTTGTTTACATTGGTCCAGCCGCCCTCTTCGGTGGTCAGTTGGGCCGAACCATACGGATCACCGTAGATCGCCGACGCGTCACGCGCGATCGTGTTCTGGAACCCTGCCGTAAACTTGCCGAACGTGTCGTTCTGGATGCCGACCCACGCGTCACGATCGAAGATCTGGCCCGGATCTTCCATCTGCCCGTTCGCGACGACGAATTCACTCTCGAGCCGGAAAATGATCTTCGAGCCGCCACCGATGTCCTCCGCACCCTTCATGCCCCAGCGACTGCCGCTGAACCACGGTTCGCCGCCGATACCCATGCCGATGACGTGATTGCCGTTCGCGTCGGCATGCGTCTGGTAGGTCGGCACGCTCAGGTCCATCAGGCCATAAAGCTGCACGCTCGACTGCGCGTGGGCCGCGGTCGCGCCGAGCGCACTGGCCGCGATAGCCAAGGTCAAGTATTTTTTCTTCAAGATCGTCTCCTCTGATTGCTGCGTTGAAAATCTGGTTTTCTGCTCGCGGCCGCTGCAGCCCGTCCGTTCTGGGTATGTGAATCTGGTATGCGATGGACGCAATCCTAGTTACCCCAATCCTTCACGCCCCTTTCCCGTGTCATTCGTACAACTAAGTATATTCACTGATATACGTCATGACGCCCTATGCCCATTATCCGGGATCCTTTTGCCGCAGGATGTAACCTAGGCCCCGCAACGTCATGATCTGCGCGCTGGACCTCGCGAGATGTTTGCGCAAGCGGTGAATATAGATGTCGATGGCGTCCGCACTCGGCTCGTCGTCCAGACTGAACACACTCTCCATCAGGATGGTCTTCGAGACCGTTTTGCCCTGTCGCAACATCAGCGTTTCGAGGACAGTGTGCTCGCGACGCCGCAACGCTAGGGGTGCGTCATGGTGAAGGAACTCCCGCGTATCGGATATGTATTGGAGATCGCCACAGGTGAGGCACGAAGACATGCCACCTGATTGCCGGCGGATCAGCGCCTTGATACGGGCGACCAGCTCGCGTGCGTCGAACGGCTTGACAACATAGTCGTCGGCGCCCGCACTGAAACAATCAACCTTGTCCTCGGTCGAACCATGCGCCGTCAGCATCAACACCGGCACGGTGTCGCCGCGGCGGCGTAGTCGTGCCAGTACCTCCCTGCCGTCCATTCGCGGCAACCGAAGATCAAGCAGCACTACGTCATAGCGTTGCGTCGTTAGCACCCCATCCGCGTGTTCACCGTCAGGGACACAGTCGACCGCGAAGTTCTCCTGGCGCAACAGATTGACAATCCAGTGCGCAAGCTCAATGTTGTCTTCCACCAGTAGTAGCTTCATCGCGTTGCCCTCAATCATGCCATCTCGGCAAGCGGACCCTGACCACGAGGCCGACATGCTCGACGTCCGGTTTCAATGCGACCGTTCCGCCATGCGAGTGCGCGATTTCGCGCACGATCGACAGGCCCAGACCCGTTCCCTCGCCGTCAGTCGCCCCGCGGTAGAAACGTTCGAACACGTGGGCGCGCGCCTCGGCCGGAATGCCGGGACCGTTATCGATAACCTGCAGTAAAACTGCATCGCCCTCCTCCCGGCACGTTGCAGTAACCCTTCCGCCCTCCTGCGTGTAGCGGATGGCGTTATCGACCAGATTCGTCACGAGTGCCGTCAACAGGGTCACGCTACCGGACACGTACGCCGGTCCGGTAAGCTCGGCGCCGAGATCGATCTGGCGCCGCTGTGCGGCCACCACGAGTTCTTCCAGTACGCACGACACGACAGCGGCCAGGTCGACCCTGACGGGTGTGCGATCAGGCGATGACGACTCGGCCTGGGCCAGCAGCAGGAGTTGATTGGTCATCTCGGTCATCTTCCCACTGGTGCGACGTATACCCGCCAGCGCATCTGTCAGCAGCGGTCCGCAATGCCCGCACGGGCGGGCGCACTGGATCTGCGCCCCCAGCAGCGCAAGGGGAGTACGCAACTGGTGCGCGGCGTCCGCAATGAATTTTCGCTGTGTGGTCGCATGCAGTTTCAGGCGCGCGATACACTGATTGATCGCGTCGACGACAGGGCGCAACTCCGAAGGCAGGCGCTCGATCCGGATAGGCTCGAGTTGCAACGCGTCGCGGTCGGCCACGTCCTCCTTCAGTCTGATAAGCGGTCGCAACTCAAGGGTCAGCCCGAGCAGGGCAAGTGCTACCACAAGCGCCAGCATCAGCCCCTGCCGGACTAACTGGGGACGCCACAGGGTCTGCAGCATGGCCCGGTACGATGCCTGCGTCTTGGCCACAATAACTGTGACCGGCTCGGTTGCGCCGGAGTCGTATAGTTCCCGCTCATAGGCGACCGCGCGAATGGGCTGACCATCAAGCGCCGTGTCGTAAAACACGGGGCGCGGCGTTGCATGCGCAGGTAGGGCCAGGTTGGGATTGCCGCCGAGCAGGCCCGCCCGGCCCTTGACTATCCTGTAGAACACCTGATCCTGGTAGGGCGACTCAAACATCTCGAGCGCTGCGGGCGGAATCCTGGCAATCAGCACGCCATTTTCCCAATTAACTTCCTCGCCGATGATGCGCGCAGAGGCGAGCAATGCGTTGTCCTGCAGAAGGCCGGCAGTTTCGCGAGCCGCGTCATATGACATCAGGCCGGTGACGAGTACAAACATGCCGACCGGCACCAGCAGCCACCCGAGCAGGCGTGCACGCAGGCTATGCATCATCGTGGACTCCCGGCATGTTCCGCGCGTGCTGCGACTGCGATCAGCACTGGCCGTTTCCTTCCCCTGGCTGATCGCAAGCGCAACCTTGCGCCTCCTGACGCTCAGAACGCAGCAGGTCTCCATTTCAGCAGGCGCTTTTCCAGCGTGGTAAGCAGATAGTCCGCAGTAAGCGCGACCACCGCGAGCACGATCATCGCTGCAAAAACCCCACTGGCGTTGAATGCACCCTGCGCGGTCGAGATCAGCAGGCCAATGCCCTGTTTGGAGCCGAGAAACTCGCCAACCACCGCGCCAACGAGGGCGAAGCCGAAGCTCACATGCAGGCTGGCGAGAATCCACGACAGTGCGGAAGGAATCACGACTGAGGTGGTCAGCTGACGCCTGGATGCGCCCAGGATCTGCGCATTCGCAATCATGTAGCGGTCAGCTTCCCGTACGCCCTGGAAGGCGTTGCCGAACACGACGAAAAAGACCATCACGACGGCCAGCGCCACTTTCGATGCCATCCCAAGGCCCAGCGCGATCACGAACACTGAGCCGAGCACAACGCGGGGAATTGAATTCGCGATCTGGATGTAGAGGCTGAACACATCGGAGAGCAGCTTGTTGCGGCCCAGCACAACGCCGCAGACAATGCCGCCAACCGAACCGATCAGAAACCCAAGGAATGTTTCCTCAAGCGTGACCCAGACCTGCACCAGCAGCGGGCCTTGTGACGTGCCGTTTACGAACCAGTCCACGATCTGCTGGAAGATCAGCGACGGCATCGAGAAGAAGAATGGATCGATCCATTTGGTCCGCCCGCCGATCTCCCATCCGCCGAGCACAACCACCAATACCAGGATACGCAAGCCGATGATCAGCGCATTCCGTTGTCGCAGCCGTCGCTGTGCAATTCGCTCAACCGCGGCCAGCGACGTAGCGTCGATGCCTGCTTCCGCCATGTATTCAGAGGTTGCCATGAGTGTTTTCCGGATCTGGGGTTGAGTCATGCGATCTGCACTTCTTCACGCAGGTCGCACCAGATATCGCGCGAAATCTCGATAAAGCGCGGATCGTAGCGAACCTCCGACGTCACGCGCGGCCTCGGCAGATCGATCTCGTAGACTTTTTTCAGCGTCGCGGGCCGCGCGCTCAGCACGAACACCCGGTCGGCCAGCGCAAT
Source organism: Paraburkholderia lebeckiae (assembly GCF_050436325.1). Taxonomy (NCBI): domain Bacteria; kingdom Pseudomonadati; phylum Pseudomonadota; class Betaproteobacteria; order Burkholderiales; family Burkholderiaceae; genus Paraburkholderia; species Paraburkholderia lebeckiae. The sequence continues at coordinate 602,391 of NZ_JBNDLZ010000002.1, forward strand.
TGCTTCTTCGAGATCGTGCGTGACGAATACCACCGAGCCCGCATTGGCCGACCACAACTGCAGCAGCTCATCCTGCATCAGCGTGCGGGTCTGCATATCGAGCGCGGAGAACGGCTCATCCATCAGCAGGATTTCCGGCTTGTTGATGAAAGTCTGCGCGAGCGCGACGCGCTTGCGCATGCCGCCCGACAGTTGATGCGGATAGTGCTTGCCGAACTTTTCGAGCCCGACGCGGCGCAGCCATTCGTTCGCCTCGTCGTGCGCGGCGGACTTCGAGCGGCCGCGATACAGCGGGCCAGCTGCGACGTTATCGAGCACCGAACGCCAAGGGAACACCGCGTCGGCCTGAAATACAAAGCCGATGCGCGGATCGATGCCATCAACCGGTGCGCCCATCACACGCACTTCGCCGGTGGTCGGCTTGAGCAGTCCGGTGATCATGCTGAGCGTCGTTGATTTGCCACATCCGGTCGGTCCCACCACCGCGACGAACTCGCTTTTGGCTACGGACATGCTGAAGTTGCGCAACGCGACTGTCGCCTTGCCATCGGGACTGATGAAGCGACATGACACCGAGCGAAACTCGATGACCGGCGCGTCCTTGGAAACAACGTGGTTCATTCAGTACCATCCATGGGAATAAGCGAAGCCACAAGGGCGGCACCGCGAGCGCAACGGAGCCGGTTGCACTAGCGCTCTGAGCGCGCCAGCGACCTATTTCGAGCTGACAAACTCGTTGGTGTAGGTTTTGCCCAACTCGATATGCTTGCCTTTGACCGACGGATTGAACGCCGAGAGCACCTTGAGCACGGTCGCCGGACCATCAGCCGGCATCCTGCCGTCGACGGTGTACATCGGCAATGACGCCTTCAGGGCGCTCACGTAAAGCGGCTTGTCTTTCTGATAGTCGTCGGGCATCTTCGCCGCGATATCTTCCGCGCTATGCGAGTGGATGAATTGCATCGTGCGAACGAAGGCATGCGCGAGCTTGGCCGCTTCCGCCTTGTGCGAATCGGCCCATGCGGCCTGCACGTAGAGACTTGACGCAGGATAGGTGCCGCCCAGTGCCGCCTTCGTGCCCTCGACCGAGCGCATGTCGACGAGCACCTTCGCCTCGCCCGATTTCAGCAATGCCGACACCGTGGGCTCAGTGGTCATGCCAGCGTCGATACGGCTTTGTTTGATCGCAGCAATGAAGCTGGCATCAGCACCCACCGGTAGCATCGTGTATTCCGTCGACTGGATACCGTGCTGTCCGGCGAGGTATTGCGTGAGGAAGCTGGTCGACGAACCCAGGCCCGTCACGCCGAGCGTCTTGCCCTTGACGTCGGCCATCGATTTGACCGCATCGGCAGCTTTGGTCGACACCATTTCGACTTCGCCTGGCACCTGACCAAAGACGACAATCGCTTTGACTTCCTTGCCCTTCGTCTGCAGATCGATCGTGTGGTCGTAGAAGCCCACGACACCCTGGACGGCACCGGCCAGCAGTTCGTTCTCTGCATCGACACCGGCTGGCTGCGACAGCAGTTCAACGTCAAGCCCCTCGTCCTTGAAGTAGCCAAGTTGTTCAGTCAGGCGCGCCGGCAGATAGATCAATTTCGTGATGCCGCCAACCATGATCGTGATCTTCCCGCTGTCGGCAGCCGTCGCTTGTTGCGAGGCAAGGCTGAACAGCAGGCCGGAAGCGAGAGCGATATGGCGAAACGCACTGAGGTTCGGTTGCATCGATAGTCTCCGTTATTGTCGGCCGCGAAGTGCTGCCTGTATGCATCGATGGCGCGATTATGGGCGCATGAACCCTTCTCTCGGCTTTCACGACAAAGCCTTTCAATTAGGGGATTTCCATGAGACCGCCGTCGCCGGATGCGAAAACACGGCCCCGTTACGGTCTGCGTCGATCTTTCTCCGCCTGATCCAGGAAAGACTGATTCCAGTCATGGAAACCCAATCAGAAGTGATCGCAGGTGAAAGCCGAGAGAAGGTTTCACCCTCTTAAAATCGCATCATTGACATGGAAGAGCCCTTCCTGAAAACAGCCCTGACGACCGGTGCAATCCGAAAAATGAGCTTCCAGACCGGCATTCTCACGTCGAACGCAGCGTCGGACAAACTGCCCGAACACAGACAGCCCGCCCGCTACCTGACGGCGCACACGCCGGCGATTCCAGCAACATGACTGACGATGGTATTGACTGTTACCTGATCCGCGGCGTGACGTCGCAACGCAAGCTGTTCCCGCCGGGCGACTGGGCCGAACGCCTGACCGGGGTCATCACGCTGTTCGTTGGCGAGCGCGGCCCCGGCATTCATCTCGCCTGCACGCGACTTGCGATGCCGGTTGGGGAACAGGATCTTAAATGCCTGCGCATCGCGCACGAATTGCGGCGCGTCTGTCCCGACGCATTTGATTTTGTCATGCGGTTCGCCAGGGACAACGACCTGGCAGTCGACATCTGCCGTGTTCTCAATGAACGAACAGGGCGCGTTCCGAACAGTGAGCCGGAGGCTTCAGTAAAGAGAGCAACGGACGAGGTGAACGCGTCGGCGATTTCGACTGGTTTCTAACGGCGCTCAAGGGTTAAGTGCGGGGCGCGATGGCTGGGAGACCGTTGATGGAAATACTCACTGAAATGCGTTACACATATGCGTGCGTGGCGTGTGGGCACCGCGCCACCGTATGGCGGGCGGACGCGTCGCATGCGGGAGAGCTGGCCATCTGCGCGCGGTGCGACGGACAGGTATGGCTGAGCAGTGATGACTCAACAGATCTGGGAAAAGCGGCGGCGACCGTGGAGGGCCGGAGCAGCAAAGACCTGAGGGGCGGCCACGAGCCAAGTCCAGCAGCATCGGTTACGGGAGGTCCTGGTCACGTGTGAAGAAGTACGGTCAGCGTCGACTGCCGGCCCTCGAACAATCGCCTTCCGGACTTTCGGTACGTTGTCGTGATTCATGTTCTGATTGCCGACGACCGTCCAGTCGTACGGGCTGGCCTCAGCCACTTCATCGAAAAAACCACGGATATCATTGTGTCTGGGGAGGCGACGCAAGGCACCGCGATACTCGAGGTGTTGCGCACGCGCCATTTGGATCTTCTGCTGCTTGACATGTCGATGCCCGATATTAACGGTATCGAGCTGATCCGCCGTGTGCGAGTCGAATGGCCGGCACTCGCCATCCTGATCATGAGCGAGCAAAACGAAGCACCGGCCGTCTCGCGCGCGCTGCGGGCGGGCGCAACCGGCTATGTAGCGAAGGACACCGATCACGAGATCCTGATCGGCGCGGTATACGAGGCCAGAATCGCGACAAGCAGCGAGAACAGGACGAGCAGGCTGTTGTAGGTGCTGGCAAACATTGGATATCCCCCGTAGACGTTGATCCGATTTTGCCTGGATTCCTTCCGATTCGCCTTCCCACGACACGGTCAATGAAAGAAGTGCCAGCTCGTCACGTATAACGACCTGGTTCACATGCAACTTTAGGGAAAAGTCTGCAAAAGCCATCGGACCGGTTGGCCGGCGCGTTGCGCCACCCGCGGCCGGACGCTGGTTCTGCGTCGATGTCAAATGAGCGCACCTGGCCGGCCCCGGTCGCACGGCGAACTTCCGTAGGCGACGCACGAGAGTCAGTCGCCGCCTATCGGCGAATGTCCGAAGGCGATCACATGAGAGTCAACTGGCGGGATTCGAAGCCTCCGCCTCAATCTTCCTTGCGCCCGTATGGTAATCGCGATCGACGATCATGTTGCCCCAAAGCGGCGAGTACAGATTGATAGCGCCCGAGCTACGTAGGGATAGACCTTAAAGAAAACCTGCCTTTGTGAAAGCTAACAGAAGGATTCAGCACACTAAGATCGTAGCGTCGATACGGAAGGGCGGCAGAGCGCTGCCACAACCGATGCGCGCCTAATTTCTGCTATCGCGAGTGTCATGAGGTAGAAATTCGCATACAAACCTCTCTCCATGGTCGCGATCGATACAGTGTCGCAACGACACCCTACGAGCCGTGCAAAAAAGTGATGTCCTCACGGCCTACTGTTTGTAGTTCTACTAGATGTCTACATCAACGAGACAGAGGTTGAAGGAGACGGCGATGGATTCGGTGGACAGGTCTTCTTTGCGTTTGCTGATCGAAAAATGGGTTGGACCGACTCCGGAGACGCCGGTTCGGGTAAGCCGGTTCGGTCGCATACCCTCGAGTCGGCGACGCTATGCTATCTATACGTCGAGGCATTGCTGCCGGCATGCGCGTTGGCAATTTATTTCTTCCTCCACGATGACGGTACATGGTGTGTATTTCCGCCTGCGGTGGAACGTCCGGCAATGAGCGTTTTACGGCTTGCAGCCTGATAGCGGTACCTGTTGGCGAAAGGCAAGCAACAACCCTTGGTTATGTATTGGATTTTTAACTCACTAGAGTGCAACCGCCTGATCGCTCCCGCACCGATCGAAGCTGACACTTCGCACTACATCGAGGGCGAGACTGTCGTGCTGGCAAAGACCGTTCCGTTCGGGCACAACGTCGCGCCGCGCATGACAGGGTGATCCGCTACCACGCACCAATTGAACACGTGAACGCCCACGGGCAGTGCAGTTCGCGATCCGGTCGGTCTTCACGCATCGGATTTCATAGAGCGCACCCGAGCGCCGCATAGAGCGTGCGCCAACGACCGCGCATCTGCTCTGCGCATACGGCGCCCGATCAATGGCTCGGCCGGCGGTGTGCCAATACCGGGGCCACAAGAGCCGTTTTCCTTTTTATATCGCAATGAATTTCAGGAGACATTTCGATGCAAATCACCGGTATGTTGCACGGCGCGCGCCTGCTGCAATTCGTCGGATTCCCGGCCAGTGAGATCCTCGGCCCGGGCGCCAGCGAGGAGGAAGTCAAGGCGCTGATCGACCGTCATCGCCAGATCTTCATCAAGCCCGTCTTCAAGGGCGGAGTCGGCAAGAAGGGCAAGGCAGGTTTGCTTGGCCGTGCGACCGACCTGAAGACCGCGCTCGCGGAAAAGGAGCGGCTCTACTTCGCCGGGCATGCCGTCGGCCACATCAAGGCGAAGGCGAATGGCGTCACCTTCGAAGCCGGTGTGCCGGCCACGCACGAAGTCTACTTCTCGATCACGGATTCCACCCGTTTTCGCGCACCGACCATGACGCTCTCGCACATGGGCGGCATGGACATCGAAGAGGTCGACCCGAAGCAGGTGGCGATGGTGCCATTCGATGCGCTGACCGGGCTGAAGGCGTTCGTCGTAGCGAATGCACTGAGCGAGATCGGCGCGCCGAAGGAGATCATTTCGCCGCTCGTGCAGCAGTTGCCGAAACTCTGGGAACTCTTTCACGACTTCGGCATGACGACGCTCGAGTTGAACCCGATCCGCATGCGCGAGGACAAGAACGGACGACTCACACCCGTCGCCTGCGACTTCAAGTGCGGCTTCGATCGCGACGATCCGCGCTGGGCGCGTCTTGGCCTGCCGCCTCATCTGTTCGCCGCCGATTACTCGGATTTTGAGCAGGAGATCAACCAGCTTCGCACCCACCAGGGCCAGAGCGATGTGTACGTCATCAACGAGAAGGGAACGATCCTCGCCCCGACCTTCGGCGGCGGCGCCAACTCGCTCGTCACTGAAATGCTGGGCGACGCCGCGATCATCTCGTCGGATTTCGGCGGCAATCCGCCTTACGCGAAGATGAAGGAAGTGGCGCGCATCTGTTTCAGGCACTGGCTCGAACAGGCGAATGTGCTCTTCATCATCGGCGGCAAGTCCAATAACACGGACATCTACGAGACGCTGCGCGCCATGGCCGACGCCCTGCGCGAGCACTTCAGCGGGCACGGAGCGACACCGCTTTATGTCGTGCTGGGCCGGGGAGGCCCGAACCTCGTGCGCGGCATGTCGGCGTTGAGGGACACCTGCGACTCGCTGGGCCTGCCCTACCGGCTGTTCGGCTTCGACTCTGACATCAGCGAAGTGATCCAGTACGCACGCCAGGCGGACGCCTGGATGCGCGCCGGCGGCCGCACCGAGATCGCAGCAAGGATTGGCGCGTCACCGAGGCAAACCGGAACGGCTCATGCCTGAGGAGATCGACATGTACAAGCAAGGCAGCAATACGTTCAGGTACTTCGTTGGCGTCAACTCACTCGCACAGATCGCCACGCGCGAGGATCGCGTGTGCGTGCTCAACATCCTGGGCGGTGAATCGTCGGACGTGACGCCCGTGAGTCACGCATTCTCGGGCGGTAACGTCGTATTCGGCACCGCGCCGGGCAAGGGCGGGCAAGTGCTCGCGACGCCGGCCGGCGATATCCCCGTGTACAACAACGTCCGTGAGGGGCTGCAGGCGGGACACCGGTTCAACTGCGGCGTCGTTTACCTGCCGCCGTCCGCGGCCCGCGACGGCGTCGCTGAGCTGATTCGCGTGAATCCCGAGCTGCGGAAGATTTTCATCATCACCGAGAAGATCGCGGTCCACGACGCCCGCGAAATCCGCGCGATGGGCCAGCAGGCGGGCATCGACATCTTCGGCGCGAACGGCCTCGGCGTCGCCGATTCGTGGAATCGCGTGAGGATCGGCGGAGCGCTCGGCGGCGACAATCCTGACGATTCGTTGCGCAGGGGCTCGATCGCGATCTTCTCCAACTCCGGTGGCTTCAGCACGACGATTGCGCAATACCTGCGCATGGGTGGCTGGGGCACGTCGACGGTCATCTCGAGCGGCAAGGACGTCTACATCCACTATGCCGCGCCGGAATTCGCGTTCGCACTCGCCAACGATGCGCGCAGCAAGGCTGCGGTGCTTTACTGCGAACCGGGTGGCTACTACGAGGCCGATGCGGTCTTCACGAAGCCAGTCGTCGCGTGCGTCGTGGGACGGTGGAAGAGCCGCCTCACGCGGGCAGTCGGCCACGCCGGCGCGATGGCCGGCGGCAACGACGATGCGCAGGCCAAGGAACGCTGGTTCATGCAGAAGTTCGGCGTCGAGCGCCTCTTCACGCCGGATGATCCATGCTGCTCGACGAAGGGTGCCGTGGTGACGAACATTGCGCACATCCCGGCCGCGCTGAGCGCCGTGATGCGCGCCAACGCGACGATGCCCGATTTCGAGTCGGAGGGCAGTCTCGCACTCAAGCCGTGGTTTGGCTCCGATCAGGGCATCGCGCTGCCGGACGGCCTCGCGATTCCGGTCGTGGAAGCTGTTGCGCCGTATAACGAGCAGGTCCGTCAGGTCAATCGGCAGATCGGCGTGATCGCTCCGCGCCAGACGCTCAAGGACGCATCGGGCGCATCGCAGATGGATGCGAAGACGCAGGTGAGCAGCCTGCACGGCGCGTCGATGCTGGAGGCGGCGACGCATTCGCTCGAAGCGAACGTCGGCCTTGCCCTGCTGCACGAGTTCGGCGGCGAGAATGACGAAAAACTCATCGATGTGGCGATCGCCGCATTCGTCAATCTGCACGGCAGGCCGGAACTCGCGGCGGCGCAAGCCGCACGCGAAGCGGACAACGCCCCGAATGCAATTCTCGCGGCTGCGGCGTCGATCGTCGGGCCGAAACGTCAGCGCGCGGCGCGGGACGTCACCAGGTGGCTGATCGATCGGTTTGCGGCCGCCGGTCTTGCCGACGCGCTGAACGAAACCTTCGACGTCGCACGCATCGACGCAAGCGGCTGTGAACAGTTCTTCACCGACTCTCGCGATCCGCTCGCCGAAGCAATGCTCGCGGGACTCGCCGCGCGCGGCGCGAAATCGGCGTTCGTCCGCTGGCTGACGTCGCAGCCCGCTCACCCGACCGGCGACGCGGTGCTGGCCGCGATCACGACGACGCTGGCGTGGGGCCCGCTCATGCGCAAGCGCATCTCGCGCGTGACCGCCGAAAGCCTGCCCTGGTGGAGCATGCTGTTCGGGACGCTGATCGGTGCATCGGCCGATGCGTCGCGGCATGGCCCGGACGGTTTCTGCGGCTTCTCCACCGACGAATTGCTGAACGAGCGCAGTCTCACCGAAATCGGCTTCGCCGCGCTGCTCAACCGGAAGCCGGGTCCGGACGACCTGTTCGCCTTCAAAACGCTCGTCGGCCTGCTGCTCACCAACGGTCCGGGCGCGATCTCCGCGCAGGGCGCGAAGGGCGCGGTATCCGCCGACGGTCCGGAAAGCCCCGAGCGCGTGCAGCTCAACAAGGCGCTGGTCGGCTTTCTCACCCATACCGGCTACACGCACGGCGGGAACGGGTACGAGGGCATCGCGTTCCTGATGGATGCTTTCAGGGAAACCGCGCTGGACGATCCGTCGAAGCCCGGCCACGGCGTGGACCTGCGCTCGCTCGCCGAGCGCTCGGTCGAGCGCTATGCGCAGTACAAGGCCCGACAGAAGCATGCGGGCAGCCTCGACATCGCGAAGCTTCCGGGCGTGAATCATCCGGTGTTCAAGGACAGACCGGTCAACCACGACCCGCGCGAAGTGTTCATCGCGGAACTGTGCGGGAAGCGCGGTGAATACAACGTGTTCCATGCGTACTACCGCGAGCTGGTGCAGGCGTTGTTCGACGCAGGTGTCTCGCGCAACGTCTATTGCGTCAATGTCGATGCGGTGATCGCCGCATTGCTGCTGAAGATGCTGTGGCAGCCGCTGCGACGCGGTGAATTCAGCGAGACCGATCTGGAGACCGCCGCGTTCACGATCTTCCTTTATCCGCGCATGCTCGGCTGCGCGGCGGAAATCGACGATCATCTCAACCGCGGACGCAATATGGACACGCGCACGCCCGCGTCCCAGTGCCGCTTCGTGGCGTGATCGGATTCCGCGCCGGCTGCGGGGCAAGCCGCTCAGGCAGGCTTCCCCGCGTCGATTGATAACCAGAGAACATCAATCGTTCCGAACGTTGCACTTATAGTTTCGCGGCTTTCGGGCGAATATTCCAGCCAACAACAATCCGCCGAAGCGGCGCGAGCACGGGGATGAGTTTCGGCCGGGCCAGTGAATGGTACAAGCAGAAGTACGGCAAAAAGGCAGCGAAAACGCCGCGGCGCAAGATGCACCTGTCGATCGACGTTGACATGAACGTTCACGCAATCGCCATCACCGGCACAGACGTTTCGGATAGCGAAGGGATGGAGCGCGTTCTGCCCGCTGATCTCCCGGTTGACTGCTTGATCGCGGACGGCGCCTACTATAGCATCGAGCGGGCCGAGGAGCTGTCCCGATCCGGCGTGCTCCCCATTATTCCACCGCCTTCTCACGCGGTGGTCCACGGCGAAGAGCAGACGCGATGGCACGACAAGATCGTTAGCTACATCAGGGAAAAAGGCATTTACGCATTCACAAGAAATACGGCTATGGGAAGCGCTCGCTGGTTGAAGCGCAGATCTCCCGGATCAAGCGTTGCATCGGCTCGACCTTGCTGACACGAAAAATTGAGTCGCAGGAGCGCGAGGGCGCGATCATCGCCAACATCCTTAATCGGTGGAATTCCTTTGTTCGACCCGTTTCTTTCAAAAATGGATAGTTGCGTCCAAAGCATGGAAATTCGGACCCTTCCGAACAGAGCCCACCCGAACCAGATCACAGAATGGAAGCGGCAGTTGCAGGAACGCGCTGCCGACGTGTTCGGCGCAGGAGGCACGGCGTCGAGCGAGCCGCAGGTCGATTTGAAGGAGCTACATGCGAAGATCGGCCAACTCACCCTGGAGAACGATTTTTTAAGCGGCGCGCTCAACAAGGCGGGATTGCTGAGCGCAAAGCGATGATCGATCGTACGCACGCATTGCCTGTCTCGCAGCAGGCGCGACTCGTCGGCATCGCGAGATCGAGCGTGTATTACCGGGCGCAGCCGGTGAGCGAAGCGGACCAGTTGCTGATGCGCCGAATCGACGAACTGCACATGGAGTTTCCATTTGCCGGGGCGCGGATGCTGGCACGACTGCTGCGTCGCGAGGCACACGAGATCGGCCGTCGGCACGTGCGCACGCTGATGAAGCGCATGGGTATCGAGGCGCTGTATTGCAAGCCGAACACGAGCCGACGCAATGCGCAGCACAAGATCTGGCCGTATCTGCTACGGAGCATGACGATCAATCGGGCAAACCAGGTCTGGGCACTGGATACGAGTTCGCGCGGCTTCGTGTATCTGATCGCCGTGGTGGACTGGGCCAGCCGCAAGGTGCTGGCCCACCGCGTAGCGATCACGATGGAGGCGATGCACGCTGTCGAGGCGTTGGAAGAAGCGTTCGCGAAGTACGGGCAACCTGAGATCGTCAATACCGACCAGGGCAGCCCAGTTCACCGCGACAGCGTTCACCGACGCCGTGCTCAGCCGGGGCATCCGCTTGTCCATGAACGGCAAAGGTGCCTGCGAGACAACGTGTTCGTCGAGCGCGTGTGGCGAAGCGTGAAATATGAAGAGGTGTATCTGAAAGCCTATGAATCGGTCAGCCATGCCCGGCGCTCAATCGGCGATTACGTCAATCTGTACAACCAGAGACGACCTCATTCGAGTCTGGAAGACCGCACGCCGGATGAGGCATACTTCGCGATGCTGCCTGCGATCGAATTGGCAGCATGACTGCCCCGGACGTTCCACTTAAAAACCTCAGAAGACTGTCCGAACGGGTGAGACTACCTCTCACGCCCATGATGCGCAGCGTGACCAATGCGTCCAGAGTGCAGGCATTGTCAAACGACCTCGCCACTTGTTCGTCCGATTGCAAACTGGCACGCAGCGTACCGAACGCACATGGCACACTTCTGTCTGTTGTGCCGTGTTGTTCGTCTTCTACGAGACCGGCATCCCATGCCAGCAAAACACTTCGAGACAACTGATCAAGCCCTTAACGACCGTTCCGCCATTCGCAGCAATTGGAGTGGCCTACATTGCACTCCGCTCCATTGTATCGCTGAACGAGCCGATAGATTTCGGCGAAGCTCTACCGGTGCGTTGAAGAGGATTGCGCGACCGACGTGACTGCCTCATACCGGTCCGGTCGGTGACGCAACGGGCCCAATTGATCGGCCAAGCTCCGCTACCGGAGTGGACCAGCGGTTCGAATGTTCGCGTGAGCTCTCAGGTGAATGACGCTTCCTGGCCGATCCCGGAAATCGAGCGGCCTCCGGTGATCGTCGGCCGCACCGCCGCGTCGAACTTCCGTAGCCGACCCCAGTCGGCCATAGCAGCTCGCACGCTGGTCGTCCGTTACGGGATGTGGAGCGGCCACGCATACGGGCGAGCCGAACATCGTATTCAATGAGCGGCACGGCCCGGTCAATTCAAGGGTGAGGGGAAGCATTCCTGAATTCCATCCGTGGGGCGGCGGGCGGGCGTCCCGCCGCCAGGCTCGACAACTTACGGAGTTCCGTCGTCCTGCTGTTCAGCCATTTCTGCCGCCACATGAAGTGCATTGTCCATGGCGGCCTCTTCTGTCGCGTAAGCGATTCCCGGTTCGTGCCGCACTTCTTTGATCGCGTCTCCAGTATGGTCAATATGGACGATCTCAAATGTATACCCTCCTTCAGCCAGTCCGATCGGTTCAATACGGTAGGTGTGTTTGCCCTTGCTAATCGTTCTTGCCGGCACCGATTTTTCTCCTTTGCGTCATCTTTCACCGCCACCGATATTCCACGTCTGTGGCTTCTGAACGTCGCTAATGGCAGGTTAGCCCGCTGCCAGTCCGCCGGCTGACAAGTCCCGCCTCAATTTTCCGAAACTAAGCGTTTGCACAGTCGTGCAAGGACCATCCCGCGAAAAGGGCTGCGCACTCGCCTTTGACGTGAGCGTTGTCGGCCGCTCGCTGCGCATATGGTTTCAAATGGGGCCGGGGTCCAGCGCGGTGGGAGTACGGAGTTCCGGGGCCGCTATCGGACTTTGGTCCCATTGGTTTCATCCGCCTGGCCGTGTAGGGTGAAAAATCCGTCGACGTTTGGACGGCGAATATCCGCAATATCCCCGGGAGCTCATCATGAAATTTCTTGTGGTTACCGCTTCGGCGATTTTCGTTGCAGTGCTTTCAAACGCGTCCGTTTGGGCTCAAGACAATTCCGCAACCAGTGCGCCGGCGGCTGCAGAGCATCCCGACGAAATCGTGAGGATGCACCAACAGGTGGCCGCAGCCAATCGTGTCTATAACAAGCACGTAGTCGCTGCACAAAAAGTTTTCGATGAGAAAAAGGCAGCAGCCAAAAAAGAGCGTGATGCTGCCATAGCGGCAGCACATCAGGGTGTGGGCCAATAGAACGACGACATTCCCCGCACCTCAATGGTTCCTTCCGCAGCAGCAACCAAACGCTACCATGCTATTTGAGCCCACGGACGACGTTACGCTCCCTGCTAAGCAAGTGCGGTCACCGACATAGATCAGGCCGTGTGGTCCGCCGTTGATCGCGATCGGGCAGCCGTCGACCCAAAACAGCCTCTCACATTTCTCTTATACGGACGTTCGGCCGGCGTGATGGCTACCTCTGCTCGAGTCGACTCTGAAGTTCACCGATGAGCCTTCCGCTTCCCCTGGGATGTAAGCGGGACTGGGCCACATCAGTCGACGCTTATTGGCAGGTCACGTCGGGCACCCCATTCAGACCAAGACCCGTCATAAACCCTGATATCAGTTACTCCAATCACCTCTGCCGCTAGAGCGGGAACACACGCCGTCACTCCGGAACCACAGCTAAAAACGAGTCGCTTTGATGCCAAAGAAAGCCCATCGAAGATAGTTCGCAATTCGTCCGCAGAACGCATAACTCCTTGATCGAGTACCGAGTCGAAGGGCATATTTACTGCGCCAGGAATATGTCCGCCACGCAAGCCCGCTCGTGGCTCAGGAGCCGTTCCTTTGAATCGTCCCGAAGACCTCGCATCAACAATCGCATAGTCGGGGGATTGCATCGCTTCGCAAACAAATTCTGCGTCGCAAAACACTTGTGATCGAAAGTTTGCGACGAAATTTCCCGGCTGTCGGTACGCGTCAGATGCACGAGGGTAGCCGGCGGGACTGGTCGCTCGCCAAGCCGGCAAGCCGCCATCAAGCACCGCGACTTTGTCGTGACCCATAGCCTTGAATGCCAGCCGCAGCCGCGGGCTTGCGTAAATGCCAAATTTATCGAATACGACAATCGTATCGTCGCGGTTCACGCCTAACGCCCGCGCATCCTCCGAAAACTTGCAGGGTGCCGCCAGCATATGAGGTAAAACTTGATCCTCGTCTGCGAAATACTTATTGAGATCAACGTATATAGAACCGGGCATTCCCTCGTCCTCAGTCGGCGGTGCTGCGCCGGCTGATACGGCCGTTGGCAGTCCTGCTTCCAGGATGATCAGGTCCGGTCGCGTCAGGTTTTTTCGCAACCAGGCAACAGAAACAAGCGGTTCCATAAGGCCCAGCAGCAATCCGACCAGCACATCAGTAAGGTCAGCCACGAACGCGCCAGTAGCGCGATGGGCGGAAGCGCCCATTACGGAAGAGGAAAATTGCTTTGTCCGAAAACGCCTGTCGTGACGACGCAAACCCGAAGCAGAAAGTCTGTCTTTCTGCTGCAGCCCGCACGCAGCAAATCAGCAACTGCGTGACTGCACCTTAGGTGGATTCGGGCATCACGGGTGGTTGTACATCGCGTTCCAGTCGGCAGTTGAAACGCGGCTGCCGCCAGCCTGCGACGCTCCGTTCGACGTACCGCCGTAACTCGTGGCGGCTGGCTGTTCTTGCGCATCGACCTTGGCTTCGGCGGCCTGCAGTTTCGCCGGATAAGTCGCGGCGTCGCCGCCGTCCAGATGGTAACCAGCGTTTTCGAGCTGGACCAGTTCGGCCTGCACCTGCGCGCGAGTCTTGGGACCATCGGTCTGTGCATACGAAACGACCGGGACGACGAGTGCAGCGGCCAACAGGCTAGCGATAGCGGCACGGTGAGAAGTTTTCACGATGGATTCTCCGTCGAGGAAATTGATGAATGCAGCCTACGCGGGCCACGCTGTCGTATTGATAGCGCGCAGATGAAAGTTAATTTAGTAATTTATGCATTCGCTGCGCGCGACGTCTTCACACAAATTTTCGACCTGCACCTATGGCACGAAGCAGGGTACGTCGCGATGCCGATGCTGACGCCAATCGGGAAGCGCCCGCCGAACTCGTTCTTACCGACAGCGCGAACGCACGATACGAGGCGTCCCGCCAGTTCCCGTAGTTTTCCGTCGTCGCCGCAATCAGGTGCCAGCAGGACCAACTCGTCGCCGCCGACGCGCCCCAGCACATCATTCTGACGCGTCGCTGCGCGAAGCGATTGCCGCCTATGGAACCCGCTGGAACCGTTGAACTCGAACCGCACTTGCTCGCCGGTCGCCTCGGCGTCGCCTTTGGTCTGGTTCGGCAGCACAGCACGATTGAATGCGTGATCACGATCGCGGCGCCCGAAGCGTATTTCTGGCTCGAACCAGGTGCGATCGACGCCCGCATCCTCAAAACCTTTCGCGACGGGTATGGGCGCATTCGTGCGATAGCAGAACGGAAGCTTCTCGCCCATCCCGCGACACGTCTCGAGCTGACGCTGACGGATTTCGCGCGCCCTTGAGGCACCAGATTTCGCCTGTGGCGGCGGCAACCGCGGATGAGCGTTTGTCTGTTCATCCATGAGCTCACCGTCTGACTACTCGCCGCGAGATCACCCTCACGCATGTTGGAGCTCACGCCGCTCACGCCGCTCGCGAGGCTTGGGACGAGACATCATCGCGATCCAGACCGGATTTGCCCTGCCTCATGCATAAAACTGAACCACCGGTCGCCCTGGAGATGCGGTCGTGGCGAAGTTTGGGATACAGGCGCGGGCAATTGACTGTTAGTTGTGTACTGGACGACGGCACGCATTGAATGGGGGCGGCTGCAGCGATATGCTCCCATCCTGTAGATTGTCAATTACGATGGCCGCCCGTGGGCGACAACTATCTTGGCCGGTCGTGTTGCCTCACGGGATGATGTTACTCCCGGGTAATTGTCACTGTCCGAATGTTTTGCGATGACGGCTGGCGCTGCGTAGCGGCGCCAGCCGTCATCGCGTCGGCATCGCCGAGTATCCGCGTCACCAGTTCTCTGGCGCGATTCGATCGCCATACCTTCACGCGGCGCTGCAAGGTGCGCAACTGCGCGTCGGAATACATGTTGGGAGCCATCGAAGTGAGACGCTCATGGAGCTTTTGCGCGGTAATGTCGGGCTCCGCTTCGAGCCACTGCTGTATCTTCGGCCAAGTATGCTCGAACGGATCTTCCCGGGTACGCCAGTCATGGGGGACGCGCGCTTTTCGACGATGCGTCGGCCGGACCTCTCCGGCCTGCCACGCCGTTCCAAGACTCGCCAGGAAATCCGCGAGTGGAACTTGACCGGATGTTCTTGTCTCCGGCGGCGCCGCTCCGGAAGCACTGCATTCGGCGACACGCTGCTGGGCGTCGCGCATTCGACGTAAGAGATCCAGTGGGTCGAGCGCTCTGAACTGGGCACGCAGTCTGCGTTTGGTTGCCTCCGACACCGAAGCAGAGCGCAGCACGCGCTCGAGCGGCGTCAAGGGCGCCTCATAGCGCTTCGTCACCCTCGCGCCGTGACGGGTCTTCGATTTCAGCTCGAATGACGGCTGGAAGAAGTTGATGTACAGCCGCGACACCTCGTAGAGGGATGCAAGGTTGCCGTGGCTTCGAGGCCGCGTAGCCTGCCATAGCCAACGAGGCGACGCACAATGGCGCCATTCTTTTGCTCGACCCACGCCTGATCGTTTTTCTTGTAGGCACGTGAGCGCGTCAGTTCGATACCCGTTGCCTTGCAGAAGTCAAGCATGGCCGCGTTCATGAAGGCAGTATCGTTATCGCAATCCAGACCACGTAGCGGAAACGGCAACGCACGGCTAACACGCTCGATGTGCTCGAGAACGAACGCCCCGCTGCGATACGGCATGGTCAGGCATTCGGTCCAGCCGGTCGCGATATCTGTCATCACGAATCTGTGCACGAAGTCGCCGTCGATCTTGGTGCCACCACAATGCTCGACGAAATCGACCTCGAGATAGCCGGGCAACGGATCGTTCCAGTCAGAGAACGTGCGGATCGGCACCGCACGGCGAATTGCATTGCCGATTGCGCCGGCGCTGGCCGGAGAAGGCCTGTTCGCGCACGTCGCGCAGCAGCCGGTCAATGGTAGCGGCGCTGATCTGCTTAAGCCGTTGGCGCGCGTCCTTCGATAGCGACAGGTGACCATGCCGTGTCATCGAGTCGATCAGCGTCGGGATGAGCGCCTTCAACCGCTTGCCGCAGATCCTGTCGGCAGCCTCCCACAGCGTGATCAGCGCCGCACGCACTTCGTCGCCATCGCTGCGGCCCTGGCTTCGCCCTTTGCGGCTGCGGATCCCGACACAGCACCCGGATCGCATGCTTGCGGTGATAGCCCGTCAATTGAATGAATTCGTCCAGGATCCGGCGTTTCTCCGTCCGGTCAGAACGTCGATACCGCTCGCCAACCGCCTCAGTCAATTCCCGTCGTGTTGTCATGCTGAGCCGCCTCGTCATAAGTCGTCCCCGCCAGCATTCTGACGGGTAACAAATTACATGAGGCAACAGGTACCGCTTGGTAGCAAAAATGTTGAGTCAATGCGCCGGTCGGCGGGGTTAGTTGTCGCTGCTCAGCTCGGCATAGTTGTCGCTCCTTCCGATTCGGGGTGGGGTAATTGACGCCGCCGCGCCGCCAGCCGCCAGCAATCCGAAAACGGGCATACCTTTATTTTTGGTCTGTCCGACGGCCGTGTAATTGATGGCAGCCGCGGCGGCAACAGCGCCCGCTCCGCTTCCTGAACCATGCATGCACACCCAACTGCGAGGCAGTCGAGGCCGGTGATCGGGTTTTTATTCATGCGGTCACTGCCATCAAGCCCGGTGACGAACTTTTCATTGACTACGGCCTCGTCGTCGATGGCGATGTCACCGAGGAATTTCGGAAAATGTACGCCTGTCATTGCGGCGGCTCTGCATGCCGTCAATCGATGCTCGGCGAGACAGCGACTTCGCCGTGAACTGACCGACGAACGTCTCAGGGCACCCGAGAATGCTCGCCATGCTTTTAACTCAATGAGCGATGCGCGATCAGACCGTCAGCGCAGACGATGTCGACGCTGAACCAGCCTTCAGCATGCCCCAAAATCAACGATAGCTTCCGGGGCCCAGCGGTCGCTCACCTTGGCAGCCGTACGACAAGTCATCGGCCATAGCCGACGGGCGGTGATTAGGAGCCCTGCGGCGGCCGCACCTTGCATAGCGGCAGTCCAATTGCTTCAGGTAACCTGCCGATGGACTCAAGACTGAGCGAGCGAAGAACGTCAAGGTCGATTCTCAGGATCCTAACGTTCCCTGCAGAACTCTCGGGCCGGCACCCGAATCAATCGAGCATCGGCGCCGCCTTCTGGCGACCCGCGCCAATCTCGTATGCGTAGGCATATCCGAGCAGCGCCGCCTCGTCCCACTGCCGACCGACGAAGATCAGCCCGAACGGAGACCCCGACTTGTAATAGCCCGCTGGCACAGCAATGCCAGGCAATCCCGCGATATTGATTTCGCCGACCGTCGTCTCCTGAATGATGTCCTTGCCGTGAAGCGGAGGAAGCTCGCATCGCATCTGTGGAAAGACGAGCGCATCGAGTCGGTGCGTGCTCATCACCGTATCGAAGATACTCATATAACGCGCCTTCAGGTCGACGAACTCCGGCATCTCCGGCGGCAACGAAGGATCGGCCAACGCAGCCCGGAAGTCGGCGAGGCTAGGCAAATAGCGCAGTACGCCATCGGGCCCGAACACATTGTCGTCTTTAGTCGCTTCGGCGAATTCCGCGAACGTTTTGAGCGGCGCATGCTTGCCGAGCCGCTGCAGATATTTCTCGAGATCGTACGGAATGGATTCGAGTCCACGCGCATCGAAGTGTTCCAGTGGCGGCGTCGGCTTTCTCAGATCGGCGAAACCAGAGCCTTCGAACGGATCGTCGACCAGGACCGCGCCGAGACCGGCCAGCTCTTGCTTGACGCGCGCATACAGCACGGCTGCTTCATCGGAGAGCGGCTGCGCGCGCCATCCCGGGCCATATAAACCGATACGCTTGCCGTTCAACGCATCCGGTGACAGCGCCGACGTATAACCGCCTTCCGGCTGCCGGCCGACGCTCGCGAGCGTCTTCGGGTCCTCGCTCGAATAGCCTGCGAGCACGTCGAGGCAGAGCGCCGCATCGCGCACGTTGCGGGCAATCGGGCCCACTACATCGCGATTACCCGACAGCGGCACGACGCCCGCATTCGGCACCAGTCCGATAGTCGGCTTGATGCCGACGAGGCCCTGCGCCGAGGCTGGGTTCTGGATCGAGCCGCCCGTTTCTTCGGCGAGTCCGAGCACCGCCATGCCCGATGCAACCGCCGACGCCGTTCCCGCGCTGCTGCCTCCCGGCACGCGGTCGGGCATCGGCACGTTGATGGTCGGCCCAGCCCAGCTATCGTTCGCATGCGATCCGGTGTGGCTCAGGATGGGCACGTTGGTCTTGCCGAGCAGGACCGCGCCCGCGCGCCGCATGCGCGCGACGACCGGCGCATCGCGCTCGGGCATCAGGTCGACGCCGCCCTTCTTGCTGTAAAGCTTCGCCCATCCCGCCGTGGTCGGAAAGCCGACCATATCCATCGGATCCTTGATGACCACCGGCACGCCCGCGAGCGGCCCGAGCGCCTCACCGGCTGCGCGCCGTTCGTCGATCTTCCGCGCATCGCCGATCGCGTCTGAGTTCAGAAAGATCAGCGCGTTGAATTTTGCGTTGTCGCGCTCGATCCTGTCGAAGCAGGCGCGCGCCAGTTGCTCAGCCGTAAATGTCCCAGCTCGAAAACCCGCCTGCACGGCTTCGACCGTGAGCGCATCCAGATCGATGTCCATCGCACTGCCTTGTTCCATTCGATGCTCCTGTTGAGTTATCGGTACCTCAAAGCGCTCAAAGCTGGATGCCACACGTGAGCGCGCCATCGACGACGAAGTTCGCCCCACTTATGAAGCTCGCCGCCGGACTCGCGATGAACGCCACTGCGTTGGCGATTTCCTGCGGCCGGCCCATGCGTCCGCTCGGCTTCAACGCAAGCGCACGCTCGAACAGCGCCGCGTCGTAATACTCGATCCAGTCCCACACGCCGCCTTCGAAATACACATTGCCGGGCGATACCGTATTCGCGCGGATGCCCTTCGATGCGAGCTGATTCGCCAGCCCCTACATGTAGCGAACGAGCGCGGCCTTGAAGACCCGTACGGACCCGCGGCAAAATCGATCTCGCGTCCCGACACGCTCCATATCGCGACGATCGAAGCGGCCCGGCTCACCTCGCGAAACGGCATGGCGGCATCGACGAGATTGACCATGCCGAGCAGATCCGTCTCGAACTCCTTGCGCCACGACTGGATGTCGTGGCCGATCGTGAGCGCGCTCACATTGGCCACGGCGATATCGATCCCGTCCCACTCCGCACCGACGCCCCCCGACCCAAGCCTTGAGCGCATCGCCGTCCGGCACATCGACGGCCGCACCCGACGCGCGTGCGCCCTTCGTGCCGCCGGTCACGATCGCCTTCAGACCTTTAAGTTGCAGGTCCATTTTCGTCGCTCCTGTGCGTGTCGATCAGAAAACGTAGCCTGTGCGCTCACTCTTTCTCGCGCCCTTCCCCGGATGTCATGCCGCGCGTGATCTGCAACACTTCGCCCGCTTGAATGACGGAATGGCAAATATCGTCGATGGTCACGCGCTTTTCCATCGCCTGAGCGCGCAGTATGTCGTACGCATCACGCTCACTCACGCGATGCATGATCATTAGAATGTTTTTAGCTTCCTGCAGATGCCGGCTGTCGAGCAGCTTCTGTTCGAGCTTGGCGATACGCTGTGCATGCTGACGCGCACGCTTCGCGTGATACAGGGCCATTACCACGGTCGAAAGTAACCCCGATGCGCGGATCGGCGTCGTGATGATGCCGTCCGCTCCGAGTTTGATGGCCTGATCGATGAACGTCGGATTCTCATGGGCCACCACGCAGATGACGGGCGGCGCATCGGGTCCCGACCACTCGCCGCTCGGCGTACGCTCCTCGGGCAAGAGCGCGCGAAACACCAGATCGACGCGCTCGGGCAAGGTGTCTATCGGCGGCCAGCATTGCTCGACATAAAAGCCCATGCGCCGCAGATGGTTGGCGAGCGTTTGCCCGTCGTCGTCGTCCGGATGGAAAACGACCACGCGCGCATTGCGCTCGAGGATCGAACTGGTGAGGCTCCGCTGGCCTCTGTCCGCACGCGCGCTCACGTCAATAGTCCCGCGTGCTCAACTTCGTGACCCAGTCCCCGAGCGTCTGGCGCGTCATGTACGGATCGGGGCCGACAGCGAACTTCGACTCGCGCAGGATGGTGAACTGGCCGTCCGCGTTTGCGCGGCCGATGCGCGGATAAAGCGCCATATGATGATTCACGGGATCGATGCGCACGCGGCCTTGCGGCGCGGTGAATTCCGAACCGAGCAAATGCGGCATGATTGTCGCGAGTTCGTCCGAGCCTGCGCGGGTGAATGCTTCCGCGAACATGTGCATCTGATAATACGCAGCCTCCCAGTTCATGTCGGTCGGCGTGTCGGCCTCATAAAGCGCCTGATGATGCGCGACCGCGCGATGGTTTTCTTCCGTGTCAATGCTTTGGAAATAAGGCGCGGCCGTGATGTGGCCCGCCGCGATGCCGCGCTCCATCGCACGAATCTCAGTCTCGGAGGTATTGAGACTGCCGATGGGCATTCTGGCCGGATCGAAGTCCGCGTGCGCGTAGGCATCGTAGAGATAAGGCACGGTATCGCCGATCACCGTGCAGAAAATCCAGTCCGGCGACTTGCGCCTGATGTCCGCGATGACCTGCGCGAACTGATCGCGCGGCGCGTCCAGCGGCAGATAGCGCTCGCCGAGAATCGCGCCTTCGGGATGCTGGAGCAGCAGTTCCTGCATCGTACGATTGCACTCGTACGGATAGACGTAGCTCGACCCGACGAAGTAGACCCGCGCGCCGAAGGTCTCCGTCATGAAGTCCGCGAGTTGCACGCCGTTCTGATTGGGCGACGCGCCGCTATAGATGATGTTGTCGGAGTACTCGAAGCCCTCGTACATCTGCGAGTAGATCAGCAGCCGGTTGTGCTTTTCGACGACAGGCAGCATCGCCTTGCGGCTGGTCGACGTATAGCCGCCGAAGATCGTGTTGACGCCGTCCTTCACGATCAACCGCTCGGCCAGCTCGCGAAACGAGGCCGGGTCGGAGCCGGGATCGTAATGAAGGGCGACGAGTTCGCGTCCGCCGATACCGCCGCGCGCATTGATCTCCTCGACGGCGAGGCACGCTCCGCGCCATTGAGACTGCTCGAGCAACGCGGTCGAACCGCTCGTCGAGCACAGCAAGCCCACTCGGATTGGATCGGACAAAGCCATTTCGTGACACGCTCTTTAATGCGCGCGGAGCGGCGCCCCGCGCTGAGGTCTTCGGTGCTTCGATTCGTCTGACTATGTTCTACTTGAGGTAGTGCTTGGCGACCATCGCGCCAACTGTATATTTTGGGTCGACGAAATTGCCGAGGCGAACCTTGCCGACCTGGCTCAGCATCATGTACGCGTCCCACTTGTCGAAGCCGTACTCGGCCGCCATCCACAACACGAGTTCGCGATAGGCGATCCGCGTCGCGTCCTCCAGCGGGCGTGCGCTGCCGATGCTCATGAGCGCGTCCTCATTCTCCAGCCGCGGCCAGGCGATCTGCCAGTTCTTGATCAGATCGAGGCGCACGGTCGTCGTGCTCTGATACTCCACGGCCGTGCCGCACACTTCGCCGTCGCCCTGACAGGCATGCGCATCGCCGATAAACAGGCGCCCGCCCGGCGAGCGGACCGGCAAATAGGTTATGCTGCCCGGCCCCATGTCCGGCACATCCATGTTGCCGCCGTGATTGTCGGGCGTGAGGGAATTGATCGAATCGATTTCGGGCGATAGGCTCAGCGTGCCGATATGTGGCTTGTACGGCAGCGTATTGCGCTTGCTCCAGTACACGTTCTCCCCATCTTCGTCGATCTTGATCTTGCGTACGACTTCCGGCAACGGCTCGTTGAGCAATGCAGTGTAGTCGGTGCCCGTCAATGCGCCGAAGTTCGGTATCATGCAACAGAAGCCGTGCGGATCCTCGCCGCGCGGCGCCATCTTCTCGATGTACACCGCCACCACGTCGCCCTTTTCTGCACCCTCGATCATGATCGGTCCGTTCTGCGGATTGAGAAACGGCACTTGCAGCACCTGTGACGGCTTGTCGGTTTCCTCCTTGATCTTGCCCTCGAACGCATCGCGCGTTTCCACCACCACGCGATCGCCGGGTTTGACGTGCAGCACCGGCTGCGAATACGGCCCGATGGTGTAGTGATACGTCTGCTGCATCTCTTCGGTGAGATGGTGCTCCACCGGTTCCCGATCCGCGCCGACACCGCGCTTCATCATGATCGATTCTTCAAGCCATTTCATGTTCCGCTCTCCGTCACAGTGCCAAGTACTGGCGAATCAATTGCTCGTCCCCGAGTTGTGCAGGGCTCAATACATCGACGATACGGCCCTTGTCCATCACGCAGCAGCGTGTCGCGATCCGTTCGACCATGCCCATGTCCTGCTCGACGAGCACCACGCCGATGCCCGTCTCGCGCGCGATCTGCTGCAACGTCTCGCCGATCAGATCGACGATCGACGGCTGAATGCCTTCCGACGGTTCATCGAGCAGGAGCACCTTGGGCGCGCTGATGAGCGCGCGCGCAATCGCGAGTTGCTGCTGTTCGCCGCCGCTCATGGTTCCCGCTTTCTGCGTGTAGCGCTTCTTCAGGATGGGAAAGTAGCCGACGACTTTCTCTTTCATTTGCGCGGCCTGCGCGCGATTCGCCTGTGCGCCGACCTGAAGGTTCTCGGCGACCGTCAGCGCGCCGAAAATCTCGCGGCCCTGCGGCACGTATCCCATGCCTTTCTGCGCGCGAACGTACGGTTTTTCGTGGCCGATCGCAGCGCCGTCGAGTTTGATTTCACCAGCATCGAGCCTGATCAGTCCGATGAGCGCGCGCATCAGCGTCGTCTTGCCGACTCCGTTACGGCCGATCAGCGCCAGCACCTCGCCGCGCTCGATACCGATCGATACCCCGTTCAGCACGCGGCCGCCACCGTATCCCGCTTCTACGCCTGACACTTCGAGCAACGCGCTCATTTCTTCTTTCCCAAGTAGACCTCGGCGACATCGTCGCGGGCGAGGATTTCGTCGAGCGGGCCGTCCGCGAGAACACTCCCCCCGTGCAGCACCGTCACGCGCGAGGCGATCTGCTTGACGAACGTCATGTCGTGCTCGACGACCATCATCGTGAGACCGTCCGCTGACAGACGCTTGATGAGCTCACCCGTCGCGTGCGTTTCCTCGACCGACATGCCGGCCACGGGTTCATCGAGAAACAGCAGTTTGGGTCGCAGGGAGACGGCCATCGCGATCTCGAGCCATTGCTTCTTGCCGTGCGACAGATTGCGCGCGAGCACGCCGTCCTCGCTCTCCAGCATGAAGCGCTGTAGCAGTTCGCCGAGGCTATCGGGGCGGTCGTCTTTCGCGCGATGCAGCGACAGTTGCAGATGCTGGCGCACGCTCAGGTCCGGAAACACGCCGGGAATCTGGAACTTGATGCTCATGCCCATGCGGATGCGCTCGTGAGGCAGCACATGGCTCATGTCCTGGCCGAGAAACATCACACTGCCTTCCGAGGGGCGATGCTCGCCCGTGATGAGCTTGAAGAACGTGCTCTTGCCCGCGCCGTTCGGCCCGATCACGCAGCGAATCTCACCCGCGTCGATGCTGAAGTCGATGCCGTTGATAACGTGGGCGCCGCCGAAATGCTTTGTGAGTCCGCGCGTTTCCAGGAGCGTGGTCATGACTTGCCCTCCTCTCGTTTGAGACCTGCGCCAACGGGGCGCGCGCCGTCGCCCGTGCGGCTGGAGAGACGTTTCAGCTGCCGCGTAACGAATGGCAGCAAGCCTTCGGGCGCGCCCAGCACGACGATCAGCAGGATCGCACCGAGCAGGATCAACGCGTACTGGCTGCCGTACACCGCGAGATTCTGCGAGAGCCAGACGAGCAGCGCGGTGCCGAGAATGGTTCCGCCGATGCTCTTCCTGCCCGAGGTCGCGACCCAAATGACCGGCATCGCGGCCGCGGTGAGGCCCATCGTCGAGGGGGTGATATATGAACCCCAGATCGTGTAAAGCGCCCCAGACAATCCGCCCAGCGTGCAACCCAGCACGAACACGAGTAGCTGATGACGACGGATGTCGACGCCGAGCATCTCGGCGCGTTGCGGGTTCTCGCGGATCGCGATGAGCGTGAGGCCGAAGGTGCCATCGAGCAGCCTGCGCATCACGACATAGACCACGATCAACAGGATCACCACGAGATAATAGAAGCTCACGTTTTCCAGCGTGAGGGGTCCGTCCCGCCAAGGAATCGTGAGCGGCGCCATGCCGCCCATGCCGTTGTAGCCGTTCAGCCGCGCTTCACCGATCGCCCATTGCGGTCCCGCCGTCTGCGACATGAACGTTTCGAGCACAAGCGTCACCGAGAGCGTGACGATGCCGATGAACACGCCCTTGATGCGGCCGTAGAAAATCATATAGCCGATCAGCGTGGCGACCACGACGCTCACCACCAGGCCCACGCCGAGACCGAGCCAGGACTCGAACCACATGTCGCCGTAATTCAGAGTGAAGATGCCGTAGCTATAGCCCGACAGTCCGAAGAACGCGGTCTGTCCGAACGACAGGATGCCGCCGTAGCCCCACATCGCCGCGAGGCCGACCGCGCTGAATGCCCACAGCAGGCAGTACGCGAGGTTGCCACTGGTGTTCGCATCGACGATGAGCGGCAGGCACAGCGCCACGAGCCAGGGCATCGCACGCAGCGCGCGTGTCGAGGCGCTGGTGTGAGACGTCTTTGAAGGCATTTTCGCTTGCTTCACGTCTGCCTCCTAGCGCAAGCGGGTGAAGAGATTACCGAGGCCCTGCGGCATCAGCCGAATCACGACGATGACCGTCACGAGCAGCCCGATCTGCCCGAACAACTGGCCGTAAGATGCCGTGAGCGCCGTCTGGATGATGGCGAGCACGCCAGCGGCCGGCGTCGTTCCCGCAATCACGTTCGCACCGCCGACGACCACCGAAACGAACGCCTGCACGATAAAGTTGCTGCCCATCGTCGGGACCGCCGTCATGGTCGGTGCGTAGAGCCCGCCTGTGAGACCTGCCAGCCCCGCGCCGAGCGCGAAGGTCAACGTATAGAGCCGGTCCGTGCGCAGCCCGAGGCATTGCGCAATATTCGGGTTCTGGATCGTCGCGCGCGCACAGACGCCGTAGTTCGTCTTGAAGAACATAAGGTAGAGGCCGAAAAGGATCGCCAGCGCGATGAGTGGCAGCACGGCGCGATAAGTCGAGAACGAATAATCGCCGAGCGAGAACGACCCGAACGGCGTGCCGATGCCTTCGATGGACGGTCCGGCGACGAGCAGCATCGTCTGCTGCACGATGAGGCTGATCGCCCATGTCGCCACGACAGAATCGAACACGCGGTCGTAAAGATGACGAATCACGAGTCTTTCGACGATCACGCCTGCGAGCGCCGCCGCGATCGCGCCGAGCAGCATCGCGAGCGGCAGCGGCACGCCGCGTTTGGCCGCGATGATGGTGACATACGCCCCGCACATGATGAACTCGCCATGCGCGAGATTGATGACGCCCATCATGCCGAAGATCACCGCGAGCCCGAGCGCCGCGAGCACCAGATAGGCGAAGTTGTCGCCGAACTGATAAACGAGCGAATAGAGAACCGATAAGGTGGCCATGCGCGCTCCACGTTCAGGAGGCCGGCGCGCGCGCGTGCCGTGTGTATCGAACGCGCGCCGGCTTCGGATCAGGACTTCTTGGGCAGATTCGACGGCGTGTACTGACGATGGTCCGGCTTGTTCGGCAGATCGCAACCGACCTTGCCGAGCCAATACGGCTGCACGTCGTCCCAGACCTTCGGAATCTCGACGGAGTGGTCCTCCTTCACGTGCACGAGATAGATGGTGTGGCTCGCGTGGTGGCTCTTCGGATCGATACAGACCTTTCCTTGCTCACCTGTCGTGCAGATGTCGCCGCTTTCCAGCGCCTTGCGCACCGCATCCTGATTCGTCGACTTGGCCTTTTCCGCCGCGGCCTTGTAGAGATAGATGGCGTCGTAGGCGTTCGCCGCTTCCTGATTGATATACGGCTCGTTGGGGAACTTGGCATGGAAGCGCTTCTTGAAGTCGTTGCTCGCGGGCGAATCGACTTCTTCGACGTAGTTTGCCGTAACGTACATGTCCTTGAGCGCAGGCGGTTTGAAGCGCTTGTGCTCATACGCCTGACCGACGTTGACCGAACTCGCCATCGGCAGGTTCAGATGCGCCGATGCCTGTTGCTCGTAATACGACGCCTGATTCGCGCCGACCAGCAGCGTGACCACGAAGTCAGGCTTCGCCTTCTGGATGTTCTGGATCGTCTGGCCGAACTGCGATACGGAAAGCGGAATGAACTCCTCACCCGCCATCGTGCCGCCGTTCTCCTTCACGATGTTGCGCACCCACTCCGCCGAGATCTGCCCGAAGTTATAGTCGGCGGCGATGGTGTACACCTTCTTGCCGTATTTCTGCATCATCCACGGAATCAGCGTCGAGAACTGCTGCTCGGGCACCGCGCCGGTCACGAAGGTGTTCGTATCGCAGACGCCGCCTTCATACTGATTGTCATACCAGTAGAGCTGATGCGCGCGGTCCATGATCGGCCGGATAGCTTCGCGCGAGGCGCTGGAGAACGCGCCGAAAATCACGTCGGGCTTGTCGGTCTGGACGAGATGCCGCGCGAGTTCCTGAAACTTGGTGTTGTCCGACTGCGTATCGTAGGCGATCAGCGTCACCGGGCGTCCGAGGATGCCCCCCTTCGCGTTGATCTCATCGACCGCGAGCTGGGTGGCGTGGATCTTCGGAATCGTTGCCAGCGCGAAATTTCCCGAAGCATCCTCCAGCAAGCCGATTTTCACGGGATCGGCGGCGCTCGCGGCGAGCGAGGTCAGTGCAAGTCCTGCGGTGAGGGCGAGACGCATCCAGCCCGACGGCTTCAGCAACATGCGGGTTCTCCAGAAGTAGAAGTGAGCGCTAGAACAACAGGGGAAACTCGGAGAAAAAAAACCCCCTGGCGAACCATTGGTTCGCCAGGGGGCTTCTGTGCCGGGTCCTCGGGCGGACGTCTTTGTCGGGCCTCAAGGTATGGCCCAAGTCTAAGTCGCTGTATTTTTACTTGTCAACAGTGGTCAAAAATCGACGGGAGCATTGGATGCGGAGTTCGCCTCCTCCACGCCGCTCGTGAATCCACCCTCGGCGACCATCGTCTCGCGTCGAATCAGGAGAGCCCGGCGAATCGCCCGCAGTAATCCTCTCTCCGCGAAAGGCTGGGATCCGCTGCTTACTCCTTCGGACCGCTCCACATCGGTTGATGGTTTCCGTTCAACTATCTGACGCGCGATCGCAACATCGCGTGTTGCTCGTAGCATTGGCGCTGAGTGGGTCGATCCGAAATCAGGCGACCATTGCTTACGGATCGGCACGAGCCATGCGCGCGCCGTAGGACCCCATGCGGGCGGCCCTGTCCGCGCCTTTGACTTGTCGGAAACGAAGCCCGTGCAACAACCATTTGCTCACGGCAACTGGCCGTAGCAGGCTTGCAAGCAGTCGACCAGGAAAACGACGTGAACGTCTCAAAGTGGCCGACCAGCGCCCGACGAACGAGCGCGACGATCGACTCGGGCGTGCGAGCTATGCAAAAGGCATGAGCCGACCCACAACAGCCCGTTGACGCCCTGAGGAACGGACACTCGCGACGGGCAACGCGGGCCTAGATTTTCGGGGTAGAACAACCGATTAGTCGTGACATGCGCAAAGTTCGAACTCGTGGCCATCAGGGCTAACCAACACAATGCTCTTCATGGCTTCATTGTTTAGCCCGTCGAGAGCGACTGTTGCCCCGAAAGCCTTGGCGCGATCCAGAAATATATGCAAGGCGGATACGTCAAATTCGAACACAGGAACGCATCCGCTCCCGACGAACTCATCGCCAAAATCATTTAGCAGCAACCCGAAGCGGACTTCACCGAGCGAGAATTCGGTCCACTTATCCGACCTGCGGTTCGGCGCGCGTTCCAACAGGTTTTCCCAGAAAGCAGAACTGCGTTCCATGTCCGACACTTTCAAATAGGTGGTTCTAATCCGCATTGAATGCTCCAAGAACGTTTTCGGAAAGACGCAACAGATAAAAGAGGTTTCAAAAGTTTCACGTGAACAATTAATTGTCCACGATCTATGCACGAATATAGACTGACCGTTCGTGGCCGAGCATCGCCTCATGCGACTGGCCTATCCCCAGCAATAGGCAGTTGCTTTCCCATCTCGAACGCACGAAGCTCGTAGCCAAGTTCCTGATACAAATCGACCGCCTGTTCATTAAACGCCCAAACGGTCAGCCTCATGTCGTTGGCACCGTTTTTTCGTGCCCACTCTTCAGCAAGTTTCATCAGCGTGCTCCCGACGCCGCGTCCCCGCAGTCGTTCCAAAACAGCGACTGAGCCAATGCGGCCAACGGTCAACGGTTGCAACAGTGGACTTGTCGGCTGCATCACCTGAACGGTGATAAAGCCGACCGCCGTGCTGCCATGCTCGGCGAGAAACATGGCTCGATCTTCTCCCTGAAGGCTAGATAGCCAGTGCGGCTTGTCTCGAGCGAACTCTTCAGTGGCGTTTGCATAGACGTCAGGACGTGCCTGATGGTGGATCGCGTTCAAGATTTGACCCAACTCGCAAATTTTCAAAATGTCGTCCACGGTTGCGCGGCGATAGCTTATCGAGTCGGTCATCTTCAGCTCTTGATGGTGGGGAAATAAAAAAAGGCGCCTTAAGCGCCTTGGTCGTTTGCACATGGAATGGACCGTGAGGTCGAATTCCTTGCTATGGACGTAACGACCCACGGCGCAGCGGATAGCGACCGTGATGATGGTGGTGGGCCTTGCTCGGGACGTTACGAAGTTCCATGCTGTCAATATTGGCACAAAAAAAATTTCTGCGTGAGCACATTATTTTTTTGAGTGGCGGCTGTGTCTAACCGGGCATATCGGCCAGCAACGCCCATCGCTCGTGGTCGCGCCATTCGCCATTTATGCGGAGATAGCGAGGAGAAAAACCTTCCTGTTTAAAACCCAACCGCCGCACAAGTGCGATCGACGCGATATTCCCTGGTTGAATATTTGCCTCCACCCGATGCAATCCAAGTTCGCTGAAAGCATAGATCACAGCTGCCCGTACCGCGTCCGTCATCAACCCTGCCCGGGCGAAGTTCGACATTCCGTAATACCCGAGATAGGCGCTGCGAAAAGCGCCCATTACTATTTCGTTAATGTTCACCACACCGATAATTTGAATCGATGCCACTTCACGCGCAATGAGGCCGACGTTCGACCCGGTGAGACAACCTGAAAACCAGTTATCGAAGCCCGATTGATCGGTAAAGGATGTGACCCAAGGCAGATGATAGTCCTGACTTGCTGATTTTGCGGCGATCAAATCGGCGGCGTCGGCACGGATCACTCGGCTTAGCTGAATGCCACTCATGATGCTCCATCGTATAGGCGTGTGCAGGGCTTGAATTGTCGCCGATCCAACAGAGATGGATCAATCTCCGGAGTTGGCCGAACAGGGTCCGACAGGTTTCTCAGTCGTCTAGCTCAATGCGATAACGAAGAGTTTCCGCGAATCCATAGGCGGCGGTCTTTTTGAACCGGTCAATCAGGACACCACTGCATGCTGCGATCACCCGCTGTGAGGCTATATTTTCAGGATCAACCGTTAGTTCCACGTAGGGCAAGCCTTGCAGCCTCGCTTCGCCAAGCATCAAATTGAGCGCCTGCTTGGCGTAGCCGTTGCCTCGCTTCCACGGCACGACTGAGAAGCCGATATGTCCGAGCACATACGGCGGCAATTCGGCAGATCCAGCCTGCCAACGAAATCCGATCGCACCGCTAACATCGCCGTCCCAAATCCATCGGATGATGCTTGGAAGACGGGCAACGGTCGAGCCATCGGGCAAAGGAATCGGGCCGCCTGATGCGGTCGGATCATCCAGCCCGTCGACGAATGCCTCTGCGTTCAGCTCGATAGCATTCAACTGTTCGCGCGCAGCGACCTCCTTACGAACATTGTCAGGTGACCATCCCGCCTCAAGGGCCGAAACGTAGCTTGCCAGCAACGCGGTCGTAGGCCTCAAGAGTTCGATCTCAGTTGTCATTTTCTTCGCCTCGGGAGGAATGATTGACAACAGTTTAAGCGGCGGCGTCGAGTGTCTCAAAGTGGCCGGACAGCGAACGATCGCAGGCCGGCCGCCTGCCGCTCAGACCTCGGTCTGTTCGGCCATCTCAAGCGCATCGTCGACTTCGATGCCTAGATATCGAACGGTACTCTCCAGCTTCGTATGTCCGAGCAGCAACTGTACGGCACGGAGGTTTTTCGTCCGGCGATATATCAATGATGCCTTCGTCCGGCGCATCGTATGCGTGCCGTATGCCGTGTCGTCGAGACCGATCGAGCGTACCCAGCGATGCACGAGTCGCGCGTACTGACGCGTTGATAGATGGGGCGATTCGTGAATCCGGCCTGGAAACAGGAAGTCAGAAGGTGAGAGCCCTGCGGCCTTTATCCAGACTTCCACACTCTCCCTGGTTTGCTCAGTGATTTCGAACTGCACGGGTCGTTGCGTCTTCTGCTGCATCACAGTCGCCCGGGGCGCAACGCGGGAGCCGAGGCAGATGTCGCGCACTCGTAGTTTAGTCAGGTCGCATGCCCTCAGCTTGCTGTCGATCGCCAGATTAAACATCGCAAGATCACGGGTTTTCGCCCCGAGCTGCAGCCTGATCCGGATGGCCCAGATTTCCCTGAGCTTCAGCGGGCGGCTTCTGCCCGGTCAGCTTGTCTTTGTTCCATGGCACACGCGCGACGCTGTTGTTGGTTGTCGCTTCCATCACGATCTCCTTTCAAGGGAAGGGAGACCCAGTTTGCGTCAAGCGGCGGTGGGCGATAGCCGACCCATAGCCGCTATTGCGACCGTGTTGGCCAAAGGTCCGCTCTCGAGCACACAACGGACCTCTCGTACTGGCCGCGTCTTTCCAGCACGCGGCAACGGACTTCGACAAGTCTGTCGTCGCCTGGCTTCAAGCAGGCTGATCGAAGCTGCCGGGGCTCTTGTCCGTGGCCGTCCACTGCGAAGTACGAGCTCGATCCGCCTTCCGCAAGCCGGCCTTCAGGCCTTCAGTGTCGAAGTCCGTCGTATAGACTGGCGTGCCGGGCTGGTGACGCCAGGAGTCGTCGATACCGCCATTATCGACGGCATCGAAACCCACTTCGTTGACGAGCTGCATCACTGTCGCCTTGGCGTCGGCGCTATCGCCCGAGACTGGCAGCGCAATCCGCCCGGGTGCGCCTTCCGGCTTGCCGAGATTGCGCAAATGATCCGCGTAGATGCTGTTGAACACCTTGATTACTGGCCGGCCGATCTGCTGCGCGACCCACGCGCTTTCCGTCATTCCGGACTCGATCCCGTCGATGCGGCCATCGCGCTCGCGTGGATAATAATTGCCAGTATCGATTACAACCGTGGTTTCCGGCACGTCGTCGAACAGGCCGGCAGGCAGATCGAGCACCTTCTTTTCGGGAATCGTGACCACGATCACTGCTGCACCGCGGACCACATCCGCGAGTTCGGCTGGTTTCGCGCCAGTTTCGCGGGCGACATCGGCGAGCGTATCCGGCCCGCGCGAGTTGCCGATAAGCACCTCGTGCCCTTGTTCGACCCAGCGCAGCGCCAGCACCCTCCCTATATTCCCCGCGCCAATGATGCCAATTTTCATACACCCTCCTGTTCTTTCCGTTGACTGAAGCGGGACGCGCACAACGGCCATGCCCATGCGAGTTGACCATCCCCGCGGACTCGCCATAGCCTAGCATCATCCGGGCTGAGATACTGGGCCGTTCCGTCCCGCAGTATGGGCGGCCTTGGGCCAACAGCGCATCGCGGGTCCAGCCTTCCTGCGGCCTGCTCATGCGCAGCTTGTAATCGCCAAAACGCTTCAGGTTGTGGGTTGGATACGGACTCAGGAACTCCAGGCCTCGGGCGGATCGACTGAACCAGTCGCGCGGTGAAGTGGGCCAGCGCGGCCCGTGTAGTGAGTTTTCCTAACCGGGTACTGCGTGACGCGACAGGCTCGTGCCGACCCATCTCTGCCGTTCGACCAACCACGGCTCCACCGGCAGCTTCCAACGCCCAAACGGCCATTCGGTCGTTCATATTGACTGGCTGGTACTTGTCCGTGTCTCTAATTGGCTTGTCCAACTTGATGGCGATTCTCGTAGGCAGGCTCGCCGTTGCTGCACTAAACCTCGTCACTGGCACGCGTTGTTGTGTCTCGACAGGAGAGCAAGTCGGTTAACGGCGGCGGTTGCTCTATGCGACCCACGGCGTGGGCGTGTGTTCGCTAACCGCTGCTAACTGTCCTTTAACAAGCCAACGGTTGTGAACGGCCTCGATTTCCCCGCAGACATCGTTTGAATGGCGCGACGGTGTCCTGCCATAAAGGTATCGGACCACCAGCGTCGTTGGCTGAGGAATGCGCACGCAGGTTCAGAAACCCAAGATGACGTCATCACTTGAGGCTATCAAGGTCCAATGCGTCGGCGATCGCCTGCATGCCAGCGTCGTTCGGATGCAGGTTGTCACCACTGTTAAAAGCCGGCAGGAAGGAGGTTGGGTCAGCGGGATTGCTCACGGCGCGAGCCTGGTCCAGCACGGCATCGCAGCCGCTCGACGGGCTCAGCACAAACGCGTTGATCGCTTCCCGTGTAGCTTCGATCGCGGGTGTCCAGAACGGCGTGCCGCGAAACGGCGTCAGCGTAGAGCAGATAACCTTGACGTCGACCACATGCGCGCGGGCGATCAACGTTTGAAACGCGGCGATCAGATCCTGCGCGCTGGCTGGTGTCTCGGTGTTGAGGTTGTTGACGGCATCGTCGGAGACGATAGTCCACTTCACTCCCGGCTGGGCCAACGCGTCGCGAATGAAGCGATTGAGGCCCGCTTCGCCCCAGCCATCGGTGAAAAAGTTATTGCCACTGATTCCCTCGTTCAGTACACCGACCGCCATGCCGGCGTCGAACAGGCGCACGGCAAGCTCGTTCGGCCAGCGGCGATTAGCGTTGCTGCTGGATGCAGACCCGTCAGTGATCGACGCGCCAAATGCCACCACCGCGCCCGTTGCCTTGGCGTTTTGGACATCGACGTTCGTCAAAAAATAGTATGCCTGACCGGCAGGGTTAGGGGTGAAGCCGGTGAAGCTCGGATCGGCACCGACGTTGCCCGGCGCGACGTAGACGTCCTGTAGCGAGCCGTCGTGGCCAGTCGAATGCGGTGGCGTTCCGCCGGGCAGATACAGGCTGACGGCAATATCCGCGAGTGACGGCACGTCGAAGGGAACAGGGTCGCTTGCGATTGACGCACCTGCGGGCAGAGTCACGCTTTGTTGGCCTCCGAACGTCACCGTTCTCGTGCTGCTGGCGACCGTAATGGGACCGCTGTCACGCAGGGCAACATAAACGTTGCCGATCACGACTGCCTCGCTCCCATAAAGGTTCGACAACTGCACACGCACGGCAGAACCGCCAATGCTGGTGTGCACGATCTGGCGCACAGTCTCGTTGTTAAACCCCGGTGCATTAGTGACCCATGGTGCGACAGCCCAGGTACCGATCCACGCGATCGATGCCGTGCCATTAGACATTCCTCCGGAACTACTCCCCGATGTTCCGCCAGAACCACTCGCCGATGTTCCGCCGGAGCCCGCTCCCCCACTCGCGCCGGCTCCGCCCGCGCCGCCACCACCACCACCACCACCTCCACCTCCACCACCACAGGAAAGACAGACCGCCGCCAAAAGCGCGATCAGCGCGCGCCGAGGCCACGCGCTAGTGCTATCGGCCAAACCTTGCAATCGGTCCATGGGTGCCTCTCAAGCGGTCAGGAGGACCGCAGGAACGTCAACCTATGCTTGAACAAACGCTTCGACGAAACGTGCACTTTTTATACCCACGAGTCTCCTTGCGTCGGACAATCACACCGATAAACGCGCCAGCTACGATCAGCTTGCCGACGTCCATTGTCCGGGGCGGAGCCGACGTTCTAATGTCGGTTTGAGAGAAAGGTCGAACGGCAGAAGATGGCCGGCTGGTGCCTGATGACGCTCCGTGGAGTCGGCGCACAAGGGCTCTCCGATGCGCCTAGGCAAGGTGGTAACCGAGGGTTTCACAGGATGAAACTTTTGCTCGGATCCGCCGATAACTCGAGCAGGAAACTCTTGGGTGGCCGCCGGACATTTCCGCTGGCGCCGCCCGGAGCAGCCCATACACATGCCACTTCCCACGGCAGGGCGGTTTCCTTTCGTCTGCACGAGGACTCAGGATGCACAAGCTCAGTTTTACGCAGAAGCTTTGGCTGCCGTTGATCATCAGCCTCGTCGCGTTGCTCGCCGTCTCCGTATCGGCGGCGTGGCAGTCGCGCGAGACGCGCATCGAAGAACGTAAGCACGACCTCACGAACATCGCGCACGTTGGACTCAGCATCGTGACGGAGTATGCGGCGCTGGCGCAAAGCGGCGCGTTGCTGGAGGCGGATGCCCGCAAGCAGGCACTCGAACGCCTGCGCGGCGTCCGCTACGGCGAAGACGGCTACTTCCTCGTGATCAATTCGAAGCCGCAGATGGTGATGCATCCGATCAAGCCGGCACTCGAAGGCAGGGATCTCGCGGACAGCGCCGATGCCGACGGCCGTCACCATTACGTGACGTTCG
This sequence comes from Paraburkholderia lebeckiae, assembly GCF_050436325.1. Taxonomy (NCBI): domain Bacteria; kingdom Pseudomonadati; phylum Pseudomonadota; class Betaproteobacteria; order Burkholderiales; family Burkholderiaceae; genus Paraburkholderia; species Paraburkholderia lebeckiae. The sequence continues at coordinate 637,441 of NZ_JBNDLZ010000002.1, forward strand.
CGTCGACCGCACAGGCGCCGGACGGCGGCTTCGTCGACTACGTGTTCCCGCATCCTGGCGCAGCTTCGACACAGGCGGTCGGCAAGATCGGCTACGTGGTGCGGTATGCGCCGTGGGATTGGATCATCGCAACCGGCGCCTATGTTGACGACATCGACTCTGCGTTCATGGCGTCGTTGTGGCTGATCGGCGCGATCTTCGTGGCCGTGTCCGCGGTCCTCGTGACGCTCGTCGCGGTGACGAACCGCAGCATCGCGCGCACGGTCGGCGGCGATCCGGCCTATGCGGCGAACGTGGCGGACGCGATCGCATCGGGCGACCTGACGGTGGCGATCCGCACGCGCAACGGCGACACGTCAAGCCTCCTACACGTAATGCAGCGGATGCGCGACGCGCTGACGGGTACCATCTGCCAGATCAAGGATGCGTCCGACAACGTCGCGTGCGGCGCGAACGAGATCGCGAACGGCAACGCGGACCTGTCGTCGCGCACCGAGAGCCAGGCTGCGTCGTTGCAGGAAACTGCGTCGAGCATGGAGCAGATGACGGCGATGGTCCGCCAGACTGCAGACAACGCGCGCACTGCCAGCGAGCTTGCGGCCTGCGCCGCGAAAATCGCGAACCGCGGCGGCGACATGGTCACGCAGGCCGTCGCGGCGATGAAGGGGATCTCGAACGAATCGGGTCGCATGGTCGAGATCATCGCGACGATCGAGGGCATCGCATTTCAGACCAACATTCTCGCGCTGAATGCTGCGGTTGAGGCAGCACGCGCGGGCGAGCAAGGCCGCGGCTTCGCAGTCGTCGCGAGCGAGGTGCGCAGCCTCGCGCAGCGTAGCGCGGCCGCGGCGAAGGAAATTCGCGAGCTGATCAGTCATGCGGTGGGCAGCGTCGGCAGTGGTGCAGCGCTGGTCGAAAACACCGGCTCGACGATTGACGAAGCGCGCGACGCGATCATGCGTGTGACCGGTGTCGTGCAGGAAATCGCCGCGGCCGCGGCGGAACAGAGCGCCGGCATCGACCAGATGAATCTCGCGGTCACGCAGATGGACAGCATGACGCAGCAGAACGCGGCGCTCGTCGAGCAGGCGGCGGCCGCAGCACAGTCGCTGAAGGAGCAGGCGATGAGTCTTCAGCGCGCGGCCGCGGCGTTTCAGGTGGGCGACGCTGACGCTAGCCAGAACTATCTGGGCCGTCCTGGCGCACACCGACAGATATCAACCCATTCAAGCGGCCGGACTGACGAACTGATGTCACAACCAGTGAATTAACCTACTTCCTTCATCGAGGTGCGCAAGCGATAGACCCACATTGGCTAACAGGTTGGACCGGGGCAGGGATAACCCGATAAGGCATATGAACCTTTGTGTTCGATGATCAGATGAGGACCCCGCCAGCGCATTCCATAGAGGCCAGCAGGCATCACGACCTGCGCAAACAGGCCGGACATAAGCGTGCGACCTTACCTACCAGCCAATGTGATAAAACCGCTTGCAATCCGGGAGGCGTCCACATAAGCGTTGCCTTAGGTGCCTCATCAGGCGTTGCACCGCCTTGTGGTTCACGATCTGGCCTGACTGCCTGATCGTCGCAGTGATGCGCCGATAACCACAGCGGCCCTGTAGTGCGCGTTGCTGAACATTTATCTTGCCCAGCTCGAAAAGTGGCGCACGGTCGCCAAGTCGGCAGCGTATCGCAGCGGCGAACAGGGCTTGGGCACCGTCTTGCACGAGGTCGCCACGAGGCTGGAGGACAGCGGTTCCGCTCAGGCAGCGGAACTCGTGCGCACGGCGGCGGATCATGTGATACCCGAACAAGGCGCCCTTTCCTGGCTGGCGGACGACGATCTCGACCGCACCGCGCAGCGCATTCACGCCGACCTGAGCTAGTTCGACATCGATGCGCAGCAGTACACGAAGGCGCTCGACCATGTCTTCGAGCAGGTGATCTGGGTCAGCTTCGCCAACGGCGCAATCGGAGGCCGTTGAGCGTCGCGGGCACGTCGCCGGCTTTACGCTGCGCGTAGAACGTCGTCATCGTCACCGCCGCCGCCATGCACGCGAAGCAAGCTTCGCCTGCAACCTGCCGCGGCGCCCTCGAAACGAAGCGCGCTTCGCGCCCGCGCCGCCGCCCGCATCGCGGCGGCCCCGCCCAGTCAACGAATCCCACCGGTCCATGCAGGTGGCACGGTCCTCGCAATCGATCGTGCATGCGAGTCTTCGCGTCTCGCCAACCCAGCAGAAAGGAGCGAAAAATGCACGATATCGGAAGTTCTCGGCCCACCGCCTGGGGTCCCGGATACAACGAGTTTGAGCAGGAGCTGGTCGCGGGATCGTCGGGCGAACTAACGCAGGAATTTGAAAGCGAGTTCGCGGGCGAACTGGAAAGCGAATTCGAGCTTGGCGAGAACGAATTCGAAAACGAGTTCGAATCGGAAGTCTCCGGCGAAATGCAGGAGATGGAGCTTGCCGCCGAACTGCTCGCCGTCAGCAACGAACAGGAGATGGAGCAGTTTCTCGGCGGCCTCGTGAAATCGATCGGCAGGGCCGCGACGAATTTCGCCAAGTCGTCGGCGGGCAAGGCGCTCGGCGGGATCCTGCGCTCGGCCGCGAAGTCCGCGCTGCCGATCGTCGGCAGCGCACTCGGCAACTTCGTCGTGCCCGGCGCGGGCGGCGTGATCGGCGGCAAGCTCGCGAGCATGGCGGGCAGCGCGCTCGGGCTCGAACTCGAAGGCCTGAGCAACGAGGACCGCGAATTCGAAGTGGCGCGCAGGCTCGTGCGTATCGGCCGGCATGCGACCCACCATCTCGTATCGATGCCGCCCAACGTGCCGCCCGCCCGCGCGGCCCGCATCGCGTTTCTGCGCGCGGCGCGTCAGGTCGCACCCGGCTTGCTGCCCGCGATGCGCGCAATCTCGCGCAACACCGGCGTTGGCCCGGCGGCCGCCGGTCGAACGGGGACGCCCAGCCCGATGCCGATCTTCGGGCCGCCCGCGCGCACCGGCTTGCCGACCCGTTACGGCGCCGGCTACGGCACGAGCTACGGCACGGAACCGCTCTACGACGGCGCGCCCGGCATGAACGGGACGATGGGCACGACGGCCGCGCTCGCCCCCGCAAGCGCGGCCACGACGAGCGCCGCCACCTGCCCCTCGTGCGGCACGAGCGTAGCCACCGGGATCGCGCATCACGGCACCTGGCGGCGTTCCCGCAACGGCCGGGCGATCATTCTTTATCTCGCCCCAAATCGCTCGTCTTACTAACCAACCGGGGCCGCCGCGATGAACTCGTGCATGCAAGCGCTGCGTCTGCTCGAACAGGAGGTGCTCGGGATCCGCGCGCGCCTCGATGCGCAGCTTCCCTACGCGCTACAGATGCCGATGGTCCCCGCGGCGAACGTCAGCGACGCGGCGATGTCGGCCATCGAGCGGCACATGCAGGCGGCCCGGCGGCAGCTGCGCAAGCGCATCGCGCAATTCCTGCGGGAGTTGCGCGGCCTCGCGGTCAGCGCGTCGAACGTCGCGCACGCGCAGCGCCGCTATGCGCTGCTGAAGCTGCAATTCCAGGCGGCGCTCACCCACTTCGAGATCTTCGCCGAGGTGCTCACGCAGCGCAGCCAGCACGGCACCGGCATCTGGCTCGCTGGGCTCGACGTGGCGGCGCAGGACGGCTTGCGCCAGCCGGGCGTGCCGCTCGAACCGCCGGCCGTGATCTGCTACGTCGAGCGCGGCCACGGCGGCGCGATCCGGCGCGCGCGCACGCGGCTGCCCGGCGGCGGCGCCAATCCGGTGGCGGTGATTCGCATGCCCCGCGAGCGGATGGTCGGCACCGGCATCGCGGCCTCGCTGTTTCACGAGGTCGGACATCAGGCTTCGGCGCTGCTCGAACTGGCCGATACCTACAAGCGCGAATCGCCGTCGCGTTTCGCGCGCGGGCCCACGCTGTGGCGCGCGTGGGACCGCTGGATCGGCGAGATCGTGGCGGACCTGTGGGCGGTGTCGCGGGTCGGCATCGCGGCGACGTGCGGGCTGATGAGCGTGGTGAGCTTGCCGCGCGCGTTCGTCATGCGCATCGATCTCGACGATCCGCATCCAGCGCCGTGGATTCGCGTGAAGCTGTCCATCGCGATGGGCCGCGCGCTCTATCCGCATCCGCAATGGTCCGCGCTCGAAGCGGTCTGGGAACGCCTCTACCCGCGCTCGCAAATGAACCCCGCGCAGCGCGCGTCGTTCGATGCGCTGTCCCGCGCGATGCCGCCCTTCGTCGCGATGCTGCTCGCGCTGCGGCCGCCCGCGCTGCACGGCCGGACCATCGGCGCGGCGCTCAGTCTGCCCGACCGCCATCCCGATGCGTTGCTGGCGCGCTGGCAGCACGTCAAGGCAAGCCCCCAGCAACTGCTCGCCGACTATCCGACGCTGTCGTTCGCCGTGCTCGGCCAGGCGCGCTATAGCGGCCTGCTGCCCGCGCAAACGGAGCTGCGCGTGATCGCCGAGCTGTTGCAGCGCTGGGCGCTCGCCGGCTATTTGCCGTGGCGCGCCGGCAGCGCGCAGCTGAGCGTGGTGCTCAACCAGCGCAAACCGCACGAGCGGCCCCTCGCCGCTTACGCATGATTCTCTGAAGGAGAGACACGATGACCACCAAGACTTTCCAGGACGTGCTGCGCCTCAAAGCGGACCCGATGCACGCCGAGGAGGCCGGCCCGCACAGCTTCACCGTGCAGATGCCGCCCGACACGCTGCACGCCACCGAAAAGGACGGCCTCGGCCTGCTCGTGCGCAACGACGACTACACGCCGCACCGTCCGCAGACTGCCGCGCCCGGCGCGAGCATCGGCGGCTCGATCACGATCGTGCTGAAGGAAAAAGCGCGCGCCGAGCGCGATGCAGGCGATCTGTTCGTCATCCTCGAAGACACGATCGCCGCCTTCGTGACGCCAGACACGCCGGTCAAGGAGCAGCAGCGCATCGTCGCGCAGCTGATCACCGGCAAGCACGTCACGCTGACCGGCTCGTTCACCGCACCGGCCACGGCGCCCGCGCCGGCGCTCCCGGTGCCGGCAGCCGACCCCGTCGCGCTCGCGCCGCCGGCTGCCGATCCACTGCCCGCCGCCGCGGCGGACACGGTGCCGCAAATGATGCGGCTGGACAACCCGGCCGCGCCGCCGGTGCCGGTGCTGGGGCGCGGCGCCAATCCGGTCGCCGGCAATCTGCCCGACGTGCCGGACGAGATCGCCGATCGCTCCGCCGTGCTCGACGTCAGCAAGGCGTTCGGCCAGCCCGCGCCCGTCACGCTGCGCCGCACGACGCGTCCGTTGACCGCCGACATCGCGCTGTGGATTCTCGTCAAGCGCAATTCGCAGATGCTTTCGTGGGACAACTACCGGCGCAATCTCGACCTGCTGTTCTTCCCGGCGTCGGCGAACGAGCCGCAGCCGCTCTACCCCGAAGCCGCGAAGCTGAGCCGGCGCCGCTTCCTGCCGTTCACCGATACCGACGCGTATCGCGCGCTGAAGGTCGCGACCGAGGCGTTCGTCGTCACGTGGGGCGCGATCGTGCCGACCGAACCCGACGCGATCGCCGTCACGAGGCTGCTCGCCGCCGATGCGCGCGCGATCGGCATCGCCAACGAACGGCTCGGCCTCGACATCACGGCGGACCTCCCGAGTCTGGTCGACAAGTATTTCGACGAGACCGGCGCCAGCACGGATGCGACCGTGCCGTATCTGGAGCGGGTGGTGAATCAGTTGCAAGGCACCGGCGCGGCCGAGGTGGTCGAGACGCAGGCGCAGTTTCTGCGCGGCCAGCCCGATCAGTGCGGCGACACCTGTCTGTGGCTTTCGCGCTGGAACAACGACTTCTCCGCCAAGCTATTGCGGCCGCCGCTCGTCGAGCTGATCTGGAGCTACTGGATGGAAGAGTTGCAACTCGTGCAGACCATGAACGCGGTCTCGCGGCGCTTCCAGAACATCTCCAGCGGCCCGCGCGATCCGCTCGCGCAACTCGAACTGGACGCGCTGCGGCCGCTGAACAACCTGATCTGGGGCTGGGTGCAGGACGAACCGCATCGCCTGCCGATCGAGCGGCGCGCGGCCGAATACGCGCACCAATACGGACTGCAGCTGTTCGGCCGCGCCGTGCCGAAGATGCGCACCGCCGACAACCGCAGCCGCTTCCTCGAAGCTTTCCACACGCTGCTGAACCTGTGCGTGCCGTTCTTCCGCCAGGCCGACGACACCACCGTCGTGCCCGACGGCTTTCCGATCCTGAACGCGCTGCGCGAGGTCCACCTGATTCTCTCGGAAGGCGCGCACAACCAGTTCCTCGACATGCCGACGACCTCGCGCATCGAAATGCTGATGCAGCAGTGGCTGCTCGCGCGTACCGAGTTCCGCGAGTATCTGCCGCGCCGCGCGATGGTCGCGTACCCGGAACCGTGGATGCATTCGGTGGAAAGCATGCGCAAGCTGCAGGGCTGGGGCGACACCAACACGTTCCAGTTCTGGCAGCTCGCGACGATGGGCGAGCAGATCGTCTCGTCGATCCGCTGGGGCGACTGGAATTCCATCAACGATCCGGTCAATGCATCGAACTGGGCCACCTTCTTCCGGCCCGAGATCCAGGCGTACATCCATTCGTACCGCGCGGTGACCGGCGTGGACGTGAGCCTGGAGCCGGTCGACGTGCAGTTGCCGGGCGTGCATCTGCTGCGGCGGCAGCGCGAGCGCAAGACGCTCGCGGCGTGAGCGGCCGCGAGCCTCGCGCGAGGAGCGCCCGATGATGATCGACTTCGCCTCCGGCCTGTACCTCGGCTTGCGTCATCCGGCCCGCGAGGCCGGCGACTACGCGGCGCTCACCACCGGGCATCCGGCGGCGCTGGCCGCGAGCCCGCTGATGCGTCCGCTGGCGGCGCAGGCCGCCGCGCTGCAAGGGGCGCAGGCGGGCCTGGTGGGCACCTCGACGCTGCACCTGGCGATCGACGCCTTCGAACGGCTCGGGCGTAGCCACGCGCTGTTCGCCGACGACGCGCTGTATCCAGTGATGCGCTGGGCCGCCGAGCGCATGGCGGGCAACGGCGCAAGCGTGGCGTGGTTCGGCCACGGCGACGCCGGCAGTCTCGCGCGTCGGCTCGCTGAAGCGCCGCACAGCCGGCCGCCCGCGATCGTCACCGACGCCACCGTGGGCGACGGCGCGCTGGCCCCGATCGGCCGTTACGTGAGCGAAGCGCGGCGGCATGCGGGCCTCGTGCTGATCGACCAGAGCCAGGTGCTCGGCCTGCTCGGTATGCGGCCCGGTCCGCGCAGCCCGTGGGGCCACGGCGGCGGCGGCGTGCTGCGCCACCTCGGGCTGAGCGCACCCGCGAGCGAGTCCGTGCTGCTGCTCGCGTCCTGGGCCAAGGCGTTCGGCGCGCCGCTCGCCACCCTGTGCGGACCCGCGCCGCTGATCGAACAGATCGCCCGCGACGGCCCCACCCAGGTCCATTGCAGTCCGCCGAACCAGGCGTCGCTGCTGGCCGCGCTCGGCGCGCTCGAGATCAACCAGCGCTCGGGCGCGCGCTTGCGGCGGCGCCTGCTCGATCGGCTGCAGCGGCTGCGGCGCGGCGTGCGGGCGCTGGCGGCGTCGGTGCTGCCCGATCTGTGCGCTCCGGACAGCGTGCATCCGTTGCAGCGGCTGCGCCTCGCGAACCGCGCCCGCACGCTCGCGCTGCACGCCGGGCTCAGCGAATGCGGGATGCGCACCGCGCTGCTGCGCCAGCGCGCGAACCGCTACGTGCTCGCCGTGATCGTGCGCGCCGACCACGAAGCCGCCGACATCGACGCGCTGCTCGCGGCGATGGCTGGCCTCGCGCCGCGCCTGCCGGGTGCCGCGCGCAGCGCGGCAGGCGCCCGGCTCTTCAAGGAGATCGACCATGTTTAGAACCGCCGATGGTCACACGCTGGAACTCTCGCCGTGGCGCATGCGCCGGCTCGTGCGGCTGGTCGCCGAAGCGCGGCGGCATAGCATCGGAACCCCTTCGCGCAGCATCGCGCAGGACGTCCGGCAACTGATGGCGCGCGCGCGGCGCGTCGCCGCCGACGGCGCGACCCGCATCGCCAGATTCGAGAGCGCGAGCGCCTGCTGCCGCGCGTGCTTTCTGGCGCGCCAGCAGGCGGGGGCCATGCAGCTCGTGGCGATGCGGGTGGAACCGCCCGTGCGGCTCGCCGCGCGCCGTTACGCGCACGTCTATGAACAGGGGCCCGGCGAATTCGAGTTCGAGTCGATGCTGAAGTCCGCCAACCTGGTGCTGAACTGGCGCCACTACGAGACCCTCGAATCGGCCGAACGCTACGCGCGCGGATTCGGCGTCTACATCCTGATGCGTGGCGCACAGCCCGTGTATGTCGGCAAAGGCGAGCCGCTCGCGGCGCGTCTGCGTACGCGTCGGCTGATCGCGCAGCAGCACGGCGATACGGGGCTGCATGTGTGGACGGCCACCGTGCCGCCGGGCAGCGTCCTCGCCGTCGAGCACGTGGTGGTGCGGGCGCTGCGCGACGGCTTGACCAACACGGATCTGCGGCTGCCCATGCGGGTCGACAAAGCGGGACTCGACATCCGCCGCGTGCTGCCGCCGTCGCTGCAGTCGCCGTACCTGGTGCGCAACCGCGCGCTGCGCGTGCCGGGCGATACCTTCGAGCTGACGCCATGATCGTCGACTTCCACGTGCACGCGGGCCAGGGCGACGGCATGACCGGCCCGTGGGACACCGGCGCGCCGCTCGCCCGTTATGCCGCGCGCGCGACGCGCGCCGGCATCGCGCGCTCGGTGCTGCTGCCGGTGTTCCAGTCCGACTATGCGCAAGGCAATCGCGACGTCGCCGCGCTGGTGCGCGGCGATCCGCACCGCTGGATCGGCTTCGCGATGGTCCATGCGGAGCGCGACCGCCCACGCATCCACACGTTGATCGAAGAGGCCGTGCTGACGCTCGGTTTGCGCGGCATCAAGGTGCACCGGCACGACGCTCGCATCAACCGGCACGTTTGCGACGCCGCGCGGCGCTTCCGTTTGCCTGTGCTCTACGATCCGGCCGGCGATGTCGGCGCACTCGAACTGCTGGCGCAGACCCATCCCGACGTCGCCTTCGTGTTCGCGCATCTCGGCAGTTTCGCCGACGATTGGGCCGCGCAGCGCCGCGTGGTCGACCTGATAGTTAGGTATCCGAATTTATTCTCGGATACGGCCGGTGTGCGGCGCTTCGACCTGCTCGAGGAAGCGTTTCGGCGCGCCGGGCCGTCCAAGCTGCTGTTCGGCACGGACGGACCGTGGCTACATCCGGGGCTGGAGCTGGCCAAGCTGCGCGCGCTGCATCCCGCGCCGGCCGCCTTCGCCGCGATGGCAGGCGGCAACGCCCTGCGGCTGCTCGGTCCGCCGCGGCGCGCCGCCGCGCCGTCAACCGCTCGCTTCGGACGGCCGGATCTGACGCCGTAGTTGCAGCGCGCGCGGGGTGATGCGCAGCAGTTCAGCGGCGCGGCTGGTTGAGCCGGTGCGCCGTTCGGCCAGCTCGACGGCGATCGATTCCGCGATCTGGCCGATCCCCTTCAAGCCGAGCCCCGCGCTGAGCGCGCCTTCCACCGCGAGCGCGAACGCCTGTTCCCAGCCGTGCACCACCGGTGCGTCGGCAACGGCGCGGCTCACGAAGGACTCGTCGAGACAGCCGGTGCTCAGCACGCGAAAGCCGCGCTGCCGGTCGGCCAGCCGCATCACCACGTTGCGCAGTTCGCGCACGTTGCCCTGATAGTTGGCCGCCACCAGCTGCTGCATCACTTCGGGCATCACCGTGGGCGCGGCCTCGCCGTGCTCGGCGAGGAAATGCCGCACCAGCAGCGGAATATCTTCGCGCCGCTCGTCGAGGCTCGGCGCGCGCACCGTCCAGCGTGAAATGCGGAAGAACAGATCGTTGCGGAAGCGCCCCGCGAAGACGTCGCCTTCCAGATCGCGATTGGTCGCGCAGGTGAGACGGAAATCCGACTTGCGCCACGTGTCTTCGCCCACGCGCTTGTAGCTGCACTCCTGGATCACGCGCAGCAGACGCGCCTGCACGCCCGATTCCAGTTCGCCGATCTCGTCGAGAAACAGCGTGCCGCCGTCGGCCATCGCGACGGCGCCGTCGCGCGCGGCGAGCGCGTGCGTGAACGCGCCCTTCGCATGACCAAAGAGCTCGCTGCCGGACAGCTCGGGGCTCAGCGCCGTGCAATCGACCACCACGAAGGGACCGCGCCGCCGCCGTGCATCGAGATCGTGTACGAGGCGCGCCAGCACTTCCTTGCCGCAACCGCTTTCGCCGAGCAGCAGACAGGCGCCGTCGCCGAAGCGGCCGATCTCGGCGACCGCGCGCAAGGTCTTACGCCATGCCGGCGATTCGCCGACCGCGCGCTCGCGCCGCCAGTCGGCGTCGAGAATCGATTCGATCTCGGCGACGCGCGCGACCCGCAACGCGATTTCGTCGAGCAGCATGCCGTAGTCGTCGGCGACGATCATGTCGCTCACCGCCGCCGGCCACCACGCCTCGGGCTGGCAGTCGCAGCGCGTGTCGGGCGTGCAGCCGACGATGAACGCCTGCGGCAGCGGATGCCGCCTGAGCCAGCGCGCCGCGGCTTGCGCGACGCGATTGCCGCCCGCGATCACCACCACGACATGCGAGCCCTCTCCGGACGCGCCGACTTCGATGTCTTCCGACAGCCCGCGCTCGCGCAGCGCACGTTCAAGCGCGTCGCCTTCTTCCTGATGCAGAACGATTCGCATGGCGGCGAGCGCCGGCCGCACCGGTATCCGGTGGTCGGCGGCGTTTGCGTTCCTTCTATGCGAACGATGCGCACAAGCGTTCGCGGCGGATGGAGTTGCGCATGTCGGACCTCGGATGCGGTCGAGCGGATGAGAAGCGGAATCGTCGGACATAACGCTTTCCGCGTACACACATGTTAGTGAGATTACGAACCGCTTGCCGCGCCAATCGATCTGCCGTGCGCGCCAGCGCACAATGCAACGCCGGTTGGGACCGGTCGTTCGCGGCTCGCTTCGGAGCGCAAGTATGTATACGCTCCATCAACACGCGGACTTGTGCCCGACCGCAGGCGGCCCGCTAGGTCAGCACCGCCTGGTCCAGGTACAACTGCGCGCGCGATCGGCGTAGGACGCACGCCGGTGAGATTCGCGCGCGCGACGATCAGCGAGTCCGCGAAATGCGGAGTCGACGCGCGAGAGCGACATGACATCGGAGGACGTCCCGCAGATCTATCGGGGGACAATCATCGCGGCCGGCGGCTTCACTGGCGACAGTGCGGAACAGATCATTGCAGATGGACATGGGGATCTGGTCGCCTTCGGCCGCATGTTCATTTCCAACCCGGATCTGGCCCACCGCCTGCGCAATGGCAGACCGCTCACTCCTTATGACCGTTCGACCTTTTATGGCGGTGACCGACGAGGGTATAAGGACTACGCGCCGGATTCGAAGACGACCGCGTAGCGGAGAGTGGTGAGCGCCGGTGCGCCGCGCTTCCCGAGAGTGATGCATTGGAGCCACCGGCGCACTCGGTGCGTAAAGCGGCCTCTCGAATGTCCAGATTCACGTGCCACTGAATGGCTGCTTTTGGCCCAGATTGTGTCAAAACGGTTTTTGGAGCGCTAAAATTTGCCATCCGACAGCGAGGGATAAGCAGGATGAAACGGTTCGTTCAAGGCGACAATCGTACGCAAAGCTTTCTCCTCCCTGAAGCGCTCGATGACTACGTGACGGACACAAATCCCGTGCGCGTAGTTGATGTCTTTGTAGATGAGCTTGATCTTCATAAGCTTGGGTTTGAAGGCGTCGAACCAGCGTTGACAGGTCGGCCGTCGTATCACCCCGAGGTGATGCTCAAGATCTATATCTATGGTTACCTGAACCGGATCCAATCGAGCCGTCGCCTTGAACGCGAGGCCCAGCGCAACGTCGAACTCATGTGGCTCACGGGCCGCCTGGCACCGGACTTCAAGACCATCGCGCGGTTCCGCAAGGACAACGGCAAAGCGATCCGTAGCGTCTGCCGTCAGTTCGTCGTGCTGTGCCAGCGTCTGGACCTCTTCGCCGAAGCGATCGTTGCGATTGACGGCAGCAAGTTCAAGGCGGTGAACCACCGCGACCGTAACTTCACGAGCGCGAAGCTTGAACGACGCATGCGCGACATCGAGTCAAGTATCGCCCGCTATCTCGATGCGATGGACACAGCGGATCGTCAGGAGCCTGCCATCGCAAAGGTCCGGACAGAGCGATTGCAGGACAAGATTGCGGCCTTGAAGGAACAGATGCGAGGCCTCAAGGAGATCGAGGTCCAACTCAACGCAGCACCCGACAAACAGGTATCGCTCACGGACCCGGATGCCCGTTCGATGAAGACACGAGGAACGGGGGTCGTCGGCTACAACGTCCAGACTGCGGTTGACACGAAGCACCATTTGATTGTCGCGCATGTCGTTACCAATGATGGCCTCGATCGTGATCAGTTGACGTCGATGGCGAAGCTTGCCCGCACGGAGATGGCCGTCGACAAGCTCACTGCAGTTGCGGATCGGGGCTACTACAAGAGCGAGGAGATACTTGCATGCCATGAGGCCGGAATAAGCGTGTTCATTCCGAAGTCGGTGACATCGAGCGCAACAGCTAATGGTCGCTTCGGCAAGGATGACTTCATTTACGACGCACAAACGAACGAATATCGGTGCCCGGCAGGCGATCGGCTCATCTGGCGATTTTCAACTGTTGAGCGCGGTCTGAAGATCAGCAAGTACTGGAGTTCAAACTGCCAGCAATGTTCGCTAAAAGGGGACTGTACGCCAGGCCCTCAACGTCGCGTGGCGCGCTGGGAACACGAAGCTGTTCTTGACGAGATGCAGGCGCGACTTGATCACGCCCCTGAGATGATGCGCATCCGGCGACAGACTGTCGAGCATCCGTTCGGGACGATCAAGGCATGGATGGGCGCCACTCATTTCCTGACGCGGACCCTCGAACGTGTGAGCACGGAAATGAGCTTGCACGTGCTGGCGTACAACATGAAGCGAGTGATCAAGCTACTCGGTTCAGAAGCGGTGATGACGGCGATGCGGGCGTGACGCCCGCCGGGAGGTGCTGCGCGGTCGCGATACTTTCGACTTTGATTTGACGTCCGGCCGCCGCAATCGAAAAGTCGCGACCTGCGGCAAGCCAGGTTTCGTTAATTTCCGGTGTCTACGCGTTTTGACACGCTCTGGGCCGGCTACGGTCGTACATATCCCACGCGGGCGACCCTTGCGGAAATTTATTAAGCGAGCGAGAACGTCGGACGCCGGCTCCAGATCGGATCGTCCTCACGCCGATCCCGTCGCGCAGATCATCGTACAAACCTCGGGCGTTCCAGCGCCAACTGCAATCGGTGAGCTTGGTCGAGATGGAAAATAAAAGACGGGCGAGACCGGACGAGCAGTGTCTTCAATTCCGCGTTCGCCGTGGACCGAATGAAGGTGTTTACCAAATTGACCAGTTGCTGCAGGAAGATCACCTCGCGATCAAGGTACGCCTGGTCGAACTCGTGAGCATCGACTGCATTGAGCCTCGCAAGGTCGTCGTAGCTCTGCTGCGCGAGCGCATCGCTAATCCCACTTCGTTGTGGAGTCGCCGCGAGTCTCTGCATCAATCCAGCGGTTTCCTGGTTGACCTGTCCATGCTCGTCAACCATCCGACTCGCGAAGAATCGTACGCTTCTCGACTGCGTTCTGCGCAAGGCTGTTTGGCCGGCCGCGATTTCCGCCTGATTCGCAACAAGGATGATGCCGACGATTTGTGCATCGGTCAGACCCGCCTCCTGGCCAAATGCGCAAATTGTCGATGCGCGGAGCAGCAACAGCGCTCCAGCGGTACGTTTAACGTTCATTGCTCTCCTCAATTCGCGTTCCGGTCCTTAACGCACCGTTCACTGAGCGCGTCTACAACACAGTAGTTGCTACGCTTCCTCGATGGCTACATGCGCGTGACGATACCCGTCGAGATCACGCATTCCGGCCGAATTCATCGAGTTGAGGTGCCAGCAGCAGAGTTCTTGATGGCCCCGACCGCAAGCGCCAGGCTAACGCGTGACAGTTACCGGCTTGTCGTCACTCCCATGCCGATACGGACCGCCGCGCCAGGCAGCGAGGCATTCAACTTCCCGGCTGCATGAACTCGATCGCCGAGCCGTCCGGCCCCACGGCGTAGAACACCTTAGTCCCCGCTCGCGGTCCCGCCGGAATGAGTTGCAGCACCCCTGCCGATGCCATCCAGTAGGCGCGATGCACTGGAGCACCGCGTCGAGATCGTCGACGTAAAACGCGATGTGCATCGCGCCTACTTGGCATGGATCGGCAGCTACGTCCGTTCGTTGCTCGACGCCGCCATACTTCAGTGGTTCGACTCTCGCGGGGAAGGGTTGCTGGCTGCTCATGGGGGATTTGCTTGAGGCGGCCACCGGCCAAAACGGGTTCGTCCGCCTCCGTGGTGTGGTCGACTGATGCTAGCCAGAACCTACTCCGAATAGAAGCCCGAAGCCACCAGGCCCGGAACTCCGTTGATCTTCACAGCCTTCACATAGGTCCATTTATGCGACGGCTGAGTTTGCCCGGGCCGCACGAATATGTAGTCGACCCAGCCCGATCCCTTCGTTTCGGCCGTCTCAATCATAGCGTCGTGAAACGGCTTGCCGTTGGGATCTTTCTGGCCGCTGACGTTGGTCCCCTCGCGTGATGGGATCGCCGGATTCAACAGGACATTTGCCTTCAGATCGTAAACGAACACATAGGTATCCCCGTGGAACCATTCGCTGCCTTTCACTCTGAACTCGGAGAACGCCTCCTTGCCTTTCCTGTCAATCAACGCCGCAGCTTTGTCGACCAGCGCTTCGGTCCGTTTTGCCGTTTCGGACGTCGGCGGAGATGACTGAGAAAAAACAGACGACGCGGAGCAGAACAATCCAGCCAGCAGCAAAACGCCGGTAAAGAGAGTTTTCCTGTTCATAGCGCTATCTCCAACCGCTGAATGCGGTGCTGTTCCGCACGCCGATCGCTCTTTCCGCCCTGAAAATGGGCACGCTAGATCCTGGATAGCCTCTGCGCGTGACCGCGCATCTACGCCCGATTTCCAGAGTTGAGCGGCTTTGTCCAGTCAGCCGTATCGAACGACGTTCGTTGAGCGGACCCGGTGCCGCTTCATCATAGGCTCGGCGAAGATCGCGCAAGAGCCGCTAGTGAGTGTGAGGCACCCGCTCCGTATGCAAGGAGACTAGTACGTGAAGCGCAGCCTGGTCAGACTCGTTTTCCCGCAGTGCGTGGGCGACTTGACATGCTGGACTACCCATAATGTCGACCCGACAGCGGACGGTCGCGAATGGCGGAAACGGGGCCGGAAAGAGCCCGCACGCGGTGATGGGTCAATATCGGCTGGCTGGGCCCCGGATATGGCAGCCAGGGGACTTGCAATGGTGATGGTTCTGCTATCACTATTGCGTGTACTGGGCTACAGATGCTTTTTGAGCTTCGGATAAGGACGGACGCCGTGAGTATTCTCTGCCGAGTCCAGATTGCGGTAACGATTTCCGGGGTTGTCACCGGATGCGTGTCGCAGCCAATTGGGCCGGCGGTAGCTGTGAAGCCGGGGCGCGACAAGCCATTCACCGTCTTTCTGCAGGACGATGCGCAGTGCAAACAGTATGCGAGAGAACAGCTGGCGCGCGGCGTGGACACCCGCGCCCAGAGCGATGCCAACGTGTCACGGGCACAACTGAATGTGCAGCAAAGATACTATCTCGCGTACCTGGAATGCATGCGCGCGAAGGGAAATGAGGTGCCGGACGGTGCAGCGCCAACTACGCAGTCTGAATAGGCGATCTTCAATGTGGTTGTACTTTCCCAGGTGCATCGGTTACGAGCCCATGCAATTTTCTGGGAAGACTTCCTTCAGCTTTTTGACAAGCGGCCTTGTTGCAAAAGGAATTTCATGACAAATCAGTGCATTGCGACATATTTCAAGCCGCGCGATGCGAAGTGACACCTTTAATTCGGACTGAGGCGAATTGACGTTTTTATTTCGTTCGGACTGGAAATAAAATCCTCAACTCGCGCTGTCAGATCCATTGCAGCGGCTTGATTTGCATAAGGCGATTTGGCGGCCGAAATACAGCCATTGAGATAAGAAGAGAATCTTTGTAGCCATGTCCCTGCGACTGTGTAACCTGGACCCAGTCAGGCCGGGCTGTCGCACGGACGATGCCGGCGAAGGCGACCGGCTCAAGTCGACCCTGTCGGTCGTTCGGCGCGTCTCTTTCCAATCGCTGCTATCGAGGCGAAACGGTCAACGCCGCAGCTAGCCGCGTCGTTTGCTCGCGACTGTCCGAGCGTCTTCAGTCGTCCGCCTCGACTCGTGGCTTGTTTGGGCCACGCATCGATAGCGCCGGAGATGGCGGGCCGCGACTGAGCAGTCTGCTGTGGCTGGATCGGGGGCTGCGTCGCGACGCGGCAGTGCCAGGTGCCGACGACGTGCAGCCGCCAGAACCGGACACCGCCGCCCGCGCTAAAGCTCCATCAGCTTTTCCTTCGTGATCGGCAGATCTCGGATACGCTTGCCGGTCGCATGATAGACCGCGTTCGCGATGGCTGCGGGGAACCCGGTAATGCCGATCTCGCCGATGCCACGCGCGCCAAACTCGTTGAACGCGAGGTCGGGATAATCGAGCAGCATCACGTCGATTTCGGGCTGATCCGCGTGCACCGGCACCGCATATTCCGCGTAGTTGTTGTTGCCCGGCATTCCGTTGCGCCCGTCGTACTCGGTGGCTTCGAACAACGCCATGCCGATCCCCATCACGATCGCGCCTTCGACCTGATTGCGCGCAGTCAGCGGATTGATCACGCGCCCGACGTCGATTGCGCTGAGCACCCGCGCGACGCGCAGATGCGAGATCCCTGGATCCCAGCGCACCTCGACGAAGTGCGCGCCGAACGACATGAACGACACCTCGCCCTGCGGCGCGCCGCCCGTTCGCGCGTGCCCGTCGGCGCTCGCGAGCCGCTGCGCGTTCAGCACGTCTGCATAGTCGACGAAACGGCTGCCGTCGGTCAGCCGTCCGTCGTCCATCCGAAGCGTCTCTGGGTCCACGCTGGCGAACGGTGCGCCGTCCTGCGTGGCGAACGCGCGCAACTGCCCGATCGCGTGGCGGGTCGCTTCCGCGATCGCAGGCAGGACGCTCGCAGTGGCCCACGATCCGCCCGACACCGGCGCGGCGGGGTACGACGAATCGCCGAGTCTGACCTCGATCCTCTCCACGGGCAGTCCCGTCAACGTGCTGACGGTCTGCGCGGCGATGGTATAGGTGCCGGTGCCGATGTCCTGGATGGCGCAGGTGACCGACGCCGTGCCGTCGCTCTTGAGCTGCACACGCGCCTCGGCCGGTGTGCGCCATGCGTCCCAGCAGCAAACGGCCATCCCGTAGCCTGCGATCTCGTTGCCGACGACCATCGAGCCGACGCGCGGATCGCGCTTCGTCCATCCGAATTTGAGCGCACCCTGCTCGATCGCTTCGCGCAGGTGATTGCTTGACCACGGCAGATTCGCGGCTTCGTCGCGCGTCGAGATGTTGTCGAGCCGGAACCGAAGCGGGTCGACGCCGCATTCGGCCGCCAGTTCGTCAATGGCGGATTCGAGTGCGAACAGTCCGGGCGCCGCGCCGGGCGCGCGCATCGACGTCGGCGCACCGCGATGCACTTCGGTCGTGTGGTGGGTCACGCGCACATTTGGACACGAATAGAGGCTCGGCGTCATGCCGCCACAATTCTCGACGTATTGCTCGACGAACGAGGTCGTGTTGATCGAATCGTGCCGTATCGACGTGAGCTTGCCGCCCGCATCAGCCGAGAGCCTCAGCCGCTGCCTCGTCTCCGGTCGCTGCCCGGTGGCCGTGAACATCTGCCCACGCGGCACGACGAGCTTCACCGGCCTCCCGACCATCAGCGATGCGGCGCAGGCCGCAACCGAGTGCGGCCACAGGAACAGCTTGCACCCGAATCCCGAGCCGATGAACGGCGCCTCCACCGTCACGCGCTCCGGCGTGAGTCCGAAAATCTGCGCGAGCGTATTGCGGTGAACGACGACGCCCTGCGACGCCTCGTACACCCCCAGATCGCCGTCTTCCCACCACGCGACCGTCGCACTCAGTTCGATCGGGTTATGGGTTTCGACCGGAGTATGGTAAAGCGCATCGACCTTGGGCGCGGACGCATCGAATGCGGCCTCGGGCGTGCCGCGCGCATGGCCGAGTCCTCCGTCGCACGCGCCGCCGGCGGCGAGTCCCTGTTCCAGATTCGCGATCGCACGACCGCTCTCGTACGTGACATTCACGCGGATTGCCGCCTCGCGCGCGTGCTCGTATGTGTCGGCTACCACCAGCGCGACTAACTGGCCCGCGTAATGAACCGTGTCGTCTTCGAACGGCAACCGATGCTCGTCGGTGATCGCGGCGGTCAGGATCGTCGTCGCGGAAATTGCGGCTTTCGGCACCCGGTACAGGCGCGGGCAATGGCCGTGATGAAGAACGTCGATGAGACCCGGCGTGCGGCGCGCGTCGGTGGTGTCAATTTCGATGATGCGGCCGCTGGCGACGGTGCTGAACACCCCATATGCGTGCACCATCCCCGGCAGATCGCGATCGGCGGTGTACGGCGCAGCGCCCGTCAGCTTGACGCGGCCATCGACACGGCGCAGCGATGCGCCGATAGCATGCATGGCGAGTCCGGTCATCGAGACCTCCCGTGTTAGTGGGAAACGTGTGAAGAGGAGGGCCCGTCCGTCAGGCCGCGAGCGTGGACAGATTGCGTGCGACCGCCCGCTGGCCCAGCACGATCTTGAAGCCGTTCTGGCCATACGATCGGGCGTCTTCCATCGCGGCCGCCGCGGCGTCGCGGATCAATGCGGCCGATACGGGCTTGCCCCGCAGCATCGCCTCGGCGTTCTCCGCGCGCCACGGCTTCGTGCTCACGCCGCCGAGCGCGATGCGCACTTCGCGGATCGTGCCGCCTTCCATCGCCAGCACGACCGCGCTCGACGCGAGCGCGAACTGGTATCCTGGCGGAATCGGACAGCACCCGACCCGGAACCTTCCTTTTTATTTTTCTGGAGTCAGTTATGCAAGCTCAAGTCGAAACCGTCAAGGCGAACACCGACGAAGCCGTCTCGCCGCTCGAAACCAACTTCGGCGACGAACAGCCGCTCGTCACCGTGCCGTATTCCAGCCTGCGGCCCTCACCGCTCAACGCCCGCACGAAACCGCTGTCGGGGATCCCGGCGCTCGCCGCCAATATCCGGGCGAGGGGCCTGCTGCAAAACCTCGTCGTCCACGACATGAAGCGATCGCATGGCAAGCAGCGCCGGTATGGCGTCTGCGCGGGCCAGCGCCGGGAAGCCGCGCTCGAGACCTGCTGTTCGAATAGAAGCATATCGTGGCCGACTATCCGGTGCCGGTGCGAATCGTCAGCGAAGGCGAAGCCCTCGCCATTTCGCTGATCGAGAACAGCGAACGCGAAGCACTCGACCCGTTCGACGTGCTGCGCACATACCGGATGCTGGCCGAGGAAGGGCGTAGCGTCGATTACATCGCGGCGCTTTTCTCCGCCTCGCCGCTCACGGTCAAGCGGCGCATGAAGCTCGCCAACGTATCGCCCAAGCTGCTCGCCAAGCTGCGCGAGGACGCGATCACGCTCGAACAGCTTGCCGCACTCGCCCTCGCAGACGACCACGAAACGCAGGAACACATCTGGTCCGACGCGAACGATCGGCAGCGCCAGCCGAACCACCTGCGACAGGCGATCACGCGTGCCGAAATCGATGCGAGCCGCAGCCGCCTCGTCCGATTCGTCGGCCTCGCCGCCTATGAAGCAGCGGGCGGCTACATTCGCCGCGATCTGTTCAGCGACGACGAAAACTCGGGCTACATCGCCGACGCCGAACTGCTGCAGAAGCTCGTCGCGCAGAAGCTCGACGCTGCTGCCGCCGAAGCGCGGGCCGAGGGATGGGGCTGGACGGAAACGCGCATCGAATGCGATTTTGTCGAACTGAACCGCCACGGCAGGTTGCGCCCGGTGCAGCGCCCATACACCGAGGACGAGCAGCGCGAAATGGACGCCCTCACCGCGCAGCAGGATGAACTCGCCGAAAAAATCGAAGCACTGGCGGAGGACGACGAAAGCGCCTATGAGGAAGCCGACCGGCTCAACGACGAAATTGAGCGTGTCAATGCGATGCTCATCGCACTCGAAAACCGAGCGCTCGCATGGGACACGCATCAGATGGCCGAGACGGGCGCATTCGTGATTGTCGGGTCGCAGGGTGAGTTCGTCATCGAGCGCGGCCTCGTGCGGCGCGAGAACAGCGCGGCACTGGACGCGGCAGGGGCAAGCGTCACCGGCATCGCCGCAGCCGAAGGCCCGGACGCGCCGTCCACCAATGCTCCGAAGATCAAACCCGTCCACAGCGCGAAGCTCTGCCAGCGGCTCACGGCGCACCGTACCGCTGCCGTCCACGCGGAACGGGTCGCCCGGCCCGCCATGGCGCTGGTCGCCCTGCTGCACTACCTGACCCCGAAGGCACTGCCCGAGCACTTCGGGCACACGTCTGCGCGCAGCTATCTCACACTGTCCGGCGAGAGCAACCACGACAGTCTGCTGCGCGCGGCCGACGACCTGCCCGCCAGCCCCGCGTGGAACGCCATCGAGACGCAGCGGACGCGCTGGATCGATGAACTGCCTGCCAGACGTGCGGACCTGCTGCCGTGGCTGATCGAACAGGACCCCGTCACGACGCTGCTCGACCTGCTTGCATTCTGCACCGGCACCCTGCTCGACGGCATCGCGGGCGAGGAAAGACCGCATGGATCAACACGCTTGCGGATGCGCTGAACCTCGACATGACCCGGTACTGGACGCCGACACGTGCGACGTATTGTGATCACGTCAACAACGCACGCATCGCGGACGTTGTCTCCGCTGCCGTGTCACCGAAAGCCGCCACCGACCTCAACAAGATGAAGAAGACCGACGCGGTAGCCGCCGCCGAGCTTCGGCTCGCAAAGGTGGCAGGGCTCCCGGAAATACTCACCGATCGCGAAGCCCCGGCCACGCCGTCACGGGAAAACCGTGACGACGAGGATGAAGACGGCGCCGATGCGGGCGATACCGGCAACGGCGCGGCCGACACACCGGAAGACGAAGACGTCGATGCTGAGCCGGATGCCGGTAACGGCACGGAACACGTCAACGATACGCCCGCCGACGCAGAAGCCGCCCCTGTCGCCAGTAGCCCGCTGACGTCGCGGCCGTACCCGATTTCGGACAGCATGAACAGCGCGCAATCCGGCCCCCTCGTAGCGTGATCCCACCTTTCGCCCCGGCAACGGGACGAGGCAGGCGACAAGCCAGAATGCGCCGCTTGCCAGACTTGAACCGGTGGAACACATCATGACCAACCGCATCCGCATGGCCGTGCTCACCATCAATGCCGAAGGCTCGCCCGACCTCTCCCTGACTTTCGTTGAAGCCACCGATCTGCAATACAACGAAGGCAAGCGCTACGACATGACCCTTGCCCGCGCCGAAGATGAAGGCTACCGGGCACCGATGATCGCCTTCGACAAAAACGACGCGGCTGCAGACATGCTCCGCCACGCCGCTGAATTCATGGAGGGTGACACCGACGGGGTATAACCCGTGCGGGCAGACGGCGAGCCGTCTGCCCGCACCCAATGGACGCCAGTCCACCATCCGGCCAGCCCGCCTGCGCCCGCGGCCAGCAGCATCACAATCAGTCCGCCGACGACCAGCCCATAGCACGCCCGCACGAGCCGCCGCAGGGCGACGCGCTCGAATGACGTGAGCGTCGTATCGATCCGTTTCTGTTGGTCACGTACGGCGACAGCCGTCGCCCCCACGAGCCGGTTACCGGCAACGCGGGCAATGTGATTCGCCGCCCGCTGCGTGAGTGTAGCCAGCGCCTCATCGTTCAGCGCGGCAAGCGCGGCCCGGTAGCGCGCCTCATGTTCATCGATCATCTGCCCGGCCAGTTCAATCGTGGTCTTGCAGCGCGCGAGCGCGTCACGATGCTGCGTCATCAACGCATCCGTCGCTGCCCGCGCCTCCGTCCGCACGACCTCCAGACTGCCCGCGCCTGCCTGCCGGATGCGCTCCGGCATGGCCTCGTAGA
Source organism: Paraburkholderia lebeckiae (assembly GCF_050436325.1). Classification (NCBI taxonomy): domain Bacteria; kingdom Pseudomonadati; phylum Pseudomonadota; class Betaproteobacteria; order Burkholderiales; family Burkholderiaceae; genus Paraburkholderia; species Paraburkholderia lebeckiae. The sequence continues at coordinate 659,703 of NZ_JBNDLZ010000002.1, forward strand.
GTCGCCCGTAGTGCTCGAGCATGACCAGCACAGACCACAGCGCATCGTTGTCGCGGAGGTTGAGCGCACTCGATACCCGACGCATTCGCAGCACACTGGCATCGTCGGGCAATTCGCCCGTGACGTCGAGAAACAGACAGGCGAGCTCGTCCACCGGCCTGCCCTGCCTGCTATCCATCGACCGTTACCTTGGCGAACATGGCATCGCACAACGAACGCCAACGCAATAGCTCGACCCGTTCACCGATATGCATCGTCTCCGCTGCCTTGCGAATCGACATGCGCTGACTGCGAAGCTCGTCCGCGACCCGATCCGCAAGATCAGGAAAATCCAGTGAGTGACCGCGCGATTCGATGGAACGGCGAAGCTGCGACCCCTGATACAGCGTGAACTTGTCCGCCGGACCGAAGTAGCCATTGCGTACGACGTTCATCACCGCGTCCGGGAACGTCTCGTTGAAAGCGCTCAGCAATTCAAGGCTGTCGCGTTGCCGGTTGATCACCCACAGGACAACAAGCCGGCGCCGAAGCTCGCCAAGCGCGCCGGCCAGTGTCGCCCCGAACTGCTCAACACCCGTCTGGCTCCGCGCCGCCGTGTTGACAACGATCGCTGCGTCTCGTTGCTCGTCGCAGAAATTGACAAGGCCGATCCAGCCGTCTGCATCGTCCAGGTTATCGGCAATGCAGCGCATATCATCCTGGACTGCTTTCATCACGTCTGGGTTGGAGGTATCCGTTTCCACAAGCGCCGCATGAATATCCCGCCGTAGCAGATAATCGGCCAGCGCGAGCGCAACAAAACTCTTGCCTACGCCGCCCTTGCTGCCACCAACGAGATAGATGGGGTAAGTCGTCATGTCCATTTGAATCCTCTAAAGGTTCTCGGTGTCAGGCCTGATCTCGAATGAGAACGCGTCACGCATCACCATGCTTCCCGGCCTACTGACAATCTCTCCCGCATCCTGCTTTTGATTTTCTCTGACAGCCTCCGCGCGCGGTACATCGTCCTTGCTTACCTTCTTCGTACGAGGCGATGGCGCGGCATTGTCTCGTGCCGATTCCTTTGCAGACCGTTGAGCTGGTTTGTCTTTCTTCGATGGGTATAACGCGTACTTGACAGAGCCAACGCTAAAATCAACGCCCTTCTTCCGTGCATGTTCAACGATTTCTTCCAGCGTATATCCCTTCTTCCTCACCGCACCGATTACCAGACGCATCTCTTTCATCGCATCGGTAATAGAGACGCGCTGCTCGGCCTCTGGCTTGACCGGCAGTGATTCCAGAGTGCGGACAAGCTCATCCCATTGCGCCCGGGTATAGCTTTTCGCAACTGGCATGGCTCGCTCCGTCGTGCTCTCTTTATCCCATCTTGTTCACTCGGGAAGACCTCGTCAACACCTGTTTTTGGCCGGATTTTCGCTATCGGAACGTCATGGAATCAGACGGATCGCGTTGGAATAAAGGAAATATTTTGGACACGTCTGGCACGAGCAACGGACCGCGCTGATGTCCGGAAAGACGTAGCGAAGGGATTCCGGGCAAACTTCACGACGGCGCAGGCGCAGAACGATCACAGGCAACGGGCTGAATCGTTCTGGCCATCAGGATTCACACAATGGAACTGCGAGCCGATAGAGACACGATAGTCTCGCAGACTATATCCCTTACTCTACGAACTCCCGATAGCCCTGCCTGCATATCTTTGGGAAAGACCGGCGAGATTTTAGGAGATCAACAGCCGCCCGAAGCTGAATCGACGTTGCCGATTCAGCGCGTGCGATTACCGACTCCAGCCGCGGCCCTCGCAGACATCTGACATTCAGGTAGCGGCAGTGGACCGGATCACTACGCAGAAATCCGCCTGCCCAGTATGCAGACTCGTTCAATCGACATCCCGCACGATGAGATACGGTGTGCGGTCGACCAAAGGAAGAACAGCGGATTCATGGGGTGCATCCCGCGGACGCATCTGGCCACCTTACGGAAATTCCCGGCCAACCTCGCTGAAAGCGCTTGGCCGGGAGATAAAAACGGACATTTGAACTTGGCTAAAAACGGACATTACAACTTAGCCTCTACATGTCAAAATTTTGCTCATTTCTTTTATGTCAAGTGGACTACGCCGTAGCTCCGGGACCGTCCGTTAACATTGACGCGCCGCGCGCTGCTGCGGCGCCGCGGCACGCCGCAGTAATCGCTGATCAGTCAGCCACTCCTCACGGGCTCCGATTTCGAGATTGACAAAATCAGGCATCGAGGCCAATGCCACGACGAGACTGCGGGAACTCTGGTACCAGCCTCTTCCATAAGTTCAACGCCTCACGGACGGGCTTGGAAGTCTGGTAGACCGATTGACACATTTCATTCGGACTTACTCCGATGGACGCTTTTCCCGACGTAGAACAAAGCGGGTATTGATCTCGCTGATTTGCCGTACAAATTGCAAAATCCCGGCCATCGTCGCCGCGTTCAGGCTGTGCGTTTGCGTCGTGCCGGCGGGAGCGTCCATTCCCCGCCCTCCTCAACGTGTTCCGTCAGCTTGTTGATGCAGTCAAAAAGCACTCGCTTTTCCTCCGGTGACAGAACGGACATGAGCTGCTCGTCGAAGACCTGGCCGATCCGATCGCACTTGCGGACAATTGCCTTGCCTTTCCTGGTCAGGTTCAGGTTGATGATACGTGCATCCGTCGTACCGGTAGAGCGCGTCAACAAGCCACGATTAGCCAGCGTGGTGACCAGCTTCGAAACCAGCGTCTTTTCAAGGTATGTCAGCTCGATCAGCGGGCCGAGAGAGATGCCCGGCTGCATATCGACGAAACGCAGCACGCGCAGGTCGCGAAGGGTTACGTCACATTCGGCTTCGTAAAGGCCAGACGCCACGTCCTTGGCCAACTTGCTCAGTACATCGAGGCGGAAGTTCAAATGTTCCAGTCTTGGATACGGCGCCTTCGACATGCTGTTCTCCCATTCAGCTACTTTGATTCAGTTGCACACCGCAACTTTTAAATTTACGTGTGTTGCGCACGAAACATACCATCGTGCGGAACCCCCCCCCCATGCGTGCAGACAAGCCGGAGGCTTGCCAAACGGCACGAGAGTACCGCAATGCGCACGAATGGGGCAAGCGCGCACGATCCCGGTGCGGCAAGTGAATGGACGCTGATTAACCCGTCGCCCCCTCGTCAACGGCCTTGAGCACCAAACCGAAAAATTCGTCCGCATGCGCCGGGTCGATCCAGCGCACCACCACCGCAAGCTCGCGTTCAGGTTCGATCCAGGTGAACGAACCGCCCGCGCCGATTGCAAAGTAGCTGGACTCCGGCACGCTCGGAAAGACGCTACGCTCGTGGTTGAGCCAGACAAGGTAGCCATAGAACGGCGCGATCGCACACGGTGTGCGCATGCGCTGCAGCCACTCGCTGGAAAGGATCCGCTGCCCATTGACGCTGCCCTGACCCAGCAACAGCTGAGCCACCTTGATCTGGTCCTGGGCGCTGATCGACAGGCCGCCACCCCAATGCGTGCCGCCTGGAACCGACTGCACGCGCTGCCCGCCCACCTCCACCCAGGCATTGTCGTATCCGACCCATTGCCAGTTCTCGCTCGCGTCGAGTGGCCGCATGATCGCTTCGCGAAACACTTCCGGCAACGGGCGGCGAAACAGATGCAGCAGCGCCAGCGAAAACTGGTTGATGCGTACGTCGTTGTATTCCCAGTAGGTGCCGGGAGCCCGTAACGGCCGCCGCTGCCCTTTCTTTCCATCGGGCTCCTTGCCGAATCTGACGTACCGGTAGTGGTCGGCCTCGTCGGGCAAGCCGAAACACACGCCTTGCCATTCGCTCGTCTGCTGCAGCAGATGCGCCCAGGTCACGCTTGCGTTGTGTTCGTCATCAAAGCCGATCTCCGGCACGCGCACGTGCACCGGCTCGTCGACATCGGGCATCAGGCCGCGATCGTGCGCAACGCCGGCCAGCAGCGCGAGATATGTCTTGGCGATGCTAAAGGTCAGGTCGGCACGATCCGGTTCGCCCCACGCAGTGAGCGGGCGGCCGGCGCGAGCGATGACGCCAGACACCGGGCCACGCCCATGCACCGGTCCGAGCAGCCGGTTCCAGGGTGGCGGGTCGTCCGGATGTACGCCCCATACGCCATCGACCTCGCGGTCCCACGGCGTTTCATGATCGATCGCGACTTGCACAGCATGCTGGAGATTGGCAGGTTGCATGAGGGTCCTTTACCGGGCACAAAACAGCTTGACGAGGTTCACCCAATAAGTCGCGCCGATCGCAAGCGCGGCATCGTTGAAATCGTAGTGCGGATTATGGAGCGGTGCTGCCGGAGTCGCCTCGTCAACGCCCATCCAGATGTACGCACCGGGTTTTGCATGCAGCATGAACGCAAAATCTTCCGAGGCCATCGAGGGCACACAACCTCGCTGCACGCTGGCAACGCCGACTGTTGCGCCGGCGGCCGCAGCTGCAAGATCGGCTTGAGCGGCAGTGTTGATGGTGGCCGGATACGCGTAGCGATAGTCGAGCGTCGCGTTTGTACCCAGTGCGCGCGCAATACCCGTGGAGATTTCGTCGATCGACGCGTGGATTCGTTCCTGCACGTCGCTCGAGAAACAGCGCACGGTGCCGCGAATGACCGCACGGTCAGGCAGCACGTTCCACGCTTCTCCGCCATGAATTTGCGTGACGCTCACGACGCCTGATTCTTTCGGCGAAATCCGCCGGCTTATGATTGTCTGCAACGCGGTGACGATCTGGCTGGCACACACCAGCACGTCGCTCCCCTCCTCCGGCATCGCGGCATGCGAACCCTTGCCGTCGACAACAATCTCGAACGTGTCGAACGATGCCATCATCGGACCGTCGTTGATCGCAAAATGTCCGCGCGGGATGCCGGGCCAGTTGTGCAAACCAAACACGGCGTCGCACGCAAAGCGCTCGAAGAGTCCGTCTTCGACCATCATCCTGCCGCCGCCCGCCGGCCCTTCTTCTGCCGGCTGAAAAATCACATGTACCGTGCCGCGCCAACTGGGGTCGCGGCTCAGCGCGACAGCGGCGCCGAGCAGCATTGCTGTATGGCCGTCATGGCCACACGCATGCATCTTGCCTTCATGTTGCGACCGATGCGCGAAGCTATTGGCTTCAACGATCGGCAGCGCATCCATGTCGGCGCGCAAGCCGATGGCCGGTCCCGCGCTGCGGGTCATGCTGCCCACCACACCGGTTCGTCCAATGCCGCCATGTACCTCGAAGCCATACTGTCGCAATACGCCCGCGACGAGATCGGCGGTTGCGACCTCCTCGAACGCAGTTTCCGGACATGAGTGCAGTGCGTGCCGCCACTTCATCATCATGTCGATCAGGTCGCAATCCATTGGAATTCAATCCCTTTCAGTGGAAAATTGAGGAGACAAAAAAAGCAGAGAATCGACGAAGCGGTACAGCATCCGCGCAGATTCGAATGGGCGAGATTGCTGGCAAGCCGGCCGTGGCCGGCTGCATTACGAGCGACTGGAGGCGCGGGCAAACCACGCGCGGCGCATCGGCCTGAGTGCGGCGATCGCAAGCACAGCGGTACAACTATCCAACGCGATAGCCGTGCCGAACACCGCGTCCCAACCGCCCGTATGCTCGTGGAGTAACGCGGCCACCGGCCCGCCCAGAATCGAGCCGACGCCTTGCGCATAAGACAGGCACGCGTAGTTGACGATTGCATGCTTGCCGCCAAAGGTGTCCGTCAGCGTCGAAGGGAAAAGCGAAAAGATCTCGCCCCAGCCGAGAAAGACGACGCCTGACAGCAGCACGAACAACAACGGGTCGTGCCGTGACGTGAGCCACAAGGTCATCGCTATCGCTTCCATCCCGAAGGCGATCAGCATCGTATGCTCGCGCCCGATCAGGTCGGAGATCCATCCGAACATAGGCCGCGTCACGCCGTTCGCCACGCGATCAATGGTCAACGCAAGCGGCAACGCCGCGAGGCCAAACACGGTGACTCCCGACATGCCGAAGTCTCGCGTGAAGACTGCCATTTGTGAGGTCACCATCAGGCCGGAGGTTGCCATCATCGACATCATCACGAACATCAGCCAGAACAACGGCGTGCGCAGCATGCTGCCGGGCCGCGTGTCGGGTGCGGCGGCGGCGGCTTTCTGCGGCCGCCAGTCCGCCATATAGCCGGGCGGCGGCAGCCGCATGCCGAGCGCGGCAAGTATGCCGACCACGCCGAGAATCCCGCCAAAGACGACCAGCGTATGCTGATAGCCGTATTTGGCGATGCTATTGGTGATCGGAAATGTCGTGAGCATTGCGCCCATGCCGAAGCCCGCCATCACTACGCCAATCGCAAAACCGCGACGGTCGGGGAACCAGCGCGCCATCAGCCCGATCGTGCCGACCACGACAATACCTACGCCAATCCCCCCGAGGACGCCATAGCAGAGATAGACGGACAGCAAAGACTCGGCGCGGCTCGTCAGTACCCAGCTAAGCCCCGTGATCGCGCCGCCGGCGGCCAGCAGCCAGCGCGGCCCAAAGCGCTCGATTAAATAGCCTTCGAGCGGCGACAGAAAAGTCTGGCAGACAATGAGAATGGAGAAGGTGACCTGCAGACTCGGCAGTGACACGCCGAGTTGCGCTGTCAGCGGGCGCGTCAGCAAAGTCCAGATGTATTGGGGATTGGACGCGACCATCGCACATACGAGGCCGCACAGTAATTGCCACCAGCGGCTCTGTAGTGAGAGTGCAAGTGGCGCGCGGCTGCGGGCGCCAAAATCCTGGGTGCTCATGCTTCAAACTCCGTACGAGTAAGTGACACGAAATGACTCAGGCAGTGCGCTTGTCTGGAGGCCTGAAAACGACGCTCCTGGACAACGCGCTCAGTGCATCGGAGCGTAAGTTCGGATGACCCAGCCTTGAAAATGGCACCTTTGACGATCTGCTACTGTGTATGCATCACGCCGATATAGTTGCACTTTCCAATAATTGCCATTCACATGTGACTTCGACTTGCACGAAGTGTGCCACGATGCGAGAAACCCCGTGTTCATGGACAAGTAAGGTGTTTTTCATATCGCGATGCACACACGGCTATGCGCAAAAACCGCGCGCGGTGCGCGCGAGAAAGGTGCACTACGCGACGCACGATCACCCCTGCACCGATTCCGGGCGCAACATTGGCATTCGTCGAGCCGGTACGGCTGGGACGATCCCAGCGAGCGATTTGAATGTGATGAGGAGGTCTGCTGAAATACCGACTGAGGTGAGCGCCATGCGCATGACGTCGTTCTCGACGCTCGCCGACGACAGTAAACGTCGCCGGTTCGCGTGAGTTGCCTTTGTTGCGTCACCCGTCCGATGGCCGCGTAGGTTGCTGCGTCAGGCAGCAGACCATGCCCGTGCAAAGGCCCGCTTTGAATACATCGGGAGAGAGACGTGCGCCCTCGGACCAGGGCTCGGTGGCCCGGATGATAGTCATGCAGGGGACGCCTGTGACGTCCCGACCGGTACGTTGCAGTCGCACGCCCATCCGCATCAGCGACTTCCTCAATGTTGCTCGACCGCATCGGCGTGATGGCTTGCAGTGCCGATGAAGGACCGCAAGAGAAGCACGAGACGCAGCCACTGCACGTCCAGCGCGTCAGTCCTCAAGAAGCCCGGTGATCGCAGCAGAAATAAACGCGGCATCGTCTACATTGGCTGTCGGCAGCCCGGCGCGATGGCCCCATATCGACGAAATGGGATGGAGCGTGGCGTTTCGCATTTGCTCGACCTCGAGACGGTTGTCTTCAACCTGAAAATATAGATCGGTCGTGCTCGGCATGATCAACGCCTTTGCCGTAATTGCTTTAAGCGCCGCGTGAAAATCGCCGTTGTATGTGGAATTAGCGGCGACGTTCGCATGCTGCCAAGTCCATAGATGAGCCAGCAGATTGTTGCCGTCGCGCTTCAGGAAATTCGCTTCCCACGACATCACGAGATAGTCTTCGAGCGAGGAGAAGCCGGCCTGCCGCCACACCTCGTTACGATAAAACGTCTGCGACATCGCCATGGCGGCGTAGTTGCGACCCATGGCCCGCAGACCGCGTTCGGGCCGCTCAACGAAGGTTCCGTTCTGAAAGGCCGGATCCGTCGTCAGGGTCGCGCGCACGCCCTCGATGAAAACCTGATTGTGCGGCGAGGCCTTTGCCGCGCCGCACAGCACGACCAGTCGCCTGACCATCTCCGGATACATTGATGCCCATTGATACGCCTGCAACCCACCCATCGACCACCCGCATGCCATTTGCAAAACTTCGATGCCGAGTTCTTGCGTCAGGAGTTGGTGTTGAATCGCGACGTTATCGGCAATCGTAAAATTCGGCCAACGGCTTCCGTTGAAGGGCTCGGTTGCGTTGCTGGGCGAGGACGACAGTCCATTGCCGAACAGATTCGGAATAACGACGAAGTACCTGTTAGTGTCTAGCGCCTTGCCCGGACCGACCATCCACTCGATGTCATAGTGATGCGCGGAAAACGATGTCATATACAGAATGACATTCGATTTTTCTGCGTTCAGCTTTCCGTAGGTTTGATAGGCGAGCTTGGCATCTCTGAAGGTGATACCGGATTGCAACACCACGTTTCCGGCATTGAATACAAAATAGTCTTCCATTGGTAGGGGGTCCCTCTTGGTGAAATGTGGCGAATGGTAATAGTAAAATCAGATAGACGTCTCGATGCGCCGCGGCGGCATGAAGCTCGGCCACACACGCGTCACGCACGCGGGAGCGATCTTCGCCGGCAGTTCAGCAGCTCAGCAGCGAACGCGTCCCACAGCAGGTAGTGGATAGCATGAGTGCCAGCGGCGCCGCTGACCGGAAACTCAGGAAATCACTGTGGTCAAAAGGCCCGCGTCAAGCGGCGCCGAACGCAAAGCCGCGCCCTGGCGCCGCCGCCAGCAAGGCCTGCGTATATTCGTGGCGCGGCGCGAGGAACACGTCCTGGATCGCTCCTTCCTCGACAATCTCGCCGCGCCGCATCACGATGACCCGATCGCAGATCTGGCTGGCCACCCGCAGATCGTGCGTAATGAACAGAATGCCGATCCGCAGCCGCTGCTGAATGTCATCCAGCAGGTCGAGAATCTGCGCCTGGACCGAGACGTCGAGTGCGGACACCGCCTCGTCGGCAATCAACACTTGTGGCTCGCATGCCAGCGCCCGCGCGATCGAAATGCGTTGCCGCTGGCCCCCGGAGAATTCACTAGGGTACCGGTTCAGCGCATCGGGTCTGAGCCGTACCAGCGTCATCAATTCTTCAGCACGTTGCCACGCCTGAGCGTATGGCACGCCGAAATTCAACGGCCCTTCGACGATCGAGGCACCCACTGTCTGGCGTGGATCCAGCGATCGGTATGGATCCTGGAACACGACCTGTACACCGCGTCGGAACGGATAGAGCGCGCGGCCGCGCGCTTTGGCCACCGATCGGCCGTCGGCGAAGATATCGCCGGCAGTCGGCTCGATCAGTCGCGCAATGCAGCGCGCGACCGTCGACTTTCCCGAACCGGACTCGCCCACGATTCCGACCGTTTCGCCCGCATGTACCATCAGCGAGACATCACTGGCCGCTTGCACTTTACGCTTGCGGCCCGGCCAGGAGCCCGTCACATACGTCTTCCCGATCCCGCGAGCGTCGAGCAGCGGATAGGCTTTCTCCACCGGGGGGCGCGTGCGCGGCACCAGCGCGGGGACCGCTGCCAGCAACATGCGGGTATAGGGCTCGCACGGCTGCTGCAATACCTGCAACTTGGAGCCCTGCTCGACCGTGTCGCCCAACCGCAACACCACGACACGATCAGCAATCTCGGCGACAACGCCGAAATCGTGCGTGATGAACAGCACGGCGGTTCCGCTCTCCGTCTGCAATTCACGAATCAGCTTGAGGATCTCGGCCTGAGTCGTAACGTCGAGCGCCGTGGTGGGCTCGTCGCAGATCAGCAGCGACGGCTTCAGGATCAGCGCCATTGCGATCACGATGCGCTGGCGCTGTCCACCCGACAACTGATGCGGATAAGACGCGTAGATACGCTCCGGTTCCGGCAGCCTGACGTGGGCGAAGATCTGGAGGATGCGCCGGCGCCTCTCGCCGACGCTGGCGCGGCTATGCTGTGCCAGCATCTCGTCGACCTGCGCGCCGCACGTCATGATCGGATTGAGGGCCGTCATCGGCTCCTGGAAAACCATCGCCATCTTTTCGCCGCGCAATTGGCGGATGCGATCCGGGCTTGCTGTCAGCACGTCCTCGCCGAGCAGTTCGATGCTGCCGTCCAGCGCCTTGAGCGACGCCGGCAGCAAGCCCATCACTGCCTGTGCGATCACCGATTTGCCCGAGCCCGACTCGCCCAGCAGGCAGACAATCTCACCCTGCCGCACGTCGAGCGAGACGTGGCGGATCGCGTGGGGGCGGTCGGCACCGGCCGGCAGAGAAATGGTGAGGTCATTCACGGCAAGGACGGTTGTGGCCGGCCCGGCGGTGGAGGGTGCTGCCGTTTTGAAGTCGAAATCGCGCATCGCGTCAACTCCCCCGTTGGTTGCATTTTGGATCGAGCGTGTCACGCAATCCGTCGCCCAGGATATTGACCGCCAGCACCGTCAGTGCCAGAAAAACACCAGGGAACAGCACGGTCTGAGGATACTGGTTGAACTGCATGCGGCCGTCGGCCATGACGTTGCCCCACGTCGGAATATCCGGCGGCAGGCCGACGCCGAGAAACGACAGGATCGCTTCCACCAGAATCGCCGACGCGCACACGTAGGTTCCTTGCACGATCAGCGGTGCGATTGCATTCGGCAAAATATGACGCCACAGAATCTTGACGGTCGGCGTGGCCAACGAAATGGCCGCCTCGATGTAGGGTTCCTCGCGAATGGTCAGCACGATCGAGCGGACCAACCGCGCGACACGCGGAATTTCGGGAATCGTGATCGCGACAATCACGGTGACCAGCGTCGGTCGCCAGAGCGCCATCAGCGTAATCGCGAACAGGATGCTGGGAATCGCCATCAAGCTGTCCATGGCGCGCATGATGACGTCGTCGAAATGGCGAAAATACCCCGCCGCCACGCCGACCAGCGCGCCGAAGGTGAGCGCCAGTAGCGCCACCGTGATACCGACCGACAGGGACACGCGCGCACCGTATACCACCCGGCTCCAGGTATCCCGGCCGAGACTGTCGGTGCCCATCAGGAAGAAGTGCTGGAACGTCGCACCTGACAGATCAGTGAATTCGGCCGTCACGCCCGGCGCGAGATTGGCGCTCGCGGGATCCATCGCGGTCGGGTCGATCGTGCCAAGCCACGGTGCGGCGACGGCTACGAGGAGCAGAAGCAACAGTGCGCCGCATCCCAGGCGCACCGACCAGTTCCGCGGCACTCGGCGCCACAACGGTGTGCGGGAGCGTACGGCCGGCGCCACCTCCAGGTTGGCAAGCATGGAGCCCGGCGCGGCAAGGGTCATCGGATCGTGATCGTCGCTCATGTCCAATCGTCCTTTCGCTCAATAGCGGATACGCGGGTCGAGCAACAGATAGCTCATGTCGACCAGCAGGTTGATAAGCACGTAAACAAAGGAAAAGAACAACGTGATGCCTTGCACCAGGGGGAAGTCGCGCGCCAGTACCGCGTCGACCGTCAATTGCCCGAGCCCGGGGATCGCGTAGACGGTTTCAGTGACCACCACGCCGCCGATCAGCAAGCCAACGCCGATGCCGATCACCGTGATGATCGGTACCGCGGCATTGGCCAGCGCATGGCGAATCAACACGCGTGCTTCGGAGATACCTTTGGCGCGGGCCGTGCGGATGTAGTCTTCGGTCAGCGCCTCGGCGACCGCGGCGCGCGTCACGCGGGCAATCAGCGCAAGGTAGACGATGGACAGCGTAATGGCGGGCAGGATCAGGTGCGTGAGCCACGGACCAATGCCCGCGCTCAGTGGCGCGTATCCCTGCACCGGCAGCAGCTTCGCATGCAAGGCGACCGCCCATATGAGGATATAGCCGACCACGAACGACGGCACCGAGAATCCCATCACCGACAGGCCCATCAGCATCCGGTCCAGCCAGCCTCCGTGCCGCGAGGCCGCGATTACGCCGAGCGGCACCGCGAGCAGGAGCGTCATCACCAGCGTCAGGGCGGACAGCGAGACGGTCGGTGCGATGCGTTGCGCAATCAACCGGGTTACCGGCTGTTTCATGTAGTACGAGTCGCCGAGGTTGCCCTGCAGCAACTGCCCGGTCCATTTGACGAACTGCACCGGCAGCGGCCGGTCGAGCCCGAGGCTCGCGTGGATCCGCGCGATGTCGGCGCTAGTGCCGTTGTCACCGACGAGCGCCGCAGCCGGATCGCCCGGCGTCAGTCGCAGAATCATGAATACGATAAGGGCGACAACGACCAGCACTGGCGCCGTCGACAATATGCGCCGGAAAAGAAAGAAAGCCATGTCGGTTACGCTCCAAAGCCGGTTGACAGATGAACGGGCTCGCGTTTGCTCTGCGAGACGGCGGCCGGCCGCCTAACAGCCAGCCGCCGACACCGGTTAGCTCTTGCGAATGTTCCAGAACACGTTGACCGGAGCCGGGACCACGCCGCTTACCACGCCCTTACGGATCACCGAATAGAAATCAAAGTCGCCCAACGGCGCCAGGATCCCGCTCTGATACGTTTCCAGTTGGATCGCCGTAGCGATCTTCTTTCGCTGCGCAGGATCGGTGCTGGCAAGGTATTCGTTCTTGAGCTGCTCGATCTTGTCGTCAGTCGCCCAGCCGAACCAGCCCTTCTCGCCATTGCCCGTCAGCGGCGTGAAGAACAACGGATTCATCGTGTCGCCGGGTGCCCAGCCGGTAATGAACAGGTTCCAGCCACCCTTGTCGGCCGCCGCCTTGCTAGTTCGGCGCGTCACAAGCGTCGACCAGTCCATTGCCTGAAGGTCGACACTGAACCCGGCCTGCTTCAACAGTTGCGCCATGACTGGCGGAAACTTATTCAGTACTGCGTAGTCCGACGGATACATCAGCACCACCGGCTTGCCGTCATAGCCTGCTTCCTTCAGCAGATTGCGGGCCGCCGCGAACTGGGGCTTGCCAGTGAAATAGGCGGTCTCGGTCGAGGCCAACGGCGAATCGCATGGGTAAATCGACGAACACGTCCGGTACAGATCCTTGTTCACCAGTTGGGCGCGCATCAACGCTTCCTGGTTGATCGCCATGATTGCCGCCTGAGCAATCTTCGGGTTGTTGAACGGCGCCACGAGATGATTCAGGTGCAAGTCGAAGAGCCCGGCGGGCGTCGGCTTCACCAGCTCCAGTTTGGGATTGCTCTTGAACGCGGCGTACTGCTCGGCGGGCATCCATTCGATCATGTCCACTTCACCGTTTGCAATCGCATTGGCCTGCGTCTGCGCGTCCTTGAGCACGATCCATTCGACCCGGTCGACATAGACATGCTTGCCGCCCGCGGTACCGGAAGCCGGTTCCGGTCGCGGCACATAGTTCGGGTTCTTGATGTACACGATCTTCGCGCCCGGGCGATACTCGTCCTGTTTGAAGATGTAGGGGCCCGAGCCAGTGTAGTCAGAGATCTGCTGGTCCGCGGGCGTATCGGCGACCCGCTTCGGCATGATGAACGCGGCGCTGCCCGACGGCTTGCCGAGCGCGTCCAGGACCATCGGGAAGGCTTGCTTGAAGGTCATGCGGAAAGTCTTGGCGTCGACCGCATCGAACGACTGCAAGGCCGTGAACATTCTCTGACCGAACACGTCGCGCTTGCCCCAGCGCGTGATCGACGCAATAACGTCAGCCGAGGTGACCGGCTTGCCGTCGCTGAACGCGAGCCCTTTGCGCAGCGTGAACGTCCAGGTCTTGCCGTCCGGCGAGGTCGTATACGTGTCCACCATCTCCGGTTGTACTACGCCCTTGGCATCCACGCCGAACAGTGTGTCGTAGATCATGTAGCCATGATCGCGCGTGATGAATGCCGTGGTCCAGATCGGATCGAGGATCTTCAGATCGGCTTGCGGCACGATCCGTAACACCTTGGATTCATCCTGCGCACACACCATCGTCGCAGCGCTCGCAATCAGCGCCCCAGCCACGCATTGAGTAAACAGTCGCTTCAACATGCTTCACTCCAATAGGAAGAAATGACACAAAATGAATTCGGGCCGTGCTTGCGTCGTTATTAGCGGCCGAGTTCACTCGCCCCCCTCCTTCGACGTGTTCAGTAAGCGTGTTGAGACGGTGGTACGGCGCGTCACATCGCTGTCCAGACGCCGCACTCCACGCCCACGCGTCGAGTGCATCCAGACGGAACTTCAGATGCTTCAATTTCGGATATGCGCCTGCAACAGGCTGATCTCCGATCCACCGTGCTACATTAATTGCAACTTGCAACAATTGAAATTCACACTATTATAGGCACGAAGCGTGCCATCCTTCGGTAAATCCAGTACGTGGGGGCAAGTCGAGCGATTGCCCCACCGGCAAGAGCGCGCTGCAGTGCGCGGGAGTTGTGCAAGTGCGCGCGAGGAAGGTGCATCACGGAGTACAAGCTCGTCGTCGCACCGATTCCGGGCGCGAGAGCGGCATTACTCATCGTTACCGGGTTTTTGGACGCCATTTAAAGTACGGTTTTTGCAGATATTTTCCACACTCGAAAGGAACGCTTCGATGAACTATCCGAGGATCGCAGTCGGGGCATTAGGCGGCACAATATGCATGACCGCCGACAACGCCGACGCTGGCGCGTTGCCACGTCTTTCCGCGCAACAACTGGTGACTGCGGTCCCCGGTCTGGCTGATATCGCGCAGATTCACGCCAAGACGCTTTTGCAATTGCCCAGCCCTTCGCTGACCCTTGCGCATGTGCTGGACAGTCTGGCGTGGGCAGAGCGCATGGTGGCTGCCGGCGCCGCCGGGATCGTGCTGACCCAAGGGACCGACACGCTTGAGGAAACTGCCTTCCTGCTCGATCTTCTGTGGACGCATCCTCAGCCGCTGGTGGTCACAGGCGCGATGCGCACGCCGCTGGCCGCAGGCGCGGACGGGCCCGCCAATCTTCTTGCCGCGGTGGCCTGCGCCGCGCACGGCGCCAGTCGCGGGCGCGGTGTAGCCGTAGTCATGAACAACACGATCCATGAGGCGCGCTGGGTGCGCAAAGCGAACTCGATGTCCGTCGAAACCTTCGAGTCGCCGGTCGTGGGGCCAGCCGGCATGGTGCTTGAAGATATGCCGCAGTATTTCCGTCCACCGTCAACGCGTTATTCCCCGCGCTTCGCAAAGCCCGACCTGTCGGTTCGAGTGGCACTCGTCGAGACATGTCTGGGCGAGACGGGTCAGATGCTCGACGCGGTCGTCCACGCGGGGTATCACGGGATCGTCATCGCGGCCTACGGTGCAGGCCATGTTTCGGATGACGAAGCACAGCGCATCGAGGCGCTGGCGCCGCAGCTGCCGATCGTCATCTCCAGCCGCACGGGATCGGGATCGACGGCCGTGCGCACCTATGGATTTTCCGGCTCGGAAATCGACCTGGCCCGCCGTGGCGCTTTGTTTTCAGGGTGGCTCGGGCCACGCAAGGCGCGCCTGCTTCTCTGGCTGCTGCTCGCCACGGGCGCGCCGCGCAACGTATGCGCCACTGCGTTCGAATTCTGGAAGCGCGTCGACAATGCCGACTAGACGCCCGGCACAATGTTCATTGCCAGCCGGCTCGAGCAACGCGTTCCGGGTTGCGGTGCAAATCGCAGGTGAGCGAGAAATCACCGGCTTTCTCGCGATTTCAGCCCGCTCCCGGCCCCTTCCCGAGAAAGCCTTCGAGAAACTCGATGAACGCCGTCACCTTCGCCGTCAGATTGAGCCGCTCGGGATACACGGCATAGATATCTGCCGGCGGCAACGACCAATCGGGCAACAACTGCTTGAGGCGGCCAGACGGCGTTGTCACGTTACTGTCCCCGTGACGAGATATCGGCACGGACAGTCGTGTCTCAGAACACGGTGGACGGAGCTTGGGCAATGCCAGTGAAGAGACGCCAGGCTTCAAATCGCGCGGCGAGCTGTTTGCGATAGAGCGAGGCGCTCAGCAGATGACGCTTGAGCGCGAAGTGCTGGCGGATCGGATTGTGTTCTAGAGACAGGATGTAAGGCTCTACAGGAGGACACCGAAATTAGGGCATTTCAACCAAGAGTGCCGACCATCTCTTATGATCATGGAACTGGCGCCCGGCACCTATCGCCTCAGAGCTACGGCGTGGGCGGCGGCATAATGCCGATCATCGGATGGCGCCAATACGCCGATCTCGCTTCGGCTCCATCACGGCGATTATTGACACCCTCAAACCGTTTTCCGGCCTCCATCATCAGCTGCGCAGCACGCTGGAATTTCCGGCTTCAGTGAAGTCTGCGCGACATTGAAGATTGGTAGTTTGAGCGCGGCGTGATCGTCAACTATGAAACGGTTCGGCGCTGGTGCGACAAATTCGGGCGGCCTTTCCCCATCGCGTCCAGGCTTCGCGCCGCACGCCCGGCGCCACGCGGCAGACCACCCGATGATGTTTCAACTTGCAGCCTTGTAAAGCGCCCCGACAACGCCCTCATGCAACGGCCACAGCGTCGACCTCAGATGGTCGCGCGGGAACGAGGTGATATTCGCGGTACTTAGCCCCACGCTATCCACCGTGATGATTTGCTGCACGAGCCCTTGAAATCCAGCCCGGAAGTGATTTGCGCCTTTCAGGGCTATGATCTTTCTCCTACCTGCATCAATGCCGTGCAACGCAAATGGCTCCATGTCGTATATCTGCTCAGCGCGCGACGCGACAATGATGTCCACACCATTGATGACCAGGCGGCACATGGCACCCAGGTCGAAGCGGACGCCTTCGAACATCGAGCCTGGGCGGTTGACGAAACGGCCATCGGTAATCGCCTTCACATAAGCCTCCGCTTCGATCGGCGCTCCCTGGAATCTGCCTAGCTTTCCTCCCAGCGAAGCGCGCAGTGTCCCGCCAACGCCAACGGCGATCGCTTGCCGGACGACCTCTGCATCATTGATCGAAGCAAAACAGACCGTGTCGGGAGCCGGCGCCGCATCGAGCAAGGCGCGCAACAGATAGGTGCCATCGCCTGGCGTGCCTCCGCCGGGGTTATCGGCATACTCGTTGATCACGACAGGACCAGCGCTTGCCGCGAGGGCGCGCGCTACGCCCTCTTCCGGCGACGGGAATTGCGGACGAAAATCTTCGCGATGATCCCAGATCCATTGGGCGACCTGTTCTGCGCAGCGCACCGCCAGCGCCGGGTCCCCGTTGGTCGTGCAAATCACCGCCGGGCACGGCGATGCGATATCCGCATAGGGGAAGCCATGAAACCATGAGCAATCGATCACGCCTGGCAGCGCTTCGAGCTGCGCACACAGTGCGTTGACTCTGGCCGGCACGAAGCCCTCGTTAGTGGTGACGATATAAGGCAGCATCGGCAACGTACAGACATGCGTGGCCGGCTTCACTTCGCCCTTAATCATCTTGACCATGAGGTCGACGCACTCGACACCACGGTCATAAAAATCGGTGTGCGGATACAGAATGCAGGGCAGCGAAATATCGACGGCACGCTGCATTTGCTCGGTCATGTTGCCGTGAAGGTCGTAGGCTACCGCGATCGGTACATGCGGGCCGACCAAGGCGCGCACGGCAGCGGCCAAATCGCCCTCGATGTCCTCGATGCCATCGGCGACTCCCGCGCCATGCAAGGCAAGCAACACGCCATCAACCGGTAACGCTTGCTCGATGCCCGCGAGAATCGCCTGCTTCATGTGAGCGTAAGCGTTGGCTTCGATAGTACCCGACGGCGTGGCCTGCCCGAGGAACGTATGAATCAGGCCAGCGCCGTGCTTTTGGGCGGCTTCGATATAACCGCCGACTTGATGATTGGAGCCGGCAAAAATGCCTGGAATTTCGTCGCCATAGTATTGCTCGAACGAGGTCAAGGGCGTCTGGCCCGCGACCTCTGCGGCGTAGGTATTGGTTTCGTGGATGATGCCACCCATGGCGAAACGCATCGGTTTGTCGGTCGTCGACATAATCTTCTCCGGGGATATGTTTTGGGGAGCGCGCACTCAGCGACTGACCAACTTGCGATCGAAGCTCAGCGCCATCAATGCCCCGAACGTCAAGCAGCCGGCGACGATATAGATGGCCGGGTCGGTCGTGTGGAATTCGTCCTTGACCCAGCCGATCAGGTAGGGGCTCACGAATCCGCCGATATTGATGGCGGAGTTGATCACGCCGATGCTGGCCGCCGCAGCGGCGCCGCCGAGAAAGGCCGTCGGCACCGACCACATGATCGGCGAATAGCTGATGATGCCGGCCGCGGCGACTGACATGGTGATCACCGTAAGCACCACGCTGTGGCTTGTCCAGACACTGGCCGTGAGGCCTGCGGCGCCCAGCAGCAACACGATGGCCAAATGCCAGCGGCGCTCGCGCATGCGATCGGAGCTGCGCCCGAAGGTCACCATAGCGACCACGGCTACCAGGTAGGGAATAGCGCTGAGAAAACCGACCGTAGTGCTCGTGGTCACGCCCGATGCCTTGATGAGCGTGGGCAGATAAAAGCCCAGGACATAGAGGCCCATCATCGCCGGGAAACCTGTCAGGATAATTTTCCAGATGCGTCCGTCGGTGAAAACTTTGAGCAGCGGCATGTGCTCGCGCGTTTTCTCGTCCTTCCCGAGTTCATGGACGATCAACTGCTTTTCCTGCGGACTGAGCCAACGCGCGGAGCTGACCGAATTGTCGAGAATGAGCAGCGCGCCGATGGCCAAAGGAATCGTCGGCAGTGCCTCGAGACCAAACATCCATTGCCATCCCGAGTGGCCAGCGACATGATGAAACGTATCCATTAGCCAACCGGAAAGCGGATTTCCAATCAAGCCGGCAATCGGAATGCCCGCTTGAAAGCAAGCCGTCATCTTGGCGCGGCGATGGTTGGGAAACCAATAAGTCAGGTACAGAATCACGCTGGGGTAAAAACCGGCCTCGGCCACGCCCAACAGCAGACGGACGGTATAGAACTGCCACTGGGTGGTCACGAAAGCCATCAGTCCCGAAAGCAGACCCCAGGTGATCATGATCCGCGCGATCCAGAGTTTCGCGCCAATACGATGCATGAGCAGATTGCTCGGCACTTCGAAAATCAGATACCCAAGGAAAAAGAGCCCTGCGCCAAGACCGTAGGCCGTCTCGCTGAACCGTAGATCAGTCAGCATATTCAGCTTGGCAATGCCGATATTGATGCGATCCAGAAAGGCGACCACATAGCACAACATCAGGAAGGGAATGAACCTGAGCGCGACCTTGCGGTAAGTCGCCTCCTGAAAGGAGCTCGTGTGGACGGCCTCGTCGACAATAGTCGACCTGTCGATTGAGGTTTCAATCATGGAACTGAGTTTCCTTGGCAGTGCATCTCGGGCTAACGCTGGATGCTGTTATGGACGGTTGGCGGCGATGCCCTGCAGGGGTCTCAGGCGAGTTCATCCCGCGCCGCAAGCACCTGGCCTCTCGCTTGAAATTGCTCGTGCTCTTCGCGCGGCACCAGCGAACCGCCTGTTGTCCAGACGATATGAGTGGCACTAGCCATGTGACGCTCCAGCCCGTGCTGGCGAAGATAGGCTTGGCCTTGGTCGCTGCGCGTCAGCCATCCCGGTCCGTCGAATCCGGCGGCGGCCGATGGCTCGAGCAGCACGCCTTCGGTTTGCGCCACGCGATGGAGATGCACATACAGTTGCGCGTCCGTGACGGTAAACACGCCCGAGAGCTGAGAGCGCATCAGCGAACTCACCAGATGCGACGCCTGGCCGACGGCGAGGCCATCCGCTTCGGTGCGATTGTCCAGACCAATGTCATAGACCGACGTGGGCCCGGACTCGCCCGCCGCCAATTGCACCAACATGCACGGCGACGCCACGGGTTCGGCGAAAAAGCAGTGTACGTGTTCAAAAAAAAGTGCTTTGAGGCCGAAGGTGATGCCACCGGGCGCGCCACCGACACCGCACGGAATGTAGACAAACAAAGGATGCGTAGCATCTACGGGACGATTCAATGCCGCCAGTTGGCTCGCCAGCCGCCTCGCGGCGACTGCATAGCCCAGGAACAGCATCAGGGAATTCTCGTCGTCGACGAAATAGCCTTTGGGGTCAGCGAGCGATTGCGCTCGCCCGGCCGCCACCGCTTGCGCGTAGTCGCCCGTGTGCTCGACCACCTGAACGCCACAATTTCTCAAACGATCCTTCTTCCAGCTCTTGGCTTCCGTCGACATATGCACCACCGATCGAAATCCCAAGGCGGCAGCCATGACGCCGATGCTCATGCCCAGATTGCCGGTGCTGCCGACGCTCACGGTGTATTGAGCGAACAACTCGCGGGCTGCGGCGCCCGCGAGTGCTCGCCGGTCGCCATCATGGGCGAGCACGCTGTGTTCGAGCGCCAGCTTTTCCGCGAACGCCAATACTTCGTGAAAGCCTCCACGCGCTTTGACCGACCCGGCGATGGGCAGGGCATGATCGCTTTTGATAAACCACGCAGCGTCAGGCTCAGTAGCGTTTCCCATCACCTGCTGGAGTCGTTCGACACGCATCAGCGGCGATTCGATCAGGCCCGCGCTACTTTGCAATTCGGGAAAGAGATGCGCCATCAGGCCCGCGCAACGTTCTAAGCGGGCATCTGCCTCGTCGATATCGGCGGCACCCGGTAAATCTTCAGGCAACGCATTTCCTAATGCGGCATTGAGCCACAGTAGAGGAGTACGGTTCTGTAGTCTGGCTAATAAATCGGGGGCAATTGCAGTAACGGTGGGAATCACGCCGGGTACCTATGCTTGCTTTGGATGCGGCGAATATAGGGCATGGGCGCCGGCCAAAAAAGCTATAATTTCTATTCGACGCATTAGTCTCGCTAATACATATGCCCCTCGATTCCTCACTGCTGGGCGGCTTGCGCTGCTTCGAAGTGGCAGCTCGCCTGCTCAGTTTTACCAAGGCGGCGGCTGAGCTGAGCTTGACGCAGGGGGCGGTGAGTCAGCACATTCGACATCTCGAAGACCGGCTGGGTTACCCACTGTTCACGCGCCAGCACCGCTCGCTTGCCCTGACGCAGAAAGGTGCGACGTTGTTCGAATGCACGAGAAACGCGTTTCTCAGCATCGAGACAACGATCAATCAACTTGGGCGATCCAATGCGCCCTTACAGATCAATTGCACGCCCTCATTTGCCTTACAGTGGTTGATGCCGCGTCTGGTCGAGTTTCATCGCCTGCACGCGGACATACCGGTGCGCGTGAAGGCTGAATTTCAAACGCTGGATCGACAGGCCATGTTGGCCGATGACATCGACGTAGCGATTCGCTATGATCCCGGGCAATACGAAACGATCCGCGCGATACCGATACTCGACGAATATCTGCTGCCGGTGGCAACACCGCAATATTTGGCGGAGCACCATGGGTTTGCCGCGGGCCGATCGCTCAAGGGAATCGAACTATTGCATGACTTCTCGCCATGGGATGGAGCGCCTGAGTTCATCGAATGGCGCACCTGGTTGGAGACCGCTCGGCCCGAATGGCTCGGAGCGGTGGCGGGGCCACAATTCAATCTGGCGAGCCTGGCGATTAGCGCGGCCTTGAGTCATCAAGGCGTCGCCGTGGCGCGCACTGCGCTCGTCTACGAAGAGCTCGAGCACGGCCGCCTCATCAACATCTTTAGCCGCCTCGTACCTGCGCCGGCCCGCTACATGCTGCTCACCGAGCGGGAGGACGATGCGCGGGTGGCCGCATTTTCGAACTGGCTGATGGATGAATGCAACCGCTTTAGCGACGCACGAGCCAAGCTGCTGCTGTGACTAACATAATCCGAAGCGTGCTGCCGTCGGCCGAAGAGGTGGCCCCGGAAATTTGGATGCCCGCGCATGGGCGTATGCGCCGAAACTACGGTTAGACGTCAAGATGCAGAGCAAGGTGCAATGGACGCCCGCGTCGTGCCAATGGGCAATCTGTTCGCGCCACGGTTCGGCCGACAAGATACAGCTCGCCGGCAGGAACTCCTTGCGACTAAACGCTGTAGCGAGCTGCGCGTCATCCGGCAGAGCGTTGTCCGGAGAATGCCACCCGCGCTCGGTTGCGATCTCCCGCGCGGCTGCCAGCTTCTTACGGCCCATGATCTTCGACCGGTCGATATCCCGGTCGGAGTCACCCTGGCGCATTCGCACCAGAACCTGTCGATATTGGTACATCTCGAACTTCCTCTTCAAGCCACCCTCCGGAGCAAATGCGTGCCGGGAGGGTAAGCGGTTGGCGAAGTTCGTTCCGGGTCCCGGTGGCTTCGATTTGACGTGATGTCGCGAGTTGTCCACGGCCGGCCAGCGGGTCGCGTGCTACGACCATGACGCTGGCCGGCGGTGGGCAACTCGCCCGGCCAGCAACGTGCAGGTCAAACCGGGAGGGCTTCGGAAGAACAGGCTCCCGTTCAAAAACACTTGACGGACCACCTCAGGGCGTGACTCGGCCGTTCAATGCCGTGCGGCACGAACGGCTGTTTTCGAGGCACAAGCGTCATCGATGTGAATATGACAGCCGGCAAATGCTCGGTCTATGCGGTCATCCGGCCTCGATCCCAGTTTCGCTTGGCGAATGACGGCCTTCGAGCAAAGCCTTGGACCGACCCCGAACAGATGGACATACTTCACCAAAACGGCGGCTCATTATTGAACAGAAATCAAGTGATCCTTCGCAAGCGGCAGGCACATCGCAGTGTTTTTGCAGCTTCAATTGACCAATGTGAGCGGCCTGTTCGAGCAGGTATGTGCGACGCGGCTCCTTGATACCTCGAGGTGAACGGGAAAGACCCGACGCGGTACGCCGCCGGGTCATGAGTCAGCCACGTCACTCCGGCGGCCCACCAGCGTTTTGCCATAGGTCGCAGCTCCTGTCGCGGTATCGCGACATGGTCGCTGCCCGACTCGCAGCGAGACGCAAAATGTGGGTGAACATCAGCCCTTAAACCCCTTCACCACGTTCACCCAATAACAGGCCCCAATCGCCAGAGCTTCGTCGTTAAAGTCGTAATGCGGGTTATGCAGCGGCGCGCTCGGATTTGCACCGTCGACACCCATCCAGATATACGCGCCCGGCTTCACGCGTGCCATGAACGCGAAGTCCTCGGACGCCATCGACGGCTTGCACCCCAACGTCACCGCATCGGCACCCACCGTTGCGCGCGCTGCCGCGAGCGCGATGCCGGTCGCGTGTGCCGCGTTGATCGTCGCCGGATAGCCGTCGTAGTACTCGAAGCTCGCCTTCGCGCCGTGCGCGCGGGCGGTCGTCGTACTGATCTCACCGAGCAGCGCGCGGATGCGCGCCTGCATCTCGTTGGAGAAACAGCGCACCGTGCCGCGTATCACCGCCTGATCCGGCAGCACGTTCCACGCCTCGCCGCCGTGAATCTGTGTGACGCTGACGACCGCCGCTTCCTTCGGCGATAAGCGTCGGCTAACGATCGTCTGCAACGCGACCACGATGTGGCTTGCACACACCAGCGTGTCAATCCCTTCCTCCGGCATTGCCGCGTGCGAACCTTTGCCGTCGACGCGGATCTCGAACGTGTCAAACGATGCCATCATCGCGCCATCGTTGATCGCGAACTGACCAAGCGGCAACCCCGGCCAATTGTGCAGGCCGAACACCGCGTCGCACGGGAAGCGCTCGAACAGGCCGTCCTCGATCATTGCGCGGCCGCCACCGGCGACTTCCTCGGCCGGCTGGAAAATCAGGTTCAAGGTGCCGCACCAGCCGTCGTCGCGGGCGAGCAGCGCCGCCGCACCGAGCAACATCGCCGTATGGCCGTCGTGCCCGCATGCGTGCATCTTGCCCGGGTTGCGCGAGCAGTGCTCGAACTGATTGAACTCACCCATCGGCAGCGCGTCCATATCCGCGCGCAGGCCGAGCGCAGGCCCGTTGCCGCGTCGCAGCGTGCCGACCACGCCGGTCTTGCCAAGCCCCTGGTGGACCTGGTAGCCCAGATCGAGTAGTACCGACGCCACGAGTTCCGAGGTCGACACTTCCTCGAAAGCGGTCTCGGGGTGTTCGTGCAGTTGGCGGCGCCACGACATCATCCTGGCGATCAGTTCGGCATCGATCATTTTTGCCTCACTGGCAAGTCAACGGTTTTTGACCCCGCGCACGTTGATGTCTCCGGGCAGAACGAGGTCGGCGCGAGAAACACCGACTCCTGATGCACCAGGAAAGGCAGGATACGCGGCGTGAAGGCCTGCCACTGCGGATCCGCGGCCAACCTCGCGCGCTGCGCGGCGCGGTGCGCGTAATCGTCGTAAGCCCAGCAGAACACGACCGAGTTCAGCGTGCCCGAATCCTTGGTCCAGCAGCCCTGCAGCTGCGCATACTGGGTGATGATGCCGAGCCCTTCGCGCTCGTAGATCGCCAGGAACTCGCCAACCTTGCCCGCCGTGATCTGGTAGGTACGCATTTCGACCAACATGATTTATCCTCGAACGAAAGTGGGCGGCGCGGCCGCAACCGGCGCCAACCCGGAGCGGAACCCGTGCCGTCACAGATGGCGCCGCTATGCCACACTCAGAAGCTGTGGCGGATGCCGATGCGCACCGCGACCTGGTTCGCGGTCGCCGAAGGCGTCAGGTAAGTGAGATCCGCGACTGCCGCATGGCCGGTCGAATCGACGCCACTCGCGCGTTGCCACGCGACCACCAGATACGTGAACGTGCGCTTCGAGAACTGATACTGGGCACCCGCCGCAAGCTGGTTGTAGTGGGCGTGCGGCGCCGACGTGTAGTCGTACGTAAGGCCCGCCATGACCGCCGGCGTGAAGTAATGCGCAACGAACGCCTCGTACGATGCGAGTGTCGCTGAACCACTGAACGTGGTGCTGGCGGTTGCGACCGCATCATTGAACGCAGTGTTCGTGTAGGTCGCGCCCAAGGTCGTGGCGCCGAGCGTGTAGTTCGCCGCCGCGCCCAACGTGCGCATCGAATGCGCGGTCGCATAGCCGCTGTAGATCGGGTTCGTGACCGGGTTCGTGAACGGACCGCCGGGCGTCGCCGCGGCCCCGCCGTCGAAGCGCGCGACCGCCGGGTTGTTCACCTGCAAAAACGCAGCGGCAACCTTCAGCGGCCCGTTCGCATAGCTCGCGCCGAAACCGTACTGTTGCGATGTTCCCACCGCGCCCGGCACGCCGCCGAAACTGTACAGCGCACCGGCCGACAGACCGCGGTAGACCGGACTCACGTACTTGATCGCATTGCTGACCGGATATGAGCCCCAGATCCCATCGACATCGCCCGCATGCGTCGTGAGTGAGCCGCCGAACAGTTGCGCGGAGCTGAGTCCCTGCAGGTTGGTTACCATGAAGTCGTACTGGCGGCCGAGCGTCAGCGTACCGGAGTTGTCGCCCGACAGGCCCATGTACGACTGACGGCCGAACAGGCGGCCGTTGTACCCGAGCTTGCCACTGTTCATGTCGAACCCGCTCTCGAGGCGGAACACGGCCTTCAGTCCGCCGCCCAGGTCTTCGTTGCCGAGGAAGCCGAATTTGCTGCCGCCGAGCCCACCGCTGAACGTTTGGTAAGCCGCGTGGCCCGCCTGGTTGCTGGTGTACGTAATGCTGTCGTCCGCGACGCCATACAGGGTGACACTGCTTTGTGCGAAGGCGGCATCCGAGACGGCCGCCAAACCAATAAGGACTACCAATTTCCTATTCATCAATGCCCTCTTCAAAAAGTAAATGGAGCCCACCAAACGGATCAACGACTGCGAAACCCGGGACTGAATCCACGATGAGACTTAAACTTCCGGCCCCAGCTAGATCGAATGCCCGACCAGAAAACCGATCAAGAGACCCGCGAAACCGGCTGCCGTAGCGACCAACCATGGCGCCCAGCCCAGCCCGATGGGCGGCACGGGGCTGGGCGCCCGCTCGCGCGTGGGCGGGTTAGCGGACGGCGCGGCGCCGGGAGCAACTTCGTCCGCCACCGGCGCTTGCTCCACCGCCGGTGCAACGCTATGTTCGATATGCGCGCTGAAGGCGCTGAAGAACGACTCGAGGTTCTTCGCCGCAGCCGACTGGATCAGCCGGGAGCCCACGCTCATCAACTTGCCGCCAATCTCGACGTCGGCCTCGTAGCTGAGCAGTGTCGTGTCGCCCAGGCCTTCGAGTTTCACCCGCGCGGTCAGCTTCGCGAAACCCGCGGGACCCGCATTGCCCTGGCCGATGATCGTGTATGCACGCGGTGGCTCGAGATCGGCGAGTTCGACCTCGCCGCGAAACGTCGCCGCAGCGGGGCCGACACGAACTTGCACCGTCGCTTCGAAATGACACTCGTCGCGCATCACGAGCGCCTTGCAGCCCGGCAGCGTCGCCTTCAGCACCTCCGGGTCGTTCAGCGCAGCCCACACCGCTTCCGGGGATGCGGGCAGCGAGCAACTGTCAGCAAACTTCATTGCGCGCCCTCCTCGTCATAGACTTTGAAGAGCGCCTGGGTGCCCGAGCTCGCGTGGCCGGCGTCGGCGAGTTGTCCATACAGGCGGCGCGCGAGTTCAAGAGCCGGCAACGCGCGGCCCATGTCGCGCGCTTCCTCCGATGCGATGCGCATGTCCTTGATGAAATGCTCGACGAAGAAGCCCGGCGCGAAGTCACCGCGCACGATGCGTGGACCGAGGTTATTCAGCAGGAATCCGCCCGCCGCACCGCCGCCGATCGCGCTGAGAACCGTATGTGGATCGAGGCCAGCGCTCTGGGCATACGCAAGCCCTTCGCAAACGCCGAGCATGGTCGACGCAATCACGATCTGGTTGCACAGCTTCGCGTGCTGGCCGGCGCCCGGGCCACCCTGCATCACGATATTCGCGCCAAGGCAGCGCAGCATCGGCTCGACGCGCGCGAGCACGGGTGCATGGCCGCCGATCATGATCGACAGCCGTCCCTCGCGAGCGCCGACGTCACCGCCGGACACCGGCGCATCGAGCATGTCGATGCCGCGCGCAGTCGCGTGGCCGGCCATCTCGCGCGCCAGCGCGGGACTCGACGTGGTCATGTCGATCAGCACCGCGCCGGGCCGTGCATGCGCGATCAGCCCGGCCTCGCCAAGGTACAGCGCGCGCACGTCGGCCGGCATTCCGACGATTGTCACAACGATCTCGGCAGCGGCGGCGAGCGAGGCCGGCGTGTCGTGCCAGTGCGCGCCTGCCGCCAGCAATGGCTCCGCCTTCGCGCGCGAGCGGTTATACACATGCAGTGGATAGCCGGCTGCGGCGAGCCGGGCGGCCATCGCGCCGCCCATAATGCCAAGGCCGATGAAGCCCACCGCGGGTTGGGTTGAAACCTGATTCATGTCAGTTCGTCCAGTCAAAGCGATTCGCGCAACAGGTCGCGTACGAACATTGGCGTCAGCGGATGCCGTTCGACGACCACACCGAACGGCGCGAGCGCGTCATTCAGCGCATTCGTAACCGCGCCGAGCGCGCCCATCACGCCGCCCTCGGCCATGCCCTTGATACCTGCCGCAGTCGAGCGGCTTGGCGTATGCATCGGGATGATCTCGATCTCAGGCAGTTCGGTTGCCGTCGCGATCAGGTACTCGGCAAGCGAGCCGGTGGTGTTCTGACCGGTCTCGTCGTAGATCACCTCCTCAAACAACGCGCCCGAAAGGCCCATCGCAATCGCGCCGTGCTGCTGGCCCTCGACGACTGTCGGGTTCAGCAATGTTCCGCAATCCTCGGCGATCACATAGCGCGCGATGTGCAGCGCGCCAGTCGCCACGTCAAGCTCGACTTCGCACGCGTGCGCGGAATTGGAGTACGTCATGGCGGGCGGGTCGTAGGTCAGATGAAACTCGAGGCCAGGCGAGAGTCCCGGCGGCAGCGACGTCGGGTCCATGTACGCCTGCCGCGCGATGTCGGTCAGCGTGAGCGCGGTGCCGTGCCAGGCATCGCCTTCGCGTTGCTCGATGCGGCCATCGGCGAGGCGCAGCGCCGCGGCGGGCACGTCAAGTCGCGTGCTGGCAATGGCGAGCACCTTGCGCCGGGCGTCCTGCGCGCACAGAAACAGCGCGCCTCCGCCGGCAGTGCCGCTACGCGCGCCGCGGCTGCCCATCCCGTATGGCGCGATGTCGGTATGACCCATGTGGATGCGCACTTTCGACGGCTCGACGCCGAGCCCTTCGGCGACCGCATTTGCCATCGCGCTCTCGTAGCCCTGGCCGCTCGGTCCGAGTCCGACTGACGCGTTAACGATGCCGCTCGGCTCAATCCGTATCCAGCTCGCCTCGTGGCCCGAACCGGGAATTCCGGCAGCCTTGTAGAAGCGCGAGCCGTAGGTGGTCGGCTCGACGACGTTGCACAGCCCAAGGCCGAGATAGCGCCCGCGTGCGCGCGCATCGCGCTGGCGCGTGCGAAACCCGGCGTAGTCGACCGCCCGCAGGACCGCCTCGAAGGTTTCCGTTGGCGTGATATCGGCAAGCGTTTCGCCGGTCGGCGTCCGGTACGGCAGTTCCTGCGGAGCAATCAGATTACGGCGGCGGACCTCGACCGGATCGAGTTCGAGTTCGCGCGCGATCGCGTCGATCGTGCCTTCCATCACCCAGCTCGTGATCGACATCGGGGCGCGCATCGGCGCGTTCCCGCATTTGTGGCTGAGCACGATCTTCACGTCGAACGCGTAATGGTCGAGCCGGTACGGCCCGCTCAGGATCATTGCGACGACGCGCGCCAGGTAGTTCGCCGGAAAGAAGCAGTAGGCGCCGAAGTCCTCGCGCATCTCGAGCGTGAGCGAAAGCAGTGTGCCGTGCTGATCTACTGCCGCGCGCGTGCGGCAGAAATCCTCGCGCGAATTCCCGGCGGCCGTCAGGTTTTCGAGCCGGTCCTCGCGCCAGCGCACCGGTCGTCCGAGGTGGCGCGCAAGCGCCGCGACCGTCAGCTCCTCGCGATACAGTGCGATCTTCTGACCGAACGAGCCGCCAACGTCCTGAGAGATCACCGTGACCTGCGACTCGTCGAGCGCCAGACGCGCCGCGAGTTGCGTGCGCAGCGGATGTGGTACCTGCGTGCCGATATGGAAGGTCAGATGCTTGCGGCCCAGATCCCACACCGCCGCGCAGCCGCGCGTCTCGATCGGCACATGGGTCTGCCGTTGCTGGCCGAAGCTCGCTTCGACGATGCGATAGGCGGTGGCCTCAACCCCGGCGGGATCGCCGTGCGTGAACGTCTGGTGCGAGACCAGGTTGCCGGGCACCATCGGATCGATCTGCACCGCGTCGGCCTCAAGCGCCTGCCACATGTCGGTCACGGCGGCCAGCGTGTCGAACTTTACCAGCACCTGTTCGGCCGCATCCTCGGCGATGTAGCGGTCCGCCGCGACGACACACGCGACCGGATCGCCCTGGAATCGGACGATCTCGACTGGCATCGTCTCGATCTCGACCGGCAGCAGTCCTTCGATCGGGGGCGCGACGCGGAGCGGCCGGGTCCACTGCGCAAGATCGCGGCCGGTCACGACCGTGACGACGCCGGGCATCGCGAGCGCCGCGCTCGCGTCGATCGACACAATGCGCGCGTGCGCATGGGGCGAGCGCACGAAACAGACGTGCAGCGCGCCCGGAATCTCGATGTCGTCGAGATAGCGCCCGTGGCCAGTCAGCAGCCGGTAGTCCTCGGTGCGAGGCACCGGCCGGTTCAGGTAGCGAAAGTCTGCCTCAGACATCGACGGCCTCCGCGCGCAGGCGTTCGGCCGCCAGCATGACCGCGCGCACGATGTTCTGGTAGCCGGTGCAGCGGCACAGATTGCCGGAGAGCACGTCGCGCACCTGCGCTTCAGTAGGCTTCGCGTTCTCGCGCAAATACGCCTCGAACGTCATCACGATGCCCGGCGTGCAGAAGCCGCATTGCAGCCCGTGGCATTCGTGCAGTGCCTGCTGCAGCACCGATAACTGCCCGCCAGCCGCAATCGATTCGATCGTCGTAATGGGCACGTCGTCGACCTGCACCGCATAGGTCAGGCACGCGCGCACGGACCGGCCGTCGACATGCACGGTGCATGCTCCGCACACGCCGTGTTCGCAACCGACATGCGTGCCGGTCAGCCGGCAGTCTTCGCGCAGCACGTCCGACAGAAGCTTGCGAGGCTCGCAGCGCACGTCGTACAACGCACCGTTGACCTGGAGATGAATCGCCGTCTTTTCCATAAATCGTTCAGATGTCCTGCAAGGTGTACCTGCTGGCGCGCGCGAGCGCGCGCGCGCACAGCGCATGGACCAGCTCGCGCCGATACGCAGCGCTGATCCCCGGTTGGTCGTGTGGATCGATCGCGGCGGCCACGCGTTCGGCAACGAACGCAATCGTCGCGTCGTCGGCAGTTGCGCCGATGAAATTCGCCGCGACGTCATCGAGCGACACTGGCACGTCGCCAACGCCGCCCACGCCGATCCGCAAATGCGTGAAGCGTCCCGCATCGACGATGGCACTAACCGCGCATGCGGCAATCGCAAAGTCGCCGTGGCGACGGCTGAAAATCTCGAAGCCGTGGCCCTCGTCGGGCCGCGCGCACGGAAAGCGCACGGCGGTGACGATCTCGTCCGCTTCGAGCGCGGTCGTCATCGCCGCAAGCAGGAAATCCGCGGCCGTGATTTCCCGCGTCCTGCCCGGACCGGCCACCTCGACGCGCGCGTCCAGCGTGCGCGCGATCAGCGGCAGCTGTGCGGCCGGGTCCGCGTTCGCAAGGCTGCCGCCGAGCGTGCCACGTTGACGGATTGCGTAGTGCCCGACCGTTGCGGCCGCCAGCGCGAGCAGCGGGCATGCGTCGCGTACCAGCGGGCTGGTCGCGAGCTCGTGGTGGCGCGTGAGCGCGCCGATCCTGAGGGTGCTGCCGGTGCGCTCGATGCCGGCAAGCTGCGGCAGCGCATTGAGGTCGACCAGATGCGCGGGCTGCGCGAAGCGCATGTTCATCATCGGCCCGAGCGACTGGCCGCCGGCGATCACCTTCGCATCGAAACCGTGCTCGGCGAGCAGCGCGAGCGCGTCGTCGAGCGAGTGGGGCCGGTGATATGAAAAGGCGGATGGTTTCATGGACTCACACCGCGAGATTGATGCCGCTTGCCTGATCGAACAGATGCAGGCGACGCCGGTTAACGGAGATCGACATGCGCTCGCCGACCGCGAACGAGCGTTCCTTGCCTACGCGGAAGAACATCTGATGATCGTCGCTGCACAGGCCGATGAACTGATCGGAACCGACCGGTAGCAGCGACGTGATCTCGCCGGTGATCCGACAGTCCCCGTCGTGCGCGTGCTCGTCGATATCCTCCGCGCGAATGCCGAGCGTGATCGCCTGGCCCGCGCGTGCGGCGAGTCGCCGGCGCGTGGCTTCGTCAAGTGCGAGCGACAGACCGCCGCGCCGAAAGCACAGCCCAGCGCCCGCGTCTTCGAGGACACCGTCGAGGAAGTTGATTGGCGGGCTGCCGAGGAAGTTGGCAACGAACCTGTTCGCCGGCCGTTCGTAGATGTCATCCGGTGTGCCGATCTGCTGCACAACGCCCTGGCACATCACGACGATCCGGTCGGCAAGCGTCAGCGCCTCGGCCTGGTCGTGTGTCACGTAGACGAAGGTGGTCTGCATCGACTGATGCAGCGCCTTGATGCTGGCGCGCATCGACACGCGCAGCGCCGCGTCGAGGTTGGAGAGCGGTTCGTCCATCAGGAACACCGACGGCTGGCGCACCATCGCGCGGCCCAGCGCGATGCGCTGACGCTGCCCGCCGGACAACTGGCCGGGCCGCCGCTCGAGCAGGTGCTCGATCTCGAGCGAACGGGCCGCTGCCCGTACCCGCGAGTCGATCTCGTGCTGCGGATATTTGCGCATGCGCAGCCCGAACGCGATGTTCTCATAGACGTTCTTGTGGGGATAAAGCGCATAGCTCTGGAACACCATCGCGACATCGCGCTTGTGGGCAGGCATGTCGTTCACCTCGGTGTCGTCAAAACGCAGGCTGCCTTCGGTAACCTCTTCGAGGCCGGCGATCATGTTGAGCGTCGTCGACTTGCCGCAGCCGGACGGCCCGAGCAGCACCAGGAACTCCTTGTCCCGGATTCGCAGGTTCAGGTTGTGCAGCGCTACATGCCCGTTGGCATAGCGTTTCGCCACTTGTTGAAACTCGATTTGGGCCATGTTTCGATCCCCTTATCCCTTGACCGCGCCGGCGGTCAGGCCGGAGACGATGTAGCGCTCGAACACCACGGCGATGATGACGGGCGGAACGATCGCGACGACGCCGGCCGCGTTGATGAACGAAAAGCTGGTGGTGAAATCCGACGTGAACGACGCGACAATGATCGGCACCGTCTGCGACGCGGCGGTTTGCGTGAACATGAGTGCGAAAAGGAACTCGTTCCAGCTCGTCAGGAAGGTGAATAGGATCACCGCGACGAGCGACGGCAACGCGAGCGGCAAAAACACCTTGATGAGCGCCTGGATCCGCGAGCAGCCGTCGACCCGCGCGGCCTTGTCGAGCTCGTCGGGCAGACCCTCGAAATAGCTAAGCAGCATGAACACGCTGAACGGAACCGTCAGTGCGAGATAGGTAATGATCAGCGCGCCGACGTTGTCGAGCAGCCCGAGCTTGCGCACGAACAGGAAGAACGGCACGATCAATGCGATGTCGGGAATGACTCGTGTGGCAAGCATGAAGTACACCGACAGGTCGCGCCCGACGTAGCGGATCTTTGCCATCGCGTAGGCGGCCGGCAAGCTGACCACGAGATTTAGCACCACCACCGCGCACGCGACGACAAGGCTGTTGCGCAGCGCCGGCAGCAGATACTGTGCGCTCGACGGCACGAACGACGCATCGGCCGGCAGCGTGCCGGTGCCGGCCTGGACGATCGCGCGGAAGCTCGCGAGCGTCGCCGGGTGCGGAATCCAGTGCGGCGGAATCGAGGTGATGTCGGCCTCGCGCTGCAGCGAAGATGACACGAGCCATGCGACCGGCGCAAGCACGTAGACCAGCATCAGCGCCGCGGCGGCGAACAGTGCGATGCGCTTGATAAACGGAGCGGATGACATGCCTAGAGCCTCCTGCCGAGCAGACGGATGATCGTGTAGGACATCGCGAAGGTGGCAAGCGCCAGCACGTAGGCGACCGCCGCGCCGCTGCCGAACGACAGCTTGCGGAACGTCTCGACGTAGATGTGCCACGACAGCACGTGGGACGCGTCGGCCGGACCGCCTTCGGTCAGGATGAAGAACAGATCGAAGTGACGGACCGCCGTCATCGCCTCGTAGATCATCACGAGCATGAAACCTGGCCGCATCGACGGCAGCGTCACATGCACGAAGCGGCGCAGCGCTGTGGCACCGTCAACACGGGCGGCCGCGTAGAGGTCCGGCGAAACCGACTTGAGCGTGACGAGCAGCAGGATCGTCGCGAGCGGCACTTCCTTCCAGACGAACGCGTTGGCGATCAGCAGCAATGTCTTGTGCGTGTCGCCGAGCCAGACCATGTAATGGCCGATCACGCCGAGCTGCAACAGCAGGCCGTTCAGCGCGCCGTAGCCGGAGTCGTAGATCCACTTCCACATCAGGCCGTCGACCACGGACGGAATCGCCCACGGAATCAGCAGCGCGGCCGAGAGGATGCGGCGGCCGCGAAACTCCCGGTTGAGCAGCAGCGCGATAAGCGTGGCGATCACCATGATCGCGAGCACCGACACCACCGTGAACCACACCGTACGCCCGACCGCGGCCCAGAAGTCCGGGTCGCGGAAAATCGCGATGTAGTTGCCGAGTCCGACGAACGGCGCGTCCATGCGCGTCAGATGGATGTCGAACAGGCTCGTCCACAGCGAATACAGCACCGGGAACACGGCGACCGCGAGCAGTACGACGAACATCGGCAGCAACAGCAGCATCGCGCTGCGCTGGTCGGTAGCCGACACCGGGTGCCGCACGAGCCAGCGGCGGGTTAGAGCAGGTGCACTCATCGCGACCTCAGGCCTGTTTGCTGAGCTCGGCCCATTTGCTGGCCGATTTCTTCAACGCGTCGGCGGCGCTCGACTGGCCAAGGATCGCGGCCTGCCACGCGCTGCTGTTGACTTCGTCCCACTCGCCGAACCAGCGCGTAATCACGTCCTTCTTGCGCGCGAGGTCCTGCTGTTTCTGGAACATCGCGAAGTCGCCGTACTTCTCATATGCGGCGCGCACCTGCGGATCGCTGAACAGCGGCTTCACGCCGAACGCGGTGCCTGTATCGAGGAACATCGCCTTCTGGAACGCGTACTGACCGTCGAACTTCCCGCCGAAGGCTTCGATCAGGCGTACCGCGTTCGCCGCACGCGCCTTGTTTGCGCCGGCGGCCGCGCTCATCGCGTGCATGCGCATCCAGGCAACTGTTGCGTGCGAACCGTTCGGACCGGCGGGCATCAGCGCCTGCCTGATGTTGCCGGCGACGTGCGACTGGCGTGGATCGTTCAGCGCCTGGATCCGGTAGCGCGGCAGCAGCGCGAACGCGTGGTTGCCGGAGGCGACGGCCTTGAAGCCGTTCAGCTCGCCGAGTTCAACGCAGGCCGGCGATAGGATGTGGTGTTTGTTGACCGCGTCGACGATCCATTGCAACGCGCTGATCGCGCCGTGCTTCGGATCGTCCATCATGACGCGGCCGCTGTCGTCGACGAAGCGCCCGCCGTGCGAAAACACCAGCGACGACATGAACTCGATCAGCCAGCTCTCGCGCGCCATCGACATCATCAGCGGGTAGTTCGACAGGCCGGCCTTCTTGATCTTCAGCGACTGGTCGACGAGTTCGTCCCAGCTCGCGGGCGGCGCGGCGATGCCGGCTTTCGCCAGCATGCTCGCGTCATAGAGGAACGCCATGTAGTCGGTGTAATAGGTCATCCCGTACTGATGACCCTTGTACCGCGTCGACTGCGTGCAGAAGTCCTGCACGTCGCTGTTGTACTTCAGCAGTTGCGGATATGCGTCGATTGGCGCGAGCCAGCCTGCGTCGGCCCACTCAGGCAGCCAGCCGTCGGAGACCCACAGCGCATCGACCGGCGCCTGACCGACGAACTTGGTGATCATCGCCTCGCGATACTGCGCGAACGGCAGGTTGTTGTATTTGACCGCAAGCCCGGTTTCCTTCTCAAACGCCGCAACTTCGCGCTTGACCGTATCGACTCCCGCCGACCAGGTGTACAGATTGACGACGTCCGCGGCGCGGGCGCGCGGGAGTCCGCCGAGCATGCCGGCCGCAGCCAGCCCCGCGCCCGCGGAGATCTGCAGAAAACGACGACGACCACTGCCGAACTTCATCACTTCGCTCATGATTCGCTCCCGGCCGCCGCTGCGGCACACCTTGTGGTGATGATCAAATTTCCCTGACCGCTTCGGAACGAACAATATTCACGTCAAAATAAATCGTCAATTGAAGACTTAAATTTTTATACATCATCTGACATGACTGAGAATTCGACAGGTCAATTCATTTTATTGTTAATTTACAGAGACTTATGCCAACTTCTAGCCGGGACCCTTCCATCATTCTGATGATCCATACGACATCACCTGACGACAAAAGGTGGCTGAGTCTGACACTTCGGGCGTCATGGCCGTCTCGCTGCCGGCGCGCGACGGAAGATTTCGCGTTGCGATATCAGGTGGAGTGAGCGGGCGGCGTTGCAGCGGCTGCAGCGCCGCCCGGGTGTCAGGATCAGCGGGAGGAGCGACGTCGGCGCAGCACGGTGCGCGGTCTGGAGGTTGTGCGTCGCGCCGCTTTGATGGCGTGCGGCGGCTGCGTCAGGCGGCCTGCCGCGCTGGCAGCAGCGCTGGAATGCTGGCAAGAAACGCCCGCACGTTCATCGCGATCACCTGTTCGGCTGGTGTCGTATTGTCGTTTGCATAGACGCGGCGGCGGATTGCCAGGTGCGACACCGCGCCGTGCAGCATCCAGCCGATCTCGGTCCGTTCGTCGATGTTCGTCGGCACGCCGCGTCCCGCGTCATGCGCGGCCTCGGTGACAACGATCTCCAGCGCGTGCGTGACCACCGCGTTGGTGTAGGTCGGCGCCATACGCAGCCCCGCCAACGACGAGTAAAGGAACAGTCGCAGCCAGCGGCGCGTCAGCAGCGACTCGTAGTATTCGCGGTAGAAAGTGACGAGGCGCATCTCCAGCGGCACGCTGCGATTCTTCAACTGGACGAACCACATCGCTTTGAACAGGCCAGCGACTTCGCGGTTGTAAACCTCTTCGATCAGCGCGGCTTTGCTCGGGAAAAGGCTGTAGAGCAGCCGCTGCGAGACCCCGCAGGCCTGCGCGATCGCGCGCGTCTGGGCGTTCAGGCCGTGCTCTGAAAAATATTCGGCCGCTTTCGCGAGCACCTGTGCCTGCCGCGCCGCGCGGGGCAGCCGTTGTGGCGCCTTCCTGGATGGCCGTTTTGCTGGAGGCCGCGCAGGGGCGGCCTGGTTTGACATTGTCTGGCTCTCCTCGGTCTTTATCCCCGGTTTCGCAGGATGTTCGGTTGTCGATTTCATGACTGTCCCATGTTCTGCTCGCGCACATTTCCATGCGAGCAAATCGTCGCACGACGACGAGTGTTTTTGCAACGGTTTAGCTCAGCGCCGCCTGGTTTCGATGCACATCGAGTTTCTGCGCCCGGGCGACGTGGCGATTCGCGCGCGGCGGTGGCGGGCGTGCCGGCATGTGGCCGTCAATTATCACTGAGTCGGCCCGAACCTGTGGAGCCAACGAGACAGGCAGCGATTCTGTTCAAACGAAATCGCTGCGTGAAAGCGGCAGGAGCCGCGTAGGAACGCGATAGATTTAAGCCGAAGCACAGACGCTCCGAAGAGATGGCGAACCGAACTCATTGTTTGTAAAGGTCCGCATCGTTACAAGCGTTCCTTTCGCAGGAAAGGTACGCCGGTTGAGTCCAGGAAGTAATCGATGCTTCTCAACAGGTGCTCGCGAGGGACGTGATTATCGAGGTTGGATGACCTACATCGACCAAGAGGCCGGCGGGCTCGTAAACAAGCCAATACTGGCGTCATCAGGGTCAATCGCGCCTATTCGATTTCTCCGAAACCAGCCGTGCAGAAACAGTCGAATCGCGGGAAGCTCGAATGACCGGATTGGACGAGTCGCCCTTCGGCGAAGCGACGACAGCCGGTAATTCGTCGGCCAAGCCGGCTTCATTCTCAAAGCGCTGCGCGCGGCGGCTCCGATGTCAATGGCCCGCCTAGCCGTTGACATCTTTCGCCGGAACAATAGTCCCTACGCTTTCAGCCATGCCAGTGCTCCCCCAACACCGAGCCCACCCTCTGACGACGGTTGGCGGGATGCTGCGGCGGCTGGCAACGCCTTGCCTCGCGCCCGGTCATCGGGGCCATCCGCTCGCATAACCCCCACCCGTCGAGACCGCGCCAGCGTCATCGCCACCGTCTGATTCAATGCCCATAATCGTCCGCGCCAGCGGAGCGGTTTAGCTCGAAGAATTTACAGCGAAGCAGAAGCGGATTTCGTGCTGCGCCTCCCACCATCCATGTATGCCGCGCCGGCTTCGCTAAACATCGTCTGCCTTATCCTATATCTGAGAAGTGGACGACATCGAGGACCCCTCGCATAGTCGCGGACCCCGCTCAAAAAAAGCCCGTCCAAACGGACGGGCCAAAATATTTCCTCGGAGAAAGTCGCGTGGGCGCAAATATCAGCGGCCTCTCGCTTCGCCTTTACTGGACCATAAACACCTTTTCGTCTGGACCCGGGACGACAGTCCCGACATATCTGGAGGCATCCATTCTGAATCGAGCGGGGCCCAAGATGAATCTGTGCAGAGGTTAATTCGCTGGCGCAACCGGTTCCGCTTGAGGGCTCCTTAGAAACGCGTGCGCATCCCCACCGTCGCCACCACCTGATTGGCGGTCGAGGATGCACCGCCTGAGGTGTTGATGAATGCGACGAACTGGTTGCCGATCGCGTGCTGGTACATTGCTTCCGCGTAGACATCGGTGCGCTTTGTCAGCGAGTACACCGCCTGGGCGTTGACCTGATTCCACTTCGGATCAGCGCCGTACGTCGTCGTGCCGTTCAGGTGAGCGTCGGTGTAGGTGTCGGTAATACCGAGGCTGACGGCCCGTGTCAGTGCATATTTCGCGTTCAGTTCGTAGTTATCGAAACGCATCGAGCCATTGTTCAGGCCAAACGAATTGGTGCCCTGGAAATGGCTGTTCGTATAGACGAAGCCGACCACCGCCGGACCGAAGGAGTAGTTCAGGCCTGCGCCGAACGTGCGCTGGACGTTCGACCCGAGCGCGAAGCCGCCAGTGCCGTTCGCGGTCGATTCCTTGAGGTCCACGGCACCAGGTGCGGTGTTGTCAGTGCCGGCGGACGAGCCGTTGATCTGCAGGTAGCCCGCGGCGACATTCAACGGACCGTGGCTATAGCTTGCACCGGCGCTGTAAGCACGGTTAACGGCGAAACTTGTGCTGTTCGAAAACGCGTACATGCCGCCGAACTTCAGCCCCGCATAGTTGTTGCTCATGTACTTGACGGCATTGCTGAAGCGCAACGAATGGTTCAGGTTGTCGTTGTCGAACGGGTGAGCAAAACCCGTGTCGCCGAACGTACCAGCCGTACCGGACAGAGGAGCCACGAAGTCGACCAGCGAGTCGTATTGACGACCCACTGTCACCGTGCCGAACTGGCTGCTGCTCAGGCCAACATAGGCCTGACGACCAAACATTCGGCTGTCCTGGCCGAGCTTGCCGTTTTGCACGTTGAAACCATTCTCGAGCACGAAAATCGCCTTCAGGCCACCACCGAGATCCTCTGCGCCGCGCAGGCCGAACCGGCTACCATTGATGTTGCCACTCGTTGCCTGAATCAGGGCGCCCTGCCCCTTGACGTTGTTGGTATACATCAGGCCGGCGTCAATCAGGCCATAAAGCGTGACCGAACTCTGTGCGTGGGCGGCCGATGCGGCAAGTGCTGCGGAGATGGCGACAGCGACGGGGATCTTTTTCAGAGACTTCATTAACAGCTCCAGCGTGTAGGAATGGAAAAGACACCGCCGCGAGTATAAGAGCGCAGATGAAAGATCTCGCGCCTGGGGCGGCGCAAGGTTCTATTTCACATTACTGCGATAATCTGCCACAAATTTGCAACGATTCAGGCGTGGTACCACGGGTGCTAAGCGCAGTAATGCCGACTCCCGATTCTTGACCGGGTGTTTACGTTGCATTCAAGCAACGCCATAGCATCGCGTTGACTAGGCATTCTCTCGGCCAACGTGTAAGCGTTGTTGCACAGAGGGCTGGCCGGCCCCGCATTTCTTGCGTCTTCGATGTGCCACGAGAGGTCATCGATGCGTCAATAGCCCCGCCTATGCACCGCGTACGTGATCGGATCGGTTATCCACCATTCGTGTTGAAAGCCCGTGGGTAGCCCGCGCGACGTCGACGCAGAGACCCCTAAAAGGCCTCTTCACAGAAAACCTGAGGGCATGCATCCTGCTGTCAAAGCGAGCCTCGGGTAAATCGGCATTTGGCTCATCGGAGACTCGCAGAATCGTCGTTCGACAGCACCCTGAAATACGCGAATGCGACACAACGACCTTCGTTTATCTCGCGAGTGGCGCGGATCGTGGGTGAACGACCGGTATGGCGCGACGTTGGGACATTTTAGGAAACCAATTGAGGGGCAGTAGCGGGTCTAGGATTGCGGTAGGGATGCCCATTACTGAGCACCCCCCGCACATACATGGACGCCCCCGGTTTGCCAAGCTTTCAATCTGTGACGGCTCAAAGGTAGAGATTGCACTCATACATCCGGACTTTCGGTGCGGCGTTGCCGCTGTCCCTGATGGAATCCGCTGGCCAGGTTCTCAATAGATCCGTGTGCTCGAGGCACGCTGTGCGGGTCAGATTTTCTTGGCCACGGTCTTACCAGTTTTGCCATCAATTCATGATCACCTGAGCAATCGATAGAGCTGGTCCGCTACGGGGTTACGGTGGATTTTTCAAGCCGCTCTGACTACGCGACTGCGATAACCGTCGCGTAGTCAGAGCGGAACTCGCGGTCACTGGACAGCAACGCCCAGATAATTCGGGCGTTCTTGTTAGCCCGGGCAACGGCCGCCACATTGGCGTTACGCCGCTTAAGCAGCCGACTCAGCCAGCCGTCGTCGGGAGTCTCCTTTCGCTGCGCCGCGTAGATCACCGAGCGTGCGCCCTGGATCAGTAGCGTTCGAAGATATGAATCCCCTCGCTTACTCATCCCCAATAGCACCGTCTTGCCGTCAGTGGAGTTTTGCTTGGGCACTAACCCGATCCAGGCACTTACCTGTCGGCCATTTTTGAAACTCTTGGCGTCGCCAATAGAAGCCACCATCGCACTGGCCGTGATCGGCCCTATGCCGGGAACCCTGGCCAGCTTGCGGCTGACATCGTTCGTGCGATGCCAGATGATAATTTGATTCTCGATCTCATGGACCTGACGATCAAGCTCCTTCAATTGCTCCAGTAGGCGCTGCACAAGCAGACGGAACGAACCCGGCAACTCATTGCTCGCATCCTCAATAAGCTCCAGTACGCGCTTGGCGATGTGGGCGATGCCCTGCGGAATTACAAGCCCGAATTCCGCCAGCAGTCCACGGATCTGGTTGGCTTGCGCCGTCCGCGCCTTTACAAATCCTTGACGGACGCGATGCAACGCCAGCACGGCCTGTTGCTCGATGTTCTTGATCGGCACGAAACGCATGTTTGGTCGGCCAACCGCTTCGCAGATGGCTTCAGCATCAGTCACATCGTTTTTGTTCGTTTTCACGTAGGGTTTGACGAATTGTGTTGCCATTAGCCTCACATCGTGGCCTAGGTCGCGCAGCTTGCGAGCCCAATGGTGAGCGCTTCCGCAGGCTTCCATACCGATCAGACACTGCGTGATGTTGGCAAAAAAGGCGACGACCTGGTCGCGCTTGAGTTGCTTCCTCAGGACGGTCTTGCCGTGCTCGTCAACACCGTGCACTTGAAATACATTTTTCGCCAAGTCGATACCAACGGTCGTAATCTTCATTGCCGGACGCTCCTCTTGGTTAAAGTGGTTTCAGCAATCCTTCCACTCCACTATGGCACGTTAGGGCCATTGGTTTGTGGGTGGGGGCGTCCATACCAATAGATCCCGGCGTGCCCAATTCGGGCACCGGGCTCCTACCTCGGGTGTTGGACGGCGAAGCGCCGGTCAGGCCACGGATGAAGGATCCGAGGGGGCGGAAGCCAGGCATTGGCGATTCGTCTCATTCGCTCCCACGTCATGGCGTCCTTCTGACTGCGCCGCCGGAGCGTGCGCCGCCATAGAGCGGTAACATGATGTCGAAATGCGCCGAGTGCCCGCGAGTTGGTAGGCACCGCGTGATACGCAAAGTATCCGCGAACTACCTGCCTGAGCCATTGCCCTTGCACTGGAATCGGTTCGTGCATGCGCGTCCGTAGCGCCTCCTTGATCTGCCTGAGTCTCGCCCGCATGCGATCCCCTCGGGTCTTCCGCTGCAACTGGAAAGCCCCGCGACGAGACCTGCCGCAGATAAAGATGAAACCCAGGAAATGTTGTGTTGAATTCGCAGGAGGCCGGATAGCAAGGGCTGCGGAGAACTTGACGCCACATAAATAATGGATGTTCTTGGTAAGACCTCGGCAATTTCTTGGAGGTCCAGCCATGTTCGAACAACTCTTTGAGCGTCCATCGGCCGTCGCTCGTCACGCGAGCGCACCATATCCCGACGAGCGTCGGCGATACCTGACCTACTGTGCGCAACGGGGCGACTCCCGCTCCACTCTCCTGCTCAAGGCGGATGATCTGCTCTGGGTAGCGCGCAAGCTTAGCGTCTATCCGGACCTGCGGGTGACGATTGAACAGGTGCGGACGGTGGCGCACCCCTGGAACGATCGAGAGCGCGCCTGCGGTCGCGGCCTCAACACAGACTTCACGCGCGAACGATTCGTGCAGACCGCCCGGGCCTGGCTTCGCTATCTCGGCTACTTTCCTCCGCCCCTCGAGCCGATTCCATTCCAGTCGCAGCTGGACGAGTACTGCAGTTGGGCAAGGAATGAGCGAGGTTTAAGCGACGCGACCATCAAGCGCTATCACCACAATATCAAGCAGTTTCTCCGTTGGTACGTGCGCCACAACAGCGGGCGTTGCCGGGACCCACTGCAGATTCAAGCGCTCTCGGATCAATTCCAGCAGTTCGACAACATTGACAGGCTTGACGAGAAAATCCTCGTTGCGAATGCCTGCGGCGTTTCCCCCCCCTTGTCGAATGCATTGGCTGAGACCACGATAATGGGCGCATTGCTCATCAAATTCGCGCGAAGCAACCGCGCGGTTTCCCAACCATCCAGCAGCGGCATGCCGATATCGAGCAGGATCAGATCGGGCACGAACGAAGAGACGGCCCGCAGCGCCTCGATCCCGGAGGCGGCTTCCTGGACATCGAAGCCCAGCGGACCGAGCAACCTGACTTGTAGCTCGCGGTCTACCCGCTCGTTGTCCACCACTAGTACGCGGCGCGTCGGACCGGCATAGCCGCCGATCGGCAGTTTGGGAAGAGCCTGATGCGGCTTGGGATCGCGCACTTCTGCGTTTGATTGCCCGTTGGTCTTGTTCGACAACGTTCAGGTACTTCGCCTGTCGAATTTCGATCGGTGTCTCACGCCCGAGATTGAGGATGGACCACCTCTGCCGCTCTTTCATCTCGCTACCGGCGAGTTGACAAGGCCAGTGCCAAGTGTGCGACGCCGTCCAGCACGGCGAACACTTGACGCCACACAAGCAAAATACGCGACCTGTATGACCGGAAGCGGCACTCTCCCGCTTCCAGCCATACAGACGACCAGCGACATTTTGGAACCGGATTCTTCAGGACACCACCAACGGTCTCAAAATCACCCACGGATTGCTCCGACGACCCAATTGTCGCCGCGTTTCCATGAACCGGCCAACAACGTGGTAATACCGGAAAATGGTGTGGCTCAGAAGTTGTGGCGAATACCCACACTAACCTGCGTCTGGCTATTGGTGCCTGATTGAATGCCTGTGTCCGCTATTTCCGCGTAGGAAAGGCTTAGGCCATTACCCCCGGAGACGTGTTGATAGGCTGCCTCGGTGTACAGCAGCGTCCGCCTGCTCAAGCCGTAGTCGACCTCCATCGTGACCTGCTGATTGTGCAGGGTTGCGCTCGTCGCGCCGGAAAGGTGCTCAGTCGTGAACGTGTAGCCGGCGCCAACGCTCAGCGCGTGCGTGAGCGGGTATTTGCCGTAAACGCTGTAGTT
The DNA here is from genome assembly GCF_050436325.1 of Paraburkholderia lebeckiae. Classification (NCBI taxonomy): domain Bacteria; kingdom Pseudomonadati; phylum Pseudomonadota; class Betaproteobacteria; order Burkholderiales; family Burkholderiaceae; genus Paraburkholderia; species Paraburkholderia lebeckiae. The sequence continues at coordinate 703,129 of NZ_JBNDLZ010000002.1, forward strand.
ATCGAAGCGGAGGTCATCGCCGGCGCGGACATCGAGCGAATTGCCGCTTGCGAGTGAGAGGTAAGTGGAATGTGTATATAGCAAACCGACCGTTCCGGCTCCGATGTCGGCGCGTGCGCCGCCGCCCCAGATGGTCTGGTCGCCGGCTGCGATGGTGTACCCCATTCCCGCATTTACGGCACCCAAAGTGTTGTTTGCGCTCACCAGATTGTCTGCGTCCATATAAGCCGCCGCGAAGTGGAATGGACCGTAGTCATACGCGGTGCCGGCGCTCACAAGACGGTTGTTTTGAAACTGGCCGGCCGCATTGGAAAAGGCGTACATGCTGCCGAAATGCCAACCGGCAATAACCGGACTTTCGTATGTCACCGAGTTGCTGACCGTATAGCTTCCGCCGACTGTGTCGTTGTCGTAGACGTGTGCCGACGTGTTGCCGCCAAACGTGCAGTAGGCCGATACGGGACACAAATAATTCGTGACCGGGCTGTACTGCTTGCCGAGTGTCAATGTGCCCCAGCGATCATCCTTGATGCCAACCCATGACTGCCGTGAAAACATGTCGGCACTATTGGTGCTAGCGCCGTTGCCGAGGTTGAATCCGCTTTCGAGATCGAAGATGGCATGCATGCCGCCGCCAAGATCCTCGCTGCCCTTGATACCCCAAACCGTCGTGTTGTTGGCCGAATTGCCCAGTGCCCACACCGGGCCGGCTTTGCCGCCCGGGCTTTTTCCGCTGTTGGTGAACTGAACGCTTTCGTCCAGCACGCCGTACAGCGTCACGCTACTCTGCGCATGGGCGGCCGATACAAGTGCACCCGCAACCGCTGCCGCTGCGAGATGTTTTCTTTTGATAAACATGATTGTTGCTTAAATAGGTAGTAATCCGATATAACTGAGATCGCTGTCGTCTGGCGATTTTCAGTTTGTTCGCCCCGCTATTCCACCGCGCTTCTAGTGGCACGGCGTTCTCAGCGTTGGGCTTCAGCGTTCGAGCAGTTCACGTAGTGCCTTGTCGAGCACTTCGATGTCGACGGGGCTCGTACCAGGGCCGCCGGCAAAGTGCCCCCAGATCGAATCGACCACGCGGAGCTCCGCATTCGGCATGTGCCTGACTTCAAATTCGCTGTCTTCCGGCGGGAAGTAAAGGTCGGTCTTGCAAGGCATGACAATCGCCTTGGCACGAATCGACGAAAGCGCCTTCACGAAGTCGCCTTGATACATTTCGTTATTGCTGATGTCGCCGTACTGCCAGGTCCACAGCATGCCGAGCAGATTGTTGGCGTCCTTCGACAGCAGCCAACCCTCCCAGAAACCGACCAGAAAGTCTTCAAGAGAGGAGTAGCCAAGCTTCTCGAGATCGAGCTTTTCCCGGTAGAACGTTTGCGACAATCCCCATCCCGCATAAACGCGCGCGGCCGCACGCAAGCCCTTGTCGGGCTGAGCGTCGTACCAGCCGTCACTGAAAGCGGCATCGACGGTGAGCGCCGCCTTGACTCCCTCCAGGAACACGAAGTTGTGACGCGAGCACTTCGAAGAGCCTTGGAACGGCAGGATTCGCTCGACCATCTCCGGATACATTGCGCCCCAGTGGAATGTCTGCAATGCGCCCATCGACCAGCCCGTAACAAGAGCGATCTTCTCGATACCGAACAGCTCCGTGACGAGCCGCCATTGCATGCGCACATTGTCGTACGCGGTCACATTCGGGAAGCGCGCTTTGCCGTACGGAGCAGGCGTATTGCTCGGCGACGACGAGAGACCGTTGCAGAACATGTTCGGCACGATGATGAAGTACCTGGTCGGATCCAGCGCCTTGTCCTCGCCGATCAGCCATTCGTTTTCATAGTGTTGGCCCGAATACCACGTCGGGTAGACAATCACGTTGTCTTTCGCGGCGTTCAGAGTTCCGTAGGTCTTGTAGGCCAGCTTGGCGTCGGGAATCCGCATGCCGCTTTGCAGCACGATGTCGCCGAGAGAAAAGATGTTGTAATCGGACACGATGAAGCAATCCTCAGTGAAGATACATTGATATGGACGCGCGGGCACGCGCCGGTGTAAACGGTGTCGGGACGTTGATCGTCAGGCGCTATCGGCAGCGATGCCTGCTGTCTTCGAGAATTGCGCGATCAATCCGTAGGCAATGGCGCTGATGACGAATGCCGACACGGCAGTGGAAAATTCGGGAAAGCGTTTTTCGACAACATACGCCGCCACTGATCCAATCGCCCAAGCGGCGAAAGCCTGAGCGCGCCACTGGGAGTCTATGCCCGCGCCCGGGCGCGTGAGGTACTGGTCAACCAATACGATGGCGCCGATCGGCGGAACAATAATGCCCAGCAGAGAGAGCCAGGGAATGAAGAGCGCCCAAACATTGGTTGCGGCTACGGCAATGCCGATCGCGGCAAGTATGACCGCGGCCGTGCGCATCTTGACGCCGACGATCCGCGACCAGCCGACGGCGGAGTTATATAGACAGTGAGCGCAAACCGAGCCCAGGCTGCAGAAGAGGAATATGACCGCAACCGTGCTCAGCCATGTCTGGTGTTGGTTCAGCATGTAGCCGAACATGTTGTCCATGCCGAACGGTTGCGGAGCCGGCAAGGCGATGGCCGCGGTCATGATGCCGCCCATCAGCATCGCGTAGCAGTTGGCAAACGGAAAAGCGGTGAACGTGGCAATCCACGAATCACGACCGTTCTTCGCCCAGCGATTGAAGTCCGCCGAGACGGTGCCCGCATCGACGAACAGACTGATCACGATCGTCAACCCGACACCGAATGCCATCGACGATGTCGGGTTAGTGCCGCTGTAGTTGAACACGGTGCCCCATCCCGCGTGTCCGCCGGCATCGACCGCCACCCACGTCCCCAGGATAAGAAAGAGCGGCACCGAAACCATGCCGAGCCAGTGCAGCCCGCGGATTCCGACGAACGTCACCGCGAGATAAAGCAGACCCGCGATGAACGTCATGACAAGATAGCTTGTGCCAGAAGACGAGTGAATGAGATTGCCGGTAATGCCGGTCTGTACCGCGTACCAGCCAAGCAGCAGACTCGAAAGCAGGCCCGAGGCCAAAGCGTAGCCTTTGCGTCCAAACACGCGGCTCGCCAGCAGCGCGAAGTTGAGACCGTGCTTCGCTCCCAGGCCACCGAGCAAGCCAACGTAAGCGAACATCAATAGGTTGCCAATCGCCATCGCGGTGAGCGCACGGCTAAAACCCATCCCTGCGACGAGAATGGAGCCCGTCATTGCACTCGTAATGATCATCGGAAAACTGATCCACACGGTCGCGAGCGACATGACGCTGCGTCGCGCCACATTCGGGACCGGTGTGTGTTCGTACTCATCGCCGAGTACGTGGTCAAGCGCCGCTTCGCTGCCGGCGCCTGCGGATTGTGGAGGTGACATGACGTTCTTTCCAAGTGAAGCTGAGCTGCCATCAGGCGAGCCCGGGCCTTGACAAAAAAAAAGCCCCCCAGATGCCTTTTCGGGCTGTCTGGAGGGCTCTATTGCCCCGCCGCTATATCGTCGCTATTGACGCATCGCGGATCGGAATGACGTTGCTAGGTTCTTGTGAACAAAATAATCTGTCAAGCGCTTTGAGAATCAAAAAGGCGGCAACGTGTCCTGGCATTCACGCACGTTACGAAACGTGCGTGTGAATGAGAAACGTTCTATACATCATGCGCATGGACGGTCAGCATGAGGCTTTCGGACGAATGCGTTAAGCGAATCCGGCGCTCGGCATTCTGAACGATGCGCCGGCATGCCATGCGCCGTCGCGCAAATCGATGCCATGGGGAGCGGTGGGCGCTCGCTTCCAGCGGATACGTGACGTCGGTCAACAGTGCCGTCTATTCGCACATGCGGTCGGCCTAGAGAGCCTTGGTAGAACTCCTCGCACATAGGCTTGACAAGCGTGTGAGCGCCATCTAGCATTGGCCCGTACATTTACGGTTTCGCACTCGCCGCCAACATCGCCGGCGAATCGCAAAGGCAATAGAGCCCGACCGGACCTTCGCGTCCGTTCGGGCTTTTTTTATTCGTGCGTTTCACATCGAAACAGGAGAGAAGCAATGCGACATGGTGATATTTCCAGCAGCAACGACTGCGTCGGCGTAGCCGTCGTCAACTACAAGATGCCCCGGCTGCATACCAAGGCGGAAGTGCTCGACAACGCGCGCAAGATCGCGGACATGGTAGTCGGAATGAAGCAGGGGCTGCCAGGGATGGACCTTGTCATCTTCCCCGAATATTCGACGCACGGCATCATGTACGACGCGAAGGAAATGTATGAAACAGCATCGACCGTGCCCGGCGCGGAGACGGAAATCTTCAGCGCGGCGTGCCGGAAAGCCAACGTGTGGGGCGTCTTCTCGCTGACGGGCGAGCAGCACGAGGAACATCCGAAGAAGGCGCCGTACAACACGCTGATACTGATGAACAACCAGGGCGAAATCGTGCAGAAGTACCGCAAGATCATGCCGTGGACGCCGATCGAAGGCTGGTATCCGGGCGACTGCACGTACGTGTCGGAAGGGCCGAAGGGCATGAAGATCAGCCTCATCATTTGCGACGACGGCAACTATCCGGAGATCTGGCGCGATTGCGCGATGCGCGGCGCTGAACTGATCGTGCGCTGCCAGGGCTACATGTATCCGGCCAAGGAGCAGCAGGTGATGGTGGCGAAGACGATGGCGTGGATGAACAACGTCTATGTGGCGGTGGCGAATGCGACCGGCTTCGACGGCGTGTACTCGTACTTCGGCCATTCGGCGATCGTTGGTTTCGACGGACGCTCACTCGGCGAATGCGGGACCGAGGAAATGGGCATCCAGTACGCAGAATTGTCGACGAGCTTGCTACGTGACGCCCGCAGGAACATGCAATCGCAGAACCACCTTTATAAGCTGCTGCATCGCGGCTACACGGGCAAGATCAATTCCGGCGAGGACATGCATGGCGTGGCCGCCTGCCCGTTCGAGTTCTACGGCAAATGGGTCAACGATCCGGAGGGCGCGCGCCGACAGGTCGAGGCGCTCACGCGCTCGCTGCCCGGCACGCCGGAATGCCCGATCGAGGGCATTCCGCACAGTGAGCCTGCGCACCGGTAACACCCATCGCGCGCCGTCGCAGCCGCGCACCGGCTTAAGCGCGGCGCGCAAACTCACGAGGACGATGCCGATGCACGAAATGCTCGCTCAGTACCGAATCGAACATGAACCGTACTACCGCCCCGTCGGGCAGGAAACCGAACTCTTTGACGCCGCCTATTCGCAGCGCATGCCGATGATCCTCAAGGGTCCGACCGGTTGCGGCAAGACGCGCTTCGTCGAGCATATGGCGTGGCGCCTGGACAAGCCGCTCGTCACTGTTGCGTGCAACGAGGACATGAGCGCGTCGGACCTGACCGGGCGCTATCTGTTGAACGGCAGCGGCACGTCGTGGCACGACGGACCGCTGACGATCGCCGCCCGGCATGGCGCGATCTGCTATCTCGACGAGGTGGTCGAAGCGCGCTCGGACACGCTCGTCGTCATTCACCCGCTCACCGACGACCGGCGCATCCTGCCGCTGGACAAGCGCGGCGAACTCGTGCGCGCCCATCCGGACTTCCAGCTCGTCGTGTCGTATAACCCCGGTTATCAGGGCTTCGGCAAAGACATGAAGCCGTCGACACGGCAACGCTTCGGTGCGATCGAATTTCACTACTCCGATGAAGCGGTCGAAACCGACATCGTCGCCCACGAAGGCAAGGTGGATCGCCATACCGCGGCGAAACTGGTGCGGATCGCCGGGCAGTCGCGCCTGCTGCGCTTGCGGGGCCTCGCCGAAGGCATCTCGACGCGCATGCTCGTCCATGCAGGGGCTCTGATACGCGGCGGTATCGCGGCACGCGCGGCCTGCGAGCTCGCGATGACGCGTCCGATTACCGACGACGACGAATTGCGCACTGCGCTCGACGGATTCGTGACCGCGCAGTTTGGACCGTGATGACGATGCCGGACGTTCTGAAGGACGGCGACGAAGCGCAGGGTGCCGCGGCGGGACTGCGGGAGCGCCATGTCGCGTTGTTCGAGCCCGTGCAGCGCATGCTCGGGCACTATGCGACGGGCTTCGGGCATGCCGGCGATATCAGTGACGTGGCAAGCGGCTTGAAGATCGAAGTGCTCGCTGTGCCGGAGGAAGCGGCATTGCCGGTTCGCGCGTCGATCGGCGCCGGGGTGATCAAGGTGCCACCGGCAACGCTGTCGGCCGATCGCTTTGCCGCGACACGTCTGTATCAGGCTTCGGTCGCCCACGCGCTCGCACACCTGCGCTATTCGCGGCCTGCGTCGCCGGTCGGCAAACGCGGCGCACTGTGGATCGCTGTCGCATCGTTGATCGAAGACGCGCGCGTCGAGCGGTTGCTGATGCGCGAGTACCCCGGGTTGCACCGGCTGTGGGGCGGCTTTCATACGATCCGCGCTGACGCGGGTTTGATGAGCTTCTCCTCGCTTGCCGCCCGCCTGGCGCGCACGTTGCATGACCCCGGCTATGACGACCCGAATCACTGGATCAGGAAAGGTCGCGATCTCGTCGAGGAACTTGCCGGGCGTCCCGACGATGCGGGTGCGTATGACGAAGTCGCCAGCATACTGGCCGTCGATCTCGCGCAGATGCGTGTGCGGTTCGATTTGTCGACGTACTACGTCGAGCCGGCCTACCGGGACGACAACGCCTATCTCTGGCGTTCAGACGAACAGTCCGCGCCAGCGAAGCCCGAGCCGGTGCAAACGAACGTCGCCGGCGAGTTTGCGTTGCAGCACCAGTCGAACGACGAAGCCGCGAAGAACGACCACGCATCGTTGGAAGCCGAAGAGGTACGCTGCCATCGATACCCCGAATGGCACGCGCGCGTGGGCGCCGAATTCGCCGAATGGACGAGCGTGTTCGACCGTGCGCCGGCACAAGCCTCCGGTCATGCGGTGCGCAGCGCGTCATCGCGGCGGGCACCGCCGCCCTGGTGGCAGGAACCCGCGCAACGACTGCGCAGGCAGTTCGACGGCGATGACCTCGATCTGAGCGCGCTGATCGACGCTGAGATCAGGCGGCGCGCATGCGTTCCCGGCGACGAGCGGGTGTTTCAACGCAAGCACCGCAGGCGTCCGAGCATGTCGGTGCTCCTGTTGCTCGATCTTTCCGAGTCGACCAACGATCGTGCCAGGGCTGGCGAGCCGTCCATGCTCGACATCGAGAAAGAGGCGGCGACGAGGATCGCTACGGCGCTCGGTCCGACGCCGAACCGACTTGCACTGCACGGCTTTGCATCGAATGGCCGGCACGAGGTACGCTATACCCGCATCAAGGACTTCGATGAGCCTTTCGGCACAGTGGAGCGGCACAGGCTTCAGGCACAGCGCGGCGAGTTCTCGACCCGCATGGGCGCCGCGATACGGCACGCCGCGACGTGCCTCGACAGTGAGACGACCGACGCCAAAGTGCTGATTCTCGTCTCGGACGGCGAACCGTCCGACATCGACGTTCACGACTCGTCGCATCTGGTCGAAGATGCCCGTCACGCGGTTGCCGGGCTGTCGTCGCGCGGCATCCTGATCTTCTGTTTTGCGCTCGATCGCGATGCCCGCCGCTATGTGCGGACGATCTTTGGACGGGAGCGCTACATGGTCATGGAACGCGCGACGAATCTGCCCGTTCAGATCGGCCGGCTGCTTGAAAAGCTGGTGGGATAGCCGGACCGCGCGGCACGAGGGCTGGCCGCGTTCCCTGTTTTTTTGGCGAAGTAGGATGGAGCCTTGGCCTTCACCTTCGCCCGACTCCGATATACCGAACAAGGGCGCATACGACTGTGACACAGACAGAGCCAATCAAAGTGGGCGTGTTGTATTCCGAAACCGGCGTCACGTCGGCAATTGAATCGTCGCAACTCTATGCAACTCTGTTCGCGATACGCGAGATCAACGACGCGGGTGGCATCGACGGACGCGAAGTGGTGCCGATCCGCTACGACCCGCAGTCCGATCCTGTGAGGTACCGGGCGCTTGCCGAGAGGCTCATTCTCGAAGATGACGTGCCGGTGATCTTCGGCTGCTACATGTCGAGCACACGCAAGGCCGTATTGCCGATCGTCGAACGCTGGAACCGCCTGCTCTTCTACGCGACGCTCTACGAGGGTTTCGAATTTTCGGAGAACCTCATCTATACCGGCGCTGCGCCGAACCAGAACAGCGTGCAACTGGCCAACTTCATGACGTCGCAGTTCGGCCCGCGTGTGTATATGGTCGGATCGAATTACATCTACCCGTACGAGTCGAATCGCATTATGTCCGACCTTGTCATGCAGCGGCCCGGTGGCGCGAAATTAGGTGAGCGCTACGTTCGTCTTGGTGCGACCGAGGACGATTTCGCCGATGTCATCGAAGACATCGGCAAGACGCGTCCGGATTTCATATTTTCGACGGTGGTCGGCAGCGCGACCCAGCACTTCTATCGCGCCTACGCACGCGCAGGTTTCGATCCGACAACCATGCCAATCGCGAGCCTGACTACGTCCGAAGTCGAGGTCGCGCAGATGGGAGCGGAAATTGCCTGTGGCCATATTACGGCCGCACCTTATTTCCGCTCGATCGGGTCGGATGCCAATTACGCGTGCGTGGAGAAATTCGCGCAAGCATTCGGGCCCGAGGTGATTCCTAACGCCAGTTGGGAGGCAGCGTACTTTCAGGTTCATCTGATGGCTCGCGCGATGCGTGCGGCCGGCAGCGCCGACATCGAAGCGTTGATGCCCAAATTGCTCGGCAGCGAATTCGACGCGCCACAGGGACGGGTGCGCGTCGATGCTTCGACGCATCATACGTGGCTGCATCCACGCATCGGCCGAGTCGATCGAAGGGGGGAATTCACCATCGAGCAGGAAGCGGGGGCAGCGGTGCGGCCCGACCCCTACCTCGTTGCGCACGCACTTGGCGACTGGTCAGCCCGATGATGTTGGAGAGCATGGCATGAGCGACGAAGTCAAGCGTTCTCTGGGCGAGCCCGAGCGGGTCAGGCCTGTTTCTCATCTCCTCAGGGATCTTCGCTCGCTGCGCGTCTGCGTTTTCCACCCGAACGATCACGACGGCGCACAGCTGACGCAGCAACTTCAACGCATAGGCTGCCAGGTGCAGGCTTTCTGGCCGCCGTTGCCGGCGCCGCCGGAAGGCAGCGATGTGGTCTTCGTCGCTCTTTTCCCCGACATGCTCAATCTCGCCTACGACTGGTGCGCGGCCGAAGACGCTCCGCCGTCGATTGCCGTCATCAATTACGAGAATCCGACCGTAATCGAGGCGGTATTGCGTATCGGCGCGAAGGCAGTCGTCGCTTCGCCGATCCGTTCGTTCGGCTTGTTGAGCGCGCTCGTCGTTGGGCGCGAAATCGGCGCGCACACGAAAAAGCTGAAGAGGCGCGTCCTGCGGCTCGAGGAAAAGCTTGGCGGTGCTCGCAAGATCGCCGACGCACAGGATATCCTTTGCCGGCAGCGGGGCGTGGACAAGACCGAGGCCTACCGGATCATCCGAGAGCAGGCGATGGCCAAACGCATGACGGTCGAAGAGATCGCGTCGGCGATCATCAACGCGAACGACATCCTGTCGTTTGGCTGGTGACAGGGTATTGTCACGTTGTTGGTGCGACACGTGTCGCCGTCAGCCGCGCGTTATGCGGCATGTAGTCGGCGGTAAAGCTCTTTCTTGCCTTGTCACGCCCGGCGTCGGAACATTGACTGCGAGGACTGTGACCTGCTGTGCGACCAGCAGTAGCCTATCCGGGCATGCGTGACTGGTAACGGTCGGGTGTGAAGCTCTGAAGACAACGTGCCTCTCGATTGACGGTTCACCTCGGTGACCAGGAATGGATCGACACTGCCAGCCGCCGTGCGGTGTGAGGTGCCAGGCAATTTCCGCATGCGCAACATCTGTGAACTGTTGCTTAAACCCCGTAATGACAGACGAGCGAAAGCGGGTTGTGTCAGATAGAGCGCGAAGACCGGCTGGCTGACCTTTGGCTGCTTTTGCGAATTAGCATGACGTCCTTGGCCTCAAAGTGCGGAGGCTCCTCGAGGCAGAGTTCGTCGTACTCGCGCATCGTCGTCTTGTCGATCAGTCTCGAGCGGCGAAGAACGGACGCAGCGCTATGGATCGCTTCGAAAGCGTCGCTCTTGAATCGTTTAGCGGCCATGGCAAATCTCCAGTAGTTCCCCGTCTTTTAACAACAGTCAGTTCCTGCCTTCCCACTTAATCTTAAGTGCGTGCTTACCTAGACTGTAGTCACAGGCTTCGAACAAGGGTGTTCGAAGCAAGATAAGACACAATTTCGAGGTAAGTCATCATGAAGTCGCTCATCCAGGCCGTTGTCGTTGTCGCTGCACTGGTCGCTCCGGTCGTTTCGTTCGCTCAATCCGACGCGCCCGTCCGTGTATCGGCAAATGGAACGACGCAATCTGCGTTGAATACGGCTCGTGTATCGGCGAATGGAACGACGCAATCTGCGTCGAATACGGCTAAGACCCGCGCACAGGTCTATCAGGAATTGGTGCATGCCGAGAAGGACGGGCAAATCGCCAGCCTGAACTCGACGATCTATGCTGGTGGATAGACCGGTAATGCGGTGGGACGAGGCGCGGCCGAACGGCTTTTCATCAGCCGGCAGGCCGCGCCTTTTCTTGCCGGAGTTACTCTTGATAAAAGATGTTACATCGCCAGCGAGCAGAATTGCCGGGCGGCCGATGGCTTGAGTTTGCCTGCGTTTTTCATCTGCCCCTTGGCGATCATATGCATGAGTTCAATGCCGCTCAGCAAGATGTGGGCACAACGGAAATCCTTGAATCCCAACATGGGTCGGGTACGTCGCTTGATCGCCCGATGGTCTTGTTCCACGATATTGTTGAGTTACTTGGCCTGGCGGATCTTGATGGGCGTCTCACGCTCGGCGTTCACGGCGTGCAGCCCGGCCAGATTGGCACCGCTTTTATCGATGGTTACGGTTTCGGGCGCGCCATTCTAATCGATGGCCTTCTCGAAGTACCGTCGGGCCGCTTCCTTGTCCCGCTTGGCTCGCAGCAGGAAGTCAACCGTGGCCGGCCTTGTCGACGGCGCGGTAGAGATACTGATATGACTTTATATGAACGCCTCCCGTTTGCGAGGCATTTGTGCGCTTTGACGTAACTTAGGTTGGGCTGCAGCTTTATATCCGGCCTTGTTGCAGCCTGATAGTGGCTGCGGGCCCCGATGAAATCCGCTGACTCGCACCTCATTTTCCGTAAGAGCTCGGAGCCCCCTGTCATATGCAGGTTTAGCGAGTCACGGTCCGACCTGATTCGTCATCGCACTCAATCGCCGACGCAACCTCTTCGAGATGTGGGTCCTTACCAGATGGTAAATACGTTCTGCGCAGGGTACATAGTTCATGCGGGTTTCGCGCTTATGAAACCCTTCTCGTACGGCCGATCATGGGCAAGGATCGCCCAGATTGTCCGAGCCATCTTGTTAGCCAGGGCTACGAGTACCACGTTTGGTGGTCGCCGCTTTCCGATGCGCTCAACCCATGTCCCGGGATCCTTCGCGTTGTACAGCACACTGCGGGCGCCGTGAATCAAGAGGGTGCGCAGATACGTATCTCCCCGTTTGCTGATCCCCAGCAAGAGCACCTTGCCGCCGGAACCCGTTTGTCGGGGTACCAAACCGAGCCAGGCGGCAAACTCGCGCCCCGATCTGAACGACTTGGGATCACCCATCGTCGCAACTGCTGCCGTCGCCGTCAGCAGACCTACGCCGGGTACCGCGGCGATGCTCTTGCATGCTTTGTCCTGTTTCATCCACTCCTGAAGGCGTCGCTCTATCTCGGCAATCTGCCGGTCCAGCATTTCCAGCCCATTCCACTGCTCGCGTAGCGTTTCAATGAGTACCGTGGGCAACCGCTCGGTCAACTTCTCAAGTACGCCTGCTATTGCCTTATCCAACCTGGACCGGCCTTTACCCATCACCTCACCGTACTCGGCCAGCAAACCTCGCAGGCTGTTGATTTGCATTGTGCGGAACTTCACCAGTTGCTGCCGCATGCGGTGGAGCGCCAGCACGGCCTGCTGCGCTTCGGTCTTCACCGCCACCGCTTTGCCGGGTTGCTGCACCGCCAGCCAGATTGCGCGCGCATCAGCCGGGTCGTTCTTGTTGCCGATGTTGAAGGCCTTGACGAATTTTGCCGGCATCAGCTTCACCTGATGCCCCATTTCGAGCAGCCGCCGCGCCCAGTGCTGCGACCCGCCGCAGGCTTCCATGCCGATCAGGCAGGGGGCCAGGTTCGCAAAGTACTCCAGAAACCTGGCTCGCTTGATCTGCCTGTTCACGATCTCGCCAGTTTCCGCATTCACGTAATGAATCTGGAATACGTTCTTGGCAATGTCGACTCCCACTGGCGTGAGTTTCATTTTGAATCCTCCTCCGGTTGGTTGGCCTATGGCCCTCATGATCCTCCGGACGGGGGATACCCGATGGCCCCTGTTACCTCGCGAGAATCGACGTTTTTCGTGGCTTCCATGCCACTCGGGTGGGAGGCGTTCATTACATTTTCCGTGTCAATCGGGATAGGTTTTTTCGGTTTGACTCCATAGGCGGGTGAATTTCCTGAGGGCGGCGTAGCAGTAAGTCTCGACGGTGGGTCACACTGATATCCGCGGGTTGGGTACCGCATTACAGGGGTCCGCCTCCTGAGCCTGCCGCTTTCTTCCACCGCAAATTGGTGATGCCTGTTGCGAAAGGTTGTGTCGCGATAAGATTGGCAAGTCAAGAAAGTTCCGCAATGACAAGGAGTCCTTACGCCACCAACGAATAGAACTGATCGGCGGCGGTTCGGGGGACGCCGCTGTCCTTCATCTGGCCTTTCCTGATCATATGCATCGTCTCAATGCCTGACAGGATGATGCGGGCACACCGGAAATCCTTGAAGCCCATCATGGGCCTGGTTCGTCGTTTGATCGCCCGATGATCCTGCTCGACGATGTTGTTCAGATATTTGACCAGCCGGAGCTTGATGGGCGTTTCCCGCTCGGCGTTGATGGCCTGGAGGGCGGCCAGATTCGCCCCGCTTTTATCCATGGTCACGGTCTCGGGCGTCCCGTTCCGATCGATGGCTTTCTCGAAGTAACGGCGCGCGACAGCTTTGTCGCGATGCGCCCGCAACAGGAAATCCACGCTCGAATGGTCGACCTCGAAACCCCGTTCGGCCATCATTTCCTCGAGATTTCGCAAGCTCAGCGAGTAGCCACATACCACCGCACACACAGCAGGATCACGTCCGGCGGATAGTGCAGGCGTTTGAGTACATTCGCTACGCCGGCAGGCAGGGCTTTTCTCGCAGTCGCATTCTTCATATCACGCTTCACTTCAGGAAAATGTCCGCCTGAATTTTACTCCCGCATCCTTAGCGCGACACAACCACCGCTTCAGCACTTTGGCTACCGCCGGACTCAGCGCTGTCATTACCGTTCACATCATTCTGTTAGGTCCCGCAGCAGACCAGCCTCCGCTATTGCAACAGAACCCGAAAAACCGGGACAAGGATAAAAGCAGTTTCATTTTCCCGACGCCGTTCTGGTAGGTCGCCTCGGCTAGTCTAATGCCATCCCGCTACATTGTTCGCGGGACGACTCGAACCTTCTCGTGGATGGAATGAAAATGAGGCTTACAACGAAAACCTTTGTCACCGCCCTTCTTCTGATCGGCAGCGCGTCGGCGATGGCCTCGCCGGGACTGACACAACAGCAATGCGAAGACTACCCATTCGAACAGTTGAAAGGCGAAGTGACACACCAGCAATTGATGCGGGAGTTGAACGAGCTGGAAGCGGCCGGTTACAATCCCGACGACGCCAACACCTACCCTGACGATCTGGAACAGGCGCAACAGAAGGTGCAAGCCGAGTATCGCGCGGACTGTGTCCCCACTGCAGCGCACCTCTCCCCCAGCGCCCCGCAAACGTCGGCCGGTGTAGCGCCCGCGCAAGCGGCGCATCAGCCGGCCGGTTGACGCGGGTCAGCGTCAATGTACCAAGGGTAAGCATTTCGATTTAACAAAGCAGCGCGCACAACGTCATGCGTCTTGAGCGCTTCGCTGCGCGGGCTCACGCTCGGGCAATTCAACAATGTGATGGAGTGGGCTATGAAGACCGTGTCCGGCAGTATTGGGGTGTCGATGTCGGCGCTCGTGGCGGCGCTGATGCTCGGTGCGGCGGGCGTTGCCTATGCTCAGCAGCCAGGCGACACCGGGGGCAGCATGAGCGGTGCGGGCGCCGCACCGGGAACGAGTGTGGGCACCGGGGCCGGCCCCAGCCCAATTCCGGGCGCGGGAACCTCGCTCGCCGCCACAAGAGGCATCGGCTCCGGGCCGGCGCTTAACAACATGCGGGCAAACGGCACGAGCCTGTATATGAACCCCGACCCACGCGCGCCAAATATGACCGGCAGGGCCGCGCCGGCTCGATAGGCTCGGCTTGGCTTGGGGATGCAGTTCGATGGTGGGTTATAGAACTCGCGGAACGAATAACTGAAGATAGCCTGTCCGGCAAGCGCGGCAAGAACGACGCGGCGGATGCTGCTGCGATCTGCGAAGCAGTGACGCATCCGAGTATGCGTTTCGTGCCGCTGGAGGACGGACATCATCAGGCAACGCTTTTCCATGCATCAGACGCGAAAATGTTTCGTGGAAGAACGGACCGCGACCTATAACCGGTTGCGAGGCCTGCCGGCATGGCGGGCCACGCGCAGAAGCCCGCATCTCGTGATCTTGCTGTTCGATTGCGAAGGAGGCGAGCGGCAAAACCATCGAGATAGCCAGCCGATTTAGCAGGCGCATGTGGCTTCCGAACGATGAGGGTTGATTGGTGATGCATGCGGGGATCGGCAAGAGCTGGCCCGTGACGTTGCCTGCCAAGGCGCAAACGCCTCCGTGATGCAAGCGCAAAACCTCAGCCTCCCGGCTTCCGGTCTCGCAAACGCTACGTTGGCGGCTATGCGGAAACAGCAGCGGAGTCGAACGATCTGGATCGTGCCTCCGAGCGTCAGATTTCCTTAAGGCAACGCTGAATAAGTACCTGATTTTCGCAAATGGCCACGTAGCGACAAGGCTTTGCGGGGAGCGAAAAGGACTTAATCAGCGTAGCCTTAAGGTAAGGTGGTTAGCATCGCTCGGAATTTTGCAGTGGATTTTTCGGGCTACATCCGCGGGCTACGCGCCTCGTCAATTCATCAATTCGCGACAACTTGAGGAGCAGGAATGGCTAACGCTTACGGAACGACGCATCCGGCATACGATGCAGTCGCGCGCACGCTGCACTGGCTAACCGTCCTGTTGGTCGCTATGCAGTTTGTGATCGGCTGGACGATGCCGGATGTCCACAAGGACACGCAGCCCGTTAATCTGATCGCCTGGCATCTTGGCGTGGGCGCGACGCTCGTCGCCGTGATGGCAATCCGGGTGATCTGGCGATTGACGCATTGGCCCACGCCGGACAAGCTGCCGCCGCTACTCAGCGTCGTCTCGCGCATAACGCATGTTCTGCTCTACGCCGCTCTGGTGCTGGTGCCGCTGCTCGGCTGGATCAACGCGTCTTCACGCGGCTGGACGGTCCGCCTGCTGGGCGTCGTGCCTTATCCTGCACTGAGCGAACCGGGCTCGGCCTTCGGCCACGAGATGGGGGATGTGCATGGCATCCTCGCATGGATGCTGTTCGCATTGGCCGGTCTGCATGTCGCCGCAGCGTTGTTCCACCACTTCGTTCTGAAGGACCACGTGTTGCAGCGGATGCTGCCCCAGGCAGGGCCGTCGCGCGATCAGGTTCGAGACCCTCTAAGGCTAAGGTGTATGCCAATGCCCCCAGCTCACAAAGGATCGCATCAAGGCAATTGGCTGGCTGCGCGCTGCGGTGCTTGGCGCAAACGACGGCATCATTTCGACGGCAAGCCTGACATTCGGAGTCGCGTCGGTTCTGTTGCAATAGCGGAGGCTGGTCTGCTGCGGGACCTAACAGAATGATGTGAACGGTAATGAAAGCGCTGAGTCCGGCGGTAGCCAAAGTGCTGAAGCGGTTGCACTATCCGCTCGAGATAATGTTGGTGTGCGTGCGTTGGTACATGGCCTACCCGCTGAGCTTGCGCAATCCCGAGGAGGGCCCAACGGTAGTTCGAGAAGGCCATCGATCAGAATGGCGCGCCCGAAACCGTAACCATCGATAAAAGCAGTGCCAATCTTGTCCGTCCACCGCCGGATCGATTCATGGCTGACAACCACGCCGCGCTCGAACAGTAGCTCCTCGATGTCGCGCAGGCTGAGTTCAAAACGGAAATACCACCGAACTGCCTGACTGATGACCGACGCCGGGAATCGATGGCCGTGGTAGAGCGATTTCGTCTTTTTCATCACTTCAACTTGGCTGACCAGTCCGCGAACGTGACAACGCCCGAGCGCCGGATGCGAGGGTTTCGCTTGCCCGAACGCACGCAGTCATTCCTGTCGTGCTTCGGTCCGATCCGCCAGCACTTCGCGCTCAAGCGTCATCTGCTGAGCGCCTCGCTCTATCACAAACAGCTCGCCGCGCGATTTGAAGCCTGGCGTCTCTTCACCGGCATTGCCCAAGCTCCGTCCACCGTGTTCTGAGACACGACTGTCCTTGCCGATATCTCGTCATGGAGTCAGCAACGTGACAGCGCCCTTTCGAGTACTCATTGTTCAAAGCGTTTAACCGATGCCACCTGTCGCCTGCGGCCATACGAAGCGCCCCCTTTCCCGGGGCTTCACGAGCAGACACAGTCCGTCGATGTAGATGATGTAAGGAACGAAGTCTCTTACTTTCTTCGAAACGGACTGCGTGAGCATGCTCGGCACCACCATGCAGAGTACTTCCGGCAGGAGGAGCGCCCGGATTGTTTTCATATACCTCCCGCCGAGCCCTCCGCGGCTTCGTTCTGTCGTCGGATGCTGGTGCTGCATAGCGTGTCGTATGTGATGTCTCTCGCTCCTGCAGCCGGCCCGTCCCGAAAACCGGTGCCACGCGGCTGAATCGCAGTCCGTCTTGATTAACTATCCTTCACTTTCCGGATGCATAAAGGCGCTGATCGACTAGATATCGTGTTGGCACGCACTCTCGTCGTCGCGCGGTGGTCTCGCGTGGTAAATGTCGGTGGCGGCTTGGGATTTCTTCAAATCTCTCAAAACAGGAGCCCACATGAACAGCCGATTCAAGATGGCCTCGGTCATCGCCTTGATGATAGTTAGCGTATCCGCTAGCGCAGAGGAGAAATTGTCGGCAAAGGAATGTCACTCGTATTCCTTTGTAGCGACCGAAGGCGGGATTGCACATGGCGACCTCATTCGGGAATTGTCGGAGCTTGAATCGGTGGGGTATGAACCGGCCCGGAATGATCTGCAATATCCGGAGGAGCTCACGCGGGCGGAGAGGCGCCTGCATGCAAAGTTCATTGCCGATTGCGGGCCGACATCGCAATTGTCCGCGAAGGGTAGCGAGGATGCCCGGGCAAGCTCCTGACCGGTTGGCGCCGCCTACGCCCGCGTGAACTGCTCGGCGAGGCGCTTTCTGGCTAGGCAACATCGAAGTATCGTCTATCGAATGCGAGTCGGGCGACGCCCCCGGGGCCTGTGCAATTCGCATCAGGGCTCCGCATATCACAGCGCCGTCGCCTGCCGTCAAGCTCGGCGGGCTCATTAACCCCAGAACTGAAAGGAGCATCGAATTGGTAACCCAAGAAAGAAAATGTGACGTCGACCAGGCTGAGCCGGACCGCTCGCGACGAAAGTTGATCGTTGGCGGTGGTGCCGCCGCCGCAGGCATATTGCTGTCAGGCGTCGCGCATGCCCAGAAAACGCCCGGCGGCGTTCCTACTATGGACGGGCTGCCCGTGCCAGTGCCGCCGGCGGCCAAGACCGCGGGGCCAATCATCGCTGGCCGCGATTCCAGGCTGCAGGGGCGCGTTGCGGTCGTTACCGGGGCGGCCCGCGGAATCGGTCGCGCCATTGCGGTCGAGTTCGCAGCAAATGGAGCGGACGTGATTGCGCTCGATATTTCAGGACCGGTCAGCACCGCCTCTGATGCAGCGGCCGCCACGCCGCAAGAGCTTGCTGAGACAGTCAGCATGATCGAGGCGTATGGGCGCCGCGCCGAAGGTATTCGCGCAGACATCCGAGACATAGGCGCCTTGCGCGCCGCTGCGAACCGCATCGAACAGCGTTACGGAAAGATCGACATCGTCGTTGCCAACGCAGCCATTCAGTACTGGAAGCCACTTCTGGATCTTCAGGACACGGAGTGGACGGACGTCATCGACAATAACCTGAACGGTACCGCAAATACTATCCGAGCATTTGCACCAATGATGGTGACCCGCAACTATGGACGCATCATCGTGATTTCTTCGATGCAGGGACGGCACGGTACGAAGGACGCAGCAAGTTATGCGGCGTCCAAGTGGGGCATCTTTGGTCTGATGAAGTCGGCGGCACTCGAACTCGGTCGCTATAACATCACAGTCAACGCCGTAGTACCAGGGCTTGTCGCCACCGCTTTGACGCTGTATGAAAAGCGACTGACGGAAAGCGTCGGTGAAACCGGCTACCACAAACCGAACGGCCTCCTGACGCCGCAAGAAGCGTGGGACCGCCGCGCGGCAACGATGCCGCTTGGCGTCGGATGGGTGCAGCCGGAAGACGTCTCGCCTGCGGCGGTATTTCTCGCTTCGGATGCCGCTGCAATGATCACCGGCTCGGAAATCGAAGTGACGGGCGGCGATAGCGCGAAAAGCCTATAGAACGGTTTCAATTCGGTTGAGGGGCGCGCGCCAGTCACAGCTTACGGTGCCAGTCGCTGCACCGCGAAGCAGGCCACACAATCATCAACCACGACGATGGCGAGATCAGATTTTGCGACGCAATCGAAATGGACAGCGCGTCAGGCTGCATTACGACCAATGATCACATTCAAGGAATTAGCGTCGGGAACGGTAGGACTCAGACAAGTGCCGATCGCCCATCTAAAAGCCCGAGCGCTTGATGTAACCCGGAGGAAAATCCGGGTTATATCTGAGAGATCCTTGATGTCAGTGTTGCCGCCACGCTTGCGATTCGGTCGAGGCGGCCGACGTGTTTGACGTTTCTTCCACCGTTGGCGCCCGGCACCGATATCGGCGACCCGTCCGCAGCCCTCTCTACCTGGGCGGGTCGATCGGCGACCGGTTGAGGTCTCAGACGACAGAGCGAGCGGCGAAGGGAAAAGATCAAAGGTCCGGTCTCCCGTACGTCCAACGCGCAATGATCATCGCACTCCAACCACTCGTATTCCTTGACCCGCGGTTCGCAGGAAGACAGTCTGCACAGGGAGATGAAATATAGAATTGCGAGACATAAAAACAATTCCAGCTCCGTGCCCATGTAAAATAATTGCCATAAGAAAACTCCCCTCGAATAATGTAACGCAGATGATGAATAAATACTTTGTCTCTCTTGCAATCGTCCTCTCGACTATGTCCACAGCGTATGCACAAGGAACCGTCATTAAAGGAATGGATTTCGGTCCCTTAGCCAAGCTGGTCGGCACCTGGAGAACCATTGCGACCGGCGGCGTGGATGTGGCGCCCGGTCAAGTAGGTTCCAAAGTAGGCACAGGCAATCCCGCGATGGAACCTTATTACGAGCAGTTAACCTTTGAACCAGCAGCGGACGCGACGAACGCCAGTGATCAATACCGGTGGCAATGGCCTACACGCTTCAGGTCTTCCGTAAAAGGGACAACAAACAGTTCCATGACCAACGCGGCTATCTGATTTACGACAAGAAGAAACAGATTGTCTATGACTCGTTTTGTATTCCCAGGGCTGTCTGTGTCGTGGCGGAAGGAAAAGCCGGGAATAAGATGACCTTAACGTCACAATCCAAAGGCATAGCTGAATCTCAGTACATGGCGAAAAACGACGCGACAAGCGTTTTCTCGATCACGTTCGATCTGACGGGCGATACATTGAGATACTTGCAAAAAACGCAACTACATGTCTACGGCAAGTCGTTCACGCACGTTGAGTCAAGCGCCCTCAGCAAGGCAAGCTCGCAGCGTTCGTTGCGACGGGCATTGGCCCATACTCGGGCCAGGCGGTGCATTTCAAACACTTTGCGCCCGAGCCTAAGGACTACGCGGTGAATCGTTACGACTATGAGGCGTGGCGTCACTGGCACATCGTTGACGCTCAGTTGACGAAGCATCGCTACATGCTCGGCGACGAATACACCGTGGTGGACATGGCCGTATGGGGATGGGCATGGGCTGTGCCCTTCATACTCGGCGCCGAAGCGTGGGAGAAGCTGCCGAACGTCAAGCGTTTGCTCGACGAAATCAACCTCCGACCAGCGGCGCAGCGCGCCGAATCGCTGAAGGCACGTCACGCCTTCAAGGCTGAGATGGACGAGGAGGCACGCAAGGCGATGTTCGGCGAGCGATGAAGTTTCGCTTTGCGCGTCTCGATAAAAGGATATGCAGGTGAGAAAAGGAATCCTCGCAATACTGGCGCTATTGAGCGCCATAGGTGCAGCAAAGGCCGCCCAAGCCGAGCCGGATCAGACTCTTCTCGTCCGTGGGCGCTATCTCGCTCACGCAGCCGACTGTGCCGCATGCCATACAGTCAAGGGCGGCATGCCGTTCTCGGGCGGTCTGAGAATGAATATGCCTATCGGCGGCATCTATTCGACCAACATAACGCCTGATTCAAAGACTGGTATCGGGCAGTATACCGAAGCTGAGTTTGCTCGCGCTCTTCGCGAAGGCGTTGCAAAGGATGGGCGCAACCTCTACCCGGCGATGCCCTATACGTCGTACAGCAAGATCACCGATGCGGACGTCGACGCGCTTTATGCGTACTTCATGCATGGCGTGAAGCCGGCACATCAGGCCAACCATACTCCTGACATTCGCTGGCCGCTGTCGATGCGGTGGCCCATGAGGGTCTGGAACGCTCTGTTTCTGGATGCTCATCGCTTTGAGCCGCGTCCGGACAAAAGTGTCGAATGGAATCGAGGGGCCTATCTGGTGCAGGGGCTGGGCCACTGCGGCGCGTGCCACACTGCACGAGGTGCGGCGTTCGAGGAGCAGGCACTTGACGGAAGCAGCCATGCGTTCCTGTCCGGCGCTTCGCTTGACGGCTGGTTCGCGTCAAATCTGACGGCAGACCGGACGACTGGCATCGGGGAATGGACTGCCGAGGATATCGAGACTTTCCTGAAGACCGGTGCAAACGCGCACGCGACCGCGTTCGGCCCCATGACTGCCGTCGTCAACCATAGCACTCAGTGGCTGAGTGAGAGCGATCTCGAGTCGATCGCTATCTATCTGAAATCGCTGCCGGGCGCGGCCACCGCCAGGCGCGACGCAACTCAAACCGATGCGGGCCCCGCCGCCAAGGCACATGGCGCGCAAATCTATCGGAATTTTTGCGTCGCGTGCCACCTTGCGAATGGCAGTGGTACTGCGCCGTATCTGGCCCGGCTCGCGGGCAATCCGAACGTGCAGGAAAAGGATCCGCTGTCACTCATTAACGTGACCCTCAATGGTGCTGAGCCACTGGTAATCGACGGCCAACCTGCTCCCTATCCCATGCCAGCTCAACGTGGTGCGCTCAGCGATACCGACGTCGCCGATGTGCTCACCTTCATGCGCGACAGCTGGGGTAATCACGCACCAGCGGTGAGCCCGAGCGATGTCGAAAAGGTGCGCAGGCAAACTGGAAACGACAAATGACCGCCCCGACAATCGAAATAACTTTGCACGTGAACGGACGCACCGTCCAGGTGAAAGCTACGCCCGAGACACCGCTGCTCTATGTTCTTCGCGACCAGCTGTCCTTGAAAGGTCCCCGGTTCGGCTGCGGACTTGGTCAGTGCGGCGCCTGCGGCGTTCTGGTTGACGGCACCGCCCGACGCTCATGCGTTATGCCAGTCTCGTCTGCGGTGAACCGGAAGATTACGACCCTTGAAGGGATGGGAAATCCAGCATCGCCAGATCCCCTGCAGACCGCGTTCATCGAGGAGCAAGCGGTTCAGTGCGGATACTGCATAAACGGAATGCTGATCGCAGCGCGCTCACTGTTGAATACCAATCCGAAGCCCACCGAAGAGCAGGTCAAGCAGGCGCTTGCCTCCAATCTCTGCCGCTGCGGAACGCACATGCGGATCGTCCGCGCCATCCTTAAAGCTAGTGGTGCATGAATGCGTATCTCCGACCCAACCTCCATCTCCCGACGGCACTTCTTCCTTCAAGGCGCCGCTCTTGTCGTTGGCTTCTCCCTATCCCGGCTTTCCTTCGCTGAGATTGCGGGCGAGGACGCCGTTCCGGCTGCACTCACGAAGTCAGTGGATCCTGCTCGCGTCGACGCATTTCTCGTCCTCGGCGCTGACGGGACGCTCACGCTATATACCGGAAAGGTGAATCTAGGTACAGGCAACACCACCGCACTGGCGCAGATGGTGGTCGAAGAACTGGAGTTTCCGCTCGAGCGGGTCCGAGTCGTTCAGGGCGACACTGCAATGACTGTCGATCAGGGGCCGACGAATGGTTCGATGTCTGTTCAAGGCGCCGGGATTCAGCTGCGACAGGCAGCGGCGACGGCGGGCGCTGCGATCCGTCGAGCGGCGGCACGAGCGTTCCGGATTCCAGAGGTAGAGGTTCGGTTGGAGAACGGCCTCGCCTTCCGGGGAACCGATCACTTGGAGGGGATCGCATACCATCAGCTACTCGCCACGCAACCCGAAACACTCGGTCTCGATCCGAAGGCGCCACTCAAATCACCCAGGAACTACAGGGTAGTTGGTCAGCCGGTCAAACGCGATGACGTTCGATCGAAGGTGTTCGCAGAGTTCACCTACATGCATGATGTACGTATCAACGGGATGGTTCATGCCCGCATCCTGCATCCGGACGCGTACGGCGCCCAACTGTCGGCGGTCGATGATCAACACGCCCAAAAGGTGCCAGGCTTTCTCCTTACGGTGCGCATTGGAAATCTGCTGGCTGCGATCGCGACGGATGAGTGGTCGGCAATCTGCAGCGCGCGCGCAATACGTGCAACGTGGTCTTCGTGGTCCGGCCTGCCTGAAGAAACGAAGCTCTTCGACGCGGTCAGAGCGCTTCCCATCCACGAGCAGGGGAAGTTGCTCGAACGTGGGGAGCCTGATGCTGAAATCACGAAAGCTGATAAGGTGGTCCACGCGACCTATTGCTGGCCGATGCAAACGCACGGATCAATCGGACCGTCTTGTGCAATTGGAGATTATCGGGACGGAAAATTGACAGTCTGGTCGTCGACGCAGGCGCCACATATGACTCGAGATCAGATCGCCGCGATGATGAAGATGGGCACGAGCGACATACGGTTGATATACGTCGAAGGTGCTGGTTGTTATGGCCGCAATGGTCATGAAGATGCGACGGCCGAAGCAGCCATACTGTCCAAAGCTGTCGGGCAACCAGTCCGTGTACAGTGGATGCGGCAAGACGAGCACGGCTGGGATCCGAAGGGCGCCCCGGTGGTATGTGATGTTGCAGGCGTGGTTGATAGTCACGGTCGTATTCAGGCGTGGAAGTACACGACGTGGGTTCCCTATCGTGTGTCGGGCAACGCAGACGTGCCGTTGCTCGCCGCCGAGCTTGTGCGCTCCTCAACCATGGTCGATGAGCCGAACAACGCCGGCGGCATGGAGTTCAACGTGATCGCGCCATATGACGTACCCAACATGAGCGTGGTGGTCAATCGAACTTCGACGACGTTCTTGCGGCCCGCGTGGTTGCGAGGTCCAGGTAGACTGCAGCACACATACGCCAACGAATCGTTCATGGATGAACTGGCAGTTGCCGCCAACGAAGATCCGCTCGAGTTTCGGCTCCGTCACTTCGACGATTCGCGCGCGCAGGCCGTTCTGCGCGCGGTCGAATCACGTTCAGGTTGGCAGCGTCGCCCTCTCTTTCCGACACGGTCCACCTCGGATATCGCACGTGGGCGAGGTATGGCGTGCGTGCGTTACGAGCCCAATCATGCATACGTCGCGTCTGTCATCGAGATCGAGCTGAACCAAAGGACAGGCGTGTTGAAGATCGGGAAAGTGACGATCGCTCACGACTGCGGTTTGATCGTCAATCCTGACGGTGTGCGCAACCAGGTTGAAGGAGAGGTCGTCCAGACGATCAGCAGGACGCTGTTCGAGCACGTTAGCTTCTCACGTTCGGCGGTGACAAGCGTTGATTGGCTTACCTATCGCTTGCTGAAATTTCCGGAATTGCCCTCCGAGATCGACGTGGTGTTGCTGGATCGTCCGGATCAGCCACCTGTGGGGGCCGGTGAGCCGACATGTGCAGTGATCCCTTCGGCAATAGCTAGCGCCATTTACGACGCCATCGGGGTTCGCCCCAGGTCTGTTCCCTTCACCCCGAGTTCGCTGCTCGAGTTGTTGCAGTCATAGGGCCCAAGATCGTCGCCGTCGAAGAGAACCGTTGGGAATGCGAGGATTTGTCGCCGCAAGGCACAAGGTTGGACACCTCACTGCAGACATGGGCGAGAACACGCCACCTGAGGCAGCGCGCGTGGTAAAGCCCACCTGAAGCATCGCCTTGAACTATTTGCGGCACGCAAATGACTTCCCGAACGCCCGCGGGGTCGCCGTCGATGGACCGCGCGGTCGGCTGTACGCGATCGATCGCGCCGCCAGCGGCACCGGCTATGTGCGGAGCTTCCCGCTCAATTGAAATTCAACCATGTCGTCGCCCAACAGGCGGCGACGTCGTCGTAATATAGCGCCATTAACAACGCATCCGGTCATCGCATGATTCGCAAACTGCTCGCTTCTACCGTCACTCCTATTGTGCTCATCGCCGGGATCGTTACGGCCTCGCCCGTTTTCGCGCAAGGCGACACGGTCAACGTGTTGTATGCCGGCTCGCTCGTCAATGTAATGGAGCGCAGCATCGGCCCTGCTTTCGAGAAGGCCACAGGGCTGCACTTCCGCGGCTATGCGGCGGGTTCCAACAAGATCGCCAACGAAATCAAGGGCAAGCTGCGCCGCGGCGACGTGTTCATCAGCGCGAGTCCCAAGGTGAATGACAGTTTGACCGGCGCGGCAAACGGCGATCACGTCACGTGGTATGTGAACTTCGCCGAATCGCCATTGATGATCGGCTACAACCCGCAAAGCAGATTCGCGCCGCAGTTCAAGAGCAGGCGCTGGGACCAGGTGCTACAGCAACCGGGCATCCGCATTGGCCGGACCGATCCAAAGCTCGATCCGAAGGGCGCGTTCACGGTCGCAATGGTGACCAGGGCCGCTGAACTCTATCATCAGCCGGACCTCGTCGAGAAGACACTCGGCGCGACGGAAAATTCCGAACAGGTTTTGCCCGAGGAAACGCTGGTTGGCCGCCTACAATCCGGACAGCTCGATGCCGGCTTTTTCTATTCCACAGAGACGTCCGACCTGAAGATTCCGGCGATCCGTCCGGCGCCCGAATTGCAGGCGAAGGCCAGTTACACGCTGACCATTCTCAGTGACGCGCCGAACCGTGACGGCGCAAGCAGCTTTGTCGACTTCCTGCTGAATGCGCAAGGTCGCGCGCTTCTCAAGCAACATCGCGTGGACGTCATCAAACCGACGGTGAGCGGCAACCTGCAAGCCGTGCCGCCGTCGGTGCAAGCCGTGATCGACGCCGCCGCGCAGTAAGGGCGGTGAATCCTGTCGCTGCTCGCCCGCTGCTGTGGCTGGCTGCGCTGCTGGCCGCCTACCTGTGCGCGCCGTTTGTCGCGAGTGTGCCGCAGCTTGGGGCAGCGGATTGGGCAAATGTCGACTGGCGCGCGACATGGTCGGCGGTTGGGATCTCGACGGCGAGCGCCAGCGTGACGTCGCTCGTGGTTCTGCTAGGTGGCGTGCCGCTCGGCTATTTCCTTGCGCGCTCGAAATCGCGCAAAGTCGCGCTGCTCGGGTTTGTCGTGCAATTGCCGCTGGCGCTGCCGCCGCTTACCAGCGGCGTGCTGCTGCTCTTTCTGCTCGGCCCGTATGGATGGGCCGGCCGCATGACCCATGGTGTACTGACGGATTCGTTCGCTGGCATCGTGCTCGCGGAAGTCTTTGTCGCCGCGCCGTTTCTGATCATTGCCGCAAGGTCCGCGTTCTCCGCGGTCGACCCCGTGCTCGACGATGTCGCCGCGACGCTCGGCCATCATGCCGGAAGTCGCTTTTTGCGCGTCATGCTGCCTGTTGCATGGCCGGCTATTCGCGCAGGACTCGCGCTCGCGTGGCTGCGCGCCTTCGGCGAATTCGGCGCAACCGTAATGGTCGCCTATCATCCCTACTCGTTGCCGGTTTATACGTACGTCGTCTTCGGCGGCCAGGGGCTGCCGGCGATGATGCCGCTATTGCTGCCGACGCTCTCCATCGCGATCGTCTGCGCGGCACTGTCGATTTGCAGCGTTCGGCAAAAGACCGCGCTCGAGAAGATCGAAAACGACGACGACGTGCTGGAACCAAAGTCGGACCTGACGGCTAGGCACGGCGAGACCGCGGCTGTGCGCCTCTCTTTCCATCTGCAACGGCGCCTGGGCGCGTTCGAGCTCAACATCGCATGGACGCCGGCCACGCGGCGCCTTGCCATCATCGGGCCGTCCGGTTCAGGCAAATCGCTGGCGCTGCGGCTGATTGCGGGTCTGGAATCCAACGAGGCTTGCTCAGTTATGCTCGGCACGGCGGACATCGGCGCCTTGCCGCCCGAAGCGCGTCAGATCGGCTACATGCCTCAAGACTACGGGCTTTTCCCGCATATGACGGTGGCTCAGCAGCTAGCGTTTCCGGTTCATGCAGATGCCGCTGCCGCGCGCTATTGGCTCGACCATCTCGGGATCGTTACGCTCGCCAACCGTTTGCCGAACCAGCTGTCGTTCGGCCAGCGGCAGCGCGTGGCGCTCGCCCGCGCGCTCACGCGTCATAGTAGGTTGCTGTTGTTCGATGAGCCATTCTCCGCGCTCGATACGCCACGACGTCGACGGCTTCAGCAATCGCTAAGGGCGCTGCAACGGGAGATCGAAGCGGTCACCATAATCGTCACGCATGATCCGGACGAGGCCGCGCTGCTTGCGGACGAGATACTCGTCCTCGATCGGGGTCGGGTATTGCAGGCCGGCACCACCGCAGAGGTGTTAGCGCGTCCGGTGACGATGCGTGTGGCTGAACTCCTCGGTCTCTCGAACGTCGGTTGTGGCACGGTGCGCGCGCCGCAGCGCATCGAGCTTGCGCCTGGATGGGTCGTGGAAGCGAACTGCGCGGACCTGCCAATTGCTTCACCGGTGATGTGGCGGCTTGCCTCGCATGCTTTCGTGCTGGCGTCGGATGGCCCATATGCGGCGACCATCAATGCAATTGAGCTGCGCCGCGGCGAGCGATTCGCGTACCTTGACGTTTGCGGCGTGAAAATCGATGTCGCGCTCGGCGATATCTCACTCGGCGAGGGACAAGAATGCCGGTTCTTCCTCGCCGCCGCTGGTGTGTCGGCGTGGCCCGGCTAGCCTCTACGCCAAGCCGAGTTCTGATTTTGACTTTGCGAGCGACAAAAAGATTGTGTCGCGATAAGATTGGCAAGGCAAGAAAGTTCCGCAATGACAAGGAGTCCTTACGCCACCAACGAATAGAACTGATCGGCGGCGGTTCGGGGGACGCCGCTGTCCTTCATCTGGCCTTTCCTGATCATATGCATCGTCTCAATGCCTGACAGGATGATGCGGGCGCACCGGAAATCCTTGAAGCCCATCATGGGCCTGGTTCGTCGTTTGATCGCCCGATGATCCTGCTCGACGATGTTGTTCAGATATTTGACCTGCCGGACCTTGATGGGCGTTTCCCGCTCGGCGTTGATGGCCTGGAGGGCGGCCAGATTCGCCCCGCTTTTATCCATGGTCACGGTCTCGGGCGTCCCGTTCCGATCGATGGCTTTCTCGAAGTAACGGCGCGCGGCAGCTTTGTCGCGATTCGCCCGCAACAGGAAATCCACCGTATTACCGGCCTTGTCCACCGGGCGATACAAGTACTTCCACTGGCCGCCCACCTTGACGTAGGTCTCATCCATCTTCCAGCTCTTGCCGACCGGACGTTTGTGCTTGCGAAAGGCCTTCTCGAACAACGGTACGAGTTTGATCACCCAGCGATGCACGCTCGAATAGTCGACCTCGAAACCCCGTTCGGCCATCATTTCCTCGAGATTTCGCAAGCTCAGCGAGTAGGCCACATATCACCGCACACACAGCAGGATCACGTCCGGCGGATAGTGCAGGCGTTTGAGTACATTCGCTACGCCGGCAGGCAGGGCTTTTCTCGCAGTCGCATTCTTCATATCACGCTTCACTTCAGGAAAATGTCCGCCTGAATTTTACTCCCGCGTCCTTAGCGCGACACAACCACCAACGGCCCGGTAACCCGTGCCGAGGTAAGCGCGGACCTCGTGCGACTAGAAAGTGCCGGGTACAGCGTCGGCGGTAACGATTGGAATTACCGCGCCGACATTCAGACCGCCGAAAGCAAGGTCGCAGCGAGCCAAGCGGCTAGCCTCGTCGCCAGTGCGGTGGGCGGCACGTCGGAATCCGGTTCAAGCGCGTCGTCGGCGACGCTGAAACATGCCGTCAAGCCGGTCTGCACCGGTACCGTCGACTCCTGCGATACTCACTTTGGCAATTGACTTCGTATTCTGACGGAGGTGCACGCACGGTTTGCGTATTCCCATCGGGGCGAGGCCGTGCTTCATCGTTTTGGGTCGGCGCAAAGTATCGCGAACATCTGGCCAGTATGACTTTATACGGACGGCTGGCGGGAGTACGCGTCAGATCTGTAAAATTTCGGACTAGCTAATCTGCAGGAGCTTCGTGGTCCGAATAAGCGTTAGCGTGCGAACAAGAGCCGAAGTTTTTGGCGCCGCGGGGCTACCTTGTGTCATGCGGAGGCAATAGGACGTTCGATTCAAGGGGAAAGGAAGCGCTAGCGTTTTTTGGATTTTTCGTGTGGATACCCAAAGCGTGCCGAGGCCCCAACCATTGCTGTCGTAATGTGAAGCTCAGGCATCGAGATGTCCCATCCATACCTGTGGATGTGTGAGTAGCACGCGTGGCCGCTTACGCTTTGTCGCTATCAGGGATCAATTCAATTGTAACGCGCAGGGTCGGCATCTCCCATCGCATAGCGGTTGGCCCTCGCGTCGGAAAACGCATGATGTCGCCCACCGTGTATACGGCAATAGTCTTCCATCCGCGCGAAATCGAGCAGTCCCCTGACTTGAAACGCCAACCAGCCGGGGACAATTCCTCAACCAGCGCGAGCAACAACTCCCAATCGCCGCCGTAGACGAAACACAGCACGCGCTCTGGGAGTGCAGGTGCTTCATCAGCAGACCCATCGGTCTCGTACTGGAAGCCCACCACCGTATCGTCAGCGTAACGCGACACAATGACTGTGCCGCGTGCCCTCTGGCGCCGCCAACGTTCTATCCACAAATCGAATACGTAGTGCAGGTAGATATTGGTGAGCAATGGTGAAATCACCGAACCCTGGGGTGTACCAGCCTGTACGGAAGTCAATCTGCCGTCGTCCAGCACACCTGCATCGAGCCATTTACCGGTCAGGCGAATAACTCGCAGGTCTGCCACCCGATGCTTCACGAAAACGGATCAACCATTGCCGGTTAACGGCGTCGAAAAAGCTCCAGATGTCGGAATACAGAATCCACGACCTGATTCTAGGGTTGGACAAGTCTGCCATCGGCACGCTGGTGGCGCGCAAAACGCGCTTCACGATGTTGCTGCACTTGTGCCCGCCCTGCATCCAATTGATTCGGTCGAACTGCCCGCCGGTCTCGATGGCCGCCACGGCACGAACCGCGCAACCGGCCACATCCAGGTCGCCGCGGCGACCGATCTCGACGCAGTCCGCGCGTGGCTTGCCCGTTTCGTCGAGACGAAGACGACGTTCGACAACTACCGCAAGGAAGCCGAACGGTTGCTGCTGTGGTCTACCCCGCAGATGGCGAAACCGCTCTTCCTCGCTCACGCACGAGGACCTGCTTGTCTATCAGCACTTTCTCGCCGATCCGCAACCCGTGGCACGGTGGACCGCTGACGGCGGACGCAAGCATCCACGCAGCGATCCGCGCTGGCGACCGTTCTATGGCGCCCTGTCGGAATCGAGCCAGCGACAGGCCATGGTGATCCTCAACGTCATGTTTGCGTGGCTCGTGCAGGCGGGCTATCTGGCCGGCAATCCCCTGTCGCTATCGCGCCAGCGCGCACGCCGGGCCAGGCCGCGCATCGTCCGGTATCTGTCGCCCGAACTGTGGCTCGAAGTCAAAACCTACATTCAGGGCATGTCCACGCAGACCGATCGCGAGCGTGAACATGACGCACGTGTGCGCTGGCTTTTCACCCTGCTCTATCTGGGTGGCTTGCGTATCACGGAGGTCGGCACGAATACGATGGGCCGGTTTTTCCGTCGGGGCGACGAAAACGGCAAGGATCGCTGGTGGCTCGAAGTGATAGGCAAAGGTAACAAGGAGCGGCTGGTGCCCGCAGTTGCTTCGGATGGTCTCAGTGATCGCTGACCGAAGTCTCCCTGACCATACCCCGACCTTTCCCTATGGCGTTAAGACCGCCGAAGTGTATGCTGACCGGGTATCGGTTTCTGTACGTCTCTGACGTGATGCGGCCTTGTAACCTGTGTTTTCAAGCACGCCCTTCCCTTTTAGCCGCAGCCGAGTGGCGGTGTTCCCTTCTTGAGCGGCAGCAGAGTGAAAGCGGAGTGCGGTGACGAACCCCACTGACGGTATGGGTGCCGATGAGTAATAGCCTTCAGATTCTTTGGGAGGATGGCGAGCGCATCCTGTGTCGAGGGTGGCATCCGGGCCATGGCGGCGGCCACAGCGTACTGGTTGCGCGGCCCGCCGCCGAGCATCCGCCACCCGCCAGCCTCGATCGCCTCGCTCACGAATTCGGGCTGAAGGACGAACTCGACGGCGCGTGGGCCGTGCGTCCGCTGGAGCTGGTGCGCGAAGGCGGCCGGATGCTGCTGGTGCTTGAGGATCCGGGCGGTGAGCCACTCGCGCGGCTGCTCGGCGCGCCCATGCCGGTGGAAAGTGTTTTGCGCCTCGCGGTCGGCATCGCTGCAGCGCTCGGCAAGTTGCACCAGCGTGGCCTCGTCCATAAGGACCTCAAGCCCGCCCATATCCTCGCGAACTGCGTGGACGGTCAGGCGCGGCTCACCGGCTTCGGCATCGCTTCGCGGCTCCTGCGTGAGCGACAGGCACCCGAGGCGCCTGACACCATTGCCGGTACGCTCGCCTATATGGCGCCCGAGCAGACTGGTCGGATGAATCGCTCAATCGATTCGCGTAGCGACCTCTATTCGCTCGGCATTACGCTCTATCAGATGCTCACCGGCGAGCTGCCATTTACGGCCGCTGATCCGATGGAATGGGTGCACTGCCACATCGCCCGAAAGCCGGTGCCGCCCGGCGCGCGGTTGGATACCGTCCCCGCTGCCCTCTCCCAGCTCGTCATGAAGCTGCTCGCCAAGACCGCCGAGGAGCGCTACCAGACTGCCGCCGGTGTGGAGCATGATCTTCGGCGCTGCATGGCCGAATCGCAGCCTCAGTGCCGCATCGATGACTTCCAACTGGCCGAACACGACACGCCCGACCGGCTGCTGGTCTCGGAGAAGTTGTATGGGAGGGCACGCGAGGTCGACAGTCTGCTTGCGGCCTTCGACCGCGTGGTGACGGGCGGCGCGCCCGAATTGGTGCTCGTCTCCGGCTATTCCGGCATCGGCAAATCCTCGGTTGTCAATGAGCTGCACAAGGTGTTGGTGCCGTCGCGGGGGCTGTTCGCCTCCGGCAAGTTCGACCAGTACAAGCGCGACATTCCCTATTCGACCCTGGTGCAGGCTTTTCAGGGTCTCGTGCGACCGCTGCTTGGCAAGAGCGACGCCGAGCTGGCGAGCTGGCGCGGCGCGTTCCTGGAGGCGCTGGACCCGAATGCACGGCTCATGACCGACCTCCTCCCAGAACTGAAACTCATCATCGGTGAGCCGCCACCGGTCCCGCAACTTGAGCCGCAGCAGGCGCAAAGCCGTTTCCGGCTCGCGTTCCGCCGATTCATGAGCGTCTTTGCCCGACCGGACCATCCGCTGGCGCTGTTTCTCGATGATCTGCAGTGGCTCGACGCAGCGACGCTCGACCTTCTGGATGATCTGCTGACCCAGTCGAATGTGCAACACCTGATGTTGATCGGCGCTTACCGCGAGAATGAGGTCGATGCCAGCCATCCGCTGATGCGCAAGCTTGAATCGATCAAGAACGCCGGCGCCAAGATCGAGGAGATCACGCTTGCGCCGCTCGCCGAGGAGGACATCGAACGGTTGACGGGCGATGCGCTTCACTGCGAGCCGGAGCGCGCCGCGCCGCTCGCGCGACTGGTGCAGGAGAAGACCGCCGGCAATCCGTTCTTCGTGATTCAGTTTCTGTATGCGCTCGCTGACGAGGACTTACTCACCTTCGATCATGAGGAGGCGTGCTGGTGCTGGGATCTCCATCGCATCCATGCCAAGGGTTACACGGAGAATGTCATCGACCTGATGGTCGGCAAGCTGACCCGCCTGCCGGCCGACACGCAGCAGGCGTTGCAGCAGTTCGCCTGCCTCGGCAACGTTGCCGCGATCGGGATGCTTTCGATCGTTCTGGGAACCTCGGAGGATCAGGTCCACGCGGTCCTGTGGGAGGCGCTTCGTCAGGGATTGGTTGAGCGGTCGGACGGATCCTACCGGTTTGTTCACGACCGGGTTCAGGAAGCCGCCTATTCGCTGATCCGGGAAGCGTCCCGCGCTGAGGTCCATCTTCGAATCGGAAGGCTGCTGCTGACGCACACGCCTGCCGAGAAACGGGACGCGTCGATCTTCGAGATCGTGGGTCAGCTCAACCGCGGCACCGCGCTGAATACTGAACAAGAACGTGAGCACCTCGCCGAGCTCAACCTGCTCGCCGGCCAGCGCGCCAAGGGGTCTACCGCCTACACCGCGGCACTCACCTATCTCAATGCCGGTGCGGCGCTGTTGGCGGAAGATGGCTGGGCGCGCCGGCGCGAACTGATCTTTGCGCTGGAGCTGAACCGGGCCGAATGCGAATTTTTGACCGGCCAGTTATTGGTCGCAGAGGCGCGATTGGCGGCGCTGTCCAATCGCGCCATGACAACGGTCGAAAAGGCCAGCGTCGCGTGCCTGCACATGGATGTCTGCACGACCCTCGATCAAAGCGGCCGCGCGGTCGCTGTTTGTCTCGACTACCTCCGGCATGTCGGTATCGAGTGGGCACCCCATCCGCAAGACGATGAGGTACGACGCGAATATGAGCGCATCGGGTCACGGCTTGCGGGCCGGACAATCGGGGAACTCGTCGATTTGCCGCCGATGGAAGACCCGGCATCCCTCGCGACCGTCACTGTCCTGGTTAGGGTCTTGCCGCCAGCCTTGTTTACGGATGCGAACCTGGCTTCGCTGACGGTCTGCAAGGCGGTCAGTCTCTGCCTTGAGCGTGGCAACTGCGATGCATCGTGTTTCGCCTATGTCCAGCTCAGCAGGATTGCCGGACCGCGTTT
This sequence comes from Paraburkholderia lebeckiae, assembly GCF_050436325.1. NCBI lineage: Bacteria > Pseudomonadati > Pseudomonadota > Betaproteobacteria > Burkholderiales > Burkholderiaceae > Paraburkholderia > Paraburkholderia lebeckiae. The sequence continues at coordinate 736,862 of NZ_JBNDLZ010000002.1, forward strand.
TGGCGACTATCAGGCTGGATTTCGATTCGGCCAGCTCGGCTACGAACTGGTCGAACGACGCGAGCTGAACCGCTTCGAGGCGAGCACCTATTTTTGCTTCGCGCTTTTTGTCGTGTTCTGGACAAAACACGTGCGGGCTTGCCGTGATCTGATGCGCCGCGCGTTCGACGCGGCTAACCGGATCGGAGACCTCACGCATGGGGCATACACGTGCAGCAGCCTCAACTCGGACCTGCTTTTCGCCGGCGAGCCGCTGCCTGACGTGCAACGCGAAGCCGAACATAGCCTTGCGTTCGCGGAGAAGGCGCGGTTCGGCCTAGTCATTGACATCATCACCACCCAACTCTCGCTGATCCGCACGCTGCGCGGCTTGACGCCGAAATTCGGTTGCTTTGACGACGGGCAGTTCAATGAACTTCGCACCGAATACCATCTGTCCAGCAATCCGGTTCTGGCGATCGCTGCATGTTGGTACTGGATCCGGAAAGTGCAGGCACGCTACATCGCCGGCGACTATGCGACGGCTTTGGACGCCGCATCGAAGGCGCAACGGCTGCTCTGGACCTCATCCTCACTCTTTGAGGAGGCGGAATATCACTTTTACGGCGCACTGGCGCGAGCCGCATGGTGCGACTGCGCAGCAGCGGGCGAGCGGCAGCAGCACCTGGACGCCGTGGTCGCGCATCACAGGCAACTTCAACTGTGGGCGGAGAATGGTCCGGAGAATTTCGAGAACCGCGCCGCACTGGTCGGTGCCGAGATCGCCCGCCTCGAAGGGCGCGATGGTGACGCGATGCGGCTCTACGAGCAGGCCATCCACTCGGCGCAGGCAAACGATTTTGTCCACCATGAGGCGCTTGCCAATGAACTCGCGTCCCGCTTCTACGCGGCGCACGGTCTTGAGAAAATTGCCCGAGTGTATTTGCAGGACGCCCGCTACGGCTACCTGCGTTGGGGAGCCGACGGGAAGGTCCGGCAACTAGACGAGGAGTATCCGTACCTTAGGACGGAAGAGTCCGCGCCCACCCCGACGAGCACAATCTCGGCGCCGGTCGAACACCTCGACCTCGCCACCATGATCAAGGTATCGCAGGCTGTGTCGGGCGAGATCGTGCTTGAGAAGCTGATTAAAACGCTGATGCGAACAGCGATTGAACAGGCCGGAGCTGAGCGTGGGCTGCTAATTTTGCTGTGCGGCGGTGAACAGCACGTTGCCGCAGAAGCTACGACCCGCCTCGACTCGACTCATGTGGAACTGTGCGACGTTCCAGTGAGCACCGCGTTGTTGCCAGAGTCAGTCCTCTTCCACGTCCTGCGCACCCGGGAGAGCCTCGTTTTTGACGATGCCGCACTCGAGCCATCGTTTGCGGGGGACCCCTACCTCCGCCAGCGGAGGGCGCGTTCTGTTCTCTGCCTGCCCTTGATCAATCAGGCCACGCTCATCGGCGCGCTGTACCTCGAAAACAATCTGACCACGCGCGTCTTCGCGCCGGCCCGGGTTGTGGTGCTCCGGCTCCTTGCTTCGCAGGCGGCGACCTCACTCGAGAATACCCGTTTGTACCGCGGCCTCGAACACCGCGAAGCCAAGATCCGGCGCCTGGTCGACGCCAATATCATTGGTATTTTCATATGGGATCTCGAGGGTCACATTCTCGAGGCCAACGACGCGTTTCTGCGCATCGTGGGTTACGACCGCGATGACCTCATGGCGGGCCGGCTACGCTGGATGGACCTCACGCCACCGGAATGGCTCGCCCGTGACCTGAGTCAATGGATACCACAGCAGAAAGTGACTGGGCGTCTGGAACCCTTCGAAAAGGAGTACTTCCGCAAAGACGGCAGCCGCGTGCCCGTGCTGATCGGCGTCGCCACGTTCGAGGAGGGCGGAAACGAGGGTGTCGCGTTCGTGCTCGATCTGACGGAACGCAAGGAAGCAGAGCACCGCTTGCGTGAGTCCTACGAGATGCTGCGAGAGCTCACCTCCCGTCGGGAGACGGCTCGGGAGGAAGAGCGCAAGCACATTGCACGGGAAATGCACGACGAACTGGGACAGCACCTTACCGCGCTTCGCATGAGGGCGTCGATGTTAGCCCTGCAGTTTGGCAAGGACCTCCCAGCGCTGGCCGAACAGGCCCAGGCACTGACGGCGCTGGTGGACAACACCATGCGGGTTGTCCGGGGTGTCATCGCGTCGCTACGCCCTGCAGCACTGGACGCAGGCATTGGGGCTGCGCTCGAGTGGCTCGCTGCAGAATTCAACCGCAACCCGCGCACGGTGTGTCTCCTCCGCGTGCGGGACGAAAACCTTGTACTGAGCGAGGACCGCGCCATCGTGCTGTTTCGCGTAGTCCAGGAGGCGCTGACCAATGTTGCCCGTCACGCTGCGGCCAGCCAGGTGATCATCACGCTCGAGCGAACGCCGGATTCCTGTCTGCTGGAAGTACGGGACGACGGTCAAGGATTCGATCCTCTGGCGACCAGAAAAAGATCGTTCGGACTGGCGGGAATGGAGGAGCGCGTCCTGATGCTGGGTGGCCGGATCGTTGTTGTCAGTTCACCGGGAAACGGCTGCGCGATCACCGTGCACCTTCCTGTTTTTCCATGAGACCGGGTACGCGACTGACATGATGTACACATGAAGGTCCGGCTGCGGAGGGCGGATCGAACCGCTGGATGCAACGCACTCCTACGCAGCAACGGTGTTCGAGCCTTACTGGGTAATGGATCTGCGGTGAGAACACGAACCCGCTCGCCCGGTACGCCCTTGCTGCACAGGGCGCACAGGTTCATATCTCGGCATGGCCGGCCATTTGGCCGACCCGTCCGCCGAATTCTAGTGCGAATTTCGACAATCTTGCGGCGAATCGAACCTCTCGCAGGGAGTCATTCGCTCGAGGGAGGCTTTCGGCATCTTGAACGCAGGGTTCATGGACAAGACGACGCTCGACGCGTTGCTTTCCAACGGCGACTCAGTTCCTCTACCCGATCGGAGCTGCGATTGGCGACACACTGCAAAAAGAAGAGGGAATCGGCTACGCGACCTTCAAACTTGAACAGTGTGCGGAGTCAAAACAGTTTCATGACATCGTCGGCTATTACAACCAGTTTGACGTCTTTGACCTCGTCATCGACCGTCGACGACTCAGCCCAGCGACATTCAAGGACGAGGCAGAAGTGGAGCGTCAAGTGGCGTCCGTCGCAGCAAAGCCCTCTCTCAATCGGGCTGCCGAATCGACCGAGTGTTAGTCAGTTCGCCACGGTGCCATGGCATGCGCACGATGCGGCAGCGGCACCAACCTGCCGATCGTCGCTGCGAGCTCCGTGTATTCACCCAGGTTTATGGAACTCGGCGGTGACACCGCGAACGTGTCGGCAGAACCGGCCGCCGTGAAACGACGTTTTGTGTCCGCCCACAGCGTTGCGTTTCAATCGTCGCTCAGCGCGCGAGCGATCAGGGAATCGACGGTGCCGTCGTGCTGGAAACCGGCCTCGACTGCGCGCCGGTCCATCAGTGGTGGCTGACGGCCAAACAGGCGCTCGATCCGGTCGTCGGGAGAATAGTCGACGCGGGCCGAGCCGAAGCGAACCGCGAGCGCGTCGACGATCCTCTTCACTTCAAGGTGCAGCACCGGAGGTGTCCACACACGTTGGGCATGCAGTCCGTCGGCTGACAGGCGCGCCGCATGCAACAGATTGTCGACGCAACACGGACGCGACATCCACCATGCGCTCGCCGACGGCGAAACCGGACACGTGTAACGCTGGCCGAGTTGCGCCGCGCGAAAGATCGCGCTCATGAAAGCGGAGCCATGCCCCGCCGACAGACCCGGCCGCGCGACAATTCCGGGCAGGCGCAGCGAACGGCCATCGAGCTTGCCGCGGCGCGTCCAGTCCGACAGAAGCTGTTCGCCGACCAGCTTGTGCACGCCGTAACTGGTCGTCGGCTTGGGCAGAGTGTGTTCGTCCATCAGCGGCGGGAGCGGCGCGCCGTACACGGCCACACTGCTCGCGAATACGACCCGCGGCACCCGCGAATGCGCTTGCGCCTGTTGCGCGAGCCGCTCGAACAGCGCGAGCGTCGCACACAGATTGACGCGGTCGCCGAGAGCGTGGTCGGCTTCGGCCTGGGCCCCGGGCACGCTTGCCAGATGAAAGACGATATCGACAGGTTCCGACAGCAGCGAATCAAGCGTGCGCGGCGCACCGAAATCGCCGGCGAGAAGGCTGACCCGAGCGTGTTCGGGAGCGTTGTAGAACGCCTGATCGACCAGCAGAAGTTGCGACACGTCGCCGGCGCAGGCGACGCCTTCACTCAATAGCCGCTGAACCAGCGCGCGACCGACAAAACCGTTGGCCCCCGTTACGAGGACTCTCATTGTTGCGCCTCGCCTTTGCCGGCCATCGCCGCCCGCACCACGCGCTGATCGATCGTGCCGAAGGGCGCACCGCCGTCTTCGTCGCGCGCTGTCATGTTGACCCGGTCGCCGAAGCGCATGAAGGCCGTCCTCGCCTGCCCCTCATCGACGATCTCGATCACGCGGCGCTCCGCGATGCATGCTGACCCCGCCGCGCGGTCAACGTTGGATACCGTGCCCGAGCCGATGATCGTCCCCGCCGACAACTTGCGCGTACGCGCCGCGTGTGCGATCAGTTCGCCAAATCCAAAGTTCATCTCGCTTCCGCACGGGTGCCCGAACCACTGCCCGTTCCACTCGACGTGCAAGCGCAGATGCACGCGGCCATCGCGCCACTGATTACCCAGTTCGTCGGGCGTGAGCGCGACGGGCGCGAAGCTGGTCGAAGGCTTGGCTTGCAGAAACCCGAAGCCGCTTTTCATTTCGCGCGGTCCAAACCCGCGCAGGCTCCAGTCGTTGATCTGCACGACGAGACGAATATGCTTCATTGCGTCAGTCGCCGACACACCCATCGGCACGCCGTCGACAACCACGCCGAACTCGCCTTCGAAGTCGATGCCGTCGCGCTCATCCGGCAGCCGCACGTCTTCGGTCGGACCCAGGAAGTCGTCGCTCGCGCCCTGGTACATGACTGGCACGGTATCGAATTCGGGAATCGGCGGCGTGTTAAATGCACGCTCCATCAAACGGCCGTGATTGAGAAACGCGGAACCGTCGCACCATTGCGGACTGCGCGGCAACGGCGCGGAGCAGGCGGCCGGATCGAACGCAAAAGCATCGGCGGCATGGCCGTCATTGAGTTCTTCGTAACGCGTTTGCAAGCGAGGCGCGACGTCCGTCCAGTGCTCGATCGCATCGAGCAGCGTGTCGGCAATTCCCGTTGCCTTCACGGCATGACGAAGGTCGCGCGAGACGACGAGCAGCGTGCCGTCGCGATGACCGCGCAAAGTGGCCAGTTTCATCGTGTTTCGGTCTCCATCGACGTGTTGAGCGCCGCCGCAATGGCGCTGTCATAGGTGCCGTCGATCAGCACGAACAACATCCGGCAGACCCGGTTCGAGCGGTTGGCCCACGCGTGATTGGTCCCGCGCTGGATCACGACGCTGCCCGGCGCGAGCGCCACTTCACCCTCGTCAAGAATCAAGGTCATTTCGCCCTCGATCACGACGCCGTAGTCGATCGACTCAGTGCGATGCATCAGCGGATGCGGAGAATCGCCCTGCACCGTCGACACATTGGCATCGCCCGTTTCGCTGAACGCCGCTTGCATTTGCGACGCGCCTTGCGCGAGAAACTCCTGCGTATCCGGCGGAATGTCGACAAAGCGAAAACGCGTGCCTTGTTCCGGCGGCGGCAGCATCAAGGGTCCGGCGGTCGGGTCCGGCCCGTTGTCCACGCAGGCCGGGCTGCCTGCCGTCGACCAGACTTCGTGAAAGACCGTGCCTTGAATGGCCTTGATATCGACGACGCTTGGCAATGGACCATCGGAGGCGACGATGGCGCGCCCGCGCAAGTCGTGGCCCGTGACGATCCGGCGAATCGGCGGCATCATGCCGGCACCTCGTCGAATATCGCAACGGCACGCGTCCAGCCGGCCGACGCGCCGCGAATCTTGTGCGGAAAGCAACTGATCGTGAAGCCATGCGGCGGCAGCGCTTCGAGGTTGTGCAGCTTCTCGAGATGGCAATAGCCGATGTCGCGCCCGGCCTTATGGCCTTCCCAGATCAGCGAGGCGTCGCCTGTCTCGGCGATCTTCTTCGCGGTGTAGGAGAAAGGCGCATCCCAGCTCCATGCGTCGGTGCCGGTGAGCCGTACGCCGCGCTCCAGCAGATACATGGTGGCCTCGTAGCCCATTCCGCAACCGGCATTGACGTAATCGCCATGTCCATAGCGCGAACCGGCGCGCGTATTCACGACGACGATGTCGAGCGGTTCCAGTTCATGGCCGATCCGCGCAAGTTCTCGCTCGACGTCCGCAGCCGTCGCGACATAGCCGTCTGGGAAGTGACGGAAGTCGAGCTTCACGCCGGGCTGAAAACACCATTCGAGCGGAACCTGGTCGATCGTGGTCGAAGGCTTCGGGTCGCCGAGGCACGCGTCCATCGTGGAATGGAAATGCCAGGGCGCGTCGAGGTGCGTGCCGCTATGCGTCGTCAACGTGACCCATTCGGCCGCGGCCGCTTCGCCGTCGGGAAAGTCTTCGACCTTCGTTCCCGGCAGCATGGCCATGAATTCACCTATCGTGTCGGCATGCCTCTGGTAGGTGATCTTCGGCGCGAGCGGCGGCGGATCGGAGAGCACATCGTTTTCAAGGTAGATCGAAAGATCGATAAAGCGTCGATTCGGCTTCATTCGGAGATTCCCGCAATGCGTGTACGAGGAGCAAGCCGTGAAAAGCAGAAGATCGCGATTGCGGCAATCGCCACCGCCGCCACACCGAGACTGCCGTAACCGGAAAGCTTGACGAGCGTGCCGCCAAGAATCGGGCCGATGGCGGCACCCGTCATGAGCATCGCCGGCGTCGCCGCTACCGCACGGCCGGTTCTGTCGAGGCGCGCGAGCATGCCGAACGCAAAGGTGTGGGTGAAAATCATCACCGCAGCAAAGACCGAAACGGAAGCCGCATACGGTGCGAACGAGGAACTCTGCGTGACTGTCACCGCGATGACTGCTTGCGCCAGCGCCCCGTACTGCACGACTCGCACGCCGGGCAAGCGCGATTCGAGAAAGCCCGCGAGCGGCGCGGGGATCAGATTGACCAGACCGAGCGCGATGAGAACACCCGTGACAGCGGAGAAACCGAAGCCGCGATCGAGCCCAATGCGCTGCACGAAGGCGAACACCATGGCCTGCGTCAGTCCCATGCAGGCGACGCCGATCATGCCGAACCAGACCGCGCGTTCGAGCCGCGACTCGCTTTTCGTCGCGCCGGTATCGCGCGCATGGGTCGCCGGAAATGCTGCCGCCGACACCAGCGCGGCGACGGCCATCACGCCGGCGAACACCTCGAAAAGCGCCCTGCCGCCGTGGACCGCAATCAATCCCGGCGTGATGCCGAGAAACGCGATCGCAAAACATCCCAGCGACAACCCGGCAATCGCAAACAGTCTGTGGGGGCTCCGGCTGCGGCCAATGGTTCCATGCGTCGCTCAGACTGCTGCCGACAGCAAGCCCGGCCACGACATGCAGACCCGCCATCAACTCATAGCGATCGATCGCCGCGGCTACTGCGAATGCAACGGCCGTGATAGCGAAGCCGGCCGGCACAATGAAGCGCGCCCGCAAGCGGTTCAAACGCGGCGACAGGAAAACGCTGCTCGCGACTGCGCCGACCAGAAACAGCGTGGCCAGCGAACCGGCCTGCTGTGGATCGAGGTGATAGTCGCCGATCAGCGTGCCGACCCAGACCGGCAGCGCGACGAGATCGACCATGCCGGCGCAATGCGCGACGAGCAGCGCCACCACGCCGGCTCCGCCGTACCGCGTGACTGCGTGCGCGCCGGACTGCACGGCCGGTTGTCGCGCGGCATCCGCTGTGATGTGCTCTACCATTTCGTTCGCCCTCCTTGGCATCAGATCGGTTGGCTCAGATTGGTTGAACGAGGCTCGTCAGCGTCTCGCGCATGATCTGGGCGTGTTCCGCCTTGTCACCTCCGCAGATCTCGATCTCGCCAAGCCGGCCCGAGTTCTCGACGACGATGCGGCAGCGTTCCCAACGGCGCGCCTGGAAGGCGAGCAAAGCCGCTTCGAGCGTCGCGCCTCGGCCCAGCTCCTCGGCGAGCACGATGCCGTCCTCGACGCCGATGCCCGCTCCGGCAGCCATATGTGGCGTCGTGGCGTGCACCGCGTCGCCGATGAGCACCACGCGTCCAGCAAACCAGGGTTGCGGCACGAGCAGCCGTTCCAGCGGCCGGTAGATGACCGTCGACTGCGGCCCGATCTGGTCACGAATCGACTGCACGAGCGGTGCGCTGAAAGGCGCCAGCAGATCACGCAGCATCTCAGGCCAGCGCTCCGGGTCGAGGCGCTCGTTGGTCGGACGATCCTCGGTGACGAAGACGTACATCTCGTCGTGCGAAACGGGATTCACGCCGGCCTTGACCTTATGTCCCATCCACATGGTCGCGCAGACGATTTCCGCCCGCCGCGGCACGACCGCACGCCAGATGCCCTGGCCGGTGTAGCGCGGCTGAGGCGCATCGGGGAATACTGCTTGCCGCACTTTCGAGTAGAGGCCATCGGCGCCGATCACGAGGTCATACGTGGCCTGCGTGCCGTCGGTCAGCGTCACGTCGACGCCGTCGTCGCGTTGCACGATGTGCGAGAACGTGCAGCCGAGGCGCACCTGCACGCCGGCTGCCCGGGTCGCCTGCGCAAGAATGTCGGCCAGCACCGGCCGCATGATCGCGCCGCCGCCCGGAATGTCGGGACCGGCTACGCGAGGCGTCGGCAGTTGTCCCAGCGGCGCGCCGCCCGATGTGAAGAGATCGACGCCGTCGCCGCAGTAGCCGCGCTCCATCACCGCATCCACGACGCCGATCGTCTTCAATGCGCGCAGCGTCGGGCCGCCAATGCTAATGCCGGCGCCATACGCGCGCCACTCGCGGTCGATCTCCACGAGATCGACCTTCAGCCCCTGCTTTACGCATTGAATCGCGGCGGCCATGCCGGAAAAGCCGCCTCCGACTATGAGGACATGCCGAACGGAAGTCATGCTGGTGTCTCCTGGTTTCATCTCGCACCCGCGAACGTCGTAAGCGAGCGTCTTTTGTGTTTTCGGATGATGTGCGTCGGGTGTGCCAATCGGTGTTGACCGTCGCACTTCTTTGCTCGCGCCATGCGTGCCATGCGCGCGTTATGTTTCGCCTTCCGGTTCGCCTTCTTTGCCCACCCGCGACGCAGAACCAGGCGGCATGAAAACGCTCACGTCGCCGTCTTCCGTCACTGTCGTGTCGAGCCGCGTCAAGCGTTGGCCCAGACACGGTCCCACGAGGCATTCGCCGGTCGCGATATCGAACTGCGCACCGTGCGCGTGGCAGACGATACGTGTGCCGTCGCCATTCAGGTACGCGTCCTTGCGCCACGCCATCGGTGTGCCGCCGTAGTGCGGACACGCATCCAGATACGCAAACACTTCACCGTCGCAGCGAACGAGCAGCAACGTATCGCGCCCCTGCCCCGCGGGATCGAAGCCTCGCGAGCCGGGGTCGTCGAGTTCATCGAAGGCGATCAGACGGATTGGCAACGCCGCAACCGACATGACGACGCCCGTGCTAGCCGGCGGCTTTCGCCGGTGCGGCGGGCGGTCCGCCTGGTGCCCATTTCTCGCGATGCTGGAACAGGAACAACTGCGAAGCGTCAGCGCCCATCGGCGCGGTTCGCGCAGCCCAGCCATCGTCATGAAGGTCCATATCCGCGTCGTACTCGACGTGGCAACCCAACGGGCTGTTGAAGTACCAGAACCAGTTCGATCCGAACCGGTGACGCCCCGGCCCCCAGAACGACTGATAGCCCTTCTCGACAAAGCGTGTGCCGGCTTGCAGCACCTCCGTCGGTCCGCCCATGTGGAAAGTGAAGTGCTCGCAGCCCTTCATGAACGGCGGCGTCTGGATCATGAACAGCGTGTGATGATCGAGCGTGCCCGCCGGCCGCAGGAATGGCCCGACGCCGGTGAAGCGGTCCGAGCAGCGAAAGCCGAGACGTTCGACATAGAACGCTTCCGCCTTCTCAGCGTCCGGCACGAAATAGACGACGTGCGAAAGCGAGCGAGGCGTGAGGTCGGCGTTGTCGTTTACCGCGACCACGTTCGGTGCGCGCTGCGCCGGCGCGCCGGGTGCGTTGACGGACTCCGCGGGCAGCGCAAGCGGACGTCTCACCGTGATCTGGAAGCCGAGGGCAAAGCCCATGTCGTCGACTGATTCGATCGAGCCGTCCGGGAGTTGCCGTACTTCACGGTCCCGTTGCAGTTCGGCCGCGATCGCATGCAACGTTGCGGCGTCGGCCACGCCATAGGTCGTCTTGCGCAACATGCTTCCCGTGGCAAACGCGGGCGCCAAAGCCGGATCGTCGGCGCGCCTGATTTCGATCGCGGTGCCGTCCAGTGCTTCAAAGCGGCCGCCGGCTTCGCCCGCACGCACGGGCACGAGGCCGTAGTCGAGAAGGTACCGGTTGCAGCTTGCCACGTCGTCCGCGCCGAAGACGAGCGTATCGGGTCCGATGATATTCATGAGCTCGAGTTCAAGTTAAAAGATGAGTCAGAGAGCGGTACGGCCGCCCAGGGTTTCGGCCACCCAGTCGGCGATGTAGTGGCCTGCGTTGATCGAATTGTCGAAGCTGGAGTGTTGAACGCCGCCTTCGCGGTCGGTAAATATCTTCAGCTCACGCTTCGGACTGTTGACGAGCTGCTCATAAGTGCGGTGCGCCCAGGCTACGGGAATCTGCGAATCCTTCTCGCCGTGCGTCACGAGAAACGGCACCTTGATGCGATCTAGCACGCCGTCGAGATGAACGTTCTCCGCGATCTGCATGAATTCTTCGACGTCGTTCGCGCCCCACACCCAACGGACGTGATCCCAGTAGTGCGGAACCGGGAAATTGCCTTCGCGCTGCAGGCGTTTTTTCTGCACGTCGCGCCAGTCGTGATTTGCGCCCCAGACCACACCGCACGCGAAGCGCGGCTCGAAAGCCACTGCACGCGGGCAGTAATAGCCGCCGAGCGAGACGCCTTCCATGCCGATGCGCTTGTGATCGATGTCGTCGCGCGTCTCCAGCCAGTCCACGATCCGGCTCGCCCACACTTCGGAGTTGTACACGGCATGCAGGCCGTTAACGCGCAGCGCTTCGCCGGTGCCCGGCTGATCCACGATCAACGACGACACACCGCGTGCCGCCAGCCAAGCCGGCAATCCGACGAGGTATTTCATTTCCTTCGTGGAGTCGAGCCCGTTCACTTGCACGAGCAACGGGCTGCGCGCGCCGGCGTCCTTCGCCTTGACCAGCAAGGCGGACAGTTGGCCGTTGCCGTATGGAATCGTTACGCGCTCGCAGTCCTCTCCGAGCAGCTTGACGCCCTTCGCGAACGTATCTAGCGAACGCCGGTACAGATCGACGCGTGCCGGGGCGCCGTGCGCCTGCAGCCGTTCGCAGGTGATCAGGTAGATAGCGGCGCGCTTGAGCTTTTCCCCGGCCGACAGCAGCCGGCCGCGCGCTTCATCCTCGTTCGCGAGATCGCACAGGCGGTCGGCCATGCCCGACCATACTTGCCTGAACGCGCGGGTACCTTCCGCGTCGGGCTGCTTCGCGGCCTCCTGCAAAGGCGCGCACATTGCCTCTATCTCACCGATGCGCGCGCCGGCCTCGATCGCGAGATCGACGGACAGGTTCCAGACGTAATTCGTGGAGAAATAACGAAACATGCAAGTCCTTCAAAGTTGATTAGTGGCCCGTAGCAGGTCCCGGCGGCTTCGCCCACAACGGAATCGCGACGTTCAGCCAGACCGCGTTGCTCTTCGAGGTGTTGGCCGCGTAAATGCCCTGCTGATAGTTGAGGTTGATGTTGAATTTGCCCGCGTCGTAGACGATCGACGGTCCAAGCCCGAGCGTCTTTGCCCGGTTGCCGACAATTACCGACCCGTTCTGCCGGTCGTCCGTGAACTGGTTCAGGTACGCGCCCACTAGGCCCAGCTTCCATTTGCCGAGGTTCCATCCGGCCGCGAATTCGCCGACGTAGGCCGTGCCCGACCGGTAGCCTGTCGCGCCGTTTTCACGGTTGACCATCAGGCGGTTGGCGACGCCAAGGTCGATACCGTTGGGCACGTTGTAACGCAGCGAGACGACCGGTTGCAGCGACGTATAGCCCACGGCCACGCTCGGTTTCGACGGGCTATACGAACCCGTCTCGAATGCAATGTCGAAGCCGCTGGTGAAAGTCAGATTCCGCGCGAGGCCCCAGCTCATGATGATCGGAGACAGCGTGACGTTGGACAGTCCGTTCTGCGTGCCTTGCTGTCCGGCGATGTTCGTATGCAGCGACACGACCGGCAACACGAGTTGCGAATACACATGGGCGCCCAGCACCATGAACGGATACGAGGCGAGCAAACGCGTGGTCGCCGAAAACGCCGACGAATGAAATGGCACCGGCAGCTTCTCGCCGTTGTTGCCGTAAAGCCCATTCGAAAAGCTGTAACTGAATTGCTCCAGAGCGAACAATCCGGGTATCGGCGGCATCTCCGCGATGTTGGTGCCCACCGCGCCTGCCGGATAGGGAGAAACCCCGCTTTCCAGAGCACAGGCGTTCTTCGATCCGAGCGCGGCAAACATCATGCAGCCTACGGAAGCGGCGGCGGCCGCAGCAAATCCTCTACGCAACTTCGTCTCCTCATCGCCTGCAGCTCATGGGCATGCCGGACGTGTCTCTTATCGTTGACTGGATGCGGCGAAGCGCAGATATGGCGCATCGACGCTGCCAGCACCTCCCGATTCACATGGTTGTTTTCGATCGTGTCGGGATGGGCTTTAGATTAAGATGCGCTCGCGTAGCACTCAAATGGATTGCATCCATTCGATCTATGGGTCGCCTGAATACTTTCAGGAGAAACCCTAATGCCGGTCGCCGCTGACGCGTATCCATACGGCATGGCGGACCACAATGAACGGAGACAACGCCCATGCGCTTTAACAAGCTCGATCTGAATCTGCTCGTCGCGCTCGACGCCTTGCTGACCGAGGAAGGCATCAGCCGGGCGGCCGAAAAAATCCACCTGAGCCAGTCCGCGATGAGCAACGCGCTGGCGCGGCTGCGCGAATATTTCGACGATGAGCTGCTGGTCCAGGTTGGCCGCAAGATGGAGCTCACGTCGCGCGCCGAGGGGCTCAAGGACGCCGTGCGCGACATTCTGGTTCGCGTCGACGCGACCATCGCCGCTCAGCCACAGTTCGTGCCGTCGCAGTCGAACCGGCTGTTCCGGCTGCTCGTATCCGACTACACGATGATGACGCTGATGCCGCACGTACTCGAGCTTGCCTATCGGCAGGCGCCCGGCGTGAGCTTCGATTTGCGGCCTCAGGTGTCGAACCCGCAACGCGTGCTTGAGCGCGGCGAAGCGGACGTGCTGATCATCCCCAAGGACTTCTGCTCGACCGAGCATCCTTCGGAAATCCTCTTCGAGGAATCATTCTGCTGCGTGCTGTGGGATCGAAGCAATCTGGCGAACGTCGACATGACAGCGGAACGCTATATGGCGGCCGGTCACGTGGTCGTCCATCCCGGCGACGGCATCGCGCTCGAGGACTGGTTCATGCAGCAGCTCGGAATGATACGGCGCGTCGAGGCAAGCACGTTCAGTTTTCTGTCGCCGGCGCACCTCGTGGTCGGCACGCATCGGATCGCGACGATGCATACCCGCCTCGCGACGCTCGCCGCGCGTTCGTTGCCGCTCGTCATTCGCTCGATGCCGGTCACGATGCCGAAGATGGAGCAATGCGTGCAATGGCATAAGCATCGAACGTGGGACCAGGGCATCGCTTGGGTACGCACGCTGCTGAAAGAGGCGGTCGTCACCATGGACGGCACGTCGAGCGCTGCGGCATGAAAACGACCGCAAACGCAAAGCGCACCGCCAGCGGGAAAGTCGAGGTGCAAGCTGCTTCCGCTGCGCCGTCCATTCTTGACCCGCGCTGGCTCCTGTTCGCGCGCGTCGCGGAACTGGGCAGTCTCAGCAAGGCCGCCATCGCGCTCGCCACTCCCCAATCGCTAGTTAGCCGAAACATTGCTCTGCTGGAGCAACAATGCGGCGAGCGGCTCTTTCGACGCACGGGACGCGGCGTCGTTCTTACAGAGTTCGGCGAGTACGTGCTTCCGCGCGTCGCGCATCTCGCTCATGAGGCGGACGCGCTTGCCGACGACATACGCAGTGCGCGAGGTCAGCCGAACGGCGAAGTGCTGGTGGGATTGCTGCCGTCGGCCGTCGATCAGCTTGCCGGTCCATTGTTCGCATCCGCAAAAAACGAGTTGCCGGGCGTCAGGCTTCACCTGGTCGAAGGCGCCAGTGCCCAACTCGAAGAGCAGCTTCACGAAGGCCGTCTCGACATGGCCGTGGTGCTACGCGACGACGAAGCGAGCATCAAGGACGCTCGCGTGCTTGCCAAAGTTCCGCTCAGTCTGGTGGGCCGCCGCGAAGATGCGGTCACCACCCGCAGCGATATACCGCTCACGGCGCTTTCCGGCATACCGCTCGTCGTGCCGGGACGTCCGCATCCCTTGCGAGGTCGTCTCGACCGTCTCGCTGCCGAGCATGCGCTAACGCTGCACGTGGCCGTCGAAGTCGATTCCGTGCGCCTGCAGTACGAAATCGTCGCAGCCGGCGGAGGCTATGCGATTGCCTCCGTGCTGCCGGGGCGACTCGATCGGCGCGTCGCGTCTTCGCGAATCGTCAGTCCCGTGCTCGAACGGTTCGTCGTGCTCGCGGACACGCCACGCCGTCCGCATACGCGCGCCACGCGCGCCGTTCGACGTTTGATCGAACGCCTCGACGCATTTGCACAGACGGCGTGATCGCTGTTATCGACAGAATGCATAACTGCTTTCGACACTGAGCAGTACACGCAAGCGGACGTGGTCCCTATAGTGCGTTGGCCATTCACGCCAAAGCGCACACCATGTCCGATACACCGCCGAACGACGCCCTGTCCCCCACACTCTTTCTGAGCGATGCCGATGTCGCGTCGCTCGCCGACTGGCCGTCGGCTGTCGCGGCGCTGGCGAGCGCATACGGCGAGCGCGCATCCGACGCGATGGTCCCGCCGCGCTCGATGGCCCGTGGAGACGGAATCTGGCTGCGCAGTCTGACGGCGATCTCGCCGGCGGGCGGCCATATGGGTGCGAAGCTGATCGCCGCGTCCCCGCGTGCGCGGCGGGCCAGCTATCTGATCTCGCTGTTCGATCAGCAGACCATGGCGCTTGCCGCGCTCATCGACGGCAATCGCGTGACGGGGTTGCGGACCGCCGCCACTGCCGTGCTTGCGATCGATCTACTCGCGCCACGCAGGCCGCTGCGCGTCGGCGTGATCGGTTCGGGCTTCGAGGCGCACGGCGCACTCGACTGCCTGGCGGCGATGCGCTCGCTCGCCAGCGTACAGGTCTTCAGTCCCAATCCGTCAAGCCGTGAGCGCTTTGCGCAGTCTTTCGCCGGCAGCATCGATGTGGTCCCGGCCGACGCGCCCGAGCGCGCCGTAAGCGAAGCCGACGTCGTCATCTGCGCCGCGCGCAGCCGCGACGAGTCGCCCGTTCTGCGCGGCGCGTGGCTGGCAGCGGGCGCCACCGTGGTATCGCTCGGCTCGACGTTGCCCGAGCAGCGCGAGGTGGACGAAGAAACAATCGCGCGCGCCGTGTGCGCGGTCGCCGACGTACCTGACGAAGTCGCTCACGATACCGGCGACGGCATCGCCGCCACGCGCGCGGGGCTTGCGCTCGACGCCAGGCTCGTCCCGCTCGCGGCACTCGTCTCGGGCGACGTGACGCCGCGGCGCTCCGAGGCCGACATCGTGCTCTACAAGTCGGTCGGCTCCGCGCTTCAGGACATCGTCATCGCGGAGATGCTGTTCGCACTCGCCAAAGCAAAGGGCTATGGCACGCCGTTGCCGGCGAGCATCATGCCGGTCGCCAAATAGCTTTCCTATCAATCGAAAATCGAAGGATCCATCTCATGGCCACATACAGGAAGACCGATGCCCGAGCGTGGGCGAAAGAACAGTTGACGGGTTGCTCCGCCGTCACGATTCCAAGCTACAGCGCCGACCTGAAGCGGCTCAATGAACGCGGCATTCGTCACGACATCGAGGTCGCGATCAAACTGGGCTTCCGCTACACGCTGCTGTGCAGTGAAGTCGCGATCACGCCCGGGGAAAACGCACAGTTCACCGCGTGGGCACGCGAGACGGCCGGCAACCGGCTCGGCCTCTTTTTTCATGCGGCGTTCGGCACGCTGGCCGAGAACATTGAAGCGGTGAAGCTCGCGGAAAAAGCAGGCGCAGACATCGTGCTGCTGTCCTATCCGCCGCAGTTCTGGCCGACGACCCAGCAGGAAATCTACGACTATACGAAGGCGTTCTGCGATGCGACCGATCTCGCGGTGATGCTGTTTCCGATCCCGCTGTGGGGCTTCGAGCGGGTGCATCCGGCCGGCATGCCGGTGGATCTGGTGCGCCGACTTCTCGACGACTGCCCCAACATCGCGGCGATCAAGTCCGAGCAAGGTTTTCCGCTGCCGGCAGGCATCTGCGAGATGTATCACCACTTCCGCGACGAAGTGGTAATCAGCTGTCCGATTGAAGGCGACGCGATTCCATTGATGAGCCTGATGAAACTCCAGTTCTCCGGCACCAGCAATGCCGCGTGGATGGGCGACTACTACCCGAAGGCTTTCGAACTCGCGCGCAGCGGCCGGTGGGAAGAAGCGATGGCGATGTACTGGAGCGTCAACCCGGCGCGCAACGCGAACGGCGCGGCGGCGCAGAGCTATGCCGGCGGTACGGGCGTGCTGAACCGCACGATGTGGAAGTACCAGGACTGGCTGGCCGGCTTCAACGGCGGCCCGTTGCGCGCGCCGGCGATGCGTGTGCCCGACCGACTGATGAAGACCCTGCGCCAGGGTCTCGTCGCGTCGGGTCTGCCCGTCACATCGGACCTGGATGCCGCGTTTATCACGGGCCGCTTTCCCCCTGCTGAGGACTCACACCGATGAAACATCAACTGAAGGATGCAGCGCTGTGGCGGGACGCCGCGTTCATTGCCGGCGAATGGGTGCAGGAAACGCCGCACGGCCGGTATGCGGTGCGCAATCCAGCCGACCACTCGGTGCTCGTGGAACTGCCGCGTTGCCGCGAGGCCGAAGTGCGCCGTGCGATCGACGCCGCACACGAGACCTTCGGCACATGGCGCCGCGCCACCGCGAAACATCGTGGAGAAGTGCTGCGCCGCTGGTATGAATTGATGATCGAGAATCGCGAGGATCTCGCCACGCTGATCACACTCGAGGAAGGCAAGCCTCTCGCCGAAGCGCGCGGCGAAATCGACTACGCGGCCTCGTTCCTGCGCTGGTTCGCCGAGGAGCCGACGCGCGTGCGCGGCGACGTGATCGCGGGCGTCAAGGAAACGCAGCGCATCGTCACGCTGCGCGAACCGGTTGGCGTATGCGCTGCCATCACGCCGTGGAATTTTCCGGCCGCCATGATCACGCGCAAGGCCGGTCCAGCGCTTGCCGCGGGCTGCACGATCGTCGTCAAGCCCGCGAGCCAGACGCCGCTGACCGCGCTGGCGCTCGCCGAACTGGCGCGGCGCGCCGGCGTGCCGCCCGGTGCCTTCAGTGTGATCACCGGCAACGATACGCGCGCGATCAGCGCTGAACTGACGGGAAACCAAGTCGTGCGCAAACTGACGTTCACGGGTTCGACCGAAGTCGGCCGCGTGCTGCTCGCGCAGGCGGCGCAGACCGTGAAGAAGTGCTCGATGGAACTGGGCGGCAACGCGCCCTTCATTGTTTTCGACGATGCCGATCTCGACGCCGCCGCCGACGGCGTGGTGGCGGCCAAATTCCGCAACACGGGCCAGGCTTGCATCAGCGCCAATCGTGTGCTGGTTCAGTCTGATATCTACGACGCGCTGGCGAGGCGAGTCGTCGAGCGCGTTGCGCGCCTGCACGTGGGCAATGGCCTCGACCCCGACATCCAACTCGGCCCTTTGATCGACGAGGCAGCGGTGTTGAAAGTCGAAGAGCACATCGCCGATGCGCTCAGCAAAGGCGCCAGACTCCTGCATGGAGGCAAGCGTCATGCGCTGGGAGGATTCTTTCTCGAGCCCACCGTGCTCGCGGACGTCACGCGCGAGATGCTGATTGCGCGCGACGAGACCTTCGGTCCGGTGGCGCCGCTCTTTCGCTTTCACACCGACGATCAGGCGCTCGCCATGGCCAACGACACCGAGTACGGGCTCGCGGCCTACCTGTATAGCCGTGACGCGGCCCGCATCTGGCGCACTGCGTCGCGAATCGAAGCGGGCATGGTGGGCATTAACAGCGGCCTGATCTCCAACGAGGTGGCGCCGTTCGGCGGTGTGAAGCAGAGCGGTCTTGGGCGCGAAGGCTCGCATCTTGGCATCGACGAGTTTCTTGAGGTCAAGTACCTCTGCTGGGAGGGGCTCCACGTTCATTGATCCCGTCCGTGCGCCGCGCCTCCGCAATTATTACTCCGCGTTCCCCTTCATTGCTGATACCGGCGTTGAGGGGCGGATACGACGCGTAATATGTCATCGAGGAAATTGCCCCGAACGCCGCGGCTGCGCACGACAACGATACAAGCGCCGCGCAAACCCACGGACGTGCCCGATACACACGAATCGATAAGCACCCCTATCGCGTCGATTATAAATTTCAAAGTTGAATTTCGCGGATGCTTGCAGCCTTCTTGCCGCGACTCAACACTTACCGACCAGAAAAGTCACTCTGGATCTGCAACACTCGGTGTACTGTGAAATGAAAGTCGTTGATCCTGTTGTTGGAGATCGTTAATTTTGCTAGCGGAGTCGGCTGTCGGATCACCGCCACGTCTGCGTCGTTTAGCAAAAAGCATCCGAAGCAGTACGGCGCACAGCGGCGATCGGTGAGCCAGCCCGGTGGCGTCTGTATGCGGCTCAACCTGTCGTCATCAAGACGCGCGAGCGTTGCAAATGCTTCCAACGCTGAATGCGAAATCGCCGGGAAAAGTATCCAGCCCGCCGTTCCCAGCACAGGCATCTCCTTGGAAACGCGGACCTTTGTTCCGCTAGCGCAAGGTGTGGACGTGGCTAGCAGAATTAACGAACATCAACAGCATTGTCCATTGTTACCAATAAATAATCGGCAATTTGTTGACTCGGCCAACAGCGGTGGCCCTGTTCTCGACGATCACGGTAGGGTCTTCGGTATCAATGTCATGAGCCATGAACCCGACACCGACATCTCGGATGTTGCGAAGGTGCGGGACATTTTCGACCCGCCTCTGCCGATCGAATTTGTTGTCGGGCAACCGGAGCAGTCGTCCTTGCGATCTCTCGCAGCGCGGGGTTTCGCGAGCGTCGACGGCGTCCGGATGGCAGCGCCGTTCGCGTCGTGACGAATCTCCGGCCCGTCGCGTGAGGCGGCAGCACTTTCGCGCTGCAGTGCGGCTGGCTGGAAGGTGCGCCGACCCCGCAGCGACGTCCGCGTGACGCGTCGACTGATTGCTAGGGAAGCGCTGATTTATTCAGCTCGGTGGTCATCGTTGGCGTAGCTGAGGACGTTATAGAAGGCAACTCACGGAACAGACTCACGATGATGAAGAGGCAGATCGGCTTCGCCGAAGCGGAAATTGCAGGCAAGAAGCGAGTGACGAGGCGCCAACGCTTCCTCGCCGAGATGGAGAAGGTCGTTCCGTGGCAGCGCTTGCTGCCGGCAATCGAGCCACACTATCCGAAGGGCACGCGAGGCCGCCCGCCGATTGGCCTGGAGCGAATGCTGCGAATCTACTTCCTGCAACAGTGGTACGGGCTGTCGGACGAAGGACTGGAAGACGCGCTGTATGACAGCATCGCGCTGCGAGCCTTCGCCGGCATCGATCTGGCAGTTGAGAACGTGCCTGATGCGACCACGCTGTTGAAATTCCGGCGCCTGCTGATCGAACACGAACTGACACGGAAGTTGTTCGACGAAATTGGCATCTCGCTGTGCGAGCGTGGGCTGATGATGAAGGAAGGCACGCTGGTTGACGCAACGATCATTGAAGCGCCGCCGTCGACCAAGAACGCCGGGAAGAGTCGTGACCCGGAAATGCATCAGACGAAGAAGGGAAACGAATGGCACTTTGGAATGAAAGCCCACATTGGCGTCGATGCCGATTCGGGCCTGATCCACAGTGTGGTTGGCACATCGGCCAACGTGTCGGATGTATCGCAAGCGCATGCCCTGCTGCACGGACATGAAGAGCAGGCGTTCGCCGACGCGGGCTACATTGGCGTAGACAAGCGCGAGGAAATGGCGGGCAAGACCGTGAAGTGGCACGTCGCTGCCAAGCGGGGAAAGATCAAGGCGATGCAGGACGGGGCGCTGAAGAACCTGGTGATCGCGGTCGAGCGAACCAAGGCGCAGATCCGGTCGCGGGTTGAGCATCCATTCCATATCGTCAAGAACCTGTTTCACCATCGCAAGACGCGATACAAGGGCTTGGCCAAGAACACCGCGCAACTGTTCAGCCTGTTCGCTCTTGCGAATCTGGTGATTGCGCGAAATCTGTCGCAATCGGTCCATGGGAGCAATCCGTCATGCGTATAAAAAATGCGAGCAGGGAGCCTCGTTTGCGCGTCCAATTCACCGAGTTGAGCATCGATTCGCTTCGTCATCCGGAAAATTCGACGGCATCTCGTCTGCAACTTGGGCAGTTGGTCCATTGATCAGCGCTTCCCTAGCTCCGCGACGTGCAGCTCGGTATTTATGATTACGGTTAGGACAAGCTACGAACACGAACCGCGACCGCCCTCGCCGCGACCGCAAATGAAGGGGTGGAAAGCTCCAACTTTCCACCCCTTCACGGCGCGTGACCCGTTCGTCCATGAACTTCGCCGGCTGTCTCCTGAAAATTCGAGCGACGCCGCAGCTAACGTCAACGAATGCAGGCCGTGGATGCCCAAGCTGAGCGTCTTCTTGATGCGATTTTGTACGAGAGACGACAACGTGAATGGGCTATTAAGAAAGGTGCTGAAGCCGTTGCACTATCCGCTCGAGATAATGTTGGTGTGCGTGCGTTGGTACGTGGCCTACCCGCTGAGCTTGCGCAATCTCGAGGAGATGATGGCCGAACGCGGGATCGCGGTCGATCATGCGACCGTTCACCGGTGGGGCATGAAGCTTCTGCCGGTGCTTGAAAACGCGTTCCGCCGCTGCAAGCGCCCGGTCGGCAAGAGCTGGCGTGTCGACGAGACCTACATCAAAGTCAAGGGGCAATGGACCGATCTGTACCGCGTCGTCGACAAGGCCGGCAACACGGTTGACTTCCTGCTGCGAACCAGGCGGGACAAGGAAGCGGCCCGACGGTACTTCGAGAAGGCCATCTATCAGAATGGCGTGCCCGAAACCGTGCCCCTGCTGATCGTTGACGACTTCGCGCTCAAACCGCTGCGCGCACCACACGACGAAGACTTCCACGACCTGGTGGCGGCCAGGTATGAGCGGGCGGCTACCCGGCCGCGAAAACAGAGATACCTGAGCTGGCGAATGTGAAGCACGTTTTCGTCAAGGCCTGCGCGCGCGTGAACAACCGCGCTGAAAACAGATCCTATGAAGCGTCCAAGTCGTCGACTGGCTAACGCCTAAAATCGGCGTACCGAGATTTGCTCACCGGAGAGCATCATGCGTACAGATCAGGGATACACGCGTACTGAGGAACCGGCGCTGGCGGTGTCACTCGAACTCGCCGCGGCGAAGTGGAAGGTAGCGTTGCACGACGGGCAGCGGGAGCAGCCGGCAGTGTACACCGTAGCGCAACCGCAAGCCCCCGCGCGCCTACAGGCCGTGCTGGAAGTGATCGAACAACAGAAGCTGAAGTGGTCGCTGCCCGCGGGCGTGCACCTTGTCGTGAGTTATGAAGCCGGCCAGGACGCGTTCTGGATCTATCGGGCGCTACGGGCACGCGGTATTGAGTGTCATGTGGTCGATCCAGCGAGCATTCCGGTCGAGCGCCACAAGCGGCGTGCCAAGACTGACCGGCTTGATGTAATCAGGCTGGTGGCCAGCCTGCGCGCGTGGCTGCGCGGCGAGCGCGACCGCATGCACGTGGTGCACGTGCCGTCACTGCAGGACGAAGCGTCCCGCCATCTGATGCGCGACCGAGGGGAACTGCAGAAGGAGGTGCTACAGCATCGTGACCGGATGCGCAAACTGCTTGTCACGCTCGGCTGCTGGGATGAGGTTGACCACAAGGCCTTCGCCGCCCGCCTCGCCCGTGACCAGGTGCGGTGTCACGACGGTGCGCCACTGCCGCGCGAGCTGCGGGAGCGGCTGCTGCGCGAGTGCGAACGGCTGGCGCTGGCCGTGCAGCAACTCGCGGCACTCGAGAAAACGCAACACGCTGGCCTGCCCGCACCCGCACGCGAAAGGATCGATCTTCTGACGCAGCTAAATGGCATTGGCCCGGTGGGTGGCTCGCGTCTGGCGCTCGAGCTGTTCTGGCGGGACTTCCATAACCGGCGCGAAGTTGGGGCCTGCGTAGGGCTGGTTCCACAACCCTACGACAGTGGCGAGAGCCAGGTGGACCAGGGGATCAGCAGGCAGGGCAACCGTCGCGTGCGCGCACTGCTGATTGAGATAGCGTGGTGCTGGATCCGTTACCAGCCTGGCAGTGCACTGACGCAGTGGTTCAACCAGCGCACGCAAGGCACGGGACCGAATCGCCGCGTGCGGCGCATTGCGATCGTCGCAGTAGCACGACGCCTCGCGATCGCGCTGTGGCGCTACTTGAAGGACGGCGTGATACCCGAAGGCGCACAACTGAAGTCAGTCTGAGCCCGAAAGGTATCGCGACAACGCAATCAAGGGAGGAACGATACCTGTCGATAGAGAGTTTGAAGTGAACATGCCCGTGTTGATGGCGGGTTGCTAACGCGACCGATTAAACAGATGGGGCATGCTCCCGGAACAGGTTCCGGCGTAACGCGCATAAAGGATGAGGCTGGCCATACGCCAGCGGATAGAAGTTGGTGAGACGTTGCTGTCTTACGCGCGCGATAAGCGGCTTCAGGCTAACGACGTCGACCGGCCTGTAGCCATGGTTGAAGTTGAGGGCGGTGGGAATCCGCCGGACTGCCGCGAAAATGCGGCTTGTATGGCGGCGAGCGCCATCACCCGCGCTTGCCGCCATACGCCAGCATGTCACCACTTTGCAGCGAGGAGAAAGAGACTTGACCTATCCTTTGTAAGCCAGTTCGCAAATGGCCTTGACAACTTTCTGCTCATGGAAGCCATCAACCCACGCGTGAACGCGAGCGCCGGATGCGAGGGTTTTGCTTGCCCGAACGCACGCAGTCATTCCAGTCATGCTTCGGTCCGATCCGCCAGCACTTCGCGCTCAAGCGTCATCTGCTACGCGCCTCGCTCTATCGCAAACAGCTCGCCGCGCGATTTGAAGCCTGGCGTCTCTTCACTGGCATTGCCCAAGCTCCGTCCACCGTGTTCTGAGACACGACTGTCCGTGCCGATATCTCGTCACGGGGACCGTAACGTGACAACGCCAATGGGGTCGACTGGTTCAATCATCGGCGACTGCTCGCGCCGATCGGCAACGTTCCACCTGCCGAGGCGGAAGCCGCTTATTATGCAAAACTCGCTGGGTCTGTCATCGCGGCATGACTCAAGCAAAACAGTCTCCGGGATTCCCGGGGCGCTTCATAACCCTTGAAATGATCGGCGTCGTAGTCGGCTACCGCAGCTACATGGCTGGATCGCACTGCCGCATAAATTAGTGACCCTTATGTTAAGTGCTTTCGCCTGCGCGCCCTTCAACAAGTCGACAATACTACGAAGAGTGCGACTACCCCATAAGGATTCCCTTACCGGAAATTCAGCATGGATCCCCCTTATTTTCTTGATCTCCTGACAGCAACACGAAAACTGGTCGCATACGATGAATGCACGTCGATCGTCCTTTATCTGAGTGTTGCCATGGTTCCCTATTTGTCTCAGAGAGAAGATTCGATCGAGCATATCAATGCAATGTGCTTACACCTCTTCAATTTGTGGTGCGAAACGAGAAGCGTCGTGCCGCTGACGTATCTATTAAGAGCCTGGCCGCTGATGAACAGCGATCCCGAGACTCTCCGGCGTCTTGGAACCGCATTACGCGACCTCAGACGGCAACATCTGCACGATTCCAACGATGCCTCGTTTCAGGAAAGCTGCGAGCTATCGGATTGTGTCGAGGAATTGCTTGCTCCGTCGTCCCCGTCAACGTGGGTGATGAGCGGCTGGTAGCGCGAGCGAAGATACCCTGCCCGCGCAATGCAATGGGTATGTGGAGGACAGCGTGCATTTCAACGAAATCAGTGACGAAGAGTGGCTGCTGATCGCGCCCGTCCTGGCGGACACCCCCATTCCTCAACGGCAGCGTGGCCGGCCGCGCGCACAGGTTCGCGTCGTGGCCAATGCCGTGCTGTGGGTACTGACGACCGGCAAATCCTGGTCTATGCTCCCGAGCCACTATCCGTCGGCGCCGACGTGCCGGCACCGGTTCGAGACGTGGCGTTCGAGCGGCGCCCTTGCGGAGATGTGCCGGCTTCTTTCGAACACCGGACGCAAGTTTCATTGAGAAAAGCTCCGTTCATCGCACTACTGCGACGCGAACACTTTAATCTGACAACGCCCGCGGATCCAATACGCCACGGGGTGGCTGTCCAACGTCCCTCGACTCAGTCGGGCATGCCCGCCAGATGATCGGCCAAAGGTATTTCGTGCGGCGATGCCCACAATCCACATGAAAAAAATCCGGTAAGCACTGTTTGCACCATCTTGTCGCTCATCAATTGCGGATCGCACATTCTAAAAAGCTGCACACCATCGCACAGGCTCATCAATCCAAGCGCGAGAGCATCGGTGTGGCGCGCCATCGGGGCGCCATCGCACTCCGAAATCCTACGGATGTACGCGCTAATCTGTTCGAGCTTTTCTTGCCGGAAGGCATTGATGCGCTGCTGAAGCGCGGTGTCTCGGAACGCCAGTAATTTGGCCTCGACCCACAGCGGAAAGCAATCGTTCTCAAGAAAAGAACGGCTGTAGTGCGCGACGGCGCGCTCCTTCATTTCCTCGGGCGTGCCACGCTCCTTCATGATCTGCTGAAGATTCGCTAGCGCCCTATCGTCATCGCGGCGCAGTAGCTCGATCAGCAGTTCGAGTTTTCCGCCGAAATTTGAATAGAACGCGCCGCGCGTATAGCCAGCCGCTTCAGCGATTTCCTCCACGCTTGTTGCGGCCAGTCCCTTTTCAATGAACATCCTCCGTGCAGCCTCGAACAGGAACTCTCGAGTCTTTTCTCTGCGCTGCGAGTGTGTCAGGCGTTCGCGCTTCATGGCATAGCGTACCGGTCAGGCGCCATCTGCGTTGCCGCCAATCGGCGCGCATGTCAGCGGACGCGTTTCGAAATGGTTCGGTCAAAAGGAGTATCGGACCCATAGTCCGGTCTAAGTGACGCTGGACTCTGAGTGATCGCTATGCGAAGTAGTACCTATGTTCCCAGTTCGTGGAATTGATCGGCGGCGTGCGAGATTCGAGCGCGACACACCTAGGACTTCACAGACCGGCTTCATCGGTCGTCGCCTACCCCCCCGGCAGCAATGGTGGGCGCGCAATTTTTTGGCCGACCACACTCCGCTGCTTCGCGGAGGATTTCCACTTCCATTGTCTTTTGGCCCAGCAGTCGCTGCAGTTCACGAATCCGCTTCATGGCTTCGGCGAAGTCCGTTGCCGGCACCACCTGCTCACGTGCACTCACTGCGGTCAGGCTGCCGTCCCGATAGAGCTTGCGCCACGCAAACACCTGGTTCGCATTTACCTGATGACGACGCGCTACGCCAGAAACGGTGGCTCCGGGTTCGAACGTTTCACGCACAATCGCCAGTTTCTCTTCAACCGAGCGGCGTCGGCGCCGCTCCGGCTGGGTCAGAACCTCAACGGGTTCCATCTTGTTAGTGGTAGGCTTAAACATAGGCGGAAGACTAACGCAAGCTGAGCGGAAAGGCGACGTACCGCGGAACACAGGCCAGAGACACCTCCAGCGGACAGTGCGACCGTTCCCGTCACCGAGTAGAGGCGTTCGCGATTGCTTCAGCAAACAGCAGTGTGGAACTGGTACGCAGCAAAGCGGCGAGCACAGTCGTAGAAAAGTATTGGTTCATGGTGATAGCTCCGGCTACGCGACCCATCGCGTAAGTTGCTACAGTACAGCGAATCTTCGTATGATGGATTACAGCCGCAAAACAATCGCATGAAGAATTGTTCACGTACAATGGGTTAGAACAGACGTTGTAAACTGCTGCGGAGACCTTATAGTCAGCCACCATTTACATGATTCTGCCCGCCTTGTTAAATCAGTACTCTTCTTAGTGCCACTGACCGGAAATCGACGGATACTGTTTGCAAGGACTTCCCCCGAGAGTCAAGAGCGGGCTTTGATCTTTTTTCGATGCGCACAGAGACTGGATGCCTACTTGCAGGTGGGCCTGTTGGCGTAGTCATTTCACTGTCCTCAAGTCGGCTGCCGCTGTCGTGTCGAAAGCAATACCAGGAACAGACTGCGTCTTTGCAAACGGCCTTGTTGCCCGAAACGTATCGGGCGGGCACGATATGAGCCGGCCGGGAGAACCCTATTTGAAAACCGGCGAACAGGCATGAGGGCGTTGTCACGTTCGCGGGGCCGGTCGACTAAGATGTCGTGATGAAAAAGACGATATCGCTCTATTACGGTCACAGGTTCCCGGCGTCAATCATCAGCCACGCCGTTCGGTGGTATTTTCGCTTCCAGCTCAGCCTGCGCGACACCGAGGAGTTGCTGTTCGAGCGTGGCGTGGTCGTCAGCCATGAATCGATCCGCAGGTGGGCCGATAAGTTCGGTGCCGGCTTCGCGCATCGCGTCAAGGCTGCGCGGCGCCAGCCGGGCGGCACCTGGCATCTTGACGAGATGTTCGTGACATTGCGCGGCGAGCCTTATGTGCTGTGGCGCGCGGTCGACCGGCACGGCATCGAACTCGACATCCTCCGGCAAAAGCGCCGCGACAAGGCGGCGGCCAAACGCTTCTTCAAACGTGTACTGGCGGCCTGTCATAAGGTGCCGAAGAAAATCGTCACCGACCAACTGCGCAGTTACCCCGCGGCAAAGGCCGAAATCCCGGAACTCGCGAACGTAAAGCATGTGTTCGTCAAGGCGGCTGCCCGCGTCAACAACCGTGCAGAGAACGGCCATCAGCCGACGCGTGAACGCGAGCGACGCATGAGAGGGTTCCGGCTATCCGAACGCACGCAGGTCTTCCTCTCGTGCTTCGGGCCAATCCGGCAACACTTTGCGCTCAAGCGTCATTTGCTTCGCGCTTCGCTTTATTGCAAGCAGCTCGCCGCGCGGTTTGTCGCATGGCGCGAATTCACCGAGACTGCCCAGAATCCCTCTGCAGTCTTCTGAGTGATTGACTCACCTGCCCATAATTCGCCGGGTAATCGGTAATGTGACAACGCCGTGAAAACCCTTGTATGCCATTCTTCATGCTGCTCGCGGTTTAGGAAATCCTGACGGCCGAAATCAGCGCTTCCTGATATGACATTCCGCCAAAGCCGATTGGTCGCGCACACCGATCGCCATAGCATCGATTCATCGTGCATCGCGGGGAAAGTCATGGCGGGCGACAGATCGCTGCGTTCTCAGGTCGAAAAACTGATTGGCTCGACGCGTGACCAAGCGGCGCGCGTGCGCCTGCTGGAGCGCACCCGCTCGGGCGGCACCTGCCGCGTGTGCATTCAGATCGACCGGCCGACCGGGACGTTTTCACTTTTCTTTTTTTCGCCATGCCGACGGCACGTGGCACGTGTTTCCGCCGGGCCAGCGCCGTCTGGCGGGGATAAGCCGCAAAGCGGCCTGACCGTTCAGCAAGCCGAGGGAGACGCCCATGCTCGATGACGCTTCAAACACAGTGCCGCAGGTATTGTCAAGTTGGCGCCGGGGTCGACGAATATAATGGGGCATGAAGAAAGCTTCCGTTTCCGTTTTGCTGTCGTCGGAGGCGCCGATTCGTTCAAGGGCTATTGATTTCCGCCGGACATCATCAGCTACGCGGTGTGGCTGTATTACTGGTTCCCGCTCAGCCTGCGCATGGTTGAGGAGATGCTGGCGGCACGGGGAATCGAGCTTACGTACGAAACGGTGCGGTGCTGGGCGACGAAGTTCGGTCTGGCGGTCGCGAAGCGTATCCGTTCGACAGCCCCGGGTCGCGGCGACAAGTGGCACCTGGATGAGATGGTCGTGACGATCCACGGCAGGAAGCATTGGCTGTGGCGGGCTGTCGATCAGCACGGCGCAGTGCTCGATGTGCTGGTGCAGAGCCGCCGCGACAAGGCGGCGGCCAAACGGCTGATGCGCAAGCTGCTCAGGCGCCACGGCTGCCCACGCGTGATCGTCACGGACCAGCTGCGCAGCTACGCGGCGGCGAACAACGAACTGGGCGTGAACGTCGACCATCGGCAACACAAAGGACTCAACAAACCGGGCGGAGAATTCCCACCAGCCCACACGTGTGCGCGAGAAGGTGATGCGCCGCTTCAAGTCGGCGCGCCATCTACAACGATTCACGTCGGTCCATGCTCAGGTAAGCAACCTGTTCATGCACTGCCGCTACAGCGCGAACACGCAACAGAAACGGCAGGCCCGCAAGCATGCGTTCAAGGCGTGGGAAACCGTAACGGGCAATCCGATGCTGGATCGCATCGCCGCATAAATTAGTGATCCTTATGTTGAGTGATTTCGCCTGCGCGCCCTTCAACAAGCTGACAATAGCGACCAACGTGATCGACGTGCACATCAGCCGTCTGAGAAAGAAGCTCGACCCGGACGGCACGGCTCCGATGATCGATACCGTGCGCGGTTCGGGGTATATGCTATGCGCCTGACTGAACTGCACCGCACCACCGGCTATCGCCTCGCCATGCTGTTTCTGGTGTTGTTCGGCGTGATCGCGCTACTGCTGTTCGGTCACCTGTACCGGGAGATCACCGGCTTCGAACAGGAACGCATCGACGACTGGCTGCTTCGCGAGCACGCGGAGTTGAAACGCGAAGCGCCGGATGAACTGGTCGCGCGATTCGAACATCAAAACCAGTTCGATCCGCGCCGTCAGCGCCCCTTCGGCCTTTTCGAAGCCAGCGGCAAACACCTTGCCGGTGGCTATCCGGGCGGTCAGCCGGCGATCCCCGTCTTTGACCAGCCGTTTTCAATACGACTCGCAAATCTGCCCGGCCAACCGCCTGGCCGATGCATCGCTGCGCACGTGCCCGATAACCGCATCGCTTTGCAATGCCGGAACACCCTCGAGCTCGACCACTTCGACGACGAACTGCTGCATGCGCTGCTCTCCACCGCCATGATCGCGCTCGTGATCGGCCTGATCGGGGCGACCCTGATTGGCATCTCCGCGATGCGGCGGCTCGATGCGGTGACCGCGTCGATCGAGGAAATCGTCGCTGGCAATCTCAGCAGGCGTTTGCCGGTGCATTCGAAACGCGACGACGTGGATCGTCTGGTCGGCGTCGTGAACAGGATGCTCGACGAGATCGAGCGGCTGATGAACGAGGTCAAAGGTGTGTGCGATGCGATTGCGCACGATCTGCGCACGCCGCTCACGCGGATGCTCGGTGGACTCGAACGTGCGCGACGGCGCGCCAGAACCGAAGCAGAGTATCGCGCGGCAATTGATGAAACCATCGCGGAAACTACCGGCCTGCTACGCACTTTCAACGCACTGCTGCGGATTTCGGAAATAGAAAGCGGCGTGCGCCGCGCCGGCTTCACCGCGGTCGATCTGGCCGCCGTCGCCGACGACGTGTTCGAATTCTACGAACCGACTGCCGAACACAGGCAGATTGTATTTAGACTGGAGCGCGCCGTGTCCGGGCCGTTGGAGATCCGGGGCGATCCGAACCTGCTGTTCGAGGCGCTTGCGAATCTGGTCGGAAACGCCATCAAGTTTGCACCGGATGGCGGAGCCGTGCATATCACGCTGTGGCAAGATACAAGAGGCACCGGCGTCACTGTCAAGGACGATGGACCAGGCATCGCACGGGCCGAGCGCGCTGCCGTCCTGCGCCGCTTCTATCGTGGCGAGGCCAGCCGTCGGACGCCCGGCAGCGGCCTGGGGCTCAGCCTTGTCGCCGCCGTGGCCGGCATGCACGGCATGACTCTGGAGTTCCACGACGCGGACGTCGGTTGCGAGATCAGTCTGTTCAAACCCGCGCAAGCTCAACTGGCAGATAGCCGATGATCGATCGGTAACTGCCGGTCATCGACCTCGCTCCTTCAGGCTCTCCCGGGCCCAACCCTTCATATAGCCCTGGATGGTATTGTCACGTTGTTGATGTGCGGCCGAACGAAACCGCGGCGCGCGAGGATGATGAACCCACGCGGCGAGACGTCCGAGCATCGAGACGCACGTCACCCTCTCCCAAGCCTCGAAGGCTTGGGTGCGTACCTCTCGCTTCTGTTGCGCATTCGTGTGATATCGGTAGTGCATGAACAGGTTGCCCACCTGATCATGGACCGAAGTGAATCGTCGCAGTTGACGCACTGACTTGAAGCGGCGCATCACTTTCTCGTGTACCCGCGTTGGCTGGTGCGAGTTCTCCGCCCGGTTGTTCAATCCTTTGTGCTGGCGGTGTTCGACGTTCAGCCCCAAATCCCTGTTGCCTGCGGCGTAGCTCTTGAGATTGTCGGTGATCGGTACACGCGGGGCGCGCCCGTGTTTCTTGAGCAGGTTGCGCATGAGCCGCTTGGCCGCACACCTGTCGCGCCGGCTTTGCACCAGCACATCGAGCACCGTGCCGTGCTGGTCCACTGCACGCCACAACCAGTGCTTCTCGCCGTTGATGGTGACCACCACTTCGTCGAGGTGCCACTTATCGCCGCGGGCCAACGCGGTAGAGCGAATATGCCGGGCAATGCCCAGGCCAAACCTCACCGACCAGCGCCGCACCGTCTCGTAGGTCAGATCGATGCCGCGCGCGGCCAGCAGTTCTTCGACCATGCGCAGGCTTAATGGGAAACGGTAGTACAACCACACCGCGTAGCCGATCACGTCGGGCGGGAATCGGTAGCCGGCATAGGAAATGGTGTCGGTGGCAGGTGCGTCGTGCTGCAGGGCGGCTCGTTTTTCATATCAGAGATTGTCGCCGGATCTCCGTCAACCTGCCAACAACGTGACAGTACCTAACGGACAATCCGATGCTGGATCGCATTGCCGCATAAATTAGTGATCCTTATGTTAAGTGCTTTCGCCTGCGCGCCCTTCAACAAGTTGATAATCATTGAAAGGCCTCCTGGCCGCCCCAGAAAAGGGGCGGCCAGGGTCTAGAGTTGAGATGCAGTCCTCAACTGACCCTTTCAGGAGGCTGAAATGAAGTATAGCGGCATCGGTCTGCACTCGAACAACGCCGTAGTCGCCGTCATTGACGACCGGGACCGGGTGCTGTACTGCAAGCGGCTGACCAATGATCTCCAACTCATAGTGGCCGCGCTGGAGCCCCATCGGGGTGAACTGCAGGGAGTGGTCGTGGAATCAACGTTTTATGGACGCCCCGGAATTATGCTCGGTTTGTCGCTGAGGACAACGGAGCGCGCGGCGTGGGTGCCGATATGAATCGAAGTACGGGACCGTGCCGCACGAGCTTTTGAATTCCTGAGCATTGCTGGGCTAACCGATCGGATCAGTTCACGCGGCCGAGCATAATCACAAGCCCTCGAGAAACTGCAGCACGCGGTCGGTGGGCCGGTAGCGCCGGTGCCTGCTGTGGGGCAATTGAAGCGTACTGAGGGCTCTTTCCTTCATTGCCAGGTCTGCCTCTATGTACATGTGCGCGGTCGCTGGGTTCTCGTGACCCAGCCACAGCGCAATGACCGTGAGGTCAACTCCAGCCTGAAGCAGGTGCATGGCAGTCGCGTGCCGGACCAGGTGCGGTGAGATGCGTTGGCCCTTGAGTCCCGCGCAATCAGTTTCCACGGCCTGGTAGGCGAGGTTAAGGCGATCGGTTATTCCGGTTCGCGTAATCGGTCCGCCTGAACGATTTGGAAAGAGCCACTGTCCGGGCGAAGCGCCAATTTGCCGAAGCCAGAGCCGGATCTGGCTTGCGGTGCTGCGCCAGAGCGGGACCACACGTTCTTTGCGGCCCTTGCCGTGAAGACGTACAGAAGGGCTTCGATCCAGTTCGACGTCGCCAACGCGTATGCCGATGAGTTCGGATACCCGAGCGCCGGTGTTATAGAGAGTCGCCAACATCACGCGATCGCGCTGGCCGCACCATGTGTTGGGGTTGGGTGCATCGAGCAAGGCGCATATTTCTTCTCGGGAGAGGAAGCGGACCAGCGGGCGCTCGTATCGCTTCATCGGGATCGCGAGCACCTGTTTAATCGTGCGAAGCGATTCTGGTACTCGGGACGCAGCATAGTGCAGAAACGAGCGAATGGCGGCAAGCCGGAGGTTGCGGCTGCGGATGCTGTTTTGGCGAACCACTTCGAGATGATTGAGGAAGTCGAGAACCAGTGGTGCATCAATATCGCTGAGTTCCAGGCGTTCAGGTTTCCGATGCAATCGCTGTTCGGTGAATTCGAGAAGCAGCCTCATGGTGTCGCGGTAAGCAGCCACCGTTCGCGGGCTGGCGTTACGCTGCTGTATCAGGCGCTCCATAAAGAACTGCATCGCATTACCGACATCGATCCCCTCCTGATACCAGCCGATAAGACGGCGGCAGATAAAGCTGTGTCGCTAATTCCGCATTCGGATTTATCGACATAACTCCGAGGCCACGATTATTCCGAGTGTGACTTCGATAGTCGTCGACATGACGCGTCGTTGCTCGACTGACCTCGGAAGCGACGGTTGATTTCTCGGCATTATTCTGTCGTCTCCATCCGGCACCCCTTCCGGATCTTCAAGGAGGCATCATGATGATGCTCACGCGCAACGATGGAATAACTTCTCCAGACAGACAGTTTTGCACCGGGCCGCTGGCCACTCACGTTGAGGGTTTTGCAGATCAACTTTCGCGCATGGGGTACGCGCCGAACACAGTTCGTACAAAGTGTGACGTAATAGCCGATCTGAACCGATGGCTCGAACGGCGGCTGATCCCTTTGGCAGAACTCAATGAGGGGCTGCTGAGACAGTTCCAGAGGGCACGCCGCTACAAGAACAGGGCGCGACGAGGCGATGCGACTACTGGTCAGCAGCTTCTTGCGTATCTGCGCAATCGTGACGACATTGCCCCGCCTGCACTGCAGGTCGATCGAACCCCGTCGGCCTGCCTTATTCGAGCCTTTGAAGAATCTCTCTGTACCGAACGTGGTCTGTCACGGTCAACAGCCGGCCACTATCTGACCGTCATCCGGCGCTTCCTTAAGGGGCGGTTTGGGTGCAAGGTTCCGCATGTTGACCGGTTGCGACCGCAAGATCTCCACGATTTTATCCTTCGCGAGATCCAGCGTGTGAGTCGCAGCCACGGCAAGCTAATTGTCACGGCGCTGCGCTCGTTCCTGCGATTTCTACTGCAGCGCGGCGCTATTCAGACAGACCTGGCTTGTACGCTACCCGGGGTGGCATGCTGGAGACTGTCACATCTGCCCAGGTCGTTGCCTCCCGATCAGGTCGAACGATTGCTCGCCAGCTGCGATCGATGCACACCTGCCGGCAAGCGCGACTATGCGATCTTGCTGCTCCTGGCCCGACTCGGGTTGCGGGGTGGTGAGGTGCTGGCCATGACATTGGACGATCTGGACTGGGAGCGCGGCGAGATCGTGGTTCGAGGCAAAGGTCAGCGACTGGAACGCTTGCCAATGCCATCGGATGTTGGTGCGGCATTGGCGAGCTATCTTTGTGACGTCCGTCCGGCGTGTGCGACGCGTCGGGTGCTCATTCGCATGAAGGCTCCGTACCAAGGTCTTGCCAGTGCGGCGATTTGCTGCATTGTTCGACGCGCTCTTAGACGGGCCGGTCTGAACCCTGAGTTCAAAGGGGCTCACCTGTTGCGCCATTCGCTCGCCACCAATCTGCTTCGCCGCGGCGCGACGCTGGGTGAGATTGGGCAACTGCTGCGTCACCGACAGCCGATAACTACGCAGATCTACGCCAAAGTTGACATCGCGGCGCTACGTGATATTGCGCTGCCGTGGCCCGGAGGTGAGTCATGAGCAAGCTACAGGTCGCACTCGATGAGTACCTCGCAGTCCGTCGCGCCCTCGGGTTCAAGCTGCGCCTGTCAGGCCGACTGCTGCAACGCTTTGTCGACTTCGCTGCTTGCGAAGGTGCAGAATACATCACCACCGTGCTCGCAGTTGCATGGGCGATGCAGCCGACCACCGCGCAACCTGCCCAGTGGGCGAACCGCCTCGGCATGTTGCGTCGTTTCGCACAGTATTGCAGCGCAAACGATCCACGCAACGCCGTGCCGCCGGCAGACCTGCTTCCTCACCGGTACCATCGTCCAGCTCCATACCTTTACCGCGACGAAGAGATCAAACGGTTGCTTGCTGCTGCCCGCCGCCTTCCGTCTGTCACTGGTCTGAGGCCTATTACATTCTTCACGCTGTTCGGCCTCTACGTCGCCACGGGGCTACGGGTCAACGAGGCCTTGCATCTCGATCGCAACGACGTCGATCTGGTCAACGGAGTGTTGACGATCCGTGGCGCGAAGTTTGGCAAGATGCGCTATATACCGCTCCACGTTTCCACACAACGAGCATTGCAGCGCTACGCAGTCCTGCGGGATCGCTTGTGCAGCGGTCTCGAAACGCCGAGCTTCTTTGTCTCGGAGCGCGGAACCCGTTTAACAGAATGGTGCGTGCGATGGACCTTTGTGAAGCTATCGCATGAGATCGGCTTACGCGGTGACAACGACTCCCGAGGGCCTCGTCTGCACGATCTTCGTCACCGGCTGGCCACTCGCACGCTCCTCAACTGGTATCGACGCGGTGTCAATGTCGAGCGTCACCTGCCGTTGCTTTCGGCCTACCTCGGGCACGCGCATATCACCGACACGTACTGGTATTTGACTGCGACGCCCGAGCTGCTCCGCTATGCGCTGCGATACGTGGAACGCTCCAGAGAAGGACTGCGATCATGAATACGATCAGCACGCTCCCCGCACTTCTGCAGGCGTTCTTCATGGATCGGCTCATGCAGCAGCGTCAGGCGAGCTCCTACACCGTCGCGAGCTACCGGGACACCTTTCGCCTGCTTCTCCAGTACGCGCAAAGACGCCTCGGCAAGGCGCCTTCCAATCTGACGGTTTCAGAAATCGACACGCCGCTTTTGGGCGCGTTCCTCGATTACCTGGAGCACGAACGCAAGAACAGCGCCCGCAGTCGCAACGTGCGTCTCGCTGCAATCCATTCCTTCTTCCGCTACGTGGCGTTGCACGCACCGGAGCATAGCGCGGTGGCGCAACGCGTCCTGGCCATGCCAAGCAAGCGCTACACGCGCAGCCCTATCGCTTATCTGACTCAGGTTGAGGTCGATGCGTTGCTTGCCGCTCCCGATCTCACGACATGGTCTGGTCGCCGCGATCGCGCGCTTCTGACGTTGGCTGTCCAGACGGGCCTGCGCGCAGCCGAGCTCATCGGGATGCGCTGCGAATATGTTTTGCTTGACACCGGCGCGCATGTACGATGCGAAGGCAAAGGTCGAAGGTGCCGTTGCACGCCATTGGGTAAAGACACCGTTCTGGTGTTGCGCAGTTGGTTACGTGAGCGACAAGGACAGCCTCTTGAGCCTGTGTTCCCGACCACGCGCGGAACCGCGTTAAGTCATGATGCCCTGCAATACATGCTGGACAAGCATCTCCGTATCGCTTGCCAGCACTGTCCATCGCTCGTGCATAAGCGCGTGACTCCCCATGTATTGAGGCACACCCTGGCCATGGATCTGCTTCATCACGGCGCTGAACAAACCGTGATCGCACTCTGGTTGGGGCACGAATCGACCGAAACAACGGCAATTTATCTGCATGCAGACATGCAATTGAAGGAACGCGCGCTTGCTAAAACGTCTAACAGGAAAGTCCCGGCATCCCGATACCGACCTGATGATCGGCTCATGCAATTCCTGAAGAGCCTCTAATAATTCCGAGTACCGGCACCGCCTCTTCCCAGCGCAGTGCCGGCAATCCCACGCTTAGTGAGGTAACACTCGGAATAATTTTGGTCTCGGAGTTATGCCTCAGATCGTGGATGCGCGGGTGCGGGTGACCTCCTCGGGCCTGCCATCCGAGCTGTGCTCGAAGACGGGCGAAGGCATATGCGATCTGACGATAGTTCACTGGCCTCCCGCGGTCTGACACGAAGAACGCGTCGGTCGTCGACGCGGGCAGCCTTTTATCCCGAATACATACATAGGTACGGAGGGCTTCGGTGGTGGTCGGATGTAGAGGAACCTGGCGGGCTTTCCGAAACTTGCTCTGACGGATCGTGAGCAGGCCGCGTTCCAAGTCCACGTCCGAGCGCCGAAAGTCCAACGCCTCCGAGATACGCAAACCCGTGGCCGCAAGCAGACCGAAGACGGTTTGACAGGTAACTGGACGCAGGCTGCCGGCGGGCGGAAGTCGTCGCGCAGTATCCAGCAACACGTCGATCTCCTCCTCCGAGTAGATATGCGGGGTCAACCGTCGATGTCCTGGTCCACAGAGTCCTGGCGATGCAATTTCGGTGGCGGGATCAAACTGCAGGCGATACTTGGCGAACGGGCTCAAGATTCTTAGCCGACCTGCTCTCGTGGTGGCTGTCGAGCGGCGGGACGAACAGGCCCAACGCAAGGCCAGTTCTTCTGTGATCGGACCGCGGTGACCGATTTGATCGGCGAAGCGTGCAAAGCACAGCAGCCGCCTTTCCTCACTCTCCAAAGCGAAGCCGAGTCGCCGGCGGCATTCGAGATAGTCCTCGACCAGGGACACCATGGTAGTGGCGGGCTTCATGTGCGTCTCCCCGGCCATGGCAAGGCAACGGTGTTGAGCCTGGGTAGATCGACTTTGACATAGATGGTCGTCGTGTTGACGTTGCGGTGGCGCAGTAGATCGGCGATGTCTTTGAGACTTGCCCCTTCCCTGAGTAGCCTTGATGCGACCGAATGGCGTAGCACATGGGTTCCGGTCCACCGCTGAGCGAGGCCACACCGGGCGTAGGCACAGCGTACGGCATTACGCACCAGGCTGGGCCCCACCGGTTCATCGCGCGGAGCGCGGTGCCGCACAAACAGTGCGCGGCTTTCCGTTCGCGGGCGCCCGAAGCGCAGATAGTCGGCGATCGCGCGCCCCGTCTCCAAAGGCAACGGCAGAAGTGTTGTGCGCTTTGCCTTCGCTTTGGCAATCCGGAGCGTCCCTTCTCGCCAATTCAGGTCATCGAGCTGGATAAAAGCCACTTCGCTCGCCCGCAGGCCCAGGTCCACCAGACAGCGAATGATCGCGTAGTCACGTCGGCCGGTTGGACACGTATGATCGAAGGAATTCAAAAGCCCCGCCAGTTCTGAATCGGTAAGAGAATCCGGTAACGCCGCTAGACGCCAGTAAGCGACTCTTGGGACTGCGGCAATCAGGGGTTCGGTAGGTTGTCCGTGTATGCGACGGAAACGCAAATAACTCCGCAGACAGTCGCCAATGATTCCTGCTGTCCGGGGTTGGCAGCCCGCGGCGCGATCAGTCACGAATCGACAGATCTCATCTGGCTTGAGGCATTCAAGCGCAATCGGCCCCCAGCCGAATCGGGCAATGAGGAATTCACGGACGTAGCGCAGACGGTAGAGACGCGTTGCTGGTGCTAGCCCCTGCACATCCTGAAGATAGGCGTCAAAGAGCCGAAGTTCTTTACTTATGAAATTGGAAACCGGCGCTGATCCCGAGGGAATGATTCCCTCCGAGCGCAGCATGCGAAGCAGATGACGCAGCGCGCGGCGAAGGTTTGCGGGAGTGCGGGGACTTGGCTTGCTGCAGTGGCAGACGGGAAGGTGCTCCGTGAGAAAGCGATGCAGCACCGTCTCGTCGATGTGATTGGTAGCGATGCGTCGCGCAGTCAACCACCGTCCGAAGTGGGAGGCGCATTGCAGATAGTTCTCTTTAGTAGTACCCGCATATCCATGACGCCCCAAGTAGTCGGTGAAATTCACAACGACGGGTCCAAGTGCGCCGTACCGTGCGCGATTGCACACGACAACTTCAGAAACGACTGGCGTGATCATGATCGCTCTCCTGAGAGATGGCGATGAAGCCATCTGGGAAGAGCAGTATCTGTTATGCAAGGTTGGCCGATGGTGAGGCGCTACCTGGCACCCAGAGGAATTGGGCCTCGCACCTCAGCATGACCGACAAACCGTGCATAATTCCGGGGCGTCCATAATACGTGCTATAGAAATGTTTCTATAGAACGTTCAACTGGTATTGGCTTGTCGACGGACTGATGGCCGACGGTTTTGCCGTACATCTGGCCAATACTGCGGCGATCAAGCAGTACGAGGGCCTGAAGTACTCAGGTGACGAACACGACGCCCGATAAGGTAATCGCCATGCTCAGGGCCAAGCTTTAATGGAGAGTTAAACGGGCGCGGAGTCCGCTCCGCGCTCACTCCGAGACATCTTCTCCTCATAGGGAAACACTTCCCATAAGGCAGGTAACGGAGTGCACTCCGTTACCTGCGGTAACCGGCACTGTCCGAAGTGCCAGTCGCTTGCCCGCGCGCAATGGCTTGAACACCGCCAGGCCGAACTGCTCCCCGAGGTCGAGTATTTCCATGTGGTCTTTACTCTGCCCGAACCGATCGCGGCGCTTGCCTACCAGAATAAGAAAGCGCTTTACGACATCCTGTTTCGCACCAGCGCCGAGACCTTGCGCATGATCGCCGCTGATCCGAAACACCTGAGTGCCGAAATCGGCTTCATCACGCTCCTGCACACCTAGGGGCAGAACCTGCTACATCATCCGCACGTGCACTGCGTGGTGCCGGGCGGCGGCATCGCCCCGGACGGCGAGCACTGGATCGCCTGTCGCCCCGGTTTCTTCCTGCCCGTGCGGGTACTCTCGCGCCTGTTCCGGCGTCTGTTTCTCGAACAGCTACGCCGAGCCTTCGACACCGGTACGCTGCATTTCTACGGCAAGCTTGAACCGCTTGCCGACGCTCAGGCGTTTGCCGCCTTTCTCGGACCCGCGGTACGAGCCGAGTGGGTGGTCTATGCAAAGCCTCCCTTCGGCGACGCCCGGCACGTGCTCGACTATCTGGGCCGCTACACCCATCGCGTGGCCATCTCTAACAACCGGCTGATGCGCTTCGACGGCGACGACGTCACCTTCCTGTGGAAAGACTACAAGCACGGCGCCACGCATAAGACCATGACGCTCACCGCCGACGAGTTCATCCGTTGTTTCCTCCTACACGTGCTGCCCGATGGCTTCAAGCACATTCGCAGTTACGGCCTGCTGGCCAATTGCCACCGCGCAGCCAGGCTTGCCACCTGCCGCCGGCTACTCGGTGGCGTCGCCCCCGCGCAAGAAACATCCAGCGTAACGGAAGACTATCGTGACCGCTTCCAGCGACTCACCGGCCGGTCATTACGCGATTGCCCCGCCTGCGGCAAGGGCCACATGGTGGCATCGAAACCTTTCTGCCCGGCCCACTGCCGCGTGCACCGCCACACATTCACCATGATCACTGATCCGCTCTGGCGCGACTGCCAATCACGTTTCCATTCATTCCTGGTGGCGACGCACGCGGGCTTGCGTCAGCGGGTCTTCGCGGTATACCCACGACCCGGAATCTACGTCAGTCATCTCGCCAGGAACACGTTTGCACCACCGTCGCGTGACCGTCGACTCCGATTCATCGTCGCGCGGCGCCCGGCTGACGTGTGTGGCGCGCGCTGGATGACCGCAGCGACGATTCAATGCCCATAGCACGACCGCCTGCGGAGCGATTCAGCACAAACGGTTTTCCGATTGCGGTCCGACCTGTACGGACTCGCTTATACGTCTGTAGCCGCAATCGCTAACCAAAAAACCCTTCTGCCAGATGCCCTCCCGCGCATAGGCGAGACCGGTCGCGCCGTCGGCCACCGAGTCAACAATCAGACCGCTCTCGCTCAGGCCACGCGCCAGGAACTGGCTGGCGCGCATATCGTCTTCGATCAGCAGGATTCGCATGCGCTGGGGCTTACATTAAGGGGCTTACATTAAGGGGCTTACATTAAAATTTTTTCACGTTGACGCGAAACGCCTGTACAGCTTCGCACGGCATACTACGGACATCGTGGGATGAGCGTAGTGTAAAACGGCCGGCTAGCGCACGTTCGACGCTCTCCTATTTTTGGGCTTCTCTTGTCAAATAGCCGTCAGACAAGAAAACTTTCTTTGAATAACGGAACGCAAATCGTGAATAAATACGTCGTTTGTTTTGCAATCGCCCTGTCAACGATGTCCACCGCATACGCGCAGGGAACCGTCCTTAAAGGAATGGACTTCGGTCCATTAGCCAAACTGGCCGGAACCTGGAGAACAGTTGCTGCCGGCGGCCTCGATGTGGCGCCCGGTCAAGTGGGTTCCAAAGTAGGCACAGGCAATCCCGCAGTGGAACCCTATTACGAACAGTTGACCTTTGAACCCGCAGCGGATGCAACGAATGCCAGCGATCAATACCTGGTGGCAATGGCTTACACGCTGCAGGTGTTCCGAAAAAGGGACAACAAACAGTTCCATGACCAACGCGGCTATCTGATTTACGACAAGAAGAACCAGACTGTCTATGACTCATTTTGTATTCCCCGGGCGATCTGCGTTGTGGCGGAAGGAAAAGCCGGCGATAAGATGACTCTAACGTCAAAATCTCACGGGGTAGCTGAATCTCAGTACATGCTGAAGAACGATGCGACAAGTGTTTTCTCGATCACGTTCGACATGACGGGAGATACATTGAAATACGCGCAAAAAACGCAATTACATGTGTACGGCAAGTCGTTCACCCACGTTGACTCTAGCACCCTCAGCAAGGCAAACTAGTTCATCTCGCAAGTCCGCGTCTCGCCGCGACGCTGCCCAGGCAACGCGCGGTGAGCGATTGCACTGACAACTGCATAAAAATAACTTCATATTCCTGCAGCTGACTTTTTAGACTGTACGGACTACATTGGCTCGTCCGCAAACTTTCTTCAACTCACGAAGAATGGTGACCTGGGCGGCATCGAAGTAACGCACATGATCGGCAAGGGACAGATGAAGTGTGCTCGCCGAACCCATCTGCCCACCGCCGACCCATTTTACGACCTCGCAAATAAGCAGTACTGTGCATATCAATCTCCTTCGCCCCGCATTCCTTACTGCGGCAAAACCACCGTGAGTCGAGATTCCACTCGTTCAACGAGCGTCGATTTCCTGCGCGGCCTGGCGTTGATCGTGATTACACTCGACCACGTCTCGCACAGCGCTCTCTCGCATCTGACACTGCATACCTATGCATTTTGCGACGCGGCTGAAGTCTTCGTCTTTCTCGGCGGCTATGCGAGCGCCGCCGCTTACTGCGCGATGACAGCGCGCGGTGGCGCAGCGCAGGCTCAGCGCCGCTTTCTAAAACGCAGTTGGGAAATCTATCGTGGCTATCTCCTGACGGCCGCTCTGATGCTGCTGTGCGGCCTGGCAATGATCGCGTTGCACATTCACACCGCCGTACTGACCTACACCGATGCGCCACTGTTTTTGGTCCGGCCGCTCCAAACGCTACTCGATA
Organism: Paraburkholderia lebeckiae; assembly: GCF_050436325.1. Taxonomy (NCBI): domain Bacteria; kingdom Pseudomonadati; phylum Pseudomonadota; class Betaproteobacteria; order Burkholderiales; family Burkholderiaceae; genus Paraburkholderia; species Paraburkholderia lebeckiae. The sequence continues at coordinate 778,820 of NZ_JBNDLZ010000002.1, forward strand.
TCGCCACGCTACGGCGCCAGCCTGATCTGGCTGCGGTGCTGCCGATGTATATCGGGTTCGCGCTGTGTGTGCCGCTGGTCGCGCCGGTCGTTCGCCGCCAGCCGGCCACCGCGCTGCTGGCGAGCCTGGCGTTGTGGCTGTGCGCACCTTCGCTTGCGCATCTGCTGCCGAGCGCCGACCCTATCGGCTGGTCATTCGATCCGTTCGCGTGGCAGTTGATGTTTGTGCTTGGCATGCTATGCCGGCTGCATCCGGTGTCCGCCGTGTTCCAGGTTTCGCGCGCCGGACTGCGGCTGACCTGGATCGCGCTTGTCGTCGCGCTGGCTTTTGCCGCTTACAGGTTGCTGATTGACAACCAGCCGGAACCCGGCTATTTGAAACAGCACCTGAGTTCCCTGAGAGTCGTCAGCTTCGTCTCGATAGCCTGGCTGGTCGCCCAGTTGAGCCGGCTCGGTTGGATCGACCGGCTGGCCGCGGCGCTACCGCCAGTGGTCACGGTCGGTCGCCAGGGGCTGACCTGTTTTGTCTGGGGAACGCTCATTTCGATTGTTGCCGACACTGCGCTGCAGGTCGCGGCGTCCGCCTTCCATACACGCACGCAAGCGGTTGCCGCGGCGCTATCGGCCGACTTGCTGACGATCGCAGCGGTACTCGCCGTCGCCATCGCTACCGCGAGGCTCAAAGCGAATCGCCCGATATCGCAGCGGGTTGTGTCGCGCTAAGGATGCGGGAATAAAATTCAGGCGGACATTTTCCTGAAGTGAAGCGTGATATGAAGAATGCGACTGCGGGAAAAGCCCTGCCTGCCGGCGTAGCGAATGTACTCAAACGCCTGCACTATCCGCTGGACGTGATCCTGCTGTGTGTGCGGTGGTATGTGGCCTACTCGCTGAGCTTGCGAAATCTCGAGGAAATAATGGCCGAACGGGGTTTCGAGGTCGACCATTCGAGCGTGCATCGCTGGGTGATCAAACTCGTACCGTTGTTCGAGAAGGCCTTTCGCAAGCACAAACGTCCGGTCGGCAAGAGCTGGAAGATGGATGAGACCTACGTCAAGGTGGGCGGCCGGTGGAAGTACTTGTATCGCGCGGTGGACAAGGCCGGTAATACGGTGGATTTCCTGTTGCGGGCGAATCGCGACAAAGCTGCCGCGCGCCGTTACTTCGAGAAAGCCATCGATCGGAACGGGACGCCCGAGGCCGTGACCATGGATAAAAGCGGGGCGAATCTGGCCGCCCTCCAGGCCATCAACGCCGAGCGGGAAACGCCCATCAAGCTCCGGCTGGTCAAATATCTGAACAACATCGTCGAGCAGGATCATCGGGCGATCAAACGACGAACCAGGCCCATGATGGGCTTCAAGGATTTCCGGTGTGCCCGCATCATCCTGTCAGGCATTGAGACGATGCATATGATCAGGAAAGGCCAGATGAAGGACAGCGGCGGCGTCCCCCGAACCGCCGCCGATCAGTTCTATTCGTTGGTGGCGTAAGGACTCCTTGTCATTGCGGACCTTTCTTGCCTTGCCAATCTTATCGCGACACAACCTTATGAAGGAATACCCGCTCGGCGACGAAAGCGATTGGTTGCAGCTTTTCAAGAGAGATCTCGAAGCGGGTGCCTTCGACAGTTGAACAATTGATTTACCCGGCATGACCAAAACGAAGCCGGGACGACTCGTTCAAACGTCCAGCGCCGCCTTTGCCATCAAGCCAAGCGCGACGCAGGCCAGCGCAACCGCGAAACCCGCCTGCACATGCCGCGCAGAGAGTCGGTGCGAAACCAGGCGCCCGCCCACCATGCCGGCGGCCGTCGTCAGGCTGAACCACAGTGTCAGGTCGAGCGGCAGCGGCGTGCCGTGCAGAACCGTCGCCACCACACCGCCGCTGCCGACCAGCGCGATGACCATCAGCGAGGTGGCCACAATGCCATGCATGGACACGTTGGTAAGCTTGCGCAGCATCGGGACGATGACGAAGCCGCCCCCCACGCCGAGGAGTCCCGTCATGAGCCCGGTCAGTGCACCGATTGCCGCGAGTGCTGCGCATGTCGTCCACGACCAGATGAGCCGCCCTGTGTCGGGGTTGACGCGGCCGACGCAAAGTGGCGAGTCCGGCCGGTTCGACCGCCCCTGCTTCAGGGCTTGCAATAGCATCCGTACCGCCACCACCAGCATGACCGTGGCGAACAGTGCCAATAGCACACGCGGCGGCAACGCGTGCGCAAGGCTCACGCCGAGTGAAGTCAGCGGCACGCCAGCCGCGGCCATGAAAAGCGCGGCGCGGTAACGGACGAGCCGCTGCCGGAATGCTTCAAGCGCACCGATGGCGGCGCTGCCCGCCACGGCGATCAGGGCCACCGGCGTCGCTTGCTGCATCGGCCAACCCATGCCGACCACCAGCGCTGGAACCGCCAGGATGCCGCCGCCCGCACCGGTCAGGCCGAGTACGGCGCCTACGATGGCGCCAAGGAGCAGTGAAGTCAGCATTGACAACGCGCCGGATTCTGAGCCACGGCTTCGTTAGCCAACAAGCTCAGGCTGCGCGAGCCACTCGCGCCCCTTGAGCATGCCCTGCCAGTAAAGCGGCGGCAAAATGCGCGCCTTCAGTAACCACGCGAGGCGCGACGGGCGCTTGCCGTCGATCAGCCAAGTCGGTAGCGACGGCGCGACCTTGCCGCCATAGAGAAATTCGGCGAGCACGATCTTGCCGCGTTCGACGGTCAGCGGACATGATCCGTAGCCGTCGTATACTGCCTGGCCTTTCGCTTTCCCCAAGCTCGCAAGCACGTTGTGGGCGACGACAGGGGCCTGCTTGCGCGCGGCGGCGGCCGTCTTCGCATTCGGCGTGTTTGGCACGTCGCCGAGCGCGAAGATGTTTGCGTACGTCTTGTGACGCAGCGTTGCCTGGTCGACATCGACCCAGCCCGCTTTATCCGCCAGCGAGCTGACGCGGATGAAGTCCGGGGCTTTCTGCGGCGGCACCACGTGGATCATGTCGAACTCGCGGGTAATCGTTTCCACCGTGCCGTTCTCGAGCGTGCGCTTGAATGTCGCGCGCTTGGCCGGCCCGTCTATCGCACTCAGATTGAAGCCGAAGTTCAGTGCGATGTCATAACGCAAGACGTACTCCATCAGAGCCGGCACATAGTCGGCCACGCCGAACAACACCGCCCCGGCATTGAAGAACTGGACGTCTATCTGCCCGAGTCGGCCTGAGCGTCGCCAGTGATCCGAGGACAGATACATCGCTTTTTGCGGTGCCCCGGCGCATTTGATCGGCATCGGCGGCTGGGTGAACAGCGCGCGACCGCCCTGGAGCTGGCAGACCAGCTGCCACGTATAAGGCGCAAGATCATAGCGGTAGTTGGACGTCACGCCATTTTGGCCGAGGGTTTGCGGCAACCCCTCGATGGCATGCCAGTCCAGCTTCAGTCCCGGACAAACGATGAGCTGCTTGTAGCTCACCACCCGGCATCCCTCGAGCACGACCGCATTGCTTTCCGGCTCGAACGCAGCGACAGCGGCCTTGAGCCAGTGCACTTTGCGCGGGAGCACCGAGGCCATCTTGCGGGCGGTGATCTCGGGATCGAACACACCGGCTCCGACCATGGTCCAGCCCGGCTGGTAATAGTGGGTTTCCGCAGGGTCGATGACGGCGATGTCGAGGTTCGGGTCGCGCGCGAGCAGGCTCGATGCGGTGGCCACGCCGGCAGCGCCTGCGCCGATGATCACGATGTCGTGACTGGCCACGGCCACTTCCACTGGCACCTTGCCGCCGTTGGCGATACGGCGCGTCAATGCAGTCAAGTCATAGCCCGCTGCCTTGCCGGCGTCGATGATGTCCGGCAGCGTCCAGCCTCGCGCTTCGGACAGGGCCCACAGCGTCGCGGCACGCATGCCCGTACGACAATAGGCGAGCACCGGCTTCGGCAGTGCCTGCATCAGTTCGCCGAACTGCGCAGCCTGAGCATCGCCGACCTTGCCGGACTCGACGGGCAGATACCGTGCTGCGATGCCTAGTTCGCGGGCTGCCGCTTCGATCTCGCTGAAAGTCGGCTGATCGGCGCCTTCGCCGTCGGGGCGATTGCAGATGACAGAGCGAAACCCTGCAGCGGCAACGGCGACCATGTCCTCGGGCGAGAGTTGGGGCGATGCGCAGAGCGATGGGTCGAGCGAACGAATGTCCATGTGGCAGATCCTTGGTGGAACTGTATGGGGAGCGACTCCGCTCCCGCCGCAGTTGGTCGGCGATAGAAAGGAATGCAGGTGCGGGATTCGGCAATGCGCCTTACAGCGCATTGACCGGAATCTTCAGGTAGCTCACCCCGTTGTCCTCGGGCGAGGGCAGCTGACCTCCACGCATGTTCACCTGCACGGACGGCAACAGGAGCTTCGGCATCGCCAGCGTGGCGTCGCGGCTGTTGCGCATCGCAACGAACTCGCCCTCGCTGATGCCCTCGTGCACATGTATGTTTCCCGTGCGCTCGGCATCGATCGTGGTTTCCCACGCGTAATAGTCGCGGCCGGGCGCCTTGTAGTCGTGACAGAGGAACAGCCGCGCCTGCCCCGGCAGAGCCGTCAGCCTTCGAATGGCGCGATAGAGCTGCCGCGCGTCACCTCCCGGGAAATCGCATCGGGCGGTGCCGAAATCAGGCATGAACAGCGTGTCGCCAGGGAAAACCGCGTCTCCGATCACGTAGGCCAGGCACGCCGGTGTATGACCGGGTACATGCAGAGCCATGGCCGGCAACGTTCCCACCTCGAATCGTTCGCCGTCGTCGAACAGGCGATCGAACTGACTGCCGTCCCGCGCAAAGTCACTGCCCGAATTGAATGTCCTGCCAAACACCTGCTGGACGCGAACGATTTCGCGACCAATCGCGAGCTGGCCGCCGAGCTGCTCCTGCAACCAGGGCGCAGCTGACAGATGGTCAGCGTGCGCGTGCGTTTCCAGCAGCCATTGCACACTTAACCTTTCGTCCTTTATGTAACTAACCAGCGCATCCATCGCGCGGGGCGAGGTCCTTCCCGAGGCTGAATCGAACGCAAGCACGCTATCGATGATTGCACACAGGTTGCTCCCGGGATCCCGGACCACGTAGCTGATCGTGCACGTTTGCTCGTCAAAGAACGCTTGTACAACCGGGCGAACGGCTACTGGCGCGTGTACTGCTGCGCTGATCACTTCACCGGCAGCGATGCAGGCTGGATCGACAGATTGATCGGACATAGCAGATCCTCACCCTTGGTTTGATTACTCATATACACACTATCATAACTTATTAAACTGTAAATGCGACGTCCACCCAAGACACGCTGCCGGCGATATACTTGCGGCAACCCTACGCCACGACCCATGACCGACACACCACTGCCCTTCCCTCGGCCCCTCCGGATCGGCGATCCGGCCCCTGAGTTCCATGCCCGCACCACGTGCGGTGAGCGCTCGCTGAGCGACTACCGTGGCACTTGGCTTTTGATTTTTGCCCATCCTGCGGACTTCACGCCGGTATGCACCAGCGAATTCGTCAGCCTTGCGAAGGCCGCAAATCAGTTCGAAGCCGTTGGCTGCAAGCTGTTGGGCATCTCGGTCGACAGCCTGTATGCACACGTGGCATGGCTGCGCGACATCCATGAGCGGTTCAGTGTCAAGGTGACGTTTCCAGTCGTCGAGGATCCGTCGATGGTCATTGCGACCGCATACGGCATGCTCGATCCGCAATCGCCGGATGCGGCCGCAGTGCGCGCAAGCTACGTCATCGATCCGCAGGGGGTTGTCCGGGCAATGACGTGGTATCCGATGAATGTCGGGCGCTCGGTCGGCGAACAGCTGCGCCTCGTGAAGGCACTGCAGGCCGCTGATCGCAGCAGCGCGTCAACGCCTGAAGGATGGAATGACGACATGCCGCTCCTCTATCCCGCTCCAACGACACTGGACGAGGCATTGTCAGGCAGCAGCACGGATGGCACGCCATGGTATTTCCGTCAGCAAGGGAAATGACAATGGCAAACACCACGCCGAGACTGGAAGCACTCAAACAGAAGGCTCCCGAAGCCGCCGAACTGCTCCGTCTGCTGGCCAATGCCAGCAGACTGCAACTGCTGTCTCAGATTGCGCTCGGCGAACGCTCAGTGAGCCAGCTCGAACGCGAACTGGACATTCAGCAGCCGGCGCTTTCGCAGCAGCTGGCTGAACTGCGCAAGGCCGGACTCGTGAAAACCCGCCGGGCATCGCGCTCGATCTTTTATTCAGTGGCCGATGCGCGAACCGAACTCATTCTGGAGATGCTACGCACCGTTTTCTGCGATGACGGGCAGTTGCCGGCGAGCCGGCCCGCAACAGCGGCCCGCGAAGCGCCCACGCAATCAGCGCAACCGGTGCTCGGAGACGTCGCACGTTTTGCTCGACTCGGCTAGCCACGCTGCGGGCGCGCACCAATCGATTTAGTTTAGAGAGTGTTTCGCGCACCCGGCACGGAATAGCGCCCGGTGGGATCCAACATTTTTGCGTATAGTGCGCATATACGCCATAAATCAACTATCTTTTTGATTCAAAATCAAACACTTGAATTTCACATTCGAGTCCTCTCCTGAGCCCAGCGGCCAAAATCTCGTACGACGGCTATGGATAAGCGGAACGCGCTCGGCTAGTTCGAGGTCGAGCAAACCATGCTGCGATAGCACGACACTGGTCGGCAGATGAGGCGCTGTTCATCGCGTCAAGAGTATCGTGAGGACGACCGCCTGGTTCGCACCGCCGTCTCAGTTCCGGCCAAGAACCGCTTTTCCTTCAGGTTCGATGCGAAGTTAGCGATTTTTGGACACGGATCGGACACGGGGTGGGTGGGTGCCATGCAACGCTTTCGCGAGAAACTGCGAGAGTCCCGCCCTGCGCTCCCCCGAAAGACGCTTCAATGCTTATCTGCTCTCAGGTTCGCCCGGCAGCATTCGAAAGCGCTTGCGAGGCTGAGGCGACGAGCCATGGGTGATTCCTGCCCGTCGCAAGGTCGGCGGACCTGCGTGCCCGCGCAGCGTTTCGGCGCAGATCGGCGACCCCCATCTGTCCCATCCCCGGCGAGTGCCATCTACAAAACAAACGACGAATTTGCGCTCACGCCCTTGGCTTGGCAGCCGGCAACCGGCAACCGGACGTGTCACGATTTACGACGCATATCGTCAACATTTTCGAGCAACCTGCCGCTTCTTAGCACCTGAATTTTCTGGCGGCAGGAGCTTAGCGACTGGGCGTGTGTCAGCCCAGTACTGAACCTCACGTGCGAGCCACCCTATCCTCCGCCCCGATAGCAACCGTGGCTCTGGAAACGTTTTCTCGCGAACCAGTTGCTGTACGGTCGACGGTGACAGAGAGAGGGCCTGAGCCACTTCTTTCAGAGAGAGACAGATTTTCATGGCGGCTTAGCCTTCGTCGGTTTCCGTTGGATCTTGACTACCGTCAATAGGACCGAACTGACGATGTGCGGCGATTCATCTTTGCGCTTGGTGTACTTCAAAACTTAATACGCGGCGTTAGGTGTAGCAAACGCACCGGAGAAACAGAAATGCCATTTTCCCGCCCAATTGCCAAATGAGGCGCTTCCCGAGACTACCGGGAAATACCATACGCTACACGACGCCAGGTCGAAAACTGCTTAACGCTCGTTTCCTGGCGTTGATCCTTCTTATTTCGATGTTCAACGGCGCTTCACTTTCGTCGGGCTGCGTTGGAAGAACGAAGGCTCGCGCTGTTCACCGCATTTCCAGACTGATCGCCAGCCCATACCCGTTGATAGCGGTTCGTGAAATTGTTCGATCGGAATCCACGAGAGGTGCACGGCGGCCGCGGGAAAGACTCGAGCTGGTGAAGCGCCCGCCGCGACGTCGCATATTTACTCGCGAGTCGTAACATCGTCTAACCACCAGCGTGCAATTTTGCCCTGCGTCGAAGACCGGCATAGAGACCGTGTTACTTCCTTGGAGGATATGTCGCCGCGATCTCTTCCAAGCGATGCGACAGTTTCGTGAGCCACTCGCGCCGCTCTCTATCGTAGGTATGCCGGTTATAGATACCGATGATTCCAGGCTTGACATGACCGAGGACGGCCTCGGCGATTTCGTTGGGACAACCAAGTGTTGCAAGCAGTGTGCGGGTCGTGCGTCGAAGATCGTGGGCGGACCAATGCGTCACGGGTAGTCGCGGGCGATCATGGTTCGGTGCGATTTTGCAGTACGGCTGATGATAGTAGACGCCGTGCTGGACTACGGTCTGGCCCATCGTCTTCCCACGCGCCGAAGGAAACAGAACCGTCCCCTTTGCCTGATCGAGCCGTCGCCGCACAATTACTTCGGCGCGGCCCACGAGCGGCACTCGCAGATCCGTTGCTTTCTCGTTATTAAGCCCCTTTGTCTTTTGTTTGGGAATCGTCCACCAAAGACCATCGCTTTCGTCGGCGATCTCGGTGCTCTCCATAGCGACAATCTCGCCCCCTCTTGTGCCAGTCCACAGGTAGAGCGTCAATGCATCGGCGACAGTCAAGCTGAAATTCGGCAGCCATCGCATCAATGTGCTCAGTTCCTCTACCGAGAGCACCCTCTTTTGTGTCCCGGTATATTGGCCCTCGACCTTGCGCCCTTTGCTCTTCAGTCGCCCTCTTAGAACTTCCTTCCACCAGTTAGCGGTGTTTTCAGGAAGACGACCAGCATCGAGCGCGTAGTGCCAGGCACCGCCAAGCTCCATGCGAAGGCGAGCTGCGAGCACTGGAGTCGACCGATATGATTCGAGCAGATCGAAAGCCGCGGCGCGCGTGATGGTAGCCGCAGGCTTATCCGCGATAGGCCCTAACATCGCTTTGAAGATACGTGCGGCCTCGACTGCACCTTTGGTCTTCCGGTTGACTTCTACATGCCCCCGCAGATAGTCGCGGCACAGTTGTTCGACGGTGTAATTGTTCGGTGATGGACGAGTAGCCTCTGCTTCCGTCATTCGACGCAGTGCGGAGAGCTCGGCGCCCGAGTCTCTCTCGATGCGGCTCTTCTCCCACGCGGCGATGGCTCCGGCAAACGACATTGCTGGCCATTCACCGAGCTTCACTTGCCGCATGCGGCTATCGACCGGTGACTTGTAGCGATACGTCCACGATTTCCGGCTCGTAGACGCTTGCAAGCGCAGTCCGGGAAATCCATCAAAGGTCATGTGATCGCCGCTCGGCAGTGTGGCTGCGGCACGTGCATCGAAGCGCATTCTTCCCTCGGCGTAGGTTTTTCTGAGGGAAGAATATCCGGCGTAGGTTTCCTTGGCAACGCCGAAAAAACCTACGCCGACGTTGCAAGTTTAGGCATACGGAGACAAGCGTCGATGTGCCGACTGGCGCCGCCAATAGGAGTGCTTTCTGTTTTATTTTCAAACACTTGCGGACTGCTTTGGCTCTCCTTGGGAGACCGCAGACACATCCCGGCTTCGTGCTATTCGTTCTCGTCGAAGTAATGCCCGAACTTCAGCTGCTTCGTGCGGATATACCGCTCGTTTTCCTCGCGCATCGGAATCGCGAGCGCGACACGCTCGCACACCGGAATGCCGTGCTTCGACAGCGTGTCGAACTTTTCGGGATTGTTACTCATCAGCCGCACCGACGTGACCTTCAGCGTGCGCAGGATGCCCGCGGCCGAATCGTATTCGCGTGAATCGTCGGGCAGGCCGAGATCGAGGTTGGCTTCGACGGTATCGCGCCCCTGCTCCTGCAACGCATACGCGCGGATCTTGTTCGACAGACCGATGCCGCGTCCTTCGTGGCCGCGCAGATATAGCAGTACGCCGCAACCCTCCGCCGCGATATAGCGCAGCGCGAGATCGAGCTGCTCGCCGCAGTCGCAGCGATAGGAGCCGAGCACGTCGCCCGTCAGACATTCCGAATGCAGGCGCGTCAGCACCGACGACTGGTTGGCGACATCGCCCATCACGAGCGCGAGATGTTCGGCGCCGCTGTCGACCACGCGAAACACATAGGAAGTGAACGTGCCGTAGCGCGTGGGCAGCGTGGCGGTGGCGTCGAGCACGACGCATTCGCCGGTGACGGCGCCGTCCGCTGCGGGCAATGGATCCTGAGACGTGAGCATGGCGTTGAACAATGGTGCTGGCATGAACCCGGTCGAGCCGGGGATAAGGTGTGGACTGCGAGTTTACCGCTAATCCGCATGCAGCACGTGGATGCCCCTTTGCGGGCACGGGACGCTGATCCGCGACAAGCCACACCTGGCACACGCGGATCACGCGAAACACGAGCCCGAGACCCGAAACAAGCCCGCGCGGACCGCGCCAATCCAGCGCGCATCGTCCGGCACGCCCGAGGTATTCCCGGTGTACCGCGGGCGCACGTCGCGCCTATACTGGTATCGCCTGTCCCTCACGACCGTGCGCCACTTCGGCGTGCTGCACTGCGAAACGGAGCCGCTCCATGACAAGCGTTGCACAGCTTCTTAAAACGAAACCGAACCCCTCCGACGTCTATACGATCGGCGCCGACGATTCTGTCTACGAGGCGATCCGGTTGATGGCCGAGAAAAGCATCGGCGCGCTGGTGGTGACGGACGGCGACAGCATCGCCGGCATCATTACGGAGCGCGACTACGCGCGCAAGATCGTGCTGATGGACCGGTCGTCGAAGGCGACGCCGGTGCGCGACATCATGAGCAAGGCGGTGCGCTTCGTTCGTCCGGACCAGACGACCGAAGACTGCATGGCGCTGATGACCGAGCGGCGCATGCGTCACCTGCCTGTCATCGACAACGAGCGGCTGGTCGGCATGGTGTCGATTGGCGACCTCGTGAAGGACATCATCGCGGAACAGCAGTTCACGATTCAGCAACTCGAGTTCTATATTCACGGCGAACGGCTCTGACAGGCAGCACGGCTTTCGCTGAGCGACACCGCATCGATCATCCGCGGGGGACCAGACACAAAAAAGGCCCAAACCTCGAAGGGCTTGGGCCAAGCTACCTTGCGGCAGCGGAGGTTCCTTTGGAAAGAGGAACGCAACGCGCGCGGATGACACGCTCACGCGCGCATGAGTGCGGCGCGCTCGTTTGAAACAGTACCGGGTATGAAACGCTGTGTGCGCGGTCAAGCGACGCGCACACAGATTCTGCTGCCTGCTTAGTTACCGAAATAGATGCTCTTCGGGCCGCTCATCGGCTCCTTCATGCCGCCCGCCTGGGTCGATCCGCTCATCGGCGCGCCGTAACCGCTGGTATCAGCGGTCCGCTGGGTTTGCGCTACGGCCGGATTTTGCGCTTGCACGCGCTGCTCGGCGGCCTGGACGTCGGCCGGATAATTCGGGTCGCTCGCAGTCGATGGGTTATAGCCCGCGTGCTCCAGCTGGATCAGTTCGCTACGGACTTCCGCGCGGGTGACCGGCTGCTGGCTCGACTGCGCGAACGATACGACCGGCGCGGCGACAACGGCTGCAATGGCAACTGCCTTGATCAGCGATTTCATGATGACTTCCCTCCAACGTGGTTTTAACTGCATCGCCGACACCTTGCTGTCCGGCGAATGAATTAAGTCTAGTCACCGCACGGCCAAGGGAAAACCCTTAATTACGAGATAGAAAATTGCTCAGTTCGCAACTATGTCGGGAAATATCGCATAACCACCTCCGTTAGCATGATCTTCCGGGTAACAATTGCCCGGATCATCACCTTTGCGTCTGATATTTGCGAAATACGTCTGATCGAAGAAAGAATTCGCCCGCCCGCAGGCCGAAACCTCCGAATCGATCTACGCGCGTAGCTGCGACGTCATGCGCCCGAATGCGGAATCGTCAGTAGCTTGCGCGGGCCGCTGACGAACGCGCTGCCCGGCTCGAAAAATCGCAACGGCCGGTGCATCTCGCGCGACAGGCCGATGCGCGTCGTCACGCCGATCGGTGCGTCGCCAGTCTCGATCACGCCGATCCATAGCCCCCGCCCCGTACACAAATCGCGGCCGTCGAACGCCTGGCCGATGCCGAACGCCACCGTCAGCCGACCGGGTCCGCGCGCGAGATCGCGCAGCGGCACGCCGGGACGGCGCGCTTCCATCAGCGCGAGTCCTTCGAGCGGTTCGATCGCGCGCAGCAGGATGCCGGCGCCGACCTCCTCCGCTTCGGACGACATGTTGAGCATGTAAGACACGCCGTAGGTCAGCCGCACATAAGCATGACCGCGCGCGAGGAACATCGACCCGTTGTACAGACGACGTCCGATAAACGCATGGCTCGTCGAGTCGCCGAGCGGATACGCCTCGGTCTCGACGATGCGTCCGCTCAGGCGTCCTTCGGGCAGATCGTGCACGAGATATTTGCCGACCATGAAGCGCGCCAGTTCCACGGTATCGATCGGCAGATCCTCGCGGCGCAACGGTCGGATCGGAAGAGCTTCGTTTCGCATGCGCTGGGTGTCCTTGAGTCGGTGCTGAAATCGGTGCTGAAACCTATGGCCTCGCGACAAGCGAGCAGTCGCCCCACTCCCACGTCATCGACCGGTTGCGATCGACAAATTCGTTGTACCGAAGCCTCATTTTCTGCGCCATGGAAGTCAACATGGCACCAATTGTTGTATTGTGATCATCCGGCCGGTCACACGGCCGTTTGCATGTTTCGGCGCGCGCTTCGCGGTCGCTGAAACCGCGTGTCGGCTGAAAGCGTTCGCAGACTGCTGTACCTGTTCCATTGGCAATGAATCCCGCTGTACCCGCTGGTGTAAAAAAATCGACCCCATCCGGGGATCGACGTTCTACGACAACAGGAGATGGTTGAATGAAAGCATTCTCGGCAATCAAGATGATCGGCGGCGCGCTGGTCGTTCTCGCTTCCCTCAACGCGTACGCGCAAAGCAGCGACGCGGCGGCGACCGCAGCGCCGGCGGCAACGGCACCGACCGCCAAGCAGACTCGCGCGGCTAATCGTGCGCTGCAGAAGAAGGTCCGCGCGGCGCTCGCGCGTACGAGGGGCCTGACCGTCGGCAACATCACCGTGCGCGCACGCGACGGCGCCGTCACGCTGGAAGGCTCGGTGCCGGAACAGGCTCAGATCGAACTCGCGACGAACGCCGCTCAAGGCGTGGCAGGCGTGACGTCGGTGAAGAGCGCACTGTCGATCCGCGCGATGGGCCAGTAATCCGGTCGAACGGCCGAAGAAGTTGCGCTAATAGCAGCAAGCTGGCGTCGACGGCGGAAAGCTCCGCCGCGACGCCAATTCCCCTCCGATCCAGCGCTCGACACCATTTCCTCACGGTGCGGCCATCGCACCGTCCGACGCGGCGATTCCCCGCACCACCGAAACCGCGATATTTTTAATGCGCGACGCGCGTCGCGATGACGACCCGACCGCGTGGCGACGGCTTCTCGTAACGAGTTATCTCCAATAATTTAATAGCTTAACGTCACTAGTTAAGATATTACTTCAAGTTCACACACGCACCGAAAGGAAGGCCGCATGACTTCGTCCGCGACCGTCTTGCCTCGTTGGACTCTCGTCGCGCCGATCGTTAGCTGGATCGTGCTCGGCGCCGCCTACGCGATGCCGGGCAATACGCTGCTGCTCGCACTGGCCGGCGTGTCGCTATGCGCGGCCGTGTTTGCCGCCGTGCATCATGCCGAAGTGGTCGCGCATCGCGTCGGCGAGCCGTTTGGCACGCTAGTGCTCGCGGTCGCCGTCACGGTGATCGAGGTGGCGCTGATCGTCTCGGTGATGCTGACGTCCGGTCCCGAGAAAGCTGGCCTCGCGCGCGATACGGTATTCGCGGCCGTGATGATCGTCTGCAACGGGCTCGTCGGGCTGTGTCTGCTGGTAGGCGGCATCCGCCATCTGGAACAGGACTTCCAGAGCCGCGGCGCGGCGGCCGCGCTGGCGGTGCTCGCGTCACTGTCGGTCCTGACGCTCGTGATGCCGAATTTCACGACCACCAGCCCCGGCCCTGTCCTGTCGCCGTCGCAGCTCGCGTTTGCCGGCGTGTCGTCGCTGGTGCTGTATTGCGTGTTCGTGTTCGTGCAGACGGTGCGCCATCGCGACTACTTCCTCGCCGGCGTGCCCGACGAAGACGTCCATGCCGAGCCACCCGGCGCGCGCCTCGCAGCCATCAGCGGCGCGCTGCTGCTCGTGAGCCTCGTCGCGGTCGTGCTGCTCGCGAAAGTGCTGTCGCCGGTGGTCGAGTCAGCGGTGCTGAGCGCGGGCGCGCCGCCGGCGGTGGTCGGTATCGTGATTGCGTCGCTAGTGCTGTTGCCGGAAGGACTCGCGGCGCTGCGCGCAGCGCGCGCCGACCGTCTGCAGACCAGCCTGAACCTCGCGCTCGGCTCGTCACTGGCGAGTATCGGCCTGACCATTCCCACCGTCGCCGGCGTGTTCCTGTACATCGGTCAGCCCATCGTGCTCGGCATCGATGGCAAGGACATGGTGCTGCTCGCGCTCACGCTGGTGGTTGCCACGCTGACGCTCAGTACCGGTCGCACGACGATTCTGCAAGGCGCCGTGCATCTGTCGCTGTTCGCGGCTTATCTGTTTCTGTCGTTCGCGCCTTGACGCGATGCCTTATCCGGCACGGGCGGACGGCAACCTCACTCTTCCCAATGCTCGGCGATCCAGTCGCGGAACAGATTCAGCTTCTGCTGTTGCGCGACTGAGTCCGGATACACGAAGTAATAGCGCCAGCCGGTCTTCAGCACGGTATCGAACGGCCGCACGAGGCGCCGGGCAGCGACGTCCTCGTCGATAAGCGCGAGGTCGCTGATCGCGACGCCGAAGCCCTGCGCGGCGGCGTTGGTCGCCATGTCGAGCGTATCGAAGCTCGGGCCGAGCTCCGCGTCGATCGTCGCGGCGCCCGCCGAATCGGCTTCCGCGACTTTCGCGAGCCACATCTTCCAGTCGCGGTGATCGCGCGTCGGATGCAGCAGCGTGTGGCGCCCGAGATCGGCCACCTGCGCGAGCGGCTTGTCCTTCAGCAGCTCGGGCGTGCAGACCGGCGTCAGACGCTCCTCGAACAGCGACACCGCCTGCACGTCCGCACCGGGCGACGAACCGTAGATGATCGCCGCGTCGAACGGCTCGCTCTGGAAATCGACGTCGTGCTGCCAGGTGGTCGTGATCTGCACGTGCAGATCGGGATAGTCGGACTGGAAGCGCATGATCTTCGGCAGCATCAAGCGCATCACGCAGGTCGGCACCTTCAGCGCGAGATCGGTGCGCTGCCTCGTCAAGCGCAACGACATTTCCTCGATCCGCGCGAAGCTCTCCTTGACCGCCGGAAGCAGCATTTCGCCCTCGGCGGTCAGCGTCAGCCCCTTTGCGTGCCGCTTGAACAGCGGAAACTTGTAGTACTCCTCGAGCGCGATGATCTGCCGGCTGACCGCACCTTGCGTCAGGCACAGATGATCGGCGGCACGCGTGAAGCTGCGATGGCGCGCGACGGTTTCGAAAATCTGCAGCGCGTTGAGCGGCGGTAGGCGTCGCATCGGATGTCCAGGATCAGAAAAAATCATTGCGTGGCTGCGGCAGCGCCCCTCGCCGCCCTGCCCGTCAAGCCCACAGCATACGCGATCGGCTATGCGCGCACGAGCAGGCGCGCGGGCAAACCCGCATGCGTTCGACTCATGGCATGCGTGAAAAACGCCCGTACTGAGGAATGTCGCACCGGCGCGGTGCAAAAAAGCCTTCAGCAATCGCACCAGAACCGAGCTTTCCTCATACCTCGACGCACGCTGGAATTCCTCAGCCAGTTATGGACGTTAACCCGCATACGCCATCGCCCGTAGCTTCCCGGCGCGTCGCCAAATCGCTTGCCACCGCGTTCGCTGGCGGCGAGCCATGAGCGTACGTCATGCCATCCATGCGCATATTTCGATTGTTGCGTGATTTTGGCAAACCTACAGTGCATCCACGCACGGTATATCCGGCAGCGGTCACGGTGAATCATGGGCAATGGGCGTTCAACAGAGGAGACCGCCATGCAGCAGATCAAACGGGGTAGAAGGCAGGCCATCAAGACGATCGGTACGGCGCTCGCGGCATCCGCGCTGCCGATGCCGTTCCTCAATCTGCGCGCGCAGGAGCACAACTTCAGCGGCAAGACGCTGCGCATCCTGACGTGGTCGGACGATACCGGCACGGCCGCGCTGCGCAACATCGCCGCGACCTTCACCGCGAAGACCGGCGCGAAGGTCATCGCCGATCGCGCCGACGGCACCTCCGGCATGGTCGCCAAAGTCAAGGCAGCGGGCGAGCGCCCCACCTATGACGTGATCACGCTCGCCGGCGTCGGCGCTTCCGGCCTCGCCGACGCGGGCCTGTTGATGAAGCCCGACCTCGACCGCCTGCCGAACCTGAAGGAAGTCGCGCCGCCTTACCGCACCGGCGCGAACGGCTTCGGCGTCGGCTATCTGCTGTGGTCCGACGGCCTCATCTACAACACCGCGACGGTCAAGACGCCGCCTTCGTCGTACGAGGCGCTGTGGGACCCGAAATACGCCGGCCGCGTTTTCCTGCCGCCGCCCGAGTGGGCCGAAGCGGTCGATCTCGCGATCATCGCCGCGAAGATGAACGGCGGCTCGCAGCAGAACATCGAGCCCGGCTTCAAGAAGCTCGCGCAGCTCAAAGACCACGTGATGACGCTCGGCGAGAACCCGAACCAGGTTGCCGATCTGTTCCGCACGGGCTCGCTCGACATCGGCGGCATCTACTCGCCCGCGTTTTTCCCGGATCAGATCCGCAAGCCCGAATACAAGATGGGCGTGACCTACGGCATGAAGGAAGGCTTCGCGACGCAACTGATGTTCACGGTCATTCCGAAAGCGCATCCGGGCGACACCGACCTGATCCACGCGTTCATCAATCACTCGCTCGACGCCGGCGTGCAAGGCCGCATGGCGGCCGATGTGCTGAACGGCCCAGTCAACTCGAAAGCGATGATTCCCGCCGAAAGCCGCGCGTTCGTGCCGAGCCCGCAGCAAATCGCCGAGAAAGCCGTGCTGCATGACGACAAGGCGCTCGCCGCCGTGCAGCCGGCATGGATCAAGCGCTACACCGAGATCTTCTCGGCGTAACCACGATGCTCGCGCGCTTCCCGCGGCGTGCCGCGATGATGCCGGACGAAGCTGCGCCGGGCCCGACGCCCGGCGGCGCTGCTTCCGCTTCCGCAGTCGTCGAGACGGCCGTGACCGACCCCGCTGCCGGCGCAACGACGCTCGCGAAAGCGCGCCCGTGGCTGCTACTTGCGCCGATCCTGCTGTTTCTGGCGATACTCGGCGCGGCCGCGCTGGTCGTGCTGCGCATGAGCTTCGGCACGTCCGGCAACGAATGGCGCAGCTTCACGCTGCAAAACTACGCGGACCTGCTCGATGGCTACTTCCTGAAGTCGTTGTGGCTGACGATGCGGCTCGCGTTCCAGAGCATGCTGTGCGCGGTCGTGCTCGCGATTCCGGTCGCGCTGGCGATGGCGCGCACGACATCGCGGCTCGCGCGCCGGCTGCTGCTCGCGGGTGTGCTGCTGCCGCTGCTCGTCAATCTGCTGCTGCAAGGCTATGGCTGGCTCGTGATCCTCGGCCCGGCGGGTTTGCTCAATCACGCGCTGCTCGCGAGCGGACTCGTCGAGCGTCCGGTAATGTGGCTGTATCGCGAGCATGGCGTGCTGCTCGGGCTGATCCAGACCGCGTTTCCGCTCGCCGTGCTGCCGCTGTCCAGCGCGATGCGCGCGGTGTCGATCTCGTACGAGGAAGCCGCCGCGACGCTCGGCGCGACTCGTTGGCAAACGCTGCGTCACGTGCTGCTGCCGCTCGCGATGCCGGGCCTCGTATCGGGCGCGCTGCTGGTATTCGCGTACAACGCGAGCGCGTTCGCGGTGCCGCTGCTGCTCGGCGGCCGGCGTGTGCCGATGCTCGCGGTGCTGGTGCACGATCAGGTCGCGCCGCTCTTGAACTGGCCGGCCGCCTCCGCTTCCGGCGTGGTGCTGATGATCGCGACGCTCGCCGTGATGGCGCTGTCGCAACGGCTCGTGCGCCGCACCCAACGTCTGACCGGGGAGCCTCACGCATGAGCACGCCGCTGCCGACCTCGCGCCTGCCGCGCACCGAACCTCGTTTGCCGCGCTTCCCGCGCCTGCCTCAGACGATGCCCGGCCAGCTCGGCCGCGCGACCGCGCTCGTCGCGGGCATCGTGCTGTTTCTCGCCGCGCTGCCGATCCTCACGATGATCGCGATGTCGTTCAGCGCGGCCGACACGCTCGAATTCCCGCCGCACGCGTACAGCCTGCACTGGTACCGCGCGGCGTGGCACAGCTTCGTGTCACCGGACGCGACCGATACGCTGTCGATGGGCGCCGCGCTGACCACGAGCCTCGTCGTCGCGTTAGCGACGATGCTGATCGCGACGTTGGTCTCCGTGCCCGCTGCGTACGCGCTGTCGCGCTACCGTTTTCGCGGCAAGCCGATGGTCGAGCAACTGGTCGCGCTGCCGCTCGTCTATCCGCTCGTAATGCTCGGCCTGTCGCTGCTGCTGGTGTTCAACGTGCTGCCGGTCGAGCTGGGCGTCGGCCGGCTGATCATCGCGCATGTGATCCTGGCGCTGCCGTTCACGGTGAAGAACTGCGCGGCGTCGGTCGCGTCGATCGGCCCCGAGTTCGAGGAAGCCGCGCTCGTGATGGGCGCGAGCCCCGGCCGCGCGCTCATCGACGTGGTGCTGCCGCTGATGCGCCCCGGCATTCTCGCCGGCATGCTGTTCGCCTTCATCGTGTCGTTCAACGAGTTCACGGTGACGTTCTTCCTGTACAGCATCGACACGATGACGCTGCCGGTATGGCTCTATAGCCGCACGGTGTCGTCGCTCGATCCGACCGTGTTCTGTTTCGCGGTGGTCATCGTCGCGATCGACTTCGCGCTGATCTGGCTGCTCGAAAAGCTGATCGGCGACGAAGGCGTCGCGCTGTGAACCCGTCACCTTGCTGGAGCTTACGATGACCCATCTGACCTTGCAAGCCGTCACGCGGCGCTTCGGCGCCGTGCATGCCGTCGACGACGTCGACCTGAGCGTGCCCGACGGCAAGCTGGTGTGCTTTCTCGGCCCGTCCGGCTGCGGCAAGACCACGCTGCTGCGGATGATCGCAGGCCTCGAAACGCCGACCGAGGGCAGCATCCATTTCGCCGGCCGCGACATCACGCGACTGCCGGCCAATCGGCGCGACTTTGGGATGGTGTTCCAGTCGCTCACGCTGTTTCCGCATATGACGGTCGCGCAGAACGTCGCGTATCCGCTGAAGCTGCGCAAGGTCGCGAAAGACCGGCAAACGCGCCGCGTCGCCGAGCTGCTCGAACTGATCCAGCTGCCGCACATGGCGAACCGGCCGGTCACGCAACTGTCGGGCGGGCAACGCCAACGCGTCGCGATCGCGCGCGCGATCGCTTCGGAGCCGCAACTGCTGCTGCTCGACGAACCGCTGTCCGCGCTCGACGCGAAGCTGCGCGAAGCGATGCAGGTCGAAATCCGCCTGCTGCAGCAACGCCTCGGCATCACGACGATCATGGTCACGCACGACCAGCGCGAAGCGATGACGATGGCCGACGAGATCGTCGTGATGGAGAAAGGCCGCATCGCGCAGGTCGGCAAGCCGCTCGATATCTACCGCGATCCGGTCAGCGAGTTCGTCGCCGACTTCATCGGGCTCGGCAACATTCTGCCGGTGCGGTACGACGGCGCGGGCGTCGTGAGCCTGCCGGGCGGACGGCGCATCGCGGTGACGCCGCACCCGAGCGCGCCGCTCGCCGATGCGCGGCAGCCGGGTGCGGCCGGCAACGCGATCCGCCTGCTGATTCGCCCCGAGGACATCTGCGTGAAGGCGGCCACAGAAGCACCGAACCCGAACCGGCTGCCCGGTACCGTCACGTTCATTCGCGACGTCGGCGCCTCGCTCGAAGCGACGATCGATTGCGCGGGCTTCACGCTGACCGCCGCGACCACGCCGCGCGAAACGCCCGGGCTCGCGCTCGGCATGCCGGTGCTCGCCGAGCTGCCGCCGCACGCGTGCAAACTGATCGCCGCGCGCGCCGCCTGATACCCGAACCCATCACACGGCTTTGCCTGAATAACTACCGTATTACGACAGAGGAACACATCATGAACCAGCGCCCCGCTCTCCAATCGACCCGCCGCGTGTTCGCGACGCTCGCCGCGACGCTCGCGATGACCGCGCTCGGCGCGCTGTGCGCACTGCCGTCGGCCGCGCATGCCGACGCGCTCGACGACATCGCGAAGTCCGGCACCGTGCGCATCGGCGTATTCGAGGACTATCCGCCGTTCGGCTCGATCGGTCCGGACATGAAACCGGTCGGCTACGACATCGACGTCGCCAATCTGATCGGCAAGGCGCTCAACGCGAAGGTCGAACTGGTGCCCGTCACCGGCGACAACCGCATGGCCTTCCTCGCCGACCACAAGGCCGACATGTTGCTGTCGGTCGGCCAGACGCCCGAGCGCGAAAAAGTGATCGACTTCTCGCAACCCTACGCGCCGTACTACCTCGCGGTGTTCGGCCCGAAGTCGCTGCCGGTGAAAAACGCCGCTGACCTCGGCGGCAAGTCGATCTCGGTCGCGCGCGGCACGCTCGAAGACCTGAGCGTGACGAAGATCGCGCCGCCATCGGCGAACATCAAACGTTTCGACGATCCGAACGGTGCTATTTCGGCGTTTCTTTCTGGTCAGGTACAGTTGATGGTGGTCGGCAACGACGTCGGCGCGACGATTCTCGCGCGGCATCCGGCGAACGATCCGGAGCAGAAGTTCGCGCTGTTCAGCTCGCCCGATCACGTCGGTCTGAACAAGAACGAGCCGCGCCTGAAGGCGAAGGTCGACGAAACGATTGCCAAGGCCCGCAAGGACGGCACGATGAACGCGATCTCGCAGAAGTGGCTGCGCGCGCCGCTGCCGGCCGATCTTTGAAACCTGTGGCGTGGCGCCGTGAAGGCCGCGCCGCAATCTGATCCTACGATGGGCACGAGGCCATGACTTACGCGTTCGATTTCAGCGGCTTCGGCCTGTATGCGGGGATGCTCGCGCGCGGCGCCGCCGTGACGCTGGGCCTCACGGCCGTGTCGACCCTGGCGGGTGGGCTGGTGGGGATCGCCGGCGCGAGCGTCGCGGCGGCCGGGCCGAAGTGGGCGCGCTGGCTGGTCGCGAGCTACGTCGAACTGATCCGCAACACGCCGTTTCTGGTGCAGTTGTTCTTCGTGTTTTTCGGCCTGCCGAGCCTCGGCATTCATATCGACGAGATCCAGGCCGCGATTCTCGCGATGACCGTCAATCTCGGCGCGTACGCAATCGAGATCGTGCGCGCCGGCATCGATTCGATTTCGCGCGGCCAGGTACAGGCCGCCCAGGCGCTCGGCCTGCATGGACGCCAGGTGTTCCGCTACGTCGTGCTGCCGCAGGCGCTCGCCAACGTGTTTCCCGCGCTGCTCGGCCAGGTGCTGATCGTGATGCTCGGCTCGGCCGTCGTGTCGCAGATCTCGGTGCCCGACCTGACCTATGCGGCGAACTTCATCCAGTCGCGCAACTTCCGCTCGTTCGAGAGCTACGTGATCATCACGGCGGCCTATCTGCTGATGTCGATCGTGTTGCGGCAGCTGTTGAACCGCTTCGGCCGCGGGCTGTTCGCGGGCCGCGCGGCACGAGGTAACAACAGCCGTAGCGGCAACGACGGCTTGCCGCGCGACTGGCGCAGCCGCCTGATGTGGCGCGGCGCGCGCACCCTGCCGACGGAGCGCTGATCATGGTCGAATTCACGCTGTGGGACATCGCCCGCAACCTGCTGCTCGCCGCACGCTGGACCGTGCTGCTGTCGCTGATCGCGTTCGTCGGTGGCGGGATAGTCGGGCTAGTGCTGCTCGCGATGCGCGTGTCGCCGATCGCGTGGCTGCGCCGCCTCGTCGTGCTGTACGTCGAGGTGTTTCAGGGCACGCCGCTCTTGATGCAGCTTTTTCTCGCGTTCTTCGGCTTGCCGCTCGTCGGCATCGACGTGTCGCCGTGGGCCGCCGCGACCGTCACGCTGACGCTCTATACGAGCGCGTATCTGGTCGACATCTGGCGCGGCTGCGTCGAAGCGGTGCCGCGTGGTCAGTGGGCCGCCGGTGCGAGCCTCGGCATGACGTTCGGCCAGCAGTTGCGCTATATCGTGTGGCCGCAGGCGCTGAAGATCGCGGTCGCGCCTAGCGTCGGTTTTCTCGTCCAAGTGGTCAAGAGCACCGCGCTCGCGTCGATCATCGGCTTCGCCGAACTGACGAAGACCGGCACGATGATCACGAATGCCGCGTTCCGGCCGTTTCCGATCTACGGCATGGTCGCGATGATCTACTTCGCGATGTGTTTTCCGCTGACCTGGTATGCTCGCGTGCTCGAAAAGCGGCAGAAGGTGGGACAGCATCGGTGAGGTGAGGCGATTCGCGGTCTGTAGTTCAAGTCACGGATACGTGCTGCCGGGAAGCAATCTTGATGCGCGAGACGAACCACGCCGCGAGCACGAACCACCCCGCTGCGACGACGAATGCGACGACATAGGCTGGTCCGGCACCGGCAAACGCCTTGACCCATGACAGCATCCACCCGGTCGCGGCAGGGCCGAGGATCTGCGGTAGCACCATCGACACTTGCCAGATGCCCATGTCCTTGCCGCTGGACGCATTGTCTGGCAACACTTGCAGCGCGAGTGCCCAGTCGACGGCTTGATAGGTTCCGTAAGCGGCGCAGAAAACCAGCCCGACTGCGAACACCAGCAACAGGTTTGGATGCAACGCCAGCAGGACAAAGCCGATCGCAGCTCCGGCCATGGTCCAGCTGGTCAGGCGGACGACAGGAACGACGCCGTGCCGGTCGGCGAGCCGTGCGCCCAGCAGGCTGGCCGGGATCGCAAGCACCACGCCGACGCCAAGCAGCCCATTCAGGAGACTGGTCGGATGACGAATGCCGATCACGTCCTGCAGGTAGTACAACAAGAAGGTGAAGATCGACCAGATTCCCATGTTGCCGAACAGACGGGTTACCAGCACCCAGTAAAAGTTTCGGTGCAGGCGTGGATCGAGATAGAACGAGCGCATGAACGCGACGAGTTCGAACCGTTGTCGGGATCTGACAGGTGTCGGCTCGCGCGAGCCGCGAATCGTCAGCCAAAGGCAGAGCAACATGATTGCAATGAACGCGGCAACCGTCGGATACAGGTGGCCCGGCGAATAGAGGACAACGAGCACCACGTTGCCAGTGATCGTGCCGAGCACGGTCATCACGTTGAGCCACGCGCTCGCGCGGTTGGTTTCCTGTTTTGGCACGACATCGGGCACCAGCCCGGCGTACGGCCCCGCCGCCCAGTTCCACCAGAACTGGAGATGCAGGAACGCGAGCGTATACATCGCTACGCTCCCCCCGCCGTTGAATGAACCAAGCCATACCAGTGCAACCGCAATGCCGAACACGCCGGTGAGGAGAAACGGTCGCCGACGTCCGTGTTTTGCAGAGCAGCGATCTGAAAGCGCGCCGGCCAGCGGCGCCACGATCATCGCAATGAATGCGCCGGAAGCAATGACGGAGCCGGCCACGCCTTCCTTCAACGCGGCATCGCGTCCGAGCATATCGGCGACCTGTGCCGGCACGAGCACCGGAACGACCGTCATCCATTGGGTAAAGAGCGCAAACCACAGCGACGCGATCTGTATGTGACTGAGCGTCGACAGGCGAGAAGCCGACGGTGTGACCGACACGTTTCGGGCTTGACTGGGCAGGGTCATGTCGGAAGTCCATGAGCTTCGCGCAGAGACTTCGACGCCGCACGGCGGACGAAAGTCGTGGCCAATTCTGAGAGCCCTTCGGACACGACGGGGGCTCCTATAGGACCAATGCGCCTGTATCGGTCGTGATGCAAATGTCGGCATTGGTCGACGGCGAGTCCATCGACGAAGGCACGGTGTGGCCGTCCCACTATGATAGCTGCCGTCGGTTGGCCCACAACCTGAAACGGCGCGAGGTCGGCAAGCGCGCCTGCGCGCCGCACTTAGCGACCGATCAACGCCCCGCCTGCGTCGACTGCCGCAACTTCGCCACCTCCGCCGCACCGACCGCCGGCGCGCCGTTGTTCCAGCCAGCCCGCACGAAGCTCAGCACGTCGGCGATCTGCTGATCGTCGAGCACCGCGGCGAAGCCCGGCATCGGAAACGGCGACGGCACGCCGTCGATCACGAGATCGCCGGTGCCGTTCAACGTGACGTTGATCAGCGACGACGCGTCCTTCGCGAGCACGTTCGGATTGCCGGCGAGCGGTGCGAGCATCGGCGCGAAGCCGTGCCCGTCGACGCCGTGGCAGTGCATGCAATACGCCGTATAGACGCGTGCGCCGGCATCGTTCGCGGGGCGATCGAGCGACACCTTGGTCGCCTGCGGATCGTACGTATAGGCCGCCGCGCTGGTGCCGCCGGCCGGCGGCAGCGACTTCAGATACGTCGAGACTGCCGCGACGTCCTGATCGCTCATCGCTTGCGTGCTGTTGTTGATCACGCTCGTCATCGCGCCGAACGCCGATGCATGGCGATTCGCGCCGGTCTTCAGGAACGTGCGCAGATCAGCGTCGCTCCAGCGGCCGAGCCCGGTGTTGTGCTCGCCCGTGAGGTTCGACGCGAACCAGCCGTCGAGCAGCGCGCCGCTCAGGAATGCGCTGCCGCTTTCGTCGAGCGCACTTTCCTGGAACGCAATACCGCGCGGCGTGTGACACGACCCGCAATGTCCGAGCCCTTGCACCAGATACGCGCCGCGATTCCACGCGACGTCCTTGCCTGGCTTGTCGCGATACGCACCCTTCTCGAGAAACGCCATGTTCCAGAACATCAGCGGCCAGCGCATGTTCAACGGCCACTTGATGTCGGACTCGCGATTCGCCTGCTGCACTGGCGCGACGCCGTGCATGAAGAACGCGTACAGCGCCTTCACGTCGTCGTCGTTGACCTTCGCGTAGGACGGATACGGCATCGCCGGATACAGGTTGTGGCCGTCTTTCGCGACGCCCTCACGCAGCGCCCGTGCGAAGTCGGCTTCCGTGTAACCGCCGATGCCGGTCCGTGCGTCGGGCGTGATATTGGTCACGTAGATGCGGCCCATCGGCGTGTTCATCGGCAGGCCGCCGGCGAACGGTTTGCCTTTCGGCGCGGTGTGGCAAGCGGCGCAATCGCCGAGTTGAGCGAGGTAAGCGCCGCGTTGCACGAGCGTTTGATTGGCTGCGCCGGTGGCTGCCGGAGTTGCGGCATCAGCAGGTGCCTGGGCGATAAACGGCAATGCGACGCATAGCGCCGCGCCAAGACCCTTCAGCATGTTTTTCATGTCGGGCTCCTTTCGCGTCAGGCGTTGTGCAGTTGGCGGCCAACCGGCAATTGCCGCAGCCGCGTGCCGGTGGCCGCATAGATCGCGTTGGTCAGCGCGGGCGCGAGCGCCGCGGTGCCGGGTTCGCCGATGCCGCCGGGCGCCTCGCCGCTCTTCACGATATGCACGTCGATCGGCGGCGTCTGGTTGATGCGCAGCATCCGGTAGTCGGTGAAGTTGTTCTGCTCGACGCGACCGTCCTTGATCGTGATCTCGCTATAAAGCGCCGCCGTGATGCCGAAGATGATGCCGCCCTGCACCTGCGCTTCGATCGTGTTCGGGTTGACGAACATCCCGCAATCGACCGCGCAGTTGACGCGCTTGACCGTCACTTCGCCCTGCTCGACCGCGACCTCGACGACGATCGCGAAGAAGCTGCCGAACGCGTGCATCACCGAGATGCCGCGCCCTTGCCCCTTGGGCAGCGCGCTGCCCCAGTTGCCCGCTTGCGCGGCCAGGTTGAGCACGTTCAGCGCGCGCGGCGATTTGCCGAGCAGATCGCGCCGGTACTGCACCGGATCGATCTTCGCGTGCGCGGCGAGTTCGTCGATGAAACTCTCGACGACGAACGTGCCGCGCGTCGGCCCGACGCCGCGCCAGAACGCGGTGGGCACCGCGTGCGGTTCCACGCGCACGTAGTCGACCAGCTGGTTCGGCAGGTCGTACGGCAGATCGGCGGCGACCTCCACCGCGTCGGGGTCGAGCCCGTTCTTGAACGCGGGCGGCGCGAAGCGCGCCATGATCGACGACCCGGCAATGCGATGCTGCCACGCGATCGGCTTGCCGTTCGCGTCGAGCCCGGCCGAGATCGTGTCGTAGTAGTACGGTCGGTACATGTCGTGCTGGATGTCCTCCTCGCGCGTCCACAGCACCTTGACCGGCGTCGACACCTGTTTGCCGACCTTCACGGCCTGCGTGACCATGTCGGTTTCGAGCCGCCGTCCGAAGCCGCCGCCGATCAGATGGTTGTGCACGATGATCTTGTCGGCGGGCAAGCCCGTGACCGCGACCGCCGCATCGACGACACGCGTCGGCACCTGCGAGCCGAGCCAGATTTCGCAGGCGTCGCCGCGCACGTGGACCGTGGCGTTGACCGGCTCCATCGTCGCGTGCGCGAGGAACGGCTGCTGGTAGACCGCGTCGACGCGCGACTTCGCAGCGCCGAACGCGCGGCCGACGTCGCCGTCCTTGCGCGCCACCGCGCCGCCATGTTGCGAGGCCGCCGCGAGATCGTCGACGATGCGCTTCATCGATACCTGCGCGCCCGCGCCTTCGTTCCACTTGATGTCGAGCGCCTGCAGGCCGCGCTTCGCGGCCCACGTGTGAGCGCCGATCACCGCGACCGCGTTGTCGAGCTTGATGACCTCGCGCACGCCGGGGATCGTCTTCGCATGCGTATCGTCGACGCTCGCGAGCGTGCCGCCGAACACCGGACAGTTCGCGATCGCCGCGTAAACCATGTCAGGCAAGCGCACGTCGAGGCCAAACTGCGCGGTACCGTCGACTTTCTCCGGCGAATCGAGACGCTTGGCCGGCGTGCCGATCAGCTTGAAGTCCTTCGGGTCTTTCAACGGCACGTTCTGCGGCGCGGGCAGCGCGGAGGCGGCCTGCGCGAGCTGACCATAGCTCGCGCTGCGATTACTGGCCGGGTGGATCACCTGACCGGCCTGCGCATGACAACTCGCCGGATCGACCTGCCACTGCTGCGCGGCCGCGTTGATCAGCATCACGCGCGCAGTCGCGCCCGCGCGGCGCATCGGCTCCCACGCGAAGCGGATCGACGTCGAGCCGCCGGTCAACTGCCCGCCGAGCAGCGGGTCCATGAAGAGCTTTTCGTTGGGCGGCGCGTGATCGAGCGTGACCGTGCCGAGCGGCACTTCGAGCTCCTCGGCGATCAGCATCGGAATCGACGTATAGACGCCCTGACCCATCTCGACCTTCGGTATCACGAGCGTGACCTTGCCGGCGTTGTCGATCTGGATGAACGCGTTCGGCGCGAACACGCCGCTTTGCGGCGCCTCGTTCGCATCGCCGCCGATCACGCTCTTGCCCGCCTTCTGATCCTGGCTCGCGGCCGGCATGCTGAAGCCGAGCAGCAGACCGCCGCCGGCCGCGGCGCCGACCGTCACGCCGAATTTGAGGAAGCCGCGCCGCGAGATGCCGCGCGCATGCCGCGTGTCGGTGTCAGACGGCTGCCCGCCGTTCTGTGCATCGAGCAATCCCTGGGACATGTCAGGCCCCCTTCGCGGCGTGCTTGATCGCCGCGCGCACGCGGTGATAGGTTCCGCAGCGGCAGATGTTGCCCGCCATCGCGGCGTCGATGTCGGCGTCGCTCGGATTGGGATTGCGCGCGAGCAGCGACGCCGCCGACATCACCTGTCCCGACTGACAGTAGCCACATTGCACGACGTCGAGCTCACGCCAGGCCTGCTGCACTTTCTGGCCCGTGGGCGTGGCGCCGAGCGCTTCGATCGTGACGATCTTGCGGTCGCCGACCGCCGCCGCCGGGAACACGCACGAACGCACCGCGACGCCATCGAGATGCACGGTGCATGCGCCGCATTGCGCGATGCCGCAGCCGAACTTGGTGCCGGTCAGCCCGACGAGATCACGCAGCACCCACAGCAGGGGCATGTCTGGCGGGGCATCGACGGTATGGGTTTCGCCGTTGATATTGAGCGTTGTCATGAGCGGCTCCGGGTGGGGATGTTGTTTTGATCACGCGGTTTAGATCGCGACACCGCGCCAGACCGCGGACATGCGCCGGTTTTGTTCGGCGTGTCGCGCTAATAGGCCATGAAATGCGGCCTGTGAGCGAGCGGGTGTCGCAAGAAAACCGGCCGATTGTAGCGGTGTCGAAAGAAGTTCGCTTTGGCGGTGCCAGGCGGCACGTCGCATGCTGTGCGCGGTGGATCGCATGTGTCGGCTGGAGCGATGCGTTACCATCGACGGATCGATCCGTTAGCGTGATCGCGCGACCCGCTGCATCGCACTTCGTGGTGTTGCGACGCACGATTCCGTCGAATCACCTCAGCCGCTGGAGCCGCCGATGAACGACCCGCAATGCACTCAATTCCTCACGGACATTCGCCGACCATTGCTTGCGCTGCACAAGGCGATTCTCGATCACGAACGCGCCGCGTACGAAAAGGAGTTCGGCCCGGTAACGCCGGCGGCATTCCTGCAGGTGCTGATCAACGGCTCGGGATTTCGTTGGCTGACGCCGCTGTCGACGGTGATCGCGAGCGTCGACGAAGTTCTCGACGACGCGGAAGCCGAGGCCGGCGACCGTCTCGCGACCGCCGAGGCCGTGGTCGGCCTGTTCGCGCCCGATCAACCGCACAATCACTTTCTGCCGCGTTATCTGCCGCTCTTGCAGGCCGATCCCGCGATCCTGCATTACCACGGCGAGGTATCGCGGCTGCTGCGCGGAGTGCAAACGACGTAACGGCGATTCGCGCCAGGCACGGCGGCGGCGCGTGCGCTGCCTGCCGGCTCCTGCATCGCCTCACCGTTCATAAACGGCTGCGGGTCGTGGCCGCATGGTTGATTGTCGATACTATTGCGCAGATCGAGAGGAATGCTCTTACATGAAGGTACTTTTGCAATGATTCGTCGACCGCCGGAATGCGCGGTCGATCAAATTACCTGGTTTAGCTGACTAAATCCAAGGTGAGCTTTTCCGGGAACGTGGAAGCTCAGCCGCGCCCCTGCGGCAGATAAGGGAGCGGATCGACCGGCTTGCCGTCGCGCCGCACTTCGAACCCCACCGACACACGCGAGTTGTTCTCGTCGCCCATCTCCGCGATCTGCTGTCCCTTGCGGACGATGTCGCCCATCTTGACCATCAGCTTGCGGTTGTGCGAATACGCGGTCAGAAAATCCTTGTTGTGCTGGACGATGATCAGACTGCCGTAGCTGTTCAGTCCGGTGCCCGCGTACATCACCTTGCCGTCGGCGGCGGCTCGCACCGGATCGCCCGCCTTGCCGCCGATTTCGATGCCGCGTGTTTCGCCGGGCTGGAACGCTTCGACGACGCTGCCCGCGGCAGGCCACGCGAGCGCCACGTTGCTCGCGTGCCGGCGGGTTTCCTGCGTGACCTCGCGGACCTCGGTGGCATCCGGAGCCGGCGCGGCGGACTGTGTCGAAGCTTGCGACGACGTTTGCGCTGTCGCTTGTGACGCACGCTGCGCCGCGGATTGCGCCGCCGCCTTCACCGCGCGCACCGTTTCCGGCGACGCAACGTGCAGCACCTGCCCCGGCTTCAGCCGCGCCGACGCCTTCAATCCGTTCCATGCCTGCAACTGCTTCACGCTGATGTGATGATGCTGCGCAACCCGCGCGAGCGTGTCGCCGCGCCTGACCCGATACACGAGTGGCGGCGACTTTTTCAGCGGCGCGTTATCGCTGGCGCCGATCGACAGCGGCGCGGCTGCCGCCGGGTCGCCAGACGCCGCTCCCGTCGCATTCGCCGCCGGCACGCCGGACGCCGCGTTGGCGCTGGTTGCCGCACCGTTCTGCACATTCGGCTGCCCGACGTTCGCACAACCGCTGACGGCCAGCGCGACCCACGCGCCGGCGAGACTGGCCAATAACGTTCTGTCGAAACGCTTTCTCATCCTGTTCGACTCCTGCTGTATGGATGCGCAAGCCGGATAGCCCGATGCCGCGGACGGGGTGCGCGATCTTCGGCCGCGCGGCCTTCCCGACGGCACGGCGAAGCCGCCCCGTATGGCGCTCATTTCCTGCCTGCTTGCCGATGAAATTTCTCGCGGAATTCTAAAGTGTCGTTTAATAAAAACGCCCTGCCCCACACACTCTGATACAGACGTTACGAGCCGTATTTCCGCGTTACGACCGCACGTGTATTGGGACGCCAACGACGTACACATCACCGCTTCGCCGCGGCGCGTTCAGACTTGTTGACGTTCGACTTATCGGCAGGCGCGAGAGGAACTTGAATAGCCATGCGTTGCGTCGGAGGGCGCAAAAAAAAGCCAGCCTTCGGAATCCGAAGGCTGGCCGATCTGCGTTTGACGGACAGCGAACTAGAACTTATGCCGGATCGCCGCGCGTACGACGACCTGCTTCGACGTCGACGACGGCGACTGCGTGCCGGGGATGAATGCGTAATCGAGGATCGACAGCGTGGAATCGCCGGTGACCTGTTGATAGGCGCCCTGCAGATAGAGGTCGGTGCGCTTGGACAGGTTGTAGTCGGCCATCAGGCCGAATGTATGGATGCGCGGCTTCACGCCGCCGTTCGATGCGTCGTAGTTTTCCATCGTGTACACGTACTGCGCGCCGACGAACAGCACCGGCGAAATCTGATATTTGCCGTTGATCTCGAAGTTCTGATACTTGAGCGAATTCAGCAGCACGCCCGGCGGTGTGACAGGCACGAGCGGCACCAGCGGCTCGACGCCGAGATAGCCGTTTGCGGTCGGCTCCAGGTAGTTCGAGTTGCTATAGACGAAGCCCGCCGTCGCCGGTCCGAACGTATAGGTGATGCCGCCGCCGAACACGCGCAGGCGCGTCGCGACGAAGCCGGCGTCGTTCGCGGTGATCGCCCCGTTCGAGCCGTTGCCCGGATTGTCGGCCTGCAGATAGGCCGCCGCGACCAGCAGCCCGCCGTATGTGTACTGGCCGCCGAAGCTGTAGGCGCGATTGTTGGCGAAGTTCGTGTCGTTGCTGAAGCTGTAGGTGCCGCCGAACTGGAAGCCCGAGATCGACGCGCTCGTGTACTTGACGGTGTTGTCGAGGCGGAACGTGTTGTCGGTGTTGTCGTTGTCGTACGGATGCGAGAACAGCTCGCCGCCCCAATTGCCGTTGGCCGTGGTCTGCGCGAGATAATCGACGACCGAGTCATATTGCCGGCCGAACGTCAGCGTGCCGTACGCCTGTGAACTGAGTCCGACGAAAGCCTGCCGGCCGAACAGGCGGCCGCCCTGCCCGAGCCGCCCAGAATTCAGATCGAAACCATTCTCGAGCTGGAAGATCGCCTTCAGGCCGCCGCCGAGATCTTCGGAGCCCTTCAGGCCCCAGCGGCTTCCCTGCGCAAGGCCGCTGGCGAGTTCATAAACATGGCCGTGGCCGACATTGTTCGTGTAGTTGATGCCTTCGTCGATCACGCCGTACAGCGTGACGCTAGTCTGCGCGGCGGCAGGCGCGGCAAGAACGGCGGACGCAGCAACGGAGACAGCCAGCGCGAACACTTGCTTGTTCATGATGATCTCCCTGCACCTCGAGTGATAGGACAACTCGATCCGGCCGCTTTGTTCTCTTTGCTGTTTATTCTCGTCACTTTCCAGCAGTTCTGAAGACTGCTCCAATGGCTGCTCTTTTCCGGAAATCGTCACACGACATCGTCCGGCCGTCCATGAGTGGATGCGCCAAGCATCGAGAATGTTGCTAATTCTCCACTGCGCGTTGCTGCCTCTTTTTTCGTAACGTCGCTTCAGGTAAACAGCAGCCGCTGCTGCCGGTCCCGCTGCGTCATTGTCATGAAAAGAAATATAATCCTGCGCTTTGCTGCGATGCAACGGAACTCGGCGTCACAGCGAAGGTCATCTTTCACAGCCCGCTGACACGGCCGCCTTGCGATGCCGCTCGAGCGTGGCGAGATGGGCAACAGGCGACGCCAGCACGGATCACCTCACCGCCGCAGCACCCAATCCCATATTAAAAAGCCTTG
This sequence comes from Paraburkholderia lebeckiae, assembly GCF_050436325.1. NCBI lineage: Bacteria > Pseudomonadati > Pseudomonadota > Betaproteobacteria > Burkholderiales > Burkholderiaceae > Paraburkholderia > Paraburkholderia lebeckiae. The sequence goes on from NZ_JBNDLZ010000002.1 coordinate 810,915, forward strand.
TGAGACGCCCGCCGCGCTGGATCAGCGCGCCGTCGCACGGGGCTGCTTTTGACGCAAACAATGGCCAAGTCATCTTCCCGCCTGATCGAGCTCGACTTTTTCCGCGGACTGGTTCTGCTGATCATCGTCGTCGATCACATCGGCGGCAGCATCCTGTCGCGCGTGACGCTGCATGCGTACGCGCTGTGCGATGCCGCCGAAGTATTCGTGTTCCTCGGCGGCTTCGCGACCGCTACCGCCTATGCGACGCTCGCCGAGCGGCGCAATGAGACGATCGCGCGCGGCCGCTTCCTGCGCCGCTCGTTCGAGATCTATCGCGCGTTTCTCGTCACCGCCGGGCTGATGCTGCTGGTCAGCGCGGTGCTAACCGCATTCAGCATCGACGGGCCGAATCTCGCCACGACCGATCTCGACGACCTGATCGACACGCCGCTTGCCGCGCTGCGCGACATCGTGCTGCTACGCCGCCAGCCGTACCTCGCGTCCGTGCTGCCGATGTACGCGTTCTTCGCGCTGCTGGTGCCCGCGATCCTGCCGCTCGCGCGCAGCAAGCCTTGGCTGCTGGTCGCCGGCAGCGTCGCGCTGTGGGCCGGCGCACCGGCGGTCAGCAAGTACCTTCCCGCCGCGCCCGACATGCACTGGGACTTCAACCCGTTCGCGTGGCAACTGATGTTCGTGCTCGGCGTGCTCGCGCGCTGCCAGCCGGTGTATCAGCGCACCAGCGCGCATCGATCCGGGTGGCTCGTCAGCGTGCTGGCGCTCGCGGTGGTCGTGGGCGCCGCGTACTACAAGCTCGTTCTGCTGCACGCGCCACTTGCCGCGAGCCTCAAGCAGAACCTGTCCTACCTGCGCGCGGGGAACTTCCTCGCGATCGCGTGGCTCGTCGCCAATCTGGTCGAGCTCGGCTGGGCGAAGAAGGTCGCGCGGCGGCTGCCGTGGGTCGGCGCGATCGGGCGTCAGGGCTTGCTGTGCTTCATTGCCGGCGCGGTGATTTCGCTGGTGATCGACTCAGTGCTCTACGCGGCGACCGATGGTTACCTGAACTATCCGCTCGGACTGCTAGCCGATGCGGCCGCGGTCGGCGCGCTGTTTGCCGTCGCCTTGGGCGTGGAGCCGCTGAAGCGGTTCGTCGGGCGGCTCGTGGACGGGCGGCTGCGGACTTCGGGCTGAAGAACTTTTCGGCAACGTTTCGAGCGCCCTTCGAGCCTGTCCCTGACGTGTCGCGATTCTCGGGGCACTTGACGTACCCCTGGCGCCCGAAGAACTTTGCGCGCATAAAGCGCCGTCCTTCTCTGCGCCGCTTTCCATCTCAAATCTGGCGCCAATGCTGATAGCATGACGGCCGCGCGCGAGTCCCGCGCCCGCCGTCCTTCCCTACTGACATGCGTCGATTCCTCAGTTTCGCCCTCGCACTGCTTGCTTTCGCCGTCGGCGCGCCCGCGTTCGCGAGCACGGTCGCGAGCCGCAGCTTCCATTCCGATGCGCTCGGCCGCGACTGGAACTACACGATCTACCTGCCGGGCGGCTATCGCGCGGACGGTCCGCGCCTGCCGGTGCTCTACCTGCTGCACGGCAATAACGGCGACGCCAACGACTGGCTCACGCAAGGTCATTTGCAGAACGCCGCGGACGCGCTGATCGAGCGCAAGGAGATTGCGCCGGTCGTCATCGTGATGCCGCAAGGCGGCACGGACTGGTACGTCGACCGCAAGGAAAAGATGGAGAGCGCGTTCTTCGACGATCTGCTGCCGGAGATCGAAACGCACTACGCGGTCGCGACGCAGCGCGGAGGCCGGATGATCGGCGGCGTGTCGATGGGCGGCTTCGGCGCGCTGCGCTACGCGCTGACGCGGCCCGAGATGTTTTGCGGCGCGCTGCTGCTCAGTCCGGCGATCTACTCGAACGAGCCGCCGCGCGCGTCGGCGGCGCGGCGGGTCGGCGTGTTCGGCGAGCGCCAGTTCGATCCGCGCGTGTGGCACGAGCTCAACTATCCGGCGCAGTGGGACCGCTACATGAGCCAGGCGTATCGCCTGCCGATGTTCATCGCATCCGGCGACGACGACCTCGACATCCAGGCCGACGCGTCGCTGCTGTATACGCATCTGCGGCTAGCGGGCAATCCGGCGGCGTTGCGCATCATCGACGGCGGCCACACGTGGGACGTGTGGAGCGCGCTGTTGCCCGCCGCGCTCAAATACACGCTCGGCTGCGTGAAGCCGCCGGCGCAGGAGCATCCGTCGAATCAGCGCCCTTGAGCCGGCGCGGCACGCGAGGCGCACGGCCGCCCAGCCCCGAGTCCCTCGACACCCGCGCTACTCCACGAGATCGGTCCACAGCACCATCAACACCGTCATCAACGCGGGGCCGATGAAAATCCCCAGCAGCCCGAACGTCTCCGCGCCGCCGAGAATGCCGAACAGCACGAGCAGAAACGGCAGGCGCGTCGAGCTGCCGATCAGCACCGGCCGCACGAAGTGCTCGGCGACGAACACGACGACCGCGCCGAATACCAGCAGCCCAGCCGCCGCGACCATCGAGCCCTGCACGAGCAGCCACAGTGCCGCAAGACCGAACACGATCGGCGCGCAGAACGGCAGCATCGCGGCGATCGCCGTGACGAAGCCGAGCAGCGCCGCATGCGGCATCCCGGTCACGAAGTAGGCGACGCCAAGCAACAGGCCTTCGCCGACGCCGACCACGATCAACCCCGACACGGTGCCGCGCACCGCGGTACCCATATGCGCGACGAGGTCCGCGCCGCTATCGCCGAAACCGCGTCGCGCGGCCTTCAGCAGCGAGCCGGACAGCCGCGGCCCCGCCTGAAAAATCACGAACAGCGTGACCAGCATGAACGCGAACACCATTGCCGCATGCGCGGCGCGCGCGCCGAAATGCCGGCCGAGCGTCATCACCGTATTGCTGTGCAAGCCTTTCATCGCGGCCGAGTCGCGCAGCGGCTGAGCAAGATTGGCCTGCCACCACGAAGTGATCTGCTGCGCGCCGAACGGCAGACGGTTGATGAAGTCCGGCAGCGCGATGCCGTTCTCCTGCACGCTGCGGAACCAGTCGTTCAGTTCGTGCGCCTCGTGCAGCGCCTGGGCGATGCCGAGCCCGACGGGCAGCAGCACGAGCACGGCGATCACCAGCGTGAAGACTGTCGCGAGCAAGGTCGCGCGCCCCTTGAACCAGTGGCTGCCCGCCACCTTGTGCAGCAGCGGCCACAGCGCAATCGCGACGACCCCGGCCCACGCCACCACCACGATGAAATCGCGCACCACCCACAATGCGAGCAGCGCGAGCCCGATATAGAGCACGACCGATGCCGCCTTCTGCTTTTTCAGGCGCTCGGCGGCGACTGACGACGCTTCGGGAGAGTTGGGAGGGACTGCGGGAGGGCGTGGAATCATGTGAACTCTTTGTTTTTGAACGGTGCGCGCGCGAGCCGACCTGAAAAATTCAAACCCGCTACACTGACGGCTCAGTTCGCGGCCCGACATTCGACATCTTAAAGGAAGCGTTGCCGCTCCTTTCCGGGCCCCCTCCTCGTCGCGCCACAGGCAACACAGCGTTGCAAAAATGGGCGTTATTAAAAAATCACATAAAAACCCGCTAGCAATGCCTGTCTTTTAGGCGAATCGCAAATGTCAAGTCTGATTATTGCTAATTCCGGAACGGTGTTTCAACGGTGACACAATGGCTATCCGGCGCGCACGGGACTAAATTCGGCACTCCACAATACGGAGCCGATGATGACCCTGGAGTCCATCCCCCTCGACGGTAGCAATGGCGTACGCATCGAAATTCTCGAGAGCTCCGACACGACGCTGGTGATCCGCTGGGTCGAGCCGGGCCGCTGCCACTACGGTGAGCAGCGCTGGCGCCGTCGCTCGGCGCATTCTTCCGGCACCTGCGCGGTGTCGCGCCGCAAGATCCGTCGCGGTGACCCGGTGTTCAAGCCGGCCGAGCGCCCGGCGCCGTCGAATGCGTCCGCGATGATCTGCGCGGAAATCCTCGAACCGCTGCTTGAAGCGGCCTGACGCACGGAACGTTCCCGAGTCCCGCGAACGAAGCGCGGGTTTCAACCGGTTGTTCCCGGGTCGATCTCCCTACTGTCCACGTGCCCTTACCGACCGCGCGCCCAGCGGCCGCGGCATCGCAAAATGCGGCGCCGCGCCCGCCCCGCTGCTGGTTGCCGCCCCGCGCCTCGTGCGTTAAGGTGGACTCGTTGCGCCCGCCCGACCGCCGGCCTCGCTATCCGGCGCCGGCGGCGCGCCTTCCACCACCGCGCCGCGCCCGCCGCGACGCCGTTTGAGGGCCCATCATGGCAGAAGACACGCCGCAAACCCGCGCGGCCAACGCCGCTTCCACGCCTCCCGCCTCCTCCGCTCCTCCCGCTTTGCTGATCCCGCCGCAGCAGTTCTCTCTCGACGTGCTGCTCGAAAAGTATGCGAAAGGCGACGAGCAATCGGCCGCCGATGTATATCGCCGCGTCGCGCGCGGCGTCGCCGAGGCCGAGCCGCCCGAGTTGCGCGCGTCGGTCGAGGAACAGTTCGTCGACAACATGCGCCACGGCGCGCTCGGCGCGGGCCGCATCATGAGCGCGGCGGGCAGCGGCATCGCCGCGACGCTGATCAATTGCTTCGTGCAGCCGGTTGGCGATTCGATCCAGGGCGTCGATGAACAGGGCTTGCCCGGCATCTACGTGGCCCTGCTGCAGGCGGCCGAAACGATGCGGCGCGGCGGCGGCGTCGGCTACAACTTCTCCGCGATCAGGCCGAAGGGCGCGCGCGTTCACACCACGAGTTCGGCCGCCTCGGGTCCGTGCAGCTACATGGACGTGTTCGACGCGTCGTGCCGTACCGTCGAAAGCGCGGGCTCGCGGCGCGGCGCGCAGATGGCGGTGCTCGACTGCGACCACCCCGACCTGCTCGAATTCATCGAAGCCAAGCATTCGAAGGGACGCTGGAACAACTTCAACGTGTCGGTCGGCGTCACCGACGAGTTCATGCGCGCGGTCGAAAACGACGAGCCGTGGCAACTGGTCCATCGCGCCGAGCCGTCGCCGGCGCTGCGCGCGGCCGGCGACGTGCGGCAGCGCGAAGACGGCCGGTGGGTCTACAGCGAACACCCGGCGCGCGCGATCTGGGACCGCATCATGCGCTCGACGTACGACGTCGCCGAGCCCGGCATCGTGTTCATCTCGCGGATGAACGAGGACAACAATCTGCGCGCAGTCGAAACGATCCGCGCGACCAATCCGTGCGGCGAGCAGCCGCTGCCCGCGTACGGCTGCTGCAACCTGGGGCCGCTCAATCTGACGCGCTTTGTCGTCGATCCGTTCGCGCAGTTGCAGGGGCGCCAGCCGTCGTTCGACTGGGACGGCCTCGCGCGGCGCACCCGCACGCAGGTGCGTTTTCTCGACGACGTGCTCGACGTCACGCTGTGGCCGCTGCCGCAGCAATACGACGAGTCACGCGCGAAGCGGCGCATCGGCGTCGGCTTCACCGGCCTCGGCGATACGCTCGTAATGATGGGCCTGCGCTACAACTCGCAGGAGGGCCGCGATTTCGCGGTGCGCATCGCGCGGCTGATGCGTGACGAGGCGTATCGCGCGTCGGTCGAGCTCGCGAAGGAGCGCGGCGCGTTCGAGCTGTTCGACGCCGCGCGCTATCTGGAAGCCGGCACGTTCGCGTCGCGCCTGCCCGATGACATTCAGCAGGCGATCCGCCGCGACGGCATTCGCAACAGCCACCTGCTGTCGATCGCGCCGACCGGCACCGTGAGCCTCGCGTTCGCCGACAACGCGTCGAACGGCATCGAGCCGGCGTTCTCGTGGACTTATACGCGCATGAAAGTGATGGCCGACGGCGGCCGCGAATCGTTCGACGTCGAGGACTACGCGTACCGGCTCTATCGCGAGCTCGGCGGCGACGTGAGCCGGCTACCCGACTATTTCGTCAGCGCGCTGCAGATGTCGGCGCGCGATCATCTCGACATGATGGCGGCCGTCCAGCCGTACGTCGACACGTCGATCTCGAAGACCGTCAACGTGCCAGCCGACTATCCGTTCGACGCGTTCGAAAACCTCTACTTCGATGCATGGAAAAGCGGGCTGAAGGGCCTTGCCACCTATCGCCCGAACGACACGCTCGGCGCGGTGTTGAGCGTGACGCCCGCGCAGGCCGACGACACGCTCGCCGAGATGGACCAGGACCCGCTGCGTATCGCGATCGATCATCGGCCCAGAGGCGAGTTGCCGGCGATCATCGAGAAGGTCGAGTATCTGACCCAGGCGGGCAAGAAGTCGCTGTATGTCGCGGCGTCCTTCATCGAGGTGACGGGGCGGCTCGGCGGCGAGGACGTGACGATCGAGCGGCCGATCGAGTTCTTCATTCCGACCGGTCAGCGCGACGAGTCGCAGCAGTGGATCACCGCGACGATGCGTTCGCTGTCGCTGGCCGCGCGCGGCGGCTTCGTTGCGCGCAATCTGCAGGACATGCGCAAGGTGTCATGGGATCGCGGACAGGTGCGGCTTGGCGACGTGCAGCGTCTCGACGGTCATCGCGCGCCGCGCTGGCACGATTCCGAAGTGGCGGCGCTCGCGTTCGCGATCCAGCAAATCCTGTATCGACGCGGCTTTCTCGACGCCGAGGGCAATCAGGTCGCGTCGCGGATGCTCGCGCGTTTGCCGCGCGGGCACATGAAAACCGACATGGCGCTGTCCGCCGATTTCGGCATCCGTCCGAATCCAGCGGATAGCGCCGACACCTTGCTGCAGCCGAACGGCACGCAAGGTCTGCACACGATGCTCGGACGCAAATGCGGTTCGTGCGGCGCGAATGCGGTGATTCGCAAGGACGGCTGCGATTTTTGCACCGCGTGTGGGGAGGTGGGGGCGTGCGGGTAGTGTGAGGCGAAGAGCGCGCTGGCACCCGGGCCGAACGCGCTCATTGAAGGCGATGCCTCACCCCACCCTCGCGTAGTAAAGATTCTGCGGATGCTTCGCCTCCGCGAAGAAAAACCAGCGCTCCGCCACGAGCCCCGCATACTGCACGAGACAAGCCGCGGCCAGCAAGCCGAACGAGCCGCCAGGCGAACGCAGCCCCGCGCCCAGCACGATCAACACGACCGGCACGACGAACGCACCCGCGAGAAAGCCCCATTTGACGCCACGCAACGTCCGCGCCGATTTGCCGTGAAAGAACTCGCGCAAATTGAACGCACCGGCGGTGAAGCCTCGTGACACCTGCACGAGCTTCGGATTGCGAATGCCCGTCGCGCTCTGCACCGTCGATTTCGGCCGCAAGCGCGCATTGCGCATGAGCGACGCGTAGCGGCTCGCGCATCCGGCGAGCGTCAGCAGGCACGCGTAGATCGCCAGTCCCGCCGTCAGGGCGGGCGCGAACCATGCGCTCAGTGCGGTCGCGAGCGTCAAGCCCGATGCGCAGCCGAGCAGCACGAAGTTCACCAGCGTCAGCGGCGTCGCCCATTCCTGCAGAAAGCGCAGGCACGCATAGATCATCGCGGTGCAGACGAACAGCGCGGCGCTCGCGAGCACACCGAGCCAGCCGAGCGCGAGCGACCACGGCGAGCCGAGCCAGTGCGCGACGCCATACAGGCACGCGCACGCCAGAAACGCCGGCAGGCACAGACATTCGCGCGACAGCCACGAGGTGCGCCACATCGCGATCGCGCGCCACGCGCGTTCCGGATGGCCCAGATGGAAGAACGACGCGATCAGACCAAGACCGCCCAGCAGCACCGCCAGCGCCGCGCCGCTCACGTAGAACGCGATGGTGGCGGCGGGTTGCGCAACGAAGCCCAGGCACGCCGCACTCTCGACGCCGACGAGCGCGATCAACAGCCCCTGCGCCGCGCCGCTCAGCGTGGTCAGGAAGACTACGGAAAAAGCCGGATTCATCGTATGGCCTCGTTGTCGTTCAAATGCGCGTCGCGATCGACGCGAGATGCACTTCGCCATGCGCGAGCTGCCCCTCGAGCTGTGAGTCGGGCGAGCCCGACGTGTGCATGGCATCGCCGGTGGTCGTTCCTGACGATTTGCACGAGCACCCGTCGCCGCCGCAACTCGCGGACGCGATCGGCACGCGCGGCAAATAGTGATTCGCGGGGCGCGTGCCCCACTCCGGCATCAACTGATAGCCGCCGCGCTCGCGGATCGCTTGCGACACCTCCGACTCCGGATCGTGTATATCGCCGAACAGCCGCGCGGATGTCGGACATGCGAGCACGCAGGCCGGCTTGCGATCGCGCTCGGACAGATGCTCGTCATGAATGCGATCGACACACAGCGTGCACTTGGTCATCTCCTTGCGCGCTTCGTCGAGTTCGCGCGCACCGTACGGGCACGCCCACGCGCAATACTTGCAGCCGATGCAGCGATCGAAATCGACCAGCACGAGACCGTCTTCCTTGCGCTTGTAGCTCGCGCCCGTGGGACACACCGGCACGCACGGCGGGTCCTCGCAATGCAGGCACGACTTCGGGAAATGGATCATCTCCGTGTCGGGGAAGCTGCCCGCTTCGAAACTCTGCACACGGTTGAAGAACGTGCCGGACGGGTCCGCGTCGTACGGATTGAAATCGGCGAGGCTGCCCGATTCGCCTGACGTGTTCCACTCCTTGCAGCTCGTCACGCACGCCTGGCATCCCACGCATACGTTCAGATCGATTACCAGCGCCATCTGGGTCATTGCAAGCTCCTTGCCGTGGCTTCAACGATCGTCGCCCTTATGTTCGGCGCGGCGCAACGTCCCGCGCAGGCGAGCCGCGAATTCTCCGCGTCCCGCGAAATAGGTCTGGACGATCCGCGACACCACACTTTTCTGTGCAACCGCGCCGGGCAATTCGGGCATCGCCTCGAACTGCGGCAGCGTGTGCCGCGCGTCGGCTTCGGCCGGATAGATGCGCACGCGCACGTCGTACCAGGCGGCCTGGCCCGTCACCGGGTCGGAGTTCGACATACGCGCGGGTGCCTCGTCGCGGCCCGGCAGCTCGTCGGTGATCAGGTGATTGAGCAGGAAGCCGCGCTGCGACTCGTTCGCGTCGGGACCGAGATTCCATGCGCCCGCCGCTTTGCCGATCGCGTTCCACGTCCATACGGTGCCCGGTTCGACGGTCTCGCTGTAGCGCGCCATACAGCGCACCCGGCCCCATTGCGATTCGACGTAGATCCAGCTGCCGTCGGCGATGCCGTTCCCGCTCGCCGTTTCCGGATTCACATAAAGGTAGTTCTCCCCATGAATCTGCCGCAGCCACGCGTTTTGCGAATCCCACGAGTGATACATCGCCATCGGCCGCTGGGTGACCGCGGCGAGCGGGAATCGCGCGAGGTCCGTCGCCGCGCTTTCGAGCGGTGCGTACCAGAACGGCAGCGGATCGAAGTACCTGTCGACGCGCGCGCGCAGATGGTCGGGCGGCTGCCGGCCGCTCGTGCGTCCTTGCGCGGCGAGCCTGAACTTCTGCATCACGTCCGAGTAAAGCTGGATCAGAATCGGTTCGCTGAATTTTCGGAAACCGTTTTTGACCGCCCAGTCGAGATACGGTCCGTTGCAGTTGCGCATGTACTGCAAGGTCTCGGGCAAGCGGTAATGGAATACGCAGTTGTTCTTCGCGTACTGCTCCCATTGATTCGGATTCGGCTCGCCGACGAGCGCCTTGTCGCCATCCTTGCCGCGCCAGCCGATCAGAAAGCCGACGCCGGAACCGGGTGACGTCGTGTGATTGACGATGAAGTCCGGATAGTCGCGAAAGCGCCGGCTGCCATCCGCATTGGTGAACGCCGGAAACCTCAGGCGCGACGCCAGTTCGATCAGCACTTCCTGGAACGGCGTGCATTCGCCGGTCGGCGGCACGACCGGTACACGCACCGAATCGACGGGACCGTCGAACTCGGAGATCGGCCGGTCGAGCATCGACATCGCGTCGTAACGTTCGAGGTAAGTCGTGTCCGGCAGGATCAGATCGGCGAACGCGGTCATCTCGGACTGGAACGCGTCGCACACGACGAGAAACGGAATCTTGTAGTCGCCGTTCGCGTGTTTGTCGGCGAGCATCTCGCGCACCTTCATCGTGTTCATCGACGAATTCCACGCCATGTTGGCCATGAAAATCATCAGCGTGTCGATGGGATACGGATCGCCGCGCCACGCGTTGGTGATCACGCTGTGCATGACGCCGTGCACCGCGAGCGGATATTCCCACGAGAACGCCCGGTCGATGCGCACCGGACCGCCGTGTTCGTCGATGAACAGATCCTCGGGCGCGGCGGGCCAGCCTAGCGGGCCCGTCGCAAGCGGTGTATTGGGCTTCACCGCGGCGGGGCTGTTCGGTGGTTTCGCCGATGGCGGCACCGCGCGCGGAAACGGCGACTTGTGACGAAAGCCGCCGGGGCGGTCGATCGTGCCCAGCAGCGACATCAGCACGGCGAGCGCGCGGATCGACTGAAAGCCGTTCGAATGCGCGGCGAGCCCACGCATCGCGTGAAAAGCGACCGGGTTGCCCGTGACCGTCTCGTGTGTTTCGCCCCACGCGTCGGTCCAGCGGATCGGCAGCGTGATGCGGTGGCGGCGGCCCGTCTCGATCATCTCGCCGGCCAGCCGCCTGATCGTATCGGCGGAGATCCCAGTGATCTGCGCCGCCCATTCGGGCGTGCACTCGGCGACGCGCTCGCGCAGCAATGCGAACGATGGCGTGACCGGCTTGCCGTTGTCGAGCGTGTAACGACCGTCGAGCGCGGGCGTCACGCCGCTCGCATGATGCGGCACCGGGCGGTGCGTGACCGGGTCCCACCACAGATGATTCTGCGGAAACAGCGGATTGCCTTCCGGCCGCTCGAGATCGCGCACGAACAGGCCGAAGTTTTCGCTCGCTTCGTCGAGATCGATCAGCTCCGCCGCGTTCGTGTAGCGCTGCACGAACTCGTGATCCCACGCGTCGGCGGCGATCAGTTCGTGCAGGAACGCCATGAACAGCGCGCCGTCGGTGCCAGGCTTGATCGGCACCCATTCGTCCGCGATTGCTGCATAACCGGTGCGGATCGGATTGATCGCGATGAAGCGGCCGCCCGCGCGCTTGAACTTCGCAATCGCGATCTTCAGCGGATTCGAATGATGATCTTCCGCGGTGCCGATCATGAAGAACAGCTTCGCGCTGTCGAGATCCGGTCCGCCGAATTCCCAGAACGAACCGCCGATCGTATAGATCATGCCGGCCGCCATGTTCGACGAGCAAAAGCCGCCGTGCGCCGCATAGTTCGGCGTACCGAACTGTTTGGCGAACAGGCCGGTCAGTGCCTGCATCTGGTCGCGACCCGTGAACAGCGCGAACTTCTTCGGATCGGTCGAGCGAATCGCGGCGAGACGCTTTTCGAGCACGTCGAACGCGGTGTCCCACGAGACCGGCTCGAACTGCGCGCTGCCGCGCTGCGCGCCGGCCTTGCGCATCAAAGGCTGCGTAAGGCGCGCGGGCGAGTACTGCTTCATGATGCCGGAGGCACCCTTCGCGCAGATGACGCCCTGATTGAGCGGATGCTCCGGATTGCCGTCGATATAGCGCACCTCGCCGTCGCGCAGATGCACGCGGATGCCGCAGCGGCACGCGCACATGTAGCAGGTGGTGGTCTTGACATCGAGCCGTTCGTTCTGCGTGCGGGCGTGGTGCTCCATGGCCATCTCCGTCGTTGCTTCTGGTGGGCCGAAGCGCGCGTCATACGCGCTGCTCATACGATACCGGCCATCGTATTCGCACCTGCCTCACAAGGGAAATCGCGATTTGCGAGCAAAACTATCTGGCGCACCGATAGTTTCGGTTTCGCTTTCAGCTATGCGCTTTTTTCGACGGCGTGTCCAGTCGGGTGAGATCGGTTGGGTGCGCTGCGACGCTCGTTTAAGCGCGGCCCTCCAGTTGCGCGATCAGCGCATCCGGAATGTCGACGCCCTCCTCGTATGCCGCCTGCGCAAGCTGCTCCCGGCGATAACCGGGCAGGCGCACGTCGTCATCCATCAGCATCATCTCGATCAGCGCCTCGACTCGCGACAGATACGCGTCGTCGCCAGCCAGCGCGCCCGGGTCGATCGTCCAGAACAGGTGGCCGATGCGCGAGCGCTCGCCCTCCTCGGTCAGGAACGAGCCCGCTTCGTAGCCAAAGTTCGCGCCGCTCAGCGCGGCGGCCAGCAGTTCGACCACCAGCGCCAGCATCGCGCCTTTGGCGCCGCCGAACGGCAGCATCATGCCGTCGAGCGCGGCGCTGCTCTGCCTACCAGCGCTTCGTCTTGATGTTGTGCACGTGGGCATGCTCGCCGGCCTTGATCGGCGCGACCACCTTGCCGATGTCGACGCCGTACTTGAACACCGTGTCGCCAACGGCCATGTCCTTCAGCGCGACCTTGTGACCGATCGGAATGTCCTGCTTCGCCGGCACGGTGACGATTTCGTCGTCGTCCATGATCCATGCGTTGAGCAGCGTGCCCGCCTTGATGCCCTCGACCACCGCCACGCCGACCGTGTCTTTCGCCTCGTGCAGCACGATGTGGATCGTTCTGCGCGGCGCCGACGCGCCCGCTGCGGTGTCGTTGATGTCTGCCGTGGGATTGCTCATGAGCGTCTCCATTCGTAGTTTGAATGCGGTGAGGGTGCCGCCGGGCGGCGCAGCCAGGTGCGCCGCGGTGAATCGATATTAGGCGGCGACTTACCCAATGTCAATTAGGTCATATATATGTGTTAGACGACTGGGCGAGAACCGGGCCGTTGTCGCGATTCACCGACAACATACGATTCATCCAGATGTATTAGATGACCTGGTCGTTTAGAATCAGGGCAGGTTCAACCCCGGCGAGCGGCCCGACTCGCGTATCCCAGAGGTTTTCATGAGCACGCTCGCGATCAATGCGCCCGCAGTGGGAGGCACACGGTACAAGGAGGTCAAAAGCGCGATTCTCGCGGCGCTCGCGGCCGGCGAATGGAAGGGCGGCGAATGCATTCCTTCGGAAAAGCGCCTCGCAGAACGCTTCGGCGTGTCGATCGGCACGCTGCGCAAAGCCATCGACGAACTGTGCGCCGAGAACATTCTGATCCGTCATCAAGGGCTCGGCACGTTCGTGGCGATGCATCAGCGCGACCGGCACTTCTTCCGCTTCTTTCGCATCGTGCGGCGCGACGGCGACAAGGCCTACCCGGTCGTCACGCTGATCGGGTTCAGGAAGGCGCGTGCCTCGCGCGAGGCGGCCGCCGCGCTCGGCATCGACACCGGCGCGCGCGTTCTGCAGTTCGTCAACGGGCTCGCGCTGCACGGCAAGACCGTGCTGATCGAACATATCACCGTGCCCGAAGCGCTGTTTCCCGGCTTGACGGAAAGCAAGCTGCGCAACCGGCCGAACACGCTGTACAACTTCTATCAGGACGGTTTCGGCATCAACGTGGTCGAGACCGATGAGCATGTGAGCGTTGCGCTCGCCAATGAGCTCGAAAGCACACAACTAGGCGTCGAAGTCGGCGCGCCGCTGCTCGAGATCCGGCGCATCGCGTACTCGTATCACCGCAGGGCGGTCGAACTGCGCATTTCGCGGCTCAATACCGAGGAGTACGAGTACATCGGCACGCGCGCGGCGCGCGACGATCAGAAATAGCGGACCTCGGTCGCCGGCTGCGCTTCGTATCACATCTGCGCAAAAACGACAGGCCAATCGTCTTTCATTTTCGGCCGGCGCCAACCTGTCTAAAATAGCCGCACTTCCGCCCCCGAGAACCTCATGCTGGATACCCTCACGAGCGGCTCCGCGCCCATCAACGACGACTCCGGGATGTTCGACCTCGCGCCCGTGTCGCTGTGGCTCGAAGATTTCAGCGGCGTGCGCGCATTGTTCGACGCGTGGCGAGCCGCCGGCGTGACCGATCTGCGCGCCCATTTCGCCGAAGACCCGCGCCGCGTCACCGAATGCGCTCATCGCATCCGCGTAATCAAGGTCAATCGCCAGACGCTCACGCAATTCGAGGCCGCCGATTTCGACACGCTGACGAGCAATCTCGCCTCGGTGTTCCGCGACGACATGCTGAAAACGCACCTCGAAGAGCTGTGCCAGCTATGGGCCGGACAGTCGAACTTCACGAGCCACACGGTCAACTACACGCTTGGTGGACGGCGCCTCGACGTGCTGCTGAAAGGCGCGGTGCTGCCCGGTCACGAGGAACGCTGGGACCGCGTGCTGGTGTCGACCGAAGACATCACCGAGCTCGAAGGCGCGCGGCGCCGCGTCGCGCAAGCGGAAGAATACGCGCGCGGGCTCTTCGAGCATTCGCCGGTATCGCTGTGGGTCGAGGATTTCAGCGCCGTCAAACGCCTGCTCGATGGCGCGCGCGCGGCCGGCATCAACGATTTCCGCGTGTTTACCGACGTCCATCCCGAGTTCGTCGAACGCTGCATGGCTGAAATCCATGTGCTCGACGTCAACCATCACACGCTCGGGATGTTCGGCGCGAAGGACAAGAAAACGCTGCTCGCGCGCCTCGCCGACGTGTTCCGCGACGACATGCGTCCGCATTTCCGCGAGCAATTGATCGAACTGTGGGACAACAAGCTGTTCCAGCAGCGCGAGGTGCTCAACTATTCACTCGACGGCAACGAGGTGCACGTACACCTGCAATTCTCGGTGCTGCCAGGCCACGAACAGGACTGGGACCTCGTACTCGTCGCGCTGACCGACATCACCGCGCGCAAGAAGGCCGAGGCCTACCTCGAATTCCTCGGCAAGCACGACGTCTTGACCAAGCTGCGCAACCGCTCGTTCTACGTCGACGAGCTGAACCGGCTCGAACGCAAGGGACCGTGGCCCGTGACGATCATCATGGCCGACCTGAACGGCCTGAAGCGCGTGAACGATCAGCTCGGTCACGCGGCCGGCGACGCGCTGCTGCGGCGTGCCGGCGAAGTGCTCGCGAAGGCGATGGAATCGCCGTTCCACGCGGCGCGCATCGGCGGCGATGAGTTCGCGATCCTGATGCCCGATACCGACGAGCGCGGCGGCGCGGCGATGATCGACGCGATCCGCCAGCTCGTCGAGATGAACAACCAGTTCTATCCGGGCTCGCCGCTGAGCTTCTCGATGGGCGCGGCAACCTGCCAGCGCGACGATCGGCTGGAAGCGGGCGTGCAGCGCGCCGACCTGCTGATGTACGAGGAAAAGCGCGCGCACTACGGGGCGCAGCCTGGGGCGGACGCGGCGGCGAAGTAACGCTCGCCGGCGTCAGGCGTTCACCACGCCAACGCAACGCTCAACCTCAGCCCGGCAGCCTGGCCGCCAGCACATCTACCTTGACGATGCTCGGTGGCGACGCGAACAGCTCGCCCGCCTTCTCCATCAACGCGGCCGCGACCTTGCCGGTCAGATGCGCGTCGCGGCCGGCTTCGTCGTCGAACGCGTCGAAAATGGCGTATGTCGACGGACCGAGCTTCAGACCGAACCACGCGGCGGTGGCCGGCTCCTGCTCGACGAGCGGCAGGGCGCCGAGCAGAAACGCCTCGACTTCCTTTTCCTTACCGGGCTTGGCTTCCAGACGGACATACAAAGCGAGCTTGACCATGATGCGACTCCTGGTGAGTTCGGCAGCGAACGGTCCTTTCAAAGCGCTTTGAAAAGTATAGGCGGCGTCGGCTGAGGCGGCGCCGGACCTACCCGGCTAGCAAGTCACGCACCCGGAAAGCGCAGCTCGAAGCGCACGACGCCTGGCAGCGGACACACCACACGCGCACTGCCGCCATGCAGGTGCATGATCGCCTTCACGATCGCGAGCCCGAGTCCGTTCGATTCGGTGAACGCGCTGCGCGCCGCGTCGCCGCGATAGAAGCGGTCGAACAGCCGGTCGAGTTGCACGGCGGGAATCGGCTCGCCCTCGTTTTCGACCGTCACCAGCGCGCCTGCTTCGTCCTGCGCGCCGCGCAGGCGCACGATCGTGTCGCCCGCGCCGTAACGCACCGCGTTGACGACCAGATTGTTGATGGCGCGGCGGCACAGCATCGGATTGGCCGATGCGACGCCCGCCGCGTCGACTTCGAAACGCATCCCGCGTTCGTCGGCCAGGCCTTCGAAATAGTCGGCGATCCTGATGAGCTCGCCATGCAGATCGACCGGCTGCCGCTCGATCGACAACGCCGCATGATCCGCATGCGCGAGAAACAGGATGTTCTCCGCGATATGGCTCAGGCGATTCAACTCCTCGAGATTCGATTCGAGCAGTTGCTGATATTCGTCGGCTTCGCGCGGCTGGGCGAGCGCCACCTGGGTTTGACCGACCAGCGCGCCGACCGGCGTGCGAATCTCGTGCGCGAGATCGGCGGAAAACTGCTGCAGGCGTTGATAGCCGTCGGCGAGACGATCGAGCATCGCGTTGAACGCGTGTGTGAGTTGACGCAGTTCCACCGGCGCCGCTTCGTCGTCGAGCCGCACCGCCAGGTTCGTCGGACTGATTTGCGCGGCCCGCGTGGCGATCTCGCGAACCGGTCGCAGCGCGCGGCGCAGCACGCAGTAAGCGAGCAGCGTCGCGGCCAGCATGCCGGTCAGCGTCGCCAGCACGATGCGGTTGCGGTATTCGGCCAGCATGCGCATTTCGTGCGTCATCGGATGGCCTGCGATCACCTCGACTTCGGCGCCATCCTCGCGTGCTGTCGCGGTCGCAATCGCCCAATGCACCGGCACGCCGTCGGGCAGGCGCGTCTGACGCACGTCGGCGGCACGCGGGGGATTGCCCGCCGGGCCGGCCGGTAGCTCAGGCACCGCGAGCCTGCCCGGATTCACGTCGACGAACGGTGCTTCTCCCGGCCGCCGGAAGATCAATACGTCCTCTTCCGCGCCGAGCATCGTCTCGAACAGCAGCGGGCGCTTTTTTAATTCGCTTACCGAATAAAGGTCGTGCACGATGCGGCTGAAATGCTCGACACGGCCGCTCAGCACGACGTCGGCGCGGCGTTGCAGCGAGACTTCGGCGGAATGATAGAAATACGCGCCGAGCGAGCCGATCACCGCGCAGGCGATCAGCGCGAACAGCAACGTGGTGCGCGCGATCAGCGAGCGTTCGCTCCAGAGTTTCATGCGCCGTCGCCGAACGTGTAGCCGATGCTGCGCACTGTGTGAATCAGCTTCTTCCCGAACGGGTGATCGACCTTTGCACGCAAGCGCTTGATCGCCACGTCGACCACGTTGGTGTCGCTATCGAAGTTCATGTCCCACACCTCCGATGCGATCTGCGAGCGTGACAGCGCTTCGCCCTCGCGGCGCACCAGCAGATGCAGCAGCATGAACTCCTTGTTGGTCAGCGCAATGTCGACGCCCTCGCGCGTGACCCGGCGGCGCAACACATCGAGCTTGAGGTCGGCGACTTCGAACACGTCGCTCTCGCGGATTACGCCACGGCGCAACAGCGTGCGAACGCGCAGCACCAGTTCGGTAAACGAAAACGGTTTGACCAGATAGTCGTCGGCGCCGAGTTCGAGACCGCGAATGCGGTCGCTGACCTGATCGCGCGCGGTCAGGAAAATCACCCGCAGATCGCGCCGCGCACGCAACGCCCGCATGATTTCCCAACCGTCGATGCCGGGCAGCATCACGTCGAGAACGATCAGTTCGTATTCATGCTCGAGCGCCAGATGCAGGCCGTCCGTGCCGGTGCGCGCGAGGTCGACCGCGTAGCCATTCTCGCGCAGGCCCTTCTTCAGATAGTCGCCGGTTTTCGGATCGTCTTCGATGACCAGAATGCTCATGATGCTCGCTGCTCCTCTCGCGCGATGCGACCGTAAAAGCCGCGCTCGCACGCGCAAAAAAGCCTGATGACAGCGCTCGAGAAGAACCGCAGCGCTCCCGGCGGCCATTCTACGTGGCCGCCCTCGACCCTTGATGACGTTTTTGTCATCCTCCCGTCACTCTGACGAGCCGATGCGACGGCTAGTCTGAACCCACCGTCCACCACGCTGCATCCCTTCCTGGAGTTGCCTCATGAAGACCCGCATGAAGATCGCCCGCGCACGAACGCTGCGCGCCCTCGCCGTCCCCGCGCTCGCCGCCGCGCTGCTCGCGACGACGTTCGCGGCTTCGGCCCAGACCGCCGCGCCAACCGGCGTGCGCGGCACGGTGACGTCGCTGTCGGGCGATCTGCTCAAAGTCCACACGCGCGACGGTCAGGACGTCGACGTGAAGCTCGCCGCCGACACGCCGATTCGCGGCGTCACGCTCGCCAACGTCAGCGACATCAAGCCGGACAGCTACGTCGGCACCGCCGCGATTCCGCAGCCCGACGGCACGTTGAAGGCGCTCGAAGTGCATGTGTTCCCGCCGAGCATGCGCGGTTCGGGCGAAGGTCATCGGCCGTGGGATCTCGGCGCGAACAGCACGATGACGAACGGCACGGTCGGCTCGCTCGTGGTCAGCAACGGCCGCACGATCACCGTCAAGTACAAGGATGGCGAGAAAAAGATCGTGATTCCGCAGGACGTGCCCATCGTCAGTCTGGAGCCGGGCAGCCGCGCGTTGCTCGCGCCCGGCACGAAGGTCGTGCTGTTCGCGCACAAGGAAGCGGACGGCGCGATGGCGGCGAATTTCATTTCGGCCGGCGAGCATGGCGTGACGCCGCCGATGTAAAGCGGCCCGTCGTTCGTCTTCATCCCCCTCGTCTTTGAAGCCAATGCCCGACTCGCAAGCATTTCTGGTCGTTCATCCCCTCGTCGTTCGCGTGACGCACTGGATCAACGCGTTCGCGATGGCCTGCATGGTGATGAGCGGCTGGGCGATCTATAACGCGTCGCCGATCTTTCCGTTCCGGTTCCCCGTGTGGGCGACGGTCGGCGGATGGCTCGGCGGCTCGATCGCATGGCACTTCGCGGCGATGTGGCTGCTGTGTGCGAACGGCCTGCTGTATCTCGCGCATGGCGTCGCGAGCGGCCATTTGCGTCGCAAGCTGCTGCCGGTGCGTGCCCGCGAGCTGGCGCGCGATGCGGCGCTTGCGTTGCGCCTCAGATTGCCGCACGAAACCGGCAGGTACAACGCCGTGCAGCGCGCGTTGTATCTGCTGGTAATGCTGCTCGGCGTGCTGCTGGTCGCATCGGGACTGTCGATCTGGAAGCCGGTGCAATTGTCGTGGCTAACCGCGCTGTTCGGCGGCTTCGATTTTGCGCGCCGCGTGCATTTCGTCGCGATGGCCGGCGTGGTCGGGTTTGTCGTCGTGCATCTGCTGCTGGTGCTGCTGGTGCCGCGCACGTTGCCGCCGATGTTCACCGGACGCGTCCGGCGCGGCGCGCAGCGCATCGATCAAGCCCCCCAGAGGACTCGCGCATGAGCGCCGCGCAACGAACCGACATGGCGAACGATACGCGTGCCAATACAGAAGACGCGCGCCGCTCACGCATCGTGCTTGCCGAGCACCGGCCGCAAATCGAGCAGTTGCAACGCCGCTTGTTTCTGCGCTCCTCGCTATCGATCGGCGCGCTCGCGATGCTGTCCGGCTGCAACCTGCAGGACAACGATTCCGTCGACAAGGTGCTATGGGCGATGTCGCGCTGGAACGACCGCGTGCAGGCGTGGCTGTTCAATCGCAACAAACTCGCGCCGACCTGGTCGGCGCGCGATATCACCGATCCGTTTCCGTTCAACGCGTTCTATCCCGAGTTCGACGCGCCCGATATCGACGGCTCGACCTATCGGCTCGAAGTATCGGGGCTCGTCGCGGATAAACGCCGCTGGAGTCTCGAGCAGCTGCGCAGGTTGCCGCAGGTCTCGCAGATCACGCGTCACGTGTGCATCGAAGGATGGAGCGCGATCGGACAATGGAGCGGCGTGCCGTTTCGCACGTTTCTCGAACTGATCGGTGCCGATCTGAGCGCGCGCTACGTCGGTTTCAAATGCGCGGACCGCTATTACTCGAGCC
The DNA here is from genome assembly GCF_050436325.1 of Paraburkholderia lebeckiae. Classification (NCBI taxonomy): domain Bacteria; kingdom Pseudomonadati; phylum Pseudomonadota; class Betaproteobacteria; order Burkholderiales; family Burkholderiaceae; genus Paraburkholderia; species Paraburkholderia lebeckiae. The sequence goes on from NZ_JBNDLZ010000002.1 coordinate 830,838, forward strand.
TCGACATGGCGACCGCGCTGCATCCGCAAACGCAATTGACGCTCGATTTCCGCAACGCGCCGCTGCCGGCCAGATACGGCTATCCGCTGAAGCTGCGCGTGCCGACCAAGCTCGGCTTCAAGAACCCGAAGCACATCGCCGCGATCTTCGTGACCAACTCGAACCCGGGCGGCTACTGGGAAGATCAGGGCTACAACTGGTTCAGCGGGCTTTAGACCGCGGTCACATAACGCGGCACCGGCTTGTGCGCGCGCGGCGGCGGCGCATCGTGAGCGACGCGCATGCGCTTGACCTCGTCGACGGGACTCAGGCCGAATAGCCGCTTGAACTCGCGGCTGAACTGCGACGCACTTTCGTAACCGACCCGCACGGCGGCCGCGCCCGCATTCAAGCCATCCTGCACCATCAACAGACGCGCGTGATGCAGACGCGTGGTCTTCACGTACTGCATCGGCGAGGTCGCGGTGACCGCCTTGAATTGCGCATGAAACACCGCGAGGCTCATGCCGGCCTCGGCCGCGAGCGTATCGACATCGAGCGACGCGTGGTAGTCCGCATGAATGCGCCGCAGCGCTTTCGCGATGCGGCCAAAGTGATTCTGATGCGTGAGCGCCGCGCGAATCGCGCCGCCCTGCTCGCCGGTCAACACGCGATAACAGATTTCCCGGACGATGCCTGGCGCCAGGATTTGCGCGTCGAGCGGCGACGCGAGCGCCTCCAGCAGACGCTGCACCGCGCTGCTCAGTGCGGCATCGAGCGGCGTCGAATACATGCCGGCCGGTTCGTATTGCGCGAGGCCCTGGGTTTCGTTGAGCGCCATCAGCAGTTCGGCGACCATCGTCAGATCGACGCGCACCGACATGCCGAGAAACGGTTCCTGTTCGCTTGCCTCGGTCTCGCATTCGAACGGCAACGGCACCGACAGCACGAGGTACTGCTGCGCGTCGTACTGGAACACCTGATCGCCGAGATAGCCGCGCTTGCGCCCCTGACAGACGATCACGATGCTCGGCTCGTACATGACCGGCATGCGTGGCATCGGACGATTCGCGCGCAGCAGGCTGACGCCTTCGAGGCTCGAGCGCGTCATGCCGGCATTCGGCGCGAGCAGGTTGAACAGTTCGAGCAAGCGGCGTTGCGCGGGGTCTTCCGGAATGGAACCGACAGCTTGAGTGGACATGACGATATGGCGACGGCCAAGAGAATAATGCTTGAAATTTAGCATCAAACAGCCTGTCGCGCTGCCCCTCCAGAGTTTTAGGCAAACCTTCAAGACGATCAGGTATTCCCCGGGCGGCGCCGGGCTCCTAACATGGGAACCCTGCCGGATCGCCTTTTTCGACGCGCGCAGCGTGCGCGGTCATCGACCGCCATGCGCCGACAGCTTGCCAACGGCGGCCCCCAACGCTCGCGCCCCGATCCCGGTTCATGCTGCGGCCCGCCGCATCCGCAACCCAGTGTTGCGCATCGCCGGCGCGTCGCATGTTGCGCCATCACCCTCTTTGCTGGAGCCATCCATGAGCACGACGTATGCCTATGCAGCGACCGACGCCACCGCGCCGCTCGCCCCATTTGAAATCCAGCGCCGCGCACCCCGCGCCCATGACGTGCAGATGGAAGTGCTGTACTGCGGCGTGTGCCATTCCGACCTGCATCAGGCGCGCAACGAATGGAAGAACACGATCTACCCGGTCGTGCCGGGCCACGAGATCGTAGGCCGTGTGACCGCAGTTGGTCCGAACGTGACGAAGTACAAGGTCGGTGAACTGGTCGCGGTCGGCTGTCTGGTCGATTCGTGCCGCACCTGTTCGAGCTGCGCGGAAGGTCTCGAGCAGTATTGCGAGAACGGTTGGGTGGGCACGTATAACGGTGTCGATCGCGTCGACGGACAGGTCACTTACGGTGGCTATTCGACGCAACTGGTCGTCGATGAGGCTTTCACGCTGCGCGTGCCGCAGAACCTCGACCCCGCGGGTGTCGCGCCGCTGCTGTGCGCGGGCATCACCACGTATTCGCCGCTACGCACGTGGGGCGTGGGCCCGGGCAAGAAGGTCGGGATTGTCGGCCTCGGTGGACTTGGCCATATGGGTGTGAAGCTGGCTCGGGCGATGGGCGCGCATGTCGTGCTGTTTACGACCTCGCCGTCGAAGATCGAGGACGCGAAGCGGCTTGGCGCGCATGAAGTCGTGGTTTCGAAGAATCCGCAGGAGATGGAAGCGCATGTGAATAGCTTCGATTTCATTCTCAATACGGTGGCTGCGCAGCATGATCTGAATCCGTTTTTGAATCTGCTCAAGCGTGACGCGACGATGACGTTGGTGGGTGCGCCGGAGCACGATCATCCGTCGCCGCAGGTGTTCAATCTGATCTTCAAGCGGCGGCGCCTTGCTGGCTCGCTGATTGGCGGTATTGCCGAGACGCAGGAGATGCTCGATTTCTGTGGCGAGCATGGCATTACTTCTGATATTGAAATGATTCCGATGCAGAAGATCAATGAAGCTTATGAGCGCATGCTCAAGAGCGATGTGAAGTATCGGTTTGTGGTTGATATGGATTCGATGCGGAAGTAATGGCAACTTTTTGGCCGCGCAGCGGGTGGTTTTTTGCGCCTGCGGCGCGGGGTTCTGTTTTGTTGTTGTGTTTTTTTTTGCCTTCGCCCTTTTTTCTGTGTTCTTAGGGCGTTGGCCTTTCCTTGATTTCTTGTCGGTCTATTGGCGTTGCCCCTGTGCGGGGCGGCACCTACTTTCTTTGCTGCTGCAAAGAAAGTAGGCAAAGAAGACAGCTCAAACCGCTAACTCTTAAGCGGGTCCCTCTGTATACCGCGGCTAGTGGTGCATCTGGAATCTGTGTTCCCGCACACTCCGCGTTAGTGACAAGGCCGTCATTCTTCCGGCGGCGCTGCGCGCGCCGAAGCGCTGTTCTCAAACCATTGGTTGTTTCGGCGCGTCGCCGAGGCGCAGCCGATGGCCCCACTAACCTAAAAAAACACTCTGGTTTCCCTTGCATACCCGTCCGCGACGCACGTAGTGCGGAGTGGGATGGATGACGGCTTTGTCACTGCCGTGGAATGTGCGGGGGCACGGATTCCAGATGCACCACTGCCATTCGTGGAGCACGGTGCCCGCTTAAGAATTAGCGGTTTGAGCTGTCTTCTTTGCCTACTTTCTTTGCAGCAGCAAAGAAAGTAGGTGCCGCCCCGCACAGGGGCAACGCTAATAGACCGACAAGTCAGCAAGGAAAGGCCAACACCACAAGAACAAAGACAAATCCACCGCAGGCAAAAAAACAGAAAACCATTTGGAGCATCCCAGTGATCGACAGAATAACTGCAATGCGCACATTCATCCGAATTGTGGACACCAACAGCTTCACCCGCGCAGCGGAGTCATTAAACATTCCGCGTGCAACGGCGACGACGATCGTCCAAAACCTGGAAGCCCTGCTGGGCACAGCGCTGTTAGTCCGCACGACGCGCCGCCTGAGCATCACACCAGAAGGCGCAGCCTATTACGAACGCTGTGCGCAAATCCTGGCCGACATCGACGAAATGGAAGCCAGCCTCCGTAATTCGACCGACAACCTGACCGGCCGCCTCCGCATCGAAATGCCCAGCGCGGTAGCGAGTGCAATCGTGCTGCCGTCGCTAGACGAGTTCCACACCCGTTACCCGAAACTCGACCTCGCGATCGGCGTCAGCAACCGCACCGTCGATCTGGTCTCCGAAGCAATCGACTGCAGCATCCAGCTCGGTGAATTGCCCGATTCCAATCTCGTCGCGCGGCAACTCGGCACGCTCGATCACGTCACCTGCGCGAGTCCGGCCTACCTGGCCCGCCACGGCACGCCCGCCGATCTCGACGATCTGCGCGCGCACGTCGCGGTCAACTGCGTGTCGCCGCATAGCGGCCGCGAATGCGACTTCGATTTCGAAGTGGACGGCGAAGCGCGCAAGGTCAAGCTTAACGGCTTCGTACAAGTCAGCGATGAACAAGCGTACCTGACCTGCGGACTGCAAGGCCTCGGCATGATCCAGCCCGCGCGCATCGCCGCGCAGCCTTACCTCGATTCGGGCTTGCTGCATGAAGTGCTGCCGCAATGGAAACCCGTGCCGATGCCGGTCTCGGTCGCGTATGTGAAGAACCGCCGCGTGTCGCCGCGCGTGCGCGCGTTCGTCGATTGGCTCGCGGAGCTGTTCGAGAAAGCCGGGCACGTCGAGCAGGATCTGTCGCGCGTGCGTCAGTTGCTGCGCGGCTTGCATCCCGCGTGAAGCGGGTGCGGGCGCGCGGCGCTCGCGCGTTGACTAGTCCAACGGCCGCACCGGCACCGGCCGCGTCAACAGATCGACATAGAAATTAAAAAACGCCGGATTATCAAATCGTTTGACGACCGTCATCTTCTGCAAACCCGGCGGCGGCGAACTCGTGTAGCCCCTTGCCTTGCCATCGTTGGCGCCGAAGCCCGTATCCACATCCACCCACTCCTCGACGGTCTGCGTCGCGAACGACGGATGCATCAGATAGGCGAGCGTCAGCGTGTCCCAGATGTTCGTCGTGTAGTTCGGATCGGTCTCGAAGCCGTCCTTGCCGTCGTATCCGTAGCCGTTCAGCGTCCTGAACAGTTGCGTGATGATGGTCTGCTTCGCCGGATCGTGCGCGACTCGATCGTACAGTGCCTTGTCCATTTTCACGGTATCCGTCACGTCGAGCGGGATCACCGTCTGTTTGATCGGCAGACCCAGCACCGCTTTCGCCGCTGCGGGATCGAACCACCAGTTGAATTCGGCGGTGGGCGTGGTATTGCCCCGCACGTCGACCGCGCCGCCCATGTAAATGATCTGCTTGATCAGCGGCACGATCTCGGGATGCTCGCGCGTGGCCAACGCGATGTTGGTCAGCGGGCCGATCGCGAGGATCGTCACCTCGCCCGGGTACCGCTTGACCGATTCGGCGATGAAGTCGATCGCGCTCTGGCTCTGCACCTTCGTGTGCGTCGCGAAGCCGTCCGGCGGCGCGACGAGGTCGCTAGCCGATTTCGGCTCGGGCTTGCTCCATGCGCCAATATAGCCATCGCCGCCGGGGAATTCCTTCAGTTCCCGCTGGATCGTTTTGAAGTCGTGCGTCAGTGCGTAGTTGGCGCCCGCATAGACGCCGATCTGTTGTTCGACGCCGAGTCGTTCGACCGATTTCAGCGCATCGGCAACACCTTGCTTCAACCACTGGTTGCCCGACACCACGGTAATGCCGAGCACTTTCAGCGAGCCCTGCGCCTGCAATTGCGCAGCCATCACCCCGAGCTGGCCGTCGTCGCCGAGCGTGTTGTAGTCGCTGTCGATGATCACCTTCGGCGGATCGCTCCGGGCATCGAGACTGCTGCTGGCGCAAGCCGCGAGATCGAGTGTGGTTGCCACGCTTGCCGCCCAGATCAATGCCACGAGAATTCGCCTCATCGATGCCCCGTTTGGAATGCCGCTGAGTGACGCGGACAAGGAAACCATCATAGGCGCAAGCCGTATCAATGACGAATAATGCACGCGGCAACGACAGCACACGCAAAAGCGGCTCGCGACGCCACTGCAACGTCGCGAGCCGCTTCGAAAAGCGCGCTGTCAAAAGCCAGTTACTGCGATTCCTCCGCCCACACGGCGTTCTCCCGCGTCATCAACGCGGTCGATGCCGCCGGTCCGAACGTGCCCGCCGAATATGAGCGCGGCCGCTCGCCCGACTTCGCCCAGCCTTCGAGAATCGGCTCGGCCCACGCCCATGCCGCTTCGAGTTCGTCGCGGCGCATGAAGTGCGTCAGACGTCCGCGGATCACGTCGATCAGAAGCCGCTCATAGGCTTCCGCGCGACGCTCGGTGAACGCCTGCTGCAGGTCGAGGTTCAGGCTCACCGGCAGCATGTGCATGCCGCTGCCCGGCTCTTTCGCGAGCACCTGCAGTTGAATCGACTCTTCGGGTTGCAACTGGATCACCAGACGATTGCCGTAGGTTCGTCCACCGCTCGGGATGATCGAGAACGGCAGATCGGAGAATTCGATGACGATCTCCGACAGCTTCTTCTGCATCCGCTTGCCGGTGCGCAGGAAGAACGGCACGTTGGCCCAGCGCCAGTTGTTGATCCGCGCGCGCAACGCGACGAAGGTTTCGGCGCGGCTACCCGCCGGCACGTTGTCTTCCTCGAGGTATCCCTTGACCGCCTCGCCATCCACCGCGCCCGCCGTGTACTGGCCGCGCACCGTATCGCGCGCGATCTCCTCGGGCGTCATCGGCCGCAGCGAGCGCAGCACCTTCAGCTTTTCGTCGCGCACCGCGTCGGGATCGAGCGACACCGGCGGCTCCATCGCGACGATGCACAGCAGTTGCAGCAGGTGGTTCTGCACCATGTCGCGCAGCGCGCCAGTCTTGTCGTAGAACCCCGCGCGGCTGCCCACGCCGACCGTTTCGGCCACCGTGATCTGCACGCTCTTGATGTACGGCGCCTGCCACAGCGGCCCGAAAATCGGATTGCCGAAGCGCAGCACCATCAGGTTCTGCACGGTTTCCTTGCCGAGGTAGTGGTCGATCCGGTAGATCTGCGCTTCTTCGAAATGCTTGCCGACCGCGTTGTTGATCTCCTGAGCGGACGCGAGATCGTGGCCGAGCGGCTTTTCGAGCACCACCCGCGAATTGCCGTCGACGAGCCCGGCCGACGACAGGTTGTCGCAGATATGGGTGAACAGATCCGGCGAGGTCGCCAGATAGAACACGCGGTTCACGCCGTCGCGCGACGCTTCCTTCAGGCGCAGGTAGTCCTCGGCCGCATCGACGTCCATCCGCACGTATTCGAAAATCGCGAGGAATTTGTCCCACGCCGACGCGTCGAACGCTTTTTCGTCGATGAAGGGCTTGGCCTTCTGCTCCATGAATTCACTGATGTATTCCTCGCGCGACCAGGGCTTGCGCCCGATCGTCAGAATGCGGGTGTCGGGCGGGAGGTTGCCGTGCAGATGCGCCATGTACAGCGCGGGCAGCAGCTTGCGGAACGACAGGTCGCCGGTGCCGCCGAAGATGATCATATCAAGCGGCAGGTCGGGTGTTGCAGGAGCTTGTTGGGTCGTCATGGCACGGTCGCAGCGTCTAGGGGGAAGGCGTCGATCAGGAATCGGCGGCGGCGCGGACGGGCTACGGCTCACGTCCGCTATGGCGCTTTTTCCGGCAAACATCTATGGTGCAACGTTTTGAGATAGTTTGCACGGCAACATCTGCCGCAGGTTAGCGCAAGTTGCCAATCTTGCGCGCCAGACAATTGTTTTTTCGGGATATTTTGCGCGATTATTTGCCGGTTGGGCCGCTGACGCTCAGCCGCGCGCCAGCGCGTCGCGCGCGACCCGGCACGCGGCCAGATCCCACGCCGCGCAGCCGACGCTCTTGAACATCACCGGCCCCGCCGGCAAGGGCTGCGTCTGCTCGAGCACCGCGGCGATCCCGCCCACCCGCGCCCAATCGACACCGGCCTGGATGAAATCGCCGGCCTCGTGCATTGCGCCAGCCTGATCGTCGACGAACAGCGCGCTGCCCGCGATCGTAGTCGCGCCGATCTCGACCATCTGCGGCGTGAAAGCGCCGACGCCGATCACGAGCCGCTCGGCGCGCGCCGTTTCGTCGTAGACCGGCTGTTTGCTCGTGGTCAACGCGATCACGACGTCGACCGAAACGGGAATCGTCGCGCCCGCATCCGCGAGCGGCCGCAGCTCACGCACCTTGCCGCGCTGCGCCGCGCAGAACGCTTCGGCGCGCGCGGGCGCGCTGCCCTTGACCCACACGCGCGCGTCGGGAAACAGTTCGCCGATCGCCTCGAGATGATTGAGCGCCTGCGTGCCGGTGCCGATCAACAGGAATTCATGTGGCGCGCCCGTGGCGAACGTCGCGATGCCGAGCATCGACATCGCCGCGGTCCGGCGCCCCGTCACTGTCGGACCATCGAGGATGAACAGCGTCTCGCCGGTATCGGCATGGAAGGCCATGACCTGACCGTGGATCGTCGGCAGATGGCGCGCGCCGTTGCTCGCGCACACATTGACGAGCTTGTGGATCGCGAGATCGGGCGCGGTGGCGGGCATCGACAGCATGACGCCACCGGCGTTCAGCGGCACAACGAGCCGCTCGGGGCTCACGATGCGTCGTTGCGCGTAGTCAATGCTAGCGCGCCTCAACGCGTCGACGAGCGCTGCGTAAGGCATCAGCCGCGCGGTGGTGGCGGCGTCGAAGATCTGCGTGGTCGGGCGGGTCATGGGCGGAACGATCCAATGGGGGATGGAGTGGGCATGACGTCACCGTAACCGAGCGCGAAAAAATTGACCAGTCGTGTGGACGTCTACTGCCCGCCGAATCGCGACTCCGCTTCGTGCCCAGCGCGCCGGCTAGCTCGTGCCGCGGCTGAGCGTCATCCCCCGCCCTGCATAGAAACGCGACATCGTCGCGAACGGCAGGTACACGTCGGACTGATGCGGCGCGACGCCCGACGGGTTGTGAAACCACACGCCGCCGCGATCCCGCCCGTGCAGCAGGATCAGATGACCGCCCCGCCGCTGGTTCGTCCGCTGCGGATAGCGGATCTCGGGACTCACCGACACGATCGCGAGCGTATCGTCGTCGAGCCGCGCCGCGATCTCCTCGAGCGACGCCTGTGGCAGCACGTCGATATCGAGGCCGAACGCCGGGCCAGCCCAGTCGGCGAACGGCCGGTAGATCAGACCGTCGACGCCACCATCGTCGCGCAACCGGTATACGCCGTGCCGCAGCGCGTCGTCGAGCAGTGCGGCGCGCGGCGCGTGATCGATGCTCCAGTAGTCGAGAGCCGACTCGAGGCACGTCAGCCCGCACAGGCGTTGCGCCCAGAAGCGGTAGCGCTCGGGGTCGGCGAAACCGCTGCGCTGCCAGTGCGGATCGTCGCACGGGTCGCGCTGTCGTTCGACGATGTCGCGCACCCACTCGGGGCTGCCCCATTGCGTGTGGTACGGGACGTCGGCGTGGCGGAGGACGTGTTCGGTCATCGGTGCTATCGGTCGGGTTGGGTTGGATCGGGTTGGGTTGCGCGGGGTTACAGCATGCTGCGCGGCCGCTTCATCGTGCCGTCGAAGAAACGCTGCAAACGGAACGCCGACAGATCAAGCGATGCCTCGCCGCCATCGTTGAGTTCAGCCAGCAGCTTGCCGACGATCGGCCCCATCGCGAAACCGTGACCGCAGAAACCCGTCGCGATCGTCAGGCCCGGGACCTGCGGCGGCGCATCGATCACCGGAATGCCGTCGGGCAACACGTCGATCAGCCCCGCCCACGCCTCGACCACCTGGGCGTCGCGCAACGCCGGAAACAGTGCGCGCAGCTTTGTCAGCGCGCGCGGCGCGTGGCGCGCGTTCGGCTGGGGATGCGGGTCGCGCGGATAGAGCACGCGTTCGGCGTCGGGCACGCCGCCTGGCAGACGTTCGCGCAGATCGTGCAAACAGGCGCCGTTCAGATGGAAGCTGAACTTCTCGCGCTGCGTCCACAGTTCGGGCAAAAACCATTTCAGCGCGCGGAAATGACCGAGCGTCATGTCGACGTCGACCTGCATGTCGTCGGCGAGATTGATCGCGCCGTTCGCGCGCTGCCGGATGCCGAGACCGTGGCCCCAGAAGGTCGACGCCGTGATCGGCGGCAACGAATTGGTGCGCATGCAGGTACCGCGCACGGCCTGCTGCGGCAGTTCGAGACCGAGCGTTCCGAGCAGCCGCCAGCTGCTCGCGCCGGCCACGCAGATCAAACGCGAGGTACGAATCGTGCCGCGCTCGGTGACCACACCAGCGATCGCACCGCCCGCGCGTTCGACGCCGACCACGCCGCAGCCCTCGAAAAACAGCGCGCCGGCTTCGGCCGCCCGTGCCGCGAAGGCCGCGGCGACGCGGCGCGGTTCGGCCTGACCGTCGCTTGGCGTGTACAGGCCGCCGAGCGCGGGGCCCTGCATGCCGGTCACCACGGCGTCGATCTGCCTGCGGTCGAGCGTGCGGGTATCGAGGCCATACTGACGCGCGACCTCGATCCATTGCTGAAACGATGTCCAGTCTTCGTCATGGGTGGCGACATACAGGCAACCGCCCTGGCGCCATTCGAGATCGAAATTCAGCTCGCGTTCGAGTTCTTTCCACAATGGAATGCTGGCCATCATCAGCGGCACCTCCGCGGCTTCGCGACCCTGCTGACGCACGAAGCCCCACGCGCGCGATGACTGCTGCCCGGCGATCCGCGACTTGTCGAGCACCGCCACCGACAGGCCGCGCCGCGCCAGGTAATAAGCGGCCGCGCAGCCCATGATGCCGGCACCGGCGATCACGACGTCGGCGTGGCTGGGAAACGGTTGGTCGGCGGGCGTGAAGGTCGAGTGCAGCGGGTAAGTCGTGGTCATTGGTGGGCGGGTTGGAGAGGTGGGCGTCATCTTCGCAGTGCGGGCCATTGTCCGCAATGACGAGCGACGTCGGCACCGCGGCTGGTCGCAGCCGGCGCCTGCCGGAATGCCCGATTATCCGTCACACGAATATTCGTCGATTATGCGTCACGCAAATATTTGACAAATATTCGTCTCACGCATAAATTGCATTTATTCGTCTCGCAGATAATCCGCCATGCTCCATCTGATCGCCACTTCGGACCAGCTCGCGCAGTTGCTAGCGGCCAGCCGCCGCCAGGCCGGCCTCACGCAGACCGAGGCCGCCGCGCGCGTCGGCGTGAGCCAAAGCCGCATTTCCACGCTCGAAACCGATGCAAGCGGGCTCACGCTCACCCAGCTGCTCGCGCTGTGCGGCGCCTACGGCCTGCAACTGCAGTTGCGCGACAAAAATCAGCCGAGCTCCGAGCCGGCACCGAACGTCGAGTGGTGAGATGGCCCGGCAAACCGCTTCGAAGGCATTGTCGGTGTGGGCCAACGGCGAGCGCGTCGGGCTCTGGCGGCTGCCCGCGCGCGGCCCGATGGAGTTCGCCTACGACGCCGCCTGGATCGCGTCGCCCGCGGGTCGTCCGCTGTCGCTGTCGCTGCCGTTCACGCCCGGCAACATGACGCACAAAGGGCCGCGGGTGCTCAACTACTTCGACAACCTGCTGCCCGACAGCGACGTCATCCGCAAACGCATCGCGCAGCGCTACCGGACCGAAACGCTCGACGCGTTCGAGCTGCTGCAGGCCATCGGCCGCGACTGCGTAGGCGCGGTCCAGCTACTCGCCGAAGACGACGCGCCGGCCGGGGTCCAGCGCATCGAAGGCACGCCGCTTTCCGACGACGACATCGAGGCGCTGCTCGCGCAGACGGTCGGCAAACCGACGCTCGGCGCGCCCGACGAATCCGACGACTTCCGCATCTCGCTCGCCGGCGCGCAGGAGAAAACCGCGCTGCTGTGGCACGACGGCCAATGGCAACGGCCGCACGGCGCGACGCCGACCACGCATATCTTCAAGCTGCCGCTCGGGCTGGTCGGCAACCGGCTCGCCGATCTCAGCACGTCGGTCGAAAACGAGTGGCTGTGTCTGCGGATTCTGCGCGCGTTCGGCCTGCCGGTCGCGAACACCGAGATGCTCAGGTTCGGCAAGCAGCGCGTGCTCGCCGTCGAACGCTTCGACCGGCAGATGCATTCGAGCGGCAGCTGGCTGCTGCGTCTGCCGCAGGAAGATTTCTGCCAGGTGTACGGCGTGCCGTCGCATCGCAAGTACGAAAACGAGGGCGGCCCCGGCGTGCTCGACCTCGCGCGGATTCTGCAGCAATCGGTCGAGGCGCGGCAGGACATCGAGACCCTGCTCGCGAGCCAGATCCTGTTCTGGATGCTGGCCGCGCCGGACGGCCACGCGAAGAACTTCAGCATCCGCCTGCTCGCCGGTGGCCAGTACCGTCTGACGCCGCTTTACGACGTGATGTCGATCTGGCCGGTCGAGGGCAACGGCCCGAACCAGTGGTCGTGGTACAAGGCGCGGCTTGCGATGGGTCTATGGTCGCGCAGCAAGCACGATGCGTTTCGCGACGTGCAGCGGCGACACTTCAACGCGATGGCGTTGAAATGCTCGTACGGCGCCGACGCCGAGCCGCTGCTCCAGCGTCTGATCGAGCAGACACCTGGCGTGATCGAGCGGGTGTCGGCGGAGTTGCCCGAGCGCTTTCCGGGCAAGGTCGCCGAGCGGATTTTCAAAGGACTTCAAAATTCGGCGGCCCGGCTCGACACGATGCCGGCAAGCTGAACGCGGACCGCGCGTGCCGGCGCAAACCCGTACCTCCGGACACACTTTTCATTGCCCCTCTCGCCTGGCTTTTCCGCAAGGGCGGACCCGCCAGGCTTTGCGGCAAGCAGCCGGATCCGTCGCCTTGCGCACTACTCATTCGTGGATTCCCTACGGTTTCGTCATCGATTCACCGGTAGAATGCCTTTTGATGCTCAATGCATCAAAGTCACCGGCACGGCCATGGCGTCGCTTGCATCAGCGGACTCGGCGGCCGGTCTGACAAAATCATAATGGTGAATTTTTTTGCGGTACATTTGCTGTCCCCGCGTGACCGATTCATGCGCATAGCATGCGCAGGGTCAGCTTGCGCCTGTCGACCGCGCTCCCCATGTACCTTTTAACCCGGCGGATTTTCACGCAGCATGGCCAACGAAACAGACTCACCCGACTCCATCGCGGTTGCCGAGCGCGTGCGCGAGTTGATGAGCAGGCATGGAATCGGCAAGCGACAGCAAACCACGGAGCTATGCCGCATCCTCGACCTGAGTTTTTCTCAGGGGCACCGCAAACTGCGCGGCAATAGTCCGTGGACGCTGTCGCAGATCAAGAAAGTCGCCGAGGTATTCGACGAACCCGCGGCGCAGCTGTTCGGCGCGCAGTCGCTCGATCCGGGCGTCGTCGGCGCGATCGCCCAGGAGGCGGTGTTCTGCATCGGCGCGACCGAAATCGCCTGCACCGCGTGGGTCGGCGCGGCGCTCGAACCGGGTAGCCGCCCGGAATTCGTCGCCTATTCGCGGCTCGGTCAATGGCGCGTCTCGCGTCATGATGGCGCGCTGTATCAGAGCGCGTACGAGGTCCACAAGATCGAGATCTATCCGCGCCGCGCCGAGAGCGACAAGCCGGCCATCGCGGTGGTCGACGACGATCGTGCAAGCGCCGATAACCTGCGCGATTATCTGGAGCGCAGCGGCTTCACGGCGGTCGCGATCTATGGGCTCGCGGCCTTCAGCGAGCAGTTGCAGACGCAGGTGTTCGACGGCGTGATCATCGACTGGCTGTTCGGCTCGCAGACCTCCGCGGCCGCGATTCGCGCGGTGCGCGCGTCGGAGAACCCGGACGCGCCGATCTTCGTGCTCACCGGCGAACTGCTGACCGGCAAGGCCAGCGAATCAGAGATCAGCGAGGTGATCCGCGATTACGACGTCGCGTGCTACGAGAAGCCCGCGCGCATGGCGATCCTCGTCGCCGATCTGTCGAAGCGGCTTAACCGCCCCTGAAGCGCGGGCGCCGATGCGCGCCCCGTTCGCGGCAGCGCCGCCTTCACGCGCTCACGCCTGATGCCGCGCCGCCAGCGCCCGCTGCAGGGCGTGCTTCAGATCCTCGTAATGGACTGGCTTTAACAGCGCCTCGAACACCGACGGCGCGCCAGTCGCGCCACTTTCGCCATTCCGCACGACCTCCGGCGCGTACGCGCTGACCACGATCACCGGCACGCCCGCCGACGGTCCGTCGCGCGTCGCGAAGTCTTCGAGAAACGTGTAGCCATCGCGCTCCGGCATGTGCAGATCGAGCAGCACCACTTCGCAGCGGTGGGTGTCGAGCCACGCGAGCGCGTCGTTGGCATTGCCGAGTGCGAGCGAGTCGTAGCCCATGTGCGCGACCATTTCGCTGAGCGACTCGCGGATCAGCCGGTTATCGTCGATGATCAGCACGCACGGCTGTGCGCCGTCCGGCTCGGCTTGCTCCGCGACGTCGGCCGGCTCGACGCTTGCGACCGGCACGACCGGGATCGTCACCGTGAAGCTGGTGCCCTCGCCGACCGTGCTCGCAACATCCACCGTGCCGCCGAACAGCTTCACGAGCCCTTGCACGATCGTGAGCCCCATCCCCGCGCCTTCGAAGCGGCGCGTGCGCGACGCGTCGAGCTGCGTGAACTCCTCGAAGATCAACGGGATCTGTTCAGACGACACGCCCGGCCCTGTATCGCTGACGACGAAAATCAGCAGCGCCGGCTCTTGCCGCAGTTCGACGCGCACCGTGCCGGTCTCGGTGTAGCGGATCGCGTTGGTGACGAGGTTGTTGACGATCTGCCGGATGCGGTGCGGGTCCGACTCGACGAGCCCGCTCGCGCCGCTCGCCTCGCCTTCGAGCTCGAGCCCGCGCGTCCTGGCGGACATCGTGTGTTCATCGAGGATCGACGCCAGCAGCTCGCGCGGCTCGAAATGCTGGTGCCGCAGTTCGAGCTTGCCGGCGCCAAGGCGCGCGTAGTCGGTCAGGTCCTTCATCTGCGCCTCGAGATGGCGCGCCGCGGTTTCGAGCCGCTGGATCACCTTGCGGTCGGCATCCGAGTGATAGTTGAAGCCGAGCAGTTCCACCGACGAGACGATCGCATGCAGCGGCGTGCGCAGCTCATGGCCGATCATGCCGAGAAACGCATCCTTCGCGAGGCTCGCCTCGCGCGCCGCGCGGCTCGCCTGATGCTCGGCTTCCAGCGCCGCGCGCTGCTGGCGCATGAGCCGCGTGCGGCGCCGGGCGTTGAGCACGAGCAGCAGCGTCGCCGCCGCCGACAGAAATAGCAGCACCAGACCGCCCGCGAACAGGATGCGGCGCTTGTCGATGAAATCGCGGTTCATCGCCTCGCGGTCGGCGACGTCCGCGAAACGGCGCGACAGCGCGAGATCGTTGACCTCGCTCCAGTGCTGGCGCAGCTGCGCGTCGATCCGCGCGGCACCCGCACGGTCGCGCTGCAGTACGTCGACCTCGGGCTGGATGTCGTCGAGCATAGTCTCGAGCGTCTTGATTTCGTCGAGCTGCCGCTGCAACAGAGCGAGCTGCGCGGAGAGCCGCTGCGTCGAGCCGGCCATCACGCGCAGCTTCGATTGCAGCAGCTGGAAGCGCAGCTGCAACCGCTGATAATCGTCGTCGGCCCCGGACTGATACAGCAGCAGCTGGTTCTCGAAGCGCGCGTACGCGATCTGCAGTTGCGCGGCGTCCCAGTAGAAACCGTCGTAGGTACCGGTCAGTTGCTCGGTCGTGCGCGGGTTCAACAGGTTCGCATAGAGCAGATAGCCGATCGCGCCGGCGGGCGCCGCGAGCGCCATCAGCCAGATCAGCACGTACAACACGCGCCGCCACGGACGGCGCGCTATTTGACGATGAGGGCCTTGATCTGCCATACGAATTTCGAGTCGCCGACCGCGCCAGTCAGTTCATCGGGAAAAGCGTCGCGCGGATAGATCAGAAACAGCGGCCCGAAGTCGCTGAGTTTCAGGCGCTGGCCGTTCATGCTGTACGCGACGATCACGCCGTAGCGTTCGCAGTCCGACACCGGCACGGTGTAGGTGTAGTCGTCGAACGTGTGGAGTTCGATCTGGGTGCCGTGCGCGCCGACGGCCTTCAGGATGTCGGCAAGCCTGGGCCCGGTGAACGTCGAGCGCGGCGTCCAGGTGGTCGAGGTCGTGATCGTATGCACGGGCAGCGCGAGCAGTTGAGCCTCGTTGAAGTGATAGGTGCGATGCGCGGCGTCGTTGGTATTGGCGATCTTGCCCTGCACGTCGAGCGCCAGCGGCGGCGACTGCCGCGCGCCCGGCTGCGCATGCGCGCAACAGACGGAAAGCCCGACGATCAGTCCCACCAGCCCCGTCAGCCAGCTCATCCGCCAGGGCACACTGGGTCCGCTGGCTGCGTTGCGCAGCGTTGCAATCAGATTGGCCATTTGCTTTTTTTATCCGTTTTCGTTGATTCGCCGGACCGCGGGCGGCGCCACGGTCAGCCGATCTCATGCCACGCGAAGTGTTGCGCCGTGCCGAGCCGTCAAACGCGTGCCACCCCGACACGCGACCTTTGACCCGCATGCATAATATCGCCAAAATGCGCTGACTCAAAAGCGAGGACCCGCTATGTCGCGCCAGTGCGTCAGCGCGCGCCGCGCGCGCATCCCCGCGGACCATTGCCTTCCATCGCGCCACGCGGCGCCTCGATAGTCATGAACAAGCCGGTCCTGCCTCTGACGTACGAACAGCTCGATCACTGGATCGAATCGCTGCAACCCGCGTTGCTCGCCGAGCGTTTCGCGATGGCGCTCGGGATTCTGCGCGGCGGCGCGCCGCTCGCGCTGATGGTGTCGCACGCGGTCGGCGCGCCGGTCGCGTTCCTGCGCTACGACCGCCAGACTCGCGCGGTCGCATGGGATTCGACGCTGCCGATCCCGCCCGCCGGATCGAAAGTGCTGTTGTGCGAGGACATCGCGGGACGCGGTTTTACGCTCGTCGATTGCATCGCGTTTCTGCAGGCGCACGGGCTCGAAGTCAAAACCCTGACCGCCGCGGTCGATGATCTGAGCCGCGCGCAGCCCGACTACGCGATCGATGCGCGCGGCTACTTCGCCCTCTTTCCATGGGAGCGCCAGGCGTACACCGAGCGCTACCGCGACGACTGGGCGCGCGTCGAAGCCGGCGCCGCGCCCGCGATGGCCAACGACCACGAGTACGCGGCCTACGCGATCGACCTCGACGGCATCCTGCTGCCCGACGTACCGCTCGCGAGCTACGACGAGGACCTCGCCGCCGCGCTCGCCGAGCGCGACGCACTGCTGCCGTTCGAGGTGCTGCCCGGCATCGACCTGCAGCAGGTGCGCACGATAATCACGGGCCGCCCGGAGATGGATCGCGCGCGCACCGAAGCGTGGCTCGCGCGACACGGCTTCGCTCACATGCAGTTGGCGATGCGAACGCCCGGCCTGCACGACGACAGCCCCGCCGGCGCGGCCGCGCACAAGGCGAGCGCGGCGCTACGGGCCGGTGTCACGCACTTCGTCGAAAGCGATCCGGTGCAGGCGCTGCTGATCGCGCAGCAAGCGCCGCTGCTGCGCGTGATCTGGTGGGATGCGCTGACGCGCACGGGGATGCTGGTGAGCGCAAGGGCGTGGAGTTGAGCGCAACGTTCTGGGTGGGCGCAGCGCCCGAACGCCGCCGCTATTTGTCCTTCGCCTCGCGCAACTGCAAATGCCGCGCGGCCCGCTGCGACGCGACGACGATCAGCTTCATCGTCGCACGCGTCGCGCCGACGAACAGCTTGCGCGCGCTGCGTTCGTCGAACGCGTCGAAGTCGATCTCGGTGAAGATCACGCACGGCGCCGCCTGCCCCTTGAAGCGGTAGATCGACTCGAACAGCACGTCGCCTTCACGATACTCCGGGTTGCCGAACAGATCGTATTTGCCGGTGAAACTGCGCAGCCGATGCGGTCCGAGATGATCGAGCGCGCTCATCGCCGAGCCCTCGCGGCCGCGGAACGACAGCACCGCGATGTCCTGCTTGCGAAAACCGAGCGATAGCGCCTGCGTGATGGCGCGCTTGGTTGCGTCGATACTGCTATCGGCGCCCAGCGCTTCGTCGTAGACCGACACCGAAACCTCGGAGCCGTCGAACGGACTGCCCGACGTAAGTGCCGCGGCCAGCGGCACGGACGCGCCCAGCACATCGCGCAGATAATCGAGGATGTCGCGAGGACTGCGGTAATTGGTGGTTTCTTTCAGCGTGGTCCAGCCTGGCAACGAGACCGGCTCACGCATGTACAGATTCTGCAGCGGGTCTTCGAGCCACCACCACGCGGCGCCCGGCCGCAGCAGCCGCTCGAGCGCGGCAACCCATGGCTGCTGGAAATCCTGCCCTTCGTCGACGATCAGTACGTCGAATTGCCAGCGCGGTTCGATCGGCGTGTCGGCGAATACGGCCTCCAGTTGATCGAACACCTGCGCCGACCGGAAATCGGGCGCGCGGCCCGCGTCGCGCGCGACCCAGTCGCAGAGCTGGTGATAGTTCGCGATTTTCGCCTCCGGCGGCGCGACCCGCGCGATGTGATCGGCGAGCGGCCGGTTGAAGCACACGTACAACGGCCGCTCGCCGCGCGCGACCGCGTCCTTCATCACCTGCACCGCGAGTTGCGTCTTGCCGGAGCCCGCCGTGCCGATCACGCGCAAACGGAACGGCGCGAATTCGAGCCGCCGGGCCCATGTCGCGAGTCCGCCCGAAAGGCGCGTGACGAGCGTGCCCGCCTGCCCGACGAGCGCGCTCGTGTCGGGCGTCAACGCGAGTTCGTCGGCGAGAAAGTGGTGGATTTTCGACGCGCTGGGAAGCCGCGGTTCATCGGCCGGCAGCGCTTCGCGAATGATCGCGGCGAGACGCTCGCGCCGCGTAGCGTCGACGATGCGCGCGGGATTCACGCCGGCGATCGCCGCATCCTTGACGATGTGATCGGGACAGTACAGCAGTTCCTCGATGAAATACGCGCCCGCGCCGAACGCCGCGGTAAAACGCCGGTGCAGACTCTCGATCGTATGCGCGAGCGCGATCGCGACGTTGCGCTCGGTCTGCAGATACACCTTGACGAGCCCCTTCGGCGTTTCGCGCAGAAAGCCGGTCTTCTGCTCGATGATCAGCAGGCGGCCGGCGGGACTCACGATCACGAAATCGGCCTCGCCGAACACGGAGAAGTTCTGGTTCAGGCGCGTCCAATGCACGCCGTGGTAGACGGTGTAGTCGGCGGGCAGTGCCTTCTCGAGCAACGCGAGCGTTTCGCGTTCGCGCGCCGCCGCGCCGGTCGCTTCGAGGCTCTTCCAGTCGTCGGGAACAATGCGGGCCATGCGATGCCTCAATGAGTTGGGATGCGTGGTTTCAGCGGGCAATCCGGAGTGCGGTCATTGTACGCAACGCAATGTCGGCCGGGCGGCCCTCGCGCAAAGCCGCGCGGATCGTGTATCGTTACTGGCTGAACGCCGCGCACGCCGCGCGGCTTGCCAACTGTAAGAGAAAAGGATTTACCGGATGATTACGATCTGGGGACGCGCCAATTCGGTCAACGTCCAGAAGGTCTTGTGGTGCTGCGACGAACTCGTGCTGCCGTTCGACCGCATCGACGCGGGCCTGCAATTCGGCCGCAACAACGAACCCGACTATCTCGCGATGAACCCGACCGGCAAGATTCCGACGCTGGTCGACGACGACTTCGTGCTGTGGGAATCCAACTCGATCCTGCGCTATCTGGCGATGCAATACGGCGAATCGAGCCTGCTGTATCCGGCCGACCCGAAACTGCGCGCGAGCATCGACCGCTGGCTGGACTGGTCGCTGTCGACGCTGCAGCCAGTGGAACGTCCCGTGTTCTGGACCCTCGTGCGCACGCCCGAGGCCGAGCGCGACGCCGCCAAACTCGCCGCCGACGCGAAGGCCGTCACCGTCCTGTGGCGCCTGCTCGACACGCATCTGCAGGGCCGCTTCTTTCTCGAAGGCGACAAGTTCACGCTCGCCGATATCGTGATCGGCGCGTACGCGAAGCGCTGGTTCGGCCTCGACGGTTTGCAGCGGCCGCCGCTGCCGAATCTGGAGCGCTGGTATTCGCGTCTCACGACGCGTTCCGGGTTCAAGAAGTATGTGGATTTTCCGTTGACCTGAGCATGGCGCGGGTCGGCGGAAAGGAATAGGCATTTTTTTGCCGGTAAAGACCCTTGTTGTCCGTCGTAAACCATATCTGGGGGAACGCCATCGGCCGGGCGGAGCAAACCTGACGGGGCCACTTTCTCGATGAACGGGAATCCCGATTCTCGCGACGCTTCAACCGGCGCGGCACCTGCATCCCGCCTGCCTCTATAATCGACGCATGAAAACCGCCAAGCCAGCCGCGACCGGCCGTCCGGTCGCTCCCACACCTGCCGCCCCCGCCGCCGATGCACGCGATCATCAAGCGCATTACGACGTGCACGAGCCGTCGCACGCACATGGCCCGTCGCAGGAAGCGGCTCTCGCACTTGCCGAGGAATATTGCCGCGAACGCGGCGAAAAACTCACGCCGATCCGGCGCAAGGTGCTCGAACTGCTGCTGAACTCGGGACGCGCGACCAAGGCCTATTCGCTGCTCGACGAAATGCGCCAGATCCACGCCGGCTCGGGCGCCGCCGACCGTCTATCGCGCGTTGGATTTTTTACTGTCCGTGGGGCTGGTGCATCGGATCGAATCGATCAACGCGTTCACTGTCTGCCATGATCTGACGCAATGCCAGCACGGCATTCTCGTCGTATGTCAGCAATGCGGCAGCGTCACCGAGTTGCATCAACCGAAGTTGCGCCAGGCCCTGGTCGCGCAGATCGAGGACGCGGGCTACCGGCTCGCGAGCGACGAAATCGAGTTGAAGGGATTGTGTGCGGCCTGTCAGGCGGCCAAAGAGGCCAGCGCGGCCGCGCCGGTGGCCGCGGCGAAATAGCGGCGCGCCACGCGTCGCGTGCGCAACGCTGTATGACGCGCAGCGAAGCGTCGACGGCCGTGCGAGCCGCTGCGAAGCGTCGATCAACCTGCCGCGCGGGCGTCGATCGCGTCGTGCAGCAGCGTCACCAGCGCTTCGGGTAACGCGGGTTTGGTCATGAAATGCTGGAAGCCTTCGCCGATGCTGCGCAGGCGGTATGCGTCGTCGGTATGGCCGGTGAGGGCCACCGCCACCGAGGGGGAATGGCCGCCGCAAATCTCGTGGTCGCGCAGCCGCTGGATCAGATAGAAGCCATCCATGGCCGGCAAGTCGAGGTCGCAGACGACCGCGTCGGGAAGCAAACGCATTGCCGCCACGACGCCCTCTTCCGCATCGGCGACCGCGCAGACCTTCGCGCCTTCCGCCTCGAGTAACAAGGTCAACGATTCCCGGCTGTCCGGGTCGTCCTCCACCAGCACGATCGTGGCCTGATCGAGCCTCATTGCTGCGTTCATCGTATGTTGTTGCTCTGAAAAACCGGTTAGGCCGTCCGAGGAGGCCAAGGTTTCACCTTGTATTTCATTTTGCTGATTGCCGCTGATTCGCGCGGCCAGGGTGTTGCTGTCCATGATTCCGACTCGATTTCGCACGCCGGGTTGCAGACAGGTCCGCGATGTAAAACATTGCTTAACATCTTCCCGAGTACAACGCCTGCGCACGGTAACGCGCCAAAATTGCACGTCGATGAAAAAACGACGCTCGACGCATACCGCGCTTTAGCTGCTGAGTCCGCAGTTTATCCGCGGCTCGCCGATCGCCGGCACCCGATGTTCCGGCGCGGTTCGTACGAACCCCGTTCGTACGGCCTTCTCCGCCCGGTATCGATTCTGTCCTTCGTATTGTTTGCGCAACGCGGCGCCGTCGTTCGTTTTGCGTCGCTCGCATCCGACGACACTGTAAGCACGTCGCGTGCCGCGTTGCAGCGGTTCGCGTCACGTAAAGAAGGGCTCGGTCGCGGTTGCCGATGTCGCGGCGATGAATGGCGCTGGCCTGCTAACCGGTGATGTCGCGGCGCTATCATCGTGGGCGCGCACGCGCGCCTATCGATGCCCCCTCATCTCAACCCGAGGTCAACCGACACCATGTCCGCCACATCGCCCGCGCTTTCCGCCGCGACGCTCGACATCCTTCGTCACGTCAGCACCGCCACGCTGACCACGCAGCTATTCAAACGCGGTCTGCGCAACACCTTCATGCAGGGCGTCGCGCCGCTCGGTCCGCGGCGCGGCGCGAATCTGGTCGGGCCGGCGTTCACGCTGCGCAACATCCCATCGCGCGAAGACATCGACGTACTGGAGCTATTCGCGGACCCTGAGTACGCGCAACGCAAATGCGTCGAGACCATTCCGCCGGGCCACGTGCTCGTGCAGGATTGCCGCGGCGAGCGCGGCAGCGCGTCGTTCGGTTCGATTCTGTCGCTTCGTTTGCAGGTGCGCGGTGTTGTCGGCATGGTGTCCGACGGCCCGGTGCGCGACAGCGCGACGATCGCCGCGCTCGACATGCCGGTGTTTTGCGCCGGCGCGAGCGCGCCGCCCAATCTGATCCGCCATCACGCGGTCGATATCAACGTGCCGATCGGCTGTGGTGGGGTCGCGGTGTTTCCGGGCGACGTGATCGTCGGCGATGTGGATGGAGTTGTGGTAATTCCGCTGAAGATGGCCGACGACGTCGCGCAAGCCGCAGCCGGGCAGGAACAACTCGAGGCGTTTCTCACCGAAAGGATTCGTGCCGGCGCCGCGCTGCCCGGCACCTATCCGCCGAACGACGAGACGAAGGCGGCGTTCGACGAGTGGAAGAAAAATCGCAAAGTCTAGGGCGTTTTCAAAGGATGCGGCGACCGGTGTGCCACACCGGGCGCCAGTTCAATCGCCCTTGCCGGGCCCAATGCCCTGAACCAGCAACGCCACCGCGTGCCGCGCAATCTCCGCGCCGCCGATACTGCGGCGCAACGGATCGTTGCGCCACAGCTTCGAAGTGGCAAGCGGCAGAATCGTCATGCCGAGCAGCGTGACGAACACGAGCGCGGGTTCGAGCGATGCATTCAGGCGCCCCTCCTTCTGCCAGCGCGCGATCGCCAGCAGCGACGCCTTCTGATGCTCGAAACCAAAGCGCTCATGCATGCGCTGGCGCAGCAGCCCGCCGTCGCTGATCACTTCGCGCACCCACAGCGACGCGAACCACGGGTTGTCGCTCGCGATCTGCACGAGCCGCTCCGCGAGTTGCGTGATTGCCGCGACCGGATCGTCGGGATTCTCCTGAAACGGCAGCCCGAGGCTCGCGCGCAACGGTGCGAAACACTCGTCGATCAGCACGTCGAGCAGTTGATCGCGCGTCTTGAAGTAGTAGTGCACCATCGCGGGCGTGAAGCCGGCCTCGCGGGCGATCTCACCCAGCGATGTCTCGACGATCCCCTGCCTCGCGAACAGCGTCAGCGCGGCGTCGAGCAAGCGCGCACGCTGCTCGGGGCCGCGCGCGGCGCCCGACGGTCGGCCGGGGCGGCGGGCGGCCGACCCAGCCGGCGCGCTGCTTCCGAAATTCGCGGCGTGAATATCCGTTGGCGCTGCCTTGAGTTTGGGCTTCGACGCGTCGCGCTCTTTCGCGGCAATTCGCGCGGGCGGCTCCGTATCTGTCACGGCACTGTGCGTCGCGGCGTCGTCAGACGAGATCCTTGTCATTGCATGGAATTTGACGTGAGAGGCGATGTCGAATATATTAATCTCTCAGTTAATTAATTTCAATGCATTGCCGCCATGGAACAACCCGCTACGACCCTGTCAGTCGACTCCGCGCCCGAGGATCCGCGCACGGCGGCGCCCGCCGCCGACCATCCGCCGATCCGGCTGCTGTTTCCGGCGCTGCTGCTGGTCATGCTGCTCGCCGCCCTCGACCAGACGATCGTCTCGACCGCGCTCCCGACCATCGTCGGCGAACTGGGCGGGCTCAATAACCTGTCGTGGGTCGTGACCGCCTACCTGCTCAGTTCGACCATCGTCGTGCCGCTGTACGGCAAGTTCGGCGACCTGTTCGGCCGCAAGATCGTGCTGCAGACGGCGATCGTCATCTTTCTCGTCGGCTCGGCGCTGTGTGGCATCGCGCAGAACATGAGTCAGTTGATCGTGCTGCGCGCGCTGCAAGGGTTCGGCGGCGGCGGCCTGCTCGTTGTGACGATGGCGGCGATCGCGGACGTGATTCCGCCCGCTGAGCGCGGCCGCTACCAAGGCGTGTTCGGCGGCATCTTCGGCCTCGCCACCGTCATCGGTCCGCTGCTCGGCGGCTTTCTGGTCGAGCATCTGACGTGGCGCTGGATCTTCTATATCAACCTGCCGCTCGGCATCCTGTCGCTCGTCGTGATCGGCGCGGTGTTCACGCCGCACGTGCGCCACGTGAAGCACACGGTCGATTACATGGGCGCCGCGTTTCTCGCCGGCGCGCTGACCTGCATCATCCTGTTCACGAGTCAGGGCGGCACGATCCTGCCGTGGTCGTCGCCGCAACTGTGGTTCACGCTCGGCATGGGCCTCGTAGCGATCTGGGGATTCATTCACGAAGAACGCAGCGCGGTCGAACCGATCATGCCGCTCGGACTGTTCAAACAGCGCACGTTTCTGATCAGCAGCCTCGTGAGCTTCATCATCGGCGTATCGCTGTTCGGCTCCGTGACGTTCATTCCGCTCTATCTGCAGGTCGTGAAGGGCTCCACGCCGTCGCAAGCCGGCATGCAGATGCTGCCGATGATGGGCGGCCTGTTCATCCTGTCGATGGTGACGGGCCGCGTGATCAGCAGGATCGGCAAGTACCGGCTGTTCCCGATCATGGGCACGTTCCTCGTCTCCGTGGCGATGCTGCTGCTCGCGCGCCTGCAGATCGATACGCCGATTCATGTGATGTATCTGTACATGGGTCTGCTCGGCTGCGGCCTCGGCATGGTGATGCAGGTGCTGGTCCTCGCGGTCCAGAACACCGTCGAATTCAAGCATATGGGTGTCGCGACGTCGGGCGTGACGCTGTTTCGCTCGATCGGCGGCTCGATCGGCGTGGCCGGCTTCGGCGCGGTGTTCTCGAACGGCCTCGCCGGACGCCTCGAAAAGCTGATCCCGTCCGACACCGAACTTCCGCAGGCATTGGGTCCCGCAGCGATTCATCAGCTACCCGAAGCATTGCGCAACGATTATCTGCATGCGTTCTCGGGTGCGTTGCACACCGTGTATCTGTCGGCCGCTTGCGTCGTGGTGCTCGCCTTCGTGCTCGCATGGCTGCTGAAGGATCATCCGTTGCGCAAGCACTGAGCGTACTTCGACGCCTGATCGGGAAGCTGATGCAAATGCGTACCGGCAAGCGCCAGATCGCAGGTTGATCACGAGGGCGCACGCACGACGCGTCGGCCTCGTTGTTTTTTTGTCGCGCTCACTTCATGCAGCGCGATGCTTCCGGTTGTCTTCCATTTGTCGTGAAACAACAGGCACATACACTCGTTTCGATTGTATGGCCAGGGTTTCTTCATACCTCCAAATGAGCGGTAGCGCACACAATCCAGGGGCCATCCGCGTTGACGTCCCCCGTGAAACACCACATATTGGAAACCGTGGAAACGCAGCCGCTGCCTACGTCTCCGCGACCTCCGGCGCATGTGGATTGTGATTCCGCGGACAAGGCTCCTGCCTCAACACGATCCGAAGCATGCCTTTATGGCATCGTTTTCCAAAGGTGGGTCCACGGCATGTCCACCCAGACAGCAACCGGCCAAAGTTTCCCCACGCCCTGCAAACGCTGCGGTGGCGCACTGTACCGACAAGTCGACGCCTGCCCCTACTGTGGCGCTGCGCATCCGTTCGACCAGGACGATCCGCACATCCGCACCGGTATTCCAGGCAGCCGCGCGAGCGCCACGCACAAGCCCCTGCCCCGTTTCGACGACGAGCTCGGCAGACGGGACCAGCCCGCCATCGCCGCTGCCGCGATGACGTCCGAACCCCTGTTGCAGACCGAGCCGGTCATGCACACGGCGCTCGTGTCGACCGACACCAGTATCCCGCCTTACGAAGATCCGATGTATGCGCCGCCCAACACTGCGCAGACGATCTGGCGCGTGCTGTACGTGATCGGCGCGCTTGTCGCAATCGGCCTGGCGTATGTCACTTATACGCTATTCAGCGACGGCGGCGAATCGGAAGATAAAGGCGTGGAGCAGATTACGACGGATGCCAGAACAACGACCGGCATGATTGCGCCGCTTGCTTCCGCGCCTGTGATTGCTCAAGCACAGACCACGCACGCGCCGGCCGCGGCCAAGCCCGCGCCACCGCCCGTGACCGAACTGGCGGCGAAGCCCGCGCCCGTCGCGCCCGCGGCTCCCGTCATTCCAGCGACACCAGCTGCGCCGCCTGCCGCGCCGCCGATGGCCGCGACGCCCATGCGGCCCGCGCCGCAATTCCGCGACGCCGGACAAGCATTGCAGGTCGCGAGGACAGCGTTCCGCGCGAACGATTTGTCCGCCGCGCAAGCCGCTCTCGCCACCGCGCAAACGTTACAACCTGGAAACAGCGACGCGCAGGGTCTGGCCGATCAGATGCGGCCGCTCGTCCAGCGTCGCGATACTGCGCTACAGGCCGCGCAGGCCTGCGTCGCGCAGCAGTCGTGGCCGTGCGCGCGTCAGCACGCGAACGAGGCGCTCGCGATCGACAGCGGCAACGACGCGGCGAAAGTGATCCTCGAGCGCGTCATTCGCGAGACCGGCTGGGCGCCGCTGACTCCGCCGCATGCGACGACGGACGCCGCGCCGGGCGCGCCGCTCGCGCAAGCGCAGGCACCGCTGCCCGTCGGCATGCAAGCGCCCGGCGAACTGATCGTGACCGCAACGAACGTCGGTGTCGTGAGAACCGCGACACCGCGGAGCAACTAGCGCTCACGCGCGACGCGACGGTCCGAACAGGGTCCAGGAGACGCAAACTGCTGTGCCGTCGCGCAAAACATTGCTTGGCATACCAGATCAAATGGCCGCCGTCTGTGCCGATTCGCACATTATCGTGCGTCCTCTGAGCGGAAACAGACGGAGCGACCCTGGCAGCAGTTTGAACATGACATGGCAACCGGATCACTGGTGCTTCCACGCGCCACGCGTGAAGCGGGATCAACCTGACCGATAGGTAGAAAGACCATGCTGAAGAGACTTCTCGCGGGCTGGCTGGGCCTGGTGGTACTGGTCGTATGTTCGCTGGCCGGCGCGGAACCGGCGCACTACAAGATCGTCACCGGGCCGGAGCGCGGCACCTATATCCAGATCGGCAATGACCTGTCGAAATGGGTGGCCCAGCCGGTTGGCATCGACCTCGAAGTGGTGGCGTCGAAAGGCTCGGCGGAAAACGTGCAGCGCATGCGTTTCGAGCCCGGCGTGAAGCTCGCGCTCGTGCAGTCCGACGTGTACCAGGCGTTCATCGACATGGCCAACTCGGGCAACCCCGATGCGGGCACGACGATCCGGCCGCTGCGACTGATTATGCCGCTCTACGACGAGGAAATTAACGTCGTCGTGCGGGCGGATTCGCCGCTGAAAACGCTCGCCGACATCAAGGACAAGACCATCAGCGTCGGCCTGCTAGGCAGCGGCACCGCGCAGTCTGCGACGACGCTCTACCGCCTGATGTTCGGCCAGCCGATTCCCGAGCAGAACGTCGTGCATCTGAGCAACGAGGACGCGCTCGCCGCGCTGATCGTGAAGAAGATCGACGTCGCGATCATCGTGGTCGGGCAGCCGGCAAAGCTGTTCAACGACATGAAACCCGACCTGCTGTCACAGTTGCGTCTGTTGCCCGTCGATCCCAACGCGCCCGAGACGAATCGCGCGAAGCACACCTACTTTCCGACTACGATCCGCCAAAGCAGCTACCCCGGCTGGTTGAAGGAAGACGTGCCGGGTCTGACCGTCAAAGCGTTTCTGGTCACTTACGATTACGGCTTGCGCGACACAGTCAGCAATCTGAATCATTTCGCCGACTCGTTGTGCGCGAACTTCGACAATCTGCAGGAGCATGGCCATCCGAAATGGAAACAGGTGAAGCTCGAATTGCCGACGCTCGTTCATGGGTGGAAGTACTACGGTCCGGTCGAGAAGCATCTGCGCGCGTGTCTCGCGAACCGCAGCGCGGCGATGAGCGCGGCGGCCGCGCAACCCGGGCCGAAACCGCACACGCCTTGCTCGGAAGAAGAACGGATGCTTCTGCTGTGCAAATAACGCTGCAGCGGGGGACCGCGAACGCCTGCTTCGCTTGAGTTCGTCTCAGACCCGCTCGCGTCCCGCGTCGGCCGACACCGTGCACGCTTCCATCGCCCGTTGCAATGCCTCGTACACCTTCGGGCGATTGCATTGCGACACGTTGAAACGCAGAAAGCCCGCCGCCGCTTGCGACGCGCTGAACACGTTGCCCGGCGCGAACACGACGCCCGCCGTCAGCGCATGACGGGCGATGTCGGCGGCATCGAGCGCCCCGGGCAAGCGCGCCCATACGAACAGGCCCGCGCGCGGCCGGGTCCAGATATCGAGGCCCGCATAGCCGAGACGCCTGATGGTCTCTCCCATCGCATCGGCCAGCTTCGCGCGCATCGACTCGAGATGACGCCGATAGGTACCGTCGACGAGCATCCGATGCACGACGCTCGCCGCGAGCTGACCATTGCCGAACGAGGTCGCGAGCTTCAGATCGATCAACGGCTCGACCCATTCGGCGCGTGCCGCGATATAGCCGCAGCGCACCGCCGCCGACAGCGTCTTCGAAAAGCTGCCGATCGACACGACGCGCGCGAGGCCGTCGAATGCGGCAAGGCGCGGCGCGGCTTCGTCTTCGAAGTCCGCGAAGATGTCGTCCTCGACGATGAGCAGATCGTGCTCGCCGGCGAGCTTCAGCAGCCGGTGCGCGACGGCCGGCGCGAGCGTCGCGCCGGTCGGATTGTGGATCGCCGAGTTCGTCACGTAGAGCCGAGGACGCTGCTCGACCAGAACGCGCTCGAACGCCGCGAGATCCGGTCCCTGCGGCGTGTACGGCACGCTCGCGATCCGCACGCGATGCGCGCGCAGCAACGCCTGGAAATTGAAATAGCAAGGATCGTCGATCAGCACCGTGTCGCCGGGTTCGAGCAGGAAGCGGCATACGAGATCGAGCGCATGGGTGCCGCCGTCGGTCAGCAGGATCTGCTCGGGCGGCGCATCGACCGCGTGCGCGGAAAGCCGCCACGCAAGCTGCTGACGCAGCGCGGGCAAGCCGGCCGGGCTCGCGTAATCCGCGAGCAGCGATTGCGGATCACGGGCGACCGCGCGCAGCGCGCGCCGCACGCCATCTTCCGGCAACCACGAAGCCGGCATCCAGCCGCAGCCGGGCTTCAGCGCTTTCGAGCCGGTCTCCAGCGACTGCCGCGTGAGCCACAGCGGATCGACCTCGCGATCGAGCCGCGGCCCAAGATCGGCAAGCGCGAGCGGCGGCGCATGGCCCGACACGAAGAAGCCCGAGCCGCGCCGCGCGATGATCGCCCCTTCCGCAACGAGACGGTCGTAGCCTTCCACCACGGTCGACTTGGATACGCCGAGCGTGTCGGTCATCGCGCGGATTGACGGCACGCGGGCGCCCGGCATCAGCGAGCGGCTCGCGATACGCTCCCGCAGATTGGTCATCACGAGGCCGACACGCGTGCCCGGCACCGTCTCGTTGTTCTCGCTTTCCGCCATCTGTACTGCTCCCATGTTCGGTACAGTTTGGGCGAACTGTACTGATCTGTAGCTTAACGTTTACGGCCGCGGCGCGCATCATGAGACTCTTTCAGCGCAGGGACGTTTGCCATGGACAAAACCACCAACG
Source organism: Paraburkholderia lebeckiae (assembly GCF_050436325.1). Taxonomy (NCBI): domain Bacteria; kingdom Pseudomonadati; phylum Pseudomonadota; class Betaproteobacteria; order Burkholderiales; family Burkholderiaceae; genus Paraburkholderia; species Paraburkholderia lebeckiae. Next base: position 860,189 of record NZ_JBNDLZ010000002.1, read on the forward strand.
GCTGGCTCAGCGGTGTCGCGGGCGTGCTGATTTTCAGCGGCTCGCTGCCGGCCACGCGGCTTGCCGTGCAGGGCTTCGATCCGGTGTTTCTGACCGTGGCGCGCGCGACGATCGCGGGCATCCTTGGCCTGCTGCTGTTGCTGGTGTTCCGCGAGACGCGCCCGGAGCGGCGCGATCTGCTGCCGCTCGTCGTGGTCGCGCTCGGCGTCGTGGTCGGCTTTCCTTTGCTGACCGCGCTCGCGCTGCGTCATGTGAGTGCCGCGCACGCGGTCGTGTTCATCGGCCTGCTGCCGCTCGCCACCGCGATCTTCGGCGTGTTGCGCGGCGGCGAGCGCCCGCAGCCGGCGTTCTGGCTGTTCTCGGCGCTCGGCAGCGCGGCGGTTGCCGCGTTCGCGCTGCGTCACGGCATCGACGCCTCGCCGCTCGGCGACGCGCTGATGCTCGCGGCGATCGTCGTGTGCGGGCTGGGCTACGCGGAAGGCGCGCGGTTGTCGCGTCATCTCGGCGGCTGGCAGGTGATTTCGTGGGCGCTCGTGCTGTCGATGCCGTTGATGCTGCCGCTCGCATGGTGGACGCGGCCCGTGTCGTTCGACGGTGTCGGCGCCGCCGCGCTGTGGGGACTCGCGTACGTGTCGCTGTTCAGCATGCTGATCGGCTTCGTGTTCTGGTATCGCGGGCTCGCGCTCGGTGGCATCGCGGCGGTCGGCCAATTGCAGTTGCTGCAGCCGTTTTTCGGACTGCTGCTCGCCGGCGTGCTGCTGCACGAGCAGGTACCGCCATCGATGATCATCGTCACCGTGATCGTGGTCGCCTGCGTGGCTGGCGCACGGCATTTTTCGCGCGCCGCGCCGGTGCGGCGGCCGGTCTGACGCGGCTCGACCGTCGCACGGCGAGCAGACTTTTTCAGGATCGAATTGCGCGAGCCGTGGATCGATATGTCATCATTTCGCAGATTGGCACAACCAGCGCCCCGCGCCGCGACTGACGATGACGACCGCTTTTGCCCAAACCGTCGAAGCCCGTTTTGCCGAACTCACGCCGACGTCGAAACGCGTCGCCAGCTACATGCTCGCGAATCTCGACCGGCTCGGCCTCGAGACCGCCGATCAGATCGCGCAGCAAGCCGGCACCAGCGGCATTTCGGTCGGCCGCTTTCTACGTAGCGTCGGCTATCGCAATCTCGACGATCTGAAACGCGAGCTGCGCGGCACGCAGCAGCGGCCCTGGCTGATCACGGACCGGCTCCACGCGTTCCGCCGTGGCCCGAGCGACAGCGCGCAAACCGGTGAGCTTCATGAACCGAGCGTCGCTGATGGCTCCTCGCCGCGCGACGGCGCGCTCGCCCGATCGCTCGAACTCGAGATCGGCGCGATCCGGCACGTGTACGAACTCGCGCGCTCGCCGGCCTTCGCGCGCGTCGCCGAGCGCATTACGAACGCCGATGCGGTCTACATCCTCGGCATCCAATCGACGCGCGGCATCAGCAACGCGTTCTACAGCTATCTCGAATACATCCGCCCACGCGTGTTCTATTCGGACGGCATGTCGGGTTCCTACGTCGATTCGCTGAACTCGGAATTCAGCACGCCCTATCTGATCGTCACCGACACGCGCACCTACTCGACGATCGCGCGACGCTATTGCCAGGCGGCCTCGCGCCGCGGCCTGCCGTTCGCGCTCGTCACCGATATCTACTGTCCGTGGGCGCGCGATTTCGGAGGCGATCTGCTGCAGGTGAAGACCGACGTCGGTCAGTTCTGGGATTCGCTCGCGCCGCTGACGTGCCTGTTCAATCTGCTGATCTCGGCGGTCGTCGAACGGCGTGGACCGGCTATCGACGAACGCGTGGCGCGTAATCGCGAGCTGCAGAGCGAGTTCGATCAATTCGACCTTTGACCCGCTTCAATTCCGCCCCGGCGACAGGCATAGTGAATACTTCCGCTAAACTGCGCCCGCCTCGACAGGACCCCGCATGAGTTCACCCCGCCCTCCGCTCGACGCCCCGCTGATCCGCGACGCCAGCGAAGCCGACCTCCCCGCGATCCAGGCGATCTACGCGCATCACGTGCTGACCGGTGTCGCGTCGTTCGAAGAAGCCCCGCCGTCCGTCGACGATCTGCGCGCGCGGCTCGCAAGCGTGCGCAGCCACGGCCTGCCATATATGGTCGCGGAGATCGAAGGCGACGTGGCCGGCTATTGCTATGCGACGCCGTATCGCCCGCGCGCCGCCTATCGCAACACGATCGAAGACTCGATCTACGTCAACGACGCGTATCGCCGACGCGGCATCGGACGCCTGCTGCTGCAGGCGCTGATCGAACGTTGCGAGACCGGACCGTGGCGTCAGATGATCGCGGTGATCGCCGATGGCGGCAGCGGCGGCTCACTGTCGTTGCACGCGCAACTCGGCTTCGAGCTGACCGGCACGTTGAAGGCTGTCGGCTACAAGCACGGTCGCTGGCTCGACACGACGCTGATGCAACGCCCGCTCGGCCGCGGCGCGTCGACCGGGCCCGACGACGATTCAAACGCAGCAGGCGACGCCGAACGCAAAACCTAACGCGCGCGCGGCAAACGCGTGAACAAGGTCGGATAGTCGATAACGAGACCATCGCTATCCACGCGCAAATTCGCGGTGAACTCGCGAAAAATGCCTTCGTAGCGGTACTCGCCATTCAACTCGATGCACGTGTATGCCTGCTCGGCGCGCGTGACCTGCAAGTCTGGCGTCGAGATATACGCGACTTCGATCGGCTGACGTTCGCCTTGCGCGAGTTGCAGCCGACGGATCGGCAACGTATTGGTGTACGGCGTCGCCGCGATATCGATGTCGATACAGCCTTCGATCGCGCTGAGCGCGAGGCCGTGCCCGTCGTGCCAGTGGCCGTCGCCATCGCCATGCAGCTCCAGCTCGCCGCCGCCGACGATCTTTAGCCGCGCGTAGCGCGTGCGCCAGCGCGCGTCGCAGCGCACCGCGTAATGCAGCCCGTACGCCTTGCCATAGCGCTGCCCGACCACGACGCTTTCAACGGCGAAGCCATCGTCGCGCGCATCGAATACCAGATGTTCGATGCCGTCGCCCTCTTCCGAAGCCCATCGTAATTCACGCATCGGCGTCTCCTCGCGAAACGGCGCGGGAAAGCGCGCCGGGTTCTCATCGTAACGCGAAAGCCCGCGCGCGAGGCAATCCCAACTCAGATCTGGCACCGCTGGCGAGACCAGCGCCTGCGATGCATGAAAATGAAGCATCGAAAAAAAAGCTGCGCACGTAATGTGGGCAGCTTTGCGAGACTGACGACGCGAAAAAAACGCGTCGATGTGGCGGCAAAACAACGTGCCGCCACGTATTCAGTAACTGTTTAGAACTTATGGATGATACCAACGCCGACAGCGACCTGGCTGCGCGACGACGCCGGCGAACCGTTCTGACCGTCACCGATGCTTGCGGTTGCGTCGATGATCGTCTTACCGTTGCCTGCCAGCGTCTGGCCACCAGCGCGCTGAAACGCCTCAAGCGCGTACAGGCCGGTACGCTTCGACAGCGTGTAGTACTGCGACAGGTTGAACTGGTTGTAGCTAGCCGTGCTCTGGATACCGTTCGACGACGTTGCACGGGTGTAGCTATAGCCAGCGGCCAGGTCCAGCACCGAGATCGGCTTCCAGTGCAGCACTGCACCACCCGTATTCCAGATCTGGGTGTCGTGGAAGAACGAGCCCGTACCCGCAGCGTATTGAACGTTCGAGTATGCGAACGAGACGTCCCACGCCGAGTTGAACGCGTAGCCGCCCGTGACTGCGATGCGCTGCTGCTTCGCTGCGGTCTGGAAGCCGTTGTTGATTGCCGAGTTGGCCGGCGCCGCAATCGGGGGGGTGGTGCTGTTGATCAGCGTGGAGTTCGCGCCCCACAGGCCGCCGTTCGAGTTGCCGTTGTCGATGCGCTGGATACCTGCAGCGATACCGATCGGGCCGTTCAGGTACTGTGCTGCCACGCTCCACGTCTGGCCGGCGCTGAAGCTGCCCGGCGTGCCGCCGATCGAGTACGAACCGCTGACCGTCAGACCGCCGAAGCTCGGCGACGTGTAGACCAGCGAGTTGTTCGCGCGGTACACCGTATCCAACGAGTCGATATCACCCGGGTGCGCGCCGTATGCACCGGTCAGCCACGTGGTCGGGCTGTACGGCGACAGCATCGTGTAGTACGACGTGTACTGGCGGCCAGCCGTCAGCGTACCGAACTGCGCGTTCGTCATACCGACCCATGCCTGACGGTTGAACATCAGACCCGACACGCTTTGCGCGCCGGTTGCGCTGTTGAAGCCTTCTTCCAACTGGAAGATGGCCTTGGTGCCGCCACCCAGGTCTTCCGAGCCCTTCAGGCCGAAACGGCTACCAGCCCAAATGCCGTTGATCATCTTGACTTGCGAAGCACCGCCCGGCGACGGACGGGCCGATGCGGCGCCAGACGTCGGGCTCAGCGTCGTCGAGCTGTTCTGCCAACCCAACCCCGTATCGACGATACCGTAAAGCGTCACGCTGCTTTGCGCGTGTGCGCCCAGGGCGACCAACCCCAAGGCCGAAGCTAAGAGAGTCTTTTTCATTTCTACTCCTCTGTTAAAAACTTTCTAATGCGGCCTATGCGAGCGCCGCTGAGTGTGGGAAATACGTTTTTATTTAGATCAGAACACCGGGTGACCGTTGATGATGCTCGGCAACCACGTCGAGAACCACGGGACATAGGTGACAATATTGATCGCCGAGAAGATAGCGAGGTAATACGGCCACGCCACCTTAGTAGTTTCACCTATCGACACATTGCCAATTGCGCAACCAATGAACTGCACCGAGCCAATCGGCGGATGCACGAGACCCAATGCGCAGTTCAGCAGAATCATGATGCCGAACTGAACCGGGCCCACCCCGTTGTGCATGGCCATCGGCAGGAACAGCGGGGTTGTGATCAGGATGTGCGCCGCCATGTCGACGAACGTACCGAGGAACACCTGAATCACGTTGATGTACAACAACATCAGCCACGGCAGCGAGGTCGCGCCGTCGAGCATGCGTTCGATCGCCTCCGGGATCTCCAGATAGGCCATCTGGAAGCGCAGCATGTTCGACACACCGATCAGCAGCAACACCACGCCGGTCGTTTTCGCGGCCTTGCCGAGCGCATGGCCGAGCTTCTTCATCGACAGCGAGCGATACACGACGATGGTCAATATCAGCGAATAACCCACGGCGATCGCGGCCGCCTCCGTCGCGGTGGCGATACCGCGCGCCACGCAGAACAGAATGATCGCGATGACCATCAGACCCGGCACCGCGCCGATGAACGTGCGCAGCACCGCCATCCAGCCCGGGAAACGCTGCAGTTCGGTCGAACCGTCGGGACGGCGCGGATAGCCGAACTTGACAGCCTGCCAGTAAGCGGCGATCAGCACGAAGCCCATCACCCACAGCACCGGCAACAGACCCGAGAACAGCAGATCGCCGATCGACACGCCGCTCATCTGCTTGCCGTTCAGCACGCCGCTCACGCCTTGCGCGGCGAACGCGTAGATGATCATGTTGGTCGACGTCGGCATCAGCGCGCCGGCGAGCGACGAGTGCGTGGTCACGTTGACCGCGTATGCGGCGCTATAACCTTCGCGCTTCATCAGCGGGATCACGACGCCGCCCATGGCCGACGTATCCGCGGTCGGCGAACCCGACACGCCGCCGAACAGCGTACAGGCGACTACGTTGGCCATGCCGAGGCCGCCACGGAAATGGCCGACCGTGGCCTGCGCGAAACGCAGGATGCGATCAGCGATGCCGCCGTGGAGCATCAGCTCGCCGGAGAAGATGAAGAACGGGACCGCGAGGAACGAGAAACCGTTCATGCCCGAGATCATCGACTGCATCGCGGTCGCGGTCGGCAAGCCTTCGAACAGGTACGTCAGAACGCAGGACAGGCCCAACGCGAATGAAACCGGAACCCCGAGGAAGAGGAAGATTAGAAAACTGGCGGTAAGAAGGGCAAGTTCCATGATGGTTCTACTTTTATTCCGTGGCGGAGAGTTCGAGCGCCGGCTCTTCCCGTTTCCCCGCGAAGAGCTCGAGCAGATGCTCGATCGAGAACAACGCGATGCACACACTCGCGAAGATCGGGATGCAGTAGCGCACGCCTTCCGGCACGCCGATGATCGGAATGCGGTCGCCCATCGTGGTTTCCGCCATCTCGAGACAACCGACGAAGACCGCCACCGCGAAAGCGACCAGACACAGGTGCTGAATCCCTTTCGCGATCACCTGGCCTTTCTCGGGCAATTTCTTGACGAGCGAGTCGAGTCCGATGTGACCGCCCTCGCGAACCTTCAGCGCGGCGCCGAACATCGCGATCAGGATCACCAGCAGCAATGCGATGGGCTCAACGAAATCGGGCGCGTCGCTAAACACGTAGCGCATCACCACGCTATAAATCACGAGCAGGCAAAGTACGGCGAGGCTAAGCGACGCCACGACCAGCAGCACGCGAAAAAGAAAATCATTTGGGCGTTTCAGGAAACTCATGACCCTGTCCTTGCTTACGACCGACCTGTGCTTGAGATTCAGCCGTCCCGATGCGACGCGATCCGCACGCGCGCGCGAAATCGCGCGGCGGAAGGTCTCGCGAGTTTCCTCGCGGGACCATTCACGCCGCTGTTGCGACAAGCGCTGCAATTGCTGATTGCGTCCGGGACGCGAGACTTACTTGATTGCTTCGATCTCGTCGACGATCTGCTTCATCTGCGGGGTCTTTTCGTACTTCGCCCACACAGGCTGCATCACCTTCACGAAAGCCGCGCGGTCGATCTGCGAAGGCGCGATGACCGTTGCGCCACCCTTCGTGACGGCCTTCTGTGCGTCGGCTTCGCGCGCGGTCCACAGCTTCTGGTAGTACGGCACCGAGTCGGCCGCGGCCTTCTTGATGATCTGCTGCTCTTGCGGCGACAGCGTGTCCCACACCTTCTTCGAGAACACCAGCACTTCAGGCGTCATCGAATGCTGGGTTTCCGAGTAGACCTGAGCGACTTCGAAGTGCTTGGTTTCTTCGTACGACGGCAGGTTGTTTTCGGCGCCGTCGACGAGGCCGGTCTTCAGGCCCGTATAGACTTCCGAGAACGGCATCGGGGTCGGCGTGCCGCCCATTGCCCTGATTTCGTCGACCATCAGGTCGGACGGTTGCACGCGAACCTTCAGGCCCTTCATGTCAGCCGGCGACTTGATCGGCTTCTTCGCGTACATCGAGCGTGCGCCGCTCTCGTAGAACGTCAGCGCGATCATGCCCTTCGCCGTGAAGGCGTCGAGGATCTTCTGGCCTTCCGGACCGTACATGACCTTGCGGAAATGGTCGACGTCGCGGAACAGGAACGGCAGCGACGGGATCATCGATTCCGGCACGATTTCGTTGAACGCAGCACCGTTGGCACGCGCCATGTCGAGCGCGCCGATACGGACCTGGTCGATCGTGTCGTTTTCCGAACCGAGCGCGCTGTTGCCGAACACCTTCACGGAGTCCCTGCCGCCGGTCGCCTTGTTGATCTCCTCGCCCATGTACTTCACGGCCATGTTGGTCGGGAAGGTGTCGCCGTGCACATCGGCGACGCGGAACACGCGCGCTTCAGCCGACATCGTGCTGAACGCCAACGCCGCGGCCGCGACGATCATCGAAACATGGGAAGAGGCAAACTTCTTGTTCATCGTGACATTCCTTGAAAAATAGACCATCCCAGCAACAGCGGATGTGACATGGTTTTGACGCGTCTCCGGCTTCACGCTCACTGCCCTCGCAGGTGCGGGCGTTGGCCGTACTGGCTGCGCGACTTCCCCGGCACAGTTGACCCAGCACTCCAGTCGACAACTCGACTACTTACTTCAATCACGCCGGCCGGCTTCGGACATGCATGCCGCATCGACCGCAGCGGCACGAATGCCCTGAAAACCCACCGAATTGCACTGTCACACGAATACAGAAAGCCATTTGTTTGGGCTTATATGTTGTACGACAACATACGAAGTCTATAAAAGGGGTTTTATCTTGTACAGACGGTATTTACCCGCATCAAGAAAAGCGTCGGTACGGATGACCGGCGTGGCATGCAATATGGCCCCGCGCCGTCTGGCATTGGATGGGGACGGAATCGTACAGTCTGTGAAGCTGTTGTATTTTTGCTGAAGAAATACGTGGCGTCGTGGTCTTTGCGCTACATGTTGTACGACGAGTGACGAATAAAGGGCCACACGAATGGTCCCAAAAAATGAAAACGCCGGGAGAAAAACTTCGTCCCGGCGCATGCTTCATGCAAGCAACGTTACAGTTGCCCTGCGAATTCGGGCTCAGGCAGCCCGCTCACGCCGGGCCGCAGCGCGAACACGTGGCCGTCGTGCTCGCTCGCGCCGTTGGCGGGACGAATCGAAGTGACGAACAGCGTATCGAGATCGCGGCCCCCGAACGCGCACATGGCAGGCTTGATGGCCGGCACCGGAACCTGCCGGTCAAGCTTGCCCTGCGGCGTAAAACGCAGCAGCAGACCGGCGTCGTTCGCGCAGATCCAGTAGCATCCGTCGGCATCGACCGCCGCGCCGTCCGGACGGCCCGAATAGTGATGCAGGTCGGCGAACACGCGGCGGTTGCGCGGCTCACCGGTGTCGACGTCGTAGTCGAACGCCCAGATCAGCCGGCGCAGTGGATGCGAGTCGGACAGGTACATCGTCGTGCCGTCCGGCGACCAGCCGAGGCCGTTCTGCGTGATCAGCGAATCGACGACCGGCGCTGACAGCACGCCCTTCTCGTCGAAGCGGTACAGCGCGCCGCCCGGGATCGCCGCGGCCATGTCCATCACCATCGTGCCGGCCCAGAATCGCCCTTGCCGGTCGCAGCGGCCGTCGTTGAAACGCATTCCGCCGTGCGGGAATTCAGGCGCCGCGAGCTTGCGCAGCGACGCTGTCAGAGGCTCGCCGCTCGCCGCCTTCGACGCGTCCTCGAGCGAGACCGCGAACAACCCGGTCTCGCAGCCGGCGAGCACCGTGCCGGCGCGATCGAACGCGATGCAGGCAACCTGCTCCGGCAGCAGCCATGCGGTGCGCTTGCCCGTCTCGAGCGAGCCGCGCACGATCTTCTTCGCCGGAATATCGACCCAATACAGCGCCTGCTCGGCCGCGCGCCAGACCGGGCTTTCACCGGTGGCCGCGGGCAACGGACCGGCCGCTTCGAAGCGCTCCACTTGCGGATTCGCGCTCATTGTTCAGGCTCCCGCTGCGGCTCCATCGGACCGGCCAGCACGAACGGGCCGCCCTGGTACAGCTGGGTCGGGTCGTCGAAGCGCGTGTCGGGGGCGCTCGGCGGGAACAGGTGTTCGAACTGCGCCGAGCTGTCTTGCGGACGGTAGCCGAGAAACGCGGCGTTCGTGTTGTCGACCCACGAGATGCGGTTGTTCGACACGCCGTAGACGATCGCGTGACCGACGCGGTTCGTGAACAGCGAGCAGCGCACGAGCTCGATGAAATCGCGGTAGCTCAGATACGTGACGAGCATGCGCGCGGTCTTCGGCTGCTCGAACGACGAGCCGATCCGCAAGCACACGGTCTCGAGACCGAAGCGGTCGAAGTAGTAGCGCGACAGCGATTCGCCGAAACACTTCGTCACGCCGTACATGCCGTCCGGACGCAGCGGCACTTCGGTATCGAGAACCGACGTCACCGGATGGAAACCCACCGCGTGATTCGAGCTCGCGTAGATGACGCGCTTCACGCCATGCTTTTGCGCCGACGAGTACACGTTGTACAGGCCGCGGATGTTCGCTTCGAGCAGGTCCTCGAACGGCGCTTCGACGGAGATGCCGCCGAGATGCACCACCGCGTCCACGCCTTCGAGCAGCGCGTGCACGGCTGCTTCATCGGCGAGATTGACGACGGCCGCTTCCTCGTGCGCGGCGACTTCGCCGAGCGCAGCGATATCGGACACGCGCACGATGTCGGCCCATTGCGCGAGCGCGGGACGCAGTTGCTTGCCGAGGTTGCCCGCGGCGCCGGTGAGCAGCAGACGGCGGAAGGGTTTCTTTGCCGCGGAGCGGTCAACGTTCAAATCGGTCATGTCTCTTTGATGTTGTGATTGCGATCGGGTCTTCTGAACGGAAAAGCGAGCGCCGGCTGGACCGGCGCTCGCCTGAGTATGGACGGGGCAAGGTGCCTGCTCAGGTCACTGGCGCCGGGTTGAACAGCGTCAACGCATTGTGCAGTCCGAGCTTCTCCGCGCAGGTTTCCTTGCGGCCGCTCGCGACTTCGAGCATCAGGCGGAACAGTTCCCAGCCCACCTCCTCGATGCTGGACTGGCCGGTCGCGATCGTGCCGGCGTCGAGGTCCATCAGATCGTGCCAGCGACGCGCGAGGTCCGAACGCGTCGCGACCTTGATGACCGGTACTTCGGCGAGGCTGTACGGCGTGCCGCGGCCGGTCGTGAACACGTGCACCGTGATGCCCGAGGCGACCTGCAGCGTGCCGCAGATGAAGTCGCTGGCCGGCGTCGCCGCGTAGATCAGGCCCTTCTGATTGACCTTCTCACCCGGCGACAGCACGCCGGAGATCGCCGAGTTGCCCGACTTGACGATCGAGCCCATCGCCTTTTCGACGATGTTCGACAGGCCGCCCTTTTTGTTGCCGGGCGTCGTGTTCGCGCTGCGGTCCGCGCCGCCGCGCTTCAGGTAATCGTCGTACCACTGCATCTCGCGGATGATCGCCTGTGCGACGTCCGCATTGGCAGCGCGCGCGGTCAGCTGATCGACGCCGTCGCGCACTTCGGTGACTTCGGAGAACATCACGGTCGCGCCGGCGCGCACCAGCAGGTCCGTTGCGAATCCGACGGCCGGGTTCGCGGTCAGGCCCGAGAACGCGTCGCTACCGCCGCACTGCACGCCGATCACCAGATCCGACGCCGGACAGGTTTCGCGACGGCGATTGTTCAGGCGCTTCAGATGCCCTTCGGCCATCCTCATGATCGACGTGATCATCGACTGGAAGCCGACGTGCGATTCGTCCTGCAGCACCACGACGTCGCCGTTCTGGTCCAGCGCGACATCACCGATGTCCGCGACGTCGTCGACGACCGCTGCCGCCGCGATCGGAATCGTTCCCGGCGGCATCAGACGCTCGGGCTGCAGCTTCTCGCAGCCGAGGCTCACCATCATCACTTCGCCGCCGAAGTTCGGGTTCAGCGCGATGTTGCGCACGGTGCGGATCGGCACCATCGCGTCGGGCGCGTCGATCGCGACGCCGCAGCCGTAGGTGTGACCGAGGCTGACGACATCGTCGACATTCGGATATTTCGGCAGCAGCTCGGCCTTGATGCGCGTGACCGCGTGTTGCACGACGTCGGCGACGCACTGCACGGTGGTCGTGATCGCGAGAATGTTGCGCGTGCCCACCGAGCCGTCCGAGTTACGGTAGCCCTCGAACGTGTAGCCTTCGAGCGGCGGCATGTCCGGCGCTTTGGTCGTGGCGATCGGCAGGTCTTCGAGTCCCGGTGGGCTCGGCATGCGGATCACGTGTTCGTTGATCCAGCTACCCTTCGGCAGCGGCTTCAGCGCATAACCGATCACGACGTTATAGCGGATGACCTCGTCGCCCTCGGCGAGATCGGCCAGCGCGACCTTGTGGCCCTGCGGCACACGCTCGCGCAGCCTGAGGCCATCAGCAAATACCGCGCCCTCGCCAAGACCCCCGTCGTTGACGACGATCGCGACATTGTCATTGGGATGAACGCGGATGTAGAGCGGAGTTTGTTCCATTGATCGATCCTTGAGGCGTGATAGGCCTGCTTCGCCATTAATCATACGTCATCCTACAACATGAAGTTTTGCCTGGATGTTCCGTATTTACCCTATAGAGTGCATTATGCCGTGAAAACCCCGTTGAGTTACCGGATTTGTTGTTGTACGATGACGTATAAGAAATCTGATTTCCAAAGATTTTCTACTAGTACGACGTCCGTTGTACTGGTTGAAACCAACAACGACTCAATCCGACGCCTGGATATTTGATCATGACGACACCGCAGGAACTCAAGCAGATCGTTTCGGAGGGCCTCCTGTCCTTCCCCGTCACCGACTTCGACGCTAAAGGCGACTTCCGCGCCGACACCTACGCAGAGCGTCTCGAATGGCTCGCTCCGTACGGCGCTTCGGCTCTGTTCGTCGCCGGCGGCACGGGCGAATTCTTCTCGCTGACGCAAGACGACTACACGCAAGTAGTCAAGACCGCGGTCGAAGTCTGCAAGGGCAAGGTACCGATCCTCGCCGGCGCCGGCGGCCCGACCCGCGTGGCGATCGCCTACGCGAAGGAAGCGCAGCGCCTCGGCGCGCACGGCATCCTGCTGATGCCGCACTACCTGACCGAAGCAAGCCAGGACGGTATCGCCGACCACGCCGAAGAGGTCTGCAAGGCTGTTCCCGGCATGGGCGTGATCATCTACAACCGCGCGAACTCGAAGCTCAACGCCGACATGCTCGAGCGTCTGGCAGACCGTTGCCCGAACCTGATCGGCTTCAAGGACGGCGTGGGCGAGATTGAAAACATGGTGACGATCCGCCGCCGCCTCGGCGAGCGCTTTTCGTACCTCGGCGGCCTGCCGACCGCGGAAGTCTACGCTGCCGCCTACAAGGCGCTGGGCGTGCCGGTGTACTCGTCGGCGGTGTTCAACTTCATCCCGAAGACCGCGATGGACTTCTACCGCGCGATCGCCGCTGACGATCACGCGACGGTCGGCAAGCTGATCGACGAGTTCTTCCTGCCGTACCTGAAGATCCGCAACCGCCGCGCAGGCTACGCGGTCAGCATCGTCAAGGCTGGCGCGAAGCTGGTCGGTCACGACGCAGGTCCGGTGCGCGCACCGCTGACCGACCTGACTCCGGAAGAAATGGAGCAGCTCGACGCGCTGATCAAGAAGCTCGGACCGCAGTAAGGCACCGGCGTCAGGGCTTCGAGCGAAGAAGCTCGCGAGCCTCATCGACGAGGGCCGCATAGACGGCCCCGTTGTGAACGCCCGGCACGGCAACGTCGCCGGGCGTTCGCGTCTTTGCACGACAGACAGGTGGTCTGCGGGCCGGCCGGCGCGCAGACCACACCTCGCCCGACAATACAGGAGATGACCCATGGACTTGAGCCGCATGGCCGGTTCCACCGACGCCGCTTCTAGCGCGGCACGCACCAAGGTCCGCTACGGGATCCTGCTGCTGATCTTCGTGATCACGACCCTCAACTACGCCGACCGCGCGACCCTGTCTGTCACCGGTTCCGCGATGCGCACCGAGTTCAGCTTCGACGCGATCCGCATGGGCTATATCTTTTCCGCATTCAGCTGGGCCTACGTGCTGTCGCAACTGCCGGCCGGCTGGCTGCTCGACCGTTTCGGCGCTCGCCGCGTATACGCGGCGAGCATCTTCTCGTGGTCGCTGTTCACGCTGCTGCAGAGCTCGGTCGGCCTGCTCGGCAGCGCCGGTGCGGCGATCACCGCGCTGTTCGTACTGCGCTTCGTGATGGGGGCGGCCGAGTCGCCGGCGTTCCCGGCGAACGCGAAGGTCGTCGCGAGCTGGTTCCCGACCAACGAGCGCGGCACGGCGTCGGCGATCTTCAACGCCGCGCAATACTTCGCCGCGGTCGTGTTCACGCCGCTGATGGCGTGGCTCACGCACGCGTTCGGCTGGCAGATGGTCTACGTCGTGATGGGCGTGGTCGGGCTGCTGCTCGCGCTGACGTGGCTGAAGGTCATGAAGAATCCCGCCGACCATCCGCGCGTGTCGCGCGCCGAGCTCGAGTACATCGAGCAAGGCGGCGGACTCGTCAACGGTGCGCGCAAGACGGGCCCGGACGATGTTGCGAAGGCCGGCGGCTGGACGCTCGTGCGTCAGTTGCTCGGCAACCGCATGCTGCTCGGCGTCTATCTCGCGCAGTACTGCATCAACGTGCTGACCTACTTCTTCCTGACGTGGTTTCCGATCTACCTCGTGCAGGCGCGCGGCATGACGATCCTGCATGCGGGCCTCGTGGCCTCGCTGCCGGCAATCTGCGGTTTTCTCGGCGGCGTGCTCGGCGGCGTGCTGTCGGACGGGCTGATTCGCCGCGGCTGTTCGCTGACGGTCGCGCGCAAGGTGCCGATCGTCGGCGGCATGCTGCTGTCGACCTGCATCATCGGCTGCAACTACGTGTCGACCGACTGGGTCGTCGTCGCGCTGATGTCGCTCGCGTTCTTCGGCAAGGGCATCGGCGCGCTCGGCTGGGCCGTCGTCGCCGATACGTCGCCGAAGGAAGCGCTCGGCCTGTCCGGCGCGATCTTCAACATGTTCGGCAACGTCGCCGGCATCGTGACGCCGATCGTGATCGGCTATCTCGTCGCGCGCACGGGCTCGTTCAATGGCGCACTGGTGTTCGTCGGCGCGAACGCGCTGCTGACGGTGATCAGCTATCTGGTGATCGTCAAGGATATCCGGCGGGTCGAGTTGCGCCCGGCGTGAGCCCGTTATAGGCTTGGTTATCGTCGTGGTTATCGTACTTCCGGCCGGCCGACCCGGCGCCTCGCGCAATCTATCAGCGCCGAGGCGCCAAACTTCGGGCCTGCGCTTATATAATCAGTCGTCAGACGACGATATAATAAAAATGCACGATCCCCAGCGATCTTTCAAACAAGGAGCGTTTTCGATGGCTACACCACTAGCATCCGCGGCACCGCCACGACGCGCTCGCAATCTTGCCGAGTTCGTCGTCAACTACGTCACCGAGCAGATCGCGGCCAACCTGCTGAAGCCGGGCGACAAACTCCCCACCGAATCGCAGCTGATGAACACACTCAGCGTGAGCCGCACGGTGATTCGCGAGGCGATCTCGCGCCTGCAGGCAGGCAAGGTCATCGAGACGCGGCACGGCATCGGCAGCTTCGTGCTCGAGCCGCAGCGCGAAAAACTCGGCATCGACATGGTGCCCGCCACCACGCTGCGCGACGTCCTGTCCATTCTGGAGCTACGCATCAGCCTCGAAACCGAATGCGCCGGTCTCGCCGCGCAACGCGCGAAACCGGACGACCTCGCGCGCATGCGCGCCGCGCTGGACGCGATCGAGGCCACGCGCCACAACGGGCTCGACAGCGTGCAGGCCGACCTGCAGTTCCACATCTCGGTCGCACGCGCAACCGGCAACCGCTATTTCGTCGACATCCTGTCGCAAATGGGCAGCGCGTTGATTCCGCGCAACCGGCTCGACTCGGCCGGCATCGCGCGCGCCGATCCTGATGCGTATCTGTCGCTCGTGAACCTCGAGCATGCAAGCATCCTCGAGGCGATCAGCCGGCACGACGCCGAAGGCGCACGCGCCGCGATGCGCATGCATCTGTCGAATAGCCGCGAGCGGCTGCGTCGCGCGAATGAAGCGAGCGAAGCGAACAGCTGATTCTCACGAAGCTCGCGGGCGAAAAAATGGCCGGGAATCTCCCGGCCATTTTTTTATCTTGCGATTGCGTCCGCACTTCCCTTCGATCCGCGCCCGGCCAACCGGCTTGGGCGCGCATCCGTTCAGGACGGCCTCACGCGATTAACCGCGCGTGAGTTCGCCATCGCGACGACGCCACAGTTCCAGCGGATTGCCGTCGGCCAGCGTTTGCGGCAGCAGCTCGGCCGGGAAGTCCTGGTAGCAGACCGGACGCAGGAAGCGGTCGATCGACGTGGTGCCGACCGAGGTCGCGCGGCTATCCGACGTTGCCGGGAACGGGCCGCCGTGGACCATCGCGTGGCACACTTCGACGCCGGTCGGGAAGCCGTTGACCAGAATCCGGCCGGCCTTGCGCTCGAGAATCGGCACGAGCTTCTTCGCAGCCGCCACGTCGGCGCTGTCCATCTGCAGCGTCGCGGTCAGCTGGCCGGCGAAGTGTTCGGCGACCTTCAGCACTTCCTGCTCGTCCTTGCAGCGGATGATCGTCGACACCGGGCCGAACACTTCGTCTTCGAGCGCCGGGTTCGCGAGGAACGTCTGCGCGTCGGTCACGAACAGCGCCGCGCAAGCCTGGGTCGGGCCGGTTGCGGCGACGCCGCGTGCCACGACTTCGACACCCTTCGTTGCCGCCAGCTTGCCTTCGCCGTCTTCATACGCGGCGTGAATGCCCGAGGTCAGCATGGTCTGCGCCGGCTTCGCCGCGAGCGCTTCCGATGCCGTCGCGACGAAGCCCTTCAGCGCGTCGCTGTCGACCGCGATGGCGAGGCCGGGGTTCGTGCAGAACTGGCCCGCGCCGAGCACGAGCGAGTCGACGAAACCGCGCGCGATGCTGTCGCCGCGTGCTGCAAGAGCGTTGGGCAGTAGGAACACCGGGTTGATGCTGCTCATTTCCGCGTACACCGGGATCGGCTCCGGACGTGCCGCCGCGACGCGCATCAGCGAGGTACCGCCCGCGCGCGAACCGGTGAAGCCGACCGCCTTGATGGCCGGGTGCGCAACCAGCGCCTCGCCGACCGAGTTACCCGCGCCGACGATCATCGAGAACACGCCCTCGGGCAGATCCATTTCCTGCGCGACGCGCTGGATCACGCGACCGACCAGCTCCGACGTGCCGAGGTGAGCGCGATGCGCCTTCACGACGACCGGGCAGCCAGCAGCCAGCGCCGCGGCGGTGTCGCCACCCGCCACCGAGAACGCGAGCGGGAAGTTGCTCGCGCCGAACACCGCGACAGGGCCGAGCGCGATCTTCTGCATGCGCAGATCCGAGCGCGGCAGCGGCTTGCGCTCCGGCAGCGGCGAATCGAGCGTAGCGTTGAGCCACTGGCCCGCGCGCACCGTCTGCGCGAATAGCTTCAGCTGGCCGGTGGTGCGGCCGCGCTCGCCTTCCAGACGCGCCTTCTGCAGTCCCGATTCAGCCTGCGCGCGCTCGATCAGCTCGTCGCCGAGCGCGGTGATGCCGTCAGCGATACGGTCCAGGAACTCGGCGCGCACTGCGAGCGGCAGTTGACGGTAGGCGTCGAACGCCTGTTGCGCGAGCGCGCACGCCTGCTCGACGTTCTCGACGGTGCCGCTGCCGAACACCGGCTCGGCAATCTCGGAACCCGTGGCAGGATTGAACGCGCGCAGCGGTTTTTCTTCGCCGCGCACGGCTTTGCGACCGATCAGCATTTCGCCGGTAATAGGCATTTTTGGCTTTCCTTTAATGAACGCTAAAGATATAAGTCATCCTACAACATCGTGGGGGCCTTATGCAACCCGAAACGCTTATCTGGCAGGGGCATACGGGTATACTCGCCCGTTACAACCGGGTCGTGCAGTGCTAATCTGGGCTTGGTCATACGACGACTTATAACTCGCATTTCGCGAGGCTTAGCATTGTCGCAGCTTTTCCCGATCCATCGCCGTTCGAGGAGACACCGCATGCCCGCCGTCACGCCTTACGAATCGTTGCCCAACAGTTTCCGGCGCGCGGTGCGCGAGGGAAAAACCCAGATCGGCTGCTGGGCGTCGCTCGCCAGCCCGATCGCCACTGAATTGCTGGGCACGGTCGGCTTCGACTGGATGCTGCTGGACGCCGAACACGCGCCCAACGACGTGCTCACGCTGATCCCGCAGTTGATGGCGCTCAAGGACAGCGGCAGCGCACCGGTCGTCCGACCACCGGCCAACGACAGCGTCGTGATCAAACGTTTTCTCGACAGCGGCTTCTCGAACTTCCTCGTGCCCTTCGTCGACAGCGCCGACGACGCCGCCCGCGCGGTCGCGTCGACGCGCTATCCGCCGCAGGGCATTCGCGGCGTGTCGGTCGGCCATCGCGGCAACCGCTATGGCACCGTGCCCGACTACTTCGCGATCGCCAACGACAACGTCTGCGTGATCCCGCAGATCGAAAGCCGCAGGGCGGTCGAGAATATCGACAGCATCCTCGCGATGGACGGCATCGACGCGGTCTTCATCGGTCCGTCAGACCTCGCGGCGTCGTATGGCCGCCTCGGCAACGCGAGCCATCCGGACGTGCAGCAGGCGATCGCGCATGTGTTCGCGCGCGCGCAGGCGGCCGGCAAGTCGAGCGGCATTCTCGCGCCGATGCAGGCCGACGCGGAGCGGTATCTGTCGATGGGCGCGCGCGTCGTCGCCGTCTGCGCGGATCTCGGGTTGCTCAAGGGCGCCGCGCAGGCGGCGCAGAAACACTTCATGCAGAAACCGGCGGGCGAGGCTTGAACGCGGCCGCCACGACATCTTCGGAGCATTCCATGCAAAAAGCAGGCTTTATCGGACTCGGCATCATGGGCAAGCCCATGGCCGCCAACCTTCTGAAAAACGGCGTCTCGCTCGCCGCCTTCACGCGTAGCGGCGTGCCCGCCGAGCTCACGCAGGCCGGCGCCGTCGCATGCGACAACGCCGCCGCGGTGTCCGCCAACGCGGACGTGATCTTCATCATGGTGCCTGACACGCCGGACGTCGAACGCGTGCTGTTCGGCGAGAACGGCCTCGCGAGCGCGCTGCGCGCCGGCCAGACCGTCGTCGACATGAGCTCGATCTCGCCGATGGCGACCCGCGATTTCGCGGCGCGCGTGCGCGAAACCGGTGCCGATTATCTCGACGCGCCGGTGTCGGGCGGCGAGGTCGGCGCGAAGGCCGGCTCGCTGACCATCATGGTCGGCGGCGAACAGGCCACGTTCGACAGCGTGAAGCCCCTGTTCGACATGATGGGCAAGAACGTCACGCTGATCGGTGCGGTCGGCGCGGGCCAGGTGTGCAAGGTCGCCAACCAGGTGATCGTCGCGGCGACCATCGAGGCGGTCGGCGAAGCGCGCTGCTGCTCGCGTCGAAGGCGGGTGTCGATGCGGCGCGCGTGCGTGAGGCGCTGATGGGCGGCTTCGCATCGTCGCGCATTCTCGAAGTGCATGGCGAGCGCATGACCAGGCGCACGTTCGATCCGGGCTTCCGCATCGAACTGCACCAGAAGGACCTGAACCTCGCGCTGTCGACCGCGCAGGCGCTCGGCGTGTCGCTGCCGAACACCGCCATCTGCCAGGCGCTGTTCAACGCGTGCGTCGCGCACGGCGGCAAGGCGTGGGACCACTCGGCGATGGTGCGCGCGCTCGAAGTGCTCGCGAATCACGAGATCGGTCAGAAGAGCGCGTGATTTGACGTAGGTTCGAAATAGTTGCGATCGGGTTGTCCGTCGGTCTTCATGTGACTGATGGCCGGCTCGGTCGCACTTTGCATTCTTGAGCATCGTACGTAGTTCGCGCGTGATGCCCTTTCCCTCTTTCGGGCCGTAGAGCCTTTCGCCGCCTAACGCGACGCCTTTATCGTGTTTAGCGATGGACTCCCGGCCCCGTGTCTCCCCGGATCAATCGGACACAAGAATCATCTATCGCCCATTTCCTGTCCCTGTGGTCGACTGCTATTTTGCGGGGTTCTTGTGGGAGACAACGATGACTTCAACACAAAGAGGCTTCTCAGCGAGTAGTTTGTGGCGATGCTCGCGCCACAACATCAGTATCCGGTCGACCGCCTCAAAACCCGCAAATAAAAAAACGGCGCCCACTCGCGGGCGCCGCTTCTTTCACCGGATCGGCCCACCAGAGCCGACCGCATCTCACTTTACTTCGCCGTCACCGCATCCGGCAACGTCCACTTCGGCTCCGGCATCTTGTCCGAACTCCTGGCCATCAGGCAGACCACGGCCGCGGCAATCAGATCGAATACCGCCAGCACGACGAACAGCGGGCTGTAGCCGATCTGCGTAACGAGCACGCCGAACAGTGCAGTGAACGCAGCGGCGCCCAGATAGCCGGCCATGCCGCCCATGCCGGTCGCGGTCGCGACCTCGTGCTTGCCGAACATGTCCGACGTGATCGCGTACAGCGCGCCCGACAGCGTCTGGTGCGCGAAGCCGCCGACGCACAGCAGCGCCACCGCCATGTACGGGCTCTCGACGAGACCGATGCACGCCGGCCCGATCATGAACAGCGCACCGACCACGAACACCATCTTGCGCGACGTGAACAGCGACACCTTCGCGTACTTGTGGAACAGCGGGCTCAGATAACCGCCGAGCACGCAGCCGATGTCGGCGGCGAGGAACGGCATCCACGCGAACATCGCGACTTCCTTCAGGTTCATGTGACGCTCGGTCATCATGTACAACGGAATCCACGCGTTGAAGGTTTGCCAGGCCGGCTCGGACAGAATTCGCGGAATACCGATCGCCCAGAAATCGCGGCTCGCCAGCATCGCGCGCCAGTTGCGCTTCGGCGTGTTGATGTCATCGTGATGCTTCGCTTCCTGGCCGCTCAGAATGTAGTCGCGCTCCGCGTTGGCCAGCAGCTTCTGATTGCGCGGATGCTTGTAGATGATCATCCACAGCACGCTCCATACGATACCCGCCACGCCGACGATCACGAACGCGAGTTGCCAGCGGCCGTGAAACAGTGCCCACACGACGAGCGGCGGCGCAAGCAGCGCGCCAATCGACGAGCCAATGTTGAACCAGCCGATCGCAACCGAACGCTCTTTCGCCGGGAACCACTCGCTGGTCGCCTTCACGCCAGCCGGAATACCGGCCGATTCGGCGAGACCCAGGATACCGCGGAACACCGCGAGGCTGCGCCAGCCCGTCGCCCATGCAGCCGCCGCGCAAGCCACCGACCACACCAGAGCGAACACCGCGAAGCCGGCCTTGGTGCCGATTGTGTCGAGCACGAAACCGGCGACCGGCTGCATGAACGCATAGCAGAGTTGCCACGCCACGACCACGTGCGAATACTGCTCGGTCGTGATGTTGAGCTCCTTCATCATCGTCGGAGCCGCGACCGACAACGTGTTACGCGCCAGGTAGTTGATGATCAGGCCGGCCGCGACCAGCGCGACCATCCACCAGCGAATACCCTTGATCTTCATTGCTGCTACTCCTCGTGATGCATTGCCCGTCAAGCCGAACGGGACTCAAGCCTTGCGCGAATAGTCGATGCCGACGAAGCTACCGCCCTGGTAGCGCTGGCACAGCTCATCGAGCGGATTCGGGCGCGACAGGATGTCTTGCGCGTAGTCCTCGGCGTTCTGCTTCGGCTCGTAGCCGAGACGCGCGGCGCCGCTGTTGTCCCACCAGCTGCGCGTATTGGCCGACACGCCCCAGATGGTCAGGAAGCCGACGTCTTCCGCTTCGATGCAGCGGTCGAGGAAATGCATCAGGTCCTTGTGGCCGAACCAGGTGCTCAGATGGCGCTGCTCGGTCGGACGCTCGAGGCAGCTGCCGATCCGCACGCACACGCTTTCGATGCCGTGCTTGTCCCAGTACATGCGCGCGAGCGCTTCGCCCCACACCTTCGACAGGCCGTAGAAGCCGTCCGGACGCAGTTCGCAGTCGAGGCTCAGATGCTCGGTGACCGGATACATGCCGATCGCGTGGTTCGAGCTCGCGAACACGATGCGCTTCACGCCGTTGCGGCGCGCACCTTCGTAGACTTCGACGAGGCCGCGCAAGTTGTTCTCGATGATCTCGGGCAGCGGACGCTCGACGCTCGTGCCGGCGAAATGGATCAGCACGTCCACGCCGTTCAGCAGACGGTCGACCACCGCCGGATCGCGCAGGTCACCATTCATTACGTCTTCGCCGTCGACGAGCGGCGTCAGTACTTTGGAGCCCGCGGCCGAGCGCAGCGGCACGCCGCGCGCGACGAATTCAGCACGTACCACGGAGCCGAGCTGGCCGCCGGCGCCACTCAGGGCAATCTTCTTCATAGGGGTTCCTTTTACTGCGCCGCGCGCGAGGTCTTCAGAGAACAGACGGAGGATCTGAGCGGCCGGCGAATCGCGCTGTGCGCGTCACATAACACACTCAGGTTGTACGATAACGTACTATCGGCGATGAACAAGCGGATTTCAACTCCGCATTTACCCTTAAGTTACTGCGCGACAGTTTCGCAGCTCTTTAAAAAACAAAGACATAAGGACATCGCATTCGTGCGACATCGTATAACTGAAAGTGGATTTTTGTTCCAGAAGTGGCTTTACCTGACGCCAGCGGGCGCGTGGCGTCCGACGCGAGCGGCGTCCGTATGCCGCCCGCGCCCTCGACAGATCACGTCGTTACGTTCGCTCAGGCGCCGATGAATTCGAGCAGATCGGCATTGACCTTGTCGGCCTCCACCGTGCACATGCCGTGCTGGCCGCCCGGATAAACCTTCAGCGTTGCGTTCTTGACGATCTCCGCGGTGCGTCGGCCGGCTGCGTCGATCGGCACGATCTGGTCGTCGTCGCCGTGCAGCACGAGGGTCGGCACGTCGATCTTCTTCAGATCTTCGGTGTAGTCGACTTCGGAGAACTGCTCGATGCAGTCATATAGCCCCTTGATCGAACCGGCCATGCCCTGGCGCCAGAATGAATCGATCACGCCCTGCGACACCTTCGCGCCCTCCCGGTTGTAGCCGTAGAACGGCACGGCCAGATCCTTGAAGAACTGCGAGCGATCGTCCGCGACGCCCTTGCGGATGCCGTCGAACACGTCGATCGGCAGGCCGAGCGGATTATCGGCGGTCTTCAGCATCAGCGGCGGCACCGCGCCGATCAGCACGGCCTTCGCGACGCGCCCCGTGCCATGCCGGCCGATGTAATGCGCAACTTCGCCACCGCCTGTCGAATGGCCGACCAGCGTCGCGTCCTGCAAATCGAGATGTTCGATCAGCGCGGCGAGATCGTCGGCGTAGGTGTCCATCTCGTTGCCGTCCCACGGCTGCTCCGAGCGGCCGTGACCGCGCCGGTCGTGCGCGATCACGCGGAAGCCCTTGCTGCCGAGAAACAGCATCTGCGCATCCCACGCATCGGCGGTCAGCGGCCAGCCGTGCGAAAACACGACCGGGCGGCCATGGCCCCAGTCCTTGTAGAAAATCGAGGTACCGTCTTTCGTCCTGATCGTGCTCATCTGCTGACTCCTTGTCGATGAAGTCTGCCGTCGCCGGCAGGTGGATGAAGCGGAAGTTTGTCACGAAGCATGCGCGCGACGCATGACAGAACGCCGTGCGAATGCGGCAATGAGTAATGACCTATTGAGAAATTCCGCCGCGAAATAACATCAACACCAAACGAATGGCGAATGGGCAATGCGCAACGAATACTGAAGAGAAAAAGCTGAAACGGGCGAGGCGGCAGCGTGCATCGTAGAAGTAAAAAGATCGCCCGACCAGCACGCCCACAGACGAAGTCGGTTTGGATGGATCGATTGTCGGCTGGCGACAGACACCGCCCGCGACCTTGCGGCGCAAGGCTGCGCGAAACGCATTGCTGCAGCGCGGTCGATTGACGCAGCTCACGCGACGAGGCACACACGGCCACGTTTCGGTCGCCAAAAGAAACTTGATACTCAACAAGGGCTTGCCTCATCGATAAGCGTATTTCGCATAAAACAAGGCGGTTTTTTGACGCACATCGCATCGCAACATCTTTTGTTTCGATCCCCTACTCTTGCGCCATCTGCCCAGCGCAGTGCGCACCGACATCGGTCGACGCGCGTAAGTCCGTTCACGCGGCCATCACGCACAACAGGATCATGAACTCCGCACTATCGGCATTCGATCTCGCGCGCATTCAATTCGCGTTCACCGTTTCTTTTCACATCGTTTTCCCCGCGCTCAGCATCGGTCTCGCCAGTTTCATCGCCGTTCTCGAATGGCGTTGGCTGAAAACCGGCAAGGCCTACTACAAAGATCTTTGTCTGTTCTGGTCGAAGATCTTCGCGGTGGCCTTCGGCATGGGCGTCGTCTCGGGCGTCGTGATGAGCTATCAGTTCGGCACCAACTGGTCGGGCTTCTCGAGTTTCGCCGGGCCGATCACGGGTCCGCTGCTGATGTACGAGGTGATGACCGCATTCTTTCTCGAAGCGGGCTTCCTCGGCATCATGCTGTTCGGCTGGCAGCGCGTGAGTCCGCGGGCGCACTTCGGCGCGACGCTGATGGTCGCGATCGGCACGCTGATCTCGACCTTCTGGATTCTCGCGTCCAATAGCTGGATGCAGACGCCGCAGGGCTTCAAGGTCGTCGACGGTCACGTCGTGCCGCTCGACTGGTTCAAGATCATCTTCAATCCTTCGTTCCCCTACCGGCTCGCGCATATGGCGCTCGCGGCGTTCATCGTGGCGGGGCTGGTGGTCGCGGCGGTCGGCGCGTGGCATCTGCTGCGCGGCCGGCGCGATCCCGCCGTCAAGAAGATGTTCTCGATGGCGCTGTGGCTGCTGTTGATTCTGACGCCGATCCAGGCATTCGTCGGCGATCAGCATGGCCTGAACACGCGCGAATATCAGCCGGCGAAGATCGCAGCAATCGAAGGCTTGTGGAATACCGAAAAGGGCGGTACCGCGCTGAACCTGTTCGGCATCCCCGACATGAAGGCCGAAACCACGCGCTACGCGGTGTCGGTGCCGCACCTCGGCAGCCTGATCCTCACGCATAGCTGGGACGGCGAAATCCGCGGCCTGAAGGAATTCCCGCCGCAGGACCGACCGGATTCGACCGTCGTGTTCTGGAGCTTCCGCATCATGGCCGGCCTCGGCGTGCTGATGATCGCGATGTCGATCGCGGCCTGGGTGCTGCGCCGGCGCGGGCGCCTGTTCGAAGCGAAGTGGTTCCAGCGGCTGTGCGTCGCGATGGGGCCGAGCGGCTTCATCACGCTGCTGGCCGGCTGGGTCACCACCGAAGCGGGCCGTCAACCGTGGGTCGTGTACGGCGTGATGCGCACGTCGCAGGCGGTATCGCCGCTGACCACGCAGCAGGTCGGTCTGTCACTGATGACGTTCGTGGCCGTCTACTTCCTCGTGTTCGGCACCGGCATCTACTACATGCTGAAGCTGATGCGCTCCGGTCCTGCGCTGCCTGGCGGCAAGTCGCACGACATGTCCCTCGGCCTGCCGCAGCCGATGACCGCGCAGACCGCGCGCCGCCCGCTGTCCGCCGCCGATCGGATGATCGACGCCGTCTAACCTACGCTTCGAGAGAAAGAAAAAATGGACGTAACCGTCGTATGGGCCGCGATTATCGCGCTGGGCCTTTTCATCTACGTGGTGCTGGACGGCTTCGACCTCGGCATCGGCATCGTCTTTCCGTTCTTCCCCGACGAAAAGGAACGCGACCTGATGATGAACACGGTCGCGCCAGTATGGGACGGCAACGAAACTTGGCTCGTGCTCGGCGGCGCCGCGCTGTTCGCGGTGTTTCCGGTCGTCTACTCGACCGTGCTGTCGGCGCTCTATCTGCCGCTCGTGTTCATGCTCGTGTGCCTGATCTTTCGCGGCGTGTCGTTCGAGATCCGCGCGAAGTCGCGGCGCACGAAGCATCTGTGGGACCTCGCATTCATCGGCGGCTCGGCCGGCGCGGCGTTCTTCCAGGGCATCGTGCTCGGCGCGTTCCTGCAAGGCATTCCGGTCGCCGATGGCGCCTATGCCGGCGACGCGTTCGGCTGGCTCACGCCGTTCAGCCTGCTGACGGGCCTCGGACTCGTCGCGACCTACGCGCTGCTCGGCTGCTGCTGGCTCGTCGCGAAGACTGAGGGCGATCTGCAGCGAAGGCTGCATCGCGTGGTCTGGCCGCTGACGCTGGTGCTGCTCGGCTTCATCGCGCTCGTGAGCCTGTGGACACCGCTGATGGATGCGGGCATCGCGCAACGCTGGTTCCATGACGGGATCTTCTACCGTCTGCTGCCGGTGCCGTTCCTCGTTGCGATCTGCGCGTTCTTCATGCATCGCGCGGTGCGCGCGCGCCATCACAACACGCCGTTCATGCTCGCGCTGGCGCTCGTGCTGCTCGGCTATCTCGGGCTGCTCGTGAGTCTGTGGCCGTATGCGATTCCGTCGAGCATCACGCTATGGGAAGCCGCCGCGCCACGCACGAGCCAGACGTTCACGCTGGCCGGCGCGGCGGTGATCCTTCCGATCATCGTCGCCTATACGGCGATGGGTTACTGGGTCTTTCGAGGCAAGGTGCGTCATGGCGACCAACATCACTATCACTGAAACGCGGGGTCCCAGTGCGTCGGCTCCCACCGCCACTGCGGCAACGCCCAGCCGCAAATTGCCGGGCTGGCTCTGGTTCATCGCGCTATGGTGCTTCGGCGTGGCCGCGGCGATGTCGCTCGGTTTCGCCTTCAGGCTTCTGATGAATGCGACGCTGTTCGCGGTCAGATAGCGGCGCGCGAACCCGTGTCGATCCGGCGGGCATAACCTTCCGGATCGTGCGCGTCAGCGCTTCAAAAACGGGGCGCGCGGCTCGTCTACGTAGCAAGCCGGAACCTATGCGCGGGAGACCTGCCTTAACATCACGAAGCGCATCGAACGATGCCGGATGCGGCGGTAAGTGCGACACTCCACGCGGCGAGGAACCGAGGCAACGATTCCGGCGACGACCGCGGTGCGTGTCACGAGTACGGCAGTTAGTCACACTGCAACTGCGCAGCCTGCAACTGCGGCATGTGCAACGGCGGCAACCCTCAACGGACAGGCTCGACTCGCGGAGACATCATGAAGTTTCTTGTAGCCGACGACCATGAACTGATCCGGCAAGGCGTCAAAGGCATGCTGCGCGGCTTCGATCCCGACGCCCAGTTCGACGAAGCCGACAGTTGGGAAACCCTTGCGACCGCCGCGCGACCCGACGCGAATCACGATCTGGCGATCGTCGATCTGCATATGCCGGGCATGAGCGGCGCGAGTTCGCTCGAAACGCTGCTGAAGGCGAATCCGGCGCTGCCGGTCGTGGTGCTGTCCGCCGAGGAATCGCCCGACGAGATGCGCGCGGTGCTCGCGGCCGGCGCGCTC
Organism: Paraburkholderia lebeckiae; assembly: GCF_050436325.1. Taxonomy (NCBI): domain Bacteria; kingdom Pseudomonadati; phylum Pseudomonadota; class Betaproteobacteria; order Burkholderiales; family Burkholderiaceae; genus Paraburkholderia; species Paraburkholderia lebeckiae. The sequence continues at coordinate 886,992 of NZ_JBNDLZ010000002.1, forward strand.
GGCTTCGTGCCCAAGCGCCAGCCCGCCAGCGTGATGCTGAAGGCAATCGAGCTGGTGCTGTCCGGCGGTGCCTATGTGCCGATGGAAGCGCTGAGTCTGCTCGGCTCGCGCGAAACGCAGGCGGCCAGCTGCGCGGGCGCCGATGCGGATGGATCGGCACGTGTGCCGGCCCCGAGCGCCGCCGCGCAAGCCGTCCGCGGGCCGGGCCCCGGCACCGTCTCCCAGATCGAACCGGTCACGCAGGTACCGTCGCTGCAGCCGCATCAGCAGCATCTGCTGGAGAACCTGTCGCCACGTCAGCAGGACATCATGCGGCTCGTGCATCGCGGCTGGACCAACAAGATGATCGCGCGCGATCTCGGCGTCGCCGAAGGCACGGTGAAGGTGCATCTATCGGTAATCTTTCGGGCGCTCGGTGTGCATAACCGGTCGACGGCGATCGCCGTAATCAATGGATGGCTGGAGGCCGGGAAGACGTTGTAGCGCTTTGTGTTGCGCCGCAAGCCCAACCCGTCCTTGTTTCCCGCCTCTACGGCTGCGTTTCGCTTTGCGCCCCTGAGCCCGCTTCAGCTTGCGGCGAGCCGGCCGCGGCGGGCGGCGGCGCTGGGTCGTCCGCCGCTCCGCGCCCCAACACCACCGCACCCGCCGGCCGCCCCTGATCGAGCTCCGCCTGCTGCCACAGCATTTCCAGCGTGCGTCGCAAGCGCGCCGGCGTCACCGGCTTGTGCAGCACCGGAATCCCCTGCAACGCGAGCGCCGTCAGCTCCGCCGACGCCATATCGCCGGTGATCAGCAGCGTCACCACATTGCCGTGCCCCTCCCGCGCAAGCACGCCCCGTATCGCGCTCAGCGCCTGCGCGCCGGTGCGGTGATTGGCGAGCTGGTAGTCGCACAGCACCGCGTCGGGCACGAAGCCGTCCGCGAGCGCGGCGAGCGCGCCGGCTTCGTCGCGCGCGCCGCGCACGTCGCAGCCCCAGCGCTCGAGCAGACTCGCGAGGCCTTCGAGTATCGACGGCTCGTCGTCGATGCACAGCACGCGCCGCCCCAGCGCGGCCGGGCCGCCCGCGACCGAATCGTTCAGACTCGCGACGATGCCGCTCGCGTCACCCGCCTGCACCGCAAAGCGGAACACCGAGCCGCGCCCCGGTGCCGAGCGCAGCTGCAACTCGCCGCCGAGCAGGCCGACGAGCCGCCTGACGGTCGGCAGCCCGAGCCCATGCCCCTGACGCGCGTCGCGCTGCGGATTCTCGACCTGGTAAAACTCCTCGAAAATGCGCTCGTGCTCTTGCGGCGCCATGCCGACGCCCGAATCGCGCACCTCGATATAGCCGCCCTTCTGTCGCCCCGCGCGCCGGAAGCCGAGCCAGATCGCGCCTTGCTCCGTATAACGCACCGCGTTCGACAGCAGATTGCTCAACACGCGTTCGAGCAGCACCGGATCGTCGTAGACGACCATCGTCGTAGGCGCGATGCGCAGCGCGAGCCCCTTCGCCGCGGCCTGCGGACGATACTGGCTACCGACCCGGTCGAACAGCTCGGAGAGCCGGAAGTGCAACCGGATCACCTGGGTCACGCCGCTTTCGAGCCGGGCCAGATCGAGCACCTGGTTGAACAGCTGATTGAGCGCCTCGACGTTATAGACGATGTGCCCGGCCGTCTTCGCGTGCTGCGCGGGCGTCGCCGCCGGATCGTTCAGAGATGCCGCGAGCAGGCCGATCGCATGTAGCGGCTGACGCAGATCGTGGCTTGCCGCCGCGAAAAAGCGCGTCTTCGCGAGGCTCGCTTCTTCGGCGACGCGCTTTTGCGCGGCCAGCGATTCCGCGAGGTATTGCTGATCGACACGCGCCTGCACGACCTGGCGAAACAGCTTGCGATAGCTCATCGCGTAGACGTTGATCGCGCAGAAGAAGAACGCGAGCACGATCGCGAGAATCGTGCGATCGAACGTATGCGAGCCGAAGTGCAGCACGATCGACGGCAGCAGCAGAAACGGAATCGACGTCGAAAAATTGAGGAGATCGAACCCATTCGACATGAACACGCCGGCCGCGAGCGTCACCAGCAGTACGGTATGCAATAACGGCAGATCGGTTTGCGGACTCTGGAACGCGAACCACACCGCGAACCCCGGCCCGCTATAGAGGAGCACGCCGCGCAGCGCGTGCAGATAGATCCAGTCGCGCGGCGAGACGAGTTGCGGATAGCGGCGATTGCAAATCCACAGCGCCAGGCCCGCGCAATTGGCGAGCGCATAAAAAACGAAACACGCGATAAACAGCGGCGGCGCCGGCACATGCGGCCAGTAGATCGCCACCAGCACCGCGATCGAAAACCAGTGCGAAAAGAACGCGATCGGATCCTGCGCGTAGAGCACGCGCACGAGGTCTTCGTCGATGGCACGCTGGATCGGGTCGGCCCGCATGGGGCGGTCTCCTCTGTCGATCGGCGTGAGCGCTTTAGCGCTTACGCCGATCCCACGCAGCTTTATCGCGGGGGCATGGCAACTTCGTTGAGACGAAACACTGACGAAGCGGCGGCGCTCCGGCACTTCGTGGCAACCGCGGGTCGAATCGGGCGACCGAACGCGCCGCCCCCGCGGTCTATTCTACGGCGAATGCCCGCTCTTCAGACGAATCGTCAGCAATCCATCAGAAGGTTTACCCGGCAGTTTACCCATCGGCTAACACTTAATCCATATAGGCGAGGGCCTTGCCGCGAACCATACTGCATTCACGTTTCAGCGCGGCATTTCAGCCACCTTCCCTCGACTCGCGGCCCACGCGCCGCGGCTCGCCGCGCTCCCTGCCAACCGACGGAGGTTTTCCATGGGCGCAGTCCCGAGCTACGAGTTCGCCAGCCAACTCGACGACGCGATCCTCCCCCATCTGTGGCGCAGGCGCACCCGGCTCTCAGCGGACGAAATGGTGTCGATGGTCGAACTGGTCAAGCGCGCGTTGCGGACCTACCACCCGCTCGAATTGCAGGCGCTGGGCGAGGACAAGGAAGAACTGGTCGCTCAGTTCATCTACGCGAAGGTGTTGCGCCTCGCGCCCGGCCACACTGAAACGAACGCGCGCGCCGACAGCGCGCCGTCCAACAGCTACGCGGTATGCGCGTATTTCCGCCGCTATCTGATCGACTGCCTGCGCAGCGCGTGCCATCAGCGCAATGTGTCGATGGAGACCGAGGGCGTCGCGCAGGAAATCGATCTGCACGCGCACGCGCTCGAAGACCCGGTGGAAAGCGTGCTGCTGCAGTACGGCCTCGACGAACAGCGCGTGCGGCGAGCGGCGCGCGAGTTCATCGAAGGGCTCGACGAACCCGAGCGGATCGTGCTGGCCGGCAGCCTCGGCTGGTGCTCCGAATGCAAAGGCGGGCTTTCGGCGGTCGCGGCTCAGCATCGGGTGCCCTCTTATCACTATCGCGCCGTCAAACTCGGCGTCACCACGAAAAAGACGGCCGGCGCCGAGGAATTTTCCAACACCAAGCTCGGCCGCTGGCTCACCGACGCGCTCGGCATCGAGATCGACGTCGACAATCGCGCGGCGATTCTGGTTGCGCTGAATCTGCTCGCGGCGGAATCGAGCGATAGCGAATTCAATGAAGTGGCCGCGTAATAGTTCGGATAACCAACAGGCCACATAAGAAGTGCGGTAAGTGCGCATGCCCGTACGGCCGGGTACACCCCGGCAACGGCCGGCCGGTCGTGCCGCCCTGAACGTCGCACGCTACGACTTCGGCGCGCCCTCACGGCGCGCTTTTTTTGCGCCGATATTCCGCCTACGATAAAAAAGCTCCCGCAGCACGCCGTCTTTGTTTCGAAGTCGAGCTTCCGTTCCCCGCATCCGATTCCAGACGAGGTGGTCCTGATGAACCGCTTATCGAGCGCGCCGACGGCGCTGCAACGGCATTACGAGGTGGTCGTGATCGGCTCGGGCTACGGCGGCGCGATCGCCGCGAGCCGCATGGCGCGCGCGGGCCGTCGCGTGTGCGTGCTCGAGCGCGGCCGCGAATTCATGGCCGGCGAGTTTCCGCGCACCCCCTTGCAGGGCGTCGAGCAGATCCAGTACAACACGGCCGAGGCGCAGATCGGTTCGCCGCTCGCGCTGCTCGAAGTGCACGTGAACGAAGACGTCAATGCGGTGGTGGGCTGTGGGCTCGGCGGGACGTCGCTGATCAATGCGAACGTCGCGCTCGAAGCCGATCCGCGCCTGTGGGACGACCCGCGCTGGCCGGCCGCGCTGCGCGCCGACCAAGCCGGACGCGACGACGGCTATGCGCTCGCCTGGAAAATGCTGTCACCGTCGCCGGTGCCCGACGATTTCCCGCCGCTGCCGAAGCTCCAGGCGCTCGAAAAATCGGCACAGGCGCTCGGCATGGCCGACCGCTTCAGCCGTCCGCCGATCACGGTCACGTTCAAGGACGGTCCGAACGCGGCGGGCGTCGAGCAGCAGCGCTGCGTCGGTTGCGGCGATTGCAACTCCGGTTGCAACTACGACGCGAAGAATTCGACCCACATGAACTATCTGCCCGACGCGGTCGCCCATGGCGCGCAGATTTTCACCGGCACGGCCGTGCATTCGGTGCTGCGCGATCCCGACACGCAGCAATGGAAGGTCAACTTCCAGCTCGTGAAGCTCGGCCGCGAAAGCTACGACGCGCCCGATCTGTTCGTGCTGGCCGACATCGTCATCGTCGCGGCGGGCACGATCGGCTCGACCGCGCTGCTGCTGCGCTCGCGCGACGCGGGCTTGAGCATGTCGGAGACGCTCGGCCAGCATTTCACCGGCAACGGCGACGTGCTCGCCTTCGCGTACAACACCAGGGACACGATCAACGGCGTCGGCTGGGGCGAGCACAAGCCGGGGCAGATTCCGCCGGTCGGACCGACCATCACCGGCCTGATCGACAATCGCGCCGACGAGAAAAACGTCAGGGATGGCTACGTGATCGAGGAAGGCTCGCTGGCCGGTGCGGTCGGCGAGGCGCTCGTCGGCATGCTCGGCGCGGTCGCGCCGCTCGAAGGCGTGGATGCGGCTGGGGCCCCGTCGCTGCTCGAGCGCATGAGTTATGACGCGCGTGCGCTCGAAAGCCTGATCCGCGGCCCGTACCACGGTGCGATGAATCACACGCAAAGCTATCTCGTGATGGCGCACGACGACGAAAGCGGCCGCATCACGGTCGGCGACAAAGGCCGTGCGCGCATCGACTGGAAAAACGCGGGACGCCAGCCGATCCTCCAGACCATCGAGAACGTGCTGATCGAGGCGACCAAACCGCTCGGCGGCAAATATCTGCGCAACCCGATTTCGACGAAGATCGCCGGCCGGCACACCGTCACCGTGCATCCGCTCGGCGGCTGCGGCATGGGCGAGGACGCCGCGCATGGCGTGGTCGATCATCTGGGCCGCGTGTTCAGCGGCACGGTCGGCGTCGCGGTGCACGACGGCCTCTACGTGATGGACGGCGCGGTGATGCCGATGTCGCTCGGCGTCAATCCGCTCCTGACCATCTCCGCGCTCGCAGAGCGCAATTGCGCGCTGCTGGCCAAAGCGCACGACTGGTCGATCGACTACATGTCGAAGGGCACCGCCGCCGCGCCGCCCGCACAGAAGATCGGCCTGCGCTTCACCGAGACGATGGTCGGCACCTACACGCCCAGCGTGGCGGGCGAAGCCGCGAAGAGCCCGATCGAATTCACGCTGACGGTCGAGTCCGACGATCTCGCCGACATGCTGAGCAACCCGAATCACCTCGCGCGCACCGCCGGCACACTGACCTGCCCCGCCCTGTCCGCCCAACCGCTGACGATCAGCGACGGCACGTTCAACCTGTTCGTCGTCGACGAATCCGACGTCGACGAACGCAACATGAACTACCGGATGACGCTCGCCGCGGTCGAAGGCAACACCTGGTATCTGACCGGCAAGAAGATCATCACGCGCACGTCGCCGATCAACCTGTGGGAGCAGACCAACACGCTGTATGCGGAGATTCGCGCCGCGGCGCAGGACGATGCGCCCGTCGTCGGCACCGCGACGCTGATCATCACGCCCGAAAACTTCCTGAAGCAGCAGCGCACGCTCGAAGTCACCCACGCGCCCGACCTGATGACGCGCCTCGAATGGACGCTGAAGTTCGGCAAGTTCTTCGCGGGCGTGCTGTTCACCGAATACGGCGGCGTGGCCGCGCCGCTGCAGTTCTACGATCCATACATACCGCCGCGCGCGAAACGCACGCTGCGCGCGCCGGCGCCGCAGGTCATGTACTTCGACACACCCGACCGCACGCGGCTCAAGCTCACGCGCTACTGCGATCCGGCCGCGGGCAAAGTCGCGAAGCCGATCCTGCTGATCCACGGCTCGGGCGTATCGAGCCGCATCTTCTCGACCGATCTGATAACGACCAACCTCGTCGAATATCTGTACGCGTCGGGCTACGACGTGTGGCTCGTCGATCTGCGCGTCAGCATCGAACTGCCGAGCGTGCTCGTGCCGACCAACGTCGACAAAGTCGCGCGCGAGGACATTCCCGCCGCCGTCGCGAAGATTCGCGAAGTGACCGGCGCGCCGAACCTTCAGGTACTCGGCCACTGCCTGGGCGGCCTCGCGCTCAGCATGTCGCTTCTCCATGGACTCGACGGCGTGCGCTCGGCGGTGATTTCGCAGGTGTCCGCGCATCCGGTGCCGGGCACGTTGCAACGGATCAAGGCCGGCTTGCATATTCCCGATCTGATGCAGCATCTGCGCATACGCGACCTCACCGCCTATACGCAGGAAGATTCGTGGCCCGCGAACCTGTACGACGAAGCGCTGCGTCTCTATCCGCTCGATCACGGCGAGGGCTGCGGCAATCCGATCTGTCATCGCGCGACATTCCTGTATGGCCTGCTCTACGAGCACGACAAGCTGAACGAGACGCTGCATGCGAACCTGCAGGAACTGTTCGGCATTCACGACATGGCCGTGTTCCAGCATCTGGCCACGATGGTGCGCGCGGGCCAGGTCGTCGATGCGCGCGGCGACGACGTGTATCTGACCGGCGCGGACGGCATGAAAGGACTCGAGGGCATGCGTTTGCCGATCGGCTTCATACACGGCGAGAAGAACGAAACCTATCTGCCGGTCAGCACCGCGCGCACTTACGAGCTGCTGCGCGAGCGCTTCCCCGAGCAGCCGTACGAGCGACATCTGATTCCGGGGTATGGGCATATCGACTGCATCTTCGGCAAGAACGCGGCGGTCGATGTTTATCCGTTGATCGTCGGTTATCTGAATGCGCATTGACGGCGGAGCATGGCCGATGCGCCACGCATTCGGACAATAAAGCCAGGCATAAAACAAGAGATTTTGATAGAAGCCGGCGTGTCGAAGTGGCCGACTATGAACTGCTTTACATCGGCGCAATGACGGCTATAGATCTGATTGTGGCGATCGTTATTTATGTGCTGATCGTGAAAATATGGCGGACTCGCACGCGAGGAAGAAGTCGTTGATTTGCTTCTCATCGAAACTCAGAACAGCTTGCCCGGATTCAAAATGCCGTTCGGATCGAGCGCGTGCTTGATCGCGACCATCGCCGCAAGCTCGGCCGGTGAGCGCGAAATCGGCAGGAACTCGCGCTTCAGCGAACCGATGCCATGCTCCGCCGACACCGACCCGCGCAACGGTCCGAGCATCTCGTAGACGAACGCATAAACCGCGTGATGATCGACGCCGGGGATCGAATGACCATCGACGGTCAGATGCAGATTCGAATCGCCGATATGCCCGAAGAAATACGCTTCGTTGCCCGGCCAGCGCTGATCCAGCGCCGCGCGGCAATGGTCGACGAACGTGCCGATCTCGCCAATCGGCAGACTCACGTCGAAGTTGATCGGATCGAGCTTGAGCGGAAACTCCGCCGTGCATTCGCGGATCGCCCATAGCGCGCGCGCATCGGCGACCGACTGCGCGACCACCGCGTCGCGCAATGCGCCCGCTTGGAGCGCATCGGTCAGCGCCAGGGCGAAGCGCTCGCCAGCGTCGTCGGCATCGAAGCCCGCGTGCTCGATCAACGCATAGAGCGGATGCGCGGCGTCGAACGGCGAGCGCGCGCCGGTCAGCTTCACGCCGAAATCGTAGAAGTCCGGCCACATGATCTCGAACGCGCCGATGTCGTTGCCGAATCGCGTCGCGAGACGACGCAACAGGCTCACCGCGGCATCGTAATCGTCGAGCGCGACAAGCGCGGTGTGGCGTGCGGCGCGGCGCGGATGCAGCCGCAGCACCGCGCGCGTGATCACGCCGAGCGTGCCCTCCGAACCGATGAACCAGTGCTTCAGGTCGTAGCCGGTGTTGTTCTTGACCATCTTGCCGAGCGAACTGAGCACGTCGCCATTGGCGAGCACCACTTCGAGCCCGAGCACCTGGTCGCGCGCGGTGCCGGACTGGATCACGCGATTGCCGCCCGCGTTGGTCGCGAGATTGCCGCCGATCTGGCATGAGCCGCGCGCGCCGAGGTCGAGCGCGAGTTCGAAGCCGGCTGCTTCGGCAGCTTCCTGAGTGGCCTGTAACGTGGTGCCGGCACGTACGGTCAGTGTGGCCGACGCCGCGTCGAGTTCTTCGACGCCGCTCAGGCGTTCCAGCGACAACGCGATATCGTTGGCGCGCGCGATCGCGCCGCCCGCGAGTCCGGTCATACCGCCTTGCGGTACCACCGGCTGATGCGCGGCGTGGCAGATCGCGAGCGCACGCGATACTTCGTCGGTCGTGCGCGGCAACAGCAGTGCGGCCGGACGCGTCGGCTCGTGGCGCGTCCAGTCGGTCAGCGCGCGTTCGCCGATCTGATCGCCGACGCGCACCGCGTCGACGCCGAGCGCGGCGCGCAAGGCCTCGAGTGTCATCGCGAGCGGTGCGGTTGCGGCTGGGGTTGCGGTCGGTGTCGTCTTGTCGTCAGTGATGCTCTGCTCTGTCATGCAGGCGTTCCTTACTGTGCCGTAGCGGCGAGTTTCTTGCGGTAGCCCATCGAATCGTTGATGCGGCCGAGGATATAGTCGCCCGCGGCGACCGGCTGATATTTGCTTTGCGCGTCGCTTGCGCCGAGCTCACGCGGATCGACGAGCGCGCCGTAGGTCGGATCGTAGAACGTCGCGATCGAATAGCGCTCGCGCCCCGATGCATTGATCACGCGATGCAGCGTCGAGCGGAAGCGGTCGTTGGTCCAGCGCGCGAGCAGATCGCCGACGTTCACGACGAAGCTGCCTTCGACGGGCGGCGCCTCGACCCACGTATCGTTGGCGATTTCGCGCACCTGCAGGCCGCCGACCTGATCCTGCCACAGCAATGTGATGCAGCCGTAGTCGGTGTGCGGCGCGACGCCGAACTGATCTTCGTCCGACTGCTGCGGCTGCGGCGGGTAGTAGACCATTTGCGTGCGCTGCATGCGCTTCGTGTAGCGCGGCGCGAAGAAATTTTCTTCGATGCCGAGACTCACCGCGACCGCGCGCAGCAGGTCGGCCCCGCACGCGCCGACCGCCTCGTAATAGTCATACAGCACCGGCCGCAACCCCGGCATGAAGTCCGGCCAATTGTTCGGCCCGCGTAGTGCCTGGCCCGCCAGCACGTCGGGATCGTCTTCCGGCAATTCGAGGCCGATGCTGAAGAACTCCTTGTAATCGGGCCGCTTCGCCTGATACATCGTCGCGTCGCCAAGCGCATTGAAGCCGCGATGCCGATGATTGACCGCCACGCGTCGTTTCGTGTCGACCGGAAACGCGAAGAAAGTGCGGGCAGCCTGCGCGGCGGCATCGATCTTCGCTTGCGGCACGCCGTGATTGACGATATAGAAAAACCCGATCGTCGTACACGCTTCATGAATTTCCTTCGCGACGCGTCTGAGCGCCTGCTGATCGCCCGTGCGCACGCCGGCGACATCGATGATCGGAATGCGGCTCACGGGCATCGCGCGGCTCCTTCGAGGATCGGTATTGCAGTGGTATATACCGCCAAAAGCAGCACCGCAAGTTGCTTCGCACGCCCTCGATATCAGGGCTTTTCTCTACTCACGCGAGCATTTATTTTTCGCCGGCAGCGCGGTATATACTGCCCAGCGAGGCCCCGCAACGCGCTGCCGACGCGGCGGGTCTGGAACGAACACTTCGACACGCCGGCAACCTAACACCAATTCGCCCCCGGAGAACCCCATGCGTATCCTTGCAGGCTGGAAATGTCGTCTGGTCATGCTGGCGCTGTGCGCTGCAAGCGTCGCCGCGCACGCCGAAGACCAGCTCGCCAAAGTGAAGAAAGCCGGCGAACTGGTGGTCGGCACGGAAATGCAGTTCGCGCCATTCGACTTTCTCGAGAACGGTCAGCAGGCCGGCTTCAACAAGGAGCTGTTCGCGGAGATCGGCAAGGAAATCGGCGTGAAGGTGCGCTTCATCGATCTGCCGTGGCCGAGCGTGCTGCCCGGTCTCGAAGCGGGCAAGTTCGATATGGTCGGCGGCCCGCTGACGGTCACGAAGGCGCGCATGGAACGCTACACGTACACGCTGCCCGTCGCCGATGCGACCGACGCGCTGCTCAAGCGCGCGAACGATGCGTCGATCAAGCAATCGTCGGATATCGCGGGCAAGACGGTCGGCGCGGGCAAAGGCACCGCGCAGCTGGACCAGCTGAAGAGCTACGCGGCCACACTGCCGAAGCAGCCTGAAATCCGCGAGTACGTCGACAACAATCAGGCTTACGCGGACCTCGCGGCGGGCCGCATCGCCGCGGCAGCGAACTCGATGACCAACATCGCGTATGTCGCGAAGCAGCGCCCCGAGATGTTCGCGGTCGTGCAGCCGCCGTTCGGTGCGAAGGTGTACTTCGCGTATGCATTGCGCAAGGACGCCGACAGCAAACCGCTCGCCGACGCGTTCAACGCAGCGCTCGTGAAAATGCAGAAGGATGGCCGCCTCGCCGCGTTGCAGAAAAAGTGGTTCGGTGTCGCGATGGAGATGCCGTCCACGATGCCCACGCCGAACTACTGAGCGTCTTCAACGTGGGCGTCCCGCGTCGGGCAATAGTTTCGCCGTAGCGCGGCGCGCGTCGCCCTTCCCGTTCCACCGGCCGCGATCCATGTTCAACACGACCGTCTTCGTTCAGGGCCTGCCGCTGCTGCTGCATGCGGCGCTCGCCACCGTCGGCATTTCGCTGACGGGGCTCGTGATCGGATTCTTCGTCGGCATCGGCGTGTGCACCGCGCGGCTGTCGCAGCATCGCGCCGCGCGCCTCGCGGGCGGCGCCTACGTGTTCTTCTTTCGCGGCGTGCCGATGCTCGTGCAACTGCTGCTCGTGTACTACCTGCTGCCGTTCGCCGGCATCAACGTGTCGCCGATCGTCGCCGCGATCAGCACGGTGTCGCTGTGCTCCGCGTCGTATATCGCCGAAATTCTGCGCGGCGGTTTTCTGAGCATTCCGCCCGGACATCTCGAAGCCGCGCGCATGCTCGGGCTTTCCCCGCTCGATACGCTGCGGCGCATTCTGGTGCCGCAAGCATTCCGTTTGACGCTGCCGTCGCTCGTCAACGAAATGGTGCTGCTGATCAAGGCTTCTTCGCTGATCTCGGTGGTCGGCGTCGCCGAGTTGACGCGCACCGCGCAGAACATCGCCGCGAGCACTTACCGGCCGCTCGAAGCGTATGTCGCGGCCGGGCTCATCTACTTCGTGATCTGCGGTTCGCTCGCGCTCGTGGCGCATGCGGCCGAACACCGTTTGCAGCACGCCTGAATCGACTCACGTTTAAGCGAACCTCGCCATGCAAACGTTCGACCCGACCGTCATCACGCACAACCTGCAGCCGATCGCCGCCGGCCTGGCGACGACGCTCGCCAGTTGGGCCGCGGGCGTCGCAATCGGTCTCGCGATCGGCTTTTTGATCGCGGTGCTGCAACTGTTCTGCGGGCGCTGGCTGCGCGCCATGTTGCGTGTCTACATCGAGTTGCTGCGCGGCACGCCGTTTCTCGTGCAACTGTTTCTGCTGTACTACGCTGGCCCGTCCATCGGCCTCACGCTCGAACCGATGACGGCTGGCATCGTCGGCCTCGGTCTCTACGGCAGCGCGTATTTCGCCGAGGCGTTCCGCTCCGGCTTCCAGTCGGTGCCCAAAGGCCATCTCGAAGCGGCGGCGTGTCTCGGACTCACGCGCTGGCAGGCCATTGTACGCATCCAGGCGCCGCAGATGCTGGTGCTGATCGTGCCCGCGCTGACCAATCTGATCATCGTGCTGAGCAAGGAGACGGCCGTGCTGTCGATCGTCACCGTGCCCGAACTGACGTTCGTGCTGACCGGCATCGGTTCGGCCACCTTCGCTTTCGTCGAAACCCTGCTGGTGCTGTGCGTGTGCTATCTCGCGCTGGTCGAGCTGACCTCGCGCGCGGGCATGTGGGCCGAAGCCCGCCTCGCACGCTTCATGGCATGATTCCGGAACACCTATGAACGCCATCGCCGACATGTCCTCCAACGCGCAATCTGCCGCGCCGGCCGCCAGTGCAACGGCGAACGCATCGAATGCCGCGCCGCTGATCGAAGTGTGCGATCTGCGCAAACGCTTCGGCGATGTCGAGGTGCTGCGCGGCATCGATCTCGAGATTGCGCGCTCGGAAGTGGTCTGCATCATCGGGCCGTCGGGCTCGGGCAAGAGCACGCTGCTGCGCTGCCTCGCCGCGCTCGAAACCTACGATCACGGCGACGTGCGCATCGAAGGTGAACTGCTCGGCTATACCGAGCGCAACGGCAAACGCGTGCGCGCCTCGCAGGGCGAGATCAACCGCGTGCGCCGCAACGTCGGCATGGTGTTCCAGCAGTTCAACCTGTGGCCGCACATGACCGCGCTCGGCAACGTAATGGAAGCGCTGCTGCGCGTGCGGCGCCTTTCGTACGACGAAGCGCGCCGTCGCGCGAGCGCGATGCTGGAGACGGTCGGCCTCGCGCACAAGGGCGACGCGTATCCGGCGAAACTGTCGGGCGGTCAACAGCAACGCGTCGCGATTGCGCGCGCACTCGCGATGGAGCCGCACATCATGCTGTTCGACGAACCGACCTCGGCGCTCGATCCGGAACTGGTCGGCGAGGTGCTGCAGGTGATGAAGCAGCTCGCGCGCGACGGCATGACGATGGCCGTGGTCACGCACGAAATGGGTTTTGCCGCGCAGGTTGCCGACAAGGTCGTATTCATCGATCAAGGCCGCATCGCCGTGCAGGGCAAACCGCGCGACGTGTTTCACGATGCCGCGCAGCCGCGTCTGCGGCAGTTTCTGCAAAACTATTTCGACCGCAATGCGTTCTGGACGCGCGGCCCGGACGACACCCCGCCCCTATGAGCGCCACCGCTCGCAACAAGCCTCATGGCAAATCCTCTGCTAGCGCGGCCAGCGCCGCGGCCAAAATCGCGCGCGGCAGCGACGAGGCGCCGGCCGCGCGCTACGAGCAGGTCAAACAGCACATTCGCCAGATCATCGACTCGGGCGGACGCCAGGCGGGCGACCGTCTGCCTTCTGAACTCGACCTCGTCGCGACGCTCGGCGTATCGCGGATGACGGTCAACCGCGCGCTGCGCGAACTCGCCGACGCGGGGCTCGTCACGCGCGTATCGGGCGTCGGTACTTTCGTCGCGCCGAACAAGCCGCAGTCCACGCTATTGATGATCGCCCATATCGGCGACGAGATCCGCTCGCGCGGCCACGCTTATCGCTGCGATATGGTGCTGTTGCAGCGCGAGACCGCGTCGGTCACGGTGTCGAACGCCTTGGGGCTGACGCCGGGCGCTTCGGTGTTTCATGTGATTTGCGTGCATCGCGAGAACGGTCTGCCGGTGCAGCTCGAAGATCGCTATGTGAATCCGGCCGTCGCGCCGGATTTTCTGCAGCACGATTTCTCGGCGCTGAAGCCGTCCGAGTATCTGCTGACGGTCGTGCCGATGCACGATCTCGAACACGTGGTCGACGCGGCGCTGCCGACGCCTGCCGAAGCAGAGCTGCTCGAAATTCACGCTGAAGAACCGTGCCTGACGCTGACGCGCCGCACGTGGACGGGCGGCGTCGCCGTGACGTTCGCGCGTTTCGTGCATCCGGGTTCGCGCTATCGGCTCGGCTGCCGCTTTTCGCCGAATACGTCGCAGCGCCAGGGATAACGCGCGCTTCAGCAACCGTACTAGGGCCTAGACGGTCCCCGCCAGATGAAAACGCGACGCCGGATGCCATAGCCGCACCGACGTCGCGACGTTCTCGCCGACCCACGTGCGCCGCCACAGCAGCAGACACGGCTCGCCGATATCCATCATCAGATGACGCCGCACATAAGCGTCGGGCTTTTGCGCGTAGATGCGAAACTCGGCGCGCTGCACGGGCGCGAGCCGCACCATGTAGTGATTCGGCGTTTCGACCGAGAAATCCTGCTGCAGATATTCAGGGAACACCTTCGGATTGACGAAGCGGTCCTCGTACTGGATCGGCTCGGCCTCCTCGCTGTGCACGATGCACGAGTGAAACGCGGGACCGCTCGCGAGACCGAGCGCTTCGAGCGCATCGGCGTCGTCGCTCGGTTCGAGCGTCAGCACGCGCGCCGAATGACGATGTCCGCGCGCGGCAATTTCATCGGCGATATTGCGGATCTCCAGCACCGTCGATTCATACCGCTGCGGCGCGACGAAGGTGCCCGAGCCTTGCACGCGCGTGAGCACGCGCTCGGCGGTCAGCTCGCGCAGCGCGCGCGACACCGTCATGCGCGCGACGCCGAACTCCTTGACCAGTTCCGTTTCGGAAGGGATCAGCCCGCCCGGCTTCCATGCGCCTTCGCTGATGCGCTGAAGCACGTAGCGTTTGATCTGCTCGTAGGCGGGCATCGCCTTGACCGGCGTGTCGCGATCGCGATCGCGTTCGGCGGAATGCTGTTTCTGCTCGGCCTGTGCGGCGGGCGCTATGCGCGCCTGGGTAGTTGTTTTCACTCCAAACCTCATCGGTGGTTCGCCGGTGGTACATGAAGTACACCGTGGCCGGTTCTCCGACGGCCGGGCCCAATCTTACCCGGTTCGACGCTGGGAGACGGCTGGAACGCGCTACCAGATAAACGGCACGAAACGGTAACGCACCCGAGCCATGTATTGGGTGTAGCCGTCGAGCTGCCCGGCGAGCAGCCGCTCCTCGCGCACCGCGCGCCAGCCCATCCCGTACGCCATCACGGGCAGCGCCACGAGCCCCCACCACGAGCCGAGCATCAGCGGCGTGCCGACGAAGAACACCAGCGCGGCCGCGTACATCGGATGACGGACGTACGCGTAGGGCCCGGTGTCGGCGACCTTGTGCCCGCGGCTCGACTGAATCTTGACCACCGGTGCGGCATAGCTGTTCGCGCGAAACACGAACCGGCACGTGAAGATGCACAGGAACACGCACAACGCGCCGAGGCCCATGAGCCACGACGGCAGCGGCGCGGACCAGCGAAACCGCATCGCGTCGAAACCCATCAGGATCAGCCAGCCGCACCACGCGGCCCCGATCGCGGCCATGAACACACGATCCCAGCGGCTCTGCTGCGCCTGCACGAACGGCGCGAGCCGCTCCGCGAGCAGCGCGGGATCATGACGCGCGAGCCACAAGCCGAGCCACAGACTCAGTACCGCCAGCTCGAACAGATACCACCATGCTGCCGGCCACGCGAGCGTGCCGGCCGCGCCGAACAGCAGCACGCCCATGAAAACCAGCCACGCCAGCGATTGCAGGATCAGACGTGCGATCATCGCGGCGCCCTTGAGCGGTCGGCTCATGCGGCCTCATCGCGCGTACGCACGCGCTCGAACACGTCGGCGATATCGATGTCCTCAAGGTTTAAACCGAAGCGCTCACGCAGACAGTCGGCGAGTTCGGCGGCGCTCGCGAGGCGCCGTTCGTTGACGATCTGCCCTTGTGCGTCGCGCTCGTTGAACTGATCGTTGAATAGCGCCAGGCGCCGTTTGGGCAATACGCGGCACGCCAGCAGGTTATGAACGAACTTCGAATCCGGTGACGTCGACGTGTACCAGTTCGAAGTTTCGTAGTCGATCCACTCGACTGCGCGCAGGTCGACGTGATAAACGCGGGTCCAGCTCTCGTCCGGCGCGAGCACCTCGAGATAGACGGTGTCGCGCCCCGCGTCGGCGAGACGGAACGTGCCGAGCGGAATCGGCTGCGCGAGGCCGGCGGTCAGCCGCAGCGGCGCGGTCAGCGTCACGGCGCCGAAGCCGACGTCGGCGATCCATGCGTCGCCGTCGATATCGACGCGCAGCACCATATGCGTGCGCGGCGCAATCGTGCCGGGCTCGCGGCCCCACACGACGCGCGCAAGCATCGGCGTGACCCGGAAGCCGAGTTGCATCAGCACGTTCGCGAACAGAATGTTCTGCTCGAAGCAGTAGCCACCGCGCTTTTCGGTCACGAGCTTGCGTTCGACGGCTTCGAGCTCGAGCCTGACGGGCCGGCGCGTCAACGGGTTCAGGTTCTCGAACGGGATCGCGGCGGGATGGAGCCGGTGAATCGCCCGCAGCACGTCGAGCGTGGCGGCGCGCGCGCCCTGATAGCCGATCCGGGCGAAGTAGTTTTCCAGATTGATGGTGTGGGACATCGGCGGAATTCCGGTTGGACTGCGGGTTCGACGCGATCATAGCGGCTTTCGGCGCTGAATCGACCGCGCGCGGAACGAAGCGAAAACGCGCCTACAAGCCCTTCAACGCCGACGTCGCGATCGACGGCACCGTAATGCCGTGGCTCGATGCGAACTGCACGGCCGAGCTCAGCGTCGACATCAGCGACTGCAACTGCCCCGGCGCCGACTGCGCAATATACGAAGCGCTTTGCGCGGTCTGCGGATTGAGGCCCGATTGCAGCAGCGACGACGGACTCATCTGACCGAGGCTGCCGAGCCCCGACTGCAAGCTCGAATACTGGCTCACACCCTTGCCGAGCGACGACAGACCTTGCGTGAACGCTTCCTTGTTGACCGGCGTCGCAGACGCGCCGCCACTTGCATGATTCGCGAACGCATCGGTCAGCTTCTGCGACAGCGACTGCTGGGTGCTGCCGACCTGCGTCAACTGACTGACCGACGGCGTGCCGCCGCTGAGCAGCCCCGCCGCCTGCTGCGCCTGGCCGGCGGCACTCGTCATGCCCATCGCCGACGCGAGGCTCGACTGTCCGCTCAGCACCTGCTGGTTCGCGCCCACGTAACTCTGCAGCAACTGCGACACGCCGCCCGACGACGCCCCTGTACCCGCCGCGCTATCGCCGCCCCCGCCGATGCCGAACTGCTTCAGATTCAACTGCGCGTGCGCTGCGCCGCCCAGCAACAGACCACCACTCACCAGCAACGAAACCAGAAGACTGCGCTTGCCCATTTCTACCTCCTTACTTTGACTTTCGGGGTTACTCGTGCGCTTCGACATCTTGCCATTTCGCACGTTCGGCCTGACTACATCAATACGTTTTCATTACTCGTTAATTAATACCTTCTTACACCCTCGTAAAGTTTAGGAGCAGCCCGTAAATCCGGGAATTACACGGCAGCAATATTGTTGCGAATCGTTCTCATTTGTTTGACTGCCGCAATACGCCTGTACGATCACGCCATCAGCCGCTTTGGCAGCTTGAGACAACATGCGATGTCGCGCCAGGCAATCGCCGATTGATAACATCGGTCGAAACAACACTAATGAGGATTTCGATGCAGTTCGCCCAACTCAATGGATCGCGTGCCAATGCGCGTCCGGTTTGCGACGCTTCCGCAGGTCCCGGCGCAACTCATCGTACGCGTTTGCCTTCGATGCGGCGCGTCGCGCTGTGCACGGCTTTCGCGTGGGCCTCGTTGACCGCCCACGCGGCGCTGGCCGAAGCCAATCCCGATGCGAACCCGGAAGCGCCCCAGGCCGACCTGAACATTCAGGCGACGCAGACCAACCAGTGGACGGGCCTCTGGAACCGCCAGCAATTGCTTGGCGACATGGGCGGCCTGCGTCCGTGGCTCGGCAAGTACGGCATGACCTTCACGCTGACCGAAACCAGCGAAGTGCTGGCCAATCTGCGCGGCGGTCTCGCGCGCGGCGCCAACTACGACGGCCTGACCACCGCCACCTTGCAGATGGATACGCAAAAGGCGTTCGGCCTGCCGGGCGGCCTCTTCAACGTCAGCGCACTGCAAATTCACGGCGCGAACCTGAGCGCGAACAAGCTCGGCACGTTGAATACCGCGAGCGGCATCGAGGCCGACGACGCGACGCGTCTGTGGGAGCTCTGGTATCAGCAGTCGTTCCTGAACAAGCGCGTGGACGTGAAGATCGGTCAGCAGAGCCTCGACCAGGAATTCATCACGAGCACGTATGCGGCCCTGTTCCTCAACACGATGTTCGGCTGGCCCGCGCTGCCCTCGTACGACATGCCGTCGGGCGGTCCCGCCTATCCGCTCGCGGGTCTCGGCGTGCGCGTGCGCGGCCAGATCACCCCTTCGTTGACCGCGCTTGCCGGCGTGTATTCGGGCGACCCGCTCGGCAACGACCCGGACAACATGAGCGGCACGAACTTCAACCTGCATAACGGCGCGTTGTGGATCGGCGAGTTGCAGTACTCGATCAACCAGCCGGCCGAAGGCGAAATGGTCGGTACGGGCGGCCGCGGTCTGCCGGGCACCTACAAGGTCGGCGTCTGGTACAACACCAACAAGTTCGCCGATCAGCGCTACGACAACATGGGGCTGTCGCTCGCGAATCCGGCGTCGACCGGCATTCCCACGAATCACAGCGGCAACTACAGCTTCTATGCGGTCGCCGATCAGATGGTGTGGCGCCCCGACCCCGACGAACCACGCAGCCTCGGCGTGTTCGCGCGCGTGATGGGCGCGCCGGGCGACCGCAACCTCGTGCAAGTCGCGGCCAACCTCGGCGTCGTGCTGAAGGCGCCGTTCAAGGGCCGTGACAACGACAGCGCCGGTCTCGCGCTGACCTACATCAAGGTCGGCAGTCACGTGAACGGACTCGACAAGGACTTCCTGGCATTCAACGGCAGCCCCTACGGCGTGCGCACCAGCGAAACCACGCTCGAGGCGACCTACCAATATCAGGTCAATCCGTGGTGGCAGTTGCAGGCCGACGCGCAATACACGTTCAACGCCGGCGCGGGCCAGAACCCGAACGACCCGACGCAGCCGCTGCGCAACACCTTCGTCGTCGGCGTGCGGACCAATATCAACTTCTGACGCCGCCCGCAACGCGCTTTCATCCTCGCAAGCACACGCCACCCGACGCAACCGGACCAGCACTTCCCATGCTTTCCATCGTCACCGCCACTCCCGCTTTGTGCACCCGCACGGAGGCCCAATCGTGAATCGACTTACGCGCAAGCTTGCGGCGCGCGCCGCGCGAGCCCTGCTCGCCGCGATGGCCGGCGCCGCCGCTCTCACGATGGCCGCCAGCGCGCGGGCCGAGCCGCAAGGCTTCCTTGAAACGATCAAGCGTCACACGACGCTGATCAATACCGTGCCGGATAACGGCGACCAGAATCCGTAAGCGCTCGTGGTCGCGCCGGTCAGCAAGGGCACCGTGAAGAAAGACGACGTGCTGGTCGGCAACTTCAACAACTCGACGAACCTTCAGGGCACCGGCAGCACGATCATCGACTATCACCCGGACACCAGACAGATGACGGTGTTCGCGACCGTGCCGCGCGATCTGAAGGAATGCCCGGGCGGCATCGGCCTATCGACCGCGATGACGATGCTGAAGTCGGGCTGGGTGATCGTCGGCAGCACGCCGAGCAACGACGGCACGACCGGCACCAAGGGCGCTGGCTGCCTGATCGTGATCGACCCGCTATCTGCGCCCGCGTCCGGGTGAGCGCGTGCGGCTCGCGGTCGAGGGTGAAGTGACCGCCTATTCGCGCGCCTGACCGACTAAGGCTGGCACGCTCGGCTACCGCAGCGACAGATCCTGCACCATCTGCTGCGCCAGATAATCGCAGGTCGGCCGATCCGATTTCGCGCTGCGCGCGACCACGATTTCGAGCGGAGCGATTCTCGGCAGGCCTTGCGCGTCGCCGAGTATCGCGAGCCGCGGCGGCACGCTGCATCGCGTCAGCGCAATCACCGACAAACCGGCATCCACGGTCGCGACGAGCCCCATCAGGCTCGCGCTGCTGAACGCCGCGCGATAACGGATGCGCGCGCCATCCAGCGCAGCCAGCGTGTGCTGGCGCGCGACGCAGCCCGGCTCGTACAACCCCACCGGCAACGGCGAGGCCTTCAACACCGGCGTATCGACCGACGCCCCCACCCACACCATCGGTTCGCTGCGCACGAATTCGCCGCGCATCCTGGGGTCGCGCGTGACGAATGCGAGGTCGATCTTGTTGTCGGCGAGCATCGGCGCGAGCGCCGTGCTCTGCGCGCAGACGATCTCGATCTCGACGCGCGGGTACAACGTCGCGAAACGCCGCAGCACCGGCGATAGCAGCGACGACACATAGTCGTCCGGCGCGCCGAGCACCACCCGCCCGGTCACCTCGGGCCGCACGATCGCCGACCACGCCTCCTCCTGCAACGCAAGCGCGCGCCGCGCGTATTCGAGCAGCGTACTGCCGGGCCGCGTCAGCGACAGGTTGCGCGTGTTGCGTGCGAACAGCGTCGTGCCGAGCATCGTTTCGAGCCGCTTGATCTGCATGCTGACCGCCGCCTGCGAGCGATGCACGCTCGCCGCCGCCTTTGTGAAGCTGCCCGCCTCCACGACCGCGACGAAGCTGCGCAACAGATCGACGTCGAATTCAGGGTTCACGATTTATCAACCGGGCTTATGGAATTGCTCAATTTAATTCGTTTGTGAACAGGTCGCAAGCGGCGCAATACTCGCAGGCATCATGTTACGGAGTCATTGCGCATGTCTCTCACCTCACGTCAACAAGGCGCGATCACGCTGGCGAGCGGCGGCCTGCTGATGGGCACGATCGGCGTTTTCGTCGAGGAGGCGCGGCTCGATGCGCTGACGCTCGTATTCTTCCGCTGCCTGTTCGGCTTTCTCTCGCTCGCCGCCTATTGCGCATGGAAGGGCTTTTTCACGCACGCGCAGTTCACGCGCCGCACGGTCGCGCTCGCGCTGATTTCCGGCGTGCTGATGGTCACGCAATGGGTCGGCTTTTTCGATGCGATTCATCGCACCAGCATCGCGGTCGCGACCGTCGTGTTTCATGTGCAGCCGTTCTGGGTCGTGCTGATCGGCGCGGCGCTCTTTAACGAGCGGCTCGGCGCGGACCGGCTCGGCTGGATCGCGACGGCGTTCGTCGGGCTCGTGCTCGCGTCGGGCGTGATCGCGGCCGGAAACCTGCAAGGCCACAGCAGCTATCTGATCGGCTTGAGCGAAGCGCTGCTCGGCTCGCTGCTGTATGCGAGCGTCACGCTGATCGCGAAGAGCCTCGGCGAAATGCGCCCGCATCTGCTGACGCTCACGCAATGCGCGGTCGGCGTGATCTGTCTGCCGCTGATCGCGCCGCTCATCGCGCCTTTGACGCTCACGCATATCGGTCCGATGCAGTGGTTCTGGCTGATCGGCATGGGCGTGCTGCACACGGGATTGTCGTATGTGCTGATTTACGGCGCGCTGCCCAAGCTCAGCACGCCAGTGATCGCGGTGCTGTTGTTCGTTTATCCGCTGACAGCGATCGTCGTCGATGCGCTCGTGTATGGCCGTGCGCTGTCGCTGTCGCAACTGGCGGGCATGGCGCTGATCGTCGCCGCGAGTCTCGGCGTCAATCTCGGCTGGCCGTTGCTGACGCTGGTGCATCCGGGTGGGCGGACACGCAGTCACGCGAAGTAAAGCGCGCCGCCCGCCCGGTTCTCACTGCGGCAGCGTCTCGCCCTTCGTCTCCGGCGCGAACGGAATCACGAACAGGCCTAGCACGAACACGAGCGCGGTCAACGCGATCGGCACGCCGAGCGTCTGCATATGCAGCACCGCCGCGCCGAGCAGAAAGTTGACACCGGCGCCGACGAAGCGCCCGAACGACGTGCAGAACGCAAACGCCGTCGCGCGTACACGGGTTTCGAACTGCTCGGGCAGCCACAGACTGAACAACGCGAAGTTGCCGCCGAAAAAGCCCAGCACGAACAGCCACGCGATGAACGGCGCGAGCCCGTTCGGCAGATAGAACGCCCAACCGAAGCTCGCCGCGATCGACACCGCCATCCCCGCGAAGTACACCGCGAGCGTCATCTTGCGGCCGATGCGCTCGGCCAGTGGCGGCAGCGCGAGACAACCGAGGATCGTGCCGATCGACAGCAGGCCGGTCGCGAGCGACGCGGTGCGAATCGAATCGCCCTTGGACATGCCGGCGCGCGCCGCCAGTTGGATCACCGCGGACGGCTCGTAGACGGCGCCCGCCCACAGCCCGATGATCGCGATCGTCAGCAGAACGCACGCGACCCATGTGCGACGCCGGTAAGCCGGCCCCATGATCTCGCGCAACGGCTTCACGCGCACCGTCTTTGCGTCGGCTTTCTGCCACTTCTCCGGCTCCTTCACGCGCAGCAGAATCAGAATCGCGACGACGACCGGTACCGCGCCGGTCAGGAACATCGCGCGCCAGCCGAAATGCACGCCGACCGTGTAATTGAGCGCAGCCGCGAGAAAGAAGCCTGCGTAGTAGCCGGTCTGCAGATAACCGGCGCCCATTTTGCGACGATCCTCCGGCCAGGCCTCGGCAACGTAGGTGCCCGCGAGCGCCCATTCCCCGCCGATCCCGACGCCCGCGATGAAGCGATAAATACCGAGCTGCCACACATTGGTCGAGGTCGCGGCGAGCCCGGTGAAAATCGCGAACGTGAAGATGGTGGCGGCGAGCACCTTGGTGCGGCCGAAGCGATCGGCGAGCGGTCCCCAGATGAACGACAGTCCCCAACCGACCAGAAACAGCGCGAACAGGACCGATCCCGCAAGGCCGACATTCGACGGCGTCGCCGCGAAGCCCGAACGCGGCAACAGCTCGGTCAGCGCGGGCGTGAGCACCAGCGCGTAAATGAACGAGTCCATGCCGTCGAGCGTCCAGCCGGCCCACGCTCCCCAGAACCCTGCGATCTGCGAACGATTGAGCGGTGTGCGCTGACGCGCGACCGCCCGTCGGTCGGTTACTGTATTCATCATGCTCCTCCGGCCTACGATAGTTGAACGTAACGAAGAAAAGGACGGGCGCGCTTGGGGATGGCTCGACGATGTTGAGTGATCGGCGATGTCCTCGTACAACTCATTCAGAGGACGGCGCGAGCACCTGCCTGGATGTGGTTCAAGACTTCCGGGTTTGCCCGCGCTGAAATACGCGTCTTTTCATATATAATATTTGATATCATGACCGACGCAACTGAAGGTTTTCCCCTGGACGCGGCTATGTCCGGTTCGTTTCTTCCGGCCGCCGCGCCGCGCGAAAGTACCTCGCACATGATTGCCGAGGCGCTGCGCGCGGCGATCGTCGACGGCACGCTCGCGCCTGGCGCCCCGCTGCGCCAGGACGCGATTGCCCGGCATTTCCTGGTCAGTGCGATTCCCGTGCGTGAGGCGCTGCGCCAGCTCGAAAGCGAGGGCTGGGCACGCGCGGCGGTCCATAAAGGCGCGACCGTCGCGCCGCTGTCCGCCAACGAAGCGCGCGAGATCTACGAGATCCGCTCGGCGCTCGAAAGTCTCGCGCTCGGCCTTGCGATTCCGAATCACACCGCCGCGACGCTGCGCGAAGCCAGGGACTTGTGCCGCGCCGCCGAGCGCGAAGAGGATCCGTCGCTATACGTCACGCGCAATGCCGCGTTCCATATGTGTCTCTATGCGCCCGCCGGCCGACCGCAGCTCGCGGACATGATCGGCTTGCTGCACCGGCGCGGCGAACGCTATCTGCGCCTGAAGTTCGGCTTGCCGTCGTACAAGGGCGAGTCCGACAGTGAGCACGCCGCGCTGCTCGATGCCGTCGAGCGCCGCGATATCGCGACCGCGCAGTCGCTGGTGGTCGCGCATCTGCTCGGCACCGGCGAGCTTCTGCATCGTTTCCTGACTGAGCGCGCGCGCGAAGAAGCGCTTGCGCATCAACCGAAGCCGCGCGGCCGACGTCCGCGCGTAACCACCGGGAGCTGATCGAACCGATGACCGAGCCGATGAACCCCCCCGCCGAAGCCGCCGCATCGCGGTCCACTGCCCGCTCGTGGACGACCCGGCGCGACGAAAAGAACCGCCGCCTCGCGGCCATCGCGCCATGGCTCGAAGACGGCGTACTGCCCACGCACCGCATCGTCGATGCGCTCGAAACGCTGATCCAACCCGGCGAGCGCGTCGCGCTCGAAGGCGACAATCAGAAGCAGGCCGACTTTCTGTCGCGCTCGCTCGCCAGGGTCGATCCGCACAAGCTGCACGACGTGCATCTGCTGATTTCGAGCATCAGTCGTCCTGAGCACTTGACGCTGTTCGAGCGCGGCATCGCGCACAAGGTCGATTTCTCGTTCGCAGGGCCGCAGAGTCTGCGAGTCGCGCAACTGCTCGAAGACGGCCAGCTCGAAATCGGCGCGATCTATACGTATGTCGAGCTGTATGCGCGCATGTTCGTGGACCTGACGCCGCACGTTGCACTGCTGTGCGCGGACAAGGCCGACCGTCACGGCAATCTGTACACCGGCCCGAATACCGAGGACACGCCGACGATCGCCGAGGCCGCCGCGTTCCGTCACGGCATCGTGATCGTGCAGGTCAACGAGATCGTCGACGAATTGCCGCGCGTCGACATTCCGGGCTCGTGGGTCGACGTGGTCGTGCAGGCGGACCGTCCGTTCGCGGTCGAGCCGCTGTTCACGCGCGATCCGCGCCATATCGGCGACTTGCAGGTGCTGACCGCGATGATGGTGATACGCGGCATCTACGAGCCGTATGGCGTCACTTCGCTGAATCACGGCATCGGCTTCGATACCGCGGCGATCGAACTGCTGCTCCCCACCTACGGCGAATCGCTCGGTCTCAAGGGCAGGATCTGCCGCAACTGGACACTCAATCCGCACCCGACGATGATCCCCGCGATCGAATCGGGCTGGGTCGACAGCATCCATTGCTTCGGCAGCGAGGTCGGCATGGAGGCGTATATCGAGGCGCGCCCCGATGTGTTCTTCACCGGCAACGACGGCAGCCTGCGCTCGAACCGCGTGCTGTGTCAGTTGGCCGGGCAATACGGCGTCGACCTGTTCATCGGCTCGACGCTGCAGATCGATGCCGACGCGAATTCGTCGACGGTCACACGCGGACGGCTCGCCGGTTTTGGCGGCGCGCCGAACATGGGCCACGATCCGCGCGGCCGGCGTCATTCGAGCGAGGCGTGGTTGAAGCTGTTGAAGGGCGACGGCGCGGTGTCGCGTGGCCAGAAGCTCGTCGTGCAACTCGCGGAAACGTACAAGAAAGGCGGCGAGCCGACCTTCGTCGATGAACTCGACGCGGTCGCGGTCGGCGCGAAAAACGGCATGCCGATCGCGCCGGTGATGATCTATGGCGACGACGTGAGCCATGTGGTCACCGAGGAAGGCATCGCGCATCTGCACAAGGCCGAAGGCATCGACGAGCGGCGCGCGGCGGTCGCGGCGGTGGCCGGTGTCACGCCGATCGGTCTGCGCGCGAAGCCCGAGAAAACTGCGGAATTGCGCCGGCGCGGCATCGTCGCGTATCCGGAAGATCTCGGCATCCGGCGCGGCGAAGCGAAGCGTTCGCTGCTCGCGGCGCGCAGCATCGACGATCTAGTCACGTGGTCGGGCGGACTGTACGCGCCGCCCGCGCGCTTCCGGAGCTGGTGACGATGGCGTCCGCTGCTGTTCTTCTTGACCGGTTGGACGCGCCGCATGCTTCGGTCCTACACGATGCGTGCGGCACCTCGCCGGTCGCGCCGTTTTCAGACGCCCAACTCGCGCGCGACGCGATCATCGCGCTGATCGACGAGGCGGAGCTCACGCCGAAGCCCGCGCTCGTCGACCGGCGCGGCAGCGGCGCGCATCGCGACCTCGATCTCGCGATCATGCGGCGCTCCGCGCACGCGCTCGAACCGACCTTCGCGGCGCTGGCGCGCACGGCGCGTCGCCGCGGCGAACCCTCGGCGCTGCTGCGCGCCGAGCTCGCGCAGATCGGCCGCGCGGGCGAACAGGACATGATGCAGGCGACGGGAGGGAGCAATGCGCATCGCGGCGCGATCTGGATCATCGGCTTGCTGGTTGCAGGCGTCGCGCTCGAAACGGCTTCGAGTTCCTCCATGCGTGCGCACAGACCTGGCGATCCCAACCATCTCGATACCTCGCGCGTCTGCACGCTGGCCGCGCAGATCGCCTGCTTCCCGGATCGCTTCGCCGCTTCGTCCGATAGCCACGGCGAGCGCGCGCGTCGACGCTATCAGGTCGGCGGCGCGCGGCGCGAAGCGCAGGACGGCTTTCCGCACGCGCTCGACGTCGGCCTGCCGGCATTGCACGCGGCCCGCGCGCGCGGCCTCGACGAAAACGCCGCGCGCATCGATGCGTTGCTCGCGATCATGAGCACGCTCGACGATACCTGCCTCCTGCATCGCGCGGGACTCGCCGGCTTGCATGCGGGGCAGCGCGGCGCGCGGCGCGTGCTCGACGCGGGCGGCAGTTCGACAGCCCCGGGCCGCGTCGCGCTCGACGCGCTCGAACGCGAACTGCTGTCGCTGAACGCATCGCCGGGCGGCGCGGCCGATCTGCTCGCCGCCACCCTCTTTCTCGACATGCTGGCGCATCGCGACGCCAGCCGGAGCTGAGCCTCATGGAACATCTGACCTTCGACTATCCGGCGCAACGCGCCGTCACGACCCGCGCGCACGTCGGCGTGGTCGGCTCGGGCGATCTGGAAGTGCTGCTGTCGCCTGCTGCCGCCGATCCAGGCGGTTCGGCGCTCGCCGCGCACGTGGTGGTGCGCACCAGCGTCGACGGCTATAGCCACATCTGGAAGAGCGTGTTCGACCGCTTCTTCACGCGCTACGACGGCGCCGTGCAAATCGAGATCAACGACTTCGGCGCGACGCCGGGCGTGGTCGCGTTGCGGCTCGCCGAAGCGGTCGAAGCGGCCGAGGAAGGAGACAGCGTATGAGCACGAGCGCCAGCGTACATAGCGCGCCGCTGCTGCGCGAAAGCTTCATCGAACTGCCCGCACGCGAGCGCGCCCGCTCGCTGCTCGACGCGGGCAGCTTCCGCGAACTGCTCGGACCGTTCGATCGCATCGAATCGCCGTGGCTGCCCTTGCAGGGCATCGTCTGCCAGGCCGACGACGGCTGCGTGATCGCGCGCGGCACGATCGACGGCGAACCGGCCGTGGTCGCCGCGATCGAGTCGGCGTTCCAGGGGGGCAGCATCGGCGAAGTGTCGGGCAGCAAGATCGCCGCGGCGCTCGAGATGGCGCTGCGCGACTGCAAGCGTGGCACGCTCGTGCGCCCGGTCGTGCTGTTCGAGACCGGCGGCGTGCGGCTTCAGGAAGCAAACCTTGGGCTTGCGGTCATCGCCGAGATTCAGGCGGCGATCGTCGCGCTGCGCTGGCGCGTGCCGGTGGTCGGCGTGATCGCGGGCATGGTCGGCTGCTTTGGCGGCATGTCGCTCGCGGCCGCGCTGTGCTCGTATCTGATCGTGACGAAGCAGGGACGGCTCGGCATGAACGGACCTGAGGTAATCGAGCAGGAAGCCGGTATCGAAGAACTCGATGCGAGCGACCGCCGCCGCGTATGGCAACTGATCGGCGGCGAGCAGCGCGTCGCGAGCGCGCTCGCCGACACGCTCGTCGACGACGATGCCGAGGCCGTGCGCGCCGCCGTACGCGCCGCGTTCGCGCAAGGCGTGCCGGCCTCGCATCGCAGCGAGCAGGTCGACATGTTCTTGCAGAGGCTCGCGCGGATCGATCCGGCGAGCGTCACGCCCGAGTCGCTGCGTGATGTGTACAACCCGCAAGGGCGCGATGCGTCGAACAGGGAGCAGGCATGAACGACACGACACTCACGCGCGGCACGCGCTGGTTCAATGCACTTGCCGGTGAACCGTCGAGCGCGGCGCCCGTCTGGAGCGGCGATGCGCCGCTCGGCGGCGACACCGCGCGCTTCATCACGGTCGTGCCCGACCCCGCGAACCGTTTTCCGCGCGCGACCACCAACGTGGTCGGGCTCGAACAAGGCTGGCAACTCGCGCGCGCGGTGCGTGAAGCGATCGAAGCGGATGCGGGTGTGGACGCCGGCACGCGGCGCCCGATCGTCGCCATCGTCGACGTGAAGAGCCAGGCGTACGGCTATCGCGAGGAAATGCTCGGCATCCACCTCGCCTGCGCGGCCGCCGTCGACGCCTATGCGAGCGCGCGCGACGCCGGCCATCCGGTGATCGCGCTGATCGTCGGTCCGGCGATGTCCGGCGCGTTCCTCGCGCACGGCTATCAGGCGAACCGCATCGTCGCGCTCGACGCGCCCGGCACGATGGTCCACGCGATGGGCAAGGAAGCGGCCGCGCGCGTCACGCGCCGCACGGTCGAAGAACTCGACGAACTCGGCGACACGATCGTGCCGATGTCGTATTCGATGGCGTCGTTCGCGAAGTTGGGGCTGCTCGATCAGTTGATCGAAGGCATCGACGCGGACGCGCCCGACGCGGCACAGATCGAGCGTGTGCGCACGGTACTGGTCGAGCAGATTCGCAGCGCGCGCGACGGGGATCGTACGCTCGCGCGTCGGCTGGAATCGGCGGCGGCGCGGCAGACTCGCGCGGCGTCGATCGAGGTGCGGCGGCGCCTTGCCGAACAATGGGATGCCGTGTGATGCGCGTGTGTGCGGCCGCGCCCTTCTCCACCGTGCACGCCACGTCGTGCGACGCGCGGTGGCGGCCGCATGATCTGCTGCGCTTGCGGCGGCTGGACTCGCCCGATGACGAACCAGCGTGGGTTCGCGACGCGTTCGAACGCGCGCCGTATGCGGTCGTCCGACGCGCGTTCGCCGCTGATGGTTTCGTCGCGATCGGCGTACGCGGTGCGAAGCGAGCGCAACGCTACGGCACATGGGTGCATGCGGACGATATCGTCGGTGCCGTGCCGCCGGAATCGCTCGCGCAGACGCAAGCCGATACCGGACGTGATGCATTGCCCTCGTTCGTTGCACTGCTTTCGTTGCAACGTGATTCGGGCGGTCCGCTTGGTGGATTCGCTTGGGGACCTATTGGCAGCACCGGCTTTGAACTGGCGACGCACGTGCCGACTGTCAACGAAACGAGCGACCTCGATCTGTTGATCCGCGTGCCGCAACCGCTGGCGCTGAATGTCGCGAGTGCTTTGCTGGAGCAACTGCAAACGCTCGCGGCGCATACCGGTATCCGCATCGATGCGCAACTCGAAACGCCCGCGGGTGGCGTGGCGCTCGCGGAATGGGCCGCGGGCAAGTCGCGCGTGCTTGCCCGCGATGCGAGCGGCCCCCGCTTGATCGCCGATCCGTGGGCGGCGGTTGCTCACAATGGCATTGCCTGATGCTCGCGCTTCTGTTCCCCGGCCAGGGTGCGCAGAGCGAAGGCTTTCTGCATCGACTGCCGCAGCATCGCGCGGTACAGGACACGCTCGCTGAAGCCTGCGACACACTTGGCATCGACGTGCTGACGCTCGACTCATCCGACGCTTTCGATTCGACGGTCGCGGTGCAACTGGGCTTGACCGTCGCGGGCGTCGCGATCATGCGCGCGCTCGCCGATGAAGGATTGGTGGCGGAGATCAGCGCGGGGCTGTCGATCGGCGCGTATGCGGCGGCGGTCAGTTGTGGCGCGGTGGCGTTCCGCGACGCGCTGAAGATGGTGCAGCGACGCGCCGAGCTGATGGAAACCGCTTATCCGGCGGGCTATGGTCTCGCGGCCGTCTCCGGCTTGAGCGAGCAGCAGGCGGAAACGCTCGTTGCACAGCAGGCCGCGGAGCAACGGCAACGCGTGTATATCGGCAACGTCAATGCGCCGCGCCAGATCGTGATGGCCGGCGCGGACGATGCGCTCGACGGGTTCATCGAACGCGCGCTCGCGGCCGGCGCGCGCAAGGCCACGCGGCTCGCGGTCAGCGTGCCGTCCCATTGCGAATTGCTTGCGCGTGCGAGCGACGAACTGCTGGCGTACTCGCGCACGTTGCATTTTGAAAGACCACGCGGCGTTTATATCGGCAATCGCGGTGGACGCCCGTTATATACGGCCGATGCGATTCGCGAGGATCTTGCGACCAATATGCGTTACACCGTGCGCTGGTTCGATGCGCTGACCGTGATGCAGGAAATGGGCGCGCAGGTGCTGGTCGAGGCGCCGCCGGGGCAGGTGTTGACAGATATCGTGAGGGAGAATTTTTCTGAGGTCAGTGCGTTGGCTGCGAGTACATTGCCGTTCGACAGGTTGGTGGGGACGGTACGCAGGCGGTTGGAGCGTGGCTGACGGGGTGTGCTTTGCGGTGTGCGAATGCGGCTGGGCCAGGGGCGTCTGGGAGCTTCGGCCAGACGCCGCTCTCGCAAGCCGGCGTCGGCGAATGGTCGCTCTCACCGATGTGGAATGAGTCTTCCCGACCCTGAACGGACTTTCAGGTTTGCCGAAACCAGACGTTCGGCATGTTAAGGTTCCGCACGACTTGCCCACTCTCCCAAACACTTGAGGCGTTCCGTACTCGTGGCTAAACCTGACATCTTTGCTGTGGCGACAGCTTTCGTGGACTGGGCACGTCCGTGGACTTTTTTTGGCGCGGTGATGGCTAACCCGGCACTTACGGCATCTGATCGCGCCGACATAGAAAAAATCTGGCTAGAGGTGTGCGAGTTCCGTCACTGGCTACGTAACGACCTTAGTCAAGGCTCCGCAAGCGCAGACTACGCGCTCGGGGTTGCTTTCCCCTGGCTACCTGATCAGGTCCGCGCGCAGTTCGTGCGGGCCGCTGCTTATCAGTGGAGATGATGTTCACTCATCGAAATTGTCAGCGAATTAGCACGTGCCGGTGAGCGTCCGTTCCTGGCCGATGACTGCCTCATGCAATGGGCACACATCGCTCGAACTTCGCAAGGCCGCGATCGGCGACACGCGACCCGTAGTTGACGATGGACGAATACGCGTGGATGTCTCCAATTGAATGGCAACCCGCCGTACGTTGATTGCGGCGCAAATCCGGCTTCGCCGACCTGCCGACGAGGATTCGCCCCGGAAGTGATTCATCGGGCAGCCTTTTATGCAGTTGAGCAAGCGGACTTGCTCTACATGCACAGCGGACGCCACTCCGTCGCAATCATAGTAACCACAAGAGAGGCCTGCACTATTGTCGTTGCGGATGATCAAGAAAGAAGCGCAGCATTTCGGCACTCGCATCCGGACCGGTAGCGTCCGTATAACTGCCTCGTGCATTGCCGCCTGCCCAAGCGTGCCCTGCGCCATGAATGGTCCACAACTCGGCGTCGATACCGTCGCCGGAAACCAGCCGCGAGACGGTACAGGCGCGTCGGCCCGCGTCGACCCGACGCCGTTCGCTGCCGGCGTCCGGCCGTGCGTCGAACCTCTGCACGAGCCGCGTGGCATTCGCTACGTGCACGGTGGCATCCGCGTCACCATGGAAGACGATCATGGGCCGTGTCGGTGACAAGTCTGTATCGCCTTGCACGCGCCGTGCGTTTCGGGGGTGCTTGCCGCCTTTCATCGCCGCGAGCGCGGAGGGTAAATTGTGCGCGCACCGTGCCGGAAGACCGGAATGCACGCCGACCGCGGCATACAGTTCGGGATACTCGGCGATCATGATCGCCGCCATCGCGCCCCCCGCGGACATCCCCGCGACGTACACGCGCGCAGGATCGACGTTGTGGGCCGAGATGATTTCGCGCGTGATGCCTGCGATCAGCGACGGCTCGCCGCGCTCGCGATGCTGATCGTCAGGTTTGAACCAGTTCCAGCACTTCGACGGATTCGCCTGCTGCGGTTGCACCGGATAAGCTACAAGACATCGATGCCGCTCGGCAAGCGCGTTCATCTGCGTGCCTGCTGCGAAATCGTCGGCGTCCTGCGTGCAGCCGTGCAGCATCACAATCAGTGGCAGCGGCTCGCCGGCGCCCCCCGCCGGCACATACAGCCGATATTGACGGCGACCGGCGGCATTCGCATACGCGAGCGTGATGAAATGTCCCCGTTCCTCCACGTCAAGACAGTCTTCTCGCGCCTTGTGCGCGGTCGCTTCCTTTGTCTTTGCAAACGGGAAAACAACGGGCTCTGGCGTCTTGTCCTGCGACGCAGTTTCGTTCACTGCACCGACGCTTTCCCCTCGCAGTGCGCGTTGTATCGCTTCTGTCGCTTCGGCAACGCCGCGGGTACGCAGCAAAGTCATCGCTTCGTGCATTGAGTTCAGAAAGCCTTCGTTGAGTTTCATCACATTTGTCCGATTACCGGTGTTGAGGGGGTGGGCCTCGCGCGGCTAGTGGATTCTGCCGGCAAGCGCCGTCTTGACTGCGGGCGAAGCGTGAAAGGCTCCCAGCACCACGACGCTTTCGATAGTCGCGAGCGCGAGTTCCGGGGAGACATCGGCGGCAATGCTGGCCAATCCCAGGACCTGAATGTTGAGACGCTCGCGCGCGGCTCGAATCGCCTCGAGATCCTGCCTGGAGAAATGCTGCAGCCCGAGCACGAGCGAACGACGCGCAACCGTTTCCTGGACGACCCGCGCATGTAGCGCGAGTTGGTTGCGAATCGCCGTTCGGATCAGGTCGGTCCGGTTCGCATAGAAGCCTTCTTCAACCAGGAGATCGATCTGCCCGAGGTCGACGGGTCCGAGGTTGATCGTGATTTTTTCCGAGTCGCCGCCTTTCGAGCGGGGGGTGTCCAATACCGCGGGTTTCTTCATCACACCATCCTTGCATCATCCATGTGGATGGTTATAGGATGGTTTTAGATGCACCGCAACATAAAAATTTGGGGTCGAGACGCCTTCTGGGCTCGCCGCATCGCTGGTCGCGTGCGGGCTAGATAGAGCGCTATCGCCGGTCGGGTGGCACGATGTTCGCTAGAACACAGCGGATGAGCGTCAAGGCGCAAAACCATCAGAATAAGGCGCGAAATGGAGAGGTTCCCCGACCAGTTTTGACAAATTCAACTGCTATCCTTCAAAACTTGAACCCGTTCACTATCGCGACTTTATCCAGGTAGTTCCTGCCGCAGGTCTCGCCAAACGCAGTCCATCAGCGCTCAAAATCGGAGTAGTCAACATCCCGCGAACTTCTCAACCCCGATGTCACTCGGGCGGCGAAAGCCGGTACTGCGGAAACGGATTGCGCAGAGCTCAACATGGACCAAGGATTACCAGCATACTGGCCCGGTAGAGCCTGAAATTCGTCGTATCGTTCGCACCGCCATGAGGGAGATATGCATAAACCCATCGACACTGAAACGATCCCGAGCAATGAATTGCAGCAGGTCAAGGCGACTTATGCCAAGCTTTGCGAGGACTACATTGCACATCGTAGCGATGGTGAATACCGGGACTACGTGCAATCGGTCATTGCCAACAACGCGAGTCTCGATCGCCACGTGCGCGCGTTCGAAATTTACGCACCGTATATCAAGCGTGGCATGAAAGTGCTCGACTGGGGATGCCGGCACGCGCCAGATTCGTGCATGCTTCGCACGCTCTACCATGACATCGATATATATGGCTGCGACATCTGCAAGGATGGGCAATTCGCGGAATTCTATGAGTACGCCGGGTTATCTTTCGCATCGCTCGATCATGAATTTCTGCTGCCCTACGAAGACAGTCAATTCGATGTGGTGATCGGAAGCGGTGTACTCGAGCACGTGGCCCGCGAGCAAAAGAGCCTCGATGAGCTATGGCGCGTGCTGAAAAACGACGGTTTGCTGATAATCACATTTTTACCTAACCGCTTATCGGTGACCGAAAACGCGTGCAGAGTCATGAAGAAGTACACGGGCCATAATCGGCTGTACAGTCTCAGCGACGCGAAGCGCGTGTTTCTCCGGTCGGGATTCGTACTGGAAGAATGCGGCTATCACCAGGTCTTTCCCACCTTCGCAAAAGGCATAAAGGGCGGCGGAGCGCTCAACGCCCTGGCCAATATCGGCATGAAGCTGAACCGGCCTTTCGAGCGGATACCGATCGTGAATGCAGTCTCGGCTAACCTGTTTTTCATCCTCCGCCGCGTGCATGAGATGTAGCTGGCGGCCGCCATGGCGGCCTACCTCGCGGCATCATTGCGCAAGGCCGCGCCCTCCTGTTGCGACGTCACAAATCCTCTCAATGCAGGGGTGAGCCGGAAAACAAGCTTCTCGATCTCCACCACGAGGAAAAACAGGACGCCACCACCGACGAGCCACACCCACGCCGACAAGGGCAGAGCCTCGGTGTGGAAAATGGCATGGAACGGGAACGTATAGGTGAACAGAAGCTGCAAGACCACGACGCCGGCTATTCCGTACCAGAGATAGCGATTGCCTATATGGGCGCGCACGGACAGCGACGAATCGAGCAGATACCGGATGTTGAGCAGATAGAAAACCTGGCCCAGCGTAATGGCGTTGACCGCGGCCGTGCGCGCCATCTGATCCGACGCCCCTTGCGACTTCATCCAGAAGAACGTCGATAGCGTATAGAGCACGAGCGCCGCGCCGACGAACAGGATGCGCCAGATGCCGAAGCTCGTGACGATCGGCCGGTCGATTGCGCGTGGCGAGCGGCGCATCACGTCTGCCTCGTGCGGCTCGAACGAAATGGTCAGGCCGAGCGCGACGGAAGTAACCATGTTGACCCACAGGATCTGCGGCGCCGTGATCGGCAGCGTGAAGGCGAACAGGATCGCCACCGCGATCACCGCGCCTTGCGCGACATTGGTCGGCAGCATGAACAGCATCGCTTTCTCGATGTTGTTGTAGACCGTGCGCCCTTCCTTCACCGCCGCGGAGATCGACGCGAAATTGTCGTCGGCGAGGATCATACCCGCCGCCTCCTTCGTCACCTCGGTGCCCTTGATCCCCATCGCGACACCGATGTCGGCTTTCTTGAGCGCCGGCGCGTCGTTGACGCCGTCGCCCGTCATCGCGACGATCTGCCGATTCGCCTGGATCGCCTTGACGAGCCGCAGCTTGTGCTCGGGACTCGCGCGCGCGAACACGTCGACGCCGCGCACGCATTCCTGCAGCGCCGCATCGTTCATCGCCTCGATCTCGGTGCCGGACACGGCGGTCTTGCCGTCGCCGATGCCCAGCATTCTTGCGATTGCCGCCGCCGTGATCTTGTGGTCGCCCGTGATCATCGTCACGCGGATGCCGCCGCCGTGGCATTCGCGCACGGCGTCGATCGCCTCTTTGCGCGGCGGGTCCATCAGGCCCACGAGGCCGAGCAGTACGAGGGTACGCGGCAGGTCCTGCGGCCCGAGGCCGCCCGTACGCAGGCCCGGCTCCGACAGCCACGCGAGCCCGAGCACGCGCTCGCCTTGCGCGGCGAGCCGGTCGCCCTCCCTCGCGAAGTGCTCGCGATCGAGCGGCGCCGGACCTTGCGCCGTCTGCTGCCGGTCGCAGTGGTCGAGAATCACCTCTGGCGCACCCTTGACCAGCAGCATCTCGCCGTCCGTCGAACGGTTCAGCGTCGCCATGAACTTGTGCTCGGACTCGAAGGGGATCGCGTCGATCCTCGGCGCGGCGGCCGTCTCTGCGGCGCGGTCCATGCCCAGCTTGGAAGCGAACGGATAGAGCGCGCCCTCGGTCGGATCGCCCTCCACTTTCCATTTTCCGTCTTCCTCGAAGAGCTCGGCGTCGTTGCACAGTAGCGACACGCGGCCCATCAGCTTGAGCACGTCCGGCGCCGCGCCGAGCGGCTTGCCATCGGCGCTGACCTCTCCTTCGCTGGCGTAGCCGTCGCCCGTAACGGCATATGCCGCTTCGGCCGTTACGGCGGAGGTCACCATCATCTCCATCAGGGTCAGCGTGCCCGTTTTATCCGAGCAGATTCGCGAGACGGCGCCCAGTGTTTCGACCGCCGGCAGGCGGCGAATAATGGCGTTGCGCTGGGCCATGCGCTGCACGCCGATGGCGAGCGTGATAGTGATGAGCGCCGGCAGGCCTTCCGGGATGACCGATACCGCAATCCCCACGATGGCCTGGAACAGCTGAACGAAAGTCATGTGTCCGAGCCAGTGCCCCCAGGAGAAGAGCAGCACGCTGACAACGGCGATCACTGCCGTGATGACGTAGCCGAACTTCTTGATCTGGCGCAGCAGCGGCGTCTCGAGCACGCTGACCTCGGCGAGCATCTGGTTGATCCGGCCGAGTTCCGTCTGGCTCCCGGTCGTCACCACGACGCCGGTTGCCCGACCCGACAAGACCATCGTGCCGCAGAACGCCATGTTCTCGCGGTCGCCGACCGTGGCTTTGGCGGGTACCGGCGCGGTGCCCTTCTCGGCCGGGAGGGATTCGCCCGTGAGTGCCGCTTCTTCCGTGCGCAGGTTCCTGGCGTCGACGAGACGCATGTCCGCCGGGATTTTGTCGCCCGATTCCAGTAGCACGATGTCGCCAGGAACGAGTTCCTCGGAGGGGATCAAGCGAACCGCTCCGCCACGCATAACGCGCGCTTCCGCGGACAGCATGTTGCGAATCGAGTCGAGCGCCTTCTCGGCGCGTCCTTCCTGCAGGAAGCCGAGCAGCGAGTTGAGGATGACGACGGCCAGAATGACCGAGCCATCGAGCCACAGGCCCATCATGAACTTGACGAAACCGGCCGCGAGCAGCACGTAGATCAGAACGTTGTGGAGCTGCATCAGGAAGCGTACGACCGGCCCCCTCTTCTTCCCCTGCGGGAGGCGGTTCGGCCCATAGGTGGCCAGCCGCCCGGTCGCTTCCGATGCATCGAGGCCCTGCGCGGGATCGACGCTGAACTGCCGTTCGATGTCACCGGCCGGCATCGCATGCCACGGCGTCGCACTCTCAACTGAGCTCATCCTCGTGTCTCCCGGTTCCAGTGATTTCGGGTCAGGGGCCGCTCTCAATGGTCTGGATCGTCCCCGGGTTGATCGGGTCTCGTCGCGTCCACGGCTTCAGCGTCGAGTTCCTCCCTCGCGGCGGCGAGATCCTTCATGTGCTCTCGCGTGGCTTTCGGATATTCGAGGTCGAGCTTCTCGACGGCCTCGACGATCGCGGCCGCGACGATGAGGCGCGTGAAAGGCTTGTTGTCAGCGGGCACGACGAACCACGGAGCCGCTTCGGAGGCCGTCGCGCGGATCGCCACTTCATAGGCGTGCAGGTAGTCGTTCCAGTAGCGACGCTCGCGAACGTCGGCTGCGGAAAACTTCCAGTGCTTGTCGGGATTGTCGAGGCGATCCATGAATCGCCTCTTCTGCTCCCCGTACGACAGGTTCAGATAGAACTTGAGAATGACCACGCCCTGGCGCGTCAGATAGTCCTCGAAGCGCGCGATGTCGGCGAGCCGCTCGTCCCATATGTTGTTGCCGACCCGCAGCGGGCGGGATCTTCTGCGCATGGAGTAGGTGCTGATGCACGCGCACCACCAGCACCTCTTCATAATACGAGCGGTTGAAAATGCCGATGTGCCCGCGCTCGGGCACTTTCCTGGAATAGCGCCAAAGGAAGTCGTGGGAGAGTTCCTCATCCGACGGCTGCTTGAACGAGATGACATCGCACCCCTGCGGATTGACGCGCGACATCACATGCTTGATCGTCCCATCCTTTCCCGCGGCGTCCATGGCCTGGAACACCAGCAGCACGGACCAGGAATCCTGCGCGTAGAGGATCTCCTGCTCCATCGCGAGCCATTTCGACCCGCGCTGGAGTAGTTGCTGCGCCTCTTCCTTATGCATTCTGAGTCCCAGCGTCTCGCCGGGATCGAAATCCTTCAGGAAGAAATCTTTGCCGCTCGTGACGCGGAACGGATCGGTGTATCCCCGCAGCGCGTTGAGTATTTCCGTGCGAACCATCGCTCTTTCTCCACGGCATCTGCATTCAGTTGCACGATTCGCGGATTGCATTGCAACCGCAGTCGTACTGTTCACAACTCTTTCTGATAATAGGTCACGCAGACGGAAACGTGCTCATCGGCAACGACGCTGCGCACCCGCGTAGCGACGGGAAACACACGTCTCAACGCTGCAACGTTCCAGACAGCCGAGCCAGTCGATCACAGCCTGTCGGCCCGGTCGACCCAGTCACGACAAGGCCGTCAGACGATAGGCATTACCTGTGCTTATCCTTCATCAGACAGCGCCAACAAAAATTGCCGAGCACAAGGTCGAGCCACGAACACGAACACGGGGAACAGCGGAGAAGTGGCGTTACCTGAACCGATACCTGGCTACAGCGTGCCCGGCGACCGCGTAGCCAATCTCTCGCGCAAGCCGGCGCAAGGCATGGTGTCGATGCCTTCATTTCACACGACGCTAGCTATTGTCTTTATCTATGCGCTGCGCCGCGCGCCACAGCTTTTGCTGTTTGCGATTCCTCTCAACGTGACGATGATCCTGGCGACGCCGACGCAAGGCGGTCACTATCTCGCCGATGCGTTTGCAGGTCTGCTGCTCAGCGCGCTGACGATCGCAGCGCTCAAGCGCTGCATGCACCTGCTGGCGACGCGCAAATCCGCGAATGCGCCGAGTTCGCGCTCTATGCCGATGCGAACGGCATGAGCTGACGCTCGGAAGCGGCCGCGCGGACTAACGTGAACGCGGCGCGGCTTGCGCCGCGCCGCCGTGGTTCGAAGCGACTGGAAGACCGCGCGCTAGCCCGGCGCCCGCCCCAACACCTGCGAATCCGACGACGCCGTCGTCGACGTCTCGTCACGCCCGTGCCCGTGCCCCGTCGTCGTGACCGCATTGGTGCCACCGGGCCGACGCACCGACTTCGCGTGCCGCTCGATCAATCGCTGCAGCAAACAGAACGCGCACAGCAGCGCGCCGATCACGATCCGCGTCCACCACGAACTGAGCGTGCCGTCGAACGTAATCAGCGTCTGGATCGTGCCCAGAATGCCGACGCCGAACAGCGAGCCGACCACATAACCGACGCCGCCAGTCAGCAGCGTGCCGCCGATCACCGTGGCCGCAATCGCATCGAGTTCCATGCCCTGCCCTTGCAGCCCATAGCCCGACAGCACGTAGAACGTGAACACCGCGCCGCCGAGCGCCGAACAGAAGCCGCTCAGCGCATACACGCCGACCCGCGTGCGCGCGACCGGCAGGCCCATCAGCAGCGCCGAGCGCGGATTGCCGCCGACCGCATACACGTTGCGTCCGAAGCGCGTGAAATGGGCGACATAGATCGCGGCCGCGAGCGTCACGGCCGCGATCAGCACGTTCGCCGATACCGAACCGACGCCGACGCTGAGACGAAACGCGGAGATCGCCTTGAACGTCGGATCGGTGATCGTGATCGACTGCGTCGTGATCAGAAAGCACAGGCCACGCGCGAAGAACATCCCCGCCAGCGTCACGATGAACGCCTGCAGGCGGAAAGTAGTGAATCAGCGCACCCTGCACCGCGCCGAACACCGTGCCCATCAACAGCACGATCGGAATGATGAGCCACACCGACACATGCATGTGCTCGGACAGCACGGCTTCGACGATCGTCGTCAGCGCGACGATCGAGCCCACCGACAGATCGATGCCGCCCGACACGATCACGAACGTCATGCCGATCGCGACGATCAGCAGGAACGCGTTGTCGACGAGCAGATCGAGCAACACCTGCCACGCGAAGAAACCGGTGTACATCACCGAACCAAAGCCGAACAGCGCGCAGAACAGCAGGACCGTCACAGCGATCGGCAGCGTGCGCGGATCGACCACGCGGGCGAGTGCTTCGAGAACGCGCGTCATCGTGCCACCCCGCGCGATTTGACGAGCGACGCGCCGAACGACACCGCGAGCGCGCGTGCCACCGGCGACTGGATCACGCTGACCGCGAGCACGACGGCCGCCTTCACGACGAGCGTCGCTTCCGGCGGCACGCCGATCGAATACGTGGTGTACGTGAGCGTCTGGATGATCAGCGCGCCGAGCACCGTGCCCGCGAAACTGAAGCGGCCGCCGAGCAGCGACGTGCCGCCGAGCGTCACGGCGAGAATCGCGTCGAGTTCGAGCAGCAAGCCCGCGTTGTTGCCGTCCGCGCTGCGCACGTTCGAGCTGATTAGGATGCCGGCCAGCGCCGCGGTCAAGCCCGAGAAGCCGTACACCGCGAATACGATCGCCTTCGAGCGCAAGCCGACGAGCCGTGTCGCAACCGGGTTCACGCCGATCGCGCGAATGAACAGACCGAGCGCCGTGCCCTCCACCAGGGCGGCGGTCGCCAGCACGGCTACGGTCGCGATCCATACCGAGCACGGCACGCCGAGCCAGTAGCCGCCACCGACGAACAGATAGCCGGGCGCGCCGATCGGGATGATCTGCCCGGCGGTCAGCAGTTGCGCGATGCCGCGGCCCGCGACCATCAGGATCAGCGTCGCGATGATCGGCTGCATGCCGACGAACGCGACAAGCAGCCCGTTCCACATGCCGCTCAAGATGCCGACGACGAGCGCGGCCAGCAGCGCCTGCGCGATCAGCGCACCGCTCGGCACGGCCTGGGTCGCGAGTATCGTCGCGGCCGCGCCGCCCGCTATCGCGACCACCGCGCCGACCGAAATGTCGATGCCGCGTGTCGCAATCACGAGCGTCATGCCGATCGCGACCAGCACGA
Source organism: Paraburkholderia lebeckiae (assembly GCF_050436325.1). Lineage (NCBI taxonomy): Bacteria > Pseudomonadati > Pseudomonadota > Betaproteobacteria > Burkholderiales > Burkholderiaceae > Paraburkholderia > Paraburkholderia lebeckiae. The sequence goes on from NZ_JBNDLZ010000002.1 coordinate 927,725, forward strand.
GCGGCGCCGCGCGATTCAGGATGTCGATCGGCGCGCCGAACAGGTGGCCGTCGAGCGTGCGCAGCGCGAGAAAATGCGGATTGACCAGCAGGTTCAGTCCGAACAGCAACACGAGCGTCACGCATGGCCATAGCAGCGGACGCTCCACCCCGTCGCGCGCGAACCAGTTCGATAGCTTCATTCGCCGCTCCCTGCGATGAGTCGGTAGATGTTGTCCTCGTTCGATGCCTTACCGGCCACCTCGGCGATCTTGCGGCGATCGCGCAGCACCGCGACGCGATGGCTCACGCGCAGCACCTCGCTGATCTCCGACGAGATGAACAGGATGGAGAGGCCGTTCGCGCACAGCGCGAGCAGCCGGTCCATGATGTCGAACTTCGCGGCGACGTCGATGCCGCGCGTCGGCTCGTCGAGGATCAGCAGTTTGGGATCGGTTGCCAGCCAGCGCGCGAGCAGCGCCTTCTGCTGGTTGCCGCCGGACAGCAGCGCGATCGGCTGCTCGGCGTCGGACGCCTTGATGCCGAGCCGCTCGATCCACATATCGGCGAGCTCGCGCGCGCGTTGCCGGCTGATCTTGCGCCACCAGCCGCGCCGCGCCTGCAACGCGAGCATGATGTTCTCGCGGATCGACAGTTCGGCGACGATGCCTTCCCTCTTGCGGTCTTCCGCGCAATAGCCGATACCGTGGCGCACCGCGTCGTGCGGCGTGCGCAGCCGCACGACGCGCCCTTCGACGAGGATCGTGCCGCTGTCCGCGCGATCCGCGCCGAACAGAAGCCGCGCGGTTTCGGTGCGGCCCGAGCCGAGCAGACCCGCGAGGCCGAGAATCTTGCCGGCCTGCATCTCGAGATCGATCGGCTGCAAGGTGCCGCGACGGCCGACGCCGCGCAGCTCGATGAACGGCTGCGTGGCCGTTGCTTCCGTGTGGTCTTGCGGGACCTCCTGCAGATCGTCGGCGGCCTGTCCTTCGTGCGCCGCTTCGCGCAGACGCACGCTCATGCGCTCGTGGCCGACCATCTTCGCGACCAGCTGATCCGCGGACAGATCGCGCGCGAGATATTCGCCTTCGCGCTCGCCGTTGCGCATCACCGTGATGCGATCGGAGATCGCATAAGTCTGCTCGATGAAATGCGTGACGAACAGGATCGCAATGCCCGATTGCTTAAGATGTCGAAGTATCTTGAATAGCTGCGCGACTTCGCTGTCGTCGAGGCTCGAAGTCGGTTCGTCGAGAATCAGCACGCGCGCATCGACGGACAACGCTCGCGCGATCGCGACCATCTGCTGCACGGCAATCGGATAGGCGTCGAGCGAGCGCGTGACGTCGAGCGACACGTCGAGGCGCGCGAGCGCTTTCTGCGCGCGCCGCTTGATGTCGGGCCAGTCGATCACGCCGAAGCGGCGCGGCTGCCGGCCCGCGAAGATGTTCTCCGCCACCGACAGATTCGGGCACAGGTTCACTTCCTGGTACAGCGTGCGCACGCCGGCCGCCTCGGCTTCCTGCGGCGACGCGAACGCGACCACCTCGCCGCCGAGGCGGATCGTGCCGGCATCGGGTGCGAGCACGCCGGTGAGCACGTTGATCAACGTGGATTTGCCGGCGCCGTTCTGGCCCATCAGCGTATGGACCTCGCCGGGAAACAGGCGGAAGTCGACGTGTTGCAACGCCTTGACGCCCGGAAATGTCTTGCTGACGCCGGAGGTCGCCAGAATCGGTTCGCGCGCGCTCATGTCATTCTGTTGGCCTGGCGCGCCCGGCGGCGTGCCGCGCTGCGGCTGGTCCGGCTGATTCGGTTTGGTAGCGGAATGGGTCATGGACCTCGCTCGATCGGCTATGCATGGTTCGGCAGGCCCCAGTGACATGCTCCGGCGGGCGCATGCTCCTGAAAAGAGACCGCCCGCTGCGGAAGAAAGCAGCCCGGGCGGTCAGGCACCACTGGAGAAACCTGTTCGATGCGTCCGTACTGCACATCTCCTTCGCGCCGTGAGCCCGTTGGCCCCGGCGCCTGAACACCGCACACGCCGCGGCGCTCGCGCGAGCGCTGCCGCGGCGACGTTGCGCGCCGCGTCAGTACTTACGCGACGGCAGAGTTTGCGCGGCCACGCTCATCGGGAAGACAGTCTCCTGAGTCAGGATGCGCTTCGGCAGCGGCTTGCCAGCCACGACGTCTTTCACCGCCGACATCAGCTGCGGTCCGAGCAGCGGGCTGCACTCGACGTCGACGTTCATCTTGCCGGCGGCCATCGCCTGGAAGCCGCCCTTGGTTGCGTCGAACGAAACCACCACGACGTCCTTGCCCGGATGCATGCCGGCTTCTTCCATCGCCTGGATCGCGCCGAGCGCCATGTCGTCGTTGTGAGCATAGACGACGTTGATCTTGTTGCCGTAGGTCTTGATGAACGCTTCCATCACCTGCTTGCCGCCGGCGAGCGTGAAGTCGCCGCTTTGCGACGCGATGATCTTGAACTTCGGATCGCTCTTGATCACTTCGATCAGACCCGCGTGGCGGTCGTTGGCCGGCGCGGAGCCGACCGTGCCTTGCAGCTCGGCGATGTTGACCGGACCTTTATCGTCCTTGTAGTGATCCGCGAGCCAGTGGCCGCCGCGCCGTCCTTCTTCGAGGAAGTCCGAGCCGATCATCGTCACGTACAGCGACGTGTCCTTCACGTCGATGTTGCGGTCGGTCAGGATCACCGGAATCTTCGCGGCCTTGGCTTCGAGCAGCACCGGCTCCCAGCCCGATTCGACGACCGGCGAAAACGCGATCACGTCGACCTTCTGCGCGATATACGAGCGGATCGCCTTGATCTGGTTTTCCTGCTTCTGCTGCGCGTCGGAGAATTTGAGGTTGATGCCGGCCTCCGTCGCCGCGGACTTCACCGATTCGGTATTCGCGGTGCGCCATGCGCTTTCCGCACCGACCTGCGCAAAGCCGAGCGTAATTTTCTTGTCCTCGGCATGCGCGCCGGGCGTGGCCAGCGTCAGCGCTCCGAGACTCGCGGAAAGCGCGAGCGCGCCCAGAGCGCGACACGCGGCACGTCGTGTATTCGCCATGACAGTCTCCAATCGTTGTTGTGTAGACGACCCAGCGGTCTGCCCGGCCCTCGCGGCCCTCACGGCGCATGGATCGTGATGTAGCGTACTGTGCGAGGCGTTAACCGTCCAATCATATGATTCGCGCCCTCGATATCAATTTTGGTATGGCGCGCCGGTCAGAGCATTGCCGCTCGCTGCCTCAGGTCGGCGTCACTCTCGGAGTGACCCAGCGAAACGTCAGATTGATGCGCTCGCCGCTCACGCGCGGCTCCTTCGGCACCCGATGACGCCACTGCGCCTGGGTGTCGCCCTTCATCACGAGCAGGCTGCCGCCCTTCAGCGAGAACGATTGCACGACGCCGCTGCGGTTGTGCCGCAGATCGAACCTGCGCGCGACGCCGAGGCTCACCGACGCGATCACCGGTTGCTTGCCGAGTTCGAGCTCGCGGTCCGCGTGCCAGCCCATGCTGTCGGCGCCGCTGCGGTAACGATTCAGCAGCACGCTGTTAAAACGCGCGCCGCTGGTCGCCTCGACGGCCGCCTTCAGTTCGGCGACGGCGGGCGTCCATGCTTGCGGCACGTTGCGGATGCCCGAGTACACGTACACCGCGTCCGGCTCGCCCTGCCAGGCGGTCAGACGCGGCAGTGCAACACGGCCGGCGGGCGTGCCCATCATGTCCTGGCGCCATTGCACTTCGTCGATCAGTCGGGCCAGCAGGCGTTCGGCGTCGGCCGCCGCGAGCCAGTCTGGATACCAGTCGACGTCGGGCGTCGGCAGGTCGTTGAATAAATCGGTGCTCATCGGAATGTCTGGATGCAAGCGGACAAGTCAAAACCTTGACTATTATGGCGACACCGGCTCACCCGCTGATTCACGCGCGTTGCTCTTTCATTCGACGCGGCTCTCCGCGTTCCCTCTGTTCTTTCGCACGGACTACTTCCATGACACTTTCCGATCAGGCGCTCGCGCAACTCTTTCGCGACGCGCGTACGCACAATGGCTGGCAGAACAAGCCGGTCGACGACGCCGTGCTGCGCGAACTGATGGAGCTCGTACTGCTCGGCCCGACCTCGGCCAATTCGAGTCCGGGCCGCTTCGTGTTCGTCAGGACGCCGGAGGGCAAGGAGAAACTGCGCCCGGCGTTGTCGGCTGGCAATCTCGAGAAGACGATGGCCGCGCCCGTCACGGTGATCGTCGCCATGGACATGGCCTTCTACCAGTATCTGCCGAAACTGTTTCCCCATGCGGACGCGCGCAGCTGGTTCGTCGGCAACGAGCGGTTGATTGCGGACACGGCGTTTCGCAATTCGACGCTGCAAGGCGGGTATCTGATTCTCGCGGCGCGTGCGCTCGGTCTCGACACTGGGCCGATGTCGGGCTTCGATCAGGCCAAGGTCGACGAAGCGTTTTTTGCGGGCACGACGCTGAAGTCGAACTTCCTGATCAATCTTGGCCACGGCGATCCGTCAAAGCTGTTTGCGCGCAGCCCGCGTTTTTCGTTCGACGAAGCGGCGCGCATAGTGTGACGGGGCGTTGATGATGGATGGCGCTGCGGGTGCGCGCCACGCGCTGGATCGGATCGCGTCAGGTCAGCACCGCGACATAAAAGACCACCGTGCCGATCAGCGCGCCGATGAAGCAGAAGCCCTCTTCGGCTTCGTCGCCATTCGAGCGCAGCCACGCGCCGACCGCACCGAACAGGCCCGCGATGCCGAGCGCGACGCACACCATCACGACGTCGAACAGCGCGCTTTTGCCGAGTTCGGAGAAATCGATGTTGCGTACGCCGACGTAAAGCGCAATCGCCATCAGCGAGATGCCGACGAGCGGCAGCATCACGTGGCTGCCCTCGTGCCCGACATGATGCTCATGATGCACATGATGCACGTCGTGCGCGTGATGCCACAGGTGGCCCGATTTGAGCAGCTTCATGGTGTGCCTCCCCCGCCCGATCTTTCCCGGCGACAGAACCAGTCATGGCCGAAGCGCCCTACGCTGCCCCGACAACAAGCTGGCTTGTTTCAAGCATACTCCACGCATGAATACAATTCAAAGCCCATTTAATTCGCTTGCATAGGCATTGAATGCGTGGCGCGCGGCCCTGTAAGTATGTGCTGAGCAGGGAATGCGCCTGCCCCGGCGAACACCTTTGGTGGCTCGTCCCGGCGGCTTCGGGGCCGGCGTGTCCTGCGGTGCGGGAGCACGAATTTTGCGTGCTACGGCAAGGGGCTGAACATGTCGGTAGAATGATTCGCCGCGTTCCGTCAACCCGATCGCCGCCGCGCTATCGCTGCCCTTCGGCCCCTTCCCGCCCTGATCCTCTTTATGCGACGTTCATCGTTTCTTGTCCGTATCATCCTGATTGGCATCCTGCTGCATATCTACGTCGGCTTGCGCCTGATTCCCGACATGCCGATCACCGCGGCCGGCCGCGGGCTGTGCGCGCTGTGGCTCGTGCTGTCGATCTACCTGATCCCTGTCGGCATGATGGCGCGCGGCTTCAAGCGCCAGCCGCTCGGGGACCGGCTCGCGTGGGTTGGCCTGCTCGCGATGGGCTTCTTCTCGTCGCTGCTGGTACTGACGTTCGCGCGCGACCTGGTGCTGGCGTCGCTGCTGACGATCGACGCGATCTGGCCGAACACGCTCACGATCGCGCATTGGCGCACCGGCTCGGCGGCGGCGGTGCCGCTGCTCGCGCTGCTGTCGACGCTGATCGGCCTGTTCAACGCGCGCCGTCGCGCGCGCGTCGTCACGATCGACGTGCCGATCGACGATCTGCCTGCCGAGCTCGAAGGCTTCACGATCGTGCAGATCAGTGACATCCACGTCGGCCCGACGATCAAGGGCCGTTATGTCGATGCGATCGTCGACGCGGTGAACCGGCTCAAGCCGGATCTGATCGCGGTGACGGGCGACGTCGTCGACGGCAGCGTGCCGCAGCTGAGCCGGCATACGCAGCCGCTGTCGCGGCTCGCCGCGCGGCACGGTGCGTTTCTCGTGACCGGCAATCACGAGTACTACTCCGGAGCGAACTCGTGGATCGCCGAATTCCGCCGGCTCGGCTTGCGGGTGCTGCTGAACGAACACGTGATCGTCGACCATGACGGCGCGCGCGCCGTCATCGCCGGCGTCACCGATTACTCGGCGGGTCATCACGACCCCGCGCATCGCAGCGACCCGGTCGCGGCGCTCGCCGGCGCGCCTGGCGACGTGCTGATCAGGGTGCTGCTCGCGCATCAGCCGCGTTCGGCCGAAGCGGCCGCGGCGGCCGGCTTTACGCTGCAGTTGTCGGGTCACACGCACGGCGGTCAGTTCTTTCCGTGGAATTTCTTTGTGCGCCTGCAACAGCCGTTTACGGCAGGCCTCGCGCGCCTGAACGGACTCTGGGTTTATACGAGTCGCGGTACGGGCTATTGGGGTCCGCCGAAACGACTCGGCGCGCCTTCGGAAATCACGCGCTTGAGACTCGTGCCGGGCGAACCGGATTGAACTCAACATTCGCAGTCCGGAGCAATTAATTACGGCCTGTCTACGATACGGCTGTAGCAAACCCACATGCGCACTCTCCGCCGATCGCGGCTTGACTGAACTTTGCGCCGCCCTCTACAATCCGCGCAATTCTTTTAACCGGAATCACGATCTTGGACAGTAGCAGCTGTACCAGCCGAGTATCGATTTGCCCGCTCGCCTGAGCGGCAGGATTTCCGCGTCAGGTGTCCCTGTCGCCGTCCTGCCCTCGGGCTCGATGGCGCACGTCGCTCTCATTTCATTGTCATTCGCGTACTGTCGGTGAAGCGCAGCGTGGCTCGATGCCATGCCGATGCCGCACGCTTCCGGCCGCTGCACGCGTGTGCGCGCGTATTTCGTTCCACCCTCATGCGCTTACCGTGCACGAGGTAGACGACCTGACGTTCGCACGCGTAGGCTTCACCCCGCGGCAGCACGCACGCCAACCTTTCTGAACGATGACACTCGAATTCTTCCTGCGGCTTCTGACCGCTTTTGCTTGCGGCGTCGCGATTGGCCTCGAACGACAGATGCGCCAGCGCACTGCGGGCCTGCGCACGATCACGCTCGTGGCGAGCGGTGCGTGCCTGTTCGTCACGCTCGGCATGCTGACCGGCAACGGCGTCAGCGGCGTCACGCAGATTGCCGCCTATGTGGTGTCCGGCGTCAGCTTTCTTGGCGGCGGCGTCATCATGCGCGACAAAGGCTCGATCCAGGGGATCAACACCGCGGCGACGCTGTGGTGCTCGGCGGCCGTCGGCGTGTTGAGCGGCGCGGGACATTACGGACCGGCGCTCGCGGGCACCGCGGTCGTGCTGCTGGCCAACACCGCGCTGCGTGAAGTGAGCCGGATGATCAACTCGACGCCGGTTTCAAACGCCGACCTCGTACGCGAGTACGTGCTGACGATCGTCTGCCGCGAAGCCGACGAGATTAACATTCGCGCCGCGATTTCCAACTCGATGTACTCGGCGCCGCTGTCGTTCCAGAGCCTCACGAGCGAGGATGTCGAGGACGAACCGGCGCGCATTCGAGTGACGGCGACGCTGACGATGCATCCGAAGGATCAATCGAAGCTCGAACAGATGGCGAGCCGCCTGAGCATGGAAAAGAGCGTGTCCAGCGTCAGTTGGACCGCGCGGGAAGCGGAGCCGACGCCCGAGTGAAGCGCGGCGCGTAAGTCTCATTTGTTCGCGCGCATCGTCTACACTTAGCTGGCAGCAGATTCAGATAATGTTAATTCCGCGTCGTGAACGTGGACGGTCCCATAACCTTCGACTAAGCTCTGTCACCGTGAATTGTTCACACTCAACCAGGGAGTCTCGAATATGGAACACGGCATCATCGCATGGATCATCATCGGCGCGATTGCGGGCTGGCTCGCGGGTGTGCTGGTCAGGGGCGGCGGCTTCGGCCTGATCGTCGACATCATCGTCGGGATCATCGGCGCGTTCATCGGCGGGTGGCTCGCCGGCGTGCTGCATATCTCGCTTGGCGGCGGCTGGATCGGCTCGATCATCACCGCGTTGATCGGCGCGGTCATTCTGCTGTTTATTATCCGGCTCGTGCGACGAGGGTCCTGAGCACGCCATCCGACGTCATGAAGCGCCAGCGGGTTCGAATCGCTGGCGCTTTTTTATGGTCTGTTGCTTCTGCTTTTATCGCCGCGGTCGTGGCCGCCGCAGAATCAGGCCGGCAGCATCGACCCCGTATCGCGCAGCCGCGTATGCCATGCAAACGCCTGATCGAGGCAATGCGGCGTCTGCCCTCCCCAAAGCAACGCATCGCGGTAATAGTCGCGCAACAGCTCGCGATACCGCGGATGCACGCAATGCTCGATGATCAGCGTCGCACGTTCGCGCGGCGCTAGGCCGCGCAGATCGGCGAGACCCTGCTCGGTGACGACGACGTCGACGTCGTGTTCGTTGTGATCGCAATGCGGCACCATCGGCACGATGCTCGAAATGCGGCCGTCCTTCGCGGTCGACTTGCTCGCGAACACCGCGCACGACGCATTGCGCGCAAAGTCGCCCGAACCGCCGATGCCGTTCATCATATGCGTGCCGCCGACATGCGTCGAATTGACGTTGCCGTAGATATCGAATTCGAGCGCGGTATTGAGCGCGATCAGACCGAGCCGCCGAATCACCTCGGGATGGTTGCTGACTTCCTGCGGACGCAGCAAGAGCCGGTCGCGATAGCACTCGATATCGCCGAATACCTGCGCCTGCCGCGCGGCCGACAACGTGATCGACGCGCCGGACGCGAACGCGACCTTACCGGCGTCCATCAGATCGAACGTCGAATCCTGAAGGACTTCCGAATAAATTTCGAACACCTCGAAAGGCGAATCGACGAATCCCGCCAGCACCGCGTTGGCGATCGTACCGATGCCTGCCTGCAGTGGCGGCAACTGCTTCGGCATGCGGCCACGCGTGACTTCGTGCTGGAAAAATTCGATCAAATGACCGGCGATCAACGCGGTTTCCCGATCCGCGGGCAAGACCGTGGACGGGCTGTCGGCCATGTCCGTGATCACGATCGCCGCGATTTTCTCGGGCGGAATCTTGATAGCGGGTGTGCCGACGCGATCCCGCGCGCGCACGATCGGCAGCGGCTCGCGATGCGGCCGGCGCCCCGGAATCCAGATGTCGTGCAAGCCTTCGAGCCCGAGCGGCTGCGCAAGATTGATCTCGACGATGACCTTGTCCGCGAGAATCGCGAAGCTCGCCGAATTCCCGACCGACGTCGTCGGCACGAGACCGCCGCTCTCCGTGATCGCGGCGGCTTCGATGATCGCGACATCGAGCTTGCCGAGCTGGTTTGCGCGCAGCATCTCGACGGTCTCGGACAGATGCTGATCGACGAACATCACTTCGCCGCGATTGATGGCGTCGCGCAGCGTCTTGTCTACCTGAAACGGCAGACGGCGCGCGAGCACATGCGCTTCGGTCAGCATGCGGTCAACGTCATGACCGAGCGAGGCGCCAGTCATCAACGTGATGCGCAGCGGCTCGCCCAGCCGGCGCGCACGCTCGGCGAGCGCGACCGGCACGGCCTTCGCGTCGCCCGCGCGCGTGAAGCCGCTTGTGCCAACCCGCATGCCGTCGTGAATCAGAAGCGCCGCGTCGGCTGCCGTGGTGATTTTTCCGCGCAGCGCGGCGCAGCGAATTCGGTCTTCGTACATGAAAGGGAGTCTCTCCATAGTCGCCAGCTCCGTCTACTGGTGCGCACGTCTGCGGTGTGCTTCGCTCAATAGACGGTTGCCGCACCCGCCGCGGCGTCTCGATCGGACGGCGTCGCGAGCAGGTGTTGGGTTGCGCGATAGGGTCCGCGACAGGTGTTGCGCGTGAGGCAGCCGGACTCAGCTGCCGAAGTAGATGTTGCAGAAGCTCATCGGGCCGACACACTCATCAGCTTTCGCTTTCGGCGCTTCCACATGCTTGCGCGGGGCAACGTTATCGGCGCGCTGGCCATCCGCTTGCGCAACCTGCTGCTCCGGCGCGGCCGGCGCCGTCTGTGCATAGGCGGCAGCAGCGGTGGACAAAGAACAGGCAATCAGGACCATCTTCAACACTTTCATCTCGTTCTCCAGGACTTACGACTACTGCGACGAATACTGCGAGGCAGTGACGAAACTATATGACCGCCACCTACGCGAATAAACGGGGCCGCCCGGAAGGGATCTTTCCATCTGGCAGAAAGATCCACGCAGCATTGCTCAGCGACGATTGAAGGGCGCGTCCTTGTCGAGCAACGCGCTACGAATGAAGTGCAGACAGCTCAAGATACGTTGCAGATCGTGATGCCGGTCGCGCTCGGCGTGCACTGCCTGCAGCATGTCTTGCGCGAGCCAGGTGGCCGAGCGCACGGCGACGAGTGCGCGTTCGAGCGAACGTGGACCTGGGCGTTGGAAGAGCCGGGCGAGATCGTCGCACGTGTGTTCGATCACGCCGCGCCAACGCGGCTGAAGCATGTCGGCATGATCGGCGCGTGCGGTTTCGTTGCGCAGATCGATGACGGCGTGACCTACTTCGATCGTCGCGAGCATCCAGCGAAGTGCGTCGCGCCGTCGTCGTGAACGGTGCGTCAACAGCACGCGCAGTTGCGAAGTCAGATCATGCGTGCCCGCCTGGAAACGTAGGTTCAGACCCGGCAGCGCGTCCTTGCATGCCGACACCGTTTGCGCTCGCAGGTCGCCCTTGATCCGGTCGATGAGCCAGCGCATATCGGCGGGAAAGACCACCGCGAAAACAACGGCTGCGAGCAGCATCGACGCGCTCAGCGCGATGCCGTTGTTGATCAGCAGATCGGGCACGTAGCCGACGACGTTGTCCGGCCCGGCCAGCAGACAGAAGAACACCGAAAAGCCGATGCCAAGCCCCGCCGCGCCGCGACGGGTCGCAATGAATGCGCCGAGCGCGAGCACCGGCGCGAGTACCGCGCAAAGCAGCGGGAAACCATCGATGTTCGGATACACGTAGCACATGAACACATAGCCGGCCAGCGTCGCGAGCACCGCGCCGATCGCCATCTGAATGGCCATTCTGGTGGCGCCTGGCGCAGTGGACGTCAACGCACAGGCCAGCGTCGCGCCAATCACGGCGAGGCCGCCGCTCGGCCAGTTGGTCGCGATCCAGAACGCACCGGCGATTCCGATGACGACAGCCGAGCGCAGGAACGTGAACAGTACGACGAAGTGGTTTGTGCGGCTTATAGGTCTGCTTGCGCGGTGGCTCTTAGTTGGGCTTGAGCTGCATCGTAGGCGGTGCTCCCGGCTTGCTGTTTTTCGCCACAAGCATGCATAGGTTAGCGAATAGTTTATCCATTCGCCCACGAATCGATACAGCAATTCGGCTGCCGAGTCGAAGTCCGCAAGCGATTCCGCGGACGCGGCTTCGAGCGGCCGCCTGGTTTCGCGTACCCGGCGTGGCAAGCTCGCTCGAAAGTGGCGCAGGTCGGCTGCTGCGCGCGATGCTTCGACGCCGGCTTCAGCTTGTGCTTCGAACAAGGCTCGCAGTTCGTCGAGGTACGGACCGACGGCCGCGAGTATCGACACAGCGCGGCTGGCGCGCAACCGTTTGAGCAACTGATTCAGCGCATGCAGACGCGCGCACGCATCCATGAATTCGCGGTTCAGACGTGCCAGATGCGCACTGCGCGAGCGCATCGCCGGATCTTCGAATGCGACGAACGTGCGGGTTGCTTCGAAGCCAGCGATTTCGTCGACGAAATCCGCGAAACGCCGTTCGAACTGATTGCGCTCGAGCCCGCGTGCGAGCACGTCGACAGCAAACGCAGTAAAATTCGCGTACCTGAGCTGAAGGTTACGTCGCAGCGCAAGGATCGAGCGCTGGGGCAGCAGCAACGCGCTGACCGCGCTCGAACACACGATGCCGACCGCCACTTCCGCCGCACGCGTGAGTGCGGCGAGGAACAGTCCCTGAGGCGTCGTCACATTTGGAATGCCGATCAGCGCGGCGGTGTAACCCGCGAGCACAAAACCGTACCATCTGAAATGCCGATACCGGACCGCCGCAGAAATACAGGCGCTCACCCACACGATCATGCCGAGCATGTACAGTTCGGGCTGCTGAGCGAACAGCCCGCCGAGCAAGAGCGCGGCCACGGTCCCTACTGCCGTTCCGAGAATCCGGTAGAAGCTCTTCGCGAGCACCATGCCGCTGAACGGTTGCATCAACACAAAGACAGTGGTCATCGCAATGCGCGGCTGCGGCAGATCGAGCAGCATCGCGATGCCCAGCGCCAGCAGACCGGCGGTGACCGTCTTCAGCAGATGCAGCCAGGTCAGGCCGTCGCTGCTAGCCCAGTCGCGCGCGGCGCGATTGAGTTTGGCTCGGCTGAGGCGTCGCCGCATGACGCCGCGCGGACCGAAGAGATCCGCCGACGGTTCGATCGCATGATCGGGTTTCATCTGGAAACAGTGCTCCCCACGTGGTCGCTGAGAGAGCCTCCGGACAGAATGGCTGACACCGGCAGGCGAGGCGCCGATTGTAGGAGTCCGCGATGTGTACATTAAGCCGACGGGTGCAGAACATCTGTTCCAGAACGGACAACAATAGAGTTCTGAGACTGACGGAAAATATGATCTTGATCATGAAACAGAAGGTTTGATGGACACGCTACAAAATATGCGAGTGTTTGTGCGCGTGGTTGAAGCCGGTAGCTTCACCGCGGCCGCGCAATCGCTCAATTCAACGACCGGCGCGATGTCTCGCGCGGTCTCGGAGCTCGAAGCACATCTGCGCACGCGCCTGCTGAATCGCTCGACACGTCGGCTTGCGCTGACCACTGCCGGCGAGCGCTATCTGAAGCGATCGCAGCAGATCCTCGCGGATGTCGATATTGCGGAAGAAGAAGCCAGTTGCGCACACGAGCGACCAACCGGCGCACTGCGCATGCATAGCTTTGCGAGCATCGGCCAGCACTACGTCCTGCCGGCCATTTCGCGTTACCGCGAGCTTTATCCTGATGTGACCGTCGAGTTGACGCTATCGCAGCGCATGCCCGATCTGTTCGAGGGCAGCGCCGACGTGGCCGTGATCGGCGCATCGACGCTGCCGAATTCGGACCTCGTATCGTTTCCGCTGGGGACGACGTTCAGCATCCTGTGCGCATCGCCGGCCTACGTGCAGGCGCACGGCGCGCCGCAAGAACCGGCTGACCTTGCGCATCACGAATGTCTGATCCTGCATACGCCGGCGTTCCCGCCACATGAATGGACGCTCGACGGCCCGAACGGCAGTGAGTTGATGGAAGTCGACGGCCCCGTGCATGTGAACATCGCGGAATCATTGATCGTGGCGATCCGCGAAGGCATGGGCATCGGCATGGTGCCGCTCTACGCGGCCATTTCCGGGTTGCGCGATGGCACGCTGGTGCGCGTGTTGCCAGAATATACGCTGCAGAAGACGACTGTTTATGCGCTCTATCCGTCGCGCAAATTCATCGATGCAAAGACGCGCACGTGGGTCGAGTTCTTGCGCTCGCATCTGCCAAAGGTGATTGCGCGCGACGAAGCATTGCTTGCTGAGGTCGGGCAACTGGGGGGCGGAGATGACCCAGTGCAGCTGGTTGGAGTCCCCCTGTAATTCGGGACACGCGGACACCGTTAGGTCAATGAAGTCGCGGCAGCACGTCTGAACACGCGGCGAGCGGTATTCCAGGGCTTTGAGCGGATGGCGCTCATTGTAGTGTTCAAATGCAAGAGCCTGGCGCGTCAGGCTTGTCCATACAGGCGGCGCAATTGTCGCTTCACGATCTCACGAACGATTAGATTGGCGCTCGCAGTCGCGCCTTCAACCGTGTCGCTGAACAACCAGCCGCGCCTCCCGATCACAAACGGACGGATCGAATTTGCACAGTCGCTATTCGATATGGGCCAGTCCACCATTCCCGACATAAACGATCAGCTTCGGCCACTGCTCGCGCAGGTTCCATTTCGCGCTCCCGCCTTGGCAACGAACAACTTTCCGATCAGCTTGATGAAGCGCGTCGCGAGCAGATCGGGCGGGTGCGCAGCTTTGGGCACATTTTCCTCTGCCTTGACGAAGTAGCGCCGGCAGTGAACCCGGCATCCAAGGTGCACGAGCTGGTATCGCTCGGCGGATACCGTTATAGGGTCCATAGCCATCGGTCATCAGGACAGCGCCCTTACGGATGCCCGTGAACAGTTTGTCTACCAACTGCGCGCCGCATCCAGGCGTATAGGTGAAGCCACGGATCGGATTCCCCGCATCCGTCATCTGCGACCAGAGATAGCTCTTCGTCTGAGGCTTGCGGCCCTTCTCCTTCAGGACCTGGAACGTCGTCTCGTCGCAGTAGATCAGCTCCGCATCGAGCAGTGCATCGCGCATCAGGTTGATCACAGGTTGCGTCGCGAGTCCGACACGGACGATGCTCGCGGCGATGGTGTTCGACGAGATGTCACCGCCGAAGCGTCGCAGCAGGCCGGCCTGACGGTAGAGTGGCATCCCGAACTGATACTTGCTGGCAGCGATCCACGCAAGCGCCGATTCGCTCAGGAGTCCGCGCGGGATGATGCGCGGCTGCGCTGGCGTGACCTTGATGCCAGGATCTCAGCACGGGCAGGCATACTTGACGCGCTGGTGCTGGATGACGCGGAGTTGTTTTGGAATCACGTCGAGCTGCTCGCTGGTTTCAACTCCGATCTCTACAAGCGCGTGAGCGTCGTTGGCGCAGAAACGATCGGCTGCGGGCAGTTCGTGCCGCACGACATCGCGCGGCAGACTCGGATCGAGCGGCTTGCGGTGGCCGCGCTTCTTGCGCATGTGCGCGCCAACCGTCGTTTCCGGTGTGTCTTCCCGCGCGGGCGTGGCGTTCGCACCGAGCGCTTCGGCTTCGTTGAACAAGCCGAATTGATCAGAATCCCGCGCTTCGCACTCGGCACCGAACAGCTCACGGCGGTAGGCCCGTATGTGCTCCCCGGCGAGGTCACGCTCTGCTGTCACGAGTCGCAGCGTGCTGCGCAGCCCGTCACGTTCCCCCTGAAGCGCAGCGTGCTCCTCGCGCGTCGCCGGGAGTGCCTTGAACTCGTCGGCAGAGAGGGTGATGTTGATCGGCATGTCGCTTGGACCGGCACGCCAATGTCGTGTTCAACTCACACGGGCATAATGTCGTTTCGGATGGCGCCGAAGCGCGGCAACGTCAGCGCCCTTGAGTGGCCACTGCAACCGCTCTACGTCCAGCGTGACGACCCCGGTGCTACCTTCGGGCCAGACTCCTTCTCTTCGAGTCTCCTGAGCAATAGCCAGGACCCGTTGTGATCCCAGCCCAAGATCCTGATACGATCACATCGCCGATTCGTGAACACGTAGAGCGACGAATCCATGGGGTTGAGGCCCATCGCCTGCTCCACGAGAATCGACAGGCTGTTCATTCCGCATCGGAAATCGACGGGATCGCGGTGCAGATAGACGTTCAGACCTTCGTCAAACCGGAACACGGCAGCCTCCCCAGCACCTGGATGATCGTCGTGATCTCTTCGACTCCAGCCTCGCCGAAGTTGAGTTCGACACCGTTAGGTAACCGAACATGCAGCGCGAGCGTCATCGATGGAACCCCCCGGCGGTCGGTCAAACTCCCCCGGGTATGGTCACTTCAAACTCCCCCACCTGACGACCGTCGGCTGAGCCACTAAAGCTGCCGGGAGAGGTGTTGCAGGACGTCTATCTTCGTCTCCTTTGAACAAGAAGGAGTTCAGGGAGTGAATTGAAATGAACGCGCCCCACCTGTAAACGCCAGCAAGGATCGTGGATCCCACAGACGAACGACATCGATGCACGAAGGTGCAAAATGCACGAATTCCCGATAACCGGAGGATCCAGAGATGAACTCTACGGCGGTGGGCGTTGATATTGCGAAGACGGTGTTTCAGGTGCACTACATCGACCAGGAAACTGGCGAGATCGTGAACAAACAGATCAAGCGGGCAAAGTTTCTCGAGTTCTTCGCGAACCGGGCTCCCTGTCTCGTCGGTATGGAAGCGTGTGGCGGGGCGCACCACTGGGCTCGGCAGCTCACGAAGATGGGCCATCAGGTGAAGCTGATGCCTGCCGAATTCGTCAAGGCCTTCAACATTCGCAACAAAAACGATGCGGCAGATGCGCAGGCGATCTGGCGGGCGGTGCAACAGCCCAGCAAACCGGTGGCGGTCAAAACAGAAATGCAGCAGGCTGTGCTGGCGCTGCACCGGATGCGCGAGCAGCTGGTGAAGTTTCGTACGATGCAGATCAACGCATTGCGCGGTCTGCTGACTGAATACGGCGAGGTGATGGGTAAAGGACGGACTGCGCTGGATAAGGCGATTCCTGAAGTGCTCGCCAGGGTGGCCGAACGGCTGCCGGCCGTGCTCATCGACACGATGCGCGAACAGTGGAACGGCCTGACGGCACTGGATGAGCAGATTGCCGGGATCGAACGGCGCATGCGCGAGTGGAAGAAGGATGATCCGGCTGTCAAGGCGATCAGCGAGATTCCCGGCGTTGGACTGCTGACGGCGACGGCGGCAGTCGCAATGATGGGTGATCCCAAGGCCTTCCGGTCAGGCCGAGAGTTTGCCGCATGGGCTGGACTCGTGCCGCGGCAGACGGGCTCGGGCGGCAAGATAAACCTGCATGGCATCAGCAAGATGGGCGACACCTATCTGCGCAAGTTGCTGATTCACGGCGCCCGCAGCGTGCTCACTCATGCGAAGGAAACAGGGCCGTGGATCGACCAGATCAGCAAACGCCGACCGCCGAATGTGGTGACCGTTGCGCTAGCCAACAAGATGGCACGCACGATCTGGGCGTTACTGGCCCATAACAGGCCTTACCAGAAAGACCACTTGAGCGTGAAGCCGGCGTAAGCCACTGCTGTCATGCAGAAAATCAACGTTCAATGCAGTACGAGCTTCGAAGGTTGCGCAGGCAATCGTATGTGATGACACACAGGTAGGACCGTGACCCGCCAAGCCTGAAAGACGTGAAGAGCCTTGAGCTCGCGGAGTGAATGAGGCGCGGGTCAGCGGATTTCATAGTGGGCCGCAGCGTAGCAGCTGCAATAAGCCCGGATATAGAGCTGCAACCGACCCTGTCATGTCAGAACACACGAGCGCTTGCTCAAACGGGGCGCGTTCATATAGAACGTCTTGAAGCCGCACCTGCAAAGCACCGTATTCACACTACTAGAGCGTAACAAGATCCAGCGGCTCACGGGCATCGACCGCAAGACGATCCGTCGCTATCAGGCGATCTTCGAGTCCGAGAAGTCCGCTGCAGCAAACTACCCCACGGCGACCACCGGCTCTGAAACCGCTGAACCGCAAACTCCCCCACCGTCGCGACCACCGGCAACCGCCGATTCCAGCGCGGCCACAACGTTCAATTTCGCCCGCTCGGCAAGCGCACCGCATCGCGAATGGATCGAGCAGCAGGTCCGCCTGAGGCGAAACGCGCAGGCGATCTATCAGGATCTGGCCGATCAGTTCGCATTCACCGCGAGCTACGAGAGCGTCAAGCGTTTCGTGCGCGCCTTGCGCCACATTGATCCCGAGCAGTTCGATCGTCTCGCGTTCGCCCCCGGCGAAGAAGCCCAAGTCGACTATGGCGAAGGCGCACTGACCCGCGATCCGAAGACCGGCCGCTACCGACGCCCGCGGTTGTTCGTGATGACCCTGCGGTATTCGCGGCGCAGTTTCCGGCGCGTGGTCTGGAAGTCCAGCAAGCAGGTCTGGGCCCAGCTTCACGAAGAAGCCTTCCGCTACTTCGGCGGCGCTGTCAGTTATGTCGTCCTGGACAATCTCCGGGAGGGCGTCATCACGCCCGATCTGTACGAACCCGAGATCAACCGGCTCTATGAGGCGATGCTCGAGCATTACGGCGTCGTCGCCGACCCTGCCCGAGTGCGCGACCCGAATCGAAAGGGGACCGTCGAGAACGCGATTCAACATACGCAGGGCACCGCGCTCGCCGGCCGCCGTTTCGAGTCGCTCGAAGCCCAGAACGAATTCCTGATGCACTGGGAGGCGAACTGGGCGGCCAAACGCATTCATGGCAGCACCCGGCGTCAGGTCGAGGCCATGTTCCAGGAGGAGAGGCCGCATCTGCGGGCGTTGCCGACCACCGGCTTTCGCTACTTCATGGAGGTCGTGCGTACCGTCTGGGACGACACCACTGTCAACATCGATCGCAGCAACTATGCGGCACGACCCGCACCGATCGGTAGTCTCGTTTCAGTGCGGATCTACGATTCCACCATCGAGATTCGCGATCGCCGTACGCAGGCCTTGCTGCGCACCCATCCTCGCGCCCTGCAGGCCGGTTCGCTTGAACTGCCCGAAGACGAACGCCCGTTCAATCCGTCCCGCCAGAGCGCCTTCCTGCTCGCGAGCGCTGGCGACATCGGGCCGCAAACAAAGGCGCTTTGCCAACACATGTTCGACAGCGAAGGTCGCGTCGGCCATCGCGCCATGTGGGGCATCGTCGGTCTGGCGAAGAAGTATCCAGCCCGGCTCGTTGAACAGGCCTGCGACCACGCACTACGTCATCACGTCTACCGGTACAAACAGGTGCGCGCGATCGTCGATCAGCTGTTCGAACAGGCACTCGAGCGTCTCGATCAGGCACCGCAACTCGAACTGCCTCTCACGCAGGACCACCCGCTGATCCGTCCTGCCGCCGAATACGGCGAACTCTTTACCCTCGGTGCGCAACACGGCGCCGAACCTCAACCTCCGACGGGAGAAACGCAGGCATGACCATGACATTACCGGAAATCGAACGGGCCCTCGGACAGCTCCGCCTGTCTGGTGTGCGCGACACACTCGAAACGCGCGTGCTGCAGGCCCAGGGCTCCCAGCAGCCGTTCCTTGAAACCTTCGCACTGATCCTGCAGGACGAACTGGATCGCCGCCAGTCCCGGCTCATCGAACGCCGCTACAAGCTCTCCGGCCTCGAAGACAAACTCACGCTCGCCGAATTCGACTGGGGCTTCAATCCCAAAGTGCCTCGCCAGACCTGCTTCCAGCTACACACGCTGAAGTTCATCGCGGCCGGCGACAGCGCGCTGATCATCGGCAAACCTGGCACCGGCAAATCGCACCTTGCGAAGGCTGTCGCTTACCAAGCCGTCCTGCAAGGCCACAAGGTGCAGTATCTTGAGACCGACGACTTCTTTAACCGTTACGCGCTGAGCCCGACTGCCCAGCGCGAAGCCCGGCTGCGGGCTATCCTCGAGAGCGATCTGCTTGTGCTGGACGATCTGTTTCTGTCGCGCACGATCCCCGATGCCGCGGGCGCGCTGCTGCAAACCCTGATCCATCAACGCTACAAACTGCATCGCAGCGTTGTCGTCACATCCAACCGCGTTGTGCAGGATTGGGGCGCATACCTGGGCGACTACACGATGAGCACCACGATCCTCGACCGGCTCATGCATCACTGCCATCTGCTCGAGTTCGATGGTCGCAGCTATCGCCTTAAAGAGGCCGCTGAAACGCTTGCGAGAAAAACGAAAACCAGCTAAATAAACCCTTAGTCCTGCTGCACAGGGTGGGGGAATTTGCGCGACCATAAGTGGGGGAGTTTCAACTGACCGTCCGGGATGGAATAGACGGTGTCGACGGCGACACCGGGTAAGGGTCCGGTGAAGTCACGTTGAGGTCAGTGGTGTGCCATAGCAGCATCGTGTCCATCAAAAAATGAACCGACCCCGGAATGTTGGACACGTGTACACAATGGCGGACAACGATCGGGTTGATGATGGAGGGGTGCCGGCAATAGAGCGTCGCAAACACAGCCGGGAATTCAAGGAGATGGCGGTACGGGCGGCAATGCAGCCGCACGTGTCGTTCGCGGCGGTGGCGCTGCATTACCGCCTGAACGCAAACCTGCTGCGCCGGTGGGTGGTGGCAGCGCGAGAGCGTGCGAGCGGCCAGCCGGCGCCGGACGAAGCGCAGCCGCCACCTGCGGCGGCATTCGTGCCACTACAACTGCAAGCGCCAGCTGTTCCGACTGATCGAGGCGAGATCCGCATCGAGATTCGCCGCGCTGCTGCCACGATTACGCTCTACTGGCCGCTGGCGGCGGCCGATGAATGCGCGGCATGGCTACAGGGGTGGTTGCGATGATCCGCATTGACGCGATCTGGCTGGCGACCGAGCCCGTGGACATGCGCGCGGGCGCCGATACGCTGCTTGCGCGTGTGGTCAAGATATTCGGCGCGGCGCGCCCCCACCATGCCTATCTGTTTGCCAACCGGCATTCGACGCGAATGAAGGTGCTGGCCTACGATGAACTGGGGATCTCGCTGGCCACCCGGCGCCTGAATCGCGGGCGATTCATCTGAAGCTACGGCGAGCAGTCCGTTTCACTGCCACTCAATGACGAACAGTTACGGGCACTGGTGACGGGACTGCCGTGACGCACGCTGGCCAACGATCACGCGATTACCGTGATGTGAGGCCGACGCGGACGAAAACAGCTTTGCTTTGTGATGCGTTGCGTGTCTGGCAGACTTGGTGTCATGGACCTGCCCGTCGGCCTCGCCATACCACGCTCAGCGCCGACCCGCTTCGCGCACTGGCTGCGCATCTGGCTGTTCAGCTCGCGGACAAGGAACACGAAGTTGGTGAGAAGGAACGGGAGTTGCGGGATCGGCAAACCCGCATCGACCAGCTCACACATGAGCTCTCAGTCATCAAACGGCAACAGTTTGGCAAGCGCAGCAAGCAGCTCAATACAGAACAGATGAGCCTGCTTGACGAGGCGAGCGATACGGATCTGGCCGCGATCGAAGCCGAGCTCGAGCAGCTTCAGCCGGATACGCCCGAGCGCAAATCACGACAGCAACGTCTCCGACGCGCGCCGTTGCCCGCGCATCTGCCACGAACCGACATTCATCACGATCCGGATGCCACGACGTGCCAATGCGGCTGCGAGCTTGAGCGCGTTCGCGAAGACATCAGCGAGAAGCTTGACTACATGCCGGGCGTGTTCACGGTCGAGCGGCATATCCGCGGCAAGTGGGTGTGCCGTCAATGCGAGACGCTGACACAGGAGCCCGTGCCCGTGCCCGCGCACGTCATCGACAAGGGCATTCCCACTGCCGCGCTGCTCGCTTTGGTGCTGGTATCGAAGTTCGCCGATCATCTGCCGCTGTAGCGGATTGAGCGCATGTGCGCACGCGCGTCGCGCGTTCTTCGAGCTGCATGCAAACTATCAAAGCGAGATCGGCGGGCAATCGTTGAAATACTTTGGCGCCCTGTGAAGTCGAACGTGAAGCAGCAGTGCTAGATTCCGATGCACGCCGTGCACTGCGGCAGGCCCATTCTCGACCGGTCATGGATGCGCTGCACGTGTGGATGAGTGCGCAGCGGCGTCTGGTTCCAGAAGGTTCAGGAATCGCGAAAGCCATCGACTACAGCCTCAATCGCTGGGAGGCGCTCACGTGCTACATCGACGATGGAGATGTGCCAATGTGCAATAACTGGGTGGAAAATCAGATCTGGCCCTGGGCAACTGGGAGAAAAAACTGGTTGTTCGCGGGCTCACTTCGTGCCGGCAAACGTGCCGCTGCCATCATGAGCCTGATCCGGTCGGCGCAACTGAACGGGCATGAACCGCTCACCTATCTGAAGGACGTGCTCACGCGCCTGCCAACACATCGCGCTGCTGATATTGAACAGTTACTCCCTCACCGCTGGACTCCCGCGTTGCCTGATCGCAGCAGCTAGCCAGCTCGCTCCCGGGCCTTCACCGGGGTAAGCACCTCGCGACGGCCGTCCGCAACGCGGCGCCCGCGTGAGGCATGATCGGGAATCGGGTTACGTGTCAGCAGACGCCGATGGGCCAGACTGCCGAGGCAGCTTCGTGGCCACGTTCCAGGGCAACAGTTCGTCGATGCGGTTAATGGGATGGTCAGCGATATGGGTCAGGACGTATTCGAGGTAGGCGCGCGGGTTGATCCCGTTGAGCTTGCATGTGCCGATCAGACCGTACATCGCGGCTGCCCGCTCGCCTCCGCTGTCGGAGCCGGCGAACAGGAAGTTCTTGCGGCCCAGACTCACACAGCGCAGCGCGTTTTCGGCCAGGGCGTTGCTGATCTCAGCACGACCCTCTTCGCAGTACAGCGCGAGCGCGTCCCACTGGTTGAGCGAGTAACGGATCGCTTTGGCCAGTTCGGATTTCTTCGACAGCGTTGCGAGCTTGTCCGTCATCCACGTCCTGATGGTCGCGAGCAGCGGCACGCTTTTCTCCTGCCGCACGCACAGCCGTTCAGCAGCGGGTTTGCCACGGATGTCCGCCTCGATGCCGTAAAGTCCACCGATCAGTTCGAGCACCTCTCGGGTCGCCTCGGTAGGCGTTCGGGCATGCACGTCGTAGAGGTACCGTCTCGCGTGGTCCCAGCATGCAGCTTCACGGATCTTGCCGCTCTCGTACAGTTCGTTGAAGCCACTGTAGGCGTCGGCTTGCAGGATGCCCTCGAATCCAGCGAGATGGGTCTGGGGGTGGATGCCTTTGCGGTCGGGCGAGTAAGCAAACCACACCGCGGCCGGTTCGGTCGAGCCCGAACGGGTGTCATCGCGCACATACACCCACAGTCGCCCGGTCCTTGTCTTCTTCTTGCCCGGTTCGAGCACCGGGATCGGCGTGTCATCCGCGTGCAGCTTCGACGGTGCCATCGTGTGGCGGCGCAGCGCCTCGGTCAGCGGCACGCAAAGGGCCTCGCACTGGCCGACCCAGCGTCCCATGCTGGCCGGATCCAGCTTCACGCCGTCGCGCGCGGCAATCTGCGACTGCCGGTACAACGGCGCGTGGTCAGCGTACTTCGAGACGAGGATGTCGGCCAGCAGGCTCGGATGGGCAATGCTGCGCGTGATCGGCAGGCCGGGCATGGACGGCTGCGAGAAGTGGTGGCCGCACGGACAGACCGTCTTGCGCCGGATCGTGCGGATCACCTTGAACATTGCCGCGACGCGGGCGAGCTGCTCGGACACGTCTTCTCCGAGCGGCTGCATGGCGCTGCCGCACTTCGGGCAGGTCGCGTCGGCGTCGAGTACGCGTTCTTCGCGTGGCAGATGCGGCGGCAGCGCTTCTTTCGGCGATGCGTCGCCCACAGGCGTGCTCGCGCTTGATTCGTGGGCGCGTCGCACATCAGCGACACCACGCTCACCGGTCAAGTCCTCGAGCGCGGTTTCGAGCCGCGCGACCTCCCGGTCCAACTGCTCGGACTTGCGTCCGAACTGCATGCGCTTGAGCTTGTCGATCTGCGCCTTGAGCTGCCCGATCTCCAGATCGCGTTCGGCAAGCTGGGCACGCGCCTCGACCAGCAAGGCCCGCAGGGTTGCAACATCGTCAGGAAGTTCGGCGCCGTTCGACATGCGGCGCAGTTTACGAGCCTTCCTCGCGGTTTACAATATCGACAGCGCAGCCGTACGACGCGGCTGCCGCCAATCGATGCCTTCGAGCAACATCGACAGTTGCGCCGCCGTCAGATGGACCTTGCCGCCATCGGCGTGTGGCCAGACGAAGCGACCACGCTCAAGCCGCTTCGCAAGAAGCCAGAGCCCGTCTTCGGTCGCCCACATGACCTTCACGAGATCGCCGCGCCGGCCCCGGAAGATGAACACGTTGCCACCCAGCGGATTGTCCTCGAGCGCCGTCTGCACCTTTGCCGCCAGCCCCTGGAACCCGCAGCGCATGTCGGTGACGCCTGCCACCAGCCAGACGCGTGTACCCGTGGGTAGAGAGATCACGATCGCACGCTCCCCAGGACGACGCGTAGCGTGTCGGCGTCGACAACGCCGTTGACCTTGACTACCACGTCACCGAACCGGATCTCGATCGTCCCGGCTCGTGCAGTCCGGTTGCAGACGTCCCTTGCATCTGGGGGCATCGCCACGCGCTGCGGCGGCGTCTCATGAACCACCGCCACTGGAATCAGGCACGTCGTTTCCGCCTGCAATTGCTCGCGATAGCGACGCCGCCAGGCAAACAGCATGTTTGCATTGATGCCATTGTCCCGCGCCAGCTTCGCGACCGACGCACCAGGCTCACATGCCGCGGCCGCAAGCCGGCGTCGAAACTCGCGATCATAATTCGGGCGTCCCTTGCGGCTACCCGGCCTGGCTTCCGACTCTGTCACAGTGATGTCCATCAAATCGAAAATGATGGGCACCACTTTGATGTCGGTTCTCGCCGCCGTCTACGACGGTCGTCGTGAGGTGCTTACCTTTTTGCCGTGGAATCGGCATTAACTTTGCCGTGGAATTCGTGTTCTTTTTGCCGTGGAATCCCTGTTCACTTTGGCGTGGAATATTCACGCCAGCTCGCTCCCGGGCCTTCACCGGGCGCTTACCTTACAATCATCTCTGTCGATGTTGCTGTTGATTTGGGCCGCGTAAACGCAAAAACCCCACCGCGGCGGGTGGGGTTTCTGACGTGGGGGGAGCCTGACGATTACCTACTTTCACACGGGCAATCCGCACTATCATCGGCGTGGAGTCGTTTCACGGTCCTGTTCGGGATGGGAAGGGGTGGGACCGACTCGCTATGGTCATCAGGCATGACGGGTTGCTGCGTCGCAGGGGGTTGGAGTCAACCGGTTGCGCCACAGCCAATCGGGAAGAAGCGTAAAGGATTCGTGTGGGGGGTTGTGTTGTTTCTGGCACAACACTGAATCCCAACCGTGCGTTTCTGTTAGCTCCCGCGGGAGTTCACACCAATCCCCTTCGGGGATCGGACCCGCGCAAGTGCTGAAGCACTAACGCGGGTCGAGACACACCTGTTATAGGATCAAGCCTTACGGGCAATTAGTATCAGTTAGCTCAGTACATTACTGTACGTGCACACCTGACCTATCAACGTCCTGGTCTTGAACGACCCTTCAAGGGGCTCGAAGCCCCGGGGATATCTCATCTTAAGGCGAGTTTCCCGCTTAGATGCTTTCAGCGGTTATCTCTTCCGAACATAGCTACCCGGCGATGCCACTGGCGTGACAACCGGTACACCAGAGGTTCGTCCACTCCGGTCCTCTCGTACTAGGAGCAGCCCCCTTCAAATATCCAGCGCCCACGGCAGATAGGGACCAAACTGTCTCACGACGTTTTAAACCCAGCTCACGTACCTCTTTAAATGGCGAACAGCCATACCCTTGGGACCGGCTACAGCCCCAGGATGAGATGAGCCGACATCGAGGTGCCAAACACCGCCGTCGATATGAACTCTTGGGCGGTATCAGCCTGTTATCCCCAGAGTACCTTTTATCCGTTGAGCGATGGCCCTTCCATACAGAACCACCGGATCACTATGACCTGCTTTCGCACCTGTTCGACTTGTCAGTCTCACAGTCAAGCACGCTTATGCCATTGCACTATCAGCACGATTTCCGACCGTACCTAGCGTACCTTCGTACTCCTCCGTTACACTTTGGGAGGAGACCGCCCCAGTCAAACTGCCTACCATGCACGGTCCCCGACCCGGATCACGGGCCAAGGTTAGAACCTCAAACAGATCAGGGTGGTATTTCAAGGACGGCTCCACGCAGACTGGCGTCCACGCTTCATAGCCTCCCACCTATCCTACACAGACCGGTTCAAAGTCCAATGCAAAGCTACAGTAAAGGTTCATGGGGTCTTTCCGTCTAGCCGCGGGGAGATTGCATCATCACAAACACTTCAACTTCGCTGAGTCTCGGGAGGAGACAGTGTGGCCATCGTTACGCCATTCGTGCAGGTCGGAACTTACCCGACAAGGAATTTCGCTACCTTAGGACCGTTATAGTTACGGCCGCCGTTTACCGGGACTTCAATCAGGAGCTTGCACCCCATCATTTAATCTTCCGGCACCGGGCAGGCGTCACACCCTATACGTCCACTTTCGTGTTTGCAGAGTGCTGTGTTTTTATTAAACAGTCGCAGCCACCAGTTTATTGCAACCCCTTCACCCTTCTGGCGCAGGCCAGTCAGGCTACCAGGGCGTACCTTATCCCGAAGTTACGGTACCAATTTGCCGAGTTCCTTCTCCCGAGTTCTCTCAAGCGCCTTAGAATACTCATCTCGCCCACCTGTGTCGGTTTGCGGTACGGTCACTGTGAAACTGAAGCTTAGAGGCTTTTCCTGGAACCCCTTCCAGTTGCTTCGCCACCGAAGTGGCTCGCCTCGCACCCTTGAATTACGCGCCCGGATTTGCCAAAGCGCCTTCTCCAATGCAAGGACCGGGACTTCCAACACCCGGACAACCTTCCGCGATCCGTCCCCCCATCGCATTTCACAATGGTGCAGAAATATTAATCTGCTTCCCATCAGCTACGCATTTCTGCCTCGCCTTAGGGGCCGACTCACCCTACGCCGATGAACGTTGCGTAGGAAACCTTGGGCTTACGGCGAGGGGGCCTTTCACCCCCTTTATCGCTACTCATGTCAGCATTCGCACTTCCGATACCTCCAGCACACTTTCCAGTGCACCTTCGCAGGCTTACGGAACGCTCTCCTACCATGCACATTACTGTGCATCCGCAGCTTCGGTATATGGCTTAGCCCCGTTACATCTTCCGCGCAGGACGACTCGATCAGTGAGCTATTACGCTTTCTTTAAAGGGTGGCTGCTTCTAAGCCAACCTCCTGACTGTTTTAGCCTTCCCACTTCGTTTCCCACTTAGCCATATTTGGGGACCTTAGCTGGCGGTCTGGGTTGTTTCCCTCTTGACACCGGACGTTAGCACCCGATGTCTGTCTCCCGTGATTGCACTCTTCGGTATTCGGAGTTTGCTATGGCGTAGTAATCCGCAATGGACCCCACAACCATGACAGTGCTCTACCCCCGAAGGTGATACACGAGGCACTACCTAAATAGTTTTCGGAGAGAACCAGCTATTTCCAGGTTTGTTTAGCCTTTCACCCCTATCCACAGCTCATCCCCTAACTTTTCAACGTTAGTGGGTTCGGTCCTCCAGCACGTGTTACCGTGCCTTCAACCTGGCCATGGATAGATCACCTGGTTTCGGGTCTACACCCAGCGACTGGACGCCCTGTTCGGACTCGCTTTCGCTACGCCTGCCCTAATCGGTTAAGCTCGCCACTGAATGTAAGTCGCTGACCCATTATACAAAAGGTACGCCGTCACCCCTTCGCAGAGGCTCCGACTGTTTGTATGCATGCGGTTTCAGGATCTGTTTCACTCCCCTCCCGGGGTTCTTTTCGCCTTTCCCT